>NZ_JBNCKQ010000001.1:0-1464355 GCF_049841615.1 Micromonospora sp. DT63 | reverse complement strand
CGACATCGCCTACAGCGGCGACGGTGGCAGCGTCTGGACGTACGGTGATGGCACCACGGTGACCCGTAACGCCGATGGTGACGTGGTGCGTCAGGTGACGGCTGATGGTGCGGTGTTCGACCGGTTCACCGCGGATGGGAAGCCGACGCACGGCACGGTGGGTGGTCAGGGCGTCGACATCGCCTACAACGGCGACGGCAGCAGCGTCTGGACGTACGCGGGTGACGGCGCCAAGGTCTTTCGGAGCGCGGACGGAACCGTCGTCCGGCAGGAGTTGGCCGACGGCTCGGTCTACGACCAGTTCAACTCCGACGGCAAGCCCACCCACGGCACCGTCGGCGGCCAGGCCGTCAGCATCAGCTACGCGAGCGACGGCACCAGCATCTGGACGTACGAGGGCGACGGCACCAGGGTCTACCGCGATCCCGACGGCAACGTCACGAAGCAGATTCTGGCCGACGGGACGACGTACGACAGTTTCGACGCCGACGGGCGGCCGGTTCACGGCACGGTCCCGGCCAGGGACGGCCAGCCGGCACAAGAGGTGTCCGTCATCTACGCCCCGGACGGGTCGAGCACCTGGAAGTACGGCGACGGCACGGTTCTCAAGCGCAACGGTGCGGGCGACGTGACGTTGATGCAGTCCGGTGGTTGGACGTTCGCCGCCTTCGACTCCCAGGGCCGACCGACCGCGGGCAAGGAGGACGACGGCGACAACACGGTGAAGATCGTCTACGCCCAGGACGGCAGCGCGGTGTGGACCTACAGCGACGGCACGATCGTCACCCGCGACGCCAACGGCGATGTGAAGACGATGCAGTCGAACGGCTGGACCTACGACGAGTTCGACGCCGGCGGTCGCCCGACGCACGGGTACGACGGCAAGGGCAACACCGTCGACATCACGTACAAGGCCGACGGGATCATCGAGTCGAAGTTCGGCGACGGCACCGTGGTCGGCACCGACAAGGACGGCAAGCCGATCTATCAGATCGTCAACGGGGAGCGGGCGGACTACGCCATCGAGATCCCGAAGCTCGGCGCCGCGATCAAGACGATCGCGGGAGAGCGGGACATGATCGAGAGCAATCTCAGAACCATGAAGTTGTTCTTCGAGGAAATGATCGGCACCGTCTGGGTGAGCCCGTCCGGAGCCAAGTACCAGGAGCTCGTCAAGGACATGGGCAAGCTGACGACCGACACCAAGGGCCTGTTGGACGACGCGATCCTGGCGATGCAGAAGTCGTACGACAACTATGTCGGCGCCGAGGGAACGAACACCCAGAACCTGACGAACACCAAGTCCTGACAGACGAGAGCCGACGGAAGGAATGGCAATGGACCACATTCTCGTAACACCGGAGATGATTTCCGACGCGGCGGTGAGCTGCGACAGCACCGCATCCGACATCGATGGCGAGCTGGCGGCGCTGCGCTCGTACGTCGTGAACCTCCAAGCGACCTGGCACGGCGTGGCGTCGGATCAGTTCAACATCCTGATGCACGACTTCGACGTGTTCGGCAAGATGCTGCACGACGCGCTCACCGACATCGCGTCCGGCCTGCGTGGCAACTTCACCAACTACGTCGACGCGGAGCAGGCCAACGTCGCCAGCCTGGTCGCGGTCAACGGCGACATCCCCGGCGCCCGCCTCTAAGAGACCCAGGATCAGGAGCGAACAATGGCAGACCCCACCACCAGCAACCTTCGCGTCCCCGCGGAGCTTGAGCTCGCCGGCCGGCAGCTCAACACCAAGGCGACCGAGATCGTCGGTCAGCTGGATGCCCTCATCAGCAAGCTGTCACCCCTGCAGGACACCTGGGAGGGCCCCGCGCAGTCGTACTACCAGGGCCTGCAGAACGAGTGGAACATCGCCGCTGACGGCCTCTTCGGCCCGACCGGCGTGCTTGGTCAGATCGCGGCGGCGATGAACGTGTCGTGGAACAACTACGCCGACAGCGAGTGGGCCAACGTGCGTACCTGGAAAAGCTGAGCGTGACGCGAGGCCGCCGCCGGGATCCGGCGGCGGCCTTCGCATGTCCCCCTTCGGGGACCTGGCAGCTGATCCCGCGTCTCGTGGGAGCGTGCCGTGAACCTTGCCGAAGGAGGAACGTGATGGCGTCGAACGAGCTGGATCTGATGCTTGAGCGGGCGCGGACAGTCTCGGAGCAGATGGCGAGCATGCGGGACCGCCTCACGGAAAGTGAGGTCGTCGGCACCTCCCATGACGGTGCGGTGGCCGTGACCATGACCGCCAGTGCCGAGTTCCGCAACGTTCGGCTCGCCCCGGACCTGCTGGAGCGCGGCGGCCACGAGGAGATCGAGGAACTCGTGCTGGAGGCCCTCAAGGACGCCGGTGCGCAGCTGCGCCAACTCACCGAGGAGCGAATGGGCCAACTGACCGAGGCGCTCTCGGTGCTCGGCCAGTAGCGGCGAAGCAAAGGGCAGCGGAGGGAAGACCGGCATGGGTGTGCTCGAGGACTGTCTCCAGTTCTTCAACGTGGCGGGTCCGGGCAAGGTGCTGCTACGGACCGGCTCGGCGGCGGCCCCGCTGGACGCGCGGCTGACCGACCTGATCGCAACGACTGTGACCTCCGGCGACGTCTCGGTCTTCCTGCCGATCGACCAGGCGTCGTCGGCCGGCGTACGCGAGCACCTGCGCGGCCTTGTGAACAAGGGCCTGGACGTGGTGGTGGCGTTGGTCGATCCTGGGACCGCGACACTGGTCACCGACCCCGAGACATTGCTCAACGTGCAGAGTGACCTGGGTGTGGCGCTGCACGCGCCGCTGGACGCTGTCGCGCTGGGCCTGTTGCCGGAGGAGCGGATCTTCGCGTCCGGTCCGGACGGCCGGGAGGCCCCGGTCGGCGCGATCGCCGAGACCTACCGGCTCATGCCGGAGAGCACCACGGCTCAGCGGACCGCCCTGGAGAACCTGGAGACGTCGCTGGTCCCGGCGTCGATCGAGCGGTTGGGGGAGTGGCTGGCGAACAATCCGGCACCTGCCGGCTCCTGGCCGGGCGACCTCTCCACTGTCGCCGCTGCTCACTACGCCCTCTTCGGCACGCTGCCCAGCGGTGAGATCGACGGGTTGCTGGACTCGCCCCGCCCGGTCTCGCTCGGCATGCTCGAGGACCTGCTGCAGAGCCGGCTGACGCACCTGGGTGCGGACACGGTGTGGTCCGAGGTGGCCGAGGGACGCGCCGCCGCGGCGCTGATCAACGGCTGGGCCGACGGCGACGCGCACCCGCGCGCCTTCTGGCTCGTCCGCTCTCCGGCCGACGGGCAGATGTACTGGGCGGACCCGCTGGCGCACGGAACTCTCCTGCCCGCCCACCCGGACGGCTCTCTGAACGAGCACACCGCAATCCTGGAGCGACAGCGGTCCACGGCGCTGCTTGTCGACAATCTCGGCAACCCGTACCTGCCGGTGGTCGAGGCAGCGACCGAGACCGCACCGCTCGTCTCCATGCACGCCCGGCCGCAGGGGGAGTCCCTGCTCGTCGGCGCCTGGCCGGAGGGCGCCCGCACGGCCATCCGCCGGCAGATCCTTGAGGTGGTCGGCGGCTACGACGGTCCGGTCGTCGCCGTGGACGTACGCCGCGGGCAGCCTCTCGACGGACGTTCGACGCTGGACGGCGAGCTGAAAACGGCACTCAACGAGTCGCTGAAGCGATCCGCGGGCCCTCCGGTGGTGGTGGCGACCGAGCACAACGACGACCTGATGTGGTTGGTCCGCAACCAGTACGGCGGCGTGACTGTCGTGCCGAGCACGGACAAGCTCGGTGATCTCGAGGGCTGGACGGTGCACGGCGATGGCCTGCCGGAGCGCTACTCGGTGTTGTCCAGCGGTGCCCTCGACCACGCCGGTCAGCTTGCCTCCAGGACGCCCGTGGCGCAGGCGCCTCAGGTGCTGCGCGAATTTCTCGCGTCGCCGAGCTGGCCGGACGCCGAACGCTACTTCCGGGAGAACCGGGTCGAGCTGCTGATGCCCGAGTCGCTCGACGCCATGCGGGCGCTTGTCGACGCGTACCGGGCGCGGGCCACCGCCGTCGGCCCGGACGGTCTCCTGCTCAAGGACCATCCGTTCTTCGTGCCGGATCGAGCGCTGCCGGCGTTCGGCGTCGTACTGGAGGTGGCATCGCGCGCGTCCACCGATCTCCATGCCGCGCCGATCGCCCCGACGGATCCTTCGCTGCTTGCCGAGCGGGTGCCGCAAGCGACGCCCGCTGACGAGTCGCTGCTGTTCGGCTATCTCAGCAACCGGCAGGTGCTCGGGTCGCAGGGCCCCTTCCAGGACGGTCTGCTGTGGCTGCGTCAGCTCGTCCAGGCGATGCTCGACGAGGGCGTCACCCGGCTCGCCCCCGGCGCCGTCCTCGACGTGCTGGCCGGCAAGGGCGAGCTGGAGGGGGAGCGGGCCGCGCGTAAGCCTGGCGCACCCGAGCTGTACCGCGCGCACGCCACGGTCGCCGAGGCGCTCCTGCGCACCATCGACCCGGTTCGCTGGGGTGGCGGCGTCTCGCCGCACGACCTGGTCACCGCTATCGACTGCCTGACCGGCCAGGACCGGGTCGGCTGGCACTACATCATCAAGGAGGAGGTGCAGCCGCGTGTCCCGGCCTCCGCGCAGGAAAGCCTCAGGCACCTCCTTGAGGACATCGCCACCTGCTACTGACGCACGGATCCGGCACTACGACCTTTGGCAGGAGTACGCCTGATGGCTGGCAACATTCCGGCGATCTGTCTCGAGGGCTACACCCCCGTCCCCTCGGGCCTGCACCTCGGCATCGACCCCACCGCCGAGGTACCCACCCGGGTGCTCGAAGCGCCGGAGCTGCCCGGCATCGTCCAGGTGCACCTCGGTGAGGGTTCCCTGGGCGCCACCCGCATCGGTGACGCCCTGGCCCGGGAGCACGTGGGGACTCTCGCCCGGATGGTGCAGACCCTCGCTCCGGATGTGACGAGGTCTGTCACCCGTGCCGGGGTCGACGCCTGGACGGGGCTCGGGCTCCCCGTGCGGCTGCCCGGCCGTACGGACCTGCTCGATCCAGCCGATCAGTACGTGCTGCCGGTCGACGCCGCCGGCCGGACGACGGATCCGCTCCTCGCGACGGGCGTGGTCGTGCTGCCGAAGCAGCACCTCGCGGACACCCTCACCACTGCGGTCCGCACCGGTGTCGGGCCGGTTCACCCCGCGATGTCCGGGCAACTGCGCTTCGACGGCGACGTCGCCTGGATCGGCCTACCTGCCGCGATGGTGAACCCCCGGCACGCCGACCTCACCGAGGTACGCCCCACCGGCGACACCGGCCGGGTCACCAGCCTCCCGGCCCTGCTCACCCACCTCGAGACGCTGCGGCCGGGGGAGCGCGCCGTCGTGGACGTGACATCCGCGGCCGGGGCGCCGCCGCAGGCCTACCACGTGATCGCGGCCGCGGACGGCCTGTCCGTGCTGCGGTTCTCCGACGGGGCCGCGACCGCCGCGCCGCTTCCCCGCACCTTCGACACGATGACGGTCACCATGCCGGGGCAGCTCGGCCGTTCGGCGGCGAGCCTCGCCACGCTTGTCGCGCAGCTGCCGCCGATCAACCTGGCCGACCTCGCCGCCTGCGTCACAGGCGTCCGCAACCTCGCCCGTGATCTGTACGGCAGTGTCCGCACCGGGCAGGCGGCCGACGACCTGGCGACGCTCCCCGGCACGCTTACCCGTTCCCCCGACCCGTCGCCCGACCCCTTCGCCGCGGTGACCGACAGGCAGTGGGGCGCGTTCGACTCGCTCTCGACCGTGTCGCAGGCACTGCGCGGCGCACCGGCGGGGAGCCGGGGAGCGACGGTGTTCGCCCTGGTGGGGCGTCCCGGCTCGATCGGCCACGCGGTGGCCTTCCGAGACACCGCCGAGGGTCTGCAGGCTGTCGATTTTCGGGCCGGTGAGGTGGGCGCCGTCCGTCCCGCCGACGAGGTCGCCAGCGACCTCGTCGACGCGCGCATGCTGCTCGTGGACGGCAACGGACAGGTCACCGCCGTCGCGACCGCTGTGGAGTCGGGGTCGACGGTGCGGGCGCTGGTCGACCCCGGCCTCGTCGGCCCCGGCGGCGTCCGTTACGCGGGCCGGCAGTCGACGAAACACGGCAGGAGCAGCGGCAGCGGTGGCCGGGAAGACAAGGGCGGCGGTGACCGTAACAAGCGGCGGCACGAGTCCGACAGCGACGGGCAGAAGGCCGCCACCAAGCGCCCGGCGACAGTCGACGCCAATGTCATGGCGCAGATCCGGGCCATTTTGACCCGCTTCTCCCTGGACTTCGGCAGGCTGCCGCAGCAAGGGCGCTCGACGGACCAGGTGAATTTCAGGTATCCCCGCTCCTACAAGAACTCGCCAGCCGACGCGGTTGGCCAGTCGCTGCGGCACCTGTCACTGGCGCTCCACGACGCCGGACAACAACTGCGCGACGCGAACAAAGCCACCATCGCGTCCAGCGACCGCGACTTCGAAATGCAGGCGATGATCATCAACGGCCGGCTGGTCATCGCCTCGAACAGCGACACGACGACGCGACTGCTGGGCGAGCGGGCCAGAGACCTGCCCCAACACCCGGTCCGCACCCTGATCCACGAACGTGGTCGGGCCCGTTACAAGGGACAGGAGCGCATCGAGGCGCAACGCCGTCTCAACGCCGCGGTCGACAAGCTCGACGGGTCCGCCGACGTGGCACATCCGCGCCCCGCGAATGCGGTCACCAACATCCTCTCCTCCGATGGGCCGACCGTGACTGTGGACGCGTCGGACCGCGAGGCGGTCCGACACGCGCTCACCTCGCCGGACCTCCAGAACGCGATCATCCTCCTGCGGCACAGCCCCGAGCCCAACATGCACGCTGAACAGAAGCTCATGATCGCTGTCGACCGATCCGGACTGACCAGCGAGACGATCTGGGGCGACTTCGCGATCCATGGGCGTATGCGGCCCTGTCTCGCCTGCCTGCTCGGCTTAGAGCACCTGAACGGCACGCACGGCGTGCAGCACAACACCAATCCGGGTGCGGCCTACGACGCGGCCTTCGAGAGCTTGCTGCGTCACCGGCCACAGGTCGCCACCGATCCATATCAGCCGCAGGCGCAGGGGCACTGGGTGCTGAGCCGGCTCGAGGAAATGCTCGCCGGGGACTTCCGCACCAACTACTCCGCCTGGTCGAACGAGCAGGCGCCCGAGGGGTCCGTCCAAGGCCCGGCACCGCAGTACGGCCTCCAGAGCGTGGGGGAGCGGCCACACGACCGTCGCAACTACGAGACCCCGTCGACAAGCGGTGACGAGCGCACGTTCGTGGATTTCGAGCCGACAGTGGCCGGTGACGTCCGCACCGTACGCCAGGATCTGCGCAACGACCCGGACGCGCTGCGGCTCAGGGAGCTGAGCGAGCAGTATGCGGCCACCCGCAAGCCGAACACCCAGCTACCGCGTGAATGGACCGAGATCGTCCAGCGGCTCAACACACGTCTGGAGAACGCCCGGGCGATCAGCGAGTACACGCCCGGGATCAGCGAGGCCACCGTCCTCAAGCACGCCAAGCAGGCTGAGCGGCTGCTCCAGGCTCCCGGCGGTGACCTCACGCCCGCCATCGAGGGGGCACTCTGGCAGGAACTGCGGGACGTGATCCCGAGCGAATGGCGCAATGATCCGACGCGCCGTAAGCCCAGGAACGTCACGCCGGCGATGACGGAGATTCTGGCTCAGATGAAGGCCTGGGGCGTCAAGGCCGCCCAGGCCGGCAAGAGCGCCGAACTCGGCCTCTCGGGGACTTCGGCCACCCGGCTCTGGGGCCACCTTCCCGACGTCGAGCGGCGCACGCCGACGGCGCTGCGGGAGGACACCACTGCCGCCCCGGTGGCCCAGGAAGGGCTGCGCACCACCCTGGCCTACCGTCCTGCCCCGAGCGCGTCCGAGATCGCTGCCCAGGAGCAGTTCGAGCGGCAGCTCACCGACTTCTACGAGGTCGACGGTATCCGCTGGTACGTGTCGGAGGGCGGCCAGTACTACCAGCACGTGGTCGGCACCACCGGCCGGATGGAGTCTCGGTGGGCCACCAGCGCACAGGCTGCCCGGATCCGCCAGGTCCTCGATGGCCAACAGGCGGAGTCGTCAGCCATGGGGGCGGCCCGCTTCGGCGGCGCTTCCGGCTCTGGCTCCGCTATCGGGAACGGCTCCGGTTACACCCGGTCCTTCCCGGCCGCATCCGTCAGCGCCGGCCGCGGGCCGGTGACCACCGCCTCTTCCGGCCTGCGCATGACGGCGCAGCCGGTCACCGCGTCGCCGTACCAGATGTCCGAGCCGTCGAGCGTGCGAGACACGACGGGGGTGGCCGACACCGGGTATGTCGCCGGTTCCGACACCAGCTCCGAGCACGGCGGTACCACCACGACCGGGCCTGTCGCCACTCAACAGGCCACCCAGGCCCCGGCGCCGCAGTATGTCCGGGGCCGCGACTACTACGTCGGCGACAACTGGGTCGCTCGCGGCCCGCAGGTGAACGCGTGGGAGCAGACGTACACCCGCCCCGACCGTCCCGGTCGGCGTTACCGGCCGATCCTGGGCAGGAGCAACTACTATCAGCTGCGCGAGAGCGGGAGCAATCGGTGGCAGCTCTTCAAGGTCGGCAAGAACGGCAACTACTTCGTCAAGCACCTCGCCACCCCGGCCACCACCTTGGAGCCGCTGGTCGGCGAACCCACCACGACACCGCTGGCGCAGGGCAACGGAGTGGTGTTCGGCGTGCCCGGGTCGGAACTCGTTCGGGATCTGTCGGAGGTGCGGCTGCAGCGGGGCGGTTTCGTCGTCCTCGGAGAGGGCTACCGCAACGATGCCGGCGACACCGTTCGTGGCGGCATCCGCAGCACTGACACCGCCTACGCCACGTCCGGCACGATCAGCGCGCAGATCCCGGCGGGCACGGCCGCGGCCGACATCATCGCCTGCGAGATCGTCAGCACCGGGACGCTGCGGGAGCTGTTCCGCCAACGGCCCGAGATGACGGTCGTGGGCGCCGACACCGAGGTTTTCGTCGTGCAGGCGCCAGAGGGCTCCACCGCGCCGGCGAAGGTGTTCACGGCCGAGACCGTCTGGGTGGACGGACGGCCCCAGCTGGTGCAGACCGGCGCGAACCAGTTCCGGGCCTACCGACCGGGGATGTCGCCCGACGCGGAACCGGAGGCGCTCGGCCACTACCTGCCGGGCACCGGCGTGCCGACCAGGGAGGAGATGGCCCGTGCGGTGGAGGCATCGCGGGCCTTCCACAGGTTGCCCTCGGGCGTCGCGCTGCACCTCGGCCCGTCGGAGTCCCCGGTCGACCAGATCGTACGGACCTTGACGACCACCGGGTTGGAGGACCCGAAGCCGGGCTTGAAGCGAGCCCGCCCGCTGGTCGACGACAACATAGTCTTCAACCGCGACCTGCGCGCGCTGCTGGAGCGGCAGATCGACCACGGTGAGCATCTGGCCGGCTCCCTGAAGAACCTCGGCAAGCTGGGCTTCGTCAAGGCGACGCTGGGCGACCGCCTGCATGTGCGCAAACACCGCATCGAACTGCACCACGCGATCAGCGGTCTGCACGGGGCGCTCGCGAGCATCCCCGCTCCCCGTACCGGCGCCACCGTCAACCCGGTGCTGGACCGGCGGGCGGCCGAGGAACGGGTCGCGGACATCGCCAGAGCGATCGAGGGCTACGCGCACGTCGCGGAGGAGATCGCGAAGCACATGCGCGACCTCGTGACCGACGCCGCGGTGAAGGCCGCCGTGCGAGGCGAGGCCAGCAACACCAGGAAGGCCCTGCAACAGGTGATCGGCATGGTCGAGGGCTCGCTCGGGTGGACCGCAAGCGTCTTCGTGCCCACCGGACTGGCCGCGGTTCCGGCGGCGGTCGGCTTCGTCGGCAAGGGCGCCGGCATCATCGCCCTGCGGGAGTTCGAGAAGTATCAGGCGAACGAGTTCCAGAAGAAGAACAGCAGCACGAAAGCGCTCCTGCTGGCGGACATCCAGCCTGCCCTCATGGCGAAGTCCATCGCCGCCTCGTACCAGAGGGGCTTCGAGCTCTTCCTGGCGGCGGCGGGCTTCGCCGGCGCGTACGTCCCGGGCTGGCCGGTGATCTCCGCAGGTCTCACCAAGATCTTCCAGGGCTTCTTCGAGGAACGCACCAAGATGCTCGAGAAGCAGATCGCCGAGATGAAGGCGGCTCAGCACGGGGCGACGATCCCGGAAAAGGAGATCTACCGCCGGCTCGGCGATCGGCTCTGGACGGAGCTGTATAACGAACTCAAGCAGAAGCTCAAGAACGTCGGCACCGTCCAGCAGATCGTCACCGCCGCCAAGGGCGAGCCGGAGTTGATGGGACTGATCAACATCGGCACCGACTTCGCCGTCCAGCTCGGCCTTGGCGTGGCGTTCGTCCTGTTCCCGCCGAAACCCGCAGTGAAGATCGACGGTGAGGACCTGCGCAACGTCATTCTGGACGTGATCGGCAACCGGAACCCGGCCGACAAGATCGTTCCGTCGACCTCCACCCCCCTGGTGCCGGACGAGGCCATACCCGCCTCGGTGCCGCAGACCGACGCGCGTGGACGGTCGATTCTCGCCTACAAGGCGTCGATGTCGAAGCCGGATGCGCCCTACGTGAAGATCAACGTCCACGGCACCAACCTCTGGGGCAGTCTCACCGGCACGCGTTTCACGCCGCAGGAGCCGGACGCCGGCGCGTTCGTGCCCAGGCAGACCTGGCGCGACCGGGTGATCGGTAACGACCACTACATCGAAACGCTCCGCGACCCCGACACCGGAAGCGTCGGAGAGCGCACGCGGGTGGACGGCACGTGGCACAAACCGTGGGCGGACAAGCACCACTACCTGTTCGTGCATTCCGAGGACGGAACGTGGGAGTGGGCGCACGCCTTCTCGCCGACCGGTCGACTCGACAGCGACGAGTTCAGCCTCAGGGCCGAGTTCGACCGCAACCAGCAGTGGCTCAAGCCCTTCACGTTCGAGCCGCCCGCGGCGCTCGCCGTCGACTCCGGGGCGCGCAAACTCGAGCCGACGCTGAACTCGGGGGCGCTGCGGCAATTCGTCGACAACGTCGCGTGGAAGGCTGCGGATCTGTCGCGCACCTACGGGCCGCGCGTTCCCCTGAAGATCCACGTAGAGGGCGGTAGTAACGGCCACAACGCGCTGCGAGCCGGAATCGACAAGCTCAACGGCCTACCCGAGCAGGCCGTCGCCGCCGGTCTGACGCGTGCCGAGGCGGTGCGTGCGCCGCTCGTCACCATGTTGGGCGAAGCGCTCGCCCGCTTCCGCTACCTGCACCCGGGGCAGGCCGACCAGCTGCCCACCGCCGAGGATCTGGTCGCCTCGGCCTCGACCCGCGGCTCGCGGTTGGACGCCTCGCAGCTGCCCGACGGCCTGCTGAAGCCGGCCGTCGGTCTCGACGACGACGCCCTGCACCGGCAGACCCGGGTGTGGTTCGAAGAGCTCACTGTCGCCGCGCCCGGTTCGCCCGCGTCGGCGCAGAGCAGCCTCGGCTCCTCGTTCCACGAGTCCGACCTGGATGCCAAGCCGAACTGGCTGGCAGACGCCCAGGAGAAGATGCCGCACCCGCAGAATGCCCCCGCGAACCTGGTCAGCGACACCGGCGGTCTGGTCGCCAAGGGCGCACCGCCCCGGGATCTGCTCAGACTGGCCGAGAACAATCCGGGTCAGGTCTACTTCTGGCTCAGCACCCCGGCCCGCCAGGCCCCCACGTCGACGCAGATCACCGAACTCAATGAGGTGCTCGAACAGTTCGCGCAGGGCCGCACCCAGGTCACTGTCTTCACGAAGGGTGTGGTCAGCGACGAGCTGCTCGACGCGATAGCACCCTACGGCGGCGCACTTGCCAACTCGGCGCCGGCCGCGGCCGGTGGGCTCAGCGTCAGCCTGGACAATCCCTGGCACGTCCAGCCCGCGGATCGCACGGTGCCCCGTAGTCAGCGCCCCGACCAGCCCAGCCCCAAGCTCGACGACAAGCTTGCGGCAACCGCCGCGAAGCTGCACCGGGACCCGCGGATTCCGCGCGCCGACGAGGAGTTCGGCGAGTTCGTCTGGGGGGGCCTGTCCGTCCGCGAACAGTACGACCGTCTCCGGTCGGCACCCGCGACCTATCTCACCCAGGCCAACAAGGCGCTTGCCGAAGGAATGGCGCAGCGGGTCAAGACCAGCATGCGAGCCGGCATCGTGGACCCGCTGCTGACGTTCGGTCCCGAGACCGACGTGGTGCCGCGCTACCACGAGGCGACAATTGAGGAACGCCCGAAGGCGGTGATCTCGAGCGTCTACGAGCTGGCAGACGCGGGGGTCAAGGCCGACGTCCCCATCACCGAGAAGTTCCAGACGCTCGTCGAGGCCACCGGCCGCGGCGCTACCGACGTCAGCGCGCGTAACCAGTTCGACTTCACCTCGGCACTGCTCAAGGCCGTCGACCTGGCCCGTGCCGGGCGGTTCACCGACGTCGGGGCGTGGGTCGCCGAGAACAAGCCCCGCCTCGACGCCACGATGAAGCGCACCTGGGTCGACGCGCTGGGCGACGTCATCAAGGATCTGGGTACCGCCGGGAAGGCGGGCGAGGCGCAGCAGCTCGAACGTGTCCTCGGGGCGGTCTACGACTGTTGAGCGGCGGAGTCCGGGCCGTCACGCGGCGGCTCGGACCCCGGTCAGCTGCCGTTCGGCCCGAGGTTCGCGCCCTCGCTCTTCGACAGGTACACCGTCACCACTGTGGTCCGGTCACTGCGCAGCACCACGAAGTGCGACACGTCGGCGATCGCGACGGGCGCCGTGCCGGTGACCTCCTGCACCTTGCCGGCCCCGCCGGTCCAGTTGACGACGGGCCACCGGGTGCCGTCGAGGCTGTAGCCGTACAGCCGGTAGCCGACATCCTTCTGCAGGCCGGTCACCGTCGCCCGCACCTGCACCGACCCGTTCGCCTGAGTAAGCGATACGGCCAACTCGGCGTGACTGTCCACGTCCGTCGCCGAGGCCGCGGCGCTGACGACTATCGGCACGCCGGGCGCTGTCGACTCGTCGCCGTCGCGCAGCAGCGCACCCACGGCCAGACCCCCCAGCGTCACGGTGGTGGCCAGCATCCCGATGGAGACCACCAACGCTCGCGTGCGCCCGGCTGGCCGGGGCTGCCTGACCACCGCGGGCCTGGGCGCGGCGGGTGCCGGCACCTCGGCGGCGGGAGCAGCGTCGACCACAGGCGCGGGCCGCGCACCCGGAGCGACAGTCGCGGCGGGCGCGGGCGCATCGGCCGGGAGCGACGACCGGGGAGGCGACACATGCGTCGCCGCGGCGGCCGGGCCCGGTGCCGGGCGCGCGGCAACGGCAGCTGACGGCAGGGAAGGCGCGGCGGGCATGCCGGCAGGCGATGTGGCAGGTCGGCCCGGTGCTGGTGCGGGCCGGTCGGGTGACGAGGCGGGCAGGCCCGGTGACGAGGCGGGCAGGCCAGCAGCCGGTGCGGCGGATCGGGCAGCCGGTGCGGCGGATCCGGCAGGTGGTGCGGCGGACCCGGCAGGCGGTGTGGCGGATCCGGCAGGCGGTGTGGCGGAGCCGTGGCGTTCGGCCGGTTCGGGGGGAGGCGCGCAAGGCTCTGGCGTCGACGGGCGGTGTGGAGTCCCCGTACGGTGTCCCGGAGCCACAGGCGAACCGGCCGGTGTGGCAGCGGGCCGCGCTTCGGGCGCTGCGGCGACGGCTGGAGGGCGTGCGGCGGGGGTGTCCGCCGCCTCGCCGCGGCCGAGCCGGTGGGTCCAGGGCAGACGCCGCGGGCGACGGGACTCGTCCTGGGGTTCCTCGACAGGCGCGAAGTGCTCCGGGAACGCCGGCGGTGTTGCGGTGCCGAGGGCCCCGTACGCGTTGACAAGCGTCTCCCGTTGGTCGGTCAGCAGCGCCAGCACGCCGAGCACCTCGCACAGCCGGTCCGCCTCGACCCGGCATGCGGCGCACGCGTCGAGGTGCTCACGTACCCGCGCTGCCGACGTCGCGTCGAGCACGTCGAGGTGATAGAGGCCCAGCAACTCCTCGACGTGCCCGGCATCGTCGGCCACCCGCCTCACATCCACGGTTCGCCTACTGCCTGTTGTGGGCCTCCAGGCATGGCGGTGGTCATTCCGCGCTCTTGTCCGACTTCGCTCCCACCGATGCCTCGCGGTCCGCGGTCGACGCCTGTGGAGTGCCAGTGCCCCGCTCGGACGACCCGGGCGAGACCGGGACGCCGGCCTTCGCGTCGGGACTGAACGAGGTCGGAGTTGGTGAGGTAGGCGTCGCGGGGTCGCCGTCCCTCGTGCCCGGCCGTGCTCCCGGGGTGATGAGGGTCGTGTCCCGCTGGGCGCCCGGCCTGACCGCCGGCGGACGCGTGGCAGGTGGCGGAGTGTCGTCGCCGGCCGGCGGATCGACGGCTTCCTCCTCGGGCACCGCCTCGTCCCGCAGCAGCCTGCGGATGCGGACGACCAGCAGGACTGCCGCGGCAAGGGCGACAAGCGTCACCACGATGAGCAGCGCCGACCGGCCGCCGGTTGCTCCGGAGGTGATCCGGGCCAGACTCTGCTCGTCGGATTCGGGGGACACGGCCTCCTCCGGGAGCACCTTGGTGACCGACTCGGCAGGATTGATCATTCCCGCGCCGAAGCGGCCGTCGAGGGCCGTTCCGCTGCCGATCTTGTCGGCGGTCGCCTGGAGCCGATGGGCAACCTGCTGAGCTGTCAACTCCGGGTACGCGCTCCGGACGAGTGCGGCGGTGCCCGCGACGAAGGCCACGGCATAGTGGGTGCCGCTGCCCGTCATCGAGCCGGTACCTGTGATGCCGGTGCTCGTGACGTTGACGCCCGGCGCCACGACGTCCACGCCGCCCTTGCGATAGTCGTCGGCGCCCTGGCCGTCCACACCCACGCCGCCGACGCGCAGTCGGCCGTCGCCGGTAGCGGCGTCCGCCTCAGCCGGGGTCGGACGGCGGGCGGCCCCGAGTACGACGACGACGTCGTGCTTCAGAGCGTCAGCGATGGCGTCCGCGACGCCCTTGTCGGCGGCGTCCACATAGGGTCCGAGCGCGATGACCGTGGCGCCGGCCCCGACTGCCGCGTTGATTCCGGCGGCGGCGTCGGCCGCCCGCACCTTCGTGCTGGTGCCCGCTATCCGGATCGGCAGGACCGTGGAGTCCGGCGCAACCCCTGTGATACCTCCACCGGAGCTGGGCTGTGCGGCGATGAGCCCGGCCATGGCGGTCCCGGTGCCGAGACAGTCGGTGTCACCACGGCCGCTGCCGGTGACGATGTCCGAGCCGACGGCGATGTGCCCGGTCAGCTGCGGCAGGCTGCCGTCCGCTCCGGAATCGACAACGGCGACGAGCTGACCCTTGCCCCGGCTCTGCGGCCAGGCCTGGTCGGCGGCGAGTCGTAGCTGGGCCCAGCTGGAGGTGCCGCTGGACGCGGCAGCTGTCGCACACGGCCCTCCCTTGCCGGGCTTGCCCGTCTGGCCGCCCTTCGACGGGCTCTTGCTCGGGGTGGGCCTTGTGGTCGCCGTCGCGGTCCCGCCGGGCTGGGGGGTCGTACGCGATGCCTGTGGCGTGGGCGTCACGCCCGGCTTGGGGATCACTTTGGCCGTCGGCGACTTGTCGGGCAGGACGCCGTATTGCACGCCGCCGCCGACCGCGTCCCAGGGCAGGATCAGGATCCAGCCGGGGTTGAGCCGCGCGGGGTCCACGAGCACGCCGCCGTCGGGCTGTGGCCGTCCGGAGTTGAGGTTGAACAACTCGGCGGAGCGGGCACTGTCGCCGACAAAGCGCTCGGCGATCTCGCTGAGGTTCTCCTTCGCACCGTTCTGCGACGAGGTCACCGTGTAGTACTTCACGTAATCCTCGTCGGCCTGCGCGGCGGTCGCGGTGAGGCCGAGCAGCGCTACCACCGCGCTCACGGCCAAGCCCGCACGAAGTGCCGACCGAGTGATCAAGGACATGCGTCTCACCTTTGTCGTAGCCGTCCGGGATTGAATCGGATGGTGTCGCCGGGCATCTCAGGGACCGGCTTCCGGGGCGTACCTATGCAGTTCGGCACCTACAGCACTGACGACGGCGCCTCCGACCCACTCACCGGTCACCTGCGGGTCGGCGGGTCAGTCGGGTTGCCCGGAGACCGGGGCGCCGGCGACGCCGGGCAGGTAGACCGACACCACCACCCCGCCGGCCTCCGGCGAGACAGTGAAGAACGACAGCTCCTTCAGACGTACGCCGTCCAGCTCGCCGGTGACCTCGTGCACGGGCGAGGTGCCCGCCCAGCGGCCCACCGGTTGGCTGTCCCCGTCGGAGGTGACCGCATAGAGCACGTACCGCGTGCCGGAGCGCAGCCCGCTGACCGTGGCCCGGACCGTGACACCGTCCTCGTCTTCGGTGAGGAAGACGGATGCCGAGGCGCCGGATCTCGTGTCGCTGGCCTTGGCCGCGACTGTCGCCACGGTCGTCGCGTCGTCTGTCTCGGGACCGCGCACGATCGCGCCGAGCCCGAGCCCGGCGAGGACCAACACGAGAACGAGCAGGCCGCTCGCGCGGATCAGCCGCAGCCGGCGTGCGGCAGTCCGCGGCCTGCCGGGGCGGCTGCCGGGCCTTTCGAAGCGGCCCGTCGGGCGCGTGTCCGGCGGGACTGCACTCCGGTCGCCGCCGGTCGGGTGCGGCCGGGCGACGACGTGAGCCGTCGATCGATCGTCGGCGCTGACCGGAGCCTCGCCGCCGACGTCAGCGAGCAGGGCCAGGGCGGCCAGGGTCTCGACGACCCCGTCCGCCCTGGCCCGGCACTCGGCGCATGCCGCCAGGTGGCGATGGATGACGTCGCTCTGCGCCGGGTCCAGTTCACCCAGGTGATGCAAGCCGAGGAGATCGTCCCCGACGTGTTCGTCCGACACCGTCATCCCTCCCTCCGGGCGATTACTTGACGAGCATCCAGAACTGGTCTCGGTTGACCGTCGGCATCCGGTCGTACTGTTCGACGAAGTAACCGTTCCAGGTGCCGGCGTTCTGCGGGCCGAGATCATCGCCGAGCAGCTCCATCACCCTGCCGGACTTCCGGTTCTCGATGGACACCTTGCCGTCGCCGGCGTCGGTGATCTTCCACTGCTGCGTCGTGGAGTTGACGTCCTTGGTGGCGACGACCACCTTCGCGTAGTTGTCGGTGGACCCGTTCTCGATGGCGAGCGCCTGCCCGGTGAAGTCATTGAGGAACATGACGTACCCGTCGGTCTTCGCCTTCTGGATTCGCCAGTACTGGTCTTTCGCGTTCTGGTTGTTCCAGAGCTGAACCCGGGTCCCAGAATCCGGCTTGACACTGTCGCCCGGCAGATCGAGCGTGGCTGCTGCCCAGGCACTGCGGATCTGGTAGCGGGCATTCGGATCGAACGGGAACGTCGCGGGCTTCGCCGGCGCCTTCGTGGTCACCTTCGGTGCGGGTGCCGATGCCGATGCCGATGGCGAGGCCGAGGGCGATGCCTTGCTGGGCGAGGCGCTCGGCGTCGGTTTGACCACCGCGGTGGTCAGCCGACTGTCCTTCTCGTACACGCTGATGTAGGTGACGACCTCGTCGGCCAACTGCGGGACGTTGGCGCGGGGCAGGCCGTTGGCCCGCCGGATCACGTCGATGCCCCACTGGTACGCCCCGAGTGCCAGCGTGTACGCGTCCCCGCCGCTGAGCCCGACGAACTGGTTGGTCATGTCGCACATGGCGGCGCCCATGGCGAGGATCGCGTCGTCCGGGTTCCAGACGGAGGCCGCCGTTCCCGGCTTGTACTGATCCCACATGCTGTCGGAGAACTGGGCGATTCCGGCGGCACCTGTGGGCGAGCGCAGGTTCGTGTTGAAGCCGGACAGGGCGCGTAGCTGCGCGGCGATCCGGGCGGGGGTGACGGTGGGGCAGACCCGCCCGGCCGCGTTGACGGCGCTGACCAGTGTGGCTGGTACGGCCACGGTTTGATCGGCCGACGGGGAGACCATCACCTCGGCGGTCCTGCCGAGGCGGAACTGCGGCTGATCGGCGTACCAGTTGGCGTAGGCGGTGACCTTGTCGACGTGGTCCTCGGCAGTCTTCGGCACGCCCTTCGCCTTGATCACTGCCTGCAGGCCCACCTTGTCCGCGGCCATGGCAGCGGCCCAGAGGTCGCCGTCGACGTCGGCCGCGCGCAACTGGCCAACTACCTCGCACGTGCGGTGGGCCATGGCCAGGACACTTGCCGCAGGGTCGGTGCGATTGGCGTCGGCCGACGGCCGCCACTTCGACCACGTCGCGTCGTCCATCCCGGCCAGGCCCTTGTTGGCGCCGTCGGAGCCGAACGCGGTAGCGGCCATCACCTGGGCCGCCATCTTCGGCGGGGTCAGGGCAGGGCAGGACAGGGCGGCGGCGACGAGGGACGGCACGTCCTCGTCGGCTACCGGGCGCCCCACCAGCTTCTCGTTGTCGGCGACCGCCGGGACGACATCGAGGGCCAGTGCGCCACACAGGACGATGGTGAGCGTCAAGGCCACCACTTCCGCCTGGCCCCGGGTCGTCGCCATCACCCGCCGCCATCGCGACCGTAAGGTAGCGCGTTGAGTCATCAGTCCACCCATCTGCTCGGTTGAGCCTGGATCAGAGGTTCGTGCGCAACGAAGACGGATCCCGGTCGTCGCCGGTTCACGATTCGGTGGGCTTCTTTGCGGCACCCGCGCGCATCGAGCTGTCGTCCGGACGGATCATGAAACCACGTCCGGCGAGAGCTTCGCGCAGTGCCCGAAGCGCGTAGAAGGTGCGGGATTTCACCGTTCCAGCGGGAACGTCCAGGATCTCGGCGACCTCGGCCACCGACCGTTCCTGGAAGTAGATCTCGACGAGCGTGATCCGGAGTCGCTCGGGCAGCGAGTTGAGCGCCGCGCGGACCTCCTGTGCGTCAAGTGCCTGCTCGATCGGGTCCTCGAAGTGGGCGTGGGCGTCGATGTGCTCGTCCGAGAGTTCGGCGGGCCGCGCCTGCGCGGCGCGAACCTGGTCGATGAAGATGCGCTTCGCCACCGTGAAGATCCAGGCGCGGCTCCACCGTCCGTCGGCGTTGCGGGCTTCCGGGTTACGCCAGGCCCGCAGCAGCGCCTCCTGCACGATGTCCTCGGCCCGGTGCACGTCGCCGTTGGTCAGCCGGGTCAGAAAGTTGAGGAGCACCGGGCCGTGAACCTGCTGCAGGTAGCGCAGCGCGGCAACGTCAGCGCCGTCGGGTGCGGCGGGTGACGCGCCGGAACATGAGGCACTTTCAACCATTGGACAACTTATACACGTCGCTCGACAGGCCCGGGCATCCAGATGGTGTACCGAGTGTACGTCCAAGAGGGGCGGCCTCCCCGACCGAAGGGGACGTTGCCACCGCCTTCCTTGCGGGGGCGCGCGCCACCACCAGATCGCTCGACGGATGACACGGTAGTTTGCCTGTCATGAGTGACGACACCTTCCGCTCGGTGGAGATCGAGCGCACCAGCGTGGGAAACTACGTCGCGCGGAACGTCCGCGGCGGTTCCTTGTCCATGGGTACGGGCGAGGACGCCAGTTTCACGCCTGTGGAGCTGCTCCTGGCCGCCATCGGTGGTTGCAGCGCGGTGGACGTCGACCACATCACCAGCCGGCGTGCCGAGCCGACCGGGTTCTCCGTCGAGGTCAGCGGCGACAAGATCCGGGACGAGGTCGGTGGAAACCGGATGCAGAACATCAGGGTCGAGTTCACCGTGACGTTCCCGGCGGGGCCGGAGGGGGACCGGGCGCGTGAGGCGCTGCCCCGGTCGTTGCAGCAGTCCCACGATCGCCTGTGCACCGTTTCCCGTACCGTCGAGCTTGGCACTCCCGTCGCGGTCGTCGATGCGGCCGCCGCCGGGCAAGAGCCGAGGCCGTAGCCGTTGTCGGCGGCGCGGGCGTGTTCGGCCCGGTGAAAAGGCGCCTCGCCCCGACGTGAGGGTTCAGACCCGCGTGATCCGTACCGCGTCGGCGATCACGAGTCCGGTGCCACCGGTCCAGCGGCTCACGCCGACGGTGTTGCCCGTGCCGGCGGCCAAGGTGAACACACCGATCGAGACCCATCGGCCGCCGTTGGCCCGCTGGTTGACGGGCACCGACAGGGTTCCGGTGGTGGTCGCCACCAGGTACGGCGTCTGATCGTTGTAGCCGGCGTCGGCCGGGTACCAGACCGAGATCTCGTAGTTTCCCGTTGCCGGAATCGTCGACCGGAACCAGGCGACGTCGCTGGACGACACCGGGCTCGCGAACCGGTAGTCGGTGCCGTACCGCTGGCCGGAGTAGGTCGAGGTGCCCCACGCGGTGCTCGCCGTGAACCCGCCCGAGGTGCTGTTGTCGATGGTCGCGGTCCACTGCTGCGGCGGGGTCTGGGTGACCCTCAGGTCGAGGTAGTTGCGGTCGATCTTCATCGTCACGCCGCCCCACGTCTCGGTGACGTCGCCGGCGTACTGGTGGACCCGCTGCTGGTTCGCGTAGTAGGCGTCGGCGCAGTAGCTGCCGGCCCGCGTGTCGGCCACCCCGTTCCACCAACCGATCCAGATCTGGTCGAGTCGGGTGTAGCTCGGGTTGCCGTACGCGTCGCAGACGTCCTTGATGCCGGACGAGCCGCTGGAGTACATGCCGGCGAGGTAGCCGCGCACGTGCAGTTGCTCGGTCCAGCCGGACAGGAACGACAACACGGCGGCCCGGCACGACGCGTTCGTCGGGTACTGCTCGATGTCGTTGTAGATGGTGCTCGCACTGCCGATGCCCAGTGCCTGAGCGGCGTTCGCGGACCTGTTCGCCGCGGAGACGCCCTGTGACCGGGCGGTGGTGGGGTCGGCGGACATCTTCGGAGCGCGAGTGCCGCAGGGTGCCTGGTAGCCCAGCTCGATGGGGAGCAGTCGCCATCCGTTGTTCGTCTGGTTGGCCACCCACGTCGGCGTGAGGTTGGGCTGGGAGCAGGTGCGGCTGTCCCCGCTGATGTAGATGCCGATCGCGCCGTAGGGCGAGCTGGCCCGCCACGTGTCCATGGCGGCCTGTGCCGGCGCCGTGCAGGTGTCGAACCCGCGGCCGGTGAAGGTGCCGGGCTGCGGGCCGGTGACCAGCGGCACCACGGCAGTCGGTGCTGGCGCGGTTGTCGCGGCACCCGCGACCGGGCCAGCCGGTGCCACGACACCTGCGGCAACGGTGAGAACGACAAGCCACCCGGCGAATGCCCGCACGCCGCCTCCACATGTGAAGAAATCCTTGGCCTCTGGCAGCCACTGTGGAGGATTTCTACCATGAATCGATGAGCGGCAATAGAGGGGCAGTCGGGGTGGGCCCGGTTCGGAACGCCGCGAGCCGCGGACTACGCCGGGACCACCTGCGGCTCCCCGGCGGTGTCATGGGCGGCCATCGTCTCCTGCCGGCCGGGTTCCTCGCGCAGGATCGCGCAGTGCAGCCACGAATCCGGAATCGCGAAACCGTCCACGAGCGTCCGCATGTGCGGGCGTAGCTCCTTGAGCAGGCTGTTCACCACACCGGTGATCGCCTTGGATCGGGCCGGGGTGAGACGGCCGTGCTCCAGGTACCAGCCCTTGTTGGCCTCGATGACGCTGAGCGCGTACAGGTCGCAGACTCGGGACAGCAGATCCCGCAACGTCGGGTCGGCGACACCCTCGATGCCGGCGACGAACGCCTCCAGGGTGACCCGGTCGACGTGCGCGGCGGCAACAGCGAGGACATGATCCTGGACGTCGTTGAAGATGTCGAAGGGATGGTCCTTCTTCGTGGCCGCGCCACCGCGCAGGCGGCGGACCGCGCCCTCCAGGAGATGCCTCTCGCGGTCCTCGAAGGCCTTGAGCTGCCAGCCGCGGTCGGTGAGGGCGACCTCGTCGTCGCGTCCGGGCACCGCGCTGATCAGCCGCTCGATGAGCGACCGCGCGGCGGTGCGCTCCAGCACCATCTCGCGGACCTGTTCGGCGACGAAGGAGGCACGACCCCAGCCGTCCAACGAGCCGAACTCGTCCCGATAGCCGGTCAGCAGTCCCTTGGCCACCAGTTGCAACAGCACCGTGTTGTCGCCCTCGAACGTGGTGAAGACGTCGGTGTCGGCCTTGAGGCTGGGTAGCCGGTTCTCGGCGAGGTAACCGGCGCCGCCGCACGCCTCGCGGCACATCTGGATGGTGCGCGTCGCGTGCCAGGTCTGCGCCGCTTTGAGGCCCGCGGCCCGGGACTCCAACTCCCGCTGCCGGCGCTCGTCGACCGGCCCGTCGCCGCCCTGCACCGAACTGAGCGCGGCGACCAGCTCGGTCTGGGCGAAGTGCAGCGCGTACGTGGTGGCCAGGGCGGGCAGGAGCTTGCGCTGGTGGGCCAGGTAGTCGTTGAGCAGCACCTCCCGGTCGGCGTCCGGCGTGCCGAACTGGCGGCGGATGTCGCCGTAGCGCACCGCGATGGTCAGCGCCGACTTCGTGGCTGCCGACGCGGCGCCGCCCACGCTGACCCGGCCACGGACCAGGGTGCCGAGCATCGTGAAGAAGCGCCGGGAGTCGTTCTCGATCGGGCTGGCGTACGTCCCGTCCTCCGCGACCTGCCCGTACCGGTCCAGCAGCATGTCCCGCGGCACCTCGACGTGCTCGAAGCTGAGCCGCCCGTTGTCCACGCCGAGCAGGCCGGCCTTGGGGCCGGCGTCGCCGATGGTCACGCCGGGCAGCGGGTTGCCCCGCTCGTCGCGGATCGGCACCAGCCACGCGTGTACGCCGTGCCGCTGCCCACCGCTGATCAGCTGCGCGAAGACCACCGCCATCCGCCCGTCCCGGGCCGCGTTGCCGATGTAGTCCTTGCGGGCCGCCTGGTGCGGGGTGTGCAGATCGAAGGTCTGCGTCTGCGGGTCGTACGTGCAGGTGGTGCGCAGCTGCTGGACGTCGGATCCATGGCCGGTCTCGGTCATCGCGAAACAGCCGAAGATCTTGCCCGAGGCGATGTCCCGCAGATAGGCGTCGTGGTGGCGCCGGGTGCCCAGGGCGGCGACCGCGCCGCCGAAAAGGCCCCACTGCACGCCCGCCTTGACCATCAGTGACAGGTCGACCTGCGCCAGCATCTCGCTGGCGATGATCGAGCCGCCGACGTCGCCCCTGCCGCCGTACTCGGTGGGGAAGCCCGACGCCATGCCCAGCTCGACGGGGAGCTGGGTGAGCAGCCGGGTGATCCGCTCCCGTGCCTGGTCACCGGTTTCGCCGTACACCGGGAGGAAGCGCTCGTCGAGGTGATCCCGGTGTGCCTTGCGAACCTCGGCCCATGGCCCGTCGAGCACTTCCCGCAGGTGTGCGAGGTCGATCCGGCTGGTCTCGTGAGCGGGCATGGGGTCCCCCCTGGGATGGCGGACATATGGGGACAGTCTGTACTCGATCAAGAGTACCGGGCCCCTGGCGCGATCCGCCCGGAGAACCATCGGTGAGACCGGACACCATCGCGGCCGGTCGCCGAGCGACCGCACCGCTGCGTCTCGGACGTGGTAACTGTCGGCTCAGCCCTCCTGGAAGGGCGACCTGCTGACGGGACGCAGGACAACCGTCGGAGCATCGACCATGCCCCCACCGGCCGGCGCCAACGGCTGGGTCGTCGAGGGAACGTCCTCCTCCGGTGCGCTCCTGCGGCGCATCACCACCAGTGCGAGCGCGCCCAGGCCCGCGGCGACAAGCACGCCGCCCAGGAGGAAGAACGGCGACGAACTGCTTCCCTCGTCGCTGACGGCCTTGAGGGTGGGCGGGGCGGCCTCGGGGGTGCCGTCGCCTGCCGCGGCGAGAGGGCTCTCCTCTACCGTCGGCGACGCCGACGTCCTGGTGGGCGCTGCAACCGCCGAGAGGGTCAGCCGCACGGTCGCGGCGTCACCGGCGCTGCCGCGTACCGTCGTGCGAGCGGCGCGGTAGCCATCCTTGGTCGCGCGGACGGTGATGGCTCCCGCGGCGATCGTCCTGCCGGCGCTCGACGTGATCGAGAACTGGCCACTGGGGCCGCTGGTCGTCCGGTATTCGTGCCCGGCGCTGTCCTGGATGGTCAGGGCCACGCCGGCGATCGCCTTCCCGTCGGAGTCGCGGACCCGGCCGGAGACCCCGCTCACCCCGGCCGCCGGCTTGCCGCTGGCGGCCGACGACGCGCCGGGGCCGTGGACGTAGACCATCTTGTACGCATAGCTGTTCTGCTCGGCAAGCCGTACGCCGATCGAGATGTTGAGGCCGGTGATCTCACCCGGGCGAGCCGCGGGGGCGACCAGCGTCGCCTCGAAGCTCTGGCTCTGGCCGGGTTTGAGGTTCGGCTCCGCCCGGCATCCGGAGGTGCACCGCAAGCCGCCACCGACCACCACGATGGCCTTTTCGGCCCGGCTTGCGCTGTTGGTGACGCGGTAGCGCACGCGTACCGTCTCGTTGGGTTTCACGTTCTCCGCCGACACGCTCAGGATGCTGACGGTCTCCGGGGCGGCCGCCGCAGGCGCCGCCGACACGGCGAGCGTCCCCCCGGTCAGCATGATCAATGCGGCCGCTCGGGTCCATCGGACACGTAAGCGCGTCGTCACTTCCAACCACCTATTCCAAGGGCAGGCAATATCGGTCGATGGTGCCGCGGGTCACTATGCCCTGTCCGGCACGGGCTGCGCGATCCACCTCCGACGGACGCGTCGCCATCGCAACCCGCCCACCGCGCACCGTCAGCGGCGCACCCGGTAGCGCAGGTGAAGCACCCGGTTGCCCGGAATCACCACGTCAGGGTCCTCCAACAGGTGCTGCGCGTCGACCGACCCGAAGTAGCGCTTGCCGGACCCGAACACGACGGGTACGACGTCCATGCGCACCTCGTCGATCAGGCCCGCGGCGAGCACCTGGCCACCGACGTCGCCAGCGGCCACCTCGACCACGCGGTCACCCGCGAGTTCCTGCGCCCTGGCCATGGCCGCCTCGACGCCGTCGACGAAGTGAAACGGCGCCTCCGGGTCCCAACCCTCGGGTGCCGGCCGGTGCGTCACGACGACCACGTGGTCGATCCCGCCCGGAGGCTTACCGTCCCAGCCGTCAGTCATGTCGAAGACGTGGCGGCCGACGACTGTCACCCCGATCTGGTCCCAGTAGGGCCGGGTGTAGTCGTAGGACGTCTGTGACACCATCAGCGCGCCGCTGTCGTCCAACGGGACGTCACCGCTGGACAACCAGTCGAACAGCGGGCCGGGCTGGTCGTTCTCGTCCGCGACGAAGCCGTCCACCGACACCGAGCTGTACATGACGACAGTGCCCACGGGGCTCTCCTCTGCCTGGGGGCCCTCAAATTAGCGTGCCGTGAGCCGTCGTTCTTGTAAGAAATCAATCGATTGGCAGCGGCCAGCCGTCCAGCACGTGGCCGGGATGGTCGCGGAGGAACCGCCGCCGGACTTCGACGTACCGGGTCGGCGTGAGGCCGGTGAACGCCCGGAACTCGTGGCCGAAGTGGGCCTGGTCGAAGTAGCCCGCGCCGCCGGCGAGGTGGCCCCAGTCGATCGGTCCGGCGGGATCGATCGAGAGCACGGTGGCGGCGAAGCGGTGGGTGCGGGCCAGTCGCTTCGGTGTGACGCCGATGAGCTCCTTGAAACGCCGTGCCAGATGGGTGCTGCTGACACCGGCTGCCACGCTCAGGTCGCCGATCGCCACGCTCCCGCTGGTCGTCGCGATGAGACTGCTCGTGTGCCTGACCAGCCCCAGGCCGGCGGTCTCGCACAGCCGCCGCATCAGCTCGTCCTCAAGCAGCGTCAGCATCTCGTGCGGTCCGGCCGACGCGGCCAGCCGGTCGCGCAGCTCAGCAACGGCGGGCCGGCCCCACACCTGTTCCATCGTCACCGGCCGGTCACACAGCTCGGCCGCGGGCATCGGCAGGAACGGCGCCAGCCCCCACGGCTTGACGTGTACGCCGACGGAACGGGTCGGGAGTGGGTAGCCGAACTCCAGCGCGCGGGTGGGCGTGGTGACCACGCAGCCGTCGGCGTAGTCGGCCGCCTCGATGTCGGTGCCGCCGCGGATGCGGAACGGCGCTCCGAGGTTCACGATCAGCAACGCCCCCGGCATCGGCGGCAGCATCAGCCGGGCGTACGGCGGCGTACCTTCCAGGTAGTAGATGTCGTCGATCAGTCGGTCCAGCGGTGGCCGCGGCAGTCTGGACACATACTCCACGCCCACAGCATCGCCGACACCCTGAACGAGGGCCGGCCGCAACACGTCTTCGGTGCGGACCAACGCCCGACCCGTGGCGCGGGCACCGGCCGGTCGAGCGTGCCGGGGAGGCGGTCGCGACGTTCGCGGCGAGAGGCGTGGCAACCAGGCAGGCAGACCGGCACCCACTGTCGGGCGTTTGCGGCAGGCTCGTTCAGCGCCTGTTTGCCGATGTTGCCGCCCGCCACCGGATCGGATGGCACCCTGGGCCCGTGGACCGGGCAGCGAGCCCGGGGGAGGGTGGCATCAGGATCACGGTGAACGGCTTCTGATGCATACCGCGTTGATCGTGTTGGCCGCGCTGGCGACGGCTGTGGTCGTCGACCTGGTCTCCGGCGTGCTGGTGCGCCGGGTTGCCCGGGGCCGCTACAGGTGGCTGCTGGAGCCGCTGCGGCTCGCCTGCCGCCGCCCGGCAGCCACGGCTCTGCTGGTCGGGGCGCTGTACTACGCGCTGCCGCCTGAACTGGCCGGGTGGGGGCGTTATCTGCGGCATGCCGCCCTGCTGGTCCTGATCGCCGTCGGTGCGTGGCTGGTGGTCAGGGCATTGCACGTGGCCGAAGCGGTCGCGTTCAGTCGACTGCCGAGTAATTTGGCAACGAACCGGCGGGTCCGGCGGGCCCGGACCCAGATCCGTCCGGTGCGGCGGCTCACGGTGGCTGTTGTCACGGTCCTCGCGATCGGCCTGATCCTGATCACCTTCCGGCCGGTACGCCTCTTCGGCGTCTCGATTCTGACCTCGGCCGGGGTGGTCGGCGCGCTGATCGGCCTCTCCGCCCGAACCGCGCTCGCCAATGCGTTCGCCGGCATCCAGGTCGCCTTCGCCGACGGGCTGCACGTCGGCGACGTGCTGGTGGTGGAGGGCGAATGGGGTCGGGTCGAGGAGGTGAAGCTGACCAACGTGGTAATCCGGCTCTGGGACGAACGGATTCTCATCCTGCCGACCACGTACTTCACCGAGCGGCCGTTCCAGAACTGGACCCGGAACGAGTCGCGGGTGATCGGCAAGATCCAGATCCACGTCGACCACACCGCGGACCTGGACGACCTGCGCCGGGAGGCACGCCGACTGGTCGAGTCCGCACTGCTGTGGGATCGCAGCCAGTGGGTGCTCCAGATGGTCGACGCCACCGCGCAGACCGTGATCGTCCAGGTGCAGGCCTCTGCTGCGGACGGTGCCAGCGCCTGGGACCTGAGCTGCGACCTACGCGAGGGACTGATCCGCTACCTGCGTGACCAACACCCCCAGTGGCTGCCCCGAACCCGCAGCCAGTACCAGCCCTGACCGGCGGGTATGTCTCCACGTCCTCCACTCCGTCAGTGGCGGGCGGGGGCGGCTCCCCGGTGCGGACCTCGCGTGTGCCGCCTGCCGCAGCGGGTAACCCAGGCAATCTACTGGTACCCAGGCTCAGGAAGGTCGACAAATGATCGAGCTGCCGTCCGGCCAGACCATGCCCGTACTCGGTCAGGGGACCTGGTACCTGGGTGAGCGCCCCGCACGGCGGCGGGACGAGATCGCCGCCCTGCACACCGGGCTCGACCTGGGCTTGACCATGATCGACACTGCGGAGATGTACGGTGACGGCGCTTCCGAGGAACTCGTCGGCGAAGCGATCACCGGACGACGCGCCGATGTCTTTCTGGTCGACAAGGTGCTGCCGTCCAACGCCAGCCGACGGGGAACCGTGCAGGCCTGCCGCCGCAGCCTGCAACGACTCGGCGTCGACCACATCGACCTCTACCTGCTGCACTGGCGCGGCTCGCATCCACTCGCGGAGACCATCGAGGCGTTCGCCGAACTCGTCGACGCCGGTGACATTGGGCAGTGGGGCGTCAGCAACTTCGATCTTTCCGACATGACGGAGCTATTCGAGGCAGCGGGCGGGCAAGACTGCGCGACCAATCAGATCCTGTACAACCTCACCCGCCGCGGCCCGGAATACGACCTGCTGCCCTGGCTACGCGAGCACGGGATTCCGGCGATGGCCTACTCGCCGATCGAGCAGGGCCGACTGCTCGGCCACTCCCAGATCGCGGAGATCGCCGCCCGGCACGGGGCCACCCCGGCCCAGGTGGCGCTGGCCTGGGTGCTGCGGCAGGAGATGGTTGGGGCCATCCCGCGATCGTCCAATCCGGAACACACCCGGGAGAACGCGGAAGCGCGAAACCTGCAGTTGACCGAGGAGGACGTAGCGGCACTCGACACGGCGTTCCCGCCGCCGACAGGTCCGCAACCGCTCGAGATCTTGTAGCGGCGCCCGCCTGGTGAAACCGCCGATCGCCCGCCTCAGCCTCTTGGTGGGTCAGGTTCGTGAGTGATCCGGCGGATCACCCGCGACTGGTAGAGGCCGGCGCTGGTGATCGCGTAGAAGACGGGTAGAAGGAGAAAGATGGCGAGGCCGAGCAACGGCGCCACCAGGTAGCCGACTATCCCCGCGAGGACGTACAGGACGACCCCGGCGAGGGCCCGGAATCGCTCGACGTGAAAGAAGCCGTCCCTCACCTGGTCCTTCAGCAAGTCCGGGTTTCGGGCCAGGTAGTGGTAGAACGCCAGCCACGTCGCACACAGCAACGCGCCGATCAGCGCGTAGAAGCCGATAGCCACCCGCTGGTCCGCGTTGTCGTGCTCCTGCAACGCGTGCGACACGACGATTGTCGGAAACGGCAGCAGCGCCGTGCTGAACAACACAAACAGGTTCATCCAGTGCAGGCCGCGATCGACCTGCTGAATGCGGTTGAACGCCGCCTTGTGATTGAGCCAGACGACCGCCACGTACGAGTAGGAGGCGAGATACGCGGCATACGACGGCCACTGGCTGAGCAGGCCGGACAGGAGGTGGCCGGGCGGGACGTCCGGTACCCGGAGGTCCAGGACCAGCAGTGTGATGATGATGGCGAAGATGGCATCGCTGAACGCGACGGCGCGGCTGGTGTCCGATCGGGTGCCTAGGTCCGTGTCTGGCCCGCTCACCGCCTGCGCCTACCCGGGGCCGTCTGCGGCAAACAGGTGGGCGGCTCGGTTGCGGATGCCTGGTGCCCGCAGGTCGACGCCTCTTGATGTGGCGCATCCGGCCACCGCGGGCGGCGGTGGCCGGATGAGGGTGGTGGCTCACGGTTTGAGAACGACCTTCTCGCAGTGGTCTTGCTTGTTCTTGAACATTTCGAAGCCGCGTTCTGCCTGGTCGAGCGGCAGGGTGTGGGTGATGACCCGGGTCGGATCGATCTCCCCGCGTTCGATGTGCTGTAGCAGCGGCTTCATGTAGCGCTGCACGTGGCATTGGCCGGTACGCAGGGTCAGCGCCCGATTCATCCACGCCCCGGCCGGGAACTTGTCGAGGAAGCCGCCGTACACACCGATCACCGACACGATGCCGCCGCTGCGGCACGACAGGATCGCCTGCCGCAGCGCGTGCGGGCGCTCGGACTCCGAGCGGACCGCCTGCTTGACCCGGTCATAGGCGTAGAGGGCCGCGCTGCCGTGGGTGGCCTCCATGCCGACCGCGTCGATGCACTTGTCCGGTCCCCGCCCACCGGTCAGCTCCAGCAGCCGGGACCGCACGTCCACCTCCTCGAAGTTCACCGGCGTATAGCCCGCCCGCTCGGCCATCTGCAGCCGGTACGGCTCCTTGTCGATGGCGATGACCTTCGCGGCGCCGAGCATCCGGGCGCTGTCCATCGCGAACTGGCCGACCGGGCCGGCGCCCCACACCGCCACCACGTCGGTGGACTGGATGTCGCACATATCGGCACCCATGTAGCCGGTGGGCAGGATGTCCGAGAGGAACAGCACCTGCTCGTCGGTCAGGTCGGACTCGATCTTCAGCGGACCGACGTCGGCGAACGGCACCCGCGCGTACTGCGCCTGACCGCCCGCGAAGCCGCCGGTCAGATGCGAATAGCCGAAGATCCCGGCGACCGGATGACCGAACATCTTCTCCGCGATCCCCGCGTTGGGGTTGGAGTTCTCGCAGCAGGAGTACAGCTCGGCGGCGCAGGCGCCGCACGCGCCGCAGGCGATCGGGAACGGCACGACGACCCGGTCACCCTTACGCAGCCGACCTGGATCGACGCCCCGGCCGACCTCGATCACCTCACCCATGAACTCGTGACCCATGACGTCGCCGTTCTGCATCGTAGGCACATAACCGTCGACGAGGTGCAGGTCCGAGCCACAGATCGCGGTGGAGGTGATCCGTACGATGGCATCGCGCTCGTTCAGGATCCGCGGGTCCGGCACGTCACGGACCTTGACCTTGTTCCGGCCGGCCCAGGTGTTCGCCCTCATGCCTGGGCCCCCTTCGCGAACTCGGCATCCGACAGCGGCTGCGCCGGACGCTGCGGGAACTCCTTGCGGGCCCGTTTGCCCCACGGGGCGCCGTCGGACCGGACCACCTCGCCGGTCTCCAGCACCTGCTTGAGCCGACGCAGGTCGTCGTCGAGCTGCTGGTGCGGCTCCTCGCCGAAGTACCTGGCGACCGCCTTGCCGATCGCCCCGCCCGGGATGTCGTACGACAGAACGACGTGCACCTCCGTGCTCAGGCCATCCGGGGCGGGCACGAACCGGACCGTACCGGCGTTCGGCACGTCGGCGTTGCCGGTCGACCGCCACGCGATCTTCTCGCCGGGCGTGTCGTCGACGATCTCCGCGTCCCACTCGACGTTCGTGCCGAACGGGGCGCTGGCGGACCAGTGGCTCGTACGGTTACCGGTGGAGCGGATCTTTTCGAGATGAGCCATGAACGTCGGCAGGTTGTCCAGATCGCGCCAGAACGCGTAGACCTTGGGCGGCGGTTTGCGAATGGTTGTCGTGGCTGTCAGCTCCATGGGTCCTCCTCTGCGTGAACCTCGTACCGCGCCGACCTCCTTCGCCCGCGTGGCCTGTACGGCGGTCAACAGGTCCACCACCGTGATCCCGACGATGGCGCCGGTGACAACGAGGAGCCGCCGACGGCGGCGCCCGCCGCGGTGGGCGATGGCCAGTCCGAGCGAGGCCAGGTCCATCGCGTCGCCCGCGACCCGGGTCCAGGCCCACATGCTCTTGCGCCGGCTCGTCAGGAGCCCGGCCGCGTGTATCAGCTCCCGCGCCCCGACGAGTGGCACCACCGCCCGGGACGTCGGGGAGTCGTCCACGCCGCTGATCCGGCGTACCGTGTCCGATGCCGCCAGTTGTGCCACGCCCAGGCCGAGGCTCATCCAGCCGAGCCCGCGCCCTCGCCGCTGTACCTCGTCCTGCCTGGCCTTGGTCGCCTCTCGGGTCGCCAGTCCGGTCACGGGTAGCCTCCGTATCCGGTCGCGCCCGCCCGGGCAGCCCGATTCACGGTGCCCCGGGGCACGACTCATCGCGGCCCGGTTACCCCCTGGGAACCACCCGAATCCGCCGATCGGCCGCTGCATCGAGATCGCCCTTGGATCATCAGCGGTTCGGTCGCACCTGACCGCTCATCCCGCCCGCGATGGACGGGCCGTCTCGTCCCGCCAGCCGTCGGGTTCGGGATGGTAGCCGTACGCGGCGGCCCGCACCGTCTCCTCGTTCTCCAGTCCGGAGCCGATCGCCCCGCCGACGGTGGCCAGCGAGCTGGTGATCCAGGCGAGCGTCAGATAGTCGGTGAAACCGACCGGTCGCTGCAGGGTCTGTTGCAGCACGGATGTGTCGATCAACAGCGCTCCGACGAGCACCGTTCCCACGAACAACACCACGTAGGACACTGCCGTGGCCAGCGTGAGGGTGAGGACCGTCCCCAGGTTGAAGAGGCGGGCCAGCTCAGCCGGTGTCTCGCGGTCTGGCTTCTCCCACAGGTCGTGCGCGACGATCAGCCAGGCCACCAGCGCGGCCAGTCCGAGTAGCATGATCACGGCGAGCCGGAGTCCGCCGAGCGCATCGCCCATCTGCCAGATGGTGTCCGTGGTGAGCGCGAACGCGGCCGTGCCGAACGCGCCGACCAGCAGCTTGGACAGGCCCAGCAGGGCACGCCCCGGGCGGTTGGCGCGGACCATGCCGGCCACCAGCCGTGCCCGGCCGATCAACCCGGAGGCGACGTAGCGCCGCTCGCCGGTGTCGGCCTCGCCGATCACCCGGTGTACGGCGGGAACCCGGCGTGCCAACTCGGCCGGTGCGCAGCCGGCCGGCGGTATTCGCTGGTCGGAAGCGTCGGTCAGCAGCCTGCTCACCAGATCCGGGATGGCCGAGCGGACCGCTCGCAGCTGTTGCAGTCCCAGCGCGGGCAGGGACACCATCACGGCTCGGCGCCGGGCCGAGGTCTGCGCGACCAGCGGCATCCGCTCGGCGTGCAGTGGCAGGTCGGTCAGGCAGATTGCGATGTCCCACTGGTCGTCGGCACGCCGCTGGGCAAGATCGTCGAGCAGTGCCTCAACGCCGCCGTTGCGACGTGGCGCCACCTCGCCCCAGCCCTCCCGGACGGTCCACCGCACGTCCGCGTTGACCCGCTCGGCGAGCTGGGCGGCCAACTCGGCGGCGAGCGGCGCGGCCACCCGGGCGGGCTGGTCCGGCGGGGTCGCCACCAGCCCGACGATGATCTCCGGGTGCTGCTGTTCGCTGGGGGTCATCGGTGCTCCTGCTCCTCACCGGTAGCCGGGCCCGGCCGTCGACCGCGAAAACCGGGGGCGTCGCGCGCCGAAGCGGCAGCTTCTGTGCCGACTGACGTAGTGGTGGAGCCCGGGCGCCGAGGGAAGCACCCCGACGAGCCCGGACAGCGTCACTGCGACGCCCTCATCGAGCCGGGTGCCCGCCCACGCAGCCTAAGAGACCACCCCGAGGGGTGCAGCGGATTCAGCGGAAGGCGCTCTTTTGGCTCGCACCACCGTGGCCAGCCGGTGACGAGGTGCGGGCGATCCGCGCGCGTGTCGAATGCCGGTGGGGCGGTAGGCGAAGCGGTGAGGGCCGGAACCGGTGTGGACGGCCGCCCGGTGCGCGGCCGTCCACCAGGTTGGGGCGGATGCGGAGCGAACCGCCCCCAGTGCTCAGCGGCTCGCCACCGCGCTGGGCGAGGCCGGTGGGACCCGCTCGAACCGCACCTTGCTCAGCCATCCCGGGAGGTCACTGAGCACGTACAGCTCGCCGTGCACATCGGCGGCGAACGCCGTCGGCTGGGTGGGGAAGGTGCCGATCTCGGCGGACTCGTAGCCACCCGTGGACGTTTGACGCACGGCGAACGCGCGGGTCGAGCAGTAGTCGCTCGCGATGTAGGTCCCCTGCGCCTCCGGGGTGACGGACCCCCGGTACACCAGGCCGCCGATGATGGAGCAGTTCTCCGTCAGGTAGTGCTCGTACTCGACGACCGGGTCGGTGAGCCGTACGCCCGGCCGGCACTGCGTCTGGTCGAAGACCGGCGTGCCCTCCTTGCAGGACCAGCCCAGGTTCGCGCCGCGCTGCGACGGGCGGATGTGGTTGATCTCCTCGATCAGGCCCTGGCCGACGTCGCCGATCCACAGTGAGTTGTCGACCGGGTCGATGGAGAACTTCCACGGGTTGCGCAGCCCGTAGACCCAGATCTCCGGCCGCGCGCCGGCCGTGCGGACGAAGGGGTTGTCGAAGGGTACGCAGTAGGGCTTGCCTCCGCAGCTGCGGTTGACGTCGATCCGCACGATCTTGCCGAGCAGGGTGCCGAGGTTCTGGCCGCTCTTGAAGGGGTCGTTCGCGTCGCCGCCGTCGCCGGTGGACCAGTAGAGGTAGCCGTCGCGGCCGAAGGCCACCTGTCCGCCGTTGTGGTTGCCGAACTGGGCGTGCTCCTGGGTGAGCAGCACCTGCAGCCGGTCGGGAGCGCCGAGGGGCACTCGCGCCAGGGTCAGCGTGCCGGCCGGCAGGCTCGTGTAGGCCACGTACAGGATCCCGGTCCGCGCGAAGTTCGGCGCAGGCGTGATGCCGAGGAGGCCACGCTCGTTGTCCGACGTGTCGACGCGGGCGGTCAGGTCGAGCACCGGCTCCGCCGCCAGGCCGGTGTCGGGGTGGTACGCGCGGACGGTGCCGTTCTTCTCGGCGATCAGCATCCGACCGTCGGGCAGTCCGGTGATCGCGATCGGACGCTGCAGGCCGAACGCGACCCGTTCGGATACCACTGTCAGCTCGGCGAGTGGCGCCGCACGGGTGTGGGATGCGCCGGCCGTCGCGGTGCTGGCCACCGACGCCGATGGCATCAGAAGCGCGGACAGGGCCAGGGTGAGCAGCCCGACCAGCATGGTGGCCGGGCGATAACGCCGTCGCTGCATGTTCAGCTCCTCGAGCAGGTGGATGGAGGCGCGGTCGGGGAACGTTCCACAGAACATCGGCTCACGGCACTATCGGGAGGGCGCTCCGGCCCAGGGTGCCAACGCGCCCTGGGCCGAAGTGGTGCCGTGCCGGTCGGACCTGCCGATCAGGTGATAGTGATGTCGCTGCACCACATGTAGGTCTGGTCCAGGTGTGACGCCCTCCAGATCACGAACAGGATCTGGTTCCCGCTGCGTGCGGGCAGCGAGACGTTGAACGAGATGTTCTGCGCTGGCGCGTAGCGCCCGGTCGTCGCGATCAGGTCGAGGTTGCCCCACCCGAGTCGCTGGGTGGCCGGGTTGAACCCCTGCTTGGTGACGTAGACCTGGAAGTAGTCAGCACCGTGGCTGGCCTGGTCGTACATCTGGACCGTGAGGTTGCGGCTGACGGTGGTCGCCTTCCACGGTCCGGGCTGGTTCACCGCGTCGTTCCTGGAGAGGGCGTTGCTGCACAGTTGCCCGTCGGGCGTGCGGGCCTGGTACTGACCAGCGAGGCCGTCCCGCAGTTGGCTCATCCAGTTCCACATGGTGTCGGGGTTCGCCTGGAACGCCTGCCAGCACATCGGGTCCTGCTGCTGCATGGCCGGGTTGGTGTGCTGGTTGCCCCAGGTCTTCCAGCACTGGTACGCGCGGGTCGCCGGACTGATGACGGTGCCGTGGGCCTGGGCTGCGCCGGTCCAGGGCAGCGTGCCGATCACCATGGCGAACATCAGAACGAGCGCCTGGAGGGACCGCCGGACGGTTGACCTGGGTCGTCCGCCGGATTGATCGGACGTGTGTGAACGCACTGTTCATCCTCCGTTCCTCGGTACGAGAGATCAGCATGGGAACGCTCCCAAAGTCACTGTTTCATCTATTAACTTAAATATCAATGCTGATCTATCTATAGGTGGATGTGAAGCAAGCTGTCCGAGATCGCCGGATCGATGACGGGTCCACGGACCCTGCTGGGGCGCCGGTGTGGTCAGAGCCCGGCGGCGGCGTCGTACCGGCGCCGCTGGTCGGCCATCTCCGCGGCGGTCAGCGCCTCCTCCTGCGCCAACGTCGCGTATTTGGCCGGGAACATCTCGCGCAGCCGGTCGACGAACCTGACGTCGGCCGTCGCCTCGACGACCTGGATGCCGGGAGGGTCGGTGGACATGTCCATGATCAGTGGGCCGGCCAGCTTGACGGCCACGTCCCAGGGGCGCTTCTGCTCGGCGATTCCGCAGAGGTGGAAGCCGTAGACCTTCTGCACCTCGGCGACGGTGGTGGCGTCGGCCGGTTCGTAGCCGTAGACGCGCACCCCGCAGATGACCGGTGGCTTCTCGGCGGCGTCGCCCTGCTGGGCGCTGTGTCCGGCGTGGTTGTGCTGCCCCGGGTCCGTCTGTTCGAGCGTGGTCCGCATGCGGGCCACGATCTGCACCTGCAGATCGGCCGGCTCCGCCCCCGAGTCGGCCCGAGTGGCAAGGACGACCGCGCCGACCAGCACCGCCAGTAGGACCACCGCCGCCCAGAGCGGACGGCGGCCGTACCGCTCCGCGAAACTCTCTCCGGAATCCATGATCGCTTTTCACCTCGTCGCCGGTTCTGATGTGGTGGCAGGCCGAATCGGATGCCCGGCATCTCAGCGGTCGAGCGCGCCGGCCATCGGGTCGCGTGCCGGGGATACCTGTGGCGGGAAAGTGGCGGGGGAAATGCCTACCCGGCAGAGTGCCCGCCGTCCTGACGATGGCCCGGCGATGGGGGCATGCGGGCGTCTGTCACCAGGACGCGCTGCCACCCCTGCGATGCTCCCGTGCTGGCCGTTCTCAGCACGGTTGCCCCCGTGCTGCGGCGATATGAGCCATTCCAGCACGTCTGCGTCCACTCTGGCAACATTGACAGGCGTCAGTGTGGATTCGGCCCGGGTGGGCCGGGGTGGCGGTGAGGCGCCGGTTGGCAGCCAGGTCGATACCCCGGAGTCGGTCGAGTGTGGGCTGGCCTCCACAAGCGCCCGCTCGTCGCTCGCCCGACGACGCGTCGATACATCGACCGCCGGATGCGCGGATCGAATTGATTCGATATAGCATCGCGGCAGGGCAGGGTCACTCCGCACGGGCGTACGACGCCGGTGCACTTCATCCACCGGGCGGACCGGGCAGCGGCCGGTGGGCACACCGAGGAGAAAACGCAGATGAACGACGTACCCGCTCGACCCAAACACCGAACCAGAGGTGCCGCCAGGCTGCTTCTGGGCGGGGCCTGCTCCCTGGCGGTCATCGTGTCCTCGATGGCCGTGGCGACCTTCGCCCAAGCGGATCTCAGCGGCCCGCCCGGGACCACACTGCAGGCCGCCGCCGAGCGCAGCGGCCGGTACTTCGGCGCCGCCATGGGCGCCGACCGTCTCAACGACTCGGGCTTCCTGGCCATCGCGGACCGCGAGTTCGACATGATGACGGCCGTCAACGAGATGAAGCCCGACGCGACCGAGCCGAACCCCGGCCAGTTCGACTTCCAACGTGGTGACGCGATCTACAACTGGGCCACCCAGCACGGCATGCGGTTCCGGGGCCACACCCTGGCCTGGCACGCCCAGCAGCCGAGGTTCTGGGGGAGCCTCAGCGGCAGCGCCCTGCGGTCCGCGATGATCAGCCACATCAACGGCGTGATGGCCCACTACAAGGGCAAATTCGCCTACTGGGACGTGGTGAACGAGGCCTTCGCCGAGAACGGCAGCCGGCGCTCGTCGAACCTGCAGTCCACCGGAAACGACTGGATCGAGGTGGCGTTCAGGACCGCGCGCGCGGCGGACCCGAGCGTGAAGCTGTGCTACAACGACTACAACATCGAGAACTGGACGTACGCCAAGACGCAGGGCGTCTACAACATGATCAAGGACTTCAAGGCCCGGGGCGTACCGGTCGACTGCGTCGGTCTCCAGACCCACTTCACCGGTGGCAGTTCGCTGCCGGGCAACTTCCAGCAGACGCTGTCCAGTTTCGCGGCCCTCGGGGTTGACGTGGCGTTGACCGAGGCCGACGTCACCAATGCCTCGACCAGCCAGTACCAGGGCCTGACCCAGGCGTGCATGAACGTCCCCCGCTGTGTCGGCATCACAACGTGGGGCATCCGGGACAGCGACTCCTGGCGCGGCAGTGAGAATCCGCTGCTGTTCGACCGCAACAGCAACCCCAAGGCGGCGTACACCGCCGTCCTCAACGCTCTCAACGCCGCCTCCACGACAGTGCCGGGCACGCCGCCGACCACCGATCCGCCGACGACCGCTCCACCGACGACCGCTCCACCGACGACGGCTCCGCCGACCACTGCTCCGCCGACCACTGCTCCGCCGACGACCGCTCCGCCGACCACGGCGCCGCCTGGTGCCTGTACCGCGACGTACCGCATGGTCAACAGCTGGGCCGGCGGCTTCCAGGGCGAGGTCACCGTGGCCAACAACGCCTCCGCCGCCCTCAGCGGCTGGACCGTACGGCTGACACTGGCCAGTGGGCAGAGCATTGCCAACGTCTGGAACGGCATCAACACCGGCACCAGCGGGACGGTGAGCGTCCGTAACGCCGACTACAACGGGTCCCTCGGCGCGAACGCCTCGACCACGTTCGGCTTCCTGGTCAACGGCAGCAGCAACGCCGCGCCCGGCGGTCTTTCCTGCACCAGCCCCTGATCGGCGAGACGTACCAGCCCGCCGCCTCAGGACGCTGACCCGGCCCGGAGCCACCGGCTCCGGGCCCGGGTCCGTCGTGGTCGATCGAACCCGCTGTGCTTCGGTCGGCCGGCAGCCGGCCGACCGAAGCACCTGCCGAATGTTCCTGCTGGCCCGGCCCGTGTGGTGGGGGACCAGCCGTCATGGAGGATGACCATGCGCAATCTTCTCGCGGCGCTCAGCGCCGCCCTGATCCTCGGCACCGCAGTCGGCAGCGTTCCGGCCGGCGCATCGGGCGCCCCCCAGTCCTCGTGCCCCCGCGGCCTGCTCTTCTGTGAGGACTTCGAGCGACTGCCTCCCGGAGGGGCCAGCACGGTGAACTGGGGCGTCGACACCCGCCACGGCACGCTCACCGTGGAACGCGCCCGCCGCGGCAACCAGGTGCTGCACATCCACACGGTGGACAACGGCCGCGCCTTCCTGCGCGTCGACGACTTCGCCGCGCCGGGCAACCGCTTCTACGGCCGGATGCGTCTGCGCGTCGATGCCTTCCCCACCGCACCGGACTGGGCGCACTTCACGCTTGTGGAAGCCACCGGCGCCGGCAGCGCGGAGGTCGTCCGTCCGGTCGGTGGCCAGTACGCGCCCACGGTCCCCGGAACGTTCTGGGGGGTCGGCGCCGACGGAGGTCCGACCGGCGACTGGACCAACTGGCGCGAGTCCGCGCCGGTCGTCGAGGACACCTGGCAGTGCTTCGAGTGGAAGATGGACGCGGCGGACAACCGCGTCGCGGTGTGGATCGACGGCGTGGCGAACCCGGAGCTGACCGCCTCCACGACCGACCACGGTGGCAACGATGTTCCCTTCGTCCTGCCGACTGTCGACACGGTGAAGATCGGCTGGCAGCTTTACCAGGGCGGCACGACACCTGGCGAGTTCGACCTCTGGATCGACGACGTCGCCCTCTCGAGCAAGCGGCTCGGCTGCTGAGCCGAAGCCCGGCTTGGAGGCTCTCGACACCTGTCGTCGCGAGGTAGGTCCCGATCGGCGTCCCTGCCCGGGGTGCGGCGGTAAAGCCGCACCCCGGCAGCGGGTCGCAGGGCGGGTCAGGCCGAGAGGGGAGGCACCGTCTTCCCGGCGGTGCGGACGCACCTGTCGAGTCAGCTGCCTACGGGGCCTGTTCCGGTGGTGGTTGGCGGCGGATGACCAGGAGGGCGATGTCGTCGTTCGGGTGCTCCTGGGCGGTCGTGGCCATGATGTGGTCGCACAACGCCTCGGCTGGCCTGGACCGCACAGCGTCGGAGAGACGCTCGATACCGGTGTCGATCAGTTCGCTGCGGCGCTCGACCAGCCCGTCGGTGTAGAAGACGAGCGCCGCGCCCGGCGGCAGGTCCACGACTGTGGTGCGGCGGTTGGTTGCTGGTCTGCCCACACCCAGTGGCCGGTCCACCGTCAGGTTGACGGGCTGGGTGGGCTGGCCGGGGACAGCCAGCAGCGGCGGCAGATGGCCTGCCGAGGAGAGGTGCACCCGCGTGCCGTCCGGTGTGATCAGGGCGTAGACGGCGGTGGTGAGGTTGCCCGCCTCGAAGTGGTGGATCTTACGGTCGAGGGAGGTCAGTGCCTGGGCGGGATCGTCGGAATCGAGGGCGTAGGCACGTAGCGCGCTGCGGATGCGTCCCATGACGACCGCGGATGGCAGCCCGTGGCCGGAGACGTCGCCGATGACGGCGCCGACCCAGCCGGAGGGCAACCTGAACACGTCGTACCAGTCGCCGCCGATGCCCAGGTCGTGGCCGGGTACGTACCGGGCGGCCAGGTCGAGGCCGGGAATGTCGGGTAGCTTGCCCGGTAGCAGGCTGTGTTGCAGGGCCAGCGCCGCCTGCCGGTCGAGGGCCCGCGCCCGGGCCTGTCCCGCGAGGCTGGCGCGATCGGCGACGAGCTGCAACAGCTGCACGTCGTCGGGGCCGAACTCGCGCAGGGCCAGGGAACCGACGTGTAGCACGCCGACGAGGTTGCCGTTGGCGAGCATGGGCACGCCCAGCAGGGCTCGTATCCCCGTGGCGAGCAGGATGGGATTGACGACGTCGTCGGGCGTGACGTTGTGAATCGTGACTGGCGCGCGTGTCGCTGCCACTCGGCCGGCGAAGCCGCGTCCGACCCGGATGCGGAAACCGCGCCGCACTTCCTCCTCCAGGCCCTTGGCCGCTGTCGCGACGAGTTCGCCGGTGTGGTCGTCCAGCAGGAGGATGGTGGCGGTATCGACCTCGAGCAGGTCCCGGACCCGGTCGAGTAGCTCGTCGAGCAACTCGGTGATGTTCAGCCCGGACAGGGCGGCGTCGGTGATCGCCTCGATACGTCGCAGCCGCTCGTCGTTCGTCATCAGCTCGGCATCGGCCACGCAGGAAGCCTAGACGCTGGCACGTCGTCGACGGCACACCCCGAGGAGAGCAGGAGTACACCGCCTGGGCGCGGGGTACGTTCTGATGTCACACCGGCGTGCTCATCGTCCGGCAAGTCCGTTCTTGGAAGGCTGTCCGCCTTCGTGCCACCGGTAAGGTCACCGGCTCCACGTCCGACAGGGAAGGGAAGCAGTGGCTGATCCACCGCTGGACCAGCACGCCCCTGGCGCCGGCAAGGCCTTGTTCTCGTCGGCGTTCACCCTCGTGGATCTGACCCGGGTTCGACACGAGGTCGAGGCGGTCAGTCGCCGGTGCGGCCTCGCCCATGACGAGATTGAGAACTGGGTCATCGCGGTCAACGAGCTGATGATCAACGTGATTCGGCACGGGGGTGGGCAGGGTGGCCTACGCCTGCTCCTGAACGGGCAGCTCACCTGTGAGGTCACCGACCAGGGGCGGGGCTTCAACACCGCTCGTTACGTTCCCAGCGCCGAACGACCGCCCTTGTCCGACGCGGGAGGAATGGGCCTGTGGGTGGTCGGACGCATGGCCGACTACGTCCTCGTCGACAGCGGCCCCGCAGGCACCACCATCCGCATCGCGGCACGCAGCCGCGACACTCTCCGATAACCGTGCGGTTTCCCTGCTGCCGACCGGCGGACGGTCACCACGCGTCCTCTCGACCTCGGCCGGCGGATCACCGACGGTGGCGGGCCATCCACTGCCAGATGTGGGTGCCGTTGTGGCTCGGGTCGTTGCGGGCCACGTAGATCCAGGACCAGTGACCGGGGAACTGATAGCCGTTCCAGACGACATGGTCGTACAGGCTGATCAGTGATCCTCCGATGAGGTCGTGGGCGTGGATCGTGTTGGTCTCGGGGGGCACCGTGTCGTCGTCGCGCGAGGCGACCAGCCAGGTCGGGGTGTGGATCCTCGCCAGCTCCGCGTCGGTGATCAGCGGCGGGCCCGCCCCGTCGAGCGGCTCGACGACCCCGCAGATCGGCACCGACGCGGCGAACAGGTCGGGATAGGCGACTGTCATCTCCAGGGACATGTAGCCGCCGTTGCTGCAACCGACCACGTAGATCCGGTCGGGGTCGACCCGCTTGCGGCGTACGAGGTCCTGGACGATCTCGCGGATCAGCGGGGCGAACCGGGGGCCGTCCTGGATCCAGTAGGAGGTGCTCTGCGGAGCGACGACGTACGCGCCGGAGAAGATCCGTTGAGCCTGCGGGGTGGCGAAGCCCAGCGCGCCGCGGTTGGCGCGCAACGTGGTCTCGTTGTCGTAGTAGTCGTCGGGCAGCGAGGCGCCCTCGCCGCCGCCGTGCAGCCACAGGATCAGTGGCCGTCGGCCGTGGCGGGGTGAACGCTCCGGGGAGTACAACCGGTACTTCAGACCCGAGCCCGACACGTGGTGGCTGAAGGCGTCCACCTCGGGGTTCGACAGCCGCCCCTGCACGAAGCGCGCGATGGTGACCGGCGGGCCGTGTCGCCGCACGAGCGGAGCGTTCTGCGTGATGGTGTAGACGAGGTCCAGCCGGACGTTGCGGCCCCTACTCACGATGTAGCCGAGGGTGCCACCGCCGAGCTGCCCCTCGGCGGTGCTGAGCTCCAGCACGATGTTCCCGTGCCGGTCGAGCCGGGCGGCGGTCACGGTGCGGTCCAGGTCGTACTCGCTGAAGATCAGATCGCCGGGAGCGATCGGGATCGGGCTGGTGGCCTTGGCGTGCACGGTGAACGTGCCGGGGGTGAGCCCGGCGGGGTCGATCGGTCCGAGCCCGCTGGTGTCGAGGGTGACCGACGTGACCTGCTCACCGCCGTCGAGCGTTCTCGCGTCGAGGGTGAAGCTCACGCTGGTGCTGTGGTGGCCATCGGCGTGGGCGGCGGGGCCGGGCAGCGCCAGGCCGATGGCGGCACCGGCGCCACCTGCCAGGACGCTGCGGCGAGTGACAGACGTGGACATGCGGCCCCCGTACCCCGAAAGGTGTAGACGTTCGTCGATGGCATCCCAACGTAACGCCCCCGAGATCCGCCGGCAACCGGCGCCGCCGCAGCGCGCTCGACGACGGTGCGGTCAGACGACGGCTGTCACGTTCTCCTGCTCCGCGCGCACCCGGTACCGGTAGCGCAGCGGTGACACGCCCACCTCGCGCTTGAAAGCGGTGCTGAAGGCGCTCTCGGACGCGTAGCCCAGGCGGGAGGCGAGCGATCCGACGCGGACATCGTCGTCGCGCAGGGCACGTTGCGCGAGCAGCATCCGCCACCGGTTGAGATAGGTGACCGGCGGCATCCCCGCGACGGCCCGGAAGCGGTCAGCGAACGACGTGCGCGACATCGCGGCGGCACGCGCCAGTTCTTGCAGGCCCCAGGGCTTTTCGGGTTCGGTGTGCATGAGGGTGATCGCCGGGCGCAGCCGTTCGTCGGTCAGCGCCCGCAGCCAGCCGGGAGGCAGCTCGGCCTGGTCGACGTAGGCGCGCAGCACCTCCAGCAGCAGGAGTTGGCCATGTTGCCGGACCGCGAACGCCGAGCCGAGGCGAGCGCCCGTCGCCTCGTCGAACAGCCGGTCGAGGCTCGTGCGCAGGCTGCTGGCCGCCGCAGCCGACGCCCGCACGTGCGCGACCGGGGGGAGCGCCTGCAGCAGCAGTGTCCGACCAGCCTGGTTCAGGTCCACGCGTACGCCGATGACGACGTCGTCGGCGTCCCGGTCGGCGCCAGCGAGGCCGAAGTGGTGGCCGGCCTCCTCCGGGGCGATCACGCGGAGCGGAGCGTCGCCGGCGCCACCTGCGATCTCCAGCCACGACCGGCTGTTCACGATCGCGACGTCGCCCGGCCCGAGCTCGATCGACCCGTCGACCCCGTCGGTGGTCAGCCGGGCGCTGCCGCGCACCACCGCGAAGAACTTCAGGAGATCCTGCAACGGTGCGCGCGACACCCACCGACCCCGGGCTGTCAACCCGCCGGTCAGCAGCCCGCGCACCTCGACGAGGTCCAACACCTCGGACAACTGGTCACCGGGCATTCCCGTACTCTTGCACAAGAAATACGGACCGACAACCATTCAGAGTTCGAAAGCGCTGGTGCACAGTGGTGTCATGACACCGAACATGACCCACCGGCAGCACCCCATCGGATCCGGTTTCACCGCCGCGTCGACGGCCGACGAGGTGCTCGCGGACATCGACCTGTCCGGCATCAACGTCATCATCACCGGCGGTCACCACGGACTCGGCCTGGAGGCGACGCGCGCGCTGAGCAAGGCGGGCGCGTCCGTGACAGTGGCTTCGCGTAACCCGAACCGGGCGGCGGCCAGCCTGACGGGCATCGAGCGCGTCGACACCGGCGGGCTCGACCTTCTCGACCCGGGCTCGATCGACGCCTTCGTCGCTCGGTACCTCGACTCCGGACGCCCGCTGCACATTCTGATCAACAACGCGGGCATCATGGGTGGCCCCCTGGTCAGGAACGCCCGCGGGTACGAGTCGCAGTTCGCCACCAACCACCTCGGTCACTTCCAGCTGACCCTCGGTCTGCTGCCCGCCCTGCGGGCGGCGAACGGCGCCCGGGTGGTCAACCTGACCTCCGGGGGGCACCGCCTGTCCGACATCCGCTGGGACGACCCGCACTTCACCAGCGGATACGACCCCATGGGGATGCTCGGATACGGTCAGTCGAAGACTGCCAACGTGCTGTTCGCCGTCGAGCTGGACCGCCGCTGGGCCGCGGACAGGATCCGGGGCTACGCCGTGCACCCGGGCATCATCCACGGCACGAATCTGGGTCCCCACATCACCGAGGGCGCCCCACGCACGGCGATGTTGAGCGACGAGCAGTTGCGGGCCATGAGGCTCATCGACGAGTCGGGCCAGCCGATCATCGACCCTGACCGCGAGCACAAGACGCCGCAGCAGGGCGCCAGCACCACCGTCTTCGCCGCGACCAGCCCGCTGCTGGCCGACATCGGCGGCGTCTACCTGAAGGACAACGACGTCTCGCCACTGGACGAGAACCCGCAGCCCATCACCTTCGGCTCCGAGGAGGTGCCCCCCGCCACCGTCGTGCCGCACGCCATCGACCCGAGGTCCGCACAGGCCCTCTGGAAGCTGAGCGAGGAACTGCTGGCGGCGTAGGCAGGGGCAGGGTTCGCCGTGGTCCCGACCTGTCGGGTACGCCCCACCCGACAGGTCGAGTCCACGTGACTGACACCACCGCGGCGTCACGGGCACGGGCCGCTTGTCGGTCGGTCGGGCGACGTCCGCGCCCGCCGATGTGCGCGCCTCGCGTCAGCGCACGGGGCCGCGGATGCCGTCGAGCAGGAGTGCCACGTGCCGGCGCCAGTCGCCGGTACCGGTCATGTTCGCCATCGCGCCACGGGTGATGAGGACGAAGTCGTCAGCGAGGAAGTCGGCGCGCAGGCGGCCGGCGGCAACGGCGCGTTGAGCGATGCGGTCGGCGATCGCCGCGAACTCCTTCTTCTCGGCGACGATGTCCGCCCAGTGCGGCTCGGCCGGGCCGAGGAGCGCGAAGCGAAATGCGGCGTCCGTCTGCGCGGCTGCCAGATAGTCCAGGAGCAGCGTCTCGAAGGCGGTCCAGGGGTCCTCGACGGCCTCGGCGGCGCGGGCCAGGGTGGTCATCGCCGCGAACCGGCGACCGATGATCGCCGCGAGCAGCGACTTCTTGTCGGCGAAATGCCGGTACAGGGTTCCGACGCCCAGGCCGGCGCGCTCGGCGATCTCGTCCATCTGCACCGCGTCGCCCCGCTGGGCGAACAGCTCACTGGCGGCGTCGAGAACGGCTTCGCGGTTGCGTCGGGCGTCGGCGCGCAGCGATCGGTCGGGAGCAGTCATGGCGGCTCCATCGTAGTTGACGTTCGAGGGCGGGCGACGATAGATTCGGAACCGGAATTCACCTTCAGGTTAGGGGTCCTTATGATCGTGGTCAGCGCGCCGACCGGACAGATCGGCAGCCAACTCGTCCGGCAGTTGCTCGACCGGGGGCGCCGGGTTCGAGTGATCGCCCGCGACGTCACGCGCCTGGACCGCGCCCTCCGCGAGCAGGTCGAGGCCGTCGAGGGCTCCCACGACGACCCCGTCGTGCTCGACCGGGCGCTGCCGGGCGCCGATGCGTTGTTCTGGCTGGTCCCACCGAATCCGCACGCCCCGAGTGCCGAGGAGCACTACCTGCGCTTCGCCCGGGCCGGCACCGCCGCCATTGCCCGCCACCGGGTGGGCCACGTGGTCGGCGTGTCCAGTGCCGGGCACGGCTGGCCCAAGCCGGCGGGTCTTCTCTCCGCGGCCTTCGCCATGGATGCTGAGCTTGCGAAGTCGGGTGCGGCCTACCGGGCCCTGTCCATGCCCTTCTACCTGGAGAACCTGCTTGGACAACTCGATGCGATCCGCGGGCAGGGCGCCTTCTATCTGACCTGCGCCGGTCACCTTCCGCTTGCCACGGTCGCGACGCGCGACATCGCCGGCGCGGCTGCCGAACTCCTCACGGACCTGTCCTGGACCGGGCAGGAGGACGTCCCGGTGTTCGGGCCGGACCGCCTCACCCCGGACGGCATGGCCGAGGTGATCAGTCAGGAGCTCGGCCGGCCGGTCGCCTACCGCCGGACGACAGTGGAGGACTTCGCGGCGATGCTGCGGTCCCGGGGCGCGACCGATCAGGCGATCACGGACCTGACCGAGATGTTCGCCGCCCAGGACGAGGGCATCTACGACGCCGACTGGGCGCGCGCGAAACCCGTGGCGACCGACTTCCGGACCTGGTGCCGGCAGGTGCTCGTACCTGCCGCCAACACCCGCGAATCCTGATCAGGCCGGCTCGCTCGATCGCGACAGGCGGACGGGAGGGACCACGCGCCCGTCTGTCGCGATTCGCGCCGACAGATCGTGCCGGCCACTGACGAGGTGCCGCCGTGCCTGCCTCCGGAGTGGAAGGTGGCGAAACGTCGGCATTGGCGCGTGGTGAACGACGGGTATCCCGAACAGGGCTCCTGCGTCGATCATTGCCCGGAGATAGACATGAGTCACTCTCACCTCCTGGTGTAACGCCCGGGCGCGGAGGGCGAGACGTCGGCACCGGAAGCCGGGCGTACCGAACGGCCCGACTCCGCGTCCCCGGAGGATCGCCATGCCTCGTCCCGCTCTCCGAAACCGGCTCGCGGCGTTCACCGCCGCCGCCCTGACCGCGAGCGTGCTGACGGTGACACCGCCAGCACCGGCGCTCGCCGCCAGCACGTTCGCCGCCAACGACTACTGCCTCGGCCAGTGCGCCGACATCCTGCCCCCCGGGCAGAACGGCAACGCCACGCTTGTCGCCATCCTGGCGCACCAGGCGCTCGGCACCCGCCCGGCGCACTCCAGCGACCAGCTCGACGAGTACGCGAACCTGGTCTACAACTACGCCGGGCTGACCGACGAGCAGATCGCCCACTTCTACAACGACGCCTCGTTCGGCGTCCCGGCCGCGCAGGTGGAGAGCACCGTCTCGCCGCGCGCGGACGTCACCATCGTGCGGGACAAGGCCACCGGCGTCCCGCACGTCACCGGCACCACCCGCGGCGGCACGATGTTCGGCGCCGGCTACGCAGGTGCCCAGGACCGACTCTGGGTGATGGACCTGCTGCGGCACGTCGGTCGCGGCAACGTCACATCGTTCGCCGGCGGCGCCCCCGGCAACCGGGAACTGGAGCAGAGCGTCTGGGCCAACTCGCCCTACACCGAGGCGGACCTCCAGGCTCAGGTGAACGCGCTGCGCACCAAGGGCGCCCGGGGTCAGCAGCTCTACACCGACGTGGCCGACTACATCGCCGGCATCAACGCGTACATCGACAAGTCGATCGCCGACGACAACTACCCGGGCGAGTACGTGCTCGCTGGCGCCGGTAAGCCGACGCACTTCACCATGACCGATCTCATCGCCACCGCAGGGGTGATCGGCGGGCTCTTCGGCGGGGGAGGCGGCAGCGAGATCCAGTCCGCGCTGGTCCGAGTGGCTGCGCGGGCCAAGTACGGCGCCACCGAAGGTGACCGGGTCTGGCAGGCGTTCCGGTCGCAGAACGACCCGGAGACAGTGCTCACCCTGCACGACGGGCAGAGCTTCCCGTACGGGGCGACACCGCCGGGCGCGACCAGCGCCGTACTGCCCGACGCCGGGTCGGTGGTCGCCGAGCCGCTCGCCTACGACGCCAGCGGCGGGGCCGCCGCCCGAACCGGCACCAGCACCGCCACCCAGGAGCTGATCGGCGGCCTGTCCAACCTGCGCGCGCACGGGATGTCCAACGCGGTGGTGGTGTCCGGGCGGCACACCACCACCGGCAATCCGGTCGCTGTGTTCGGGCCGCAGACCGGCTACTTCGCGCCGCAACTGCTGATGCTCCAGGAGCTGCAGGGGCCGGGGATCAGCGCGCGCGGCGCCGCGTTCGCCGGGCTGAACCTCTACGTGCTGCTCGGTCGGGGCCAGGACTACGCGTGGAGCGCCACCTCCGCCTCCCAGGACCTCACCGACACGTACGCGCTGACGCTGTGCACCACCGACGGCAGCGCCCCGACGCTGCGTACCAACCGCTACCTCTACCACGGGCAGTGTCTCGCCATGGAGGCGCTGGAGCAGCGCAACTCGTGGTCGCCGACGCTTGCCGACTCCACCCCGGCCGGGTCGTACACGCTGCGGGCGCTGCGCACGAAGTACGGGCTGGTGTCCTACCGGGGTCTGGTGAACGGGCAGCCGACCGCGTTCACCAAGCTGCGCTCCACCTACCGGCACGAGGCCGACTCGGCGATCGGCTTCCAGGCCTTCAACGACCCGTCGGCGATGGGCAGCGCGGCGGCGTTCCAGGCGTCCGCGGCCAGCGTCGGGTACGCGTTCAACTGGTTCTACGTCAACTCGACCGAGGCGGCGTACTTCAACTCCGGCTCGAACCCGGTCCGGTCGTCCGTCACCGACCCGAACCTGCCGGCCAGGGCCGAAGCGGCGTACGAGTGGGCCGGCTGGAACCCGGACACCAACGACGCCACCTACGCTCCGGCGTCGGCCCACCCGCAGTCGGTCAACCAGGACTACTACGTCAGCTGGAACAACAAGCAGGCGCGGGACTTCGGGGCGGCCGACGGCAACTTCAGCTTCGGCTCCGTACACCGGGCTCAGCTGCTCGACGGCCCGGTGCGTGCCGCGATCGCCCAGCGCAAGCTCGGCCGCGCCGACGTCGTCAAGATCATGGCGGATGCGGCGGTGACCGACCTGCGCGGCCAGCAGGTTCTCGGCGACCTGCTGCGGGTGCTGGACAGCACACCGGTCACGGATCCGGCGCTGGCCGACGCGGTGGGCAAGCTGCGCGCCTGGCAGCAGGCCGGGACCCGCCGGGTGGAGACGTCGCCCGGCTCCAAGGTCTACCAGCACGCCGACGCCATCCGGATCTTCGACGCCTGGTGGCCGCTGCTGGCCTCGGCGGAGTTCCGCCCCGGCCTCGGGCCGGACCTCTACGCCGCGCTTGTCGACGCCATCGAGGTGAACGAGGCGCCGTCGGGCGGCCAGAACGGCTCGCGCGACGGCACCGCGAGCTGGGCGTTGCAGGGTCAGGCGCACAAGGGCTCGTCGTTCCAGTACGGCTGGTGGGGCTACGTCGACAAGGACCTGCGTACCGTCCTCGGCGAGCCGGTGGCCGGTGGGCTGGGCCGCGCGTACTGCGGCAACGGCAACCTCGGCACGTGCCGGCAGGCCCTGCTCGGCGCGCTCGGCCAGGCCGCCGCGGTGCCGGCCACCACTGTCTACCCCGGAGACAAGTCCTGTGGGGCCGGCGACCAGTGGTGCGCCGACTCGATCGCCCAGTCCGGGCTCGGCGGCATCACCCACCCCCTGATCGCCTGGCAGAACCGCCCCACCTACCAGCAGGTCGTCTCGTTCCCCGCACGTCGGGGCGACGACGTCGCGAACCTGGCGCAGGGTCGTCCGGCCACCGCGTCGAGCACCCAGTTCCTGACCAGCTTCACCCCCGACAAGGCGGTCGACGGCAACCTCGGCAGCCGATGGGCCAGCAGTTACAACGACAACCAGTGGCTGCGGGTCGACCTCGGCGCGGCCCGCACGGTCAGCCGGGCCGTGCTGCGGTGGGAGGCCGGGTATGCCACCTCGTACCGGATCGAGGTCTCCGGCGACGGCAGTTCCTGGACGCCGGTGTTCGCCACCACCACCGGCAACGGCGGCGTCGACAACGCCACCTTCGCGCCGGTCACCGCCCGCTACGTGCGGGTGTACGGGGTCAAGCGGGCCACCTCGTACGGCTTCTCGCTCTACGAATTAGAGCTGTACGGACGGTGATCTCACCCGGGAGGGGTCGGCGGGGTGTCACTCGCCGGCCCCTCCCGGGCGTGTTCAGCGCCTCGGCTGGCCGGCGCCCCATCCGGAAGTCCCGTGAACTGGACAACTGTCGCAGTGGTGACGAAGATGGCGATCCCGTCGAGGTTCGCGAGGAACAACCGGGGTAACCACGGCGATGTCCTCCGACCGAAAGGGCCGGCCGGCCTACGACGCTCTCGGTGCGCAGGCCCAGGAGATCGCGGAACGAGCCCGTCGCCAGGGCGGTGCGGTTGGCAGGTCCCGGGTACGCCAACTCGAAATCATGCTCCTTCTCGCCGTCCAGTCCGGACTCGCCGCCGCGCTGTCCTGGGTGATCGCACACGAGTTGCTGCACAGGTCGGCACCGGTCTTCGCGCCCAGCGCGGCGGTCGGAACGATCGTCGCCGCCCTCGGGCAACGCGCCAGGCGAACGGCCGAACTCATGGTCGGCGTCGCGCTGGGCCTGCTGACCAGTGATGTCCTGATCCTCGCCATCGGGTTCGGGCCCTGGCAGATCGGTCTGGTGGTCACACTGGCCATCACCGTGGCGCTGCTGCTGACCGGACGCAGTGGCGCGCTCGTCGCACATGCCGGCGGTACCGCGGTACTGATCGCCACCCTGTCGCCGACCACGCGGGACCTTGAGATGCCCCGGATCCTCGACGCTGTCGTGGGCGGCGGCGTGGGACTGGCGGTGGTCGGGTTGTTGCTGCCGATCAACCCGATGCGCGTTCTCGACCACACCGCCGCGCCGGTGACGGAGAGGCTCTGCGCACACCTGCGGCAGGTCGCACAGGCACTGCGACAACGCGACCCGAACCTTGCGAGACACGCACTCGACCGGCTCCGGGGCGTGGGACCCGACCTTGATCGGCTGCACGAAGCGCTGTCCGGCGCCGACGAGGTGGTGATCCTCGCGCCGGCACGGTGGCGGCGCCGGCGCGATGTGGAGCGCTACAAGCGCGGTATGCAGCACTTCGAGCGGGTGGCGATCGAGTCCCAGGAACTGGCCCGTTGGGCCACGACGAGCCTGGAATACGACGAACCGGTGCCCAAACAGCTCGCGATTGCCGTGGAGCGACTCGCCGACGGGCTCCGGTTGCTTCGGCAGGACGTCCGCAAGGGTAAGGCCCCGGAGCAGACCCAGCAGGCGGCCCTGGACGTCGGGCGCTTGGCCGGACAAGCCGACGCAACGGGCCTGCGGCCGTACGGTGCCGCCATGGTGACCCAGCTGCGTACGGCGGCGAGCGACCTGCTCCGGGCGAGCGGGTACGAGCCGGAGAAGGCAAACAGGCTGGTACGCGGGGCGGCCCAGGAGGGCTTCGGTCAGGCCGGCGCGAACCCGGCCTGACCCGCCTCCGGTGACGGCGCAGACGTCACCGGAGGCGGCTCACCGGCCGGCTGCGCGAGGAACGACCTGATGTGTTCCAGCGCCATGTCCAGGGCGACTTCCATCGGTGCGACGTCGTGCGCGGCGTTCGCCAGCAGGTAGCCGCCCTGCAGAGCGGCCATCAACCCCGTGGCCAACTTCTCCGGGTCGGCGTCCCGGCGGAGTAGACCGCTGTCCCGCATCCGGTGCAGACCATCACTGATCAGCTTTTCCCATGCCGCGAACGTCTCCGACAGCGACGATCGAGCCTGCTCATCCTGATCGGACAGCTCGAGGGCCATCGACCCGAGGCCGCACCCGTATCTGCCGTTGTTCAGCGAGTTGGCCTGGACCAGCGCGTTGCGCCAACGGACCAGCCCGGAGAACGATCTCAGTCGTTCGAGCCCCGCACGTTCACGCTGGAGCACGAGCGCGCCTCGATAGGTGACCAGGGCGCGCACGAGTTCCTGCTTGTCGGCGAAGTGGTGGTAGAGCTGGGACTTGCTCGTCTGGCTCGCCTCGCGGATGTCGTCAAGGGTCGTCGCGTTCACGCCGCGTACGAGCATCAGCCGGTTCGCCGCATCGAGGATCCGCTCGCGGGTCGCGATGCCCCGCTGACTGATCCTCCGCCCGTTTCTCGGCGCGGCAACCTGCTCCTCGCTCATCTGTCAAGTGTATCCAGCGCACCGGATGATCCAGCAAGAATGGGACCTCGCAGTCCATCCGGTGCCCTGTCCTATGTGCGAATGCCGAAGAGCCGACGGACTTGTTGCTGGACCATGTGGTCCTGTTCCTCAGACGCCGCTGCCGGCGCCGGAGGGGTCAGGCCGTCGCCCGCTTGGGAAGCTTCCACCCGGGGCGGGGGAAGTGGCAGGTGTACCCGTCGGGGTAGGTCTGCAGGTAGTTCTGGTGCTCGGGCTCGGCCTCCCAGAAGTCTCCTGCCGCGGTGACCTCGGTGACGACCTTGCCGGGCCACAGGCCCGAGGCGTCGACGTCGGCGATCGTGTCCTCGGCGACCCGCTTCTGCTCGTCGCTGGTGTAGAAGATCGCCGAGCGGTAGCTGAGGCCGATGTCGTTGCCCTGGCGGTTCTTCGTCGAAGGGTCGTGGATCTGGAAGAAGAACTCGAGCAGCGCGCGGAAGTCGGTCTTGTCGGTGTCGTAGACGACCTCGATGGACTCCGCGTGGGTGCCGTGGTTGCGGTAGGTGGCGTTCGGGACGTCGCCGCCGCTGTAGCCGACGCGCGTGGACACGACGCCGGGCTGGCGGCGGAACAACTCCTCCATGCCCCAGAAGCAGCCGCCGGCGAGGATCGCCTTTTCGGTGTTCATGTCATCTCCCTGCCTGTCGTCGTGCCGGTGTCTCTTGTGCAAAGCGCAGTGCGAGCCAGGTGGAGCGCACCTCGACCCGCACGTACAGACGCTCTGCGGGGCGGTGGTATTCCCGCGGCCTTCACCTTTCTTGGACTGTATAGTCCGGAAGCTGCATTGACAAAGCGCCCGGAGATTGCCTCAAACAAGCTGTTGAACTGGTAACTCTTGCAGAAGCGCGAGCGGTCGTTGCAGCCCCAGACTGGACTTGACGGACCATTTTGAGGCGGCTAGGTTCGGGTCCCGCCGCTCCCGGCGCCATCCCCGCGCCCAACCGCTACCGATCAGCCGTGGGTGTACGGCGCCGGGGCTTGACGCCGCCAACGCTGGGAAACGGACATGCGCTCCTCGTGCGGCGCAGACGAGGGCTGGATACAGGGAGGTATCTGATGAAGGCGATTGTGGTGACGGACGAGGCTGCGGGAACAGCCGGAATGACGCTGGTGGACCGGCCTGAACCGGAACCGGCCCTCAACGACGTCGTCGTCCGGGTCCACGCGTCGGGGTTCGTCCCGACCGAGATGGCGTGGCCCTCGACCTGGACCGATCGCCTCGGACGTGACCGGACGCCGTCGATTCCCGGGCACGAGCTGGCCGGAGTGGTCACCGCTCTCGGGTACGGCACGACGGGCCTGTCGGTGGGACAGCGGGTGTTCGGCCTCACGGACTGGACCCGGGACGGCACCCTGGCGGAGTACGTGGCCGTCGAGGCGCGCAACCTCGCGCCGCTGCCCGGCGACGTCGACTTCACGGTGGGCGCGAGCCTGCCGATCTCCGGCCTGACCGCCTGGCAGGGACTGTTCGAGCACGGCCGCCTTCAGACGGGGCAGAGCGTCCTCGTGCACGGCGCGGCCGGCGCGGTCGGTTCGATGGTGACGCAGCTCGCACGTGAGTTCGGCGCCTACGTCATCGGCACGGGGCGCGCTGCCGACCGGCAAAAGGCGCTCGACTTCGGCGCGCAGGAGTTCGTCGACCTCGAGAACGACGTCCTCGAAGCCGTCGGTGGACTCGATCTGGTCATCGACGTCATCGGCGGCGACATCGGGAAGCGGTCGGCGGGCCTGGTTCGGGCCGGGGGAGTCCTGGTCTCCGTCGTCGGGCCGCCCGAGGTGCGGCCCGCGGACGGCCTGGCGATCGACTTCGTCGTGACGCCTGACCGCGCCCAACTGGGGGAGATCGTCCGGCGGGTACGGGACGGGCGGCTGCGGACGAACATCGGCACCGTCGCGGACCTCGACGACGCCGTCGCCGCTCTCAATCCGACCGAGCGGATCACCGGCAAGACGATCATCCGCGTTCGCTCGTAACGGGTTCGGAGGACAGCGGGCGACGGCACCGCAGGTCCGCGGTGCCGTCGACGCGCTCCACCACGTCCGGCAACCGTGGGTGGTCATGGTCAGAGCCTCCCCGGCGATCGTTCTCCGAGGAGGCCCTGACCACTTAGCCGACCTGGTCGGTCAGCTCAGAGGCGCGGGTCCTCCTGCACCTTCAGCGCATTGAGGATCGGATCGCTCTCACCCTTCTCGCGGGTGAGCTGGATCCTCAGATCGCCACCGGCGTGCTCGACGGTGACCGTGTTGACGTCGGCCTTCAGCGCACCCACCTTCGCCTGCACGTCGTGGTCGTAGAGCACGACCTTGCCGTCGATGAGGACATCGAAGGCACGCTTGCCGGCCTTGACCTTCTCGATCTCCGCGAAGTCGAGAGCGATCCGGTACGTGCCGGCGGGAGCGTTCTTGAAGACGTAGCTGAACGTCTCGCCGGTCCGCTGGGTGCGGAACAGCGCGTCGTCCTCGGTGCCGGCGATGTCGGCCTTGGTGGCCCGCGTCCTGCCGCCGACGTAGCCCCACTGTCGCGAGCCGAGCTCCTGGTCGGGGGACCAGACGAAGCCGTCGGTGCCGACGAACCCGGTTCCGCCGACGTCGACGCCCCTGTCGTAGGCGGAGGTCGCCAGGCGTACCGGCGTGAGCTGGGCCTCGCCCTTGCCGGCGTTGGACGCCACGAGCACGTCCCCGACGAGCACGCCCGGCTGGACGCCTGCGTTGTCGGCCGTCGCGGTGACCGTGGTGGACTCGCCGACCGCGAGCGTGACCGTGCCGGTCGCGGCCGCGCCCGTGAGGGTCAGCCACGGAAGGTCGGCCGCCTCGTGGTCGCCGTCGCCGGTGCGCTTCTGCTCGCTGATCCGCACCTCGAGCGGGGCGGAGCCGGTGTTGGTCACGGCCACGTCGGCCGTCGCCTTCTGGTTCCGGTCGAGGAGCCAGTCGAGCTTGCCCGTGGTGACGGTGGCGATGCCCGTGGTCAACGCCGTGTCGACCACCTCGGCCTGATCCTTTTTGGCGATGGTCACCCGGTGGCTGGCGGTGACGTAGTTCGGGGCCGACACCTCCACGGTGTTCTCGCCGACCAGCGCCTGGGCCTTCCACCGACCCTTGGCGTCGGCGGTGATGACCCGCTCACCGTTCGGCCCCTTGAGCGTGACGATGGCGCCCTCGATCGGCTTGCCGTCGTTCCGGTCGGTGACCGTGCCCTCGATCGTGCCCGCCGCCGGGAGCGTGTACTCCAGCCCCAGGCCGGCCTTCAGGATGGGCTGGTTGAAGGAGTACTGACCCGCGGGGTTGCGCGTCAGGCTCTCCACGCCGACGGTCGCCGACGACCCCCGGGTGAGGGGGTTGTCGCCGCCGACGCCGTCGCCGTACCCGATCTGGATGCGGCCGTCCGCGATCAGGGTGACCGAGAAGCTCACGCGTGCCGTCTGGTCGTCGTAGAAGGCGACGTTGCGCCATTCGATGACCTCCGCCGCCAGACCGTCCACCTCGGTCCGGCCGAAGTAGATGCCTGCCTCGTCGTCGACGACGAGGTCGTCCCAGAGCGGATGGATCGCGTCGATCGGACCGGACGACGGCAGCGCCGTGTTGTTCCCCAGCGTGCTGGCGCGGTCGAAGGCCAGCGTGCCGTTCGTCGTCACGCACACGCCGTCCCAGGCCGTGTCGTAGAACGGGAACAGGAAGCTGGAGTCGAACCACAGCACGCCGCACACGTCGTCGCCGTGCCACCCGGACTCCTGGGTGCCCTGGCGGTAGAGCCCGTCGGTCACCTTCATTGCGTACGAGCGACCGGCGGGTGCCACCGGCACCGGGCCCGGCTCCGGCTGCTCGGGCTGGGGATCCGGCTCCACCGCGTCGGCGCGCGGATCGAGCGTCACCCGCAGCGCGGCGATGGTCGGGGCCTTCAGGCCCTTCGAGCCGCGCAGCTCCACGGTCAGCGGACCGCCCTCGTGCTGCACGACTGCCGAGCGCCAGTCGGCGGCGTTCGACCCCACGGCCGCCGCCGGGTCGTACGCGTACTCCGTGAGCGCTCCGTCCACGACGACGTCGAACACCCGCTTGCCCTTGGCTGCCTTGTCGATCTCGGCGAAGCCGAAGTCGATCGCGTAGGTGCCCTTGGGCGCGTCCGGGAAGCGGTAGAACAGCTGCTTGTCCGCGGTGGTGCGCTGCGACTGGAACAGGGCGTCGTCAGTCGTACCGGAGATCGGGGCCTTCGTGGAGGCGGCCTTCGTCTTCCCCTCGTAGCCCCACGACGTCCTGCCGGCGGCCTGGTCGGCGGACCAGGTGTAGCCGGAGCCGTCGGTGAGCTTGGAGCCGCCGGCGTTGACGCCGACCTGGTACTTCGTGGTCGTGAGCGTCACCGGAACATACGTCTTGGACTGGCGTCCGGAGTCGGAACGCACCACGATGTTCGCGCCGAGCACGCCGGGCTTCGCGCCCTTCGACGAGATCGAGACCTTGACGGTCGTCGACTGGCCGGGGGCGAGGGTGCCGCCGGTCGAGGAGAGCGACAGCCACGGCAGGTCGGTGATCAGGTCATCCTCGACGTCGACAAGCACCACGTCGTCGGCGACCTGGTCCGCCGCCCACAGCGCACCTGTCGAGTCGGTCTCCAGGCCGCCGCCCTGGCCCGCCTTCTGGCCCGGGAACCACCACGCGTTGACCAGCGAGCAGTCGTCGGGGTCGACCTGGAGCAGGCGGGTGGGCCGGTTCGAGGTGAGGTCGGTGTACCAGATGGTGTCGGACGCCTGGTTGTACGCCAGGCCCATCACCTCGGGCAGCGGCGGGGCGCAGAAGGACAGCAGCGCGCCCGGGTTGTCGTGTGACGTGCCGGCGACGGTGCCGATCATGCCGTTCGCTCGGCCGCCGACGTAGAACACGTCCCGGGTCGGGTTGTACGCGAGGCCGGTCAGCTGCAGCGTCGACCAGTCACCCTTGATCTGGCGCGTCTCCTTTCCGGTCCCGGTGTTGAAGCAGTGGATGTAGCTGGCCGGGCTGTCCTCCATCTGGCACATGTCCCCGGTCTTGGAGTCGAGCGCCATGTCGAACGCCCGGTACGCGGGGTTCCACGACGCGTCGAAGACCTTGCCGGTCCGCTTGCCCGTCACCGTGTAGGCGGTGTTGGTCCGCGCGTTGTAGTCGTGGACCCAGACGTCGCCGTCGTACCCGATCCCCGAGGGCTCCTTCTCCGCGATGGTGCCCGGGATGGCGATCCGGGTGATGACGTCTCCGCCGGAGGTCGCGCCGACCTTGGCAGCGGCCTGTGCCTCCGCGGCGCTCGCCGTCGCGGCCTTGCCGTCGACGTTCGACGGCTTCATGCCGCTCGCGCCGGCCTTCCAGGCGGCGAGGTCGATCGTGCTGGCCGCGCCCTTTCCGGTGCGCGCGGTGGCGCCGACGGCGTCGAGGTCGGGGTGGCGTGCTGCCTCGCCCAGGTCGTACGTGAGTGGGGCCGAGCCGTTGTTGGTAAGCGTCAGCGAGCCGACGCCGTTCTGGTCGGTACCCAGCAGCGCCTCGAGGCCGTCGGCCTTGAGGCCGGCGACACCAGTGGTCAGACGTGCGTCGATCGTCGCCTTCGCGTAGAGCTTGTCCAGCGAGAAGGGGTACGTCCCGGTCGTGTAGTTCGGCGCCTCGACAGTCATGGTGTAGTCGTCGACCGGGAGCTGGCGGTGCACGATGCCCGTCCCGTTGGTCGTGACGGCCTCGACGAGCCCCTTCTTGTTGCTGAAGGAGACCTTGGCTCCGGCCACCGGGAGCCCGTCGTTCTTGTCCACGACTGTCGCGTCGAGGTACCCGAAGTCAGGCAGGTCGTAGGTGACGATCATCCCGTCGCGCAGCACGGGGGAGCTGTCGGAGAACCGGATGCCGTCGACGCCGGCCCAGCCCTGGATGCCCGTGGTGGCGTGGGCGCCGGCGGTCACCGGGTCGTCGGTCCCGATGCCGTCGCCGTACCCGAAGATCACGGTGCCGGAGCGGGTGAGCGTGGCCGAGTAGCTGACCGGCTCCGTGTACTCCGACCGGTCCGGATAGGCCCAGAGCCTGGCCTTGCGGAATTCGACGACGAACGCGTCCTCGCCGTTGACCTTGGTGGCCGCCGTGAAGACTCCTCCGCCGGGGGCGAACTCGACGGGAGTCTGGCCGTACAGCGGGAAGACGCCAGCACCGCCACTGCCGGGTCCGGTGCTGGTGTCCGGGGAGATCACGCCGCGCAGGCTGATCCCGAGGCTGTCGTGGCTGCCGTTGTAGAGCGCGATCGGGAACGGCAGCTGCACCGTCGCCCACACGCCGCTGGTGAACGAGACCGGGTCGGTGCCGCGCAGGTATTCGCCGTCGGAGACGGCGCAGCTGTAACCGCCCTTGTCCACGACCAGCCCCACGGGGATCTCCCGCGACTCGTTCTGCGCCCCGACGGCCAGCGGGACTGTCGTGGGCGAGAAACAGGCGTTGGGCTTGACGTTCAGCGAGTACGTGCCCTCGGGCACGGCGCTGATCGTGAACGCGCCGTTGGCGTCGGTGCGTACCGGCTTCAGCGGCGTGTCCGTGACCGAGACGTCCGCGTTGGGGACGGGTCGCTTCTTGTCGTCGACGACCTTCCCGCTGATGTCGTGCCTCGCGGCGGCCGTGAGCGGCAGCGTGACCGACGTGTCCTGGCCGAGGGAGATCGTGACCTGGGCGGTCGCCGTCAGGTAGCCGAAGACCTTAGTGCTGAGCTGATAGTCGCCGACCGGGAGGTTCGTTGTGAACCGGCCGTCCTTGTCGGTTCCGATCGACCGGCTGAACGGCCCGCTGATCGTCACGTCGGCAGCGGGGACCGGGGCGCCGTTGGCGGTGACCACACCGGTGAGGGTGCCGCCCTTGCGGGGCGCGAGTTCGAGCAGGCGGACGAGGTCGAGGCGGCCTTCGCCGTACTTGTTGTTGATCTCGGCGGTGCCGCCGCACTCGGTGTCGTCGACGTCGACAGCCGACTCGCCGAGCAGGCGGCGGGTCTCCTCGACCTGCCCGATGAGGGTCGGGTCGTAGCTCCACAGCGCCGCGACCGCGCCGGCGACGTGGGGGGCCGCCATCGAGGTGCCGGACATCTCGACGTAGCTGTTGTTCGGGTAGGACGAACGGACCGCGTCGCCCGGAGCGGAGATCTCCGGCTTGATCCGCCCACCTTCACCCTCGCCCTTGCGGGAAAACAGCGCGAGCGTCCCGTCCTGGGCGTACGCGCCGACCGAGTAGGCACTCTCGGCGGAGCCGGGCGAGGAGACGGTGTCGCAGGCCGCGTACGGCGTGGTGTTGCCCGACGACCAGACGCTGAACATGCCCGCGGCGCTCCACGCCTCGTCGATGGCCCGGAAGAAGTCGTCGAAGCTGTGCTCGACCGTCTGACCCCACGAGTTGTTGACGACGTGGGGGCGCTTGGACGGGTCGGGGTTGTTCCCCTGGACGTCGGTCGGGGCGAGCAGCCACCAGCCGGACCGCAGCAGCGACTCGACGCCACTGTTGTCGCAGCAGCCGTTCGTCGCGATCCACTGCGCGTCCGGAGCGACACCGACGTGGTTGGTGCCGTCGTCGCCGACCATGGTGCCCATGGTGTGCGTGCCGTGTCCGTTGTCGTCACACGGCGCTGCAGTGCACGAGCCCCGGGTGGCCATCCAGTTGTAGTTGTGGTCGACGGTGCCGTCGGGCTTCGCGCCGCGGTACTGGTGCGCCAGGGCGGGGTGGTCGAACTGGACGCCCGAGTCGAGGTTCGACACGGTGATGCCCGCACCGGTGGCGCCCATGGCCCACGCCTCGGGTGCGTGGATGGCGTCCAGCCCCCACGACACGGTGCCGTCCTTGCCCGCCTTCGCGGCGGGGCGGGCAGCCTGGTCAGTGGGGACCTTCTCGTCCACCGGCTTGACCAGCGCGACCTGCGGCGTCGCGTGGATCTCGGCGACCTGCACCCGCGCGGCCACGTCGAGGGCGAGCTTCTCGGTGCCCCCCTTGACGAGCACGGCGTTGGCGATCGGGTAGGAGGTGTACTTGACGCCCGCCCGGTCGAGTTCGGTGGAGACCGAGGCCAGGGAATCCTTCGCCGCCGTGGTCAGCGCGTCGTAGACGAACTGACCACGAGCGGCCCAGTCGGCGATCTTCTTCGCCGGCCCAAGGTCGGCCCTGGTCTCGAACGTGATCCAGAAGTCGGACGCCGGAGACGTACGGAAGCGGTCCTTCAGGTCCGGGGCGATCTTGTTGGCGGCGGCGCCCGGGTCGGGCTCCGCGGCGGACGCCGGTGGTGCCTGGATCAGGCTCAGGCCGACCACCGCGGCAAGCGTTGCCGCGAGGGCTTTCAATCTCATGGGGGGTCCTTCCGCCTACAGGGGTTGGTAGGGGTCGTGGCTCTCGTGGTCGCCGGCGTCGTCGTGGGCGTCGTGGGCGTCGTGGGCGTCGTGGGCGCCGTCGTGCGGCTCGCGCGACAGATCGAGAGGTGAGGGCTGCTCGGTGGCGGCGTCGCCGCGCGCGACAGGTCGCTCAGGCACGCATTGCCCAAGGGCTATGAATCATGGAGTCATGCTCGGTGGGCCGAGAGGCCGTCGCTATCCAGCGGATACGTCAATTTTCACGACGCGTCGTCGAGGGAGTCCTCTTCCGCGAACACGCCGGCCTCCACCGCCTTGACCGCGAGGGCGGTCCGCGAGCTCACCTTCAACTTGCGCATCGCCGCCCGCAGTTGCTGATCCACTGTGGCTGGTGACTTGGCCAGGATCCGGCTGATCTCCCGGTTCGTCTTGCCGGCGACAACCAGTTGGACCACGTCGAGCTCGCGAGGTGAGAGCTGGTCGCCGTACCCGCGTCGGCCGCCGCGCCACAGTCGCGGGACCTCGGCGCCGTGTTCGCGGAGCCGCTGCGCGACACGGTCCGCGTCGCCACGGGCGCCGAGCCTGAACAACTGCTCGTACTGTGCCGCCAGCAGCTCCCGGCCCCGCTCGATCTGGCCCTGCGCGATGAGCGCCTCGGCCTGCCGCTCGCGGGCGAGCATGGCGTCGTAGGGGCGCGGCAACGCACTCCAGGCGCGTGCCGCCCGATCGAATGCCGACGCCGCGCGGGTGTGGTCTCCGGCCGCGGCGAGCAGCAGCGCACGGCATACGGTGAGCGCGGCGCGCGGCGCGGGCGCCGTACGGCCCCGCAGCCCCCTGGCGAACTGGTCGCAGAGGCGCGTCGCGGCCACCAGGTCACCCGCGGCGAGGTGCGCCTCGACCCGGGCGGGGACGAGGTCCGTCGCCCAGACCCAGATGCCCTTTCTCCGGACGGTCTCCATCGGCTCGTTCGTGATCTGCAGCGCCCGGCCGCTGTTTCCGTCCGTCAGCCACAGTCTGGCCAGCGCGGCGGCGGCCTCCATCGTGTCGTCGGCCGCGCCGAGACGGGCGGACTCCTCAAGGACCAGCCGGAACTGCTCCTCGGCGGCACGGCGCCGGCCGGCCGCGGCTGCCAGCCGGGCGGCGAGGCGGATGCTGCCGAGGTAGTGGGCCGGCCGGTCCCGGTCGGCATCGGCGAGTGCCGCGCTTCGCTGGGCGAGGTCCTCCCACCGGCCGGTGAGCCACGCCAGGTTGGCCTGTTCGAGTTCGACGTTGTGGTGCAACCGGGACGCCTGCTCGGCGTCGGCAAGGCGCATCGCCACAGCCAGGTGTTCCTCGGCGTCGGCGTACCGACCCCAGATCAGCGCGCCGGTGCCGACATTCGCGTGGATGCGGGCCACGTCGAGGCGCTCCGCCGGGGTCGCGCCGTCGATGGGCAGGTCGGCGACGACGTCCCAGGCCTCCTCCTCGCCGAGCATGAGCAACGCCGCGGCTCGGTTGCCGGCCAGGTTCAGCCGCTCCGCGGGAGAGTCGAATCCGGCGGTGAGCTCCGCGGCGCGATCGAGCCAACGCCTGTGGGTCGACGCCGGCCACGGTCCCGCATAGGCCCAGCCGAGGTAGGTCATCGCCCGAGCCGCCTCGACCGGGTCATGGTCGAGGTTGGTCACCGCCTGCTCCAGCTCGCTCAGCGCGGCCTGCGCCTCACCTCCGGTGATCAGGAGCCGACCCAGGGGATTGCGGATCTCGGCCTGCTGGCGGGCCGAGAGACCGGGGGTCTCCAGCACCGAGCGCAGAGTACGGATCACGCGGTGGTAGACCTCGTCGACCGCTTCCCGACGGCCCAGCGCGGCAACTCCGGCGATGCGCGCGACGCGCGCCCGATCCACCGGCGCCAGCACTGCCCACGTCAACAGATCGACAAGCAGGTCGACCGCCCTGGTGTGGTCACCCGAGGCCATCGCCAGCTCGGCGCTCTGCTCGGCGTACCGCGCCCAGGACTGCGTGTCACCCGCCTCGCGGAAGTGGTGGGCGAGGCGTGCCACCGGCGGCGGCTGGATGTGTTCCAACGCCCGGCCGGCCAGCAGGTGGACGTGCCTGCGGTCGGTCAACGGGATCGCCTCGTAGACAGCGGTGGCGGCCAGTACGTGCCGGAACCGCCACCCGCGGTCGTCCCCGTCCAGCACACCGGCGGAGGCGGCCTCCGCGACAGCGCCTCGGCACGCAGCTGGCGACAGCCCGGCGGTCATCGCGATCGTGGCCACCGACGACCGCTGAGCCAACGTGGCCGCCGCCCGCAGCACCTGCTGCGCCGTCGGCGACAGACGGCCCACCCGTTCCCGGGTGGAGTCCCGCACCGTCGGCGGCACCTGGAGCTCGCGCAGCTTCAGCCGGACCCACTGTCCGTCGCGGAAGACGAGGTCGGCACGGTCGCACATGAGGCGGACCGATTCCTCCAGGGCCAGCGGTACGCCACCCGTCCGCTCGTGCATGAAGGTCGTGAACTCGTGCGAGATCGGGTTGCCGTCCAGCATCGAGGACACCAGCGCCGCCGTGTCGTCGGGCCGCATGGGCGCCAGGGCGATCCTCAACTGGGTCACGCCGGCCGGCAACCGGGACGTGAGCCGCAGCAGCAGCGATCCGTCGTCCACCTCCTCCGGCCGATAGGAGATCACGAGGCTCGGCCCGTGTGCTTGCTGTCGGGAGGTGACGAACAGCAGGAACTCCAGGGTCACCTCGTCGGCCCAGTGCGCGTCCTCGAGCACGAGAACGTCGACACGCAGGGCCCGCAGCAGCTCGTCCAGGGCGCGGAACAGACGGTGCCGTGCCGCCTTCGCGTCGTCCAAAGGCTGCGGTGCGGGTGGCAGGTCCGCAGACCATTCCGGGAACAGGGGCCGCAACGCGCCCGCGAGTTCGGTGAGCCGCAATCCGGACACCGGGCGGTCGATCCCCCGGAACGCGTCGACGATCGGCCCCAACGTCAGCGACTCGCGAAGCGGCGGGCACACCGACACCAGGGCTGAGCGCTGGTCCGGCGCGGCCAGCCACTCCCGCAGGAGTCGACTCTTCCCGATTCCCGCCTCGCCCTCCACCAGCACGATCGCCGGTGGCCGGGCCAGGGCGCCCCGGAGCGCCGCCATCTCCCGATCACGACCCACGAAGTGCGGCGTGGAAACGGTTGGTGAAGTCCTGGCATCCTCGGGGGAGGGGTCGAGCATGCGTGATGATCTCTCTTTTCGCTGCTCGGACACAAGTGCGTCGTTGCGGGGGCCACATCGAGGCGGGCCGACCGCCCCCGCTACGCCCTACTCCTCCGGCTCCCAGGCACGGAGCAGGTCGAGCAGCCCCGCGTCCCCGTCGACGTGCAGGGAGTCGGCCGGGATCCGGTCGTACAGGTAGATGACCAGCTCACTGGCCGTACCGCGAATGGAGGCGCCGGCGGCGTCGTCCGGGTCGTCGCCGGTCGCCGCGGGGATCCGGGTGACGCGTGCGCCGTCGCCGTCCACGGTGAGGCGCCAGGAGCGGCCCTCGGCGGCGTGGAAGTCGAAGGCCGTGGGCTTGTGCGGCCAGGCGCTCGGCGTTGCGCAGACGGTGAACAGGAACTCCTCCACACCGTCGAGTGCCACCTCGACCGGCAGCGGCTGCGGTGCGCCCCCGGTGAGCTGGACGTCGTACGTGTGCATCGCGCTCTCCTGGACCCGGTGCCGGGCGACACCGCCGGCGGTCTGCGGCGACTGCGACCCAGGCCACCACGTCCAGCAACCGCTCTCCGGTCCCGCCTCGCGCAGTGTGCTGAGCAGAAGCTGCGTCGACCCGGCCAGCCAGGCCAGCAGGGCCGTACGCTCGCGCGGCACGTCCAGACCGGCGCGCGCGGCGGCGGCCTCGGCCGGGGGACCGTCGGCAGGCCCCGCGCCGACGATGGCGGCCCAGAAGCGATCTCCCCCACCCAGGTGCTTGACCAGGTCGAACAGCGTCCACCCGGGGCAGGAGGGCACCTGCGCGTCGAGGCTGGGCGCGGCGGCGACTGCGGCGCGGAAGGCGGCCGACCGTTCGTCGATCAGTCGTAGCAGGTCAGGGAACTCGAGGTTCTTGTCCACGCCGGTTGTCTACCACCGCGCTCCGTGAACGGACAGCGATTTCGGCGGCAGCCATCGTGGACGTCCCGCCTGCGACGGGTCCGAGCGACAGCGCGTCACCGCTCGACGGGGAGGTGGGCGGCGATACGGTCCACCGCCTGCTTCGCCTCGACCAGGCTCGTGCCGGTCTGCCTGCGGTAGGCGCGAACCGCCTCGATCGTGCGGCCGTTCTCCAGGTGCCGGAGCACGTCCGGGTCCACTGGCTCGGCGATGCCCAGGTGATCCATCACCAGGTCGAGCTTGCGCTCCATCGCCGCGAGCCGGGCGGTCGAGCTGCGTCTGTCCTGGGACCAGCCTCCGATCGCAGCCGCGACCGCCCCGATCGTGGCGATGACGAGCAGTGTTCCTTCCCAGGGATCCATCAGCACATCTAATCAGCGGTGCGCCACCCGGGAAGGTTCGGTGTGGTGACCGCCCGGTCAGGTCGTGGACCGGCCGTCACCGTCCGGGTTCGCGGAGGGCCGCGGGTAGCCGAGCTCGTACGAGATCTGACTGGCGGTCTCCAACAGCAGCGGGAGGTTGCTCTTGAGCTTCTCGAGGCTCGCGATGACCTCGATGGCCGTGATCGAGGCGGCGGCGATGACCTGACCTCGCGAATCCCTGATGGGGGCGGCCACGCACATCACGTAGGCGTCGTGCTCGCCGTTGTCCACGGCCCAGCCGCGTTCGTGGATGCGGGCGAGTTCGGCTTCGAGGGCGTCGTGGTCGGTGAAGGTGGTCGCGGTGAATCTCTCGAAGACGACGTGGGACAGGAGACGGTCGCGTTCCTCCCGAGGGAGGTAGGCCAGGATCGTCTTGCCCACCGCGCTCGCGTAGATGGACACCGCGCGCCCGATCCGCGAGGGCAGCTTGACGGCGTCGAACGCGGGACTGTCCACCTTGTCGATGTAGATGATCTCGTCGCCGGTCAACTGTGCCAGGTGGACGGTGTGGCCGGTTTCGCGTTGCAGCGCCCGGAGGTGCGCGGCGGCGGGCTGGCGCAGGTCCATTGAGCCCAGAGCGAGCTCGGACAGCTCGATGAGTCCACTGCCGAGCACGTAGGTGCCCGCTCCGGTCCGGCGGACGAAGCGCGCCGATTCCAGTGTCTGCAGGATCCGCAGGGCGGTGGACTTGTGGACGCCGAGCACGTCCGCAGCCTCGGTGAGAGACAGCGGGTGCTCGGCCGATCGACGGATGAGGTCGATCGCGCGGCGAATCGATTGCGCCAAGGCTCTGTCTCCCCTCGGACGACGGTACGGCACCGTCGCTGTCATTGCATCATGTGCAATGTAGTTGACGAGATGCGCAACCGCCACTTGACACCGTTGCACATGTCGCTACGATCGTTGCAATTTCATCAGCTCGACGCCAACTCGTAACAGTGGAGTAACGATGGGTAAGCAGCGCGCTCGTTTCGGCTTCGCCAGGGCGGCATGTGCCCTCGGTCTGGCCGCCACTTTCTTGACCGGTTGCGGCTCCGACGGCGGTTCCAGCGACGGGGTCACCAAACTGACCTTCGCCGCCTCGACCTTCGGCGACCCCGGCCGTGGGCCCCAGTTGACGAAGTGGCTCGACGAGTTCAACCAGAGCCAGACCAAGATCCAGGTCTCGGCCGCCGCGGTGCCGTACCCGACCTTCGGTCAGACCGTGCTCACGCAGATGGGCAGCGGCAAGGGCCCCGACCTGGTCCGCTTCGACATGCCCGAGTTCGAGGCCGCCTCGGACGCCGGCCTCGTCGCGCCGCTGGACAAGCTCCTCGACGCCAGCAAGTACGACCTGCTCAAGCAGCCGGACCAGTTCATGGTCCACGACGGTGTCCGGCACGGCGTCATCTTCGAGGCGTCCAACTACGCGATGTTCTACAACGCGGACCTCATCCCGACGCCGCCGACCACCTACGAGCAGTTCGCCTCCACCGCGAAGTCGCTGACCAAGGGTGATGTCTTCGGCCTGGCGTTCCGTCAGACGGAGGCCGAGGAGGCGGGCGTCTGGCAGGACATCTTCAACTACGTCTACGGCTTCGGCGGCGCGTGGTCCGACGGCAAGAACCTGACGATCAACTCGCCCGAGAACCTCAAGGGCCTGCAGGCGTTCAAGGACCTGTACGACGCGAACGTGATCCCGCGCGGTGCGGACGCGGCGACGTTCCGGCGGATGTTCGCCGAGGGCAAGGTCGGGATGGAGCTCAACAACGGCGGGTACGTGACCGCCACCCGCGGCCAGAACGCGAAGCTGAACTTCAGCGTCGCGCCGATCCCGTTCCCGGTCCGTAAGCAGGGCACGATCCTCGCGCCGATCGTGATCAACGAGGCGAGCGAGGGCAAGGACGAGGCGGCCACCTTCATCAAGTGGGCGCTGGAGCCGCAGAACCAGGTCAAGCTCCAGGAGATCCTCGGCGCGAGCAGCGTCGCCACCACGACGCAGCGCAGCGCGGAGACGCTCAAGGCCACCCCGTTCCTTCCCGTCTTCGACGGGCTGACCGAGAGCAGCCTGCCGCAGATCGTCCTGGGGTTCGAGGCCAAGACGCCGGACATCCGCAAGGTGGTCGTGCAGAACGTGGTCGCGGCACTGCAGGGCAAGACCGACCTCAAGTCGGCGCTGGATCGCGCCCAGCAGCAGGCGACCGAACTGGTCCGCTGACAGCTCGACGCGGCGACGCTGCCGGCGCGACGGTTCGTGCGCCGGCGGCGTCCTTCCTCAGGAGGATCGAACCCGATGACTGTGGTCGAGCAGACCGGAACACCGAAGACAACACCCCCAGCCCGGGCCTGGCGTCGGCCCAGCCCGCTGGGCAGCAAGTGGACGCCGTACCTGTTCCTGGCGCCCGCCGCCCTGTTCATCCTCGTCTTCCAGGCGGTACCCCTCGTTCAGGAGGTGTACCTCAGCTTCACCAGGACGAGGCTGCTCAACCCCACGCAGAGTGAATGGGTCGGGCTCGACAACTTCAACCGCGTCTTCGGCGACTCGGACTTCCACCGTACGCTGCTGATCACCGTCGTCTACGTGATCACCTGCGTGGTCGTCGCCATCGGCGCCGGGCTCGTCGTCGCGCTCCTGCTCAACGGGAAATTCCGGGGACGTGGTGTGGCGCGTGCGCTCGTGACCGTCCCCTGGGCCGCCCCCGGCATCGCGGTCGCGCTCATCGCCACCTGGATGCTCAACGCGCAGTACGGCATCGTGAACCGCTTCCTCGACGCGGTCGGGCTCGGGGTGCCCGGTGGCGCCATCCTGGACAGCCCGCGCTACGCGCTGCCGGCGGTGCTCGCGACGACGATCTGGCAGCTGTTCCCGTTCACCTCGGTGGTGCTGCTCTCCGCGTTGCAGTCCGTTCCGCAGGATCTCAACGAGGCCGCGACCGTGGACGGCGCGGGACGATGGGCCACCTTCCGCGCCGTCACCTGGCAGGTGATCAAGCCGACAGTGGGTCTGCTGGCGCTGCTGATGACGATCTGGTCGTTGCGGAGGTTCGAGCTGATCTGGCTGATGACCAAGGGTGGGCCGGTCGGCGCCACCGAGACGCTGGTCATCGACCTCTACTCGCAGGCGTTCGACTCGAAGGAACTCGGATCGGCGGCGGCCATCGGAATGGTCGGCGTCGTCATCTCGCTCATCGTCGTCATCGGCAGCCGCCTGGTCGCCCGTGCCGTGGAGAAGGGGGACGTCCGATGAGGCGCTTCCGTTTCGGTGTCACCGCACGGATCGTCGCCGTGCTCGTCGTGCTGGGTGTCGCGGTGTTCCCGCTGTACTGGATGTTCGTCACGGCGCTGTCCAGCAACAGCGACCTCTTCGCCGATCAGCCCCGGCTCACGCCCGACCTCGGCCAGTTCGGGGTCTTCGTGGACGCGTTGGCCGAGGGCAAGGCGGCCGGGTGGCTGTTGAACAGCCTGATCATCGCCGTGGGCACCATGGTCGTCTCCGTCGGCCTGGGCATCCCGCTCGGCTACGCGCTGTCCCGGTTCTCGTTCGGGGGCAAGGCGGTGCTGACAGTCGTGCTGCTGTTCACGCAGATGCTTCCCGAGGCGCTCATGGTGGTGCCGCTGTTCGCGCTGTTCCGCCGCTTCGAACTGCTCGACTCGCTGACCGGCCTCGTCCTCGTGAACTCCGCCTTCGTCCTGCCGATCGTCGCGCTGATCCTCAAGGGCGCCATCGACGGCATCCCGAAGGAGCTGGAGGAAGCCGCACGTGCCGACGGCGCACGGCCCTTCACCACCCTGACCCGCATCAACGTGCCGCTCATCGCGCCGTCGATCGCGGCCACCGCGGTCATCGCCTTCTTCCACGCCTGGAACGAGTACGTGTTCGCGGTGACGTTCATCTTCAACCCCGACCTGCAACCCGCCTCCGTCGGCATCGCGAACTTCATCGGCGAACTGGGTACACCGATCCAGACGGTGATGGCCGTTGCCTTCCTGTTCACGTTGCCCGCCGTCGCCTTCTACCTGTTGGTGCAGAAGTACGTGGTCTCCGGCATGACCGCCGGCGCGGTGAAGGGTTGAGCCGAACTATGAAGATCACCTCTGTCGACACGCTTGTCGTCGACTTCTACCGCACGAATCTCGTCATCGTGCGCGTCCACACCGACGAGGGGATCGTCGGGCTCGGTGAGGCAACCCTGGAGGGCAAGGAACGGGCCGTCCAGGGCGCCATCGCCGAGCTGGCCGAGGCGGTGGTGGGCCTGGACCCCACAGGCATCTCGAAGATCCTCTACGAGACCGCGCGGGACTGGTACTGGCGGGGCGGGCCGGTCATCATGACCGCGTTGAGTTCGCTGGAGATGGCCCTCTGGGACATCTCGGCGCGCGAGCTCGGCGTCCCGGTCTCCCGACTGCTCGGCGGCGCGACCCGCGACCGGGTCCGGGCGTACGCGAATGGCTGGTTCTCCGGGGCCGTCACGCCGGAGGACTACGCGGCAGCGGCGCGCAGGACTGTCGAGTCCGGTTTCCGGGGCCTCAAGTGGGACCCGTTCGAGAACTACGACCTCACCATCAGCACCGCTCAGCTGGACCGGGTGCTCGCCCAGATCGACGCCGTCCGTGGGGCCGTGGGCCGCGATGTCGAGCTGTTCGTCGAGGGGCACGGCCGTTTCGACGTCCGCCACGCGATAAAGGTCGCCAACGAGATCGCCCAGTTCGACCCGGTGTGGTTCGAGGAACCCTGCCCGCCGGACAACCTCGACGCGCTCGTCGACATCCGCCGCGCGTCGCCGGTGCCGATCGCGGCTGGGGAGCGGTGGTACGGCCGGCAGGGCTTCGCTCCGGCGTTGGCCCGCCAGGCTGTCGACTTCGTCCAGCCCGATGTGACGCACGCCGGCGGGATCGCGGAGCTGGCCTTCATCTCGACCCTCGCCGCGACCAGCTACGTGGGCTTCGCGCCGCACAACCCGAGCGGGCCACTGAGCACCGCCGCGACCCTGCAACTCGGGGCGACGCTGCCCAACTTCCGGTACCTGGAGATCATGGCGACGGACGTGCCCTGGCGTCCGGAGATCACCAACGAGCGACTGGTGCTGACCCCGGACGGCGACATCCTCATCCCGACCGGTGTCGGTCTGGGCATCGAGGTCGATCTCGCCGCGATCGAACAGCACCCGTTCACACCGCACCCGCTGCGGATGTTCCAGGACGCCGTCTACGACATCCGTCCCCGGGACGAGCGGTCCTTCTTCAACCTGGAGAGCGGATCATGACGGTCCCACGGCCCCGGGGTGGGGCCGCCGGCGTGGACTGGGCCGGGACCGCCGCCGAGGCGTTGCCGGACGATGCGGACGCGGTTCTGATCGGCCGGATCTGGGATCCGTCCGTCGACGGTCCCACGCCCGTGGCTGTGCGCAACGGCGAGGTCATCGACCTCAGCCACCGGTTCCCGACCGTACGGGACATCTGCGAGCTGCCCGACCCCGCCGCGACCGTGGCCGGGCTCGACGGGGCGCGGGTGGGCGACTTCGGGGCGATCCTGGCCAACACGGGGGCTGCGACCCGGGACCGTGCTCGGCCCTGGCTGCTCGCCCCGGTGGACCTCCAGGCGCTCAAGGCCGCCGGCGTGACCTTCCCCATCTCGATGATCGAACGCGTCATCGAGGAACGGGCGCGGGGTGACCTGGCGCTCGCGGCCGACATCCGGCAACGGATGTTCGCCGACATCGGTGTCGACCTGCACAACCTGGAGGCGGGCTCGGCCGAGGCGGACCGGCTCAAGAGCCTGCTGGTCGCCGAGGGCATGTGGAGCCAGTACCTGGAGGTGGGGATCGGCCCGGACGCCGAGATCTTCACCAAGGGCCAGATCCTCAGCGCCGTCGGCACCGGCGTTCCGGTAGGCGTGCTCGCCGCGTCGACCTGGAACAACCCGGAACCCGAGATCACGCTCGTCGTCCAGTCCAGCGGCCGGATCGTCGGCGCCACCCTCGGCAACGACGTGAACCTGCGCGACATCGAGGGCCGCTCGGCGCTCCTGCTTCCCCTGGCCAAGGACAACAACGCCTCCTGCGCGCTCGGTCCGCTGATCCGGCTCTTCGACGACCGGTTCGGAATGGATCGGGTACGCGAACTCGAGGTGCGTCTGGAGGTCCACGGTCAGGACGGCTTCCTGCTGGAGGCGGTCTCGGAGATGACCCGGATGTCGCGCGACCCGGAGGAGCTGGTGCGGCAGTTGATCGGCCCGCACCACCACTATCCCGACGGGGCCGCCCTGATGCTCGGCACCATGTTCGCGCCCATCCAGGACCGGGACCGCCCCGGCGAGGGCTTCACCCACAAGGTCGACGACGTGGTACGGATCAGCTGCCCGGCACTCGGGACCCTGGTCAACCGGGTGCGGCACGCGGAGGAGTGCGAGCCCTGGCACTTCGGCGTCCGCGACCTCATGGGCAATCTGGTAAGGAGAGGACTGCTGTGAACGTGGTCAGCACTGTCGATCCGCGCGACGGTAGGCGTCGCGCGACGGATCTCACCGAGACCGACGAGTCTCGGCTGGAGGTGATCACCGGTCAGGCGTCCCTGGCGACGCGGTGGTTGGCCGACCTCGGGAGGCTCGGCCGGGCCGAGCTGCTGGACGCGATCGCCGCGTCGCTGGAGGCCCACCGGGTGGATCTGGTCGCTGCCGCCGAGGCGGAGACCGGGCTGAGCCACGCGCGCCTCGACGGGGAACTCACCCGGGCCGCCGTCCAGTTCCGGATGTTCGGCGAGGTGCTGCGCGACGGGGCGTACGTCGAGGCGGCCATCGACCACGCCGCCGACACACCGCTCGGACCCGGCCCGGACGTGCGGCGGATGCTCGTACCCCTCGGGCCGGTCGCCGTCTTCGGTGCCAGCAACTTCCCGTTCGCCTTCTCGGTCGCCGGCGGTGACACGGCCGCCGCGCTGGCCGCCGGCTGTCCCACGGTCCTGAAGGCCCACCCGTCGCACCCGTTGACGTCGCACGCCTCCGCCGCCGCGATCGCCTCGGCCGTCCGCGACCTGGGCGGGCCCGACGGTGTCATCGCGACCGTGTACGGGGAGCCGGCGGGCCGCTCGCTGGTGCGTCACCCCGCGATCCGCGCGGCCGCCCTGACCGGCTCGGTGAACGCGGCCCGCGCCATCCAGGCGGCCATCGACGAACGACCCGATCCCATTCCCCTGTACGCCGAACTGAGCAGCGTCAACCCGATCGTCGTCCTGCCCGCCGCGGCCGCCGAACGGGGTGACCGGATCGCCGAGGGTCTCTTCGGCTCCTTCACCGCCTCCGGCGGCCAACTGTGCACCAAGCCCGGCCTGGCGTTCATCCCGGCGGACCAGGGCGGTGACCAGTTGGTCGACGCCCTGCGGTCGAAGGTGGCCAACTCGGGCGGCACGGTTCTGCTCAACGAGCGCATCCGGGACGCGTACGAGAGCCGGGCCACGGAGTTCGAGCGGGCCGGTGCCCGGATCTCGGCACGGGCCCAGGACGACGCCGGCGCGGGCTTCACCGCCGCACCGAGGCTCCTGGAGGTCGATCTGCCGGGCCTGACCGCCGAGATCGCCGACGAGTGCTTCGGTCCGCTCATGGTCGTGGTCCGGTATCACGACGCCGCCGAACTCGACGCCGCGCTGGGCGCCGTGCCCCCGTCGCTGACCGGCTCCGTCCATCGTGGCTCCGGTGACGACGCCGATGTCGTACGCCGGCTGGTCGACGTGCTCGCCGCCCGCGCGGGTCGCATCGTCTTCGACGGCTATCCCACGGGTGTGCGGGTGTCGTGGGCGCAGCACCACGGTGGACCCTGGCCGTCGACGAACGCCGTGCACACGTCGGTGGGCGCCACCTCGATCCGACGGTTCCTGCGCCCGTTGGCGTGGCAGGACGCCCCGGCCTGGGTTCTTCCCGAGGAGTTGCGCGACGAGTACACCGCCATTCCGCGGCGAGTCGACGGGAGGTTGGCGCCAGCGGCCGAATAATCGCGCCTGCCGGTCTCTCCCGGGTGCTTTTGTGGGCCACCCGTGGGTGGCGCGCGAATTCCGCGCGGAAACGGAACCGACACCGAATTCGCACGCCGGTCGCCGGGGCGTCGCTGACGCGTGCTCGAATTGTTTTCGACGGCGCTTTCGGATCCCATTCCCGGGCCCATCCTGACCGTCAATGCAATTCCTGGTTTTGGGGAAGTCCCGGCCGCGCACCCCTGGTGAAAGCCAGGGTTGCGCGGCCGGGGCGGCTCACGACGTCACGTCGGTGGCACGGAGTCGCAGCATGGTCCAGGACGCGGGCGGGAGAGTCAGCTCGACGCTGGCGCCGCTGCCCCGGACCGTGTCGTTGGCGCGCGGCTCGGCGTGGTCCGGACCGTCGGCGGTGTTCTTGGCGTCGAGGTCGGCGCCGCCGACGGTGACGCACTCGACGATCCCGCCGACCTGGGCGCCGGCGACCTCGACCGTCACCTCGGCCGCGGTGTCGACGACCCGGTTGACGAGGAAGACGGTCATCTCCCCGGTGTCGTCGTCCCAGGTGGAGGCCGCGTCGACCGCGTTGACCGCGCCGTAGCGGTCGGTGCTCGTCGTGCTGCTGTCCAGGAGCACGTCGAGGACGGCGCCCTGGGCGTGCCGGGCCGTGCGGGCGAAGGGGTGGAAGATGGTCTGCCGCCAGGCCGGGCCGCCCGGTTCGGTCATGATCGGTGCGATGACGTTGACCAGTTGGGCCTGGCACGCGGCGGTCACCCGGTCGCTGTGCCGCAGCAGGCTGATCAGCAGGCCCCCGACGACGACGGCGTCGGCCACGCTGTAGTGGTCCTCCAGCAGGGGCGGCGCGACCGGCCAGTCCTCCCCGCTGGGCGGTGTGGACGGCGCGGCCGACTGGTACCAGACGTTCCACTCGTCGAACGCGATCATGATCTTCTTGGTCGACCGGCGGATCGCACCTACCGAGTCGGCGATCGCGGTGACCGCGTCGATGTACCTGTCCATGTCCTCGCCCGAGGCGAGGAAGCTGGGCAGGTCGCCGTCGACCGGCTGGTAGTAGGCGTGCAGCGAGATCAGGTCGACGTCGTCGTACGCCTCGGTCAGCACGTCACGCTCCCAGCTGCCAAAGGTCGGCATGCCGAGGTAGGAGGAGCCGCAGGCGACGAGTTCGAGATCGGGGTCGAAGCGGCGCATCGCCTTCGCGGTCTGCGCCGCGAGTCGCCCGTACTCGGTCGCGCTGCGCTGGCCCACCTGCCACGGGCCGTCCATCTCGTTGCCCAGGCACCACAGCCTGATCCCGTACGGGTCGACGGCGCCGTTGTCGCGGCGTTGATCGGCGAGGTGGCTCCCCGCGCGGTGGTTGGCGTACTCCAGCAGGTCGACGGCTTCAGCGGTGCCGCGGGTGCCGAGGTTGACCGCCATGATCGGGTCGACGCCCGCCTTGCCGACCCAGCGCATGAACTCGTCCAGCCCGAACGCGTTGGTCTCCAGGCTGTGCCAGGCGAGGTCGAGCCGTGCCGGTCGTTTGTCGACCGGGCCGATGCCGTCCTCCCAGCGGTAGGAGGAGACGAAGTTGCCGCCCGGGTATCGGACCGTGGTGACGCCCAGCTCTCGGACGAGCGCGAGGACGTCGCCTCGGAAGCCGTCCGCGTCGGCGCTCGGGTGGCCCGGCTCATAGATTCCGGTGTAGACGCAGCGGCCCAGGTGCTCGACGAACGAGCCGAAGAGTCGTCGTGGCACCGGTGCGACGCGTCGACGGGGGTCCAGGAGCAGGCGCGCGGTGTTCACGACTGCCCTCCCTGCTTGTCGCGTGGGTGCTGGACCGGCGGTGCGGCGCGGTGGGGGAGTGGGGTCGTGCGGCCGGCCGAGCGCTGCGGCACATGGTCGAGGGGGGTGTTCAGGGCGGGCTCCCTTCGTGCGAGGCCCCGACGTCGAGACCTGCATCGCGGCGGCGGGACCCGGGGGGTGGTGGGTAGGTGCGAGCTCTGGACATCGCCATGATCGTCGATTACGTTCTCGATCTATGTAAACGTTACCGATCACGTTTGCGCAAGGGAACACGGCGCCCGTGGTCAATGTCCGCGCCGGGCGGCTCCGCAACACGCCCCCCGCGGGTGCGGCTGTCGTGCCCGCACGCCCCGTCCCGGCGCGCTGCCGCCCGGGGACCGTCGACCCTCATGTCGGTGGGCGTTCACCGACGTCCGGGAATGGTTCCTGACGGAGAGTGCCGTCTCGTTGTTCGGGGGAGCGGGCGCGGAAATCGCGGTCCACTTCGACCGCCGGTGATGGCAGCCGATCGCGTTCTCCCGATCGGTTACCACAGTGGGAAGTGCACCCTGCGAGCATCCCGTTAGGACGTCCCGGTCGCGCATCGCGAAAGGGCGAAGGGGTCTTGTGTTCGTAATCGGTGTCCGTTACGTTGGCAACATCCTGGAAACGTAACCGATAACGATTGCAGTCCAGAGAGAGCCGCATGATTGAAGCCAATGCGCCGGTAACAATGAGTGATGTCGCCCGGGTCGCAGGCGTTTCCACAGCCACCGTCTCGCGCGTGGTCAACGGGCATTACGGCGTCAGCGCCCGGACGATCGCTCGGGTCCGTACCGCCATCGAGCAGCTCGGCTACGAGTCGAGCCTGGTGGCGTCGAGCCTCCGACGCAGCCGCACTAACGTTCTGGGCCTCGTGGCGCACAGCTTCCAGTCGTTCACGGCGGAGGTGCTCAAGGGGGTCATGAAGGCCCTGAGTCGCTCCGGCTTCGACCTCATCATCTACGCCAACAGCGACCTCTACGGGTCGTACTCGGAGGGTTGGGAGCAGCGGCACCTGACCCGCCTGTCGGGCACCCTCACCGACGGGTGCATCGTCGTCACGCCCTGGGGTGAGGTGCGCAGCCGGACGCCGGTCGTGGCCATCGACCCGGTACGGGGCTCGACGGCGCCCTCGGTCACCGCCGACAACCTCGTGGGCGCGACCACCGCGGTCGAGCACCTGCTCGGTCTGGGCCACCGGCGCATCGGGTTCATCGCGGGTCGCGACAGTCTGGCCTCGGCGTGGTCGCGGGAGGAGGGCTACCGGGCGGCGCTGGCCGAGGCCGGCGTCCCGGTCGACCCGACGTTGATCGGCAGGGGGGATTTCAACCCCGAGTCCGCAACTCCGTTGGCGCGAGCGCTGCTGCGCCGAGCGGATCCGCCGTCGGCGATCTTCGCGGCGAGCGACGGGATGGCTCTCAAGGTCCTGGAGGTCGCCAGGGAGCTGGGGCTCTCCGTCCCGGGGGACCTGTCCGTCGTCGGGTTCGACAACATCCCCGAGTCGGCGTCGACCGAGCCGGGTCTGACCACAGTGGACCAGTCGATGTATCAGCTCGGCTACGAGGCCGCGCGGATGCTCAAGTCACTGGTGACGGGCGAGTGGGACGAACCGAACCAGCTAGTGCTACCGACCAGCCTCGTGGTCCGCAGCTCGACCGCAGCACCGAAGAGCGCGGCACGACAATGACATCCGCCAACGGGTGCCCGAGCCTGATCGCTCCCGACCGGGCGAGCAGGTCAGGTGTGCCCGTGGGAGCAGCCTGAAGGAGGTGCACGAAGCACACACGGTCAGATCCACCGTTGAGTTGCGCCGGTCAGTCGGGTCGCATCCGCTGCCGGCACCTTGAAGGGAGTGGAGTGTGACTACCGAACAGTATCACGGGCGCTTACGCCGCCCGGGCGTACGCCGACGGCTGTCGGCGGCGTTCACCGCAGGCGTCATCGCCGCCGCGGCAGTGCTCCTCGCGCCGCAACCGGCAGCGGCGGACAAGCCGTGGCTGGCCGTCTCCCCGGACCGCTACGCCTCGTTCTCCGTGCCGGCCGCGTACGTCCAGGAGAAGCTGGGCACTGTCTCGCAGGTCGTCGTCGAGGGAAACTTTGGACCGTCCGCCGCCTGGGCGGAATTCGGTCTGACCCGGCGCGGTGACGTGTGGTCCGGTGTGCTGGGTGCGCTGAAGCCCGGGCTGTACCACTACCAGCTCACCGCCGACGACACCAAAACCATCAAGGACCCGACGAACGGCACGAGCGTGGCGTCCGACCCGCTCCTGAGCACCTTCCTGGTCGAGGGCGATTCGGCACGCTGGCTGGCCGACGTCCCAGCCGGCACCGGCGGTGCGGTCGGGACGTTGACCTACCGGGTGCGCGGCGAGCAGCGCTCGGCCCTGGTCTGGACTCCGCCGGGGTACGCGGCCAGGACACCGAAGGGCTACCCCACGCTGTTCCTGGAGTCGGGCGACGGTGTGGCCGCCACCGACTGGCTCGACCTCGGGCGCACGAAGCAGATTCTCGACAATCTCTCGGCGGCCGGCGTCCTGCAGCCGATGGTGGTGGTGATCGCCGACAGCGCGGACGATCGGGAGTTGAAGGATCTGCGCAAGGCGGTCGCCGACCACTACCGGGTCCTTCGCGATCCCGCGCACCAGGCCATCGCGGGAGTGTCCGAGGAGGGCACGCAGGCGCTGGCGGCAGCGCTCGCCACGCCACGCCAGTTCGGCTACGTCGGATCGTTCTCGGGCACGGCGGCTCCGGCGATCGACCGCAGGGACGCCAAGGCGATCAACCGCGACGTCAGGTTGCTGCGCCTCTACACCGGAAACGTCACCGATCCCGCGTACAACACCACCTACCGGCTGATGAAGGCATTGGATCGAGCCGACGTCAGGTTCGAGTTCGACGGGGTCGACCCGGACGGCGGCGCGAACTGGACCACCTGGCAGGAGAACCTGGTGGACTTCCTGCCGCGGCTGTTCCGGCACGTGGCGGATCACGGCCCGAGTGCCGGTCACCAGCCGTTGAAGCGCGAGTTCAACCCGCCGCCGGCCGGCACCACCCCGACGCCCTTCGTCAGCGAGGGCGGGTTCGTCACCTTCGAGACGACCACGGACTTCACTGACGCTCAGCACGTCACGGTGTGGGCCAACATCGCGCCGGGCGGCAGCTGGCTGCGCGTGCCGATGACGCGGGACGGCGACCGGTGGCGGGCGACAGTGGGGCCGCTGAAGCCCTGGTTCTACTACTACCGGCTGATCGTCGACCGGGTCCCGTTCAAGGACGTCTCGAACCCGACGACTGTGACCTCCGAACCGATGTGGAGCACCTTCCTCCTCCCGGGGCCGGGCGCCCGACTGCTGTCGGACGTCCCCGCCGGCCAGGGCGGGAAGGTCGAGAGCATGACCTACACCAGCACGGTGGCGGGGCAGGACCGCACCGCGCTGGTGTGGACCCCACCGGGGTACGACCCGGGCCGGGCACAGCCGTATCCCGTCCTCTATCTCCAGCACGGCAGCGGCCAGAGCTACACGGACTGGGTCGAGATGGGACGCGCCAAGCAGATCCTCGACCATCAGTTCCTCGACGGCGACCTCACGCCCATGGTCGTGGTGATGGGCAACGGCAACTCGTCGAACTTCACCAAGGAGCTGTTGGAGAACATCGTGCCGACGGCCAGGGCCCGCTACCACGTCTCCAGTGATCCGTCCCAGCAGGCCCTCGCCGGCCTGTCGATGGGCGGCGGGCAGGCGCTGGGCGTGCTGCGGGCCTACCCGGGGGAGTTCGCCTACGTGGCGGCCCTCTCGGCCGGGTTCGGCAGCGGCACCGGCGTCGACGTGGCCGCGATCAACAACGGGACGAAGATGCTGCGCCTGTACGTGGGCGACCAGACCGACTTCGTGTACCCGAGCTTCATGGCCTCGCTGACCACGCTGAACACCCTCGGTATCCGCTACGAGTTCGACGGCGTCACCCCCGGCCCGCACGGCTGGGACGTGTGGCAGAAGAACCTCATCGACCTGGCGCCGCGTCTGTTCAAGCGCTAGGAGCCCCCCGGCGACGCCACCGGGAGCAGGGTTCTCCTGCCCCGGTGGCGCCCGCCCAGCGCACGGATGCCTGTGCACCGCCACCACCGAAGGGAACCATCTCAATGAAGAGAAGTCGCATACTCGCCACGGTGGCCATGCTCGCGGTCGGGAGCGGCCTGGTCGCCTGCTCCTCGGACGAGGGCGGCAGCGACGCGAGCAACTGCACGAACACCATCACCAAGCAGAACGTGCCGGTCGTGACGATGTGGGGGTGGTACCCCAACACGCAGCTCGTCGTCGACAACTTCAACAAGCTGCACGACGACGTGCAGGTCTGCTGGACCAACGTCGGGCAGGGCGGCGACGAGTACGACAAGTTCCAGACGGCCATCTCGGCGGGCACCGGCGCTCCCGACGTGATCATGGTCGAGGCGGACCGAATCCCGACCTTCCAGATCCAGGGCGCGCTCGTCGACATCAAGCAGTACGGCTACGACGCGGTCAAGGCCAACTACGGCGAGGGCGCCTGGAAGGACGTGTCGGTCGGCGACGCGGTCTACGGCGTTCCGGTCGACGGTGGCCCGATGGGCATGATCTACCGGAAGGACATCTTCGACAAGTACAAGATCAGTCCGCCGAAGACCTGGGCCGAGTACGAGCAGGCCGCGCAGAAGGTCAAGGACGCCGGTGGTCCGCTGTTCGGGGACCTCGGCGCGAACGTCCCGGCGGTCCTGATGGCGCTGCAGATTCAGAAGGGCGCCGCGCCCTTCACCTTCGATCCGGCGCAGCCGAAGTCGATCGGGGTGAAGCTCAACGACCAGGCGTCCAAGGACGTGCTCGACTACTGGGGCGGGCTCGCCCGCAAGGGCCTGGTCGGTACGCAGGACCAGTTCACCCCGGAGTACATCTCCGGCGTGATCAACGGCAAGTACGCGACGTACATCTCGGCGGCCTGGGCGCCCGGCTACCTCACCGGCGCGGGTGTCGGTAAGGGTCAGGACACCGGCAAGTTCGCGGTGGCGCCGCTGCCGCAGTGGGATCCGGCCAACCCGGTGCAGGTGAACTGGGGTGGGTCGGCCTTCTCGGTGACCAAGCAGGCGAAGAAGCCGGAGCTGGCGGCGAAGGTCGCCTACGGGCTCTACGCCGACAAGGAGTCACTCACCGACGGCTGGACCAACCAGATCATCTTCCCGCTGAACCTCACGGCGCTCAAGGATCCCGCGTTCGTCGACCTGAAGGTGGCGTTCTTCGACGGCCAGCAGGCGAACAAGGAGGTCTACCTTCCCGCCGCCGAGGCCTACAAGGGTGTCGCCTACGCGCCCTTCGGTCAGTACTACCTCGACGCCATGACGAAGCAGGTCAGCGAGATCATCAAGGGCTCCGTCACCGGGTCGCAGGCTGCCGACAAGCTCCAGGAGGACGTGGCGAAGTACGCCAAGGAACAGGGCTTCACCGTTCAGTGACACCGATGGGTGGGCCGGCACCGGCCGGCCCACCCACGGTCCCCAGCGTCCACGTCCCGGAGACCAAAGATGACACTCCTGACCGAGAAGCGCGCACGGCGTCCCCAGAATGAGACGCGCAAGATCCGTGGCAAGGTGCACCTCCGCGAGCACCTGATGGGGTGGCTCTTCGTCGGGCCATTCGCTGTCGTCTTCCTGGCGTTCCTCATCGCGCCGCTGGCGTACGCGCTGTACCTCAGCCTCTTTCAGAAGAAGCTGATCGGCGGCACCAGCTTCGTCCTCTTCGACAACTACGTGAAGGCGTTCACCGACCCGAGCTTCCTGTCCGGGGCGTGGTTCGTCATCCGCTTCTCGCTCGTCTCCATTCCGCTGCAGATCGTCCTCGCGCTCGTGATGGCCCTCATCCTGGACTCGGTGACCACGCTGTTCGCGCGCTTCTCCCGCCTCATGATCTTTCTGCCGTACGCGATCCCCACCGTCATCGGGGCGGTGATGTGGGGGTTCCTCTACAGCAAGGGCTTCGGCCCGCTCACCGACATCTTCGGTCTGTTCGGCGCCACCGCGCCCGACTTCCTGGGCAGCAACCTGATCTTCTATGGCCTGCTCAACGTCGTCACCTGGCAGTGGGCGGGCTACTACATGATCATCCTGTACGCGGCGTTGCAGGGAGTCGACCCGACGCTCTACGAGGCCGCCCGGATGGACGGCGCCGGACGATGGCAGATCGCGACCCGCATCAAGATCCCGCTGATCGCGCCCGCGTTGATCCTGATCCTGGTCTTCTCGCTCATCGGCACCCTGCAGTTCTTCAACGAACCGCAGATCCTGCGCTACCTCGCCGCGGGCACGATCGGCTCCGACTTCACGCCCAACATGTACGCGTACCAACAGGCGTTCTCGCTCGCCAACTTCAACTACGGGTCCGCGATCTCGTTCGCCCTCGGCGGCATCGTGTTCATCTGCGTGTACGCCTTCCTGTTCTTCACCCGCAAGCGGAGGAGCTTCCTGTAGATGACCGACCACACAAGCGTCCGCGCAGGCTCTCGCCGCCCGCAGCGCTATCTCCCTCTGCAGATCCTCCTCGGCTTCCTGGTGATCTATTTCCTCGTGCCGTTCTGGTGGGTCATCGTCAACAGCTCCAAGGACGCGCCGGGCCTGTTCGGTGGCGGCAACACCCTCTGGTTCACCGACCAGATCGACTACCTCGGCAACCTCAAGCAGCTCTTCACCTACGACGGTGGCATCTACCTGCGGTGGATCCTCAACTCCACCCTGTACGCCATCGCCGGCGGAATCGGCGCCACGGTCCTGTCGGTAATGGCCGGCTACGGCTTCGCCAAGTACCGGTTCGCCGCGCGGCGCTTCAGCTTCGCCGTCGTGCTCGGCGCGCTGATGGTGCCCGCCACCGCCCTGGTCATCCCGACCTTCATCATGTTCTCCCGGCTCGGCATGACGAACACGGTCTGGGCGGTGATCCTCCCGTCGCTGCTCAACCCGTTCGGCGTCTACCTGATGCACGTGTACGCGCGCGACGCGGTGCCGGACGAACTCCTGGACGCGGCGCGGGTCGACGGGGCGGGAGAGGTGCGGACGTTCATCCAGATCGCTCTTCCGCTGATGCGCCCCGCGGTGGTCACCGTGCTGCTCCTGTCGGCTGTGGCGTCCTGGAACAACTACTTCCTGCCCCTGGCCATGCTCTCGGACAACCGGCTCTTCCCGGTCACCGTCGGCCTAGGCCTCTGGCAGGGGATCGCGTCGGCGAACAACTCGGGAGGCACCTCGCTGTGGAGCCTCATCATCCTGGGCTCGCTCGTGTCCGTGATCCCACTGGTCATCGCGTTCTTCAGCCTGCAACGACACTGGCGCGGCGGACTGTCCGTCGGAGGCCTCCGGTAGGCCGCCCTTCCCACCAGGAGCCCGGGCGGATGAACAGAAAGGTGTGCTGATGTCGACGACGGATCGAGCGCTGCGTAGCGGGCAGTGGTTCGGCGCGGAAGGCCGTAACGGGTTCATCCATCGGTCCTGGATGCGCAACCAGGGTTTCGCGGACGACGTCTTCGACGGTCGCCCGGTGATCGGCATCGCCACCACCTGGTCGGAGCTGACGCCCTGCAACGCCCACCTGCGCGACCTGGCCGAATCGGTGAAGCGGGGCGTGTGGGAGAGCGGCGGTCTGCCGCTGGAATTCCCCGCGATGAGCCTGGGTGAGCCGCTCATGCGACCCACCACCATGCTCTACCGCAACCTGCTGGCGATGGAGTTGGAGGAGTCGGTCCGCGCCAACCCGCTCGACGGGGTGGTCCTCCTCTCCGGCTGCGACAAGACCACTCCGGGCCTGCTGATGGGGGCGGCGAGCGTCGACCTGCCGACGCTGATGATGACCGGCGGGCCGATGCTCAACGGCAAGTTCCGCGGTCAGGACATCGGCTCGGGCACCGTCGTCTGGCGCTTCACGGAGGAGATGCGGGCCGGCCGGATGACCGCCGCGGACTGCGCCGAGGCGGAGGTCGGCATGTCCCGCAGCCGGGGCCACTGCATGACAATGGGCACCGCCTCCACGATGGCGTGCGTGACCGAGGCGCTGGGCGTGCAACTGCCGGGGGCCGCCGCCGTGCCGGCAGTCGACTCCCGGCGGTACGCGCTCGCCCAGGCCGCAGGCCGCCGGATCGTCGCCATGGTCGGCGAGGACCAGCGGCTGTCCTCGGTGCTCACCCGGGAGGCGTTCGAGAACGCGATCCGGGTCAACGCCGCGATCGGTGGCTCCACCAACGCCGTCGTGCACCTGCTCGCGATCGCCGGCCGCCTCGGCGTGCCCCTGTCGTTGGAGGACTTCGACACCCTCACCGCAGACGTGCCGCTGCTGGTCAACCTGATGCCGTCCGGGGCGTACCTGATGGAGGACTTCGCCTACGCGGGGGGCCTTCCGGTGGTGATGAAGGAGCTCGCGCCGCTGCTGCACACGAACCACATCACCGTCAGTGGCAGGAGCGTGGCGGAGAACGTCGACGGCGCGCAGTGCTGGAACCGGGACGTCATCGCCACCATGGAGGAGCCGTTCCAGGCCGCCGGTTCGGGGACCGTCGTGCTGCGCGGGTCGCTCGCGCCGTCCGGGGCGGTGCTGAAGGTCTCCGCGGCCTCGGCCCACCTCCTCACGCACACCGGCCCGGCGCTCGTCTTCGACCGGATCGAGGAGTACGTCGTCGCCGCCGACGACCCGGACCTCGACGTCACAGCCGACACGGTGATCGTCGTGCGCAATGCCGGCCCACGTGGCTACCCGGGCTTCCCGGAGGTGGGGAACGTGCCCATGCCCCGCCGGTTGCTCGCCGACGGCATCACGGACATGGTGCGGATCTCGGACGCCCGCATGAGCGGCACCGGCTACGGCACGTGCGTCCTGCACGTGGCGCCGGAGGCCTCCGTGGGCGGGCCTCTCGCGCTGGTACGCACCGGCGACCTGGTCCACGTCGACGTCACCACGCGTCGCCTGGACCTCCTGGTCGACGATGCCGAACTCGCCGAACGCCGTGCCGCCTGGGAACCGCCACCGCCGGTGGCCGATCGAGGGTGGACGCGGCTGTACAGCGAGCATGTTCTGCAGGCCGACAGCGGCGCGGACCTCGACTTCCTCGTCGGTGGCAGTGGCAGCGCAGTGCCCCGTCACTCACACTGACGGCCCCGGAACGTACGAGGAAACGACTCATGGAAGAACGGACGGCCCGCCAGTGCGAGTTCACACGGAGAAAGCGGTGACCGCCGCCCATCGGCCACCGGTGATGGCGGACGTCGCCCGGCTGGCGGGCGTGTCGCACCAGACGGTGTCCCGGGTCATCAACGGGGCACCCGCCATCAGGCGCGAGACGCGGGAGCGGGTTCTCGAGGCCATCCGACGGCTCGACTACCGCCCCAACACCGCAGCCCGCGCGCTGGTTCGCGGACGCTCCGGGATGATCGGCATCATCGGTACGGCCAGGACGCTGTTCGGTCCGACGAGTATTCACCGCAGCGTCGAGGATGCCGCCCGCGCCGCCGGCTACTTCGCCACCTCGGTGAGCCTCTCGGAGGTGACGGTACGCGCGCTCAGCGACGCCACCGAACACCTCATGCGCGTCGGCGTGGAGGGCGTCGTGATGATCGCCGGCAACGACGAGGCTCTCGAGGTGGTGCGGATGACCCGATCCGGTGTCCCCTTCGTGGTCGTGGAGGGCGATCTGTCCAGGGCCAGCGTCACCGTCGGCGTCGACCAGGTGCTCGGCGCCCGGATGGCGACCGACCACCTGCTCGGCCTCGGGCACCAGGAGATCGTGCATGTGTCAGGTCCGCTCAACTGGGCGGAGGCTCGCGCCCGCCGCGACGGCTGGCGTGCGGCGATGAGTGCGGCGGGCCTACGCCCGCCCGAGCCGGTCCAGGGTGACTGGATGGCCCACAGCGGCTATGTCGCCGGACTGCGGATCTGCGAGATGCCCGGGACCACCGCGGTCTTCGCCGCCAACGACCAGATGGCCATCGGGGTGCTGCGCGCGCTGCACGAACGGGGACGGCGAGTGCCCGAGGACATCTCCGTCGTCGGATTCGACGACGTCCCCGAGGCGGCGTACCTGATTCCGCCGCTGACCACGATCCAGCAGGATTTCGGCGCGGTAGGTCAACGGGCCATCACTGCCGTCACCCAGGCCATCGACGACACGGCGCCGCAGCCACTGCCGTTGGTCGTCCCCAAGCTCGTGGTGCGTGCGAGCACAGCGCCGCTGAGCGGCACGTGAGCGACTGTGACCCGCCGCCCGCCCGAGCGGGCTCGGCGTGACGCCGAGCCCGCCCGGTTCGGTCCAACCGTGATCATTAGTTCAGGGCGGTGAGCCGGAACTGCTGGTTGGTCTGGCCGTGGCAGTCGTAGAGCTGGACCTGGGCGCCGTTGGCGGTGCTCCAGACGTCCAGGCATCGTCCGGACTGGACGCTGCTGATGGTGCCGTTGGAGTTGACGTTCCACTGCTGGTTGGTCTGGCCGTGGCAGCTGTAGATCTGCACGGCCGCGCCGTTACCGGTGCCCGCCGCGTCCAGGCACATGGTGCCGTACACCTGTAGTTGTTTGTTGGCGGTGTAGGTCCACGCCTGGTTGGTCTGCCTGTTGCAGTCCCAGAGGTGCACCCGCGTGCCATTGGTGCGCGAGGCGTTGGGCACGTCGACGCACCGGCCGGACTGCGTGCCGACGATCTGGCTGGCCGAGCCGGGCGGTGTGGTGGGTGTGACGGTGGGCGCCGGTGTCGGGGTGCTCGTCGGGGTGGTGGTCGGCGTCGGGCTGGTCGGCGTCGACGGCAGCAGCGGGCAGGTGCTGCGGTAGGTGACCACGCCGCTGTTGTCCAGCAGCGGGCAGAGGAACTGGCTGTACCGGGCGTCGTTGTCGAGGAACATCTTGACGAACGGCAGCATGGTCCGGACCAGCACGGGGTTCGACCGTCCGACCATGAACCCGTGGTCCGCGCCGGCGACCTCCAGGTACGTGCTCTCGGTCGTGGTCGGGAGGCTGTTGTACAGGCCGGTGGCGTAGGACGGGGTGACCACCGTGTCCGCCTGGCCGGCGAAGATCATGGTGGGCACCCGGTCGTTGGCCAGGTTCGACGACGGCGAGTACGGCGCGATGCCGACGACCGCCTTCAGCGACGGACGCCTGGTGGCTGCGCTCAGCGCCCCGCCGCCGCCCATGGAGTGGCCTGCGACCGCCAACCGGTTGGGGTCGACCCGGTCGCGTACCGGGCTCTGCTGCGTCAGGTAGTCCAGCGCGGCGAGCAACTGGGTGCCGCGGGCCGTGTCGAAGTCGTTGCGGCTGTTGGTCTCGATGCCGATCACGACGAAGCCGTGGGAGGCCAGCCACGGGCCCATCCAGGCCAGTTCGGCGGAGAACAACGCGGTGTAACCCGGGGAGATCGCGATGGCCCCGAAGGTGCCCTGGCTGGTGTCGGTCGGGTAGTAGATCCGGCCACCGTTGAAGCCGTACCCGGTCGGGACGCTTACCGACGTGTTCGCGAAGGGGCCGTTCACTGCGGTGACGCTGGCCGCGGTGGGGTCCGGGCCGCGCTGGTACGGGTTGTCGGCGGCCGATGCCGACCCCGTCGCCACGGTGATGGTGAGCAGCCCGACCGCTGCGGCGATCCCGGCCGCGGCGAGCTTGAGGAGCCGTCCGCGCGAACGCGGGGACGTTCGGTCGGCATGGGTGTCACCCGGGGGCGGGGGGTGGTCTGCGGGTCCTCGCACTGTCGGTACCTCCTGGTGGTGGATGAGTGCCCCGACGCTGTCCGATCGTCGGCGTTGCAGCGTCAGCCGACCCGCCCGGTACGGCAGCAGGCCGTAGTCGCCGCGGGAGCTGAGACTGGCCAGCAGCGACGCAATCAGAGCGGCAACTATCGCGGCTGTTCCGGAAACAGTGGGCGTCCGGATTCGGTACGCCCGGGGGGACGGTTCCGGGAAATCATGCTGATCCGCTGGGGGTGGGCTCGACGGTCACGCTCGGGCCTCCAGAGCTGAGTGGATCATGTTAACGTTCACAGCGATCGATGGCTCTCAGGCTCGCAGAATGTTCCAGGATTTTCAACCGGTAGTTTCGGGCCTGTTACGGGTCAATCGAGCGGCGCGCGGCCCCCGCCGGGTCCCAACACGACGCGCCGCTCGGGACCTGACCCGAGCGGCGCGTCTTCGACCGGCTGAACGTTCCCGAGGCGGGAACGCGAAGAGCCCCTACGCGGGTGGTGGCGCGGTCGACCCCCGGACCCGCAGCGACGGGCTGATGACGATCCGGTGGGTGGGGCGGTCGGGGTCGGCGAGCCGGTCGGCGACGAGGCGTACGGCAGCCCGGCCGATCGAGCGTCGCGGCGGTCGGACCGCGGTCAGCGGCGGGCTGAAGAGCCCGGCGATCTCGTCGTCGTACGCCACGATGGAGAGGTCGCCGGGAACGGACAGGTGCCGCTCCTCGCAGCGCTGCACCAGCGCGATCGCCTCGGCGTCGGCGTGCACCAGCAGTGCCGTCGTCCCGGTCGCCTGGCACTGGTCGAGCACGTCGTCGAGCACCGTGTCCCGCTCCGGTGACCGCGTGTCGGGCACCACGGCCACCACCGTCGCGTCCGAATCGAGGCCGCACTCGGTGGTGGCGTCGAGCCAGCCACGCCGCACGTGCTGGCTGGTGGGGCTGTTGGCGTCGAGCACCAGGCCGACCTTGCGGTGACCGAGCGAGGTGAGGTGGCGTACGGCCATGGCCGCGCCGAGCGCATGGTCGGTGACCACCGACTCCAGGACGGCGTGATGACTGCCCACCGTGGCGGTGCGTTCCAGCAGGACGACCGGGACGCCGACCTGGTCGAGCCACTCGATGGTGCGCTCGGCGGTCGGCGAGTCCATGCTCGGCGCGATGATCAGCGCGTCCACGTCCATCCGCTCCACCAGGCGGGCCAGTTGCGGCTGGTCGTCCTCGGTGTCGTACGAGGAGCCGCGGAGCACCACACGCATGTCCAGCTCGCGGGCGGCGCCCTCGACGCCGCGCGCCACGTCCGGCCAGTAGTAGTCCAATGAGGGCACCAGCATGCCGAGCACGCGTCCGACGAGCGGGTTCCGAGCTGCGGCGGGCGGTTCGTCGGGTGCCGGGACGTCGTCCGGCAGGATCAGGGCGACCCCGCCGTGGACCCGGCGAACCAACCCTTCGGCGGCGAGTTCCGCGATGTCGCGCCGGATGGTGACCGGCGCGGCGCCCAGCACGTGCGACAGGTCGGAGATGCGCATCGAGCCGTCGCGTTGCAGCGCTGCCAACAGTTGCTGGCGGCGGGCGACCTGAAGCGGTGCGCGGGAAGCCTCCGCCGTGGCGATGACAGGACTGTCCTTGGTCATGGGGGACCTCCGAGGAACGCGACGGTCGTGACCCGCCGTCGACCCGAGCGGCTGTGATCGATTGTGATCGTATCAGAGCGGTTATGGCGTCCAGAGTGGTGATGGATCAGTGTGCGGGCAGGGTTGCCCGGGCCGCAGGCGGTGGAACGATCTCCAATGGGAGCTTTCTGTCCACATTGAGGGCAAATGTTGGTAGCTCCGGCCCAGGCCGACCCCGGTGACGGTGTGTGCCTTTTTGATCGTATGTGTTCGTCTGGTTTGAGAACAGCATTGACTTGATCTGATGTGAGCGTTTTACTTCGGAAACCCTACGGATGCCGGGGCGTCACATTCCTGGCAACGCCCTCGCTCGCCACATTCCACGGAGACGGATCGATGCGACAGGATCTGGGATGACGTCCGGGACGGCCGGCCGGTCAACGCCGGGGACGGCCTCGGAGGCCGCGACCTGGAGCCGGGACGACTGGCTGGGCCTGGCCGACCGGATGCTCGCCGCGGTCCGGCCGTTCGCGTCGCCCGGCCACGCCCTCGTCAACCTTCCCGGGCCGGAGGGCGGTTACGGGCGGGCCGTTGACGGCCTCGAGGGTTTCGCCCGCACCTTCCTCCTGGCCGGCTTCCGCATCGCGGGGGCCAGGGGAGTGGGCATGGACGAGCTCGTCGACAGGTACGCGGCCGGCATCGCCGCCGGCACCGATCCGGGCTCCCCGGACCGCTGGGTGCGCCTGGACGAGCACCCCCAGGCGAAGGTGGAAGCCGCCTCCATCGCGCTGGTCCTGGACCTGACCCGCCCGTGGATCTGGGACCGGCTGCCGTCCGCGGTGCACGAGCGGGTGGTCGACTACCTGCGCCCGGCGGTCGGCGACGACACGTATCCACAGATCAACTGGGTCTGGTTCCGGCTGGTCGTACAGACGTTCCTGCGTTCGGTGGGTGGGCCGCACTCGCTCGACGAGATGGCCGCGGACCTGAGCACGCACGACGGCTTCGCCCGCCGGGACGGCTGGATGTCCGACGGGCCACACCGCGCGTACGACCACTATGTGGGCTGGGCCCTGCACCTGTATCCGACGCTGTGGGCCCGGATGGCCGGCGCTGCGGACCTGGCCGAGCAGCGTCGCGATCGGGACCTGGCCAGCCTCGACCGCTTCCTGAGCGACGCGGTCGCGCTCGTGGGCGCCGACGGGTCGCCGCTGATCCAGGGGCGAAGCCTGATCTACCGCTTCGCCGCGGCGGCGCCGTTCTGGGTCGGTGCGATCGCCGGCGTGCCCTCGGTCAGCCTCGGCCAGTTGCGTGGCGCGGCCACCCGCATCGTGCGCCACTTCGTCGCCAACGGGGCCCCGGACGAACGAGGACTGCTCACCACCGGCTGGCACCGGTCGTGGCCGAGACTGGCGCAGTCCTACTCCGGACCGGGCTCGCCGTACTGGGCCAGCAAGGGCCTGCTCGGCATCGCGCTACCCGCCGAACATCCGGTGTGGACAGCTCCCGAGGAGCCGCTGCCCGTCGAGGAGCGGGACGCGGTGCGGGCGGTGCGCGCGCCAGGCTGGTTGGTCTCCGGCACCCGTGCCGACGGCATCGTCCGTGTCGTCAACCACGGCACCGACCACGCCGTAGAGGGCGCCACTGTCGGAGACTCCCCGCTCTACGCGCGACTGGGCTACTCCACCGCCACCAGCCCCGTCCTCGACGACAGCGGCTGGGCCAGCCCACTCGACCAGTCCGTCACTCTCGTCGACGGCGCGGGCCGGGCCACCCACCGCGCCGGAATGCGCCTGCTGACCGTGCACGTCGACACCGACGGCGTGGGCGTGGCCGGGTCACGTGGCCTCGCCCGCTGGGTCGACCCGGACCCGGGCCAACGCGATCATGGCGGCGGCCGGGCGGGCCGGTCCCGACCGGCCGGGCACCTCACCGTGTACTCGGTGGTCCGTGGCCCCTGGGAGCTGCGTCTGACCCGCGTCGACGACCTCGCCGACGGCATCGAGGCCGATGCGCTGCGGCTACGGATCGGCGGCTGGGCCATTGCCGGGGACGCGACGGCAACCCTTCGCGGCGACGCGGCGGCCGTGACCGGCGCCGGCCTGACCAGTCGGCTCGAGAGCGTGCACGGCGGCGGAACCGCCGGCGCCACCACCCTTGCGCACGGCGGGCCCCTGGCCGGCGGGCTGGTCGTGCCCTGGCTGGAGCACCCCGTCCGGCCGGGCGCATGGGCCGCGGCCCTCCTCGAGTTGTCCACGGTGCCGGCGTCCCGGGTCGGGCAGGCCTGCCAGGCCGTGATCACCGAGGACGCGCGGGGCCTCCACCTGGCGGTGGACTGGCCCGACGGGATCAGCACGTCGACCCATCTGGACACGGAGCACCCCAGGCCCAGCCACGCGGCCTGGTTGCAGTGCGGGCCCGACCGGGCCCCTGACCTAAGGAGAAAGGGATGAAGCGTGCGATACCCGCCGTCATCAGCGCTGCGACGGCCCTGACGCTTGTTCTCGCCGGTTGCGGCGGCGGAGACGAGCCGGTCGACCCCAATGCCCCGGTGACCATCACCCTGGCCGGCTGGACCCTGTCGTCCACGCCCGAGTTCAAGACGCTCGCCGACGGCTTCAAGGCAACCCACCCGAACGTGACGGTGCAGCTCAAGGAGTACGCCGCAGGCAACGACTACGACACCCAGATGATCACGGACCTGGCCGCCGGCACCGCCCCGGACGTCTACGTCATGAAGACCCTCAAGAACTTCTACACGTACCAGAGCGGTGGTCAGCTGCTCGACGTCTCCGACGTCACCTCCGGTCTCGGCTCGAGCCCGGCGCTCACGCCGTACCAGGTGGACGGCAAGGCGTACGCGGTGCCGTACCGGCAGGACTCGTGGGTGCTGTTCTACAACAAGGACCTGTTCGCGAAGGCGAAGGTGGCCCCGCCGGACGGCAGCTGGACCTGGGACGACTACACCGACGCGGCGAAGCGGCTGCACACCGGGCTGAAGGGGGCCGGCTCGAACGCGACGGGCGCGTACCAGCACACCTTCCAGTCGACAGTGCAGGGATTCGCGCTCGCCCAGACCCCCAACGCGGATCTGCTCTCCGGGGACTTCGGCTACCTGAAGCCGTACTACGAGCGGTCACTGGACCTGCAGGCGGCCGGCGCGCAGCCGACCTTCGGCACGGCGAAGACCAACAAACTCACCTACCAGGCGCAGTTCGGCAAGCAGCAGTCGGCGATGCTGCTGATGGGCACCTGGTACGTGGCCACGCTGCTCAACCAGCGCAAGAGCGGAGACGCCGACACGTTCGGGTGGGGCATGGCACCGGCGCCGCAGTTCGACAAGTCCACCACCGGCACCTCCGCCACTCCTGTCACCTTCGGCGACCCGACTGGCCTGGGGATCAACCCGAAGATCAGCAAGTCGAAGGTCGCCGCGGCCAAGGCCTTCCTCCGCTACGCGGGCGGCCCGGACGCCGCAAAGGCGCTGGCCGGGATCGGCATCACCCCGGCCCAGGTCACCGACGCGGTCACCGCGACGCTGTTCGGGCTGGACGGCGTACCGCAGGACGACCTGTCGAAGTTCGCCTACGCGAAGCACACCGTCAAGCCGGAGAACCCGGTGTCGAAGCACACCGCCGGCCTGCAGAACCTCCTCAACGAGACGCACTCGGCGATCCTCTCCGACGGCAAGGGCGTCGACGCGGAACTGAGCAAGGCGCAGACCCGTGCCAAGAACGAGGTCCTCAACCAGTGAGCTGATGGCGGGTCCGGCGCGCGCCTTCGCCGCGCGCCGGATCCGCCGCCGAGCCGAACGCTCCCGGAGACTGCCCATGACAACATTGCCGCGCACGCGGCCCAGGCGCCGGCGGCTGGTGTCGCGCAACACGGTCGCCGGTTGGTCGTTCATCCTGCCCAACTTCGTCGGCTTCGCCGGGTTCACCCTGCTACCCGTCGTCGTGCTGTTCTACGTGGCCTTCACCAACTGGAACGTCTTCGGGGTGGCCGAGTGGACCGGCACCGCCAATTTCCGGCGCATGTGGGACGACTCGAGCTTCTGGACCGCTCTGCGCAACACCGTCTACTACACGGTCTTCCACATCCCGCTGACCCTCGCGGCGGCACTCGGGCTGGCGCTGCTGCTCAACCGCAAACTGCGTGGCGTGCGGTTCTTCCGCACGGTCGCCTTCTTTCCGTACATCACCTCGATCGTGGCGATCGCGATCGTCTGGAACCAGCTGTTCAGCCCGGAGTACGGCCCGATCAACGCTCTCCTCGGTGCCGTCGGGGTGGACGATGCCCCGGGCTGGACCACGTCGTCGACCTGGTCGATGCCGGCGGTCATCATCGTCGGCACCTGGCGGTACATGGGTTACTACATGCTGCTGTTCCTGGCCGGCCTGCAGACCATCCCGGCCCAGCTATACGAAGCGGCCGAGACCGACGGCGCCTCAGCGTGGCAGCGGTTCGTGCACGTGACAGTCCCCGGCCTGCGACACACCACGTTCTTCGTCACGGTGCTGCTCACCATCGAGAGTTTCAAGGTCTTCGACCTCATCCTCGTGATGACCGGCGGCGGACCGGGCCAGTCGACGCTGGTGCTCTCGCAGTACATCTACCAGAAGGGCTTCGAGGAGAACCAGTTCGGCTACGCATCGGCGGTCTCCATCGTCCTGTTCGCCATCTGCTTCGGCATCACGGTGATCCAGTTCATGGTCAACAAGCGGAGGAACAGCTGATGACCGCGACCGACCTCTCCCTGCCCACCCCGGCCGTCGCCGCGCCCGGAGACCGCAGCGCACCCGGCCGGCAGGCCCGGTCCCGGGGCTGGCGGCTCGTCGGGTACGCCGCCCTCGTGCTCGCGGCGGCCGGGCTGCTGCTGCCGTTCTACTGGATGGTGGTGGCGTCGTTGAAGACCAACAGCGACGTCTTCACCATCCCGATCACCTGGCTCCCCGATCCGGTGGTGTGGCGGAACTACCTCGACATCTGGCAGCGCTCGGACATGACGACCTGGCTGGGAAACACGTTGCTGCTGTCGGTGCTCGTCAGCTTCCTCCAGGTGGTGACCGGCAGCTTCGCCGCGTACGGCTTCGCCCGCGTCCGCTTTCCCGGCCGCAACGCGCTCTTCCTGGCGTACGTCGGGACGATCGCGGTGCCGTGGCAGTCGTACATGATTCCGCAGTTCATCCTCATGTCGAAGTTGCAGTTGTCGAACACGCTGTGGTCGATCGTCGCGCTGCAGGCGTTCGGCGCGTTCGGCGTGTTCCTGATGAAGCAGTTCTACGAGACGATCCCCGAGGAGCTCAGCGAAGCGGCGCGGGTGGACGGGCTCAGCGAGTTCGGCATCTACCGACGGATCATGCTGCCGCTGTCCCGACCGGCTCTGGCCAGCCTCGCCCTGCTGACGTTCGTGACCACCTGGAACGACTACCTGGGTCCGCTGGTCTACCTGCGCAGCGCGGAGCTGCGCACCATCCAGTTGGGGCTCAACACCTTCATCTCGCAGTACAACGCCGAGTACGCGCTGATCATGACGGGCTCCGTGCTGTCCGTGCTGCCCGTCGCGGTCATCTTCCTGCTCGGCCAGCGCTACTTCATCGAGGGCATCGCCACGACCGGACTGAAGGGTTGAGGCCCATGCGTTCGCGCCACCACACCATCGCCGCCGTCTTCGACGGGTTCTACGTCGCGCTCGTCAGCAACCTGCTGCTGGTGCTCGGTTGCCTGCCACTGGTGACGCTCGCGTTCACCACCGAGGCGGCGCGCTCCTGGCCGCTGTACGCGCTGACCGCCCCGCTCTGCGCGCCCGGGCTCTGTGCGGTCTTCGCGGTCATGTCCGCCTATTCGGCCGGCGACACCGGCGGCGTACTGCGCACCTACCGCCGCGCCTGGCGAGCCACCGCCCGGCCGGCGATGCTCTGGACGGCGACAGCCATGGCCGCCCTGGTCGTGCTCGCCGTCGACGCCCGCGCCGCGTGGGGCCACCGGGTCGGGGCACTCGCACTGCCGGTGCTGGCGACCCTGATCGTCCTCACCGTCGCCACCACGTTGCTGGGGTTGGTGACCGTCGCCGAGCGACCCACCGCGCGGTTGCGTGAGGTGGCCCGCGCCTGCGTGTATCTGGCGGTGCGCCGGTGGTACCTCACCGCCGTGTCTCTCCTCGCCCTCGTGCTGCTCGCACAGATCCTGGCGGCCCGCCCCGCGATCGCGCTCGGCCTCGCCGCCGCGCCACTGCTCTACGTCGTGTGGGCCAACAGCCGCTTCACAATGCGCGCCGCCCTCGACCCACCGACGACCGCACCGCAGAGCACCTGAGCACCACGTACCGGCTACCGAGCCGGGACGCCGACAGCACACCTGCCCGGCACCGGCCCGTACCCACGAGGGGGAACAGCATCCATGACGGCGACCGACGTCCGTCCCAGCTCCGACGCAGACGCCATGGCGGCCGCGGTGGCCGCCGCGATACGCACCATCGACGCGAACATCGCCACCTTCGGCGACCGGTACCCCGCGGACACCACCGCCGCCAACCGCTACCCGCTGCGGCCGGCGGGCGGTGGCCAGCCCGAGGGCGCCAACATCGGCTGGACCACCAGCTTCTGGCCCGGGATGCTCTGGCTGGCACATGATCTGACCGGTGCGGAGAGCCACCGGCGGGCCGCGCTGTCCCACGTGGACAGCTTCGTGACCCGGATGACCCGCGGCATCGACCTGGACACCCACGACCTCGGGTTCCTCTATACCCTCGCCTGCGTCACCCCGGCCCGCCGTACCGGCGATCCGCGGGCCCGGGGCGCGGCTCTCGCCGCCGCCGACCACCTGATGACGCGCATCCTCGAACCCGCCGGGATCATCCAGGCCTGGGGCGACCTGAGTGACCCCCGGCAACGTGGCCGCACCATCATCGACAGCCTCATGAACACGCCGCTGCTCTTCTGGGCCAGCCACACGACAGGCGACGACCGCTACGCCGCGGCGGCCCGCCGGCACGCTGCCCAGCTACGCCGGCACCTCCTGCGCCCGGACGGCACCACGTTCCACACCTTCTACTGGGACCCCGACAGTGGGGTGCCGCTACGGGGCGAAACCGAGCAGGGCCACGCCGACCACTCCTGCTGGGCCCGCGGGCAGGCATGGGGCATCTACGGGTTCAGTCTCAACCATCGACACACGGGCGACCCCGCGCTGCTCGCCGCCGCGAGGATCTGCGCGGACCGCTTCCTCGCCCGCCTGCCGAACGATCACGTCGCGTACTGGGACCTGGAATTCGGCGACGGCAGCGGTCAGGAGCGGGACAGTTCGGCCGCGGCCATCGCCGCCTGCGGCCTGGTCGAACTCGCCGACAGCCTCACCGACACGGCCAGCGCCGACCGGTACCGGACGGCAGCGGCCGAGATCCTGCGCTCGCTCATCAGCCACTACTCCACCGGCGGCCATCCGGTCTCGAACGCGCTGATCCTGCATGGCGTCTACGACAAGCCCAAGGGCATCGGAGTCGACGAGGGAACCCTGTGGGGCGACTACTTCTACCTGGAAGCCCTCACCCGCGCCACGATCCCTGGCTGGACCAGCCCTTGGTGACCACCGCGATCGTCCCGCACCGTCCGCATCCTGAAGAAAGGTGATCATGGACTACCGCTACCACTGCGCCATTCCCGCCGCCGACGGCCGGAACACGCTGCCCTTCAATCCCTGCCGGCTGCTGGACTTCACCCTGCTGCGGTTGTCGGCCGGCGAGTCCTGGACCGGCGAGTCCGGCGACCGGGAGATCCTGGCCGTCATCCTCGGAGGCACGGCCAGCTTCACCGTCGCCGGCCGCCACTTCCCGCAGGTCGGTCGACGCCCGGACGTCTTCTCCGGCAAGCCGCACTCGGTCTACATCCCGGCCGGCTCCGCGGTGACCGTCGAGGCGGTCACCGCCGTGGAGATAGCCCTCCCCAGCGCACCCAGCGAGCTGGCCACCGACCCCTATGTCATCTCGCCGGACCAGGTCGTCAGCGGGCGCTGGGGAGCTGCCAACTTCGGCCGTACCTACCACCAGATCCTCACCGAGGTCTCGCAACCGGACCTGCCCGCCCGCCGGCTCATCGTCGGCGAGACCTACACGCCCTCGGGCAACTGGAGCACGTACCCGCCGCACCGGCACAAGGTCGACGACCTGCCCGCCGAGGCCGCGCACGAGGAGATGTACTACTACCGCGTCAACCCGGCGGACGGGTTCGGCATCAGCCGGGTCTACACCGACGAGGGGTACGAGGAGAACGTCACCATCCGCGAGCACGTGATGCAGATGATGCCCGAGGGGTACCACACAGTGGTCAGCGCGCCCGGCTACACCACGTACTTCCTGTGGTTCCTGGCCGGCACTCAGCGTACCCAGGGCGCCCGCGAGGACGCCGCGCTCGCCTGGGTGGGTCAGACCGTACCGACCCTGCGCAGTGTGGGCCTGTAGCGATGGCCACCCCGCTCGGCCATCCGCACCGCCTGACGGCGACGCGCCGCCCGGGACCTGACCCGAGCGGCGCGTCGTCGACAGGCTCAGCGGTACTAGGTGCGCGTTGTCCACTGCTGGTTGGCACCGCCGTGGCAGGCCCAGAGGTGCAGTTGCGTCCCGTTGGCGGTGCCGGAGCTGACGGCGTCGAGGCAGAGCCCCGACTGGACTCCGGTGATGGTGCCGTTGGCGTTCAGGTTCCACTGCTGGTTGGGCTGGCCGTTGCAGTCCCAAGTGATGACCGCGGTGCCGTTGCTGCTTCCCGCCCCGCTGGCGTCGAGGCACTTGTTGCCGTAGACGGTCAGGGTGCGGCTCGCCGTATGGGTCCAGCGCTGGTTGGTGCGACCGTGACAGTCCCACAGCTGCGCGCGGGTCCCGTTGGTGGTGCTCGAGTTGGGGATGTCGATGCAGCGGCCGGACTGGCTGCCCACGATCAGCACGTTCTGCTGGCCGGACGGCGGGGGAGTGCTGGGCGGGGGAGTGCTGGGCGGAGGGCTGGTGGGCGGCACCGTCGAGCCGAACTGGGTGAAGAACCGCCACACCTCCTGCTTGACCCAGCTGCGCGCGCCGCTCTCACAGCCGGCGCAGCCGTCCACCGGACCCTGCTGGTGGCCGCCGTCGAACGCGGCCCAGACCACCGGATAGCCGGCCTGACACGAGTAGGCGGTGGTGATGTGGGTCAGACTGCCCGCCCTCGGTTCCGGCGGGTTCTGCGCGGCGCAGCCGTTGTTGCGGACGAACCTGTCGCGCAGCGCCCGTCCGTTGGGGATGTTGTCGTTGATGCCGTGAATCCCCAGGTACGCCACCGGCTGGGTGCCGCCGCTGCAACCGCTGATCGCCCCGGGCGCCGCGATCGCCGCGACCGCGCGGAACACGGTGGGCCGGGAGCACGCCAACGAGTAGCTCATCGCGCCGCCGTAGCTGAACCCCACCGAGAAGAGTTGCGTCGTGTCGACACAGAGCGCGTTCTCGATGACGCGGACCATGTCGTCGGTAAAGGTCACGTCCTCGCCGTTGGAGTTGCCCCAGCCGTTGTTGAGGCCCTGCGGGGCAACGAAGATCGTGGTGTTGTTCGACTGGGAGAGCATGCCGTAGTAGGCCCACGGAGCCCCGTCGGTGCCGCCCGACGCGACCTGATCGGCGGTGCCACCCAGCCAGTGGAACCCGAAGGCCAGTCGGTGGGCGTAGGTGTTGTTGTAGCTGTCGGGCAGCCGAAGGATGAAGCTGCGGTTCTTTCCGCTGCTCTGGATCGTGTGGGTGCCGCTGTTCAGTCCGGGCGCCTTGCCGCAGCCGGCGGTGGTGGCGGCGGTCGCCGGCCCGCCAGCCATGACGACGTACGCCCCGACGGCGACGAGAACCAGGACAGCCATCGCGGCCCCTATCCAGGGGCTGGAGAGTCTGCGAAGTGGCACGGTTGCGCCTCCTTGTGGTGGACGAAGATCCATTGGTGGTGGTGGCGTGGGCCGTCACCGGCCGGCGAGGGAGCCGCGAGGCGGTCCTTCGCAGGCCGTCCAGGGTGGTGCCGATGCCGCGACAGCCGGTTCTGGTCGCCGGGGCGACGGCTGGCGATGAGCCACGCAACACATAGACTAGCATCATGGTGTGACGTATGACGTTCGTGATTGTGGCAGCGCGTACCCGCGGGGTGGATTCACCCTCCGGGGTGCTCCGTCCGGCCAGATCGAACGAGCATCTTCGATGCCTTGACACCCCAGATGCGATCGCTAACACTTGTCCGCAACACGTACTTAATGATCTGGACACATGGCGTCTGCCTCGTCGGCGACACCGGCACGGCACGTCACGAACCGCTCCCCACCGCGCCGCCCTGGGACGCGTCCCCTCGGAGCTGTTAACGCTCACATGTAGGTCGATCGCCCGCCCCTCCGCGAAGGAGAAGGACCCATGTCGAGAGTCCTCGCCCGGCTCTACGCGGTGTCGCTCGCCGCGTGCCTGCTCTTCACCACCTGGTCGGTGACGACGCCGAAGGAAGCCCTCGCGCTCGACCCGGCCGTCGGTTACCTGATGGCGCACTTCACCGGCGAGTCCTCGACCGGTCAACAGATCTACCTGGCCCACAGCACCGACGGCCTACGCTGGACGGACCTCAACAACGGCGGGCTGGTGCTGCGATCCACAGTCGGCACCCGCGGCGTCCGCGACCCCGCCCTGGTTCGCTCGCCCGCCGGTGACCGCTACTGGATCATCGCCACGGACCTGTGCATCGGCTGCGGCCAGGACTGGTCGACCGCGGTCAACAACGGCAGCCGCAACCTCGTCGTGTGGGAGTCCACCGATCTGGTCACCTGGTCCGCGCCGTGGCTGCTGAACGTCGCCGGCCCCATCCCGGACGGACGTAACGCCTGGGCTCCGGAGGCGATCTGGAACCCGGCCACCGGCGACTACGTCCTCTACTGGGCGACGAACGTCCCGCTCAACGGAGTGACCAAGCACCGCATCTACTACGCGCGCACGGCGGACTTCCGCAGCATCACCACGCCGCAGGTCTACCTCAGCCGACCCGGCAGCCAGGAGATCATCGACACCCAGATCGTCGAGGTGCCGGCCGGCGTCGGCGCCTACCGCTACGTCCGGGCCTCCCGCGACGGCCAGATCACCCTCGAAGGCAGCAACTCCATCCTCGGCACCTGGACCACGCTCGGGAACCTCTCGGGCATCGGCCTGACGGGCTCCCAGGTCGAAGGCCCGATGTGGATGCGGTTCAACTCCCGCAACGAGTGGGTCCTCTACCTCGACCAGTACGCCAGCGGGCGCGGCTACCTGCCCGTCCTGACCACCAATCCGTCGAGCCCGGCCAGCTTCCGGCTGCCGGCGTCCGGCTCGTACGACCTGGGCGGCACCAAGAAGCGGCACGGTTCGATCCTCAACCTGACCGCCGCCGAGCAGAACCGCGTGCTCGCCCGCTGGCCCGCCACGGCGGTCAACCGGATCCAGTCGTACAACTTCCAGGACCGCTTCGTGCGGCACTACGACTACGACGTCCGCATCGACCCCAACGTCAGCCCGGCCCCGGACGGCCAGTGGCGCCTGGTGCCCGGCCTGGCCGGCTCCGGCACCGTCTCCATCCAGTCGGTCAACTATCCGGGCTACTACCTGCGCCACTACGGGTTCGACTTCCGGCTGGAAGCCAACGACGGCACCGCCACCTTCGCCGCCGACAGCACCTTCCGGCAGGTCGCCGGTGTCGCCGACTCGTCGTGGACGTCCTTTCAGGCATACAGCCACCCGGACCGCTACATCCGGCACTACAACTACCTGCTCCGGCTCGACCCGCTCTCCGACGCGCAGAGCCGTGCCGACGCCACCTTCCGCATCACCAACTGAACACCGATGTCTCCCCACCACCGATTGGACCTGTCATGAAACGGAAAAGGCCGTCACACGGGCCTGTCAGCACCCGGTCCCTGCACCGCCTCCTGGTCGCGCTGGTGAGCGCGATGACCGCGCTGGTTGGCGTCGTCGTCGTCACGTCGTCGCCGGCCACCGCCGCCACCAGCCAGTTCCGCGGAATGAACTGGGCCGTGCTGGGTGACAACTTCAGCACCGGTCCGCTCGTCGTGCAGGGCCTCAGCTCGTCCGACAGCAATGCGACGGTGCGGGCCAAGGCCAACGCCCTCTACGACACCATGGCCTCCACCATGGGGGTCAACACCGTGCGGCTGCCCATCAACACCCACACGGTGGGGACGGCGTGGTGGGAGGCGTACCGCGGCGCCATCGACGCCGCGACCGCCCGCGGATTCAAAGTCATCCTCGCCTACTGGGAGGACGGCGCGGCCTCCGGCGGCAGGATCACGAACCTCGCCGCGTGGAACGCGATGTGGTCCACGGTGACCAACACGTACGGCTCGAACCCCAACGTCTACTTCGAACCGATGAACGAGCCGCACGGCTACAGCTCGGCCGAGTGGCGCACCGTCGCCGCGAACTGGCTGAGCTACCACTACTCCGCGGTGCCCGGCCGGGTGCTCATCGGTGGCACCGGCTTCAGCCAGGACCTGCGCGACATCTGCAACGACAGCCGCTTCAACTCGACCCTGCTGTCCTTTCACTACTACGCGTTCTTCTACGGTGCGATGACGTACGACGCCTTCCGCAGCCACATCCAGACCCGCCTGGGCAATTGCGCCTCCCGCGCGGTCGCCACCGAGTTCGGCGCTCCCATGAACGACGGCCGCAACTACGCCGACGCGGGCAGCACCGACAACTTCGTGCGCTACATCCGCGCGATGGCCCAGGTCATGCGCGACAACCAGATGGGCGGCACCTACTGGCCCGCCCTCGGCGGCAAGCCGGGCACCATCGGATACGACTGGTACTCGATGTTCGCCCTCGGTGGCAGCGGCACCAACCTCACCCTGACCATCCGCAACACCTCCGGCGCCGACCGGATCCGGTACGCGTGGGGCGACACCATCGGCGGCGGCGACCCGACGACGCCTCCGCCCACGACGGGAACGTTCTACCGGCTCACCGTGCGGCACAGCGGCAAGGCCATGGACGTCCAGCAGCCGAACACCGACAACGGCGCGCGGGTCGGCCAGTACACGTACGGCGGCAATGCCTGGCAGCAGTGGCAGTTCCAGGACGCCGGCAGTGGCTACTGGCGCATCATCAGCCGACACAGCGGAAAGTGCCTCGATGTGGTGAGCGCGTCGACCGCCGACGGCGCCGAACTCGTCCAGTACACCTGTGGCACCGGCACCAACCAGCAGTTCCAGATGGTCGCCAACGGCAGCTACTTCCAACTCCGTGCCCGCCACAGCGGCAAGTGCGTGGACGTACCGGCCGCGTCGACAGCCGACGGGGTGGTCCTCAAGCAGTATTCGTGCAACACCGGCGCCAACCAGCAGTGGTCGCGCACGGCCGTCTGACAATCGTTGCGCCGGACGACCGACTCACGGTGGCCCGCACCCCCGGTACCGAGCTGGTGGCCGGGGGTGCGCGCCGTGCCGACGCCGCCCCCGTGGGCGTCGCGACGCGTGAGCCCTCCGCGCGTCAGACGGCCCTGAGGTCGGCCGCGCCGAAGGAGACGGCGAACCGTTTGCACCAGATGGAGACGCTCCGGAAGTCGCGTGGGTCGACCGATGCCGGGATCTCGTACACCTGGTTGCCCTGATTGCCCTTGAGCCTGGCCAGTTCGACCCATTCGCCGTCATCGAACACCCGCCACCCGGCCCTGCCGAGGGTGACCGGCTGGTCGGTCAGCCACACGCGCAGGTCCGGCCCGCTCGACGTGCTCAGGTCCCGCAGGACGAGCTGGTGGCGCCCGTCGGCGAGCCGGTGGATCTCGACGCTGCCGGTCGTGCGGTGCTCGTGGGTGACGAACTCGCCGGCGGTCAGGATTTCGTTGCCCGCCGGTGTCGCCGTCGGTGCCACGGGAGCCGCGGACGCGGGAGTGGGCGTCGGCGTGGTCGATGTCGTCGGCGCGGAGGGAACCGCCTCGTCGACGTACGTGTCGGTGAACAGCTTCCACGGCTGGAACCAGTAGAGGGCCAGAGCCGTCACGAGGACAGCGGAGGCGAGAGCGGTCCAGGCCACGCGCGACCGGAAGATCCTTTTTCCCACACCGGCAGCGTACGACCGCCGCAGCCGTCGAACTGGTCGCGAACCCTTTCGGATCTCTTACGACGCTCCGGGTCGCCCGCTGCCGCTCTGGCCGACGTGTTGGCCGAGTTTGGCGCTCAGCGTGTCCGCGTACGACCCGTCAGCCCTGGGTTCCGCTGGCCGTCGGCGTGGACAGCGCGGGCCGGGGCGTTCGGGCGAGAGCGTCGTCGCGGCTGTCGAAGATCGGGAAGACCCCGTCAAGGCGCATCGTGTGCAGGACGGTGCGGATGAACCGCGACGGCGCGGCGAGGCAGAGGGTGACACCCCGCTCGCGGGCGTCGAGGTGTGCCCGCACCAGCAGACCGAGGCCGGTGGAGTCGATGACGTGCACCCGGCTGAGGTCAACGACCACGGGACCGTCCGCGTCGACCGCGTCGCGGAGTGCGGCGCGCAGCGCTTCGCCCGTATGAAGGTCGATGTCACCGGTGGTCGTGACGACTGTCGCGTCGTCGAGGTGGTCGATGCCGAGAACCCCGCCGGAACCGTGGCCCTCGCCCCACGAGTGCCCGGGACGGGCGGGCGGAAGCAGGCTGCAGTGAGGGCAGCGGTGCGGGCCGGTGGCGAACGGGGAGCCGCTCCAGCCGTGCTCCGACACGAGCGTCCACACCACCTCCGCGTCGGGGAGCACGCACGCGGCGGCCGTGATGCTGTCACCGCAGGTGTCGCAGATCAGTGTCATCAGGTGGTCGTCCGGGACGACTGTCATGCTGCTGGTCCTTCCTGTGCCCGGGATGTCTGGCCGGCGGTGGTGGGAACGAAATCTCAGGACCGCGACGAGCCCGAGTGGTCGACGCGGGCTCTGCCGACAGCGACAAGCGTCGGCTCCGCGGGCCCCGACTCGTCCTGTGGCGTCGGTCCGCCGCGCGGTGCCGGCGACGTTCCGGTGACGATCGGCAGGACCTGGTCCAGACGGGCAAGGTGCAGAATGCGTTGGATCCGGTGGTTCGGGTTGCGTACGACGAGGACCCCGTCCATGCGGGTCAGCCGTCGGTGGACGTCGAGCAGCAGGCCGATGGCGGCGGCATCGATGTACCGGCACCCGGCCAGGTCGACCACGACCCGCCGAGGGCGCAGCGCGAGCAGCTCGTCCAACGCGGCTCCGGTCTCCGCCAGGCAGGCCAGGTCGAGCTGGTTGATGGACACCTCCACCAGCGGCAGCGCGTACGACCTCGGTTGCAGTGGGCCGGTCACGGTCGTACCCCTCTCGTCGTGGTCCTGGACGCCTGTACCGTGCCGGGCGGGCTTGGCGGTTCCCGCGCGGATCTATGACAGTTGCGTGACAAATCAGCAGGCCACCGGCCGCGATTGGCTGCGGTGCCGGTGCCCTGGGGATGATGCCGGTCATGACGGCCGTACTGGTGATCGAGGACGACGACCGGATCCGCTTGGCGCTGCTGCTCGCACTCGAGGACGAGGGCTACGACGCGGTGGGCGCGGCCACCGCCGAGGAGGGTCTGCGCGCGCAGCGCCGTGACCCCGCCGACTACGTGCTGGTCGACCTGATGCTGCCCGGACTCGACGGTTTCGAGTGCATCGGGCAGCTCCGCCGCGACGACGACGTACCCATCGTGGTGATCAGCGCCCGCGACGACACCCACGACATCGTCGCCGCCCTCGAAGCCGGCGCCGACGACTACCTCGTCAAGCCGGTGGCGATCAAGGAACTGACGGCGCGACTGCGCGCACTGCGCCGCCGCGCTCGCACCGGCTTCGGGGAATCGGCATCGGACCGGGTGCCCGTGCTGGCCTTCGGCGAGCTGGAGATCAGTCCCGATGCGGGCGAGGTAAGCCGTGGCGGCCAGCCCGTCGCCGTGACCCGCACCGAGTTCCGGCTGTTGTGCGAGTTGGCCGAACACGCCGGCCGGGTGTTGTCGCGCCAGCAGTTGCTGCAGCGGGTCTGGGGGTACGACATCGGTGATGAGCGACTGGTCGACGTGCACGTCGGCCGGTTGCGGCAGAAGATCGAGCCGGACCCGACGAACCCGCGGCATCTGGTCACCCTGCGGGGCCTGGGCTACAAGTTGCAGCGATGAGGCGCCTCGGACTGCGGACCAGGGTCACCGCGGCGTTCGCCGTCGGGGCGCTCCTGCTCGCCGCCTCAATGGCCCTGGTCTCCTACGAGCTGACTCGTCGTTCCCTGATCGGTGAGCGGGAACGCACGGCCCTGCGCGCCGCGTACTTCGATGCGACAGTCGTTCGTGCCGGGATCGACACCGACACTCCCGACGTCGTGGCGGTGCTGCGGTCGCTGGACACAGGGGGCGGTCGCCGTCCGGTGCTGCACCTCAACGGCGAGTGGTACGCCCGCACCGCCGACCCTGGCCCCACCACCGCCATTCCCGTCGACCTGCGACGTACCGTGGCGTCCGGGCAACCGGCGGTGCAGCGGGTGCGGGTGGACGGCCAGCCCGTCCTGGTGGTCGGCGTCCCCCTGTCGGCCACAGCAACGTACTTCGAGGTCAACTCGCTCCGCGAGTTGGAGCAGACGGTCCAGGTCCTGGCGCTCGCCCTGACCACGGTGGCCATCATGATCGCCGGTTCCGGCGCCGCGCTGGGCTGGTACGCCACCCGGCACGGACTGCGCCCGCTGACGGCGGTCGCCGACGCGGCGGAGAAAATCGCCGCTGGTGACTTCACGGCCCGGCTGGACCCGGCCACCGACCCCGACCTGACCCGGTTGTCCTCCTCGTTCAACCAGATGGTCGACCGGCTCGCCCACCGCATCGAGCGCGACCGCCGTTTCGCCGCCGACGTCAGTCACGAACTGCGCTCGCCGCTGCAGACCCTCGCCGCCGCGGCCAGCGTCCTGGCTCGCCGTCGGGAACAGCAGGACGAGCGGACGGCGATCGCGGCGGGGCTGGTCGCCGACGAGATAGACCGTTTCCAGCGGCTCGTCAACGACCTGATCGACCTGGCCCGTAGCGACCGGCCCGCCCACCGCGCCCCCGTGGACGTGGTGGCGCTGGCCCGGGACGCCTGCCACGCTCTCGACCTGCCCGCGTCGGTCGTTCGCCTCGCACCCGAGGTGCCCGCGACGTGGCGGGTCGAGCGGCGACGCGTCACGCAGGTGCTGGCGAACCTGTTGGACAACGCCGTGACCTACGGGGGTGGCCCGACGTCCGTCCTGCTCGATCGCGACGGCAGCGCGGGCGTCATCGAGGTCGAGGATGACGGCCCGGGCGTTCCCGTCGAGGACCGAGAATCGATCTTCGATCGCTTCGTCCGCGGGCGAGCTGCCCACACCCGGGGTGCCGGCGACGGTACCGGCCTCGGTCTGGCGCTGGTCGTCCAGCACGCCACCGCGCACGGCGGACACGTTGCTGTCACCGACCGTCCCGGCGGGGGTGCCCGCTTTCGCGTCACGCTGCCGGAGAGCCTGACGTGAAGCGCCGTCACCTGCTCGCCGTAGGGCTTGTCGCGTTACTGGCCGGCTGTGGCATCCCCACCGACGAGGCGCCTCGCGCGGTGGCACCGCCACGCGGGCCGTTTCCGACCTCCGCGCCCGCCGAGACCGCGCCGGTCGGCCCGGCCACCGAGACACTCTGCCTGGTCCGCGACAACCGGATCGTCCCGGTGCTCCGGCGCGTCGAGCGCTCACGCGGCATCGAGGACCAGCTGCGGCATCTGCTCTCGGGGCCCACCGGGGTCGAACGCGACGCGGACCTCACCAGCGCGCTGCCGGGAGCGGTCAATGCCGCCGGTGTGACAGTGACCGGCACCCAGGCCCGGGTCGCGGTCGACGAACCCGCCGACGACGCCGGCCGCAGCGACGAGGTCCTTGCCTTCGGACAGATCGTCTGCACCCTCACCAGCCGCGACGACGTCACCTCAGTGACGTTCCTTCGCGACGGCAGGCCGCTGGGAGTGCCCCGCGCCGACGGATCGCTGTCCGAGCAGCCGCTCACCCGCACCGACTATGCTCCGCTGATCACCCCACGGTGAGCCGTCGCACACCCTGCGCATCGCCCGCCTGTCACCACGCCCGATGCTGATCGCCCAGGCTGATAGGTTGATCTCAGGTGTGCCGGGAAGCCTGGTCGGCGTTGCGATGACGGCTGACCAGAACCGGAGAAGCGCCGAATGAGCATCCTGGCCTGGATCGCGGTGGCCGTGTTCGTCGCCGCGTACGTCCTGATCGCCACCGAGAAGATCAACCGGGTGACGGTGGCCCTGGGCGGCGCATCGATCATGTTGGCGATCGGGGCGACCGATGCCGAGCACGCGTTCTTCTCCGAAGAGGCGGGCATCGACTGGAACGTCATCTTCCTGCTGCTGGGGATGATGCTGATCGTCGGCGTGCTGAAACGCACCGGCCTGTTCGAGTACCTGGCGATCTGGAGCGCGAAGAAGGCCCGGGGCCGTCCGTTCCCGATCATGGTGATCCTGGTCGTGGTGACCGCCGTGGTGTCGGCGGCGCTGGACAACGTCACCACAGTGCTGCTGGTGGCCCCGGTGACCCTGCTGGTCTGCGAGCGGCTCGGCGTGCCGCCGATCCCGTTTCTGATCGCCGAGGTCATGGCGTCCAACATCGGCGGTGCCGCCACCCTGGTCGGCGACCCGCCGAACATCATCATCGCCAGCCGGTCGGGGCTGAGTTTCACCGACTTCCTGAACGTCATGGCCCCGCTGGTGCTGATCGTGCTCGTCGTGTTCATCGGCCTGTGCCGGATCATGTTCCGCACGGCGTTCCGCTACGACGCCGAGCGCGCGGCCCGGGTGATGGCGCTGCGGGAGGCGGACGCGATTCGCGACCGCCGCCTCGTGGTGATCAGCCTGGTGGTGCTCGGCACGGTGCTGCTCGCGTTCAGCCTGCACACGGTGCTGCACCTGGAGCCGTCGGTGGTGGCCATACTCGGTGGCCTGCTGTTGCTGGCGCTGTCGCGGCTGGACACGGAAGACGTGGTCAAGGACGTCGAGTGGCCGACGCTGGTGTTCTTCGCCGGCCTGTTCATCATGGTCGGAGCCCTGGTCGCCACCGGGGTGATCGACAGCATCGCCCGGTCGGCGACCGAGGCCGTCGGGGGCAAACTGTGGCCGGCCACCATGTTGATGCTGTGGGCGTCGGCGGGGCTGTCGGCGATCGTGGACAACATCCCGTACGTGGCGACGTTGAGCCCGATCGTGAGCGAGCTGGTGAACGCCGAAGGTGGGCTCGACAAGGCTCAGGTGCTGTGGTGGGCGCTCGCCATCGGGGCTGACTTCGGCGGCAACGCCACTGCCGTCGGCGCGTCGGCGAACGTGGTGGTGCTCGGCCTCGCCGAACGCGCCGGGCACAAGATCACGTTCTGGGGATTCACGAAGTACGGTCTGATCGTCACAGTGATCTCGGTGGCGATCGCGGTGCCGTACCTGTGGCTGCGATTCTTCTGACGCTCAGGTGCCGAGCATCCGGTCGAGCAGCCCGTCCAGGGTGATCGCGCCGGTCATCACCCGGTCGCGGTCGACGACCGCGACCAGCGGCACATTCGATCGGGCCATCACCGAGGCGACCTCGAGCAGGGTGGCGTCGGCGCCGACGGCCGGCAGGTCCGGGCGGTTGCGGGGCAGCAGGTCCGCGACGGTGCGGTCGCCGATTCCCTCCAGGATCACGTCGGCAGCGGCCTCGTCGATCACCCGGGCCAACGTCGGATCGTCCTGGCAGTAGGACGGCAGTGCCATTCGCAGCACCTGCGTGCCGGCCAGCACCGTCGACGGACGGCCCTTGGTGTCCACCACGATCAGACCGGGCAGGTCCTGCGCCGCCAGGATCCGCGCGGCCTCGCGGGCCGGCATGTCCTCGGTGACGGTCTCCATCGGGATGGCCACATCGCTCGCGCGCATGCACCGACGATACGCCCGGACGCCGCGTCGCCCGCGCTGATGCGCCCTGGCAGCCCGTGGGGCGGCGGGCCTATTGCTGGTAGACGTCGGGAACGTCGTCACGGTCACTGTCGACCTGCTCGGCCTCGTAGATCTGCCGGTACACGCGATTGCGGGCCCGCAGGATGATCGTGGCGAGCGCGGCGGCGATCACGGAGCCCGCCAGCACGGCGATCTTGACCCGGCCGTTGGCGTCGGTGCCGATGCCGAAGGCGAGTTCGCCGATCAGCAGCGAGACGGTGAACCCGATGCCGGCCAGCACGGCCAAGCCGGCCACGTCGATCCAGGCCAGCCCCGAGTCCAGTCGGGCCCGGGTGAACCGGGCGACGAGCCAGGTTGCCAGCAGGATGCCGATCGGCTTGCCGACGACCAGGCCGAGCATGATGCCCACGGCGATCGGGTCCATGAATGCCTGCGTCAGGCCGTCGAGCCCGCCGACGGCCACCCCGGCGGACATCAGCGCGAACACCGGTACCGCGACGCCTGCGGAGATCGGCCGGAACCGGTGCTCGAAGTGCTCGGCCAGGCCGGGCCCGGGGCCGGCCCCCGTGGAGCGCAGCACCGGCACGGCGAAGGCGAGCAGCACCCCGGCGACGGTGGCGTGCACGCCGGAGGCGTGCACCAGCGCCCAGGTGGCGAACGCCAGCGGCAGGAGCAGCCACCAGGAGCGCACCCGACGCTGCACCAGCAGAGCGAACAGGCCCAGCGGCACCACTGCGGCCAGCAGCGGCAGCAGAGACAGGTGGGCGGTGTAGAAGACCGCGATGATGACGATCGCCAGCAGGTCGTCCACCACCGCCAGGGTCAGCAGGAAGGTGCGCAGCGCGCTCGGCAGATGCCTGCCGATCACCGCCAGCACGGCGAGGGCGAACGCGATGTCGGTGGCGGTCGGAACCGCCCACCCCTTCACCGCGCCGCCCCAGTTCACCGCCGCGTACAGCAGGGCCGGCACGAGTACGCCGCCGACCGCGGCGGCGACCGGGACCGCGGCCCGGCGGGGATCACGCAGGTCGCCGGCGACGAACTCGCGCTTGAGTTCGAGACCGGCGACGAAGAAGAAGATCGCCAGCAGCCCGTCGGCAGCCCACATCGCCAGCGACAGGTCGAGGTGCAGCGTGTGCGGCCCGACGGTGAACGCCGTCATCGCCTCATAGCGGTGCGCCCAGGGTGAGTTCGCCCAGATCAGCGCCACGACGGCACCGATCAGCAGCAGCGCGCCGCCAATCGTCTCCTTGCGCAGCACGTCGGCGATGCGCCGGGCCTCAGCCCAGGAACCACGGCCGAGGACACGAGGGGGTGACTGGGGGTTCGACGGCACAGGCGGGCCAACTTTCGAGAGACGGGTCGGAACCATTTGCCGACCAGACTTCCCGGCGCACCGGGACCCATCCTACCGGGGCCTTTCGGCCACCGGCCCGTCGACCGCCGGCAGCCGTCGGCCGCTCGATCTCGTTTCAACCGACCGGGTCCGTGGGTACGCTCCCACCGGCTGATCATCCGATCGACGGAGACCCTCGTGATCATGGCTCTGCTGCTCGACCTCGCCAACATCGTTGGCGGTTTCCTGCTCGCCGTCCCTGTGCTGCGGCTGTTGCCACGCGTCGGTGACGACCTGGGTCGCCTCGCTGGTCGGGCGGCCCCGATCGCGTGGGTGGTCGGCCTCGTGGCGCTCGTGACCGGCGGCTACTACCTCATCGTCCACCTGGTGTCCGGCCCTCGGGTGTTCCACTTCGAGGTGGTGGGGATCGGTGTGGGGCTCGCCTTGTTGTGGGGCCGGCTGACCGGCCGGCCGGCGTCCCGCGAGGAGCGGTCGGACGGCGCGACAGGCGTCCGCCTGTTGCTCGCGATCTTCGGTCTCATCGCGATCGTCGTCGGCATTCAGGGGCTCTTCACGCCGGACGGCTGATCACGCCCGCACGCCCGGCCCGCCCGTGCGGCGTTCGCGCACGGGCGGGGTGTCACCCCGGCGGTCACCGTCGGTCCCCCCAACTCATCGATTCCAGGAGAGTCACATGTCGGCCCAGGCATTCCTCTACATCATCGCGGTCATCCTGATCGTGCTCGCCGCACTGCCGCTGCCCACTCGGGGTGTCTCGTTCGCGCTGCTGGGCGCCGCCTGCGCCCTGCTCGCCTACGCCTGGCCGGTGATCACCGGCTGATCCGTCGTCGGTGTGGTCGGTGGCCGGCAACCAGCGCCCGACAGCGTTGCCGGCACCCGGCCACTCCACGTCGCCGGGTTGGCCATGGACTCGGCGATGGACGCGACCGACGCCAACGGCGTCCCTGGGACGCGTGCGGTCAGGCGGTGGTGGACGCTCGGGATGCCCCGGCGCTCGCGGCGCAGGCGATGAGCAGCGCCGCGGCCGGCAGGAACGCGCCGCCGACGCCCAGCCCGAGCAGCAGCCCCCACCCGACGATGATCAGCGCGGCCGTCAGGTCGACGACCAGGCTCGGCCGGCCGATCCACTGTGCCAGGACCGGCAGCGACGCGGCGACGACAGACACCCCGAGCAGATAGCCGGCCGCGCCCCCGGAGTCGTCGACGGTGAAGGGGGTCAGCACTGCGGCGACCAGCACGGTGATGGCCAGGGCCGACCAGCGCAGGACCCGTCGAGCGTCGTCCGGTCTGCGGACGACGACCACCACACCGACGAGCAGGACCGCCGCGATCGCACCGATGGTCGCCGCACCGATCATCATGTTCTCCTCGACCGCCGCAGGTGGTGTCTCATCGAAGACCGCGGATCGTCGTCTCTGCGTGCCACGATACGGCCCGTCGGGCGTGCCGCACGAGAGCGGGAGCCCAGCCTGCCGAAGGACTGTGTTCTCCGGTCACCCGGGCAGGCCGAAGTGGTGGGTGAGCGAGGCGCGCAGCGTGTCCGCATCCCCGGCGGACCAGGCGACGAAGCAGTCGGGGCGTACGAGCAGGGCGGTCGCGGTCGTGCCCCGCAACGCGCCGGTGACGACGTCGACCCGGTCGCGCCAGGGCGCGGCCACCTCGGCGTAGACACCCGTGGAATCCAGGAGCAACGGCCGGGCGGTGCGGGTCAGCTCGGCGAGGCGTACCGCGCCGTGGTCGCCGTGCACGACCACATCGGGGGCGCACCGGCCGGCCAACGGATCGGCGGGGTCGGCGGGGTAGTGGATGTCCGCGCCGGACATCAGCGCCGCGATGTGCCCGGTCACCTCCGGCTTGCGCAGCAGTTCGGCGAAGAGTTCCCGCAGGCCGGTGATCTCGTCTCCGGGGCCGATGAGCGCGGACTGCGCCTGGGTGGACATGACCACCCGTTCGGCGACGGGGCGGCGCTCGGTCTCGTACGTGTCGAGCAGGCCCTGCGGCGCCCAGCCGCGCACGGTGGCGGCGAGCTTCCAACCCAGGTTGACGGCATCCTGCAGGCCCAGGTTGAGCCCGGGGCCGCCGATCGCCGGGTGCACGTGTGCGGCGTCGCCCACCAGCAGCACCCGGTCGGCGCGGTAGCGGGCGGCGATGCGGGTGTTCTGGCCGGCCAGCCGCCGCAGCAGGCCGGGTCCGTCCGGTTCGCCGAGCGGAACGTCGGCGCCGAGCACCCGGGCGACGCTGGCGCGTAGCTCCGCCAGGCTCATCGGGGTCTCGTCGCTCGTCGGGACGTCGGGCCACTCCGTCGTGCTCAGGATCGCCGGGCGGCCGGGGAACGGGGCCCACGCGATCAGGCCACGCCCGGTGCGGGTGTGCTGGAACGGCGCGACGACGCCGTGACCGGGGACGCACAGGCCGCCGGTCTCGGGATCGAGGGACGACGAGGGGACGGTCACCGTGGCGGTGCGCGAGACCGACCGGTCGTTCGTGACGCCGGGGAAGTCGATGCCGGCGAGGCGGCGCACCACGCTGCGGCCGCCGTCGGCACCGACGACGAAGCGGGCGGTGAGCTGCGTACCGTCGGCAAGGCAGACCTCTACCGCGTCGGGGCGTTGGCGAAGGTCGACCACCTCGTGGCCGCGGCGCAGGTCGACTCCGAGCTCGGTTGCCCGGGCGGCGAGGGTGGCCTCCAGCTGGGCTTGCGGCACGCCGAGCACGTAGTGCGGGTTCTCCGCGAGCATCGTGAGGTCCAGCGGGAACGCACCGAAGACGAAGGCTGGTTGGGGCGACGGCGGGGTGCTCTCGCCACTGAGCCGCGTGTAGAGGCCGCGCCGGTCGAGCAGGCGGACGACCTGGCCGACGACGCCGTTGGCGCGGGGCTCGCCGGTGGGTGTGACGTGGCGTTCCAGGACGACGGGATGGACGCCGGCCAGGGCCAGCTCGCAGGCGAGCATGAGGCCGTTGGGGCCGGCTCCGACGATGAGGACGTCGATCATGACAGTGATCCCTTCGGGGCGTGCGTCATCGCCCCGACGGGCGCGGCACGCGGCCGGCTCACCGTGGGGTGGGACGCTGCTGGAGACGTGTGGGTGCGGCGGTGCCCCGAGCGAGGGTCGGGGTTCAGCGGGGCGGCGCGGGGAGGCCGGCGGCGACCTGGGTGAAGGCGTCGGTGATGAGGTGCTCGATCGGGGTGGGCGGGTCGGGGCTGTCGAGGTAGTGCTGCATGGCGACGGCGACGGCGGCGCTGGCGGCGGCCGCGACGAGCCGCGGATACATGTCGGTGGCGAGGTCGGTGCCGGTGCGCTCGGCGACCGCGGCGGCCAATTCGGCCTCGGCGGTCGCGACGGCGCGCAGTCGCTCGCCCTGTAGGGCGGGCTCGGCGAGCATGGTGCGGACGCCGGCCACCCACTGGGCGTGCGCGGGAGACGGCATGGCGTCGACCTCGGGGCCGCGGGTGAACTGCTCCAGCGAGGCCTGGGTGAGCGCCGCCCAGAGCGGCTCGTCGGCGGGGCGCTCGCGCAGCGCGGCGGCGGTGCGCAGGCTGCGGTCGAGGTGACGCGAGGCGATCGCCTCGGCCTTGCTGGAGAAGTAGTTGTTGAAGGTGCGCGGGGAGACGCCGGCCGCCTCGGCGATGTCCTCGACGCGGACGTTGTCGTAGCCGCGCTCCGCGGTGAGGTGGATCGCGGCCCAGCCGAGCGCCGCCCGCGTCTCGGCTTTCTTGCGCTCCCGCAGCCCCGTCATGTCACCACCCTAACACTAGTTGCGTACCCCGCAAATATGCGTGTCACGCAAAACTGGTGATCGTTGGGTGTCCGGTTCGCGTGATCTGGGCGGCCTCACTCGACGGGGAGGCGGTAGCCGAGCCCTCGTACCGTCTGAATCAACTCGGGCCGACCCAGTTTGGCGCGCAGCGCCGCCACGTGGACCGCCAGGGTGTGCCGGCCCGACCAGGTGGTCTGCCACACGTCCAGCATGATGCGCTCGCGTGTGAGCGCGAGGCCCGGCCGGCGGGCGAGCGAGGCCAGGATGTCGAATTCCTTGCGGGTCAACGACACCGGCCGGGCGTCCACGTGGACCGTTCGGGCCGAGAGGTCGATCCGCAACCCTCCGACGTCGATGACGTCGGAGGGTTGCGGACCCTGCCGCGCCGTCCGCCGCAGCAACGCCTCGATGCGCGCCTGAAGCTCGTCCATCGCGAACGGCTTGACGACGTAGTCGTCGGCGCCCATCCGCAGGCCGACGATGCCGCCGCGCTCCTCGCCCCGTTCGGTGACCACGATGATGCCCAGCTCGGCGCTGCGTTCCCGCAGGGCCCGGCACACGGCGAAACCGTCGCCGTCCGGCAGACCGAGATCCAGTACTACGAGGTCGCAGGGGGCTGCCACGAGCGCCGCAGCACCGTTCGACGCCTGTTCCACCTGATAACCCTGCCGACGCAGCGTCGAACCCATGACCGCGAAGATCCACCGGTCGTCCTCCACGAGCAAGATCCGCATCGCCCCGCCTGTCGTCGTCGCGGTGCCCACCCGCCGCGGGGGCGAGAGCGGATCGCCGGCGGCCAGGGCGGCCGGCGACGTCGTCGATGCATCTCGTCAGTCCCGAACGACGGGGGGTCGTTCCGCTGCGAATAACAGCCGACAGCGCTGAGCCGGCGCTGATTTCTCGCTGAGGTGGCGATCGGACGGGCGGACGTCGAGGGCGCGAGCCATGGTTGCTCCGCACGGAATACTGTTCGGTGCCGGACTCGCAGTCGAGGCGTCGCGATCGAACTTGAGAGAGTCTTGATCGGCGGCCCGGCTAGCCGAGCGGTGCCGCCTCGGCGGCGCCGATCTTCCGGAACAGCTCGTGTGCCGCCCGCCACCGGGTCTGAGCCGCCGACGGACGGCCCAGCGCCGCGTAGGCGCTGCCGACGGTCATCAACGTGCGGGCGTACGCGAGACGTTGCCCGGCCCGGCGTTGGACGCGCAGCGCCTGGCGGCCCTCGACGAGGCACCCCTCGGGATCGCCGAGGCCCAGTCTCGCGGCGGCGAGGCGACTGCGCGCCTGACCGGCCACCAGCCGGTACCCGCCGGCGCGGGCCGCCGCTATCGCACCTGTGGCGTGCTCGTGGGCGCTGTCGAACTCCTTGGCGGCCGCGCTGAGATCGGAGAGCAGCATCAGCGCCTCGACCCGGGCGCGCTCGTTGCCGGTCCGATCCGCCAGGTCACGCACCAGATCGAGCCGGCTGCTCGCCTCCGCCAGTCGGTTCTGCCGCAGCAGTACCTCGGCGAGCGCGGCCTGGGTGACCACCTCCAGCCGGCCGTCCGGCAGTCCCTGGACGATGTCGAGGCCGAGGTGGAGCACCTCCTCGGCCTCCGCGTAGCGTCCCGCGTCACCGTGCACGCGGCCGAGCGTGGTGAGCGAAGCGGCCTCCTCGTGCCGGGCGCCGATCGACCGGCCGACGCGCACCGCCTCCTCCGCTGCCGTCCGTGCCTCGTCGAGCCGGCCGAGCTCGCGGGCCACCAGCGCGAGGTTCTCGCTGGCCACTGCGGCGCCCAGATGTTGGCCGGTGGCACGCAGCAACCTCATCGCCAGTTCGCCGTGCCGCGCGGCCGCGGCCAGTTCGCCCACCTCCTCGCAGGCGGCCGCCAGGTTTGCCAGCGTGCCGGCCTCGGCTCGGCGGTCGCCGATCTCCCGATCGATGACCAGGGCCTGCTCGAACCGGCTGATCGCGGCCCGGGGCCGGCCCAGCTGGGCCAGTGCGATGCCGATGCTGCAGTGTGCCGCCGAGGCCCCGACCTGCCAATCGGCTCGGGCGGCGAGCGCCGCGACCGCCTCGTACTCGGCGCGGGCGGCGCGCAGATCGCCGGTACGCCAGTTCAGCAGTCCCAGGCTTTGTCGCATCACCGCCTCGCCGCGCAGGTCGCCGTCGCGGCGGGCCGCTTTGAGTCCGGTCCGGGCGATCGACCGCCACTGGCTCAGCGGCGTCCGCATGCGGAGGAAGTCGTACAGGACGTGGGCGAGTTGCCACGCCATCCGGTCTCGGCCGTCGGCGGCCGCGTGTTCCAGCGCCGCCACCAGGTTCGCCGTTTCCGCAACGAGCCATTCGCGGGCGTGTGCCTGATCGTCGAGCTCAGGGATCCGTACGCCGGTCGGCGGTGGATCCGGCGGCAGCCGTAGCCGCGACGGGCCGTTCAGCGCGGCACTGGCCCGGGCGACAGCATGTAGGTAGAAGTGCAGCAGCCGGTGCACGGCTGCGGCATTGTCGGCCGCGTCGCCATGTTCGGCGGCGAGCTGTGCTCCGTACTCGAGCAGCAGGTCGTGGCTGACGATCCGGGTTGCCCGGGTGATTCGGATCAGGTGCAGTCGGGCGAGGGTGTCGATGAGCGGTTCGAGGTCGTCGCAGGGCAGGCCGGTCAACGCCGCGGCTGCGGGCACAGCGAGGCCGGCCGGTGCCGGCACCAGCCCGAGCAGCCGGAACACCCGGCCCGCCGGGGGCGGGAGCGCCTGGTACGACAGCTCGAACGCGGCCCGGACGGCGGTGCTGTCGTCACCCTCGACCCGCAGCTGCGCGACCCGGCCCCGCGCGATCAGCTCGTCGAGGTGCCTGCGCACGCTCACGTGCGCCCGGTCGGCCAGGCGGGCGCCGGCGATGCGCAGGGCCAGCGGTAGGTGCCCGCAGATCTCGGCCAACTCCCGAGCAGCGGCCGGGTCGGCGTTGATCCGCTCGGCCCCCGCGGTGCCGACGAGCAGTTCCACCGCGTCAGCGGCAGGTAGGACGTCGAGAGTGAGCCGAGCGGCACCGTCCCGGGCGACCAGGCCGCTGAGCCTGTCCCGGCTGGTCACCACCACCAGGCAGTCCGGGCAGCCCGGAATGAGTGGCCGCACCTGGTCGGCGTCGGCAACGTTGTCCAGTACCAGCAGGACGCGCCGACCGGCGAGCGTCGAACGGTACAGCGCGACCTGCGCGTCCGGCTCGGCCGGTATCCGGTCGGCGGTGACGCCCAGCGCGTCCAGCAGCAGCGGCAGCGCCTCACCGGGGGTCCGGCGTGGACGAGGGTGGAACCCGCGCATGTCCACGAACAGATGTCCGTCCGGGAAGTGGTGGTGGACGTCGTGCGCCCACCGCACCGCCAGGCTGGTCTTCCCGGCCCCCGCTGGGCCGCAGACGACGGCGACCGGTGCCGTCCGCTCCTTGCGCACCTCGTCGAGGACGGCCAGTTCGCGTTGGCGGCCGACGAAGCCGGGTGTGGCCGCCGGCAGTTGCCGCGGCACAACGCCCGTCGGTTCCCGCACCAGTTGGACCGCGGGTTCCGCGGCGGGCTCGGTGCCGGCGAGCATTGCGCGATAGGCCCGCTGGAGCTCCTCGCCCGGCTCGATGCCGAGCCTCTCGACCAGGTTCTCGCGGACCCGACGGAACAGGGTCAGCGCGTCGACCCGACGGCCGCACCGGTGCAGTGCGATGAGCACTGCCAGCGCCAGACGCTCCCGGGCCGGATTGTCAGCGATGAGGTCGGACAGATCGTCGACGATGTCACCGTACCGGCCCAGTCGGAGGTCGAGGTCGGCTCGCAGCTCGACCGCCGCGAACCGTTCCTCGTTCAGCTGCGGGGCGACGAGTTCGTCCAGCCACGGGCCGGCGACGTCCGCCAACGCCGGCCCCCGCCATCGGCGCAGAGCGCGGTCGACCAGCTCACGAGCCCGCTGCGGCTCGCACGTGCGGGCGGACCGCAGGAGATCCCGAAAGTCGTGCAGATCCACCGCGGACCGGTCGACGGTCAGCCGATAGCCGGTCCCCACCCCCACGAGCTGGGCCGTGCGGGACGGCTGGTCGACCGAGTTGAGCAGGGCCCGTAGTCGGGAGACGCAGCCCTGCACCGCGTTCCGAGCCGATGCGGGCGGTGCCGTGCCCCACAGTGCCGTCACCAGGCGGTTGATGGGAACGATGTTTCCGCACTCCAACGCCAGCATGGCCAGCACGGTGCGTTGCTGCGCGGCCGACGGGCCCAGGAGTCGGCTGCCGTGCCACACGCCGACCGGACCCAGCAGCCGGATCTGCAGGCCGTCCTCCACTTGGTCCACGCCCGGTCCGATCCGTAGGAATCCACGTTGCCGGAAATGATCTCACCATCGACGCGCCCTCAACGGCCCATCGACGCCCGGTTTTGAATCAGCCATCCGTGTCGTGGGTCACGCTCTCGCCGAGGCGTCTCAACGCTCTCCGGGACCTTGTGTCCACAACAGACGGACCGGCGCGGTGCGCCGCCACGGGTCGCGGCAGCTTCGGTCAAGATCTGTTCAAGAACACCGCCGAAGCCTGGACCCCTGAATTGGTCTCTTGAAACGGTGATGCACGTGGATCTGAGCAGCATCGATGTCCGGAGACGCATCGACGCTGCCGATCCTCCGGACGCCGTCGTCACCACCTCGAAGAGCACCGCCGTGTCAGGACCATCCGGAGCGCACTGGGGGAGCGCCGGGGGTCGATCAGCAGCACGGTCGAGGCGACCCCTGCGGGGTGGTCGACCGAGTAGCCCCCAGTCCCGCCGCGGCGTCGCTCCGGACCCGCGGGTTCGCGCTCGATTCGGGCGCCGACACCGGTAGATCGTCCTCATCGACCAGACCCGAGGAGTACGCATGAACCAGGAAAAGGGACTATCGCGGCGGCAGATCCTCCGCGTTGGTGCCGTGGTGGGATCGACAGTCGCTGTCGTGGCCGTCACGGGCGAGTCGGCATCGGCCGACCCGGGGACGGATGCGGCACAGGCCGGCTCGCGCGGTGAGCTGGCCCGCGTGTCAGCGGTGGCGGCCGGCGGCGCCGTGGTGGGTACGCCGAAGGTGGCGAACCGCACCGCGATCCGGGCCGCGGAGCGTGTCCCGTTCGCCGGCTTCCCGGACGGGATCACCCCACGACCGGGCGACCTGGTCACCGTGACCGACCTGTGGCCCGACCTCGCAGTGGCCGCCGTGCCGGTGGTGCACTGGGTGACCGGAGTGCCGAAGCGCGACGGCAGCGGCTATGCGGTCGCGGGCCAGCGGCTGGCCGCCTCGCCGTTGCTCGACAAGCGGACCGCACGGCGTGTGCGGGTCTGTGTCCTGGACACAGAACTGGCCGACGCCCAGGTCCTCGCGGTCGTCCCGGCCTGAGCTGGTGCCGATGATCGACGCAACGGTGCGGATCGTCGCGGCGGCTGTCCTGCTCTACACGGCGGGTCAGAAGCTCGCCGCGCCCATCGCCTTCCGTCGCACGCTCGTCGCGCTCAGGATGCCGCGTCCGCGCGTCCTGGCCCTGCTGGTCAGCGGCGTGGAGCTGGTCACCGCGGTCCTCCTGCTGACCGCACCGCGCTCCTGGGTGACCGCGGGCCTGGTGGTCGCGCTCGGCGCGTCGTTCGCAGGCGCGGCGTCGATCGCGCTGGCACGGGGCGCCTCGGTGCGCTGTGCCTGCTTCGGCGGCAGGTCCGAGGCGAAGCTCGGTTGGACGCAGCTCGCGCTGCTCCCGATCTGGCTCGCCGTCGCCTGGACGGCGCACCGCGACTCATCGGATCTGCTCGTCGGTCCGGACGCCGTCGCGGTGACGGCGCTGGTGCTGTGCCTGGCGACCGTCGTCCGTCAGCTGTTGCCTCTGGCCCTGCGGAGCTGGAGCTACCTCAAAGTGTTGGAGAGTCAATGGGCTTCCTCTGGGTCGTCGTCGCCGCATTGAGCGTGCTGATGGGGATCTGCGTGTTGGCGCTGATCGACCAATATCAAACCCTCGAACTGATCCGTACGTCCCTCAAGCTCGAAGACAACCCGTCGCCGATCCCGATCCCGATGGACGACTCGATCAGGCCCTCCCTGGTCGGGCTCCCGGCACGGCTCGATGCGCAGCCGCATCTCGCGCTGCTCTTCCTGTCCGTGTCCTGCACGACCTGCCGGTCGATCGCGGAGGGCCTGCGCCGCAAAGACCTGGAACTGGTGTGGATCGTCCTGCAGCAGGCGCATTCCGAGCAGGAGGGCCGCGCCTGGCTCGAAGGACTGAACATGCCGATCGACCGGGCGACCATCGATGTCGACGAGAACGTCGCACGGGCGATCGGCATCGACACCGTCCCGTCGGTGGTCCTCTACCGCTCGGGTGAGGCCTTCCTGGCCCAGACACTGCCCTCATTCCGGCAGCTGCAACCGCTGTTGAACCCCCGCACCGTCCCGTCCCGCCTGCCCGTCGCCAAGGAAGGAACCGTACGGCTATGACCGATCAGATGGAGTGTGTGACACCGACCGAGACGGCGGTGCTCACCGACCGCCGCCCCAGCCGCCGATTCGCGCTCATGGGCGCGGCCTCCGCGGTCGTCGCCGGCCTGGCCACCGTGCTGAAGGCCTCCCCGGCGGTGGCCGACTGCCTGGGGTCGCCCTGCTGCTCGCTGGCCAGCTGCACCCGGTGCCACTACGCGGTCGAACCCGATCGCTACACCTGCCCGTCAGGCTATTACCGCACATTCTGGACCTGCACCAGCGGCGGCCGCACGTACGGCTGCGGTGAGTGCAGCAAGAGCAAGACCTCGTGCTGGTCCGGTCCCTTCGCCTGCTCGATCTGGTACGTATGGTAGTTCTGTGGACGATCGCGCTCGCCGCGGTGGCGGGCTTCGCCCAGCTCTTCAGCCCTTGAGGCCAGTCCTTCATCGGAGTCATCCGCCCCTTCGTGCAAGGGGACTCGTCCCGTCTCGTCCGAAGCGGTCTGCGCTTCGTCGCCGTGCTGTCCGTCGCGCACATCGCCATGGCGGGCTTCGTCACCGCGTCGCTGTACCAGGTCGGCACACTGTTCGCCGGGCGGCTCGACGCCCAGCTCACAGCGGGGCTGTGCCTCGTGGCGGCACTGGTGGCGGCGTGCTTCGACGTACACGCGATTCGGACGGACTCGTACGCCCCCGGGCTTCGTCGACAGACGTCCAAGGAGCTGGGCCATCGGGAGAACATCCCGTGGTGGGTTCCGCCGATGATCTGGGGTCTGGACACCGGGCTCATGTGGAGCACGTTCCGGGTGTCGGCGACGACCTGGGTGGTGCTGGTGGCGGCGTTGCTCAACGTCGCTCCGCAGTGGAGCGGGCTGGTGTTCGGCGGCGCGTTCACCGGTCCACTGGTCGTGGCGATTCTCGCCGGTCGTGGAAGCGTGAGTGACCTGGGGCGTCCCGGGCCACGGCGGCTGGTGCAGTCCGCGGCGGTCGCCACGGCGTTGCTACCGGCCATGGTGGTGATCGTGACGTCCGCGATCTGAGGTTCGGTCGGGGCCCGACATGGGCCCCGGCCGAACCGGCGCGACCCCGTCCACACCCCGCGACCGCTCCGCGACTCCGGCTTTTGCCCGCGACCACGGGTACGGTTTCTGTGCTCGACAAGCACCGACACCGATGGCACGCCGTCGGGGCGGCAACGACCGGCCCGGTGGCGACGGAGCGTGGAAGGGAGCGCGGGTGGCGCAGCCGAGAGCACTCGTGGTTCGGGGCGGCTGGGAGGGGCACCAGCCGGTCAAGGCGACGGAGTTGTTCATCCCCTTCCTTGAACGGAGCGGCTATGCCGTACGGGTCGAGGAGTCGACGGAGATCTACGCCGATGCCGCCGAGATGGCCGCCACCGACCTGGTCGTGCAGTGCATGACGATGTCGCAGATCACCGCGGACGAGGTGGCGGGCCTGAGCGCGGCGGTCATCGCCGGTACGGGCTTCACTGGCTGGCACGGCGGGATCGTGGACGCGTTCCGCGCGTCGTCGGAGTACCTGCATCTGGTGGGCGGCCAGTTCGCGACCCACCCCGGTAAGGAGCCGTGCGAGCGTCACGGCGGCCCGGAGGACAACTTCCTGCCGCACACCGTGCGCATCACCGACCTCGGCCGGGAGCATCCGATCACCGCGGGAATCGAGGACTTCGACCTGGTCACCGAGCAGTACTGGGTGCTGCACGACGACCTGATCGACGTCCTGGCCGTCACCACCCACCCCACGCGGGCGTGGCATCCATGGCACCGGCCGGTCACCTCGCCGGCGATCTGGACCCGGCGCTGGGGTGCCGGGCGCGTCGTCGTGACGACACCGGGGCACAGCCTCGACGTGCTGGAGCACGCGGACGTTCGTACCGTCATCGAGAGGGGGATGGTGTGGGCGAGCCGCACCGCGTCGGAATCGTAGGTCTCGGGGTCATCTCCCGCGCGTACCTCGACACCCTCGCGAACCACCCGGCGGTGAACATCGTCGCGCTGGCCGACCTCGACGCCTCCCGGTCGGCCGCGGCGGCGGCCGCGATTCCCGGCGCCGAGTCGATGGGCGTCGAGCGTCTGCTCGCTCGCCCGGACGTGCAGACGGTTCTCAACCTCACGATCCCCGCGGCGCACGCCGAGATCTCACTCGGCGCGATCGAGGCGGGCAGGAACGTGTACGTCGAGAAGCCTCTGGCCGTGACGATCCCGGACGGTCGCTCGATCATCGAACGTGCCTCCTCGGCGGGCGTCCACGTCGGGTGCGCGCCGGACACCGTCCTGGGCACCGGTACGCAGACGGCGCGGGCGGCGATCGACGGGGGGCTCATCGGACGCCCGCTGTCGGCGACGGCTGTGATGGTCACACCGGGGCACGAGCGCTGGCATCCCCACCCCGACTTCTACTACGCCCCGGGCGGGGGGCCGTTGCTGGACATGGGGCCGTACTACATCTCGGCGCTGATCCACCTGCTCGGGCCGGTTCGCGCGGTCGTCGGAGCGGCCAGCCGCCTGCGCGCCGAGCGTGTCATCGGCTCGGGTCCCCGAAACGGCCAGCGCATTCCGGCGCAGGTGGACACTCACGTGACAGGTGTGCTTGAGCATGCCAACGGAGCGCTCTCCACCATCACCACGAGCTTCGACGGCGTCGCGACGACTGCCGCGCCGATCGAGGTGCACGGAGAGACCGGCACGCTCGCCGTACCCGATCCGAACACCTTCGACGGGGACGTTCGCGTCTTTCCGCTGGGCGGCACCGGGTGGCGCGTTCTCGAACCGCGGGCCGGTTACGTCGAGGGCTCCCGCGGCATCGGGCTGATCGATCTGGTCAGCGCCGACGGTCAACGGTCGCCCCGCGCCGGCGGCGACGTCGCTCTGCACGTCCTCGAAACGATGACCTCGCTGCTCGCCTCGGCGGCCGAGGGCCGGCGGATCGAGCTGACGACTGTGGTGCAGCGGCCGACGCCGGTTCCGCTCACTCCGGTGCACGACTGGAGGGAAAGCCACGCGTACGGACGCTGACGTGCGCCGTACGGTCCGGCTGACATCCCCGCGCGCGGCAGGCGCGGACGACCGCCACGGCTGGCGATCCGGCGGCCGGCCCTCGGCCGAATCACCCTGTGTGACCAGGATGGACAGACGGTTCCCAAGACCTTACAGTTCGCCAACTGGTTCAGCTTCATCACGGGGGATGCGATGGCGCCGGATAGATCAATGCTGCCCACATCACGTTCAGGTTCGCACCGTGCCGCGGCGGCACTGCTGAGCGGTGCCCTGGTCGTCTCGGTCCTGGTGGCCCCGCCTGATGCGGTGGCCAAACCGAAACCGCACCTGTCGGCCCAGCAGGAGGCGTTGGATTCCGACGGCGGGCCCGCCACCGGGCGGGCGTGGCCGGCAAAGGCGGCGCGCAACGCCCAGCTCGCCGCTCCGGTGTGGCCGAAACCCGGCCGGGCAACAGTCACGCTGCCCGAAGCAGGCGTGGGCCAGCGGCAGAGCGCCGCCCCCGCCGTGCGCGCCGGCGCCCTGCCCGTCACGGTGCGCCGGGCCGGCGGGCCGCGCGGAGAGCGGACCGGCGCGGTGGCGGTCGAGCTGCTCGACCGTTCCGCAGTGCCGCAGCAGTGGCGTGACGGCCTGCTGATGCGCGTCAGTGGCACCGCCGCGAAGACCGAGGGCGACGCGGCAGCCGGTTCCGGCGCCGCAGCGGTCTCGGTGGACTACCGCGAATTCCGCAACGCCATCGGCGGCAGCTGGTCGTCCCGGCTGCGTCTGTGGCAGGTGCCCGAATGCGCCCTGCAGGACCGGCCGGCGCCCGGCTGCGTCGCCACGCCGATGCCGTCGGTCAACAAGGACGGCCAGGTGAGCGCGGAGGTGCCCGTGCCGGTGGCGGCGCCCGGCGCCCGTTCCGCCGGCTCCACTCTCGTCGCGCTCGCGGCTGGTGCCGCCGGGTCTGAGGGTGACTACACCGCCACCTCGCTCACACCGTCAGCCACCTGGTCCGCGGGCGGCGCGACGGGTGACTTCAACTGGTCGTATCCGATGAAGATGCCCCCGGCGATCGCCGGCCCGGTGCCGACGTTCTCCCTCAGCTACTCGTCGGCAGCGATGGATGGCAAGTCCGGCGTCGACAACAACCAGCCGACCTGGGTCGGTGAGGGGTTCGACCTGTGGGGCGGCTACATCGAGCGCAAGTACGTCGGCTGTGGCGAAGACATGACCAACAGCAACAGCAGCAAGAAGACCGGTGACCAGTGCTGGCGGTCGGACAACGCCACCCTGTCGTTGAACGGGCGCGGCTCCGAGCTGGTGTACGAGGCCGGCAAGGGCTGGCGTACCCGCAGCGAGGACGGTTCGAAGATCGAGAAGGTCACCGGCGGCAGCAACGGTGACGACAACGGGGAGTACTGGAAGGTCACCACGCCCGACGGTGTCCAGTACTTCTTCGGCCTGCACGGCCTGCCCGGCCAGTCGGCCAAGACCAACTCGACGTGGACCGTGCCGGTGGCCGGGAACCAGAGCGGCGAGCCGTGCCACAGCAGCTCCTTCACCGGCTCGTTCTGCAACCAGGCCTGGCGGTGGAACCTCGACTACGTGGTCGACCCCCGTGGCAACACGATGTCCTACTGGTACGGCACCGAGACCAACTACTACGGGCGCAACGCCACCAACACCGACAAGGCGTCCTACATTCGGGCCGGCACGCTCACGCGCATCGACTACGGCACGTGGGACCGGGGCTCCGCCGACCGGTCCGTGACGCCGACCGCCCAGGTGCTCTTCACCACTGCCGACCGCTGCGACGCCGACTGCGGCACGCACGACGCGGCGCATTGGAAGGACGTGCCGTGGGACCAGGAGTGCACCGCTGCCGCGGCGAACTGCAAGGAGAACTACTCACCCACCTACTGGTCGACGAAGCGACTGTCGAAGATCACCACCCAGGTCTGGGACACCACCAAGACCACCCCGGCCTGGCAGGGCGTGGACTCCTGGACCCTCACGCACACCTATCCGGCAGTCGGTGACGGCAGCGACCACGCCGGCATGTGGCTGAGCGCGATCGCGCACACCGGCCTGGCCGGCACGGCGGTCAGCATGCCGCCCGTGACGTTCGAGCCGGTGGCTCTGCGCAACCGCGTGCTGACGTCGAACAACACCACCAACAACCGGATGCGCATCGGCAACATCGTCACCGAGACCGGTGCCAAGATCCAGGTCACCTACAGCCTTCCGGACTGCTCGTCGGGCAACCTCCCCGCGACGACCTACGACAACACGAAGCGGTGCTATCCCGTCATCGGCGCCGACCCGTACGACCCGGACGGCCCGGACATCACCGAGTGGTGGCACAAGTACGTGGTCACCCAGATTTCCGAGTCCGACCTGATGGTGATGGTGAACGGCACCGACCACGGGCAGCCGGTGAAGAACACCTTCTACACCTACGTGGGCACGCCGGCCTGGCACTACGCCGACGACGACGGCCTGGTCAAGCCGAAGCGCAAGACGTGGAGCCAGTTCCGGGGATACGCGACTGTCGAGACCCGAACCGGCGACGCGCCGAACCAGACGCTGACCCGCACCACGTACCTGCGCGGCATGCACGGAGACCGCGCGACCATCTCGGGCGGCTCGCGGACCGTCCCGGTCGGCGCGTCGCTGGGCAGCGAGACGGTGTACGACGAGGACCAGTTCGCCGGCCTGGTCCGCGAGCAGGTGACCTACAACGGCGTCAGCACCAAGCCGGTCAGCAAGACCGTCAACGTGCCCTGGATGTCACCCGCACTGGCCTCCCGCACGATCAACGGGGACACGGTCACCGCCCGGTTCACCCGGACGATGACCACCTACTCGGCCACCGCGCTCGGGGTGGACGGGGCCAAGGGATGGCGCACCACCCGGTCGGAGTCCCGCTTCGACGACACCTACGGCACAACGACCTGGACCCAGGAGGACGGGGACACGGCGAAGACCGGCGACGAGAAGTGCACCACGTACAGCTACAACCGCAACACCGCCGCGAATCTCGTCGAGACCGTCAAGCAGACCACAGTCACGGCGCTGGCCTGCGGGGTGGCGCCGGCCGGGCCCGACGACGTCATCTCGGACGAGCGGAGCTACTACGACGGCGCGACGAGTGTCGGCACCGCCCCGACCAAGGGGCTGGTGACCAAGGTGGAGAGCCTGAAGGACTGGTCGAGCGCCAGCGGCACGGTCTGGCGGGTCAGCAGCGAGTCCGCCCATGACGCCTTCGGACGGCTGACCCGAAGCACCGACGATCGGGGCAACGTCACCACAAAGGCGTACCTACCGGCTTCCGGTGGACCGCTGCGGAAGCTGACCACGACCACCGCGGACCCCAACGGCGGCAGCGGCTGGGTCAGCACCATCGAGTCGGAGCCGTACCGGGGTTCGCCGGTGCGTACCACCGATCCCAACGGGCGGGTCACCGACATCGAGTACGACGCCCTCGGCCGTACCGCACAGGTCTGGAAGATCGGCTGGGCGAAGGCCGACCACCCGAACAGCCCTTCGGCGCGATACGACTACACCTTCGCCGCGGCGCGGAACGCCTACCCCTACACCACCAGCCGGACGTTGCACGCGGGCGGCGGGTACACCACGTCCTACCAGATCTTCGACGCGCTGCTACGGGCCCGACAGGTCCAGACGGCGGCCGTGGGCGGTGGTCGGGTCGTGACCGACACCCTGTACGACAAGGCCGGCCGGGCGGTCACCACCTACTCGGCCCACGCCGAACCGGGCACGCCGTCGGGCGCGCTCTGGTGGGAGCCGGAGTGGTCTGTTCCCGCGCTGACGAAGACCGTGTTCGACGGCGCCTCCCGGGCCACCGACCAGATCTTCTTCGGCACCGACGGGGTGACGAACCTGGTGGAGAAGTGGCGCACCACCACCGAGCACCTCGGTGACGCCACGACCGTCACTCCGCCCTCAGGAGGCGTACCGACCACGACCGTGGTGGACGCCCTGGGTCGTACCGTCGAACTTCGCCAGCTCGGGTCCAGCACGGTGACGACGCGCTACGCCTACGACCGCAAGGGAGAGCTGCGTACCGTCACCGATTCGCTGGGCAACGAGTGGCGGTACACGGTTGACATCCGGGGGCGCAAGACCGCCACCACCGATCCGGACAAGGGCACGAGCCTGAGCGAGTACAACGACTACGGCGACCTGGTGAAGAGCACCGACGCCCGTGGCGAGGTGCTCGTCTACGAATACGACAAGCTCGGCCGCAAGATCGGCATGTACGACGACCTGATCTCGGCCGGCACGAAGCGGGCCGAGTGGAAGTACGACCGGCTGTACACCGGTCAGACATTGCGGGGCCAGCTGGGCCAGAGCATCCGCTACGAGCCCGCGGGTTCGGCGAACGCCTACACCTACCGGGTGAACGGATACAACGACCGCTACCAGCCCACCGGTGCGCAGTACGTGGTTCCGGGCGTGGAAGGCACCGGCATCGCCGGAACGTACAACTACGGCTTCGGCTACTCGCCCTACACGGGTGACCCGACCTCGGTGACGCTGCCCGGCGCCAACGGGTTGACCACCGAGACGGTGACCACCCGGTACGACGCCACGACAGGTCTGCCCAGCGGACTGGACACCAACCTGATCAACGTGGGCGCCTACGTGATCGGCCAGCAGTACACCGCCTACGGCGAGCCGACGGTCACCACCCGGAAGATCAACGGCGGGGTGTACGTCGAGGACGCGGCGTACTACGACCTGACCACCCGCCGGCTCGAGCGGTACAAGGTGCAGCCCGAGACGGCAGCCGGAACGGTGCAGGACACCAGCTACGGCTACGACGCCGCCGGGAACATCCTCGCGGTCGCGGACGCGCCGCAGGTGGGTTCGGCGGACAGCCAGTGCTTCGGCTACGACTCGCTGCGCCGGTTGACCTCGGCGTGGTCGCCGAAGGCCGGGGTCGCCTGCGCGACGGCGCCTTCGACGGCGAACCTGGGCGGCCCGGCCCCGTACTGGCACGAGTGGAAGATCGACGACATCGGCAACCGTCGTACCGAGACCGTGCACACCGCGGGCGGTGACACGGTCCGCACCTACGGGGTGCCCGCCAGCGGCAAGGACCAGGTCCGCCCGCACGGACTGGATTCGGTGAGTACTGCCATCAACGCCGGCGCCGCGGTGACGACCCGGTACGGATACGACAGCACCGGCAACATGACCTGTCGCCCGACGGGTACCACCGCCAACACCTGCGACGCGGCCTACACCAACTCCCAGGCGTTGAGCTGGAACAGCGAGGGCAAGCTGGTCAGCGTGAGCACTGCTGGTCAGTCCGTCGAGTCGAACGTGTACGACGTCGACGGCAACCGGCTCGTCCGCCGGGACGCCACCGGCACCACCCTCTACCTGCCGGGCCAGGAGATCCGGCGGGCCAGCAACTCGACGACGTCCGCCGTCCGGTACTACACCTTCAGCGGCCGGACCGTGGCCAGCCGGGACGCCAACGGACTGACCTGGCTCTACTCCGATCACCAGGGCACTCAGCAGGTCAGCGTCGACGTGCTCAGCCAGCAGGTCTCCGTCCGGCGGCAGACCCCCTACGGCGATCCCCGTGGCAGCCAGCCACAGTGGCGCAACTCGAAGGGTTTCGTCGGCGGCGACAAGGACCCGACCGGCATGACCCACATCGGCGCCCGCGACTACGATCCCGGCCTCGGCCGCTTCGTGTCGGTGGACCCGGTCCAGGACCTCAAGGACCCGCAGCAGTTCCACGCCTACGCGTACGCGAACAACTCGCCGGTGACGGCCTCCGACCCGACGGGCACCATCCCGGAGGGCGTCTCGATGCAGGAGTACCAGCAGGACATCCTGCATGACGTCGAGAACCGCAAGCGGCTGGCTCGGGATCCCGTGCTCAACGGCTGGGGTGGACGTCGTCCACCGCGACTGACCAAGACGAAGGACTGGGAGAAGCAGTATCGCAAGGTCGTCGGGGCGACGATGTGGCGCAACCCGAGTGGTCCGGCGGCGTGGCTGCTGATGGCCGTCGAGTCGGCCCAGGAGGCGGACATCGACCCGCGGTGGCTGCTCGCGGTGCTGATGGCCGAGGTCGGCAACTCCGAGAAGTACGCGTCGATCGACCAGAACGTGCAGGCGGCCAGCGTGGTGGCCGACAAGTTGGGCATCTACGGCCCGTTGAAGGAGTTCGTCGGCAACGTGACGGGCTTCAAGAAGGGTGAGCAGGCGAACCCTCCGTCGATCGGTTGGGGCAACATCCAGCAGGAAGCGTTCGAGCAGACCAAGACGAATCACCCGGAGGCCCTGGGCGACCTCGACTGGTCCTCGCTGATCTGGCACAACGACCTCTCCATCAAGGTGACGGCGTACCGGCTGAAGGACACCACCGCCATGGCGGAGCGGACCGCCACCGCCGGAATGAAGGAGAAGTGGACGCCGCAGCAGGTGGGTGCCGGGATCTACAACGTCGGCGAGCGCAACTACAACGACGCTGTGGGGCAGGGTGGTGATCTGGGCCCGCGGGCGACGGTCTACGCCACGAGCATCGGTCGCTACTATCAGACGGCCGATCGGCTGGTCTGTTACTCCGGAGTGTTCACGTGTTCCTGACGTCGGTGCCCCGCCGGGCTCTGCTCGCGGTGACGGCCACGCTGCTGGCCGTCACCACGGCGGGCTGCGGCGACGACGGCAACGAGACCCAGCGGTACGCCGACCGCGTGCGGGTGGAGGGATTCACGCTGGTCAAGACGGCGTACTCGAACGGCGAAGGTCGGTCCTACCTCGGGCCGGCCGGCGAGGGCGTGCCCGCGGTCACCGCGCCGGGGCTCACCCTGAGCCCCGGCGGCACGGACCTGTCGTACCTGTTCTACGACTACCTGGCCACCGGCCAGGGCACCGACTCGGACACCGGCACCTGTCGGGTGACGGTGTACGAGATCCGGGACCGGACCAAGGCCGTGGACTACCTCGATGACGACCTGAACAGCAGCCAACAGCAGTCGGTGCGTGCGGGCACGTCGAGGGTCGTGCAGATCGACGTGCTCTGCGACGCGCAGGCCGACAAGTGACCCGGTGCGGGCCGGCGGGAAGCCGCCGGCCCGCACCGTTGGTCAGCGCACGGTCCGCCGCTGTCAGGGGGCCCAGGGGGCGGCGATGGTCCAGGTGCTGTCGGCCGCCCAGAGGGTGGGCCTGTTGTAGGCGTCACCGCCCGCGCCGTTACTGAGCCAAACCTCCGAGTTGTAGTGCCGGAGGTACTTGCCCCGGAAGTTGTACGACTCCAGCGACACGCCGCTTCCGGTGAGCCCCACGCGGGCGCACCAGGTGGCGTCGGCCCGCAGGAGCGCTGACCCGTCGTTCGGCGAGTTGCGGACCCGGGAGTCCTGGTGCCGCAGGTACTGACCGGGATAGTTGACCGACTCGAAGGAGTAGCAGGCGCCGTCGGCCAGGCCGGGCCGGATGGTGTACGTCGCGTCGTTCTTGAGCAGCGCCGAGCTGCCCGCGTCGACCACCTCCGTGTACGCCAGGCCGTTCTGGTGCCGCAGGTACCGGTTGGTGTAGCCGGGAGTGGTGACCTGCAGGGAACGCCGGGTGTTGACCGGCAGCGCGACGGGTGCGGAGCTGCCGATCGTCCGGGAGGTGTTGATGAGTGCGGTGTTGGCCGCGCGGACGCGAGCCTGGTCCATCTTGACCACCCGCCGGTCGTACGTGAGGAAGCCGTTCAACTCCCCCTCCTGGTCGGCGATCTCGGTGTAGATCGAGGCGCTGAGTCCCTTGCCGAGCATCAGGTTCTGCGCACCCTCCACCAGTCCCACGTACCGGTCGGTGAGCGCGGCGGAGGTGGGCTGCCACTCGTAGGCGAAGAACTGCCCGTTCGGGCTGTACTCGTGGCCCGGGGTGTGCAGGCCCAGGCCGCCGAACTCGCCGAGCACCGCGATCCGGCTACTCGATGGCGAGGGGGAGTCCGGGCCCAGGTACACGTGCCAGTCGTCGATGTCGCCGTTGCCGGGGTCACCGAGGGACTGGCAGCAGTTGTGCCCGCTGTGCGGGTTGACCAGTCGGGTGGGGTCCTGATTCTTGATGTTCTGTGCCACGCGGCGGGTGTCGGCCAGGGTGCGCTCGCCCCAGCCCTCGTTGTAGGGCGTGTAGGCGACGACCGCGGGGGAGCTGCGGTGCTCGTCGACGATCTCGCGTGCCTCGCTCTCGAACTGCGCCTGCTGGGCGTCGGTGGGGTCGATGTTCTGCGCGGTCAGCGACGGGATGTCCTGCCAGACCAGCAGGCCGAGCCGGTCGGCGTGATAGAACCAGCGCTGCGGTTCGACCTTGATGTGCTTGCGCACCATGTTGAAGCCCAGGTCCTTGTGCTTCTGCAGGTCGAAGGCGAGCGCGGCGTCCATCGGCGCGGTGTACAGGCCGTCCGGCCAGAAGCCCTGGTCGAGGGTGCCGACCTGGAAGACGAACTGGCCGTTGAGCTTCGGTCGCAGCACCCCGTTGACCATGCCGGTGGTGATCTCGCGCATTCCGAAGTAGTGGAGGGTCTGGTCAACAGTCGCGCCGCCGGCGTTGCGCAGGCGGATCCGCAGGTTGTAGAGGAACGGATCGTCGGGTGACCAGCGGCGGGCGTTGGGCACCGGGACGCTGAAGTCGGTGAAGCCGCCGGTGGCGGAGCCGACGACGGTGGCGCCGTCGAGCGCCTCGGCGAGCACGCTGTGCCCGCTCACGTCGCCCCGGGTGAAGACCCGGACCCGCAGGGTGTTGGTGCTCAGGTTCGGGTAGACGTCCACGCTGCTGATCGACGCCGCCGGAACCGGCTCCATCCACACCGTCTGCCAGATACCGGAGCTGGGCGTGTAGAAGATCCCGCCGGGCTGCTTGGTCTGCTTGCCGATCGGGGGCAGGCTGCCGTTCTGCCGGGTGTCGGTGGGATCCCACACCTTCACCACGATCTCGTTCGCGCCGCCGTTGAGTTGCGGGGTCACGTCGAAGGTGAAGGCGTCGTAGCCGCCGGTGTGCGCGCCGACCCGTACGCCGTTGACCCAGACCGTGCTCTGCCAGTCCACCGCGCCGAAGTGCAGCAGGGTCCGCCGGCCCGACCAGTTGGGCGGGACGGTGACGGTGCGTCGGTAGAACAGGTAGTTGCGGTTGTCGTTGGCGGCCCGCTGGACACCGGAGAGTGCGCTCTCGACGGGGAACGGCACGTTGACCCGCTCGGGCAGATCGGTGTTGAACTGCGGGGCGTCGTCGGTGCCGGACTGGCGCAGCTGCCACTCCCCGTTGAGGTTGAGCCAGTCCGGTCGCGTCATCTGTGGTCGCGGGTACTCCGGCAGGGGCGTCCCGGCCAGCGCCTGGCTGGTCCACGGGGTGGTCAGTGGCGGCGTCTTGGCCGGGGCGGCCCGCACCGGTCGGGCCGGTGCGGCGAACACGCCGACGACGAGGGTGAGGATGAGCAGTAGGGGCAGGGCGGGGCGGGCGGGGACCTGACGTGTCATGCCGTCTCCGAGGGGCGGGTCGCCGCGGGCCGTGCAGCTGAGCCCGCAGCGCGCGGGCGGTGGGCATCGGGTGGCTTCTCGAACGCGGACGGCGGATGTCGGCGGGATTCCCACCCACAGGCAATGGTGATCCGATCGACATCCATCACCACCCGTACAACGTTATAGAGGCACCTCGACCACTCAGTCAATTGCCGGCGGTCAATGGCAGCGCCAGACCGGGCGTGACCGGTACTTCGGGGCACCTCAGCGCAGCGCGGCGAGCTTGGCCTCGATCGCGCCGGTGCCGGCCTCCCGCAGGGACACGAGGATGTCCAGCGCCTGCTGCCAGGCCACGCGGGCCGGGCCGGCGTCGCCTGCGGCGAGGTGAGCGTCGCCGAGGCTCACCAACGCATCCGCCTCCAACCGTCGATGACCGATCTCGCGACGCAGGCGGACGGCGTGCTCGTGGCAGGTGACCGCCTCCGTGAACGCGTCGAGCTGCAGGTGGGCGTGCCCGAGACTGGCCCACGTGATCGCCTGGCCGAGGACGTTGTCGACCGACGTGAACAGGGCCAGTGCCTGATCGCAGCTCTCGATCGCGGCGTGGTGGTCACCGAGCTGACCGTGCGACCAGCCGACCGCGTTCAGCGCGAAGGCCTGGCCGGTGACGTGTCCGGCCTGCCGGTGCAGGCGCAGCGCCTCCAGCGCGTGGGCGAGGGCCTGCTCGGGACGCCCGGTCCGATCATGGATCCACCCGAGGTTGAGCTCGACCCGGGCCTGCCCGGCGAGGTCGCCCAGCCGCCGGTACCTGTCGTACGCCAGCTCCAGGTGGCGCTGCGCGTCGGCGTACTGCGCAAGCGCGATGTCGGCGAAGCCGAGCACCCCGTGGGCGTACGCCTCGGCCCGGTCGTCGGCCAGCCGGACGGCCGCCGACAGCGCCGCCCGCAGGCTGCTGGTCCAGTCCTGGAAGTAGCCGCGCTGGTTGAGGTAGGTGGTGATCGCCCAGGCGAGGTGACACGTGTGGCGGTCGAATCCGTGGTCGCTCGCCAGCCGCAGGGCCGAGAGCAGCACCGGGTGCTCGTCGGTGAACCACCACATCGCGGCGTCGCGATCGGCCAGCGCCACCGGCGCGACCCCGGGCCCGGGCGGGTCGATCGGCAGCCGGTCCCGCTGCGGATAGAGCAGCTCGTCGGCGGCGTACGCGACGGACAGGTAGTGGTCGAGCAGGCGGGAGCGGGCGGCGTGACGACTCGCCTCGCTGTCCTCGGCCGCCGCCAGCTCGGTGGCGTACGCGCGCAGCAGATCGTGGTACGTGAACCGTCCCGGGCGGTGCTCGGTGAGCAGGTGGGCCCGAGTCAGCTCGGCCAGGTGGCGGTGGGCCTGCGCGAGCGTGATCCCCGCGATGCTGGCCGCCGCCGCGACGGCGAAGTCCGGGCCCGGATGGACGCTCAGCAGACGGAACAGCCGGGCGGTGGGCTCATCGAGGGTCCGGTACGACCACGACATGACCAGCCGCAGGTCGGTGACCGGTTCGCCGCCGTCGAAGGCATCCAGGCGCCCGGCCACCGGGCGCAGACTGGCCGCCAGGTCCATCAGTCGAAATCCACTGTGGATGGCCGCCCGGGCGGCGACGACGGACAGCGCCAGGGGCAGCCCGGCGGAGGCGCTGACGATGGCGTCCACGGCCTCGGGCTCTGCGGTGACGCGCTCCGCGCCGAGGCGTCGGGTCAGCAGTTCGCGGGAGTCGGCCCCGGACATGACGTCCAGGGTGATCGGATCAGCGCCGTTCACACTGACCAGACCCAGGAACTGGTCCCGACTGGTGACGAGGACGAAGCAGCCCGGAGCGCCCGGCAGCAGCTGGCGTACCTGGTCGGCATCGCCCGCGTTGTCGAGGACCACCAGCACCCGCCGGCCGCCCAGCAGACTGCGATATCGAGCGACCTGCTCATCCAAGGCCGTCGGCGGACGGGCGTCCGGTCCCGCGAGCGCGTTGACGAATCCGGCGAGCGCCGTGCTCGGGCTGACCGGGACGCCACCCGGGTCGAAGCCGCGAAGGTTGACGTAGAGCTGGCCGTCGGGAAACTGCGCGGCGACGCGATGAGCCCAGTGCACCGCGAGCGCGGTCTTGCCCACCCCGGCGGTGCCGGAGATGATCGCGAGACCCATCGCGGTCGGCTGATCCGCCGCTCGGGCCAGAATCCCGTCGAGGCGGGCCAGCGCATCGGCGCGGCCGACGAAGCCGAAGCCGTCCGCCGGCAACTGCGCCGGAACGCCGCTGCTGGCGGCAGGGGTCGGCGTACCGGAGAGGAACCGGTCCCGTCGGACCCCGCGCAGGCCGAAGGCGTCGGCCAGCAACAGCATCGTCGCGGGTCGCGGTCGCGCGATCCGTCCCGCCTCAAGGTCCCGGAGATGCCGGACCGACAGCCCTGTCTTCGCGGCCAGATCCTCCTGCGTCAGCGCGCTGTGACGCCGCAGCTCCTGTACGGCCTCCCCGAACACGGGGATCACGGTATCGACGGCTTTCAGTGCGGGCAATCGGCCATACGACGCATGTGATCGGTCGGTGGTGACAGCGGATCTGCCGGAGGAGGTCCGCGATCGCCGTCACCGTCGGTCGTGCGCGCCTCTCGTATGGACGATCTTGCCCGATTCGAGATCACTCACCGTGGTCGATGTGGACACCCCCTCGTTTGAGCCCTACAGTCTCGCCACCGGTTCACGTTCAATCACGGGGGTTGAGATGGTGCCTGGCCGCTCGATGCTGCCTGCCTTCTTTCTGAGACGTTCCCGATTCACCGCCGCCAGCGTCGCAGCCGTGGTCGTGGGTTCCCTGCTCATCGCGCCGTCATCCGTCGAGGCGGCGGCGCCCGCCGCGGAGCCCGCCAACCCGTCGGTCGCACCGGACGCCGCGTCGGCCGTCGCCCAGGCGAAGCGTTCCGGCCGTCGGGTGGAGGTCGCCGACGCCCGTACCGAGCTGACGCAGGTCTTCGCGAACCCGTCCGGCGGTTTCACGTCGGAGTCGGCGGTCACGCCGCAGCGGGTCCGCCGTACGGACGGGTCGTGGGCGCCCGTCGACCTGACGCTGCGAGCCGGGGCGGGAGACTCGCTGCGTCCGGTCGCCTCGGTGGCCGACGTGCGGTTCTCCGCCGGCGGCAAGGGCCCGGCGGTGACGCTGGTCCGACAGGGGAAGTCGCTGACCCTGTCCTGGCCGGGTGGGCTGCCGAAGCCGACAGTCAGCGGGGACTCGGCCACCTACCCGGAGGTGCTACCGGGCACGGATCTGGTGCTTCGGGCCACCCGGAGCGGCTTCACGCACGTCTTCGCGGTCAAGAACGCACAGGCCGCGGCCAACCCTGCGCTCCGCACGCTCCGCTTCGACCTCGGCGGCGACGCCCGCGTGGTGCGCGGCGCCGACGGACGGCTTTCCGCGATGGCGGGTGCCGAGGTGCTCGCCTCGGCGGAGCCGGCCGTGATGTGGGACTCGAACACCACGCCGTCGGCCGTCGCGAGGTCGATGGCCGGCGGTGACGCCGAGGGTGGCCCTGAGCTGGCCCGCTCCACGGCGGCAGCGCCGGGCGACGTCGCGAAGACGGCCGCCGTCGGTGTCGAGGTCGCCGGGGGCGACCTGGTGCTGCGTCCGGACACCGGCCTGCTCTCGACCGCGGCGGCCTTCCCGGTGTTCATCGACCCGGCGTGGTCGACGGGCAAGTCCCGGTGGGCGTACGCGACGAACAACAACACCAACAACACCGACACGTCGGTGGCGCGGGTCGGCCGGGATCCGGACAGCGGCAAGCTCTACCGCTCGTACTTCGACTTCCCGCTGACCTCGATGAAGGGCAAGCACATCGAGTCCGCGTACGTCCAGATGAAGCTGGACCACTCGTGGTCGTGCGGGAACACGCCGACGTACCTGTACCACTCGGCGGGCATCTCCTCGACGCCGCGGACCGCGTGGGCGCCGAAGCTGAACAGCTTGAAGTCGACGGCGCAGTCGCACGCGAACGAGGGCTCCGGTTGCTCGGACTCGCCGCAGCCGGACATGACTGTCAACTTCACCGGCTCGGCCGTCACCAGCATCATCCAGACCCACGCCACCAACAAGTCAGCCAGCATCACCATGGGTTTCTGCGCGTGCAGCGCCACCGACGGCTCGGGTGAGTCCACCACCGACCGCTGGAAGAAGTTCTGGCCGAACAGCGCGAAACTGATCGTCGACTTCGACTCCATCCCCGGGGCGCCGAACAATCTCCAGGTTCACGGGGTCGCCTGCCCAACCGGCCAGCGGATCGGCATCGGCACGCTGAACCCGACCTTGTCGGCGATCTATCCGGACGCCGACACCGGTCAGGCGCTGCGCACGACGTACGAGTGGCTCCAGATCCCCACCACCGGGGGCTACAACGACTCCACGCCCCGCAAGACGGCGCCGGCGGGGGCGTCGGTGCCGGCCAACGGTCGCTCCACCACGGCCGCCCTCTCCGGTCTGGTCGAAGGCGGCGCCTACGCCTTCCGGGCCAGGTCGACCGACCCGTCGCCGTACAGCATGACCAGCGCCTGGTCCGCGTGGTGCGAATTCACCGTGGACACCAAGGTTCCTCCGGTGACCGTCAGCCTCACGTCGTCGAACCCGAACCCCCTGCCCGGTACGGTGGCGACGTTCGGCCTCAGCACCACCGACACCACGGTGGCCAAGTTCCGCCACGGCTGGGTCTCCCCGACCAACGAGGTGCCCGCGGTGAGCACCTGCGTCAACGGACCGTCGGGCACCGTCTGCACCAAGACCGCCACGGTCTCCGCCATCGTGCCGAAGTACGGCCTGAACACGTTCCAGGTCTCGGCGGTGGACAGCACGGGCAACATCGGACGGGCCTCGGTCGAGTTCACGGCGAGCCGGCCGTCGCCGGCCGTCGCGCGGTGGGGCCTGCAGAGTTACCCGGGGGTGACCCAGGCGCAGGCCCTGGCCGACGGTCAGCCCGCACTGGGAGGCGACACTCCGTTGACGGCGACGAACGTCACCTGGCCGAACGACGTGCGCCTGGTCGGCGGTCAGGCGGCCACGCTCGGCGGACCCGCCACCGGCGGTTACCTGTCGACGTCCGGGCCGGTCGTCAACACGACGAGTTCGTACAGCGTGGCGGCGTGGGTGCGGCTGCCCAGCGTGCCGGCGAACAACATGGCCATCGCGACGCAGAGCGGTGCGTGCGACTTCGGGTTCTTCTTCGGCATCGTCCAGGTCTCGGGAGTGCCGAAGTGGAACGTCACCATGCGCAATGGTGACTGCACCGGTGCTGCTTACACAGTCCTGCACGCGCCCACCGCGATCTCGGCCGCCGATGTCAACCGTTGGCGGCACGTCGCCTTCTCCTACGACCAGGCGGCCCGCACCCTGACGCTGTTCGTGGACGGCGCGGCTGTCGCTTCCACGCCGTGGACGACCGCGTGGAACGCCGCCGGCCCGTTCCACGTCGGCCGGAACTACGCCCAGAACACCAAGGTTTCCGACAACTTCTTCAACGGATCGCTTGTCGACGTCCAGGTCTTCGACCGGGCGCTGGTGGGCGACGACTTCACCGGCCAGCTCGCCGAGACGCCAGGCTCCGGTGGCGTCGACGAGCCGGGGATGCTGAGTCCGACCCTGGTTGGTGACTGGGACTTCAACGGGGCCGTCCCCTGCTACGTCCAGTCGACCGACCCGGACCTGTGCAACGCCCCGGAGTCCGGTCAGTTCGGTCGTCGTCTCGGGTTGACCGTCGGTACCGACGTCGGCAGCGACAGCCGCAGCTTCCTGCGGTTCAACTCGCAGGGGCTGGAGGACCCCAACCAGGTCACCACGGAGTACGGCCACTCGATGAAGAACGTCGGTGGCGCCTGGCAGGACACCCGAGTGGCGAAGACAAACGACTCGTTCTCGGTGTCGGTGTGGCTGCGGCCGGAGTCGCTCGGCATCCAGACGGCTGTCGCCCAGATCGGCACCAGGAACTCCGCCTTCTATCTGGGGCAGCGGACGAAGACCGTGAACGGAGTCACCGGGAACTGGTGGTCCTTCAGCCTCTTCGGACTGGACACGTCGCCCCAGAACGGGAATGTCGTGGACATCATGATGACCTCCCGGCAGATGAACGCGGAGGACGACCTGTCCACCTGGACCCACCTGGTCGGCGTCTACGACCTGGGCCGCCGTGAGGCCCGTCTCTACGTCAATGGCGAGCGCGTGGCCGCCGTGCCGTTCCCGGGCACCTTCACGGGGGCTTTCGACGCCACCGGGCCGGTCTGGGTCGGTGCCTCCCAGTACCAGCCGCCGGGCCAGGCGGTCCAGATCGTCGACAAGTGGGATGGCGACGTGTCGAACCTCAACCTCTATCAGGGGGCACTGACCGACGTCGACGTCAAGCAGCTCAACGACAGGCAGTCGGTGGCGGACGTCACGCCTACCGACTGATCCGCTCACGGTGTGCGCGCCGGCCGGCCCTCGGGCCGGCCGGCGCTGTCCTTGGCAGTCGTACCAGAACGTCAACCAATCTTCGGAACGGTCGCCTGTGGAGACATGGGTGAAACACACCCTTCGGACAACCCGCAAACCCCTACGCCCGCCGGCAGGTGGGAGCCGACTCCGCCGTGCTGACCGGTACGTTGGCCGTGTCGACGCTGTCCGTGCCGACACAGGCGGCGGCCAAGCCGCAGCCGCACCTGACATCGCAGCAGGAGAAGCTCGACTCTGACGGCGTGCCGGCGAAGGGCCGGGCGTGGCCGGTCAAGAAGGTGCCCAGCGCGCAGCTCACGGCACCGGTCTGGCCGAAGCCGGGTAAGGGTCCGTGACGCTGCCCGCCCCGGCTACCGGCCAGCGTGGGGTCGCGGCGTCGCGGGTGCGTGCCGGTGCCCTGCCGGTGACGGTGGGCCGGGCGTCCAGCACCGCGGGAGCCCGGACCGACGCCGTCTCGGTGGAGGTGCTGGATCGCGGGCAGCACCGTCGCCTCTCGTAACGGCGCGGGTCGCACCTGGCTCTTCGACGACCATCAGGGCACGCAGAGCGTGGCCGTCGACGTGTCATCGATCCTCCGGGTACTCCGGGCGGTGGTCACGGCGCGGGTGCTCCCCACATTGTCTCGGAGTTCCTCGACAGGTTTCTCGGCTTCGAGGACGGGGTGATAACGGGAATCTCCATCGTGCTTCCTCGAGGTGACCGGGAGGGTCGCCAGATCGAGTTGCAGATCCAGGCGCTTGACCGCACGTCGCCGGGTCAGGATGGCCCGCATGGGCCACTGTTCGGATGGAAGTTGGTGCACATACGCATGCGGGGTGTGCGCGAATACTGCCTCAGTGAAACCGTTCAGTACCCTCTGCAGGTGCGTTCCGGCCACCTCGCCGAGCCCTATCGCGTAACCGCGGGGCTGGCCGAGGGACGACCGATGGTCGGCGCGGACCCGCCACTGCGGCGCAGCCGCGTGTCCGCGGCGAGCAACGTGAGGGCGGCCAGCGTCAGCAGTCCACCGATGAGTGCCAGGGGGCGTGCCCCTGAGATCGGCAGGAGGGTGCCGCCGAGCAGCGATCCGCCGGCGATGCCGGCATTGAAGGCAGTACTGACGCCGGCCGACGCGATGTCGGTGCTGCCGGGAGCCAGTTGCAGCATCCGGTTCTGCACTGCGGAGCCGAACGCCGCGTAGGCGAGGCCGATGGCGGCGAGAAATGCGACCGCGCCGTGCCGGAGCGTGCCGAGCGCGTACATGCCGAACAGCGCGGCAGTGCCGATGCTCAGCGGCGTCAACAGGGAGGCGATGGGCCGGGCGTCCAGCGTCCGGGCCGCGGCCAGGGTGCCGAGTACGCCCGCAGTGCCGGCGGCGAACAGCAGCGGCGCCAGGGCCGCGTCGGCGAAGCCGCTGATGTCGAGCAGGAACGGTGTGATGTAGGTCTGCAGGGTCATGAAGCCGCCGATGCCGAGGGCGGTGGCGATCAGCAACACGGCGAAGCGCCGCCCGTCCGGCGCGGTGCCCCGGGCCGCGCCACCCGCTGCCGGGGGATATGACGGCAGAAGGACGAACACCGCGGCGGCGATCGCCAGACCGGCTCCGGCCAGCGCCGCGAACGCCACACGCCAGCCGGCCTGCTGCCCGAGCCACGTGCCGAGCGGTACGCCGAGCACCGGGGCGAGTGTCGCCCCGGTCGCGAACAGCGCCACCGCCCGGCCGCGCACGGCGACCGGGAACGGCCCGATCACTGTCGCCGTGGCGACGGACCAGAACATCGCCTGGGCGAGAGCGGTCACGAGACGCGAGCCGGCGAGCACCGCGTACGTCGGGGCGAGGGCGGCGGCGGCGTTCGCTACGGCGAACAGGAACATGGTGGCGCCGAGAAGGTGCCGCCGGGGAATCCGCTGGGTCAGTCGGGTCAGCGGCACCGATGCCAGCACGACCACGACGGCGTACCCGCTGACCAGCAGGCCCACCTGCGAGCGGGACCGGTCGAGGTCGGGTGCGATGTGGGTCAGCAGGCCGACGGGCAGCAACTCCGTCGTGATGAACGCGAACGCGGCGAGGGAGAGCGCGACGAGCACGGCCCTGGCCCTTCGCGGTGACACCTCTGACGCCATGGCCCACCCCCGTTCCTGGTCACCGTAATCGAGGGCCCGGCCCCCGCTCATGCTGGTCTGGCGTCGGGTCACATCTTCGGCTGTGGTCCCTGGCCTGGCGATGCGGACGCACGAGCTCGTGATCTCAGTCATTGCCTGCCTCTCACGCCAGTCCCTCCCGGCTTGGCGAACCAGGCCATAGCGGCAGACCCCTAATCCGACAACTCGGCTGCTTGCGACATAACGCTCATAGGACCGGGCGTATGGCTTGCCGCCCCGTCCAATCGGATGAGTCCGTCCTGTATCCACCTGTTTACCGTGGGTGAATCGGGCGGGGTGGCGAAGGAGATGAGGACGCGCATGAGCCGGACAGCGAAATGGATCGTGACCGTGGTTGGCGGGTTCGGTCTCGCAGGGATCGTCTTCTTGACGGTTCTACGGGTGGCGTCCGAACTCGACGCCAGGTGGACGCTGGCTGCGGCAGCGGCCGCCGCCGCAATCGGCCTGGCGACGGCGATCGGTTCGTCGTGGGTGAGTCATGGCGGGAACCCACCGCCAGCCACTGAGAGAAGTCAGACTGTTTCGCACTCCCGTCTGCGGAGCAACTCGGGAAGCGTCATAGGGAACGCGCGGAACGTCCACATCAACGCTGATCGGTCGCAGGTGCGCGAAAGGCGCGGCAGGCGGGAGCGGTCGTGACCGAGGCCGGCAACCAGACGGTCACCAACGCTCAGCTTCGCAGCAAGTCTGGGTCCGTCTTCGGGAACACACGTGATGTTTTCCTCTATGACGTCTACCAGGAGAACAAGAACCACTACGTAGTCAACAACCACTTGTACGCCCGGGAAGATCTCGCGATCACCTGCGGGAAACTGGAAACCCACGCGCCCGAGGAGGCCTGCGAACTCTTCGACGAGGTGACGCCGATCGAGTACCGTCGACTCGTCCTTCGGACCCTCGCTGCGCAGCATGCAGCGGACATCTTGACGATGATGGCCGGGAAGCACGATGGCCTGATGCGGTGCGCCGAGCACCTTGGGCCGATGGACAGCCAACATGCGTGGCGGATCATGCAGTCGCTCAACGCGCGAATCCGAGCGGGCGCGATGACACGAATGCGCCCGGAGCAGGTTGCACGGCTGCTCACCTATCTAGGTCGGCTCAAAGGCCCGCTTCCTAACGCCGGCCATCCGGCTCCCACCGGACCCGCCGTTGTCGCCCAACTGCTGTCGAATATGGCTGCAGTCGACCCAAACGCAGTCAAGGTGATTCTGACTCTGCCGGAAGTTCGTGGGGAGGCAGCAGCGTGGCTCAGTCAGGTGAACCCCTCCGGGCTGGCGGCCTTGTTCACCCGGATGAGTCCCGAGGAAGCTGGCGGCCATCTCGAAGCGATGCCGCCGGTCCGATCCGCCGCCGTGATTGCTGCCGGCCTACCGAACCGATGGCTGGCCGTGATGGCCCCTGATTGCGCCGCTCGGACCATAGCCGCCTTAGCGCTCCTCGACGCGGACAGGGCTGCGGACTGCCTCAGACTTCTCGATCAGGACACCGCGGCCAACCTGCTCGCCAAGATGGACGACGATCGTGATCAGCGACCGGCCGTCGTCCGCAAACTGGACTCCAAACTTGCGGTGGCGCTGCTCGCCAGCGTGCACCTCCAGGCATCCCCCGACATCGCTCGGGCCCTGTTGAACGAGCAGCCGGACTGGCGACGCGTCACCGGCACCTGGCCATGGTTTTCGGCGGCCGTCCTCGCGGTGCAGACGGCCGACACCTTCGGTGGGGCTGGTCGGCTATGGTGGCGGCTCCGCCGGGCCTTCGCGGACTGGACACCCGAACTACGCGAACGGCGGACACGGGACGCAAAGATAGCCGCTATGACAACGGTGGCCGCTGTCATAGTCGCGTTTGTCGTATGGCCGGACACGCCGGCAGGGACCGCGGCACCGGCGCCGGCGGCGGGAGGAGCACAAGGTGCTGTGGCGCCGCCTTTCACCCTCTTCTCGGAGGACTTGCCCCTGATGACGAATCGCGGGATCTGGTCCGCGAGCGAATGTCCACGTTGGGGACAGCAGGTGGATGTGGTCGCCGACCAGCCCGTCATCCTGCGGCTTGTCTGCCTGGTGGGACGGGCTCAACCAGCCACGTCGGTGGCCTATCTGCAGTACCCGCCAGGCAGCATTCCCTTCAGCAATCGGCCGACCGAGGCTGATAGCCCGGCTGTGGGTGCCACCGTTTATCGAGTCCTGACGCCCCCCGAGAAGACCTGGACCGGGCACGGGCGCCACGGTACGTATCTCGAATATTTGCCGGACAGCCACAAGTCCGCGATCTGGTTGGAGGAGCAGGGCGACGTTGCGATGGCGATGGTATTGTTCGGCCCCGATCCGGCCGGGATGGACGATGCCGCATTGGGAAGGCTGTTCACCTCGTTGCGACTGGTCCTCTCCGAGCACGGATACACCCTCGGCGCTTAGCGGCCAACCGGCCCATGTCCTCGTGTGCGGACCTTTGAGGCACCACCTGCGGCGATCGGATCAGCCTTCCAGGTACGAATGGAAGTTGGCTGGCAAGCAAGATTGTTGGCGTCGCGGCTTTCGACTTCGGAGGTGTCGTCGTGTGGCAGTAAGCTCGGTCATCCGGCCGACGCCCGCCCACACACGCCGCTCAAGGCTTCGGTCGGTCGGTCGGTGGTGGCTGGGGCGCCGTGATGGGGCAGGAAGTGTCGTCGAGCGGTGGCCGTCAGATGGTGATGACGACCTTGGCCCGCGCGTGCTCGCCTTCGAGATACCGGATGGCCGCGGGCACCTCGTGCAGTGGATACGTACGGTCGATGACCGGGGTGAGGCGGCCGGCCTCGACGTGGGCGCGCAACGCGTCGAGGTGCTGCCGGCCCGGTGTCGTCGTGAGCGTGACGATGCGCTGTCGGACCAGCGGGGCCAGCAGCCGTCCGCGAGCGAGCAGCCCGACCGGCCCGATGAGGCTGCCACCGTCGTACACGCCGCCGCCGGAGAGCACCAGCGTCCCCGTGGGTGTCAGCGCCCGCCGCAGCTCCCTGAGTGAGCGGTTGCCGACCAGGTCGAACACGACGTCGTGGCGGTCCGCGCCGCGGGTGAAGTCGTCGCGGCGGTAGTCGACGACGTGGTCGGCGCCGAGCGAGCGGACCAGGTCGACGTTGCGGGTGCTGCACACCCCGGTCACGGTGGCGCCGAGCGCCTTGGCCAGTTGCACGGCGAGGGTGCCGACGCCGCCGGAGGCGCCGTTGATGAGCACGCGGTGGCCGGGCTCGACGCACCCGGCGTCGCGCAGGCCCATGAGCGCGGTGATACCGGCCAGGGGCAGGGCCGCCGCCTGCTGCGGGGTCAGGTTCGCCGGCATCGCCGCGACCAATGTCTCGGGCACGCACACGTACTCGGCGAACGCCCCGTTGGCCTCGCCGAGGTCGCCGAACACCGCGTCGCCCGGCCGCACCTGCCGGACGTCGGCGCCGACGGCCTCGACCCAGCCCGCGAAGTCGCGGCCACGGATGCGCGCCCGGGGCCGCGTCCGGCCCATCGCCAACCGCGCCATGCGGGGATCACCACGCATGGCATGCCAGTCGTACGCGTTGAGCGAGGCCGCCTCGACCCGTACGAGCACGTCGCCCGGGGCGGGCGTCGGCGCGGTGACCTCGGCGAGCTTGAGGGTTTCCGGTGGGCCGTATCGGCCCTGAACGATCGCCTTCATGATCCCTCCCGAAGGGTGTACGGCGTACACTGACGGTAGGTGTACGCCGTACACCTGTCAAGGCGGTTATGGTTCAACGACCGCCGGACAGGACGAGGACGAGATGGCTGAGCAGGCTGAGACGCTGCGCCGGACGCCGCTGAGCAGGGATCGCGTCCTGCGTGCCGCAGTGGCGCTCGCCGACGAGGCCGGCATCGAATCACTCAGCATGCGCAACCTCGCCCAGGACCTGGGCGTCGTGCCGATGGCGCTCTACAAGCACGTGGCCAACAAGGACGAACTGCTCGACGGCATGATCGACGTGATCGTCGGCCAGATCGACCCGCCCGCGTCCGACACCAACTGGAAGGACGCCATCCGCCGGCGCATCCTCTCGGCGCGGGAGGTGCTGCGCCGCCACCCCTGGGCGGCGCTCGCGATCGAGTCCCGGAACATGGCGACGCCGGCCATCCTCGCCTACCTCGACTCGGTGGTCGCGACCTTCAAGGCCGGCGGGTTCTCCGCCAACCTCGCCCACCACGTGATGCACACGATGGGCAGCCGGGTGCTCGGCTTCAGCCAGGAACTGTTCGACGCCTCCCGCCAGGCCGGTCGCTCCGGAGCCAGCAGCCCCGAGCCGCCCGCCGCCCTACCGCCGGAGTTCGCCGACCGGTTCCCGCACCTGGCCGAGATCGCCGGGGCGGCGTCCCACGACGACCAGTCGGTCGTCGGGCAGGGCTGCGACGACCAGTTCGAGTTCGAGTTCGCGCTGGACCTGCTGCTCGACGGCATCGAACGGCTCCACCAGCAGGGCTGGACATCGCCGCGGCGAGGTCGGTGATCGAGGCCCCGCACCGCCGGCTCGGCGAGGTGGCGCGCGGCCCTGATTCTTCACTCCGATGTCACCACGCGACCCCCCGGGTGACGTGTCGATGTCCGTCGGCCGGAGTTGGCTGTCAGCCGTCGCACTTGCCTTGACCAGGAGCTGATCCGCGTGCCTTCCTCCCGTCGTACCTTCCTCGCTGGCGGCGCCGCCGCCGGTGTGGGCCTTGCCGTCGCCGGTGGCCTGCCGTCCCTGGCGCAGGCCAGCCCCAGCCGGCCGCACTCGCCCGTCAAGGGCGGCCACCTGCCCTTCCCGCCGCTGGTGGACGACCCCAAGGGGATCCTGGCCCTGCCCGCGGGCTTCAGCTACACAGTGGTCACCCGGACCGGCGTCACCCGACTCGACGGTGGCCAGGGCACGACCCCGTCGGACCACGACGGCATGGCCGTCTACGACGCCGGCCACGGCCGCTACACCCTGATCCAGAACCACGAGATCGACCCCGGCGCCGAGTTCGGCGTGCCGCACGTCAAGGGCACTGTCTACGACCCGGGCGCCGTCGACGCCGGTGGCTGCACCGTCATCACGACGGACCGTGCGGGGCGCAACCTGGGCGAGTTCGTCGCCCTCTCCGGCACCGTCTCCAACTGCGCCGGCGGGCCGACCCCCTGGGGGACCTGGCTGACCTGCGAGGAGACCGAGGACCGCGCCGGCGATGCGTGGGAGGAGGGCGGCCGCACCGGCGCCTTCGCGAAGGACCACGGGTACGTCTTCGAGGTCTGGGCCGACGGCAGCGCCGACCCGCGGCCGATCAAGTGCCTCGGCCGCTACTCCCACGAGGCCCTGGCGGTCGACAAGGACCGCACCCACGTCTACCTCTCCGAGGACGCGGACGGGCCGAACGGCCTCTTCTACCGCTGGACCGCCCCGGCCGGGGTCAAGCTGGGCCCCGGGGTGCTCACCCGCCTCGCGCCGAACGCCGGCGTCCTCGCCGCGATGCAGATCATCATGGACGACGGCTCCGTGCTGCCGGACGTCGCCTACCTGACCTCCGCCCAGCTGGGCCGCCCGTTCCCGGTGCGGTGGATCGCGGTGCCGGACCGCGACGCGCGGACCACGTCCGTACGCGAGCAGTTCGCCGACGGGCAGGTCACCCGGGGACGCAAGTTCGAGGGCGTGTGGGCCACCGACGAGGGCGTGTACGTGGTCAACTCGTACGCCTGGGACGAGGGTGACCTGCCGGCGGACGCGGCGCCGCACGACGGCATGGTCTGGTTCTACAACTTCAAGGACCAGACCATCCAGCTGGTGACGTACTTCCCGCACCAGACCCAGTCCGAGGAGGGGACGCCGGTCAAGTACACCGACCTCACCTTCGACGGTCCGGACAACGTCACCGTCACCCCGTGGGGCAGCCTCGTGCTCGCCGAGGACGGCTCGGGCGCCTCGCACGTGCTCAGCACGATCCCGGGCGGCCCGACGTACCCGATCGCCCGTAACCAGCTCAACGATTCGGAATTCTGCGGGCCTACCTTCAGCGCCGACGGCAAGGTGCTCTTCGTCAACATGCAGGACCCCGGCCTCACCCTGGCCATCACCGGGCCGTGGGAGAAGTACCTGGGCTGACCGGCGGCGGGGCCGCAGGTCGTCGACAATGGCAACTGTGCGTCCCGCCTTCGTCCTGCACGACCACCGCAAACCCCGACCGCACTTCGACCTGCGGCTCGAGGAGAACGGTGTGCTGCGCTCGTGGGCGGTTCCCCGTGGCCTGCCGGACAGTCCCAGTGACAACCGGCTCGCGATCGCGGTGCCCGACCACGACCTCGATCACCTGACCTACACCGATGCCGACAAGTCGATAGCCGACATCGGCACGTGGGAGGAGCACGACCGCACCGACCGCCGGATGCTGTTCACGCTGCACGGGCGCACCGGCAGCAGGCGGTACGCGCTCATCCGTACCGGCGAGGGGTGGCTGCTCCACCTGACGAAGGAGCAGCCACCGGGCTGAGGCTCACGCGGGCCCCGTGGCCCGGCACGTCGGCGCGGACTGTCGAGGCGGCGGTTCCGGGCCGGCCGGACACGGTCGGCCCGCAACGCGCTGCGAGGTGGTCAGCTGACCCGCACCAGGCGCCAGTTGTTCCTGGTGCTGCCGTTGTCGGTGTACTGGACGGCCTGGGCGCCCCAGGTGCTGGAGCCGTTGAGGACGGCGAGCACCTTGCCGCTGTTGACGTTGCGGATCCGGTAGGAGCCGTCGCTGTTGGCCACCAGGGTCCAGCGGTGGTCAGCGGTTCCGTTGTCGCTCCACTGCAGAACGCGGGCGTTGTCGGCGGTCGACATGTTCTCGACGCCGAGCACCTTGCCGCTGTTGGCGTTGCGGAACCGGAACGCGCTGCCGTCGGTGACCCGGACCCAGTTGTGGTCGGCGGTGCCGGTGTCGCCCCACACCACGGCCAGACCGCCGTCGGCCGTGGACATGTTCTGCACGCCGAGAACCACGCCGGTGTCGGCGTGGACCAGCTTGTAGGTGTCCCCGGTGCTGGTGCCGCCGCTCACGTTCGCCACGAAGGTCATGATGCTGCGCGAGGGCAGCGTGACGGTCAGGGAGCCGTTCGACATGGTGAGCGCGCCCTGGGGCGCGACGTTGCGGCTCCCGTCGGTCAGCCAGTTCGTGACACTGCCGGACGCGGAGGTGTTCGACAGGGTGAACTGCTGGCTCACCGACGAGGTGTTCTTGTTGACGGCGACGATCACCACTGTGTCACCGCCCCGGTACGCCGAGACGTAGACGTTCGACGCGGGGTTCGCCGTCGCGTCGATCCGCACGTACCCGGGGCGGACGAACCTGGCGAAGTGCGCCATCATCGCGCCGCGCTTGCTGATCTGGCCGTCCTCGCGCATGGGGCCGTAGCTGCGCCGGAGGTACCACCAGACGTACGCCTGGAACTCGGCGTCCACCATCGCGTGGTGGATGTGCTCGCCCACGTCGAGCGCCTCGGGCCAGGCGTCGCCGGAGTTGGTGTTGCTGTTGGGGTAGTAGACCTCCGTCATCCAGAGTTCCTTGCCCGCGCCCTTCTGCTTGAACAGGGGGTAGGGGAAGTTCGAGTACGACGTGCCGTAGAGGTGCGCCCCGATGATGTCGACGTTGGCCAGGGCCGTGGAGTCGTTCAGGATCGGGTCCGACATGGACTTCACGTACTGGAAGGACTCGGGGGCGATGACCCTGGTGCTGATCGAGCCGGCGTTCTCCCGCAGGAAGCGGACCATCTCGGTGGACGTCCACCACGTCCACTCCGTCGCGTAGTCGGGCTCGTTCTGCACCGAGATGGCGTACAGGTTCACCCCGTTGTTGCGCAGGTGGGTGGTGAAGTCGTTGAGGTGCTGGGCGTAGGCGCCGTACGAGCTGTACCGGAGGCGCTTCGCGTTGGTCTGACCGCCGCGGGTGAAGGTCTCGATCATGCTGGCCGGGGGATTCCACGGCGACGCGAAGACGGTCACGCCGAGCTCGGCCGCCCGCTGCGCCGTCGTCAGGTCGGCGCTCCAGTCCGCCTGGTTCTCGCCGACGGGGATCCGTAGCAGGGAGAACCCCAGCCGGCCCTCGCCGGTGCCGAACGCCGTCTCCCGCTGCGCGGCCGTCAGGTCGCCGATCCACGCGGCGTGGGCCATGGCGCCGAAGCCTCGGATCGTCTGCCGCTGTGCCGACAGGTTGATGGTCGCCGGCGCCGCCGAGGCTTCCGTGGCCCCCGCGACCGCCGCGATCGTCGCGACCGGCACGGCCCCCATCGTCGTCAGGATGGTTCGCCGGCTCAGCAGTCTCGGCTCGTCGCGTACCGGCTTGTTCTGCTCGTTCGTCATGTCTCGTCCTCCTGGCTGGTGGTGGTACGCGCCGTCGCGGTCCCATCGGCCCGGTCGGCACCGGTTCGCAGCGTCGACACCGAGAGTGACGGTGATGACCGCTCTGATTTCGATCCAATGACGTGACTGTTAACGCTAACAATCACCGGAGTCTAAGTTCCGTCCACGCCGGGGGTCAAGGATGAGTAGGTGGGTGCGCGGACGAACGCGCTGCGTCACCGACGAAATCGGAGTAATCCCAGTTCAGGGGCTCGCCAGGTTCGCCGTTGTCGCCGGGGTGCGGCCCGATGGTGTGACTGCGGCGTCGGCGTCCCGGGCCTGACTAATGTCATGCATACCGATGCGCCCCGCATCGGATTCCGTGACTAAGCGCACTGGGGCGCACCACCTGCCGTCGATGAGACTCGATGCAACGCCGGAACAGCAGCCGGCCGGGTTCGAGAGGAGGCGGGACGGTGGACGAACGCTACGACAGCTACTGCGCGGCGGACCGGCTGTTCTACGACTCGCTCGGCAGCGCCGTCGCACAGCCCGTCTTCCCGGCCGCCGAGCGCCCCGTCCCGACCGGGTGGCGCCGCGAGCCGCTCGACGACTGGCTGATCTACGCGCCCGACGGCGGCTCGCTGCCGCAGCAGGGCTGGAAGATCCACGTGTCGGCGGGCCTGACGAACGCCGAGCGGGTGCTGGACGCCGTCTGGAACTACTGCGTCCCCCGCGGCCTCTCCTTCAAGTTCCTCCGCGGGCCCCGCACACTGCTGCTGCGCAACTCCAAGTACGCCGCGCGGGCCGCCAGCGGCAAGTTCATCACCGTCTACCCGCGCGACGACGCGGAGCTGGAGCTGGTCTGCAAGGAGCTGGACGAGCTGCTCACCGGCGAGACCGGCCCGTACATCCTCAGCGACCTGCGCTACGGCGACGGCCCGGTCCACGTGCGCTACGGCGGATTCGCCGCGCGCTACTGCCACTCGCCCGACGGTCAGGTGGTGCCGGCGATCGAGGACGACTCCGGCGCGCTGGTGCCGGATCGCCGAGAGCCGGTCTTTCACGTGCCGTCCTGGGTCACCCTGCCCGACTTCCTCGGCCCGCACCTGGCCGCCCGCAACGACACCAGCACCAACCAGGTGCCGTACCGCATCGAGAAGGTGATCCACTTCTCCAACGGCGGTGGGCTGTACGTGGGCCGGGATCTGCGTACCGACACCGAGGTGGTGCTGAAGGAGGCCCGACCGCACGCCGGCCTGGACGCTGACGGCACGGACGCCGTCGCCCGGCTGGCCCGCGAGGCGCAGGCCCTGCGGCAACTGGCCGACCTGCCGCAGGTGCCGCGGGTGCACGACGAGTTCGCCCTCGGCGAGCACCGGTTCCTCGCGCTGGAGTTCATCGAGGGTCGGCCGCTGAACAAGGTGCTTGTCGACAGGTACCCGCTGATCGACGCCGACGCGACCGACGAGGACCGGGCGGCGTACGCCCGCTGGGCCCGGCACATCCACGAGCAGGTCGAGTCCGTCGTCGCGGCGATCCACGAGCGCGGCCTGGTCTACGGTGACCTGCACCTGTTCAACATCATGATCCGGCCGGACGACCAGGTCGCTCTCGTCGACTTCGAGGTGGCCGCCCCGATCGCCGGGCACCGCCGGCCCGGACTGCGCAACCAGGGCTTCGCGGCCCCGCGGGACCGCACCGGCCCGGCTGTCGACAGGTACGCCCTGGCGTGCCTGCGGTTGGCGCTGTTCCTCCCGCTGACCCAGCTGGTGCGGCTCGCGCCGGCGAAGGCGGCGCACCTGGCCGACATCATCGCCGCGAACTTCCCGGTGCCGAGGTCCTTCCTCGACCCGGCCGTCGAGGAGATCGCCGGTGGCCCGCAGGTGACGGGCGCGCACGACGCGCCCGTAGCGACGGATCGGCTGGCGACGGCGATCCTGGCCAGCGCCACCCCGACCCGCGAGGACCGGCTTTTCCCCGGCGACATCGAGCAGTTCCGCAGCGGCGGCCTCAACCTCGCCCACGGGGCGGCCGGAGTGCTGTACGCGCTCGACGCCAGTGGCGCCGGTCGGTGGCCCGAGCACGAGGACTGGCTGGTGCGGCGGGCGACAGCGCCACCGTCCGGCACGCGCTGCGGCTTCTACGACGGCCTGCACGGTGTGGCCTACGCCCTCGATCACCTCGGACGCCGCCAGGACGCGCTGGACGTGCTCGACATCTGCCTGCGCGAGCCCCTGGACGGGCTCGACCACAGCCTGGCGAGCGGGTTGTCCGGGATCGCGCTCAACCTGGCCGAGCTGGCCGGGCGCACCGGGGAGGCGTCGTTGCGCGACGCCGCCTGGCGGGCCGCCGAGCGGGTGATCGGGCAACTGGCCGACGATCCGGGCCCGGACGTCAGCGGCGGACGCAACCCGTACGCCGGGCTGCTGCGCGGCCGGACCGGACCGGCGCTGATGCTGCTGCGGCTCTACGAGCTCAGCGGTGACGACGAACTGCTCGGGCACGCCGCCACGGCGTTGCGCCAGGATCTGCGCCGGTGTGTGCTGCGGCCGGACGGTGCCCTGGAGGTCAACGAGGGCTGGCGGACCATGCCGTACCTGGCGCACGGCAGCATCGGTATCGGTCTGGTCCTCGATGCGTACCTGCGCCACCGGGCCGACGACCGGTTCGCCGAGGCCAGCGCGGGGATCCGCCGCGCGGCACGGTCACCGTTCTACGCACAGTCCGGGCTCTTCGCCGGCCGTGCCGGCATCATCGCCTACCTCGCCGCCTCGGGTCACGACGCCGACCGCCGGGAACTCGCCGCACAGGTGGACCGGCTGACCTGGCACGCGCTGCCGTACCGGGACGGGACCGCGTTCCCCGGCGAGCAGTTGCTGCGGCTCTCCATGGACTTCGGCACCGGCACCGCCGGCGTGCTCTACGCGCTGGCCTGCGCGCGACGTGACGAGCCGCCGGTGCTGCCCTTCCTCGCGCCCCTGTCGGGCGCGCAGAGACTCCCTCGCGACAGCGAGGGCGACAGGATCGACGAACGGATGGAAGGGAGGTGAACGACATGGCGCTTCTGGACCTCCAGGGCCTGGAGATGGCTCCGGCCGACCGCACGGGTGGCGGTAGCCGGGCGAGCCTGCTGCTCTGCGGCGACAGCTCGCTCTCCGTCACGACCTGCAACTGATCCATCGCAGAACGCGGTCGCCCTGGGCGGGTAGACGTGCCCACCCAGGGCGACCGCGTAGCACTGGGAGGACCGATGCCGACGTTCGAGGCGGGGGACCGGCTGCTGAGGCGGACGGTTCTGGCCGGCGGCGGCTGGACCGGTGGACTCGCGGCGGTCGCGCTGCTCGGCGCGGCTGCCGAACTGTTGCTGCCCGCGGCCCTCGGCCACGCCGTCGACGCCGCCCTCGCCGGCGGCTCCGGTTGGTGGGCGGTGGCCGCCGGTGCCCTGGTCGTCGTCCTCGTCTGCGTCGACACCCTCACCGACCTGGCCAGCGGGTTCGGCGCGGCACGCGCCACCGCCGGACTGCGCCGTCGCCTGCTGCGTCACCTGTTCGCCGTGGATGTCCGCACCACCCGCCGCTATCCCGTGGGCGATCTCGTCGGCCGGTTGGTCGGCCAGGCCGCCGACGCGGGACAGGCCGGCAACGCCGTGGTCCTGGCCGTCGTCGCGGTGCTTCCACCACTGGGCAGCGTCGTCGCGCTCGCCATCATGGAACCGGTCCTGGGGATCACCCTGCTCGCCGGCCTCGGCCTGCTCGCCGTCCTCATGCGCGCCTTCGTGGCCGACGCCTCGGCCGCCACCGCCGGATACCAGCGGGTGCTCGGCGCCATCGCCGGCCGACTGCTGGAATCGCTGACCGGCGCCCGGACCATCGCCGCCGCCGCCACCGTCCACCGTGAGCAGGACCGGGTGCTGGCAGCCCTACCGGAGCTGGGGCTGCACGGCCGGCGCGCGTGGGAACTGCTGGCGCGGGCGAGCGCGCGTACGTCCGCCGTGGCGCCGCTGCTGAACCTGAGCGTCATCGCGGTCGGCGGATACGCCCTGACCGCGGGCTGGCTCACGCCTGGCGAACTGGTCGCCGCCGTCCGGTACGCGGCCATGGGCGCCGGCCTCGGTGGGGTGCTCGCCACCCTGAACCACCTGGTCCGCAGCCGCGCGGGAGCACACCGGGTCGCCGAGCTGCTGACCGAGCCCGCCGCACCCTCGGGCGAGCGACAGCTTCCACCCGGCGGCGGGGCCCTGCGACTGCGCGGGGTACGCGTGCACGCCGACGACGGCCGGCCCATCCTGGACGGCATCGACCTGGACGTACCGGCCGGCGCGATAGTGGCCGTCGTCGGAGCGTCCGGTGCCGGCAAGTCGACACTGGCCGCCGTGGCGGGACGCCTGCACGACCCCGACGGCGGTGAGGTGCGCCTGGACGGTGTGCCGCTGCGCGACCTCGACGGGGCGGCGCTGCGCCGAGCCGTCGGCTATGCGTTCGACCAGCCGGTGCTGATCGGCGCGACAGTCCACGACGCGATCGGTCTGGCGCTGCCGGTCGAGTCCGCGACGCCACCGGCCGACGCGAGCCCGGCCACGCCTGCGGTCCTTCGGGGTGCCCGCAGGGCGGCGGTCGCCGACGTGATCGACCGTCTGCCCGACGGTTACCGCACCCCGCTGGTGGACACACCGCTCTCCGGAGGCGAGACCCAACGCCTCGGTCTGGCCCGGGCGTTCGCCGCCGAGCGGCTGCTCATCCTGGACGACGCCATGTCCAGCCTGGACACCGCGACCGAGCACCGGATCACCGATGCGGTTCTCGGACGCGGCGGCGAGCGGACCCGCCTGGTGGTCACCCATCGGATCGCGGCGGCCGCCGCGGCCGACCTCGTCGCCTGGCTGGACGGCGGTCGGCTGCGCGGCCTGGCGCCGCACCGGCGACTCTGGGCCGACCCGGACTACCGTGCCCTCTTCCAGCCGGCCGGCGGTGGGCTGTGAGCCGTCCCAGCGTACGACTGGTGACCTGGCGGGCGCTGCGGGCCCGCCGGCGCGACGTCGCCCGGCTCTGCGGCTGGTCGCTCGTCGAGGCGCTGCCCGCGCTGCTCGCCGGCCTCCTGGTCGCGCGCGCCGTCGACGACGGCTTCCTGGCCGGACGGTTCCTCAACGGCCTGGCGTGGCTGGGGGTGCTCGCCGTGACCGTGCTGATCGGCGCGGCGGCGACCGGTCGGACGTACCGCAGCCTCGGCGCCGTGGTCGAGCCGTTCCGCGACGAGGTGGCCGCCCAGGTGGTCCGGGGTGCCCTGCGCGACGCCACCCGGGTCGGTGGTCGCCCGGACAGTGCGGCCGTGACCCGGCTGACCCACCAGATGGAGATCATCCGCGACACCTTCGCCGGTCTGCTGATGGTGACCCGCGGTTTCCTCTTCTCCGCCGGCGCGGCCCTGCTCGGTCTGCTCGCCCTGGCGCCGGTGGTGGCGGCGTTGGCCGCCGCGCCGCTGGTCGGCGGCCTGGTCGTGTTCCTCGCCGCGCTGCCCGCGATGGCCGGGCACCAGCGCGCGTACGTCCGGGCTGGTGAACAACTCGGCCAGTCGGCGTCGGCCGCGCTGGCCGGTCACCGCGACGTGCTGGCCTGCGGCGCGCAGGCGCGCGTCACTGCCGACGTGGAACGCCGGGTGTCGGCACAGGCCGCCGCCGAACGCGCCCTCGCCCGGATGGCGGTGATCCGCAGCCTCAGCCTCGCCATCGGCGGCTGGCTGCCGCTGGTCGTGCTGCTCTCGGCCGCTGCGTGGCTGGTCGAACGCGGATTGACGGCGGGCGCGGTGCTGGGGGCGCTGATCTACGTCTCCACCGGCCTGCAACCGGCCCTGCACACGCTGGTGCAGGGCATCGGCGGCGGCGGGCTGCGGTACGCGGTCACCCTGGAGAACATCCTGCGGGCCGGCCCGGTGTCCGACGAACCCCGCCCACCGGCTCCCACCACCCGGACGCCACGCGCCCGCCCACCGGCCCGTCCGGGCGACGGCGCACCGGCCGTCGAGGTCCGCGGACTGACCTTCGGCTACGGCCCGCGCGCCCGGCCCGTTCTCCGTAACTTCGCGCTGACGCTGGCCGAGGGGGATCACCTCGCCGTGGTCGGCCCGAGCGGCGTGGGCAAGTCCACACTGGCCGCCCTCCTGGCCGGTCTGGTGCCGCCGCAGGCGGGTACGGTCCGCCTGGCCGGCGCGACGGTGGCCGACGCCGAGCCGGCCGATTTGGCCCGGATGAGGGTGCTGGTGCCTCAGGAGGCGTACGTCTTCACCGGCAGCCTCGCCGACAACCTCCGCTACCTGCGGCCGGACGCCGACGACGCCCTCCTGGAGGACACCCTCGCCGCGCTCGGTGCGGGCCCCCTGGCGACCCGTCTGGGCGGTCTGGACGCGCCGGTCGCGCCGGCTCTGCTCTCCGCCGGTGAACGGCAGCTCATCGCGGCGGTGCGGGCCTGGCTGGCGCCCGTCCCGCTGGTGGTCCTCGACGAGGCGACCTGTCACCTGGACCCGGCGTTGGAGGCGACAGTCGAGAGTGCCTTCGCCCGGCGGCACGGCAGCCTCGTGGTGATCGCGCACCGGATCAGCTCCGCGCTGCGGGCCGATCGGGTGCTGGTCCTCGATGGCGACGAGCCCGTGGTGGGTACGCACGAGCAGTTGATGGCCCGCTCGGTGACGTACCGTGCGCTCGTCGGCTGCTGGGACGACCCGGTGGCGCTGTCCCGAACGGGGCGCGGCTGAGCTGAATCGCGCGCCCGAGCCGACGGCGCCGTCAGATCCAGCCTGCCTCGCCTGCCATCCGTACGGCCTCCACCCGGGTGCGCGCACCCACCTTGCGGGTGATGCGACCGAGATGGTTGCGGACGGTGCCCCGGCTGAGCCCGAGCGACGCCGCCACCTCCGCGACCGGCGCCCCGGCCGCTGTCAGCGTCAACACCTCGGTCTCGCGGCTGGTCAGCGGGCCGTTCGAGCGCAGCGCAGCGACGACGAGATCCGCGTCGAGCACGGGCTGTGAGCGGGCGAGCCGGCGGATCCCGTCGATGACCCGCTGGGGGCCGGCGTCGCTGCGCAGGATGCCGACCGTCCGGGTCGGGCAGAACAGGCCGCGCAGTCGCCGGGCCCGATGTGGGTGGGCCAGCAGCAGGACGGGGCACCTACCGAAGCGGCTCGGATCGACTCCCTCGACCACGTCGAGGTCGGCCACCACCACGTCGGGGCGTTGGTCGCGGACGGCCGCGGAGACCGCGTCGCCGCGATCCACCTCCGCCACGACGCGGATGTCGTCCTCGGCGGCGAGGACGAACGACAGCGCGCCCAGCACCAGGGCACCGTCCAGGGCGAGCAGGGTACGGATCACGATGAACCTTCCCGCACTCCGAGGGTGATCACACTACGTCAATATTCAAACACGCATCCGTGGGGTCCGCACGGCGACGGGGGCGGGGCCGGGCACGTTGCGGCCCCGCCCCCCGACGGCTACAGCCAGCCGCTACTGCGCGCGCGCCACACCGCCTCCAACCGGTTACGAGCACCGGTCTTGCGAAGGATCACCGAGAGGTGATTGCGCACCGTCCCGTGTGCCAGGTAGAGGCGGGCCGCGATCTCCTTCAGGGGCAGCCCCTCGGCCGCCATCCGCAGCACGTCCATCTCCCGTGGGGTCAACGGGATCTCCGGAGGGCTCAGCACCGCCACCGCGGCGGCCGGGTCGATCGCCCGTTCGCCGGCGGCGAGCGCGCGGATCGCACGCACCAGCTCCTCCAGGGAGCTGTCCTTGCCGAGCAGCCCGCGTGCGCCGGCCGCCAGCGCGGCCTCCACCAGGGCGGGGCTCCACCGAGGGCTCATCGCCAGCACGGCGGCGTGCGGCGCCTCCGCGCTGATCCGGGTGACCATCTCCACCGGGTCGGGCGACTCCGGTGTCAGGGCCAGTACCACCACCTGGGGTCTGCACCGGCGCACCACGGTCAACAGTTCGCCGACGCCGTCGACGTCCGCGACCACCTTCATGTCCTCCTCACCTGACAACGCGGCGCAGAGCGCACCGCGCAGTAAACCCATGTCCTCGGCGACGACAACGTGGATCACCACGTTTCTCCGATCTCAGGTACGCGTCACGCCGGCCACCGATCCCGGAACGTTCACGGGCTGGTCAGGGCGTTACGCGTGACGGACGGATAGGCATGGGCCCGGAGCCGTCACGGCAGACGGGCACGGGCACTGATCGACCAGGCCAGCGGATGGGACCGATCGTGTCGGTCGGCCACCCGGGTCGGTCGACCCGCCTCAGCCCGGGCGGGCGATCGCAGACGGAGCCCGGCTCTCGACGAGGAGTGGCACCCGGTCGCGGGGCGCCTCGGAAGCGAGGGGCGACTGCCGGTCGACCGGCCGGATCAGACCCGGCCCCGCCGTCGATCCATAGTCGACGCCGGCGGCCTCCTGGTCGACCGGCGCGACGGGCTGCCCGGGCAGGTAGCCGGTCACCGCCAACGGGGCCTGGCGTGCGGCGAGGTGCCCCGTCGAGGCCGTGGGATGGGTGGGGACGGCGACCGACATCGGCGGTGCGGCGGGAGGCGGCGCCGCTTCGACGCACACGGTCAGCGGCGCGGCGCGGACGGGCGACATCAGCGAGCGCGCCGGTGGTGTCGGCACGGCCGCTGCGGGTGGCGAGCCGGTCATCGGCGTGGTGGCCGGGCCGGGCGGCGGGGGAGCGGTCAGTGGAGGTGTCGCCGGGGGGATCACCGCCCGGAGAGCGGGCGGCAGGACGGCGTCGGTGACACGGAGCAGCGCCACGATGACGAACTGGATCGGCACCGCCCGCACGATGGTGACGGCGTGCGGCAGCGGAGTGGCGATCAGGCCCACCGCGAGAGACCCGGCCGTCGCGGGCAGCGCGTGTGCCTCGGCTGCGGCGGGGACGGGCAGCGCCGCCGGATGGGCGCCCGACCGGGACGGGTGCCCTTGGCGAACCGGACGATGAGCCGTGGACGCTGGGGAGGCGGGCCGGAGCCGCGCGCGCTCGCCAGCCTCGGTCGGCGCGGCTGCGCCGACCCGGGGCAGCGGCACGGACCTGGGCGATGCCGCCGTCGACCGACGAGGCGGCGTCGAGGGTGTCCCGTCACGGGGGGCGACGACGTCGCCGATGGCCCCGGCCAGCGGGGCGCGGGGCCGATCCTGGCGGGGCTCGTCGGCCCGCGTGACGCGCGGGCGCTCACCCGCGGAGCGCTCGGTGACCGTGAGTCGTGCGATCGGCTCGACCAGGACGCGGAGCTGGCCATGAGGCTCGTCGCCGTGGTCGCCGTGTATCCCGTCGGCGGCGGCCGGCCCCTGAAACAGGGCGGCCAGGAGGAAACCGGCCCCGACGGCAGCCGCGAGCAGCACCAACCGCCGGGCGAGCCCGCGCAGTCGGCTGGCCACGAGCGCAGCCGATCGGCTCGGCGCAGGCATCGTCGCGGTTCCGTTGACGGGACTTCGCACGCGGGCACTACCCCCCTTCCCTTCTGGATTGCTGACCCATAGTAGCTATGCACTCACGTATTCGCATCTGGTGATGCACGCGGTTGTCGGCCGGATGGGCCACCGCGCCCGCGGTGTCTGGCGGGGAGGCCCGCCGCCGGGTGTGTGATCCGTCCTCCCGACCAGGTCGGCGAACGCGCAGCCGCGCGTCCGGCGGTAGTGTCCCCAGCGTGGTGCGGCGGTGGGTTCTGGCGATATTGATGGCTGCCTTCGGCGTGGTGGTCCTGGTGTCTCAACTGGCCGACGGCTTACCCGTGGTCGGCGCTGTCGAGTTTCTGATCTTTTTGGCGCTGGCGTTGGTGCTGTCACCGTGGGCATTCCCCCGCTCGGTGGGCGCCGCCGAGGCGCAGCGGGCCAGCGCGGCGGACGGGCTGCCGATCGTGTACTGGCGCCCCGGCTGTCGCTACTGCCTCCAGCTCCGGTTCTCGCTCGGCCGGCTCGCTCGGCGGGCGCACTGGGTGGACATCTGGCACGACCCGGCGGGTGCCGCCGCCGTCCGGGCGATAACCGGCGGCAACGAGACGGTGCCCACCGTCGTGCTCGGCGGTCAGGCCGGGGTGAACCCCGACCGCGCCTGGCTCCGCGAGCGACTCCGCTCGCTCTGACACGCCCGCCCCCGGCGGCCTGTTTTGCCGCACTTTTCGCATACGGCCGGTTGCGGCAAACCTCCCCGAGCCGGTCCCGGTTGCCGGCACGATGAGGTGGATTCGCTGGTACCACGGTGAGCGGGGGCGGGCGTGAACGACGGGTTGATGACCAGGCGGAGCGTCCGCGATGTCGCAGAGACGGTGGCGGCGCTGCGCGCCGAGGCGGAACGTGCGGGCGCGGCGGTGGCGGCGGTGGTCGACCACGCGGCGGCCGCTCGCACGGTCGGGCTGAGCATGCCGGACACGCAGGTCATCATCTTCGGGAACCCGCAGGCGGGCACTCCGCTCATGCAGGCCCGTCCGGAGATCGCCATCGACCTGCCGATGCGCATCATGGTGCGCGACGACGGTCAGCCCGGTTCGCTGGTCACCTGGCAGGACCCCGCGTACCTCGCCGAGCGGTACGGACTGGGCGAGGACCAGCTCGCGCCCCTGAACGCCCCGGCCACCATCGCCTCCACGGTCCCGGACCGCTGAGTCCGGTCCGCATCGTCGTCACCATGGCCCGTGCGAGGCCGCTCGCGTAGGCCGGTTCAGCGGCTCCGGTCCAGCCGTCGCAACGTCGCGGCGGCGGCCAGGCCGTACGCGACGTACGGCAGGGCGTCCTCGAACCAGCCCTCGGCGCCCCAGCGGCGTGGGTCCGTCACCCCGAGCGCGGTCATCGACCCGTCGGCCACCACCATGCCGCCGACCCCGATCACCCCCGCCGCCACGTGCAGGGGTAGCCGCCGTCGGCCGGGGAGCGCCGCGAAGAGCGAGACGGCCAGCACTCCGTTGACGAACCCGAACACGGGCCCGAACCCGGCCCGTCGGTTCGCCGCCCGCTCCGCTGACCCCAGGTCCATCCGGGTCATGTCCGCCATCCGCTGGACGGCACGCTCGTGCGTTCCGCTCATCGGGCGAGCCCGCAGGCCCACATCGAGGTTGCTGCACAGTTCACGGGCGAGCGTGCCGGCGGCGCCGGCCACGAGCCCGTCCGTCAGGCCGGTCAACCAGGTCCTTGCCATGACATCACCTCGGCTGGTTCGGGTTGTCGCTCGTCCCGGCGACCGTTCGCCGGGTCGGCATACCCGCGCGGCGCCACGTCATCTCCAGCAGAGGCCCCGCACCGGCCGGGCCTCTTCGTTGATGCGAAACACTCATTGCGAAAACGATCTGCAGGAGCGTATAAACGAAAGAAGTCTTTCGCTTAGGAGTGTCACGCCATGGAGCCGACGGAACATCGCGTACGGGTACGGGACGCCACCACACTGCGCGCGCTCGCCCACCCGCTGCGCCTGCGGTTGCTGCGCTATCTGCTGGCCGCCGGCCCGCGAACCGCCGCCCAGTGCGCCGAGGCCCTCGACGACACGGGCTCGAACTGCAGCTACCACCTGCATCAGCTGGCCCGGCACGGCCTCATCGAACGGGTCTCCGCCGAGGGGTCCAACCGACGTGACCGGCCCTGGCGTGCCGCCTCCACCGGGCTCGAATACCTTCCCGACTCCGATGACGCCGACGGACAGCAGGTCAACGACGCACTGACCGCGCTCGAGCTCGACGAGGTGTTCCGGTCGCTGCAGCGCTACCAGAACCGTCAGCACAAGCTGACCGACGAGTGGCGGGAGAGCGCGACCTTCCACAACTACACGCTGTCGCTCACCCCGGAGGAGTTGCGACACCTCACGCTGACCCTCGACGCGGTCATCCGGCCGTACCTGCGCCCACTGCGCAACGCGCCCCCGAGCCACGCCCGACCGGTCAGCCTCAGCCTGCAGGCCTACCCCACACCGGAATTCCTCTGACATGGTGACGCTGTTGCGTCACCGCGGATTCGTCGTGATCTGGGCCGCGGGGCTCTGCTCGAGCGTGGCGAGCTGGCTGCTGCTCACCGGGCTGCCGATCTACGTGTTCGGTGTGACCGGCTCGGCGTCCACCACCTCCGCCGTCTTCCTCGTCGAGCTGCTGTGCGGCATCACGCTGGGGTCGTTCGCCGGTGCTCTGGCCGACCGCTACGACAGGTTCCGGCTCATGGGCTGCGTCGCCGTGGTGCAGGCGGCAGTGGTGCTTCCCCTGCTCGCCGAACCGGGCCACCAGCTGTGGGTCATCTGCCTGATCGCCGGCGCCCAGGCCGTGCTGACGCAGACGTTCGACTCCGCCCGCAACGCGGCGCTGCCCAGCCTCGTCGAACCCGCGCACCTGGTGAGTGCCAACAGCATGGTGGCGCTCAACATCAGTGTCGGACGGCTGATCGGAGGCTCGCTCGGTGGGTTCGCGATCACCCGCGCCGGCACGGGTTACCTCGCCATCGGCGCGGTCGTGGCCTTCACGACCACGGCAGCCCTGATCGTCGCCGGCCGCCGGGCCGCGCGTCGCGGCGCCGCGCGGTCAAACCCACCGGAACGTACGTCGTCGTTCTTCACCACCTGGCGCTCTGGCCTCGCGGCGATGCTGCGCAACCCCACCGTGCGGGTGACGATCCTGAGCGTGGCGCTGGGCGGCATCGCGCAGGGCCTGTTCGTGGTGCTCTTCGTGGTCTTCGTCAGCCGCGCGCTGCATGCCGACGGCACGCTCACCGGCGTGCTTCGGGGCGTACAGGCGATCGGCGGTGTGGCCAGCGGGCTCATCGTCGGAATGCTGGGGGCGCGGCTCAGCTCCCGGCTGCTGATGAGCCTCGGCGCCACCACGTTCGGCCTGATCAGCCTGGTCATCTGGAACGGACCGGCGGTCACCCGTCAACCCGGGTGGTACGTCCTGCTGTTCATCCTGGTCGGCGTGCCGGGCGTCGCCTACGGCAGCGGGGCCTTCGCGCAGATCCAGCAGAGCGTGCCGGAAACCGATCTCGGCCGGGCCTTCGGCGCCTACTACGCGATCTACAACGCGGCACAGGGCCTGGGCATGGCGGCGGCCGGTCTGCTCGGCGACGCGCTCGACGTCGTGCTCGTCCTCAACGTGCAGGCGGCGTTGTACCTGGCCTCCGGTGCGGTCGCCTACGTGGGCCTGCGGCCCGTCCGCGGCGCCGCTGCACCGTCCGGCAGAAAGATCCTGGCCAGCAGGGGCGGGCGCCGGGAGACCGTCGAGTCCGCGCCGTAGCCGCGGCCTTCCCGGACAGGCAGAGCACCGTGGAGAACGGCGGCGGCGTCTACGTCGGCAGCGGCGTCCGACAGCAGCACGGAGCATCCGGTCCCGCCCGGGCTCGATCATCAGATCGGACCCGTGGCGGGGCCGGTTGCGCGCGTCAGAGCAGCTCGCTGCGGTACTCGGGAGCCAGGTCGGCCGCGCGTTGCCGGCGTTGCGCCAGCTCGTCGTCGGTGAGCCGCGGTGGCGGTGCGTCCGCCCCGGCGATTCTGTCGCCGACGCGCAGGAAGTACTCGTCCTGCCCGGCGGGGGTGCACATGCACAACATGCGGGCGGGTGCGCCGGAGGTGTTGCGGAAGTGGTGCGGGGCGTTGGCCGGGATGTTGACGGTCGAGCCGGCCCGGACCGTGCGTTTCTCCCCGCGGAAGGTGAATTCGATCTCGCCTTCGAGGAGGGTGAACATCTCCTCGAAGTCGTGCCGGTGCGGAGGCGGTCCGCCGCCGTCGGGGATGCGCATGTCGATCAGGCAGTACCGGCCGTTGGTTTGCTCACCGGTGATCAACATGGCGTAGGTGCCCCCGGCGAGGGAGATCCAGGTGGTCGCCGGTTCGTCGGGGCCGGCGATGGTGAGTGTTCGGGTCGGGTCGTCGTCCGGGATGGCGGGGGCGGCGCGGTCGGAGGCGCTCATGCTGCTCGTCCTTCCTGGGCTGCGTCAGCAGGGCTCGCGGACGCCCTCCTTCTTCTCCGGGCGACGAGCCCGTTAAACGGAATATATCGTCCGGCTAGCCGGAACTCGTTGCTCTCCGGGATGCGCGCCGCGGCCCCCGGCGGGGGATTGACCCGGGCGGAGCGCGGTCAGGAAGAGGTCGATCTGGCGACCGGCGACTTCCGGCCAGTCGCCCACGCCGGGCATCGGCACCGCGATCAGCGAGCCGAAGATGATGACATCGCGGGCCGTCAGATCCGGCCGCAACGATCCGTCGGCGACGCCGCGCTCGACCATCCGGCCGACACCGGCCCACACGCGCCGCTCCAGGCTCCGGTACTCCGGATCGGTGGTGACCGGGGCGCCGTGATGCGGCAGGAAGAGCTCCGTGCCGTGCCGGACCGTGCCGACCAGGAACTCGTGCACCGCGTCGATGCCCGTGACCCCGCGCTCGAGCACCTCGTCGACCAGGGCGAGGACCATGCCGATCGAGCGGATCTGCAGGGCGACCAGCAGGGCCTCGCGGTCGCGGAAGTGACGGTAGAGCGTCCCGACGCCCACACCGGCCTCCCGGGCGACCACCGCCATGGGGGCGGCCAGGTCACGCTGCAACGTGCGCAACGCCGCCGTCAGGACCTTCTCCCGGTTGGCCACGCCGTCGCTGCGCGGGGCACGACTCACCGTCGGTCCGCCGGGCGCGCTGCCATCATGCCCCGAATCCTAGGGGCTCGGTGGGGTGACGCGGCGTCATCGTGCCGGCGGCGACCGCGGTCGGCGCCACCGCCGGCACGGTGGTGGCGTCAGAGCCGGGAGGTGAAGGTGGCCAGGAAGCGGTGCGGGGTGACGACGCCGGCGTTGTCGAAGCAGATCACGTCGACGTCGGCGTTGGTGGTGTACGTCCACGGTTGGGTGAGGTGGCAGTAGTTGCTGCCGGCGCCCTGCGCGACCACCTGGACGTGGGTCTCCTTGAGACCGATCTGCGGGAAGGTCGCCAGGTAGCGGCCGGCCGGCACCAGCGGCGCCACCGTGTTCGCGCCGACGCCGAGCACCGAGTTGTCGTTGGTCGGCCCGCCGACGGCGGTGCCCAGGTAACCGAAGTACGACGACGGTGCGAGGGAGCCGATCACCGGCCGCCGACGGTGGTACGACAGGGCGAAGTCGGTGTTGATGAACGCGCCGGCCTGGTCGTAGCAGAAGACGTACACCTGCACGTCGCTGCCGACCGCGGCCCAGGAGTAGACCTTGCACCGGCGCGGGCCGGCGTTGGGCTGTACGGCGGTGACCTGCACGTCGCCGGCGAGCACCCCGGCCAGACCGACCCCGGGCAGCCGCACCAGGTACTGCCCGACCCCCAGGGGCCCGACCGTGTTCACCACGCCCGTCGAGTTGTACGACTGCACCACCACGCCGCCGCCCCACTGCACGTACGCGTGGGAGGTGCCGGCCGGCAGCACGCCCGAACTGGTCGTCCAGAGCACGGTGAACGGGGTGTCCTCGCGCGTGCCGCCGGGCCGGTGGCACTGCACGTCGACGATCTCGTCGGCGCCGGACTGGAACCAGCGGACCACCTCGCAGTAGTGCCCGGTCCGGTTCACCGGGGTCACGTGCGGCACGCCCCGCGAACTGGCGCCCACCTGTGGGAAGCGGACCTGGAACCGGCCGGGCGCGAGCTTGACGCCGTCGGCCCAGGCGGCCGGGAACGCGGTCTTCCAGCTACCCCACTGCCGGCTGGTGTCCAGCACGGTCCAGACCGGCACCGTGGGGTCCTTCACGTACGCGAACCCCCAGCGGTCGGCGGTGGCCGCGGCGGCCGGTGCGGGCGGAGTGAGCGCGCCGGCGGCCAGGACGGCGGCCAGCGCGGCGGTGACGAACGATCGGAGACGCATGTGTTCCTCCACTCGACGGGGACGGGTCGCAGAGGAGTGTGCTCGCCGTGACGTGATGGTCACAGTCGGCTACTGCGCGCTCCGGTGTCGGGTGTCGGCCACCGGGACCGATCGGCGCGGTGAACGGTGAACGGCCCCCTCGCCGGGGCGAGGGGGCCGTCCAGGAGTGGGGAGGCGGGGATCAGCCGCCGGCGAACGTCGGTTCCACCCCGCACTTGGCGTTCTGGTTCAGGCAGGACTTCACCAGGGCGCCCAGGTGCTCGGGCTCCCAGGCGTTCATGAAGTCGCCGTGCATCGAGGACGGCCTGCCGGAGGAGAGGCTGAGGCCGTCCCCGCCCAGCGACTCGTAGTTGACCATGAAGGAGAGATCGGGCACCGCCACCGGGTACCTGCCGGTGCAGACACCGTTCACCGGGTCACCCATGTGCGACTTGTGATCGGGCGAGTCGATGTTCTCACCGTCCCAGCAGTCCTTGAACACCAGCTGGAAGATCAGGTTGCCGCCGGGGGCGCAGACCGGCCAGTTGCCGTCGGCGCTGCGGCCGATCTCGGCGCTGCCCGCGCACCAGAACTGGTTGCTGCCGGCGTTCTTCGGGGTGTCGACCTGCTTCTTGGCGTCGCCCTCGACCACCCGCAGGCCCGGGGGGAAGGGCTTGACGGTCGACGGGTCCTTGACCCGCGAGCCGTAGTAGACCCGGAAGCTCTTCATCGGTACCGGCTTGCCGTCCTTGCGCAGCTCCGGGACCCAGTAGGCGCTCAGGTCGCCAGGGGCGTTGCAGGTGGTCTTCGAGGCGAGCAGCTTGTCGGTGGTGGTGAAGGCGTCGACCTTGGGGCCGAAGAACGTGTGCATGTGCGAGGCGCCCGAGAGGCCGGGCAGGACGATCGGGTCGTCCGGGGCGGAGTTGGCGACCTCGCAGTCGGTGTGGAACTCGGGAACGCGGGTGGTGCCCGGCGGCACCGCCTTCGGGGTGATCGCGGTGAAGGCGGCCAGCTCCCTGCTCCACGCGGCCTGGTCGACCGGAACCCAGCCGGCGGCCGGCGCGCTCGGCGGGACCGACGCGGAGGGCGAGGCGGACGGAGTGCGAGTCGGTGCCGACGACGTGGCCGGTGCGGCCGACGTGCTCGGCGACGTCGCCGTCGTGGGGCCGAACGTGAACCAGTTCAGATTCACGAAGTCGGACGTCGAGGTGCTCCTCATGACGGCGAAGACGGTCTGCGGGCCGGTCGGCACGCCGGATGCGGTGGCGTTGACCGTCGTCCACTTCTGCCAGCCACCGGTATGGGTGATCGGGAAAGTGGCCAGCAGCGTGCCGGTCTGCGTGCCGAGGCGCAGTTCGACGGCCCCGCCGTCGGTGTTGTGAGCGGCGACGCGGGCCGTCAGCTCCGCGCCGGTCACCGAGATGCCGTCGTACCGCAGCCAGTCGCCGTTGGCGAGCCAGCCGACGTTCCTGCCGCCGTCGGCGTCGCCGGTGCTCTCGGTCTGCGCGCCGGACTGCGCCGCGAAGGCCTCCGCCTGGACGCGGCCGGGCACGGCGACCTCCTCGGCCTGCGCGCCGGCGATGTAGATGCCACTGCCGCCCAGTGCGGCGACGACAGCGGCGGCGAGCGTGACGCGGGCGAGGCGACGGCGCTTTCGCGCCCGGTCCGGCGGTGCGACATGCGCGGGGGGAGTCCGCATTACCAGTGGTGTCCTTCGAGTCGGGCGATAACGCTCCTGTCGGGTGAAGTATGTGCACGTCCAGAGCCTGCATCAACGTGCGGAAAAAGAATTAAGGAGGGCGGTCCGCAGGTCTCCTGGTAGCCGGCGTCCCGGCTCCGGATAACAGTTTTTCGCCCCCGCAGACTTAAGTTTGTTTTAACTCCGGGAAAGCGACCCGGTTCCGGTGATTACGAATTTTGCGGTAACGAATCGTCATCCGATCGGATACTGGAGGGCATGTCGTCCGGTCGTCCTGGCACTCCTCGGCTCGCGCGCCAGCCGGGGCGGCTGGTCGCCTTCAGCGACGGCGTCTTCGCCATCGCCGTCACGCTTCTCGTGCTGGAGATCCAACCGCCGAAGGACTTCGGGCGCCTCCTGCCGGGCCTCGGGGCGTTGTGGCCGTCGTACCTGGGGTACGCGTTGAGCTTCCTGCTCGTCGGGCAGGTCTGGGTCAACCATCACGTCATGTTCGACCGGGTCCGGCACGTCGACCGTCCGGTCCTGTTCCTCAACACGCTGCTCCTGATGGTCATCGCGTTCCTGCCGTTCTCCACGTCGCTGCTCGCCGACGCGCTCCGCGCGGAGCAGGGGCTGCGGACGGCGGTCGTCGTCTACGGCACGACACTGTGGTTGGCGGCGGCCCTGTTCAACGTCATCTGGGTCCACCTCCGCCGGGCGCGACTCCTGGACCCCAGTCTCGGTCCCTTCGGCGTGCGGGCCATCGGCCGCCGATTCGCACTCGCGCTGGCCTGGATCGGCGGCGGCATCCTCGTCGGCGCGTTCGTGCCGATCGCTGGCGTCGTCATCATCGCGGCCTTCCTGCCCGCCTACTACCTGCCCATCCGCGGCGAGTACGGCGAGGACGACAAGACCACCGGCCGTCCCGCCTGAACCGCACCGGACGGCCCGCGGGCTGGCTCGTCGTACACCGGCGACGAGGCCGTCAAAATATTGTGGGTGCGCCTGTCGATCGGGACCGGCTCTCTTCGTAGCCAGGGTGAGAGCCCGGAATCGAGACGGGCCACACCCGCTGGAGGGCACGATGACCACCACCGCGCAGACCACCCGCACCACCACGGCGGCCTTCGGCGCGCTGATCGGGGCCGGTGCGATCGCCACGACCGCCGCGAGCGCCGCCACCATGACCGTCGCCGCCGCCGGCCACGCGGCAGGTATCAGCCTCGACGTGAGCGGCGCCCCGATTCCGGTGGCGGGGTTCGGCGTGCTGACCGCCGTCTTCTCGTCGATCGGCGTGCTGCTCGCCGTGCTGCTGTCCCGCTTCGCACGGCGTCCGCGGCGCGCGTTCGTCCGTACGACTGTGGCGCTGACGGTCCTGTCCCTGGTGCCGGACGTGCTCGCCGACGCCGGGACGGCCACCAGGGCGCTGCTGATGCTCACCCACCTGGTCGCGGCCGCGATCGTGATCCCGGCTGTCGCGCGCCGCCTGGCCGCCTGACCTGTTCCCCACTCATCGTCGAGCTATCGGAGGATCACCATGAAGCAGTACCTGCTGTCCGTGCACGTCGTCGAGGGCGCACCGACGCCGTCGGACGAGGAAACGCAGATCATGTTCCGGGAGACCGGTCGGATCAACGACGACATGCAGGCCGCGGGCGCCTGGGTCTTCGGCGGGGGGCTCACGTCGCCCGACAGCGCCACTGTCGTCCGGGTCGAGAACGGCGCCACCTCCATGAGCGATGGGCCGTTCGTCGAGACGAAGGAACACATCGCCGGATTCTGGGTGATCAAGTGCGCGGATCTGGACCAGGCGCTGGCCTGGGCCGAGAGGTGCGCGGCCGCCTGCGGCCCGATCGAGGTGCGCCCCTTCGACGAACTGTCCCAAGCCTGAGCGGGAGCTGTCGCCCGACATGGACCTGGCGAGCATCTACCGCGCGGAGTACGGCCGCTGCGTCGCCACACTGGCCCGCATCCTCGGTGACATCAACCTCGCCGAGGAGGCGGTCCAGGACGCCTTCACGACGGCGCTGCAGAAGTGGGAGTCCCCACCGCCGAATCCCGGCGCCTGGATCGTGACGACCGCGCGGAACAGGGCCGTCGATCGCCTCCGCCGGGAGTCGACCCGCGAGGCCCGGCACGCCCAGGCCCTGCTGCTGCACCAACAGGACGAGCCCCAGGAGGTGGGACCGGTGAAGGACGACCAGCTTCGACTCATCTTCACCTGCTGTCACCCGGCACTCGCCCCGGACGCGCGGACGGCCCTGACGCTCCGCCTGCTCGGCGGTCTGGAGGTACCGGAGATCGCGCGGGCCTACCTGGTTCAGGAGACGACAATCGCGCAGCGGATCGTGCGCGCGAAGAAGAAGATCCGGGACGCGGGGATCCCGTACCGGGTACCCGCCGAACACGAGCTGCCGGACCGGCTGCCGCCCGTGCTCACCGTGCTCTACCTGATGTTCAACGAGGGTTACGCCTCCACCGCCGGGCCGCTGATCAGAACGGACCTGTGCGCCGAGGCGATCCGGCTCGCCCGCGAACTGGCCGCCCTGATGCCCGACGAACCCGAGGTGCTGGGCCTGCTCGCCCTGCTGCTGCTGACCGAGGCACGCCGTCCGGCCCGGCTCGGCCCGACCGGCGGACTCGTCCTCCTCGTCGACCAGGACCGGTCACTGTGGAACCGCGCGCTCATCGTCGAGGGCCACGACCTGGTCCGGCGCTGCCTGCGGCGCAACCGGCCCGGCCCGTACCAGATCCAGGCCGCGATCGGCGCGGTGCACACCGACGGCGCGGCCACCGACTGGCCGCAGGTCCTGGCGCTGTACGACCAGCTCTTCGCGCTCGCGCCGACCGCCATCGTCGCGCTCAACCGTGCCGTCGCGGTCGCCGAGGTGCACGGGCCGGCGGTAGCCCTCGCCGCGTTGGAGGACGTCGACCTCCCGGGCTACCACCGGCTGCCCGCCACCCGTGCCGAGCTGCTGGCCCGGCTCGGGCGCGACCGCGAGGCCCGCGCCGCCTACGACCAGGCCATCGCGCTGACCAGCAACGAGACCGAGCGCGCTTTTCTGCGGACGCGTCGTACCGAACTCACCCACCCGAGGAGACCATCGTGACCGCCACCTACACCTTCGACGTCTTCACCAGCCTCGACGGCTTCGGCAGCACAACCGGCAACTGGGGCGGCTTCTGGGGTAAGCAGGGCCCGGAGCTGCTGGAGCGCCGCCTCGCCACGTACGGCGAGGATTCGCGCATGGTTTTCGGCGCCCGCACGTTCGAGTTGTTCGGGCAGATGCTGGCCGACAGCACCGAGGAGTCCGACGTACGGGACGCCTGGGTCACCCGCATGATCAACCTTCCGGCGACGATCGTGTCGAACACGCTGCAGGGCCCGCTCGACTGGCCGGACGCGACAGTCGTACGCGGTGACGCCGTCGACGTCGTCGCCCGGCTCAAGGAGGAGTCCGAGGTGCCGTTGCGGTCACACGGCAGCCTCTCGATGAACCGGGCACTGCTGGCCGCCGGGCTGGTCGACTTCATCCAGGTGACGCTCTTTCCGGTGGTCACCGGTCAGACCGGAACGGAGCCGATCTTTCACGGGACGGCCGACTACGACCTGGAGCTGATCGAGTGCCGGACCCTCGACGGCCGCTCCCAGGAACTCACCTACCGACCCACCCGGCACACCTGAGTCGTCAGCGCCACCCGACGGTGGTGCGGTGCCGCCGGCCGTGCCTGATGATCCCCGGCCGCGGCACCGGACGCCCAGCCGTGCCGGTCAGCAGCGCACCTCGGTCTCCTTCTGCGCCACGTCGGAGATCCCACCGAGGGCCCGGGTGCACACCGTCAGCGTGTTGGCGCCCAGCGACCAGACGTCCGGCCCGCTCGAGCACTGCAGGTCGCGAAGCGTGCTTCCGGTGACGATCGACGTGCAGACCTGGTAGGAGCCGTGGGTGGCGCGGTACTGCTGCCACACGTACGTGTAGGCGTAGTTCTTGCCGCAGCCCTTGTACTGCTTGACCGAGGCGGCGGTCTGCCCGCCGACGGTGACGTACGCCGTCGCGCCGATCTGCACCGAGCTCGCGCAGCGCGGGTTCGTCTCGGCGTGGGCGGGGCCGGCGAACGCCATCGTCGCGGGCACAGCCAGCCCAGCGGCCGCGAGGATGCGTACACCGCGTCGGGAAAGGCTCTTCATCGATGACCTCCTTCAGTGCACCGGGACCGTTGATCCCCGTGTCGTCGATGCACCACATTGATGCTCGCTGTGGCCCGTTCGGTAGCCTCTGACACGCTCTGACAACGTCTGACGAAGCTGTCTGACATGGGGGACTGATGAAGGACCAGCGTGCCGCCGCGGAGTCGATTCAGGACGGACGGGCCGCCGAGAGGTTCGCCGAGCAGTTGCGGACACTGCGCAGCGCCGCGGGAGACCCGTCGTTCCGCAAGATGGCGGGGCGATCAGGCCGGATCTCGCACACGACCCTGCACGAGGCCGTCGCCGGGACCCGGTTTCCCTCCTGGGAGACCACGCGGGAGTTCGTCCGGGCGTGCGAGGCGGACGAGGCCCTGTGGCGGTGCCGTTGGGAGGACGCGCAGCGCCCGGGGCCGGCCCCCCGACCCGGCGGGGACGGAGACGGAGACGGAGACCGCGCGCCGGTCGTCGCCGCGTCCGCGCCGAAGGAGCAGGGCGTGGTGCAGGTCGTGGAGTATCCGCGGGCCGAGGATGGCGTCGCGGCCAGGCGGCGGCGTCGACTGCCGTGGCTCAACGCCGCAGCCGTGGTGCTGGTGGTGGCGGTGGCCGCCGTCCTGGGCGTGACCGTTCGTGGCAGGTCCGACCCGGACGGCCCCGGCACACCTACCGCGTCACCGTCACCGGTGGCGTCGCCGACCACTACGGCATTCTCGGACTCGCTGATCCCCGGGGACTCGAGCAGATTCGTCGGCGACGTCACCATCCCCGACGGCACCCAGGTGAAGGTCAACGCCCAGTTCGACAAGGTGTGGGCTCTCGCGAACGTGGGAAAGGTCGACTGGCACAACCGGTACCTGGCGCGGATGGACCCCACCGCCGACGGTGCGGGTTGCCGGACACCGGACCGGGTGCAGATCGGTGACACGCCGCCCGGTGAGCAGGTGATGATCCGTGTTCGGGTCACCGCGCCGAGCCGCCCCGGCAAGTGCTGGGTCAGTTGGAAGATGGTCGACGAGGCCGGGCGGGAGTACTTCCCGACCCGGCGGCCGGTGTACTTCATGGTCACCGTGACCGCCTGAGGGTCAGGCCGCGGGCTCCGGGTGGCCCCGATGCGATCGATCGCTGTCAGGCACGAGCGTCGAGCCAAACTGACAACACCGCATTCATCGAGGTCGGTGAGGGTCTGACGGATCTGACAGACACCAGGGGTACCGAACAGCACCGCACTTCTCGCAGGGTGATGTCGAACCGAGTACGACTCACCAGCTACGAGGAGGACCCATCTTGCGCCGTCCCTGGTTATCCGTCGGGCTCGCCGCGCTCTGCGTGGCCGTCGGCGTCCCGGCCCACGCGGCGGCATCCGACGCCACAGCGCCGCGGGCCGTCACCACGGCCGCACGGCCGGTCGTGGACATGGAGGCCACCGTCCTGGCCGCTCAGATCGACCCCCGCCGGGCCGACAACACACTGACTCCGGGTGCGAAGAACTCCGTGCTCGCCGTGGAGCAGGCGTTGCAGGCGCAGGGCCTGCTGAACGCGCAGTGGGTCGACGGCTACTTCGGCACGGTGACCGTCTCGGCGTACGCGGCGTACCAACGCTCACTCGGCTACACCGGGCTGGCCGCGAACGGGCTGCCCGGCACGACGTCGCTGACGAAGCTCGGGCTGAACCGCTACACCGTCGGCAACACGATCGGTCCGGGCGCGAAGGTCCCGCGCGACGGGTACGTCGTCAACGCCCGTACCCAGGCGATGCTGGCCGAGGCCCAGCGTCTGCTCGGTTACACCCTGGTGCTCGACCAGGGCTCGTACAACCCCGGGGGCGACCCCACCTCGGCCGGCACGCACGACGGCGGGGGCGTGGTGGACATCGCGGTCACCGGCATGACCGCCGCCAGGCGCACCGCAGTCGCCCGGGCCCTGCGCCAGGTCGGCTTCGCCGCCTGGGTCCGCAACCCCAACCAGGGCGACTGGCCGTGGCACATCCACGCCACGGCGATCAGCGACACGGACCTGTCCAGTCAGGCGCAGCACCAGGTCGGTGACTACTACCTCGGCATGAACGGCCTGGCCAACCAGGGACCGGACGACGGCCCCCAGGTCCCGATCAGGACCTGGGAGCAGTACCAGCGCGGGCAGTGACCCGCATCCCCCTCACCGTTCGCGAAAGGACACCATGAACATCCGTAAGAGCCTCGCCGCCGTCGGCGTCGCGCTGGCCGCGACCACCTCGATCCTCAGCGTCGCATCGCCCGCCTCGGCGGCGGCCCGAGACGGGGTCTGCGACAGCGGCGAATTCTGCTACTACTACAACAGCGACAACGCGGGGTCGATCTCGGACTTCACCGGTTCGCTCGACGACTACGGCACCGAGCAGCCCTCGTGTTACGACTTCAAGGGCGCCGGCGCCGGCAAGGGCCTGTGCATCAAGAACGAGGCCGCCTCGGTCTGGAACCGCAGCACCAAGACCGTACGCGTCTACTACAACAGTGGCTACGCCGGTTCCTACCAGGACTTCGCGGCCGGTGCGAAGGGCAACCTCAACTCCACGCTGAAGAACAACAACGCCTCGCACCAGTTCTCGCCGTCGACCCGCACGAACCTGTCGTACGCCCTGTACCAGGCCAGCGGCGGTGCGGTCACGTGCGGCTTCGACGGTTACACCACCACGCCCGGCCGGCACGAGGGCATCGACATCGCCCGCAGCGTCGGCTCGGACGTGCACGCCCTGGTCTCCGGAACGGTCACCTACGTCGCGCAGGGCAGCACCGGCAGCGGCGGCCTGTCCACGATCTCCGTCTACAACTCCTCGCTCAACAAGACGGTGATCTACCTGCACACCGCGCCGAGGTCCGGGGTGAGCGTGGGCGACGCCATCAGCAAGGGCCAGATCATCGCGGATGAGTCGTGGCACGGGGTGTCCTCCAGCTCGGGCGCGCACACCCACGTCGAGGTCCGGGCCGGTCGGCAGACCCACGCGGCCGTCAGCGTCGGTGACCCCACGCTGGACAACGCCGACCCGACCGCGTTCTGGAACGCCCAGGGCTACAACGAGAAGTAGGACGCCATGAATATCCGCAAGGGCCTCGCCGTCGTCGGCGCCGTGCTCGCCATGTCCACCTCCATCCTGAGTGTCGCCTCGCCGGCGGCGGCGGCCGAACGGGACGGAACCTGCGACAGCGGCGAGTTCTGCTACTACTACAACAGCAACCAGGCCGGCTCGGTCTCCGACTTCACCGACTCCCTGGACGACTACGGCACGACCCAACCGACCTGCTACGACTTCAAGGGCGCGGGCGCCGGCAAGGGCCTGTGCGTGAAGAACAACGCCGCGTCGGTGTGGAACCGTACCGGCAAGACCGTGCGGGTCTACTTCAACAGCAACTTCGCCGGTGCCACCCAGGACTTCGCGTCCGGGGCGAAGGGCAACCTCAACGCCACGCTGAAGAACAACAACGCCTCGCACGAGCTGCTGAGCGGACCGACGGGCTGTAGCACCGACGGCACCAACAGCAAACTGCCGAGCACCATCCTCGTCTACCGGGTCAGTCTCGGCCGAGTCGATCGGGTCGACTTCAAGACGTACGTCAAGAACGTCCTCCCGAACGAGTGGATCACGAGTTGGCCGGCTGCCTCGCTGGACGCCGGTGCGATGGCCGTGAAGAGCTACGCCTGGTACTGGGCGCTGCACTCGACCCGCAAGACCTCCGGCGGCCAGTGCTACGACGTCCGGGACGACACGGGCGACCAGGTCTACCGGCCGTCGTCGGCCCAGACCTCGACGTCGGCGGCGGTGGACCGGACCTGGTCGACCCGGATGACCCGGAGCGGCAACATCCTGCGGGCGCACTACTGCGCGACCACCACCGCGTGCGGTGGCTGGGTGGACGGGGACTGGCTGTCGCAGTACGGCTCCCGTGATCTCGCCAACTCGGGCAGCAGCTACCAGGCGATCCTGCGCCACTACTACCGCGACGTGGTCATCTCCTGACGTCACGCGTCATCCGACGACGAAGCGCCCCGTCCGGCCTGGACGGGGCGCTTCGTCGGTTCAGCCGAGGTCTGTGCCGGGCACCGGTCCGGCCTCGTCGGCGCTCGACGCCGGGGCGGCCACCTCGATCCGGGGCGACCGGTCCGGCGGAAGATGAGCGCGGTCGGCGATCACCACCACATCCACCTCCCCGTCGATCATCTTCTGCTCGACGGCCTCCCACGGCGCCCGCATGATCCCGTTCAGTCGGTAGTCATGCCGGCGGAGGTGGGTCAGACACGACGCGATGGCGTGCTCCGACGGCTCGATGTCGGCCGGTACCCAGATAACGGCTAGTTCCATGATCTCTCCTGATCAACGTCGTGGACGCGGGTGACAGATCAGGAGTTGCCGGGGCGGTGGGGGACCCCGCTCCACGGGCCGGCTGATGGCATGGCTGTCGAAGGGGAGGACGGCACGCCCCCGGTGCAGCGCTGCGACGGGCGGCGGCCCGTAGGCCGCCGGCGCCTTCTGGTCGAGCCCGCCGGCGCCGGAGCCGGCGCCGGCGGGTGCGGACACGAATGCCAGCACCAACGCCGGTCGCACCGGCAGGGGGCCGGCGGGAGGGGGTGGCGCCGACAGCGGTCGAGCGGTCATCGCCGTCGGCGTTCGAGTGGGCACGCGGCCGTCGACGGTGCCGGGGAGGCGGGCCCGGGACGCTCGCGCCGTCACCTGGGTCGGCGGCGGTGGCGCGGTGGCGCGTGCGGCCGGCGGGGCCGAGGCCGACGGAACGCGCGGCGGGGACGACTGTCGCGCACGGGGTCGTCGGGCTGGCGCGGCGGTGGAGGGTTCGACCGACAGCGCGCCGGCGACACTCGGCAGGGGCAGGGGGACGGCTGTCGGCACGGGCAGTGGGACGGCCGTCGGCAAGGACCGGCCGACGTCCAGCGGTGTCTCGACCACGTCGTGCAGCAGCGCCCCGACGATTCCCGGCGCGGTGGCGTCCTGTGCCGGTGCGCGGGTGGTCGGCGACGGTGCCGGTGACGGGGCGGCGTGCGCGGGCTCGGGGCCCAGGGCCGCGCCGAGGGCCGCCGCCCCCAGCGCTGCCGCTCCGAACGCCGCTGCGCCGAGCGTGGGCGGCGGCGGACACCGCTTCGGCCGCCTCACGCCGTCCCATCCATGCGCGGACTGTTGCCCCCGGGTAACTCGGGTTACACCTGTCGCGGACCGATCCGCGGCCACCGCGCCGGTCCAGCTTCGCCGGGCGCGTGCGGCGCGCGGGTCCCCGCTCCGCGCCCCTGTGGTACGCCGGGCAGGTGACCTGGACTGTGAGCGATAACAAGACCGTCGCGCGGCGCACCCACAGCGTCGGAGCGGCACGGATCGTCGACCCGATCCCGTCCGGACGTCGACAGGTGGCAATGGGACACGCTCCGCGAACCGATTCGGCCGGGCAACTATGTGGCCGGCTCGTTACGTCTTGACGAACAGCATGTTATCGCTCACTCTCGATGCAGAGGTCGGCGGCGTCGGTGGCTCACCGGGCGAGTCCCGCGGTCGCGCCTCGAAGCACGGCGTCCCCGGGCAGCGGACGTCGTCTCAGGACTCGCGTGGTTGCCGGCGAGCGCCGGCCAGGCTGCGTGCGCTGTGCGCAGTGCCCAGGATGATCGTTCCGGATTCCTCGGCTCACGCCGGCGCCTGTCGTCGGGACCAGTCCGTCCTGAGTGAAGTGGCACATCACCACCACCGATGCAACCACTGAGAAGGAACGACATGAGACCCAAGAAAGCTCTGCTGGCGACGGCGACCCTCGCGGTCGCGCTGACCGCGGGTATGACCATGGCGCTGGCGCCCATGGCCAGCGCCGGAACGACGTTGAAGGCCTCGGCGGCCGAGAAGGGCCGTTACTTCGGCGCCGCCGTCGCGACGGGCAAGCTCTCCAACAGCCAGTACGTCGGCATCCTCAACAGCGAGTTCAACCAGGTCACCCCCGAGAACGAGATGAAGTGGGACGCCACCGAGCCGTCCCAGGGTGCGTTCAACTACAGCGGTGGTGATCGTCTGGTCAGTCACGCGCAGGCCAATGGCATGAGGGTGCGGGGGCACGCGCTGTTGTGGCACGCCCAGCAGCCGGGGTGGGCGCAGGGCATGTCCGGCACCGCGCTGCGTAACGCCGCGATCAACCACGTCACCCAGGTCGCCACCCACTTCCGGGGCAAGATCTACGCCTGGGACGTGGTGAACGAGGCGTTCGCCGACGGCGGCAGCGGCGGGCGACGGGACTCGAACCTGCAACGCACCGGCAACGACTGGATCGAGGCGGCGTTCCGCGCCGCCCGCGCCGCGGACCCGGGCGCGAAGCTCTGCTACAACGACTACAACACCGACGGCATCAACGCGAAGTCGACAGGCATCTACAACATGGTGCGCGACTTCAAGTCCCGCGGCGTACCGATCGACTGCGTCGGCTTCCAGTCCCACCTCGGCACCACGTTGGCCAGTGACTACCAGGCCAACCTCCAGCGCTTCGCCGACCTCGGCGTCGACGTGCAGATCACCGAGCTGGACGTGATGACCGGCTCCAACCAGGCCAACATCTACGGTGCGGTCACCCGCGCCTGCCTGGCCGTCGCCCGTTGCGCCGGCATCACCACCTGGGGCGTGCGCGACAGCGACTCCTGGCGCGGTAGCGACAACGCGCTGCTGTTCGATGGTTCGGGCAACAAGAAGGCGGCGTACACCTCCGTCCTCAACGCTCTCAACGGGGGCAGCACCTCGCCCACCACGCCTCCGCCGGGCACCGGGGTGGACACCACCGCCTGGTACGTGTTGGTGAACCGCAACAGCGGCAAGGCGCTCGACGTGTACGAGCGGGCGACCACCGACGGCGCGCGGATCGACCAGTGGGCCCGCAACGACGGCGCGTGGCAGCAGTGGCAGTTCGTGGACTCCGGTGGCGGTTACTACCGACTGAAGTCCCGCAACTCGGGCAAGGTGCTGGATGTCTACAACTTCTCCACCGCCGACTCGGCGGCGATCGTGCAGTGGAGCGACGGCAACGGCACGAACCAGCAGTTCCGGCTGGCCGAGTCGTCCGGCGGCTACCTGCGCCTGATCAACCGCAACAGCGGCAAGGCCGTCGAGGTGCAGGGCGCGTCCACCGCCGACGGCGGGAACATCGTGCAGTATGCCGACTGGGGTGGCAACAACCAGCAGTGGCAACTGGTCCGGGTCGGGTAGCCACCCGACCCGCTGAACCGGCAGCGTGGTGGCGCGGACGCACCTCGTCCGCGCCACCGTCGCCGCTGGCCGCGACACCCCCTCGGCACCCGACAGTTGAACCTCGTGCCTGCGCATCCACGCTTCGGACAGCGGATGGACAAGGGCAGCACTATTGGAGAGCATCTATTTCATGATTATCCGGTCCGCCACCCCGCCACCGACCACGGAGAACGTGCCGCCCGAGCCGGTCTCCGACGACCGGCCACCGGCCGATTGGGGTCGATGGCGCTGGGTCCGTAACGAATGGACCGTGGCGGTCCTGGCGAGCCTGCTGGTGGCGGTGGTGCTGACCTGGCCGACGCTGCGGCACCCGGCGAGCACGATCCCCGGTGACCTGGGCGACCCGCTGTTGCAGGCGTGGCAGGTCGCCTGGTCGGGGCACGCTCTGCTGAGTAGCCCGGCCGACCTCTGGAACTCCAACACGTTCTACCCCGAGAAGTACACGTACGCCTACAGCGACACCCTGCTCGGCTACGCCCCGATGGGAATGCTCGGCTCCGGCTTCACGGCCGCCGTGATCCACTACAACGTGCTGTACGTGCTGCTGCACGCCTTGGCGTCGCTCGGGGCGTACGCCCTGGCGCGGCAGCTCGGCGCGAACCGGTGGGGCGGTGCGGTCGCCGGGATCGCGTGGGCGTACGCGCCCTGGCGGTTGGCGCACTCCGGGCACCTGAACATCCTGTCCAGCGCGGGAATCGCGCTGTCGCTGGCCATGCTGGCCCGGGGTCACGGCTGGTCGTTGCGCCACGGGTACCGGCCGGAGCTGCGCCGGCCCGGTTGGGCGGTGGCCGGGTGGCTGGTCGCCGCCTGGCAGGTCTCCCTCGGCTTCGGCATCGGCCTGCCGCTGGTGTACTTCCTGCTGGCCGCGGTGCTGGTGGCGGCGGGTTGCTACGGCTGGTCCTGGTGGCGGCGGGAGCGGCCGCCGTTCGGTCGGCGGCTGTTGCTCGCGGATCTGATCGGTGGGGGTGTGTTCGGCGCGGTGACGCTGCTGCTGGGCATGGTCTACCTGCGCGTCGTCGATCTCAACCCGCAGGCCGAGCGGACGCTGGACTGGACGAAGATGTTCTCGCCTCCGCTGATCGGGTTCGTCACCGCGCCCGCCGACTCGTGGTTGTGGGGCGAGCGGCACGCCGCCGCACGCGAACAGTTGTCCTGGCCGCCGGAGATGGCGCTGCTGCCGGGGATGATGCTGATCGGGTTGGCCGCGGCCGGGCTGTTCCTCTCGGCGTATCCGCTGCGGCACCGGGTCGCGCTGGGGCTCGGCGTGGTCGGCACGGTGCTGCTGGGTCTGGGCGCCACGCTCGGCGGTGACGGCGACCCGGGCTACCTGACACTGTCCACGCTCCTGCCGGGCTGGGACGCGTTGCGTACCCCCGGGCGGATGATGCACTGGACGAGCCTGCTGCTGGCGGTGCTGGCCGCCGGTGCGGTGACGGCGCTCGCCGAATCGCTGCGCGAGTCCTCGCCCCGCCAGTGGACGCGGATCCTCACGCCGCTGGTCCTGCTGGTGCCGTTGACCATGGTCACCCTGGAGGGCGTCAACCGGACGCCCCACCCGAGCGTGCCGCAGCCGCCGGCCGCGATGCGGACGGTGCAGGACCCGATCCTGGTGCTGCCGGCCGGCAGCGTGGGCGATCTGACGTACATGTTGTGGACGACCGACGGGTTCCCCCGGGTGACCAACGGTCTGGCCGGCTTCGAGCCGGTCAGTCAGGCGCAGACCCGGACCGCTGTGGCGTCGTTCCCCGACGCGGGCAGCGTGGCGTACCTGCGGGGGATAGGCGTGCGGTCGGTGGTGTTCGTGCCGAGCCGCGCCGCGGGGACGCCGTGGGAGGGCATCGCGGCCCGGCCCATCGACGGGCTGGGCATCACCCGGGAGGATCTCGATGGCACGCTGGTCTACCACCTCTGACCGCGCGGGCGCCGGACCGGCCGGCGTCGGCGTCGGACACCCGGGCACGGGCGGAAAGGGGTGACGACAGTGCGACTGTCCGTCGTGGTGCCCTGCTTCAACGAGGAGGCGTCGGTGGAGCGGCTGCACGAGACCGTGTGCGCCGCCCTCGCCGAGCTGCCCGACGTGGACGTCGAGGTGGTGTACGTCGACGACGGCAGCGAGGACGGCACCCTCGCGGCGCTGCGCCGGCTCGCCGCCGCGGACCCTGCTGTCTGCTACACGTCGCTGAGCCGGAACTTCGGCAAGGAGGCGGCGATGCTCGCCGGGTTGCAGCGGGCCACCGGTGACGCGGTGGTCATCATGGACGCCGACCTGCAACATCCGCCGCGGCTGCTGCCCGAGATGGTGATGCTGTACCAGCAGGGCTTCGACCAGGTGATCGCCCGTCGGGACCGGCGCGGTGACCGGTTCGTGCGGATGGTCGCCTCGCGGTCCTTCTACCGGGTGATCAACTGGTGGATCGACGTGCGCCTACAGGACGGGGCGGGTGACTTCCGTCTGCTGTCCCGACTCGCGGTGGACGCGATCCTGGCGATGCCGGAGTACAACCGCTTCTCCAAGGGACTGTTCTCCTGGATCGGCTTCCGGACGGCGGTGGTGGCCCACCCCAACGAGACCCGGCAGTCGGGTCGGAGCAGGTGGACGTTCGGCAAGCTCTTCAACTACGCGTTCGACGGCCTGCTGTCGTTCAACAACCGGCCACTGCGCCTGGCGATCTACGGGGGCCTGTTCCTCACGCTCATCGCGCTCGTCTACATGGCCTGGGTGGTCGCGGACGCCGTCGAGAAGGGCATCGACGTTCCTGGCTACACCACCATCATCGTCAGCGTGATCGGGCTCGGCGGCATCCAGATGACGATCCTGGGCGTGATCGGGGAGTACATCGGCCGGATCTACTACGAGACCAAGCGCCGACCGCACTACCTGGTGCAGGAGACGGAGCACCTGCGCGCGGAGACCGGCGACGGGCCGCGGCTGCAGGTTCCGCCCGTGCCACGCTCGACCGTACGCGGCCAACGGACGGTGCCGGCCCGGGAGGATTCCGTCGGCCGGGATCCGGCGCCCCGCCGGCGGGAGGTCCACGACCGCGACACCGGCTGACGGCGTGTGGCGCAGTCGGGTCGGTCAGCGACCGCAGGACGGGCACGCGCCGCGGGTGCGCAGGTGGTAGTCGCTGGACGCGGCGAGGAGGCCGAGCCCCAGGAGGCAGTACGCCGACATGGCCACCCAGAGGAACGCGTCGGAGAACTCGCTGGCCGACCCGGACGCCACCTGCGCCAGCCCCATGCCGAAATAGGCGACGATGGCCGCCCCGAGCCCGAAGCCCGGCACGAGCAGCAGCCGGCGGGGGATCGTACGGCCGGCGAGCAGTGGCACCCATCCCGGCCAGATTTCACCCCAGTGCCGCACCAGTGCCAGCGGTAACAGCACCCCGGCCAGCACCAGACCGATCTCCAACCCGATCACCGAGGCGTCCTGCGTGAGGCCGTCGAAGCCCACCACCGCCTGGGCCGCGAACCGGGTCACGAGGCCGGCCACCGCCACGTACGCGGCCCAGCGTGCCCACGGCGCGGGTGCCGAACGCCGCCGGCCGGGTGGGCCCGTCCGGCAGCAGTTGGGGCAGTCGCCCCGCGTGCGGCGCTGGTAGCGAGCGGTGGCCAGGCCGAGCAGGGCCGCTCCGGTGACGCACCCGAGCCGGCTCGCGAAGGCCACTGGATCGAAGGACGGGCCGGGGGCGAACAGCAGGAGACTCACCAGTTCCGGCAGCAGGATCGCGGCGGCCGCGACCAGTGCCCCGCCGAGCGCCCAGGCTGATCCCGCGAGCACCGGCCGCCAGGTCGCCGCCCGGTCCAGCGCCACCGCCGTCGCGCCTGCCGCCAGGCACAGCGCCACCGACCACCAGCCGGTGAAGCCGAGCAGGTCGGACCCGAACGGGCCGAACTCCGGCGCCTCCCCGATCGTCCACGCCAGACGTACACCGCCGTAGGCCACGGCCCAGGCGAGTACGGCGGAGGTTAGGTGGTTGCCGCTCCCGCGCGCGGTAGCTGTCGGTGTCGTCATGCCTCCGATCCTCGCGGGGCGCCGCCGGGAGCGGTCCCCTCCTGTCGGGGAAGGCGCTCCCCGCCGCGAGGGACGAGCCCCGGCGACCGATCTTGATCCGCCGGCTGTTCAGCCGTACGCTCGGAGCATGGTTGAACATGTTCAAAAACTGGTGTCGGTCGGGGATCGACCGTGAAGATCGTCATTCCGGGCGGCACCGGCCGGGTGGGCGCGATCCTGGACCGGGCCTTGACCGCGCAGGGTCACGAGGTGGTGCTGTTGACCCGCTCGCCCAGTGGTGCGCGTCAGGTTCGCTGGGACGGCGTCACGCTCGGCGACTGGACCCGGCAGGTCGACGGCAGCGATGTGGTCATCAATCTGGCCGGCCGCAGCGTGAGCTGCCGGTACACCCCGCAGAACCTCGACGCCATGATGCGTTCACGGGTGGAGTCGGCGCGCGTTGTCGGCGAGGCCATCGCCGCGGCCGAGCGGCCACCCAGGGTGTGGCTGCAGATGAGCACCGCGACCATCTACGCGCACCGCTTCGACGCCGCGAACGACGAGCGCGACGGCGTGCTCGGCGGCGGCGAACACGGCGTGCCCGGGTACTGGTCGTACAGCGTCAAGATCGCCCAGAACTGGGAGGCCGCGCAGGAGCGGGCGGCGACCCCCCACACCCGCAAGGTCGCGCTGCGCTCGGCAATGGTGATGAGCCCCGACCGCGGTGGCGTGTTCGATGTGCTGAGCTGGCTCGCGCGGGTCGGGCTCGGTGGCCCGGTGGCGGGCGGTGGGCAGTACGTCTCGTGGATCCACGACCGGGACTTCGTCCGCGCGGTGTGCCTTCTGATCGACCGTGACGACCTCGCCGGGCCCGTGAACCTGGCCGCGCCCGGCGCGGTGCCGCAGCGGGAATTCATGCGGGCGCTGCGGTCGGCCTGGCGGATGCCGGTCGGCCTGCCGGCCACCAGGTTGATGGCGGAGGTCGGTGCGTTAGTGCTCCGGTCGGACACCGAACTGCTGTTGAAGAGCCGGCGCGTCGCCCCGGGCCGGCTCTCCGCCGCGGGCTTCACGTTCGATCATCCGTGCTGGCCCGACGCCGCAGTGGACCTGGCCCTGCGACGCCGGGACCTTGGCGGCCTCGGGCGTGGGGGAGCGCACGGTCGCGCACACCCCCACGCCCGGTCGCCTCGCGATCGACACCCGGGAGCGGTCAGAGAGTGAACACGAGGGTCGAGATGCTGCGTGCGCCGACGGTGATGGTGGCCTGTCCTCCGTTCACGCTTGTCGGCTGGCTGGCCGCGTTGGCGTTCTGCGAGGTGAGGTAGTACTCGGCCTTGCTGACGTTCTGCGGCGCCTGGATCACGGCGTTGTTGACCGCGCTGTTCGACCGGTTGAGGATCACCAGCGTGATCTTGCCGTCGCCCTGGTAGGCGGTCACCTCCAGCGGCGAGGCCTTGGAGCTCTTGGTCAGGGCCACCCGCTGATAGCCCGGCCGGACGTACTTCGCGTACTGCGAGAACGCGTACCCCCGCTTGAGCGGAGCGCCCGCCGTGGTGCCGTAGGCCGCCTCGCCGTCGCCGATGAAGGAGTAGTAACGCTTGCCGTACCACCAGATGTAGGCGCTCCAGTTCGCCTCCATCGACTTGTGCACCGTGCGCATGATGTCGTCGAGCGTTTCGTTCCAGACCGCCAGGTTTGCGGGGTTGCCCCAGATGTTGGAGCCGCTGCCGTCCGCCTCGTGGTAGTTCCACTCGGTCATCCACACCGGCTTGTTGTACTGGGCCGCCAGGGGGTACGGCGCCAGCCGACCCGCGGACTCGGTGCCGTACAGGTGGCCGCCGATGTAGCCGATGTTGTTCCGGGCGGTCGCGTCGTTCAGGGTCGGATCGGTGTAGCCGTAGTTCATGTTCACGGCTTCGGCGACCATCAGCTTGCTGTTCTGCACCTTCGTGCCCTGATCACGGACGAAGGTGCGCAGCTCGGTGCCGCTCCAGTCCATCGAGTCGTAGTCGGGGTGCCAGTCCGGCTCGTTCTGCACCGACGTGACGTCGATGGTGACGCCCTGGCCGCGCATGTACTGGACATAGCTGTTCAGATGGTTCGCGTAGTCGTCGTAGTAGTCGGTCTTCAACTTGCCGCCGTTGGTGCGGCTGTTGTTGGTCTTCCACGCCGCCGGCGCCGTCCACGGTGAGGCGAGGATCTTCACGCCGGACCCGTACGACTTCGCCGTCTTCAGCGAGTTCACGTGGGTCGACCATTCGCTGGACACCGGTGAGAGGCCGGTGCGCACGATGGACAGCCCGAGCTGGTTGGGGCCCAGCCCGACCAGGGTCTGGGTGTCGGTCGTCGACCAGGCGCTGCCCCAGATGGACTGCGCGGCCCCGAAGCCGTCGACCGTCTGGTACCGGGTGGCGCTGTTCACCGTGATGTCCGCCGGCCCAGTGGGTGGCGGGGTGGTGGGTGGCGGTGTGGTCGGCGGCGGTGTCGTCGGGGGCGGCGTGGTAGGCGGTGGTGTGGTCGGCGTCGTGCCGCCGGTGCAGGTCACACCGTTGAGCGCGAAGCTCGACGGATCGGGGTTGCTGCCGGTCCACGAGCCGTTGAACCCGAACGACGTCGTGCCGTTGGTGGGGATGGCCCCGTTGTAACTGACGTTCTTGGCGGTGACCGCGGCGCCGCTCTGGGTCAGGGTCGTGTTCCACGCCTGCGTGACCGTCTGGCCAGCGCTGTAGGACCAGGTCAGCGTCCAACCGCTGACCGCGTCGCCGAGATTGGTGATGGTGACGTTCGCGCCGAAGCCGCCCTCCCACTGCGACGACACGGCGTAGTTCACCGCACAGCCGGCGGCTGCGGCACCGGCCGGCGCCGCCAGGGCGACAGCTGTCGATGCCAGTAGGACGGCGCCGGCCGAAACCAGTGCGGCGTTTGTGACTCTTCGTTTTCTCATGAGCCTTCTCCTGCAGGGGGTGGTGGCGGCGACGGATCCGGTGGATCGGTCGTTCGCAGAGCGTCAGGCGGTACCTCGTCAGGTGCTCGGGAGCGCTCCCAAGCGTGGCGGCGGGCGTTGTCGGGAATTCGCCTGTCAGTTCAGCCCCGCGTGGCAACCCTCGACATCACCCGCCGATCGCCGACCCTCGCGTCGCTCGGACGGGCGCGGAGGGAACACCGGGGGAACGCCGGTGCGTCGGCCGGAATGTCGGCACCAGATGGGGTCTCGCGCCACCGGTCGCGAATGCGCGAGCGGCGGCGGGACCGCGTTGGTGCGGCGAACGGGTCCAGCGGGACTGTGGCACCCTCCTCCGTCGGCCGGTTCCTGGAGCGGGCCGGCCTCGCTGCTCATTCGCGGGCTCGCGGGTGAGTGCCGCACAGCGAGCGTACGAAACAGTTTCTTGTTGCCAGGAATTTATTTCGTCAAGTGGTGCCTGTCAATGCGTCAGGCGTACGCGAGCAGGAAGTCGACGGTCCCGGTGCCGCCGGGCTGGCCGGGGGCGACGGGCAGGCCGGGTTCGCTGTTCAGGACGTAGAAACCGCCGCTGCCGATCAGCCGGGGCGTCACGGCCATCATCTGCGCCGCCATTGTCGCTCCGGTCGGCCGCACCACGCTGTCGAGCAGGAGCCGGAAAAGGTTCGCGTTCAGGTTCGCGACGTGGAGCACCCGGTACGAGCGGGGAGCGGCAGCGCCGGTGCTCGTCAGGCCCCAGATCGGCACGATCTGGTTGCGCCACCGCGACGGGTCGTTCGTGATCGTGCTGTCGTGGGTGTTCAGCTGGGTCTGGATGCCCGAGTGGATCCCGGCCAGGTGGATGTGCAGCTGGTCCTGCGTACGGATCGTCGGGTCGGCCGAGTTGATGCCCAGCCCGAGGTGGGGATAGACGACGTGTCCCGGCTGGCCCGGCTGGGCGTTGTTCCACGCGTCGAGCCAGTAGTTCGGTGCGCTGGCGGTGGTGATGAACGGGCACTCGATGCCGCGGATCCGACAACTGGGGACCAGCAGGAAGTCGTGGTTCGACCCGGATCCTCCATTGAGGATCACGTAGGTGGGGGTGGTGCTCAGGCACTGGGGGAACGGAGGGCCGGTCCTGGTGCCCTCGCAGACCTGCACCCGGTCCCAGAGGTCGAACCTGCCTCCGGTGTCGCCGGGGTAGCCACACAGGGGTGAGGGCGTGGGGCAGGGGGCGCCACCGGGCTCCGGCGGGGACGGTTCGGGGCCCTGGCCCCCGTCGGCCAGCGCCCGGTCCGCGCCGATGATGCCCAGGAGCCCCGTGGCGCCGGCCGTTCCGGAGATCCGGACGAACTGACGCCTGGCCATACCACCCATCTTCATCCTCCGTGGCTGCTCAGAACGGGTGCCGTCAGGTGTCATCGCGCCGCGGATCGGTGTCGACGACCGGCCGATGTGAGTCATGAACGTGTTGAGATTAGGACGAACCAGTCAATGACCCGGGTGGCGGCACGGCTGGTCCCCTGATCGTGTCGGGCTGCGCCGGGGCGCTGACCCGGGCCGGCCCGACAAGCGTCTGCAAAAAACCTGCAAACGCTAACCCTTGCCCAGAGGGAAACCGCTTTCCTACGATTGCGTTACATCGATGTTTCATCTCGAGCTGGGCGGGTGCGCATCGGGATGCGCTTCCGGCGACGTGCCGTTTGGCCAGCGGCTTCGCCGCGCACGCCAGGGCGATGACATTCTCGGCGACGAGCAAACAATTGATTGCCGTCAATGCACAGTGATCGACTGAAATCGCGTACCCGTGGAGGGTCGACGCGTCGATCGCCGCTGCCGTCGGCACATCGAGACGAAAGACGAAGGAGGCGCGACATGAGACGACCAGTCGCACTGCGACTTCAGGCGGCGCTGGCCACGGCCGCTGTCGGGATCGCGGTCGGAGGAACACTGTCCATCCCGCACGCGTCGGCGGCGGTCGGCACCGCCACCGGCTACGCCACCCAGAACGGCGGGACCACCGGCGGCGCGGGCGGGCAGACGGTACGGGCCAGCACGGGCACCGCGATCCACGCGGCGCTGTGCGGGCGAGCCAGCAGCAGCACCCCGATCACCATCGAGGTGACGGGGACGATCAACCACGGCAACACCAGCAAGGTGTCGGGTTCGAGCTGTAACACCGCCGACGGCGTGATCGAGCTCAAGCAGATCAGCAACGTCACCATCATCGGGGTCGGCAGCGGCGCGATCTTCGATCAGTTGGGCATCCACATCCGTGACTCCAGCAACATCATCATCCAGAACGTGACAGTCCGGAACGTCAAGAAGTCGGGTTCGCCCACGTCCAACGGCGGAGACGCCATCGGCATGGAGAGCACGGTCCGCAACGTCTGGGTCGATCACGTCACCCTGGAGGCGTCCGGCGGGGAGTCCGAGGGCTATGACGGCCTGTTCGACATGAAGGACGACACCCAGTACGTGACCTTGTCGTACAGCATCCTGCGCAACTCCGGTCGTGGTGGCCTCATCGGCTCCAGCGAGAGCGACCTCTCGAACGGCTTCATCACGTTCCACCACAACCTGTACGAGAACATCGACTCCCGTACGCCGTTGCTGCGCGGCGGCATCGCGCACATCTACAACAACCACTACGTGAGCCTCCACGAGTCCGGCATCAACTCCCGGGCCGGCGCACGGGCCAAGGTGGAGAACAACTACTTCCGCAACTCGAAGGACGTCCTGGGCACCTTCTACACCAACGAGCGCGGCTACTGGCAGGTCAGCGGCAACACGTTCGACAACGTCACCTGGTCCAGCGCCGGCAGCGAGAACTACCCCGCCGGCCCCAACCCGACGTCCAACACCACGGTCAGCATCCCGTACGCGTACCGCCTCGACGGCGCGAGCTGCGTACCGGATGTCGTCCGGCAGATGGCCGGCGCCAACACGGGCCTGCGGGTCTCCGACGGGAGCTGCTCGCCGCAGACGCCGCCGCCGACCACGGCTGCGCCGACCACCGCGCCGCCGACCACCGCGCCGCCGACCACCGCGCCACCGGCGACGACGCCCCCGCCCAGCGGGACCAACCTCAGCCTGGGTGCCGGTGCCGACGGTTCCAGCAAGGCCAGCGGCACCAGTTACGGCAACGTGCGCGACGGCGACATCGGCACCTACTGGTCGCCGGCCGGATCGACCGGCTCCATCTCGATCAAGTGGGGATCGGCCACCCGGGTGTCCCGGGTGATCATTCGGGAGCCCTCCGGGACCCAGGGCTCCATCGGTTCCTGGCAGCTCGTCAACCACGACACGGGCGCGGTCCTGGCCTCCGGTAGCGGTGCGGGCGTGATCACGTTCTCCGCGACAGCACTGAGCAAGATCACCTTTAAGATCAACAGCTCGAGTGGTGTGCCGCGGGTCGGCGAGTTCGAGACGTACGCCAGCTAGCCATCGGGTGGGCGGGGACGGTCCGGCCGCTCCCGCCCACCCGTGGTCCACGAAGGACGAGGCCGGCCCGCGCCGCCCCGACGATAACCCTCGGTGGCCGATCAGTGACTGCTAGCATGCGGCAATGTCCGCAGCTCAACGGGGGATTCAGGCAGGCGACAGTGGTCCCGCGGTGACCGACGCGGGCCGTCTGGCAGCGTTCAGCGACGCCGTGTTCGCCATCGTCATCACCCTGCTGGTGCTGGATCTGCGGGTGCCGGACTTCCACGAGGGTGGACTGGCCGAGGGTCTGCTCGGGGAGGGACCGTCGTATCTGGCCTTCGTCGTGTCGTTCATCTATGTCGGTGTTCTCTGGCTGAATCATCACGCGGTGCTCCAGATGGTCCGGGGCACCACCCCCGCCTTCAGCTCGATCAACCTCGGCATCCTCTTCGGCGTGGTGATCATCCCGTTTCCCACAGCCGTCCTGGCGTCGGCGCTGGCCGACGGCAACACCGACGATCTGCGCGTGGCGGTCGTCCTGTACGCGTTCGCCGCATCACTGATGTCGGCGCCCTGGTGGGTGCTCTTCGCCTATGTGCGCCGCCACCCGGCCCTGCGCGCCGACACCGTCGACCAGGAGCAGGTCCGGGTGCAGGAGGCCCGCCCGATCGTCGGCCTGGTCCTCTACGGCCTGACCGGGGTGCTCGGCTGGTTGGTGACCCCGTTGCTCGGCCTGATCGGTGTGGTCGTGATGATCATCTTCCATGGCGCCACCAGCCAGGGCCTGCGGCACGGGCTGCGGCGGCGCAGGCGCGACGCCCCCCGGAGCTGACCCACCCGCCGTCCCACCGGACCTCGATTCGCGCAGGTCACACCGCTGCGGCTATCTTTCTGCCTTCGTGGAGACCGTCTGGGGGAGGGCCATGAACACCATCGCCGATCGGATGGCCGCGGCGTACGACGATGCCATCGAGGATCTGTGTGGAGCGACTCCGAAGGGGTGGTACGCGAAGCGGGGCACCGCCCGTGCGGCGGTGACCCATGCGGGAGCGTCGACGTTGAACGTGGCGTACGACCTGTCGCGGGAGCCGGACCTCGATTCGCTGGACACGATGGCGACCGAGGTGGCCCGGCAGATCGAGACCTGGTCGATCATGGTCCGGGAAGACGCCGCCGGCGCGGTGGCTGATCTCGCCGGCCGTCACGGGCTCTCCGAGCGCAGCGAGCTGCCGCTGCTGGCCTGCACGGCGGGCGAGCTGGTCTACCGGGCTGACGAGGCGCAGCGCGAGCGCGTGCGCCGGGTCGGCGCGGCGGACAGCGATCGGTACACGGACGTCCTCACCAGGGGGTTCGACGCCCCGGACGGTCTGTTCGGGTCGCTGATGGGCGGCGCCGTGCTCGACGCCGAACGGATCGACGGCTACCTGTACGAGGAGGCCGGCGAGACCCTCGGCACGGGTCTCGGGATGCGCACCCGAGGGGTGGTCGGCGTGTTCAACATCGCCGTCGTCCCGGGCGCGCGCGGTCGTGGCCTGGGTCGGGCGATCACCGAGACGGTGCTGCGCGACGGCGTGGCGACCGGCGCGGACGCGGCGTACCTGCAGAGCAGCGCGCTCGGCCGGCCACTGTACGAGTCGATGGGCTTTCGCCTCCTGGAAAACTGGACCGCCTTTCATGCGTGACCAGCTGACGAGACGGCCGACACCGCGGAGCGGGCGACGCCACCCTGCGCGAGCAACGAGAGGACATCAACCGTGAGTTTCAGTGACGACGTCCGCTCGGCCTTTCGGCGGGGGGAGACCGACGAAGTCGTGCGGATGAGTACGGCCGAGATCGAGCGGGCCCGGACCGTCGGCGACGCGGCGGGCGAGGTGGAGGCCCGGTACAGCCTCGCGCGGGTGGCGATTCGCGGCGGCGACCTGACGCTCGGGGAGGCGCGGGCGCGTCAGGCGCTCGACGTCGCGGTGCGCTCCGGCGATCGCGCGTTGGAGGAGCGGCCGAGGCACGTGCTGGCCGCGGTGGCGCGGATGGCCGGTGACCTGACCCGCGCACGGGATCTGTACCGGGAGAGCATCGCGCTGAACGAGGCGCTGGGGCGGCCGGAGACCGTCAACTCCGAGACGCACAACCTGGCCTTCTGCGAGCTGGGCCTGGGCAATCTCGCCGAGGCGAGGAGGCTGTTCACCCTCAGCCGTACCCGGGTGTTCCGGCACGGCTGGGACGAGTTCGTGCCGTACGTCTGCGTGGCGGGCGCGGCGCTCGCGTCCGCCGAGGGCGACCACCCGCGAGCGGCGCTCATGGTCGGCCTCGCGGACGCGGCGTTCGCGGCCCTCGGCCAGGTGCCGGATCCGGACGACGCGGCCGACCTCGCCGCCGTGCGGGACGCCGCGATCGAGGCGCTCGGCCCCGACGCCTACGCCGCCGCGCAGGAGCGGGGTCGGCACCTCGACCCCCGTACGGCGTTCGACGACGACCTCTGAGAGGGACGGCCGGTCAGGCGGGCGGCTCGGGGGCCGACCGGGCATCGTCACCGTCGCCCGTGCGGGCCCGCGCGGCGGCGACCGCCCGGCCGCGCTCCGACCCCGGAAAGCGGCCGAGCATCGCGCGCACCTCGTCGGCGCTCACGTTGGCGCCGAACAACTCGCTGCCCGGCTCGAGTCGTACCCCCTCGGCGAGGGGGCCAGCGACGACCGGGTCGAAGCCGAGATCGTCCACGAGGGACGCGACAGTGGCGAGGTCGGCCTCGTCGTCACCGGCGATCGCGATGGCCTTGCGGCCCGCCGTGCCCGTCGACCGCGCCTCGTCCTCAAGGTCGTGGTAGCCCATGTGGTTGAACGCCTTGACGACCCGCGCGTCGGCCAGGAACGCCTGGACGATCTCACTGGACGAGGTGCGCGGGTCGGTCAGGTCGTCGCGGATGCCGTCCACCTCCCACCAGTAGTTCATCGCGTCGACGACGAGCTTGCCGCGCAGCGCCTCGGCGGGCAGCGCCCGGTACTTGCCCAGGGGCAGGGCGAGGATGACGATGTCGGCACCGGCCACGGCGTCGACGGCGGTGGTGGCCACCGCCCCGGGCGTGAGCACCTCGATGGTCAGGGCGATCTTCGCCGGGTCGCCGGAGCCGGCGACGAGCACCCGGTAGTCGGCGGCGAGCGCGAGCCGGGCGAGGACGGTGCCCACCTTGCCGGCACCGAGCACGGCGAGGGTCCGGGGTCGGTCGTGACCGTTGTCGAACATGTCGTCCTTCCAGAGGGGTCGGCCGGTGGGTCAGCTGGCCAGGATGTCGCGGACCATGGGGATCACCCGCGAGCCGTACAGCTCCACGGCGCGCATCCGGGCGCTCACGGGCTGCGCTCCGGCGGTGTAGATGAGGTCGAACCGGCCGACGCCCAGGCTGCGGATGGCACCGGCCATCCGGCGGGCCACCGTCTCGGGTGAGCCGATGTAGAGCGAGCCGTGCTCGACCTCGGAGTCGAACTCCGTACGGCGGATCGGTGGCCAGCCGCGCAGCGCGCCGATCCGGTCCCGCATGACCCGGTAGTGCGGCCAGAACAGCTCCTTGGCCTCCTCGTCGGTGTCGGCGATGAAGCCGGGTGAGTGCATCCCGACCGGGTGCGCGGTGGTGCCGAGCTGGTCGGCCGCCCGGCGGTAGAGGTCGATGTAGGGGGCGAAACGGTCGGGAGCGCCGCCGATGATGGCGAGCATGAGCGGCAGGCCGTACCGGGCCGTCCGCACCACCGACTGGGGTGAGCCGCCCACGCCCACCCAGGTGGTGAGGTGCCCCGACTCCGTCTTGGGGAAGACGTCGGCGTCCGTGAGCGGGGCGCGCGTGGTGCCGCTCCAGGTGACCGGCTGCTCGTCGAGCAGCTTCGCGAACAGCTCGATCCGCTCCTCGAACAGCACGTCGTAGTCGGCCAGGTCGTAGCCGAACAGGGGGAAGGACTCGGTGAACGAGCCCCGGCCGAGGATGACCTCGGCCCGGCCGTGCGACAGCGCGTCGACAGTGGCGAAACGCTGGAACACCCGGACCGGGTCGTCGGAGCTCAGCACCGTGACACCGGAGGAGAGTCGAATCCGCGAGGTGCGGGTGGCGATGCCCGCCAGCACCGTCTCCGGCGTCGACACCGAGTACTCCGGACGGTGGTGCTCGCCGAGGGCGATCACGTCGACGCCGAGGTCGTCGGCCAGCACCGCCTCGTCGACCACCTGGCGGATCGCGGCGGCGTGCGACACGGGCTTGCCGAAGTCGTCCTCCGGTACGTCACCGAAGGTGTCGAGGCCGAACACGAGGTCAGACATTGGTGGGCTCCTTCGCCAACAGCTCCCGGACCCGCGGCGCGACCTCGCTGCCCAGCAGCTCGATGGTGCGCGCCCGTGCCTCGCGAGGCAGGTGCATGATGTCGTACTTCAGGTCGAACCGATTCAGCCGCAGGTCGCGGGCCATCGTGGCGATCTTGCGGGCGACCGTCTCCGGCGAGCCGACGAACAACGCCCCGTGGTCGATCTCGGCCTCGTAGCGGGCGCGGTCCGGTTTGTAGAAGCCGCGCTCCTCGGCGAGCCGCGCCACGGTCGGCTGCCAGTACCGCCACCAGGTCTCCACCGCCTCCTCGTCGGTGTCCGCGACAAGGCCGAGCGAGTGCTGCCCGACAGGTTGCTCCGGCTGCCCGAACTGTGCGAGCGCCTGGTGGTAGAGGTCGACATGGCCGGCGAACCGCTGGGGACGCCCACCGATGATCGCCAGCATGAGGGGAAGCCCGTGACGGGCGGCGCGGACCACCGAGTTGGGGCTTCCTCCGACGCCGATCCAGGTCGGGATGCCGCCCGGCCGCATCCGTGGGTGCAGCCGCTGGGCGACCAGGGGAGTGCGTACCGTCCCGGACCAGGTGACCGTTTCGTCGCGCTGAAGCCGTAGGAAGAGGTCCAGCTTCTCCTCGAACAACCGCTCGTAGTCGGCCAGGTCGTAGCCGAACAGCGGGAACGACTCGGTCGCCGATGCCCGCCCGAGGACCAGTTGGGCGCGGCCGTCGCTCACCGCGTCGAGGGTGGCGAACTCGTGGTAGAGCCGTACCGGATCGTTCGTGCTGAGGACCGTGACCGAGGTGCCGAGGCGGATCCGCTCGGTAGCCGTCGCGATCCCCGCGAGCAGGACGGGTGTGGCCGAGTCGTTGTGGCCCTCCCGGTAGTGCTCGCCGAGGCTGAACACGTCGAGCCCGACCGACTCCGCGAGTCGGGCCTCGTCCACGAGCAGTCGTACGGTCTCGGCGTCGCTCAGCGTCCGGTCGCCGTCGGTGGCCACCTCGCCGAACGAGTTGAGCCCCAGCTCGAAGCCTTTCGCCGTCATGTCTCCTCCTCGGCGATCCTCGCCGTCGACCGCGGGGAAGTGATCTTCCCATGTTGACGTGTCAATGATGCTAACCTGCTGATTGACGCGTCAATTCCCCGGGAGAGACACATGGTGAGCGCCACACCCGAGCGGCGGAGGGGCCGCCAGCTGCCGACCGCGGAGGAGCTGCGGATCTGGCGGGACTTCGTCGAGACGACGGAGAGGCTCACCTCCCGGGTCGGGTCACGTCTCCAGGTCGACACTTCCCTCTCCTCGGGGGACTACGCCGTCCTGCTCGCCCTCACCGAGGCGCCCGACGAGCGGATGCGCTCCTCCGCCCTCGCCGCACACATCGGGTGGGAGCGGAGCCGGCTCTCGCACCACCTGGGCCGGATGGAACGACGCGGGCTCATTCGGCGCGAGGAGTACGCAACCGTCCCGCGCGGGGCGCAGGTGATCCTCACGCCGGCCGGGGCCGAGGCGTTCCAGCGGGCCACCTTCGGGCACCTGCGCACCATCCGGGAGCTGTTCGTCGACGCTCTCACACCGGAGCAGCTCCGCGCGGCCGGCGACATCGCGGCGGCGCTGCGCGAGCACCTCCGGCCGCGGCCCGAGGAGCGCGAGGAGTAGGCCGGGCCGCATGCGACGCGGCAGACCGGGTACGCCGCTGCGGCCGTCAAGCCCGACGCGCGCCGCGCAGCACGAGGAGTACCGACATGTCGATCGCGGGGCGGGCACGACTCGCGCCGAACGTCTCGCTGGTGCTGCTGGCGTCGATCCTCGTGTCGTTCCTGGCCGCCTCGGCGGCGCCGACTCCGCTCTACGGGATCTACCAGGAGCGCTGGCACTTCTCGCCGGTCACGACCACCGCGGTGTTCGCGGTCTACGCGCTCGCGGTGCTGGCGTCGCTGCTCATCTTCGGCAAGCTCTCCGACCACGTGGGCCGGCGTCCCGTCCTGGCCGTCGCGATCGCCGTGCAGATCCTCTCGCTGCTGGTCTTCATCATCGCCAACGGCGTGCCCGCCCTGGTGGTCGCCCGCCTCGTGCAGGGGCTCGCGGCGGGTGCCGCCACGGGGGCGGTCGGCGCGGCGATGCTGGACATCAACCGTGTGCGCGGGACGCTCGCGAACTCGATCGCGCCCGGTCTCGGCACCGGCAGTGGCGCTCTGCTCTCGGCGCTGCTCATCCGCTACCTGCCCGCGCCGACCCGGCTGGTGTACGTCGTCCTCGTTGCGGTCCTGCTGATCCAGGCCGTCGGGGTCGCCCTGATGCCGGAGACCGTCACACCGATGCCGGGTGCTCGGCGCAGTCTGCGACCCGAGATCCGGCTGCCGCGCCCCGTACGCGGGCCGGTGCTGGTCGTCGCTCCGGTGCTGTTCGCGGTCTGGGCGCTGGCCGGCTTCTTCGGCGCGCTCGGCCCGGCGCTTGTCCACAGTCTGATGGAGCCGTCGATCGTGGTCTCCGGCCTGGTCCTCTTCGTCTTCGCGCTCTTCGGGTCGGTCGCCGTCCTGGTGCTGCGCAACACCGCGGCGCGGACCGTGATCCTGACCGGGATCGTCGCCCTCATCCTGGGCATGGTCGTCACGGTGCTCTCGGTCATGGCCGAGTCCGTTCCCGGGTTCTTCGTCGGCCTCGCGCTGGGCGGCGTCGGCTTCGGCGGTGGGTTCCAGGGCAGTCTCAAGACGATCATGCCGCTGGTCGAGGCGCACGAACGCGCCAGCGTCCTGTCGCTGCTCTACGTCGTCTGCTACGTCGGCTTCGGCCTTCCCACCGTGATCGCCGGCTTCCTCGTCGTCTACGCCGGCGGTCTGCCGCAGACGGCCGACGAGTACTCGGTCGCCGTCATCCTCCTCGCCCTCGTCGCCCTGCTCGGGGTGCGCAGAGCGGCACGGGTGGCACCCGGCTGATGCGGGAAACGCCGCACCCGCCGCCGGCACAGGACGTAGCGTGGTGATCGCCGACGGCGGTGCCCGCACGCGATCCAGGAGGCCGAGATGAGCCCGAAGGCTGGCGACGCGAGCGCCGCGTCGAATGTCGCAGGCCTCGACGTCAAGGTCGAGGTGATCGTCATCGGAGTCTCGGACGCCGACCGCGCGAAGCGGTTCTACCAGGGCCTCGGGTGGCGACTCGACCAGACGCCGCCGGGCATCGTCCAGTTCACGCCGCACGGCTCCGCGTGCTCGGTGCAGTTCGGCGCTCAGCTCACGTCGGCGACGCCGGGTTCGGCGACGGCGTACCTGGTCGTGTCGGACATCGAGGCGGCCCGCGACGCGCTCGCCTCGGCCGGTGTCGACGTGGGCGGCGTCTTCCACGTGACGCCGGACGGGCCGGCCGACGGCCCGGACCCCGAGCGGCGCAGCTACGTCTCGCGTGCCACGTTCCGCGACCCGGACGGCAACACCTGGCTGATGCAGGAGATCACGAACCGGCTGCCGGGGCGCGTCGAGGGCGACCTGACGTCGTACGGGTCCGCGAGCGAGTTGGCGAGCGCGCTGCGGCGCGCGGCCGCCGCCCACGGCGAGCACGAGAAGCGCACCGGCGAGCGGGACGACAACTGGCCCGACTGGTACGCGACGTACATGGTGAGCGAGCAGTCGGGGGCCACGCCGCCCGAGTGAGCGGTGCCGGCGCACCACCCCACCGTCCGCCGGATCCGGCGCGGCGGTGCTGTTGCGTGCCCACCTCCACCGGCCGTCGACAAGAATCATCAGATGTATTGGCGAGTCGTGTGGACGGCACGTGTGTCCACCGTGGCCGCCTGCCCGCGCCACCGTTCCGGGCGAGTCCGAACTCTCCTGATTAGGGTCGGGTCGCCGCCCGTGATCCTCCGGGCTATCGACCGTTGCCTATTGCGTGACACCGGAGTAATCTTCCCGAAACACATCGGACGTTTGACCGTCCGAGGGTCTGCCGACGGCCTGCGCAGCGAGGCCGGTGCCACCGCGCGGATCCACTATCGGGGGTCGTCGTTGTCGCGCGTGGGTGGCCGTACCGGTCACCGTTTGGAGGATCGATGTCAGACCTGACCCGGCGGCAGGCCCTCAAGATCGGCGCGGCCGGCGCGGGTGGCGCCCTGCTCCCGCTGCCCTGGACGGCCACCGCCCAAGCTGACTCCGTCGCGCCGCCGCAGGTGCTGGCGGCCAACGACCTCGCCCTCTGGTACGACGAGGGCGCCGGCACCGACTGGCTGCGGGCCCTGCCGATCGGCAACGGCCGGCTCGGCGCGATGGTGTTCGGCAACGTCGACACCGAGCGACTCCAGCTCAACGAGGACACCGTGTGGGCCGGCGGCCCGCACGACCCCAGCAACACCAGAGGCGCCGCCGCGCTGGCGGAGATCCGGCGACTGGTCAACGCCAACCAGTGGACCCAGGCCCAGGACCTCATCAACCAGACCATGATGGGCAACCCCGGCGGGCAGTTGGCGTACCAGACCGTCGGCAACCTCCGGCTGGCCCTTGGTTCGGCAAGCGGGGCGTCCCAGCACAACCGCACGCTGGACCTCACCACCGCCACGGCCACGACGTCGTACGTCCTGGGCGGCATCCGCTACCAGCGTGAGGTCTTCGCCAGCGCGCCGGACCAGGTCATCGCGATGCGACTGACCGCCGACCGCAGCAATTCGATCAGCTTCACCGCCACCTTCGACAGCCCCCAACGTACGACGGTGTCCAGCCCGGACGGCACGACGATCGGCCTCGACGGCGTCTCCGGCAGTCAGGAGGGCGTCACCGGGCAGGTCCGCTTCCTCGCCCTGGCCAACGCCACCGTCAGCGGGGGCACCGTGTCCAGCTCCGGCGGCACCCTGCGGGTCACCAACGCGACGAGCGTGACACTGCTCATCTCGATCGGCTCCAGCTACGTCAACTACCGCAACGTCGGTGGCGACTACGGGGGCATCGCCCGCCAGCGCCTCAGCGCGGCGCGCGCCTACAGCTACGACCAGCTGCGCAGCCGGCACGTCGCCGACTACCAGTCGCTGTTCGGGCGGGTGACCCTCGACCTCGGCCGCACCTCCGCCGCCGACCAGACGACCGACGTCCGCATCGCGCAACACAACAGCGTCAACGACCCGCAGTTCTCCGCGCTGCTGTTCCAGTTCGGCAGGTACCTGCTGATCTCGTCGTCGCGGCCCGGCACCCAGCCGGCGAACCTCCAGGGCATCTGGAACGACTCGCTCACCCCCTCCTGGGACTCGAAGTACACGATCAACGCCAACCTGCCGATGAACTACTGGCCGGCCAACACGACCAACCTGGCCGAGTGCCACAACCCGGTGTTCGACATGGTCCGCGACCTGTCGGTGGCCGGCGCGCGCACCGCCCAGGTGCAGTACGGCGCGGGCGGCTGGGTCACCCACCACAACACCGACGCGTGGCGGGCGACCGCCGTCGTGGACGGCGCGTTCTGGGGCATGTGGCAGACCGGCGGCGCGTGGCTGTCCACGCTGATCTGGGACCACTACCTGTTCAACGGTGACGTCGAGTTCCTGCGGACGAACTACCCGGCCATGAAGGGCGCCGCGCAGTTCTTCCTCGACACCCTGGTGACCGAGCCGACCCTCGGCTACCTGGTGACCAACCCGTCGAACTCGCCGGAGCTGAGCCACCACGCGAACGCCAGCGTGTGCGCGGGCCCGACCATGGACAACCAGATCCTGCGCGACCTCTTCGACGGCGTCGCCCGGGCCAGCGAGATCCTCAACGTGGACAGCACCTTCCGGGCCCAGGTCCGCGCCACCCGGGACCGGCTCGCGCCGATGAAGATCGGCTCGCGGGGCAACATCATGGAGTGGCTGTACGACTGGGTGGAGACCGAGCCCAACCACCGGCACATCTCGCACCTCTACGGGCTCGCGCCCAGCAACCAGATCACCAAGCGCGGCACCCCGCAGTTGTTCGAGGCCGCCCGCCGTACGCTGGCGCTGCGCGGCGACGACGGCACCGGTTGGTCGCTGGCCTGGAAAATCAACTTCTGGGCGCGGATGGAGGAGGGCAAGCGGGCCCACGACCTGATCCGCTACCTCGCCACCACCGCCCGGCTCGCCCCCAACATGTTCGACCTGCATCCGCCCTTCCAGATCGACGGCAACTTCGGCGCCACCGCCGGCATCGCCGAGATGCTGCTCCAGAGCCACATCGGTGAGCTGCACATCCTGCCCGCGCTGCCGCCGGCCTGGCCCAGCGGCCGGGTGACCGGCCTGCGCGCCCGCGGTGGGCACACGGTCAGCATCACGTGGGCGAGCGGCGCGGCCACCGAGGTGCTGGTGCGACCGGACCGTGCCGGCACCGTCCGCCTGCGGTCGCGGTTCCTGACCGGCACCGTCAGCGTCGTCGACACCGCCGACGGGACGTCACCGCGGGTCACCCGGATCGAGTCCGACCTGGTCGAGGTGACCGTGCAGGCGGGACGCACCTACCGGGTCAGCAGCACGGGTGTCGCCACGCCGACGCTGGAGCAGAGCTTCACCAACGCCGGCATCAGCAACGACAGCAACACCAACGTCGCGAACTTCGACGGCAACGGCGCGAGTCTCTCCGCGCAGGCCCTGGCGCAGGCCGGCGCCAGCCCGGGCGGCACGGTGAGCCGCAACGGTGTGAACTTCCGCTGGCCCAACGTCAGCCCCGGTACGGCCGACAACGCCATCGCCTCGGGCCAGACCATCGGCGTCAGCGGCACCGGCAGCACGCTCGGCTTCCTCGTGACCGGCACCTACGGCGCCGTGTCGGGAACCGGCACCGTCGTGTACGCCGACGGCACCCGCCAGACGTTCACGTTGAGCACGCCCGACTGGTACGGCGGGCCGCAGTCCGGGGCGACCGCCGCGATCGTGTCCGCCTACCAGAACCGGCCCAACAACGCCCGCCAGGCCACGGCGGCCTGCATCTACTACGTGGGCGTCGCGTTGCAGAGCAAGGCGGTGACCCAGGTCGTGCTGCCCAACATCAGCGCACGGCCCGCGGCGAACGTGCCGACCATGCACGTCTTCGCCATCGCCATCGGGTCCTGACACCGGGCTCGCGCCGCGCCGCCGGGACGGCACGGTCACCGGCGGCGTGGCGTGATCAGTCCCGACTCGTACGCCCACACGACCAGCTGGGCCCGGTCACGGCAGTGCAGCTTCGTCATCGCCCGGTTCACGTGGGTCTTGGCGGTCAACGGGCTGATCACCATCCGCACGGCGATCTCGTCGTTGGTCATCCCTCGGGCGACGAGCTCGACGATCTCCTGTTCGCGGGCGGTCAGCACGTCCCGGCCCGCACCCGGTACGGCCGGCGGCGGGCCGGCCACGAACTCGCTGATCAGCGTACGGGTCACGGTCGGGGCGAGCAGCGCGTCGCCGCGCGCCACGACGGCGACGGCCTGCAGCAGGTCGGCGGGGTCGGCGTCCTTGAGCAGGAAACCGCTGGCGCCCGCTCGCAGGGCGGCGAAGACGTAGGAGTCGAGCCCGTAGTTGGTGAGGATGAGGATCCGGATCGCGGCCAGGTCGGGATCCACGGCGATGCGTCGGGTCGCCTCGATGCCGTCGAGCCCCGGCATCTGCACGTCCATCAGTACGACGTCGGGGCGCAGGCGTCGCGCGAGGTGCACGGCCGACGTGCCGTCGGTGGCCTCGCCGACGACCTCCAGGTCGTCCTCGGCCTCCAACAGCGCCCGGAAACCGGCTCGCATCAGCGCCTGGTCGTCGGCGAGCAGGACCCGGATCATGCCGGCTCGTCCAGGGGGAACGTGGCCCGCACCGTGAACCCGTGGTCGTCGCGGGCGGCGGCCTCCAGTGTGCCGCCCAGTCCGGTGACCCGTTCCCGCATACCGCGCAGTCCCACCCCCGGTGTCGGGGGTCGTGCCGGCGACGCCCGCCCGTCGTCGGTGACCGCCACGGTCAGCCCGGCCGGGGCGTACTCGACGTGAATGTGCGCGGACGCCGGGCCGGCATGGCGGGCCACATTGGTCAGGGCCTCCTGCACGACCCGGTAGCCGGCCTGGTCGACCTCGTCGGGCAGGCTCCGGGGCCGACCGCTGACGGTGACCTGGACCGGCACGCCGACCGCCCGGGTCCGCTCGGCGAGTTCGTCCACCCGGGCCAGCCCGACCCGGTCGTCGTCGGGCGCGCGCAGGATGTCGAGGGTGGTGCGTAGTTCCCGCATCGCGGCGCCACTGGCCTCCTGGATCGCCAGCAGCGTGGCCGACGGTTCCTCGCCGTGCTTACGGGCCAGGTGCACGGCGATCCCCGCCTGCACCTTGATCACCGAGATGCTGTGGGTCAGGGAGTCGTGCAGGTCGCGGGCGATGCGCAGCCGCTCCTCCCCGGCCCGCCGCAACGCCATCTCCTCGCGGGTGCGCTCGGCCTCGATGGCCCGCTGTTCGACCTGCTCCAGGTACGCCCGGCGTTGCCGACCGACGAGCCCGGCGACGTTGGCCGCCACGAACCATCCCAGCAGCAGCGCCGTCCGCTCGACGATCAGCTGGTTGGGGCGGTCGGCGGGCGCCACCGAGAAGTCGCGGGCCAGAAAGCCACCGAGGAAGGCGAGGCTGGCCACGGCGGCGGCCGCCCGGCGACCCCGCCAGGCGGCGAGGTAGACCACACCGAGAACGGGGAACGCGGCGGACACCCCGGAATGCACCCGGACGTGCACGGCCAGCATGGCGGCGGTCACCACGCCCAGCGCGACCACCGGGTACCGCCGGCACACCGCGAGGGCCGCCGCCATGGCCAGGACCAGGGCGACGTCGAGGGCCCCGACCGTCGCGGCGTCGGGCGCGAGCGCGGCGTTGCCGAGCAGCAGGCCGCCGAGGGCGAGACCACTGAGGGCGTACGGCAGGTCGCGGCGCATGGTCGCACTGTAGAACGGCAGTCGTCCGGGGAGCATCCCGCGCACGCGGTAGATCAGCCGTACCACGGACGCGGTATCGCGCCGGAGCAAGTGTCTGCGGCGGCACGACGTTTTCCCAGCCCGCCGCGGCGAGCATCGACCTCATGACATACCGCTTCTTCACCCCCGTTCCCACGAAGGCGGTCACCGGCCGCACCGCGGAGGTCTACCAGCAGTCGCGTGAGGACTTCCTCGGGCCACTGCCCACCTTCCAGGTGCTCTCGGCCGTGCCGGAGGTGCTGGCCGCGACCTGGTCACTGCTGCGCGAGGCCCTGCTCGCCGGGGACGCGTCCCGGGTCGAGCGCGAACTCGTCGCGGCGGCCGTGTCCCGAGCCAACCGCTGTCAGTTCTGCATCGACGCCCACGTGCTGCTGCTGCACGCCCTGGGCGAGCACTCGCTGGCCGAGGTGGTCGCCCGGGGCGGGACGCCAGCCGACCCGAGGCACGCCGAACTCGCCCGCTGGGCCCAGGCCAGCCGCAGCCCCCGGGCCGCCGACTGGCGCAGCCCGTACGGCCCGGAGGTCACCGGCACCCTGCTCGCCTTCCACTTCATCAACCGGATCGTCTCGGCGCTGCTCGACCCCGACCTGCTCCCCGGCGGCCTGCAACGCGCACCGCTGGTGCGTTCGGTCGGGGGCCGCCTGTACGCCAGGGCCGCCCGGGAGCCGAGGGAACCCGGACGCAGCCTGCCGCTCCTCGATGCCGGTCCGACGCCGCCGCCGGCCTGGGCGGGGGACAGCCCGGTCGGTGTCGCCTACGCCTCGTTGCGAACCGCCGCCACCCGGGGCGGGGACCTGCTGGGCGACGTGGCCCGCCAGACCGTGACGGCAACCGTGCGCTGGGAGGACGGGCGGTTCCCGGCCCGGCCCGCCGACTGGGCCGTCGACCTCGTCCGGGACGTGCCGGGCCGGGACCGCATCGGAACCCGGATCGCGTTGCTGGCGGCGTTCGCGCCCAGCTCGATAAGCGTGGGGGACGTCGCCCTCTGGCGGCTGTCGCACCCCGCCGACGCCGACCTCGTCCGGCTGGTCGCGTACGGCGCGATCACCGCCACCGACCACGTCGCCCAGGCCCTGGCCTCGGCGCACCTCTAGGAGCCCACCATGCGTAAGGCATTCGTCGTCAGCGCCGCACTCCTGCTCGTCGCGTTCGCCGTCCAGTTCGTCTTCGCCGCCGTCGGCGCGTTCACGAAGCCCGGGGGCGACGGCGCGTACGCCCTGCACAGCGCCAACGGCATGGCGGTGATCCCCGTCCTCACAGTGCTCACCGCCCTGTTCGCCGCGTTGTCGAGGGCGCCGGGCCGACTCGTCGGACTGGCGATCCTGCCGTTGGGCCTCGTCGTCGTGCAGGCGCTGCTCGCCATGCTCGCCAACGGCTCCACCGACGCCGCCGGCGTCAGCACCGTGCTCGGCCTGACCATCGGTGGGTTGCACGCGATCAACGGCATCGTCGCGGTGCACGTCGTGGTCGGCGTCCTGCGGGGAGCGCGGAGGCTGGGCGGTCCGACGCCGCTGGGCGACATCCGCGCGGCCGTCCGGGAGCAGGAGCCGGCATGACCACCGGCTCGCTGCTCGTGGCGGACCTCGTGCTCGCCGTTCTCACCGCCGCCGGATGGCTGGGCGGCGGCGCCGCGGCGGCCGCCCGACGCCGTCCGCTCGCCCTCGGGCTGGCCGCCCTCGCGCTGCTCGCCACGCTCGGCCGTGCCCTCACGGTGATCGCGCTCGCCCGCGCCGGCTGGTGGTTCGCCGCGGAGAAGGTCCTCGTCGCCGCGCCCCTGTCGCTCGCCGCGGTGATCGTCGCCGGGCCGCGGCTGCTGCGGGCCGCGGGCGACATCAGGTCCGTCGCGGTCCCGCTCCTCTTCGCCGGGTACGCCGTGAGCGGCGCCCTGCTCGTGACGATCCTGCACGGCTATCCGGCGTCGACGTCGACGGGGTTGCTCGCGGTCGCCGGGATCGGCTCGGCGACGGCGGTCACGTGGCGTTTTCTCGACGCGCGCCCGTCCCGGACGGTGTCCCGCGCGGCCACCGTGGTGACGGTCGCTGCCCTGCTGGCCGGAACCGGGCTGGCCGTCGCACCGGACACCGCGACCGCCGTACCGCATGATCATGGCTATCCGCAGATCCGGACCACCGACGAACCCACTCGGCGGTTCACCCTGACGGCCGGGACGGCCACGGTGAACGTGGGTGGCCGCGACGTAGCGGCATGGGCGTTCAACGCGCAGGTACCCGGGCCGGAGTTGACCGCCACCGTCGGCGACGTCGTGGAGGTGACGCTGCGCAACCGGGACATCGGACGGGGCGTCACACTGCACTGGCACGGGTACGACGTGCCGAACAGTCAGGACGGGGTGCCCGGCGTGACGCAGGCAGCGGTGCTGCCCGGCCAGGAGTTCGTCTACCGGTTCCGTGCCGATCAGGCCGGGACGTACTGGTACCACACCCACGCGGTGTCCGACGTCGGTGTGCGGATGGGCCTCTACGGCGTCCTGGTGGTGCGCCCGGGGCCGACGACCGGCCTCGACGTCACCGTGCCGGTGCACACCCTGGCGGGTCGTCCACTTCCCGCGGCGAGAGTGGAGCGGGTCGAGGCCGGTGTGCCGGTACGGCTGCGTCTGATCAACACCGACAACACGACGCACCGCTACGCCCTGGCCGGGACCGCCTTCCAGGTGGCCGCGATCGACGGCTTCGATCTGCGGGGTCCGACGCCGCTCGTGGACACCGCGGTGCTGATCCCGGCCGGGGGCCGCTACGACCTGGTGTTCACCGCGCAGGCCACCCCGGTGGCGCTGTTCGTCGACGGACGGGTGGTCTGGTCCACCGGGGAGGTGTCGACGGCGACCGGCGGGTGGCCCGTCCTGGACCCGCTCACCTACGGCGTGCCGGCTCCGGCGCCGTGGACCGGGTTCGACCGGGAGTTCACCCTCGTCCTCGATCGTGGTCTCGACCTGCACGGACTGCTCCCGCGATACGCCCACACCGTGAACGGCGCGGCCGATCCGGACATCCCGCCGCAGGTCGTGCACCGCGGCGACGTCGTCCGCTTCACGATCGTCAACCGGTCGCAGACCGTGCACCCGTGGCATCTGCACGGCCACCACGTCCTCGTGCTGTCCCGTACCGGCTCGCCGGCGATCGGAAGTCCGCTGTGGCTGGACTCGTTCGACGTCCGGCCGGGTGAGGTGTGGGAGGTGGCGTTCCGGGCCGACAACCCGGGGATGTGGGCCAACCACTGCCACAACCTGGGGCACGCCGACGCCGGGATGACGCTGCACCTGATGTACTCGTGATCTCCCGTACGGTTCCCGGTTTCGGCCCCACCCTGGCGGGAACCCCGTCGCCGCCCGTGCAGCGGAGGCAGGCGACGAGGAGGCGGCTATGACGCTGGCCAACCCGGCTCCGGACTATTTCGAGCCCGAAGACGGCATGTTCCTGGCGACCCTGCTCATCGTCCGGGACATCGATCGGTCGCGCGAATACTACGAGCGCGTGTTCGGGGCGACGTGCGTCCACGACGCGAACCCGCTGATCATGAAGTTCTTCAACAGCTACATCATTATCAACGTCGAGGGCGGCCCGACTGACGACAAGCCGACGGTCCAGGCCAAGGCCCCGACGGACTCCAACACCCTGAGCTGCGCGATGAACGTCCGCGTCCGGGACATCCGCACGCTCTACGCCGAATGGAAGGCCCGGGGCGCGGATTTCCTCACCGAGCCGAAGGACCACGGCACCGAGATCCGTTGTTACCTCCGCGACCCCGACGGCTATCTGGTGGAGATCGGCCAGGGGCTCTAGTCGCGAGTCCCATCGCCGGCCGCCGGATCGGACAGGCGCAGCACCCGGCCCCGTCGCGTGGCGGCGGGGCCGGGTGTCGGTGCGCGGAGTCGGTCGGGATCAGCTGGTTCCGCAGGTGACAGTCGGCCAGTTCCAGTTGCCGTTGGCCATGACCGTTATGCCGAAGTTGTTGCCGTTGCCGTTCGGCCTGGCGGTGACGGTTCCGCTGGTGCCGCTGACGGAGGCGTTCCAGCTGTTCTGAATGCTCTGGCCGCCGCCGAGACCGAGTCGGACGACCCAGTTGTTGGTGCCGCTGACCGCGACGTTGAGATTGAAGCGGTCGCCCCACTGCTGACCGGCGGAGAGCGTCGCGTTGCAGGTGCCGTTCCCGGGGTTACCGGTGGTGGGTCCGGAGGTGGGCCCGGAGGTCGGGTTGCCGCCGCCGCCCTCCTGGACGGTGACGTCGGAGCTGCCGCTGCTCTGGTAACCCTCGGTGGCCATGATCTGGTAGCTGTGGTTGGTGCCGAGGTTCAGGCCGGCGCGGGCCCAGGCGTCGAAGTGGTTGGCGGTGGTGATGGTGCCACTCGAGCGCTTGTTCTGACGGACGCTCCAGTACTGGTAGAACGTCTGGTTTCCGTCGATCGACGGAGCGTTGACCCGCTGGCTGCGCAGGATGTCGTAGGTGCCGCCGTCAGTGGTCACCGTGCCCAGTCGCTGGGCGCCGCTGCTCGGGTTGTAGCTGCCGAAGTTCTCCACCACGTAGTACTCGATGAGCGGGTTGCGCGTCCATCCGTACAGGGCGAGGTAGGTGTTGTTGTTCCCCGGGTTGTAGTTGGCCGAGTAGCTGACCGTCCGCCGCGAGCCGGTGGCCCAGCCCTTGCCGCCGACCCAGTTGTTGGTGCTGCGGTCCCAGCTGCTGGAGTACCGGCCGTTTTCGCGCAGCGTCATGCTGGCGTTGCCGCCGTCCTTCCAGAAGGAGAAGTAGTAGCCGTTGTGCGTGCCGGTCAGGCTCGAGGTGAGCGTCCGGTCGGCCTCGGCGTACGCGTTGGTCGCCGTCACCGTGCCGGCGACGGCCAGGACGGCGGCGCACGCGGCGCCCAGGAGAAGCCGGATGCGGCCGCGCCTCCCTCGCCTGGTGGGGGTGTGGCTGGTGTCGGTCATGTGGGTGGTTCCTCCTCGTAACGGCCACGGCGTGGTGCCGCGTGGTGGTGGTTGGCCGGTCGTCCTGCACGACGACCGGAGGAGTGGGCCGTGGTGGCTGGTGCTGACGGTGATTGAACGTCGTCGATGGCGACCGTATTAACCCGGTCGTCGACTTGTCAACAATTTCCGGAAACGCCGTGGCAACGTCGCGCTGGCCTCCCGCAGCGGAGGGGGCGCGCGTCGAGGCAGGTCAGTAGTCAATCAGAGTTCGGTATCGTCATACGAATGTCGGCGCTGGCGACGGCCGCCCCGGTCGGAAGCCCCCGAAATTTCCGAAGACTTTCCGGACCTTGGCCAGCGGGAGCGCGGGAAGTGGGTCCCGGAGAGGTTGCCGCCACTTCCGCGTGCCGGATCGGGTGAAACTTGATCCGTTCCAAAAAAGTGAGCTAGTGTTCGTCGGGTGATGCCCGACTTCGAGGCGCAACTGCGAGCCGCCTCGCTGCGCGTGACCCGGCCCCGGCTGGCGGTGCTCGCGGCCCTGCGCGACCACCCCCACGTCGGCACCGACGCGGTGATCGCGCTGGTGCGGGCGGAGCATCCCACCGTGTCCCACCAGGCCGTGTACGACGTACTGCGTGTGCTCACCGACGCCGGCCTGGTCCGCCGGATCCAGCCCGCCGGTGCCACCGCCCGCTACGAGTCCCGGATCGCGGACAACCACCACCATGTCGTGTGCCGCTCCTGCGGCGCCATCGCCGACGTCGAGTGCGCCGTCGGTCACGCACCCTGTCTCACCGCCTCGAACGACCACGGCTTCGTGGTCGACGAGGCGGAGGTCGTCTACTGGGGCACCTGCCCCGGTTGCGCGACCGCCCGCACCTCCCAGTGATCCGCCAGTTCGGAAGGAAGTACATGAGCGACACCCAGGACAACCGCCCCGCCAGCGCGCAGGGCGTGGACGAGAAGGCCGCAGCAGGCTGCCCGGTCGCGCACGACTCGGTGACCGCGCACGGCAGCGAGAGCGAGAACCCGGCGATCGACTCGCCGACCCCGAAGACCGGTGGTCGTCCGCGCACCAACCGGGACTGGTGGCCCAACCAGCTCGACCTCTCGGTCCTGCACGCCCACTCGTCCAAGGGCAACCCGCTGGGTGCGAACTTCTCCTACGCCAAGGAGTTCGCCAAGCTCGACGTCGAGGCCCTCAAGCGCGACATCGTCGAGGTCCTCACCACCTCGCAGGACTGGTGGCCGGCCGACTTCGGCCACTACGGCGGTCTGATGATCCGGATGAGCTGGCACGCCGCCGGCACGTACCGCATCGAGGACGGCCGCGGTGGCGCCGGTGACGGCGGTCAGCGTTTCGCCCCGCTCAACAGCTGGCCCGACAACGCCAACCTGGACAAGGCCCGCCGGCTGCTCTGGCCGGTCAAGCAGAAGTACGGCCAGAAGATCTCCTGGGCCGACCTGATCGTGCTCGCCGGCAACGTCGCCCTGGAGTCGATGGGCTTCAAGACCTTCGGCTTCGGCTTCGGTCGCGAGGACGTGTGGGAGCCCGAGGAGATCTTCTGGGGTCCGGAGGACACCTGGCTCGGCGACGAGCGGTACTCCTCGGAGAAGGAGATGGCGGCCGGCGTCGGTTCGACGGAGATGGGCCTCATCTACGTCAACCCGGAGGGCCCCCGCGGCAACGCAGACCCGATGGCGGCCGCCCACTTCATCCGGGAGACCTTCCGCCGGATGGCGATGAACGACGAGGAGACCGTCGCCCTCATCGCCGGCGGCCACACCTTTGGCAAGGCCCACGGCGCCGGTGTCGCCGACGGGCACGTCGGCGCGGAGCCCGAGGGCGCCCCGCTGGAGGCGCAGGGCCTCGGTTGGCTGAGCACCCACGGCAGTGGCAAGGGCGCCGACACGATCACCAGCGGTCTCGAGGTGACGTGGACCGACGTCCCGACGCAGTGGAGCAACCGCTTCTTCGAGATCCTCTTTGGCTACGAGTGGGAACTCACCACCAGCCCGGGCGGCGCGAAGCAGTGGGTCGCCAAGGACGCCGAGGCGATCATTCCGGACCCCTTCGATCCGGCGAAGAAGCACAAGCCGACGATGCTCACGACCGACCTGTCGCTGCGCGTCGACCCGGCGTACGAGAAGATCTCGCGTCGCTTCCTGGAGAACCCCGACCAGTTCGCGCTGGCCTTCGCCAAGGCGTGGTACAAGCTGCTGCACCGCGACATGGGCCCGATCGAGCGCTTCCTCGGACCGTGGGTGGCCGAGCCGCAGCTCTGGCAGGACCCGGTGCCGGCCGTCGACCACGAGCTGGTGGGTGACGCCGACATCGCCGCGCTCAAGGCGAAGGTTCTCGAGTCCGGTCTCACGATCGATCAGCTGGTCTCCACCGCCTGGGCGTCCGCCGCGAGCTTCCGGTACACCGACAAGCGCGGTGGCGCCAACGGCGCGCGGATCCGCCTCGAGCCGCAGCGCAACTGGGAGGTCAACCAGCCCGAGCAGCTCGCGTCGGTGCTGAGCACTCTGGAGGGCATCCAGCAGGAGTTCAACGCCGCAGGTGGGGCGAAGATCTCGCTGGCCGACCTGATCGTGCTGGCCGGCTCGGCCGCGGTCGAGAAGGCGTCGCGCGACGCGGGTGTCGAGGTGACCGTGCCGTTCCGGCCGGGCCGCACCGACGCCACCCAGGAGCAGACCGACGTCGAGTCCTTCCGGGTCATGGAGCCGCGCGCCGACGGGTTCCGCAACTACCTGCGCCCGGGTGAGAAGACCCAGCCGGAGGTGCTGCTCGTCGACCGTGCCTACATGCTGAACCTGACCGCGCCCGAGATGACCGTCCTCGTCGGCGGTCTGCGGTCGCTCGGCGCCAACACCGGCGGCAGCCAGCACGGCGTCCTCACCGACCGGCCCGGTGTGCTCACCAACGACTTCTTCGCCAACCTGCTCTCCCCGGGCACCCGGTGGAGCGCGTCGAAGTCCGACGAGCACGTGTACGAGATCCGGGACCTGGCCACCGACGAGGTGAAGTGGACCGCCACCGCGGTCGACCTCATCTTCGGCTCCAACTCCCAGCTGCGGGCCCTCGCCGAGGTCTACGCCAGCCAGGACGCGCGCGACAAGTTCGTGCAGGACTTCGTCGCGGCCTGGACGAAGGTCATGGAGCTCGACCGGTTCGACCTCGCCTGATCCTGCGTCACCGACGAGCCCCGGCCGATCCGTCAGCGATCGACCGGGGCTCGTCCGCGTCCTGCCGCCGACCGCCTGACGTCCGTCAGTCCAGCCCGGACAGGTACTCGCTGCGTCGCTGCGGCTCGAACTTCTCGATCGCGTACCGCAGCATGACGCGCGGCATGACCCGGTGGTGCCGGGCCAGGAACTCCTCCTCGGCCGCCCGGTCGCGGTTGCCCACCTCGCGCAGCATCCAGCCCACCGCCTTGCGGACCAGATCGTGCGGGTCGTGCAGGAGCCGTTCACCCAGGCGAAACGTCCAGTCGAAGTCACCGACCCTGATGAAGGCGAAGGTCGCCATGATGGCGAGGCGCCGGTCCCACACCAGGTCCGACGCGGCCAGGCGATCCAGGACGCTCCGGTCCTTGTCGATCAGCCACGGCCCGAGGATGTACGGGGCGGACGAGTCCACCAGGTCCCAGTTGTTGACGCGGTCCGTGTTGTCCAGCAGGAGACGGACGACGCGGCCCCGTTCCTCCTCGTCGCCCCGGCTGAACTTGCGGACCAGAACGAACAGCGACGTCAACCTCTCCTCGTGCACGTCGCCCGTCAGCAGCTCCGCCGTGTCGGTCAGGGAGAGATCGCGCCAGTACCGGGCAACGACCCGCCGCTGGTCTGGTACGGAAACGCCGATCGCGCGGTCGCCCTCGCCGTAGCCGCCGGGGACCAGCTGGAGGAGCCGGCTCCATCCGGCCGCCCGGGCCGGGTCGGCGAGGCGCGCGAGGTCGTGGCGGACGTCGGTGGGCGTGGCCATGTCTGGGCAACCTACCGGGCGCGTCCGACAGTTCGGTCGTGTTCGGTGGCGTTCCGTCCGCGGCGCGCGGTGCGAGAGGCCGGTGAGTGTCCGACCAGTTTGGGATGCTGTGGCCGTCTCTCTGCCGACAGCACCTGATCTGAAGGAGCACTGCGATGGCGAAGGTCATCTCCACGCTGTTCATCTCGGCCGACGGCGTGGCCGAGATCGACCCCGACTGGCACTTCCCGTACTTCGACGACAACATGGGCCGCGCCGTCACCGAGGACTACGACACGTCCGACGTGCTGCTCATCGGCCGGGTGACCTACGACAGCTTCGCCGGAGCCTGGCCCGACCGGGAGGCGGCGGGTGGCGAGGACGCCGGGTTCGCCAAGCAGCTCGGGGACGTGCGCAAGGTCGTCGTGTCCCGCCAGCCGCTGGAGTTCTCCTGGCGCAACTCGGAGCTCGTCGACGGCGATCTCCCGGCGGCCGTCGCCGCGCTCAAGGCCGACGCCGGGATCAAGGGCATCCTCATTCCCGGGTCGATCTCCGTGGTGCAGCAGCTCCTCGCCGCCGGGCTGGTCGACGAGCTGCGCCTGCTGGTGCACCCGGTGGCGGCGCGCAAGGGCCGCAGGCTGTTCGACGACGGTGACACCCCGTACCACCTGCGGGTGACGGCGACCGAGGTGTTCCCGACGGGCGTGCTCCGCGTGATCTACGCCCCGACCGACGCGCCCGGCGCGGTCGGCTACGACGAGGTCAAGGACCAGGTGCCCGCAGGAAACTAGGCGACCCGGCCGCCCACCTGGTCGGCCGCCCGACGCCTGGTCCGAGCCGGCCCCGTCGCTGCGCGCGACGGGGCCGGCCCGATCTCGTCCGGGCTCGGACAGCTCAGCCCTGGTGGAGGTCCGCGATCAGGCGATCGTGCAGGTCGCGCCGTTGAGTGTGAACGAGCTCGGTCGGGCGGTGTTGCCGGTGTGCGTGGCCTGGAAGCCGATCGTGACCGATCCGTTCGGCGGGATGCTGGCGTTGTAGGCGACGTTCCGGGCCGTCACCTGGCCGGACGTGGGGGAGTAGGTCGCGTTCCAGCCCGAGGTGATGCTCTGCCCGCCGGGCAGGGTGAACACGAGCGACCAGCCGTTGACGGCGCTGGCACCGGTGTTGGTGATGGTGAAGTTCTCGGTCAGGCCGGTGTTCCAGGCGTTGACGGCGACGCTCACCCGGCACGCGCCGGAACCCGGCGGCGGCGTGGTCGGGTTCGGGGGCGGCGTGGTCGGGTTGGGTGGCGGCGTCGTGGGGTTCGGGGGCGGCGTGGTCGGGTTGGGTGGCGGCGTGGTCGGGTTTGGCGGCGGTGTGGTCGGGTTCGGCGGGGCGGTCAGGCCGAAGAAGGCGACGGCGGCAGCGGCCATGCCGGCGGAGGGCAGGCTGTGCCCGGCCCCCTGGATGCTGTACGCCTCGACCTGAACGGTCCCGCTCGCGTCGGCGTACCGACGCCGGTTCCAGCCGGATTGCGGTGTGTCGGTGGAGGTGGGTGTCTGGCTGAGCCCGAACACGTTGGTCCACTGCTCGATCGTCTCCTGCAGCAGCGAGTACGGCACGAGGGTGTCGCTGGTGCCGTGCCACAACTGCACACGCGGGCGGGGGCCGGAGTAGCCGGGGTACGCCTGACGGACCGCGTCACCCCACTGTTGCGGGGTGCGGTTCATGTTCCCGCCGGTGCACTGGCTGCTCCCCGGTGGATAGTCCGCCGCGTTGGCGAAGCAGTTGTAGGGGACTCCCATGAACGCCGCGCCGGCCTTGAACACGTCGGGATACAGCGCCAGCATGTGGTTGGTCATCATGCCGCCGGACGAGCTGCCGGTGGCGTACACCCGGTCGGGGTCGCCGCCGTACTGCTGCTGGGCGTAGCGGATCATCGAGATGATCGACACGGGGTCGCTGCCGCCGCCGCGGCGCTTGGCGGCGTCCGACCAGGTGTCGAAGCAGTTGCCGAACCCGGCCTGCTGGGTCGCGGTCGGGTAGATCACGATGAAGCCGTACCGGTCGGCCTGGGCGGCGAACTCGCTGCCGGAGTAGAAGCCGGGGCCCGATCCTCCGCAGCCGTGCATGGCGACCACGATCGCGGGCCTGGTCGGGCGGGTGTCGGGCACGTAGACGTGCATGCGCATTCCGCCGGGGTTGTCGCCGAAGCTGGTCACCTCGGTGAGGGATGCGGCGTACGCGGGCTGGAGGGCGGGTGCCACCAGGCCGGCCGCTGCCAGCGACGTGACCAGGCCGAGCAGCAGTTTTCTTCGGATCTTCACGGGGACGACTCCTTCGATCACCTGTGCGGGTTGCGTGTGGTCGCGCGGCGGTCACGGGTGCGCCCGACTGCCCGTGGTGATCGCGCCTCGCCCACTACGTGTGCTTGCCCTGTGCCCGGCTCTGTGCGGCGTCGCGTTGCAGATAGTGTTCCTCGCGGTCGTCGAAGTGTCAATCGACGTACCTCAATTGCACGAGTGGTGGTGACCGCCGCGGCGGTCCCGGCGGCACGGACCGTCCGTCTACAGTCGGTGCACCGTCCCTGAGTCGAGCCGGGAGCGCCTGTGGCAAGCCCCTTCACCATCGAGGAGATCTATCCCGACGACGGGGACGACCCGCCGCGGCTGCCCCGGCGACAGGCCGGCAGCTCGCCGCAGGATCTCGCGGTGACCCTGCTGGCCGACTACACCCTGCGCAACCGCGCGCGGATCCCGTCCGCCGCCCTCGTCGCGCTGCTCGCCGAGGCCGGGGTGAGCACTGCCGGCGCTCGCGCCGCGATCAGCCGCCTGGCCCGTCGGGGTGTGCTGGAGGGCAGCCGGGAGGGGCGGCGCAGCTCCTACCGGATCAGCCGCGCCGCCGCCGCGAACCTGTCCAGCGGCGGCAGATGGATCCTGGCCGCCACCACCGAGGTCACGACGTGGGACGGATGCTGGACCATCGTCGCCTTCTCCCTGCCGCAGGATCACAGCACCCAGCGACGGGCCCTGCGGGGCCAGCTCCGCTGGCTCGGGTACGCGCCGTTGTACGACGGTCTGTGGATCTCGCCGTACGAACTGAGCGCGCAGGGCAGGGCCCAGCTCACCCGATTCACCCTCGGCGCCGTCACGGTGTTTCGCGGGCGGCAGGCCGCGCTCGACGTGATCGGCCAGCGCGCTCCCATCGACGCCTGGGACATCGAGGCGATCGGACGGCACTACGAGGAGTTCCTGCGGCGCTGGACGCCCCTGGTGCCGGTGCTGCGATCCGGAGCCGTCGACGGCGCGGCGGCGGTACGGGCGCGTACCGAGGTCATGGATACCTTCCGGCGGTTTCCCACCCTCGACCCCCGGTTGCCGCTGGAGCTGCTGCCGCCCGGCTGGCTCCGGCAGCCGGCCCGGGAGCTGTTCGAAGCCGTCTACGACGGCCTCGCCGAACCGGCCGCGCGCCACGTCCGGTCGGTCGTCGCGCGGTTCGCCGACGGCGCGCAGCCCGGCATCCAGGCGCACACCACCGCCGACCTGCTCGCCGGTGTCTGCGGCGCGGACCCGGCTCCGGACCGGGGCGGCACGTCGGCGCCGGTCGAGAGCTGCGCGACCTGAACGGGGGCTGACGGGGTCTCCCCACCGGCGGCCAGGTGTGTACCTTGTGGAGAACGCGCAGCACTGGGGAGGCCGGATGACGTCACGCGGTGCAGACCTTTCGGCGACCGACCGGATCGACACCTCCGTCGCGCACCCTGCCCGCCGGTACAACTACTTGTTGGGTGGCAAGGACAACTTCGCCGCCGACCGGGAGTCCGGCGACGCGCTCGCGGCCGCGATGCCCACCATCCGGCTCTCCGCCGTGGAGAACCGGATGTTCCTGCAACGCGCGGTGCGCTTCCTGGCGCGGCACGGCGTCCGGCAGTTCCTGGACATCGGGACCGGCATCCCGACCGCCGACAACACCCACGAGGTTGCCCAGGGCATCGACCCGTCGGCACGGGTGGTGTACGTCGACAACGACCCGATCGTCCTGGCCCACGCCCGCGCGCTGTTGTCCAGCACGCCCGAGGGGCGGACGGCCTACCTCGACGCCGACCTGCGCGAGCCGGAGACGATCCTCGCCCACCCCGATCTGCGCACGACACTGGACCTGACCCGGCCCGTCGCGCTGATGTTGGTGGCCATCCTGCACTTCATCCGCGACGACGAGGACCCCAAGGGCATCCTCGATCGGCTCATCGCGGCGCTGCCGTCCGGCAGCTACGTGGTCGCCTCGCACGTGACCTGGGAATACCTGCCGCCCGCCGTCACCGCCCAGCTCGAAGCCAACAACCGCGACGGCCGGTTCCAGGCCCGGAGCACCGAGCAGTTCGCGGCCCTTCTCGACGGGCTGGAGCTCGTCGAGCCGGGCATCGTGTCGGTGGCGCGCTGGCACGCCGACGACGCGCCGCAGCCGCGCCCGTCCGTAGAGGACGTGTCGTTCAACGCCGCCGTCGCCCGGGTCCGGTGACGACGACCGCCACCGGCGCCGCGGTCGCTCAGCGAGTCTTCTTCGTCGGCCGCTTGCGGGGCGGCGTCAGCAGGTCGGCGATCGCCGCGATCGCCGACGGCACGATGCGGTAATACGCCCACACGCCGCGCTTCTCGCGCTCGATCAGGCCGGCCTCGGTGAGAATCCGCAGGTGATGGCTCACGGTCGGCTGAGAGAGGTTGAGCGGCGCGGTGAGGTCGGTGACCGAGGCCTCGCCCTCCGGGGCGGCCTGGATCAGGCTGAGCAGCCGCAGGCGGGCCGGATCGGCGAACGCCTTCAGCACCCCCGCGAGCCGCTCGGCATCCGCGCGTTTGATCGGCTCACCGGCAAGCGGCGAAATGGCAGGCATGGCAGTCTCGGCAGTTCCCACGACAGCCATCGTTCCACCAACCTGGGGAACAGAGCGGCGGAACCGGACAAATCCCCGAGCGGATGCTGTGCTCATCACGACACCATCGACGCGTGTCGTGGCCGACGCGCCCTCGGTGGGCTCACCGGAGGGCGTCCTCCGTCGAACCGGGGCCGCGTGGGCCAGCCGTCAGGGCAGGTTGATCGTGTACTCGGCGGTCTGGACCTTCCCGTCGACCTGGAAGTCGAAGAAGGCCCGGTACCGGCCGGCGCTGGGGACGGTCAGCCAGAACGTGACAGCGCCGTCGACCAGCTCCTGCTCCGGGTGGACGTGCACGTACCCGAGGTCACCCTCGCGGACGACGACCAGGTGCCCGTACGCGCCCAGGTACCGCTGCGGCTGGACCGGCCCGGCGGCGTCGGTGCGCGTGAGCTGGAATCGCACCGGCGCGGTCACCCCGGCGGTGGGCGTCCCGGTCATCGACACCGTGAACGGTCCGGCCGTCGCCTGCGCCTGGGTCGGTGGCAACGCGGCCGGGGAGTACGCGCCCGGCACGTGGTGGTCGACGCCCAGCACGAGGGGCACCTGTCGACCGTCGGGGGCGTTGACGGAGAAGTCGGCGAAGACGCGGTAGCCACCCGGTCGGGCCAGTGTCAGGGGGACGCTCCAGGTGCCGTCGGACGCCATCGTCGGGTGCAGGTGCTGGTAGCCGCCGAGGTCGCGCCCCACCACGATCAGGTGCAACGGCTTCTCGTGTACGACGGCGAAACGCGTCGCCGGCTGCCGGTCGGTCCCGACGATCCGGAACCGGTAGTCCGCGCGTACGCCGGGCGGCTGGGTCCGCTCCAGGGGCTGCAACGTGTAACCGCCCGCACTGACCGTCGTCCCGGTCGCCAGCGTCTCACCCGCGCCGACGTCCCCCGGATGCGAGTGCGGCCCCGTCCCGGGCGCGTGGTCGTGCCCGTTCCCGGCCGACAGGGCCTCCCCGGCGCCGGTCGGCGCCCCGCCGGCGGCCCCGGGCCGACGGGCGTTGCCGGCCGGCGACGCGTCGCCGGCGCCGATGCGGGCGAGCCCGAAGCCGGCCAGCAGAGCCACCACCAGCCCGCCGACGAGCAGCGCCAGGTGGGTGTTGGTCAGTCGTGACCCGCGTACCCCGGTGCCGTCCTGCGCCTCGGGCCGCGACCGGTCGGCGGGCGACGCGTCCTCGGGCGTGGCCAGGGCCTGCGCGGACGGCGCCGGCGCGGACTCGACCACTACCGGACCTCGCGCGCTGGAGCGCGCGCCGCTTCTCTGCGCCGGGGGTACGGCGGCGCTGCGCTGCCTGCCACCTGCCGCGCGACCGCCGCCCGTGGTCGCCGGGCTCCTGCCGGCGGTCGCCGCGTTCCTGCCGGCGGTCGCCGTGCTCTTGGCGCCGACGGGCTTGCGTGCCGAGGGGGCGACGCGACCGCCCCGGCCGGCGGGAGCCTTCGACGTGCGGACCCGGCCAGGCGATCCACCCGCGGGCGACGAGCGACGACGCCAGAGGACGAATCCCGCCACCGCCGCCAGGACCGCGACCGCCCCACCGACCCCGAGCAACGCGCCCGGGCCGCTTCGCTCCTGCGGGCGTGCGGCGGGCGCCGCAGGCGTCGTGCCGGGCGAGCCGGCGGGCGCCGCCGAGGCCACCGGCTGCTGCCCCGTGGAGGCGTGCTGGTCGATGGCCGCCAGAAGCGCGGGGTCGGGCTGCTGGGTCGGCGGTTGCCAACCCTGCGGAGCCTTGGTCGCCCGGCCGGTGTAGCGGAACGTCATCGTGCCGCGCACCGCGTCACCGTCGGAGGCCACCGACAGGTAGCTCACCGAGTACTGGCCGGCGGCGGGAAGGTGCGCGACCGACACCACCGCCGGAAAGCCTGTCGTGTACTCGCGTGGCTGGAACTGGCCGTCGACCAGGAAGTACTCCCGCACCGGCTTGGTCAGCGGCTTCGGCTCCCCGTACGTCCAGCCGTTGTCGACGCGGACGCCGTTCGGCGCGGTGACCGTGAAGTAGGCGTTGGCGCCGACCTTCTCCGTGAAGTACAGCGCCACCGACGTCAACGGCCCCGGCACCGTGGCGCCGCTCTCGGGAGTGGACATCGCGAACGTCCCGTGAGCTGCGGCGGGCTGAGCGGACGCGAGAAGGGTGACCGCCGTGGCGAGGGCGAGCGCGAGCACGCCCGCGACCAGCCGGCCGAGACTCTGGGGGAGACGACGCATCTGAATATCCTCACCGGGGTGAGGCTTTCTTCACAAGGAGCTGATCTTTTTTCGCGGACGGCAAAAGTTGCGCTCGCTCCGGTCGGCACACTCCGCCGGTGGCCACGACCGTCGCCGCGCGCCACGACCCCGGACCACGCCCACGCCCACGCGTGGCCCGGGGCCGTCGCTTCAGCAGGTCGCGGGTGGAATGCTCTGCTCGTACTGGAAGACGTTGTGCGGGTCGTACTTCGCCTTGACCTTGCGCAGTCGGTAGAAGTTGGACCCCCAGTAGGCCGACTCCCACTCGGCCATCCCGATGTTCGGCACGTTGACGTAGGCGCCGTCGACGTACGGCCGCAGGGCCTGGCTGAACTCGGCGATCCAGGTCTGGGCGATCGGGGTGAGGGCGTCGCCGCTGTCCGGCTCCCCGCGCGTGCCCCAGCCGACGCCCGGCTCGGAGTAGAAGAGCGCGTCGCGGTGCGGGAACGCGGACCCGCCACGGGGCTCGTGCGCCTGGGCCCCGCGGCCGAACGCCTGGAGGAAGAAGTTGCTGTCGTCCGTGGGTGCCTTGTCCATGAAGGCCCGGACCACACCTATCGCCTTCTTCGGGAACGGCCGGTTGGAGAACTGCGAGAAGAACTTCCAGTTGGCGGGCTCGTCCTCGGTCGGGATCTGGAAGCCCGCGTAGATCTCGCCCCAGCCCCCGGTCTGTACGGTGACCTCGGGGCTGCCGATCGAGAGGATCGGCTCCAGCAACTCCCTCGCCTCGGCCTCCGGACCGTCGGCGAGCACCGCGAACAGCAGGATCTGGGACTTGTGGATCTCGACCTGGGTCCCGAGGCGGTAGTCGGTGAACGGAGCGATGCGCTGCCAGGTGTCGAAGATTTCCTCCAGGTCGCCCAGGCCGTCCCAGGTCGCCTGGACGTAGGCGACGCTGTGCAGCGGCGTCACCCGGTAGGTGAGTGAGGTGACGATCCCGAAGTTCCCGTTGCCCGCGCCGCGCAGGGCCCAGAGCAGGTCCTCGTGGTTGTGCAGGTCCACCTCGATCGCCTTCGCGCCGTTGGTGCCCCACGCGACCACGATCTCCGCCCCGATCAGGCTGTCGCAGGCCATCCCGAGGTAGCGGGTGAGGAAGCCGAGACCGCCGCCGAGGGTCGCGCCGGACAGGCCCACGCTGCCCTCCGTCCCGGTGGTCACCGCGAGGTCGTGCTCACCGAGCGCGGTGACCGCCTCCAGTTGGTTGAGCCCGGCGCCCACCCGCGCGGTGCGGCTTGCGTAGTCGATGTCTGTCGACTTCAGCTCGCTCACGTCGATCACGATGCCGTTGTCGACGTTCGACCAGCCCTCCAGGCTGTGCCGGCCACTGCGCACCCGCAGCGCGACGTCGTTCTGCCGCGCCCAGGTCAGGGCGTTGACCACGTCCTGGGTGTTCTGGGCGAAGACGATGACCAGCGGGTAGCGGACGAACAGCTCGTCCCAGCCGAGGCTCGCGTTCGCGTAGCCGGGATCCTGCGGGCGGACGATGCGGCCGGTCAGCTCCGCCGGCGGGCACTCCGCGGTGGAAGACGGACCCGGGCCGCCGTCGGCCGCGAACCCCGGGGTGCCGGCGGCCACGATGCCGGGAAAGACCGCGGCCCCCGCGCCGACGGCCGCCGTCGCCTTGAGTACTTCGCGACGAGATAGGTCGCGCATGGTCCGATCCTCTCGATGTGGGTTCCGCCAGCGATCGACCAGAGTGGTTCTGGCCCGGTGGCACGCAACTCACGCTATTACGGGAGAGTTATTCGGAGATGGGCGTTTTTGTCCGGAAACCCGGTCGGGTGATCGGGACGGGTCGGTTCGTGGTGTGCGGGACGGCTCGGTCCTGCGTGACGTCAGTCGACGCCACGCAGGACCGTCGCGGCGTCAGCCGGCCGTACAGGAGCGGATCTGCGGTCGGGCGCTGCTGTTGCCGTTGAACATCGTGGTGAAGCCGAACGTGTTGCCGCTGCCGTTGGGGCGCACGGTCATGACGTAGCCGCTGCTGTCCCAGGTGGCGTTGCCGTTCCAGATGGTGGAGACCTTCTGCGGCGCGGTGAGGGCGACCACCACCGTCCAGGTGCTGGTGCCGCTGACGGTGACCGAGGTGTTGTACCGGTCACCCCAGACGTTCGGCGTCGTCGCCGTCGCCGTGCAACTGCCGCCGGACGGAGGCGGGGTCGTGCTGCTGGGCGGGGGAGTCGTGCTGCCCGGCGGCGGGGTCGCGCCGTCGGGTGCGACCGCGCGACCGGTGGACGGCGAGATCATGCCGGGGCAGAGGTTGCGGCTGGTCAGGTTGGCCACGATCTGGCCGATGGCGTCCCGGGTGTTCTGGATCCCGTCGTGCATGAGGATGACCTGGCCGGCCTGGAGACGGCTGGCGTTCGACACGATCTGGCTGACGCTCGCGCCGTTCCAGTCCTGTGAGTCGACGTCCCAGATCACCTGCCGCATCCCGAGCGACGAGGCGACCGACTGGAGGGTCGAGTTGGTCTCCCCGTACGGCGGCCGGAACAGCTGCGGCCGGCTGCCGGTCGCGGACTGGATCGCCGAACTCGTCTGGGACAGGTCGGACTGCATCTGGGACTGGCTCATCGACGTCATGTGGGCGTGGCTCCAGCTGTGGTTGCCGACCCACATGCCGGCGGCCACCTGTGCCTGCGCCGCCGACCTGTTGTTCTGCGCGTTCTGCCCGATGTTGAACATCGTGGCCCGTACGCCGTTGGCGCGCAGCACGTTCAGCAGGGCGCTGGTGCTGCCGGTCGGACCGTCGTCGAAGGTGAGCCCGACGTAGCCGTTGCAGGTGGCGGCGCTCGACGGGGTCGCGGTGGCCACGACGACGACGCCGCATGTCGCGACGGCGGTGGCGAGGATGGACAGCACCGCACGGAGTCGCCTCGACCGTACGAGCGTGCCAGCGGAGACAGTGCTCATCTGTGCCCCTTCTACCGGGTCGGACGCGCCCCGGTGTGTGTGGGCGGCACGGTCCGGTCCGGACGTGTGGGTGGTGGGTGGGGAGATCGACCGAAGCTCGCCGGAAGCCGGATCGCATCGACCAGAATGGATCGGAGTATTGCAGCGGGAATTCCGACGCGTCAACAATTTCCGGAACCCCGGCCGGAGTCGTCCGGAGCCGCTCTCGTGCTCGACGTGACCCGGGAACAGCCGGGATGTCGGAGCAATGGCAACCAGGTGTTCGCAAAGGCCGGACCTTTCGGCCTTGATTCAGAGAGTCCGAGAGCGCATGATCCGGAAATCTCCCGGAACTCTCGGCGGAGATCTGACCAATAGATCGCGGCCGTAGCCGAAGCGCCTGTTGTCGGCTGATTGATCAGGGTCCTGGCCAGGTCCGACAGGCCGCGCGGTGGGCGACACTCGCCAGGCGGTTCCGCAATGTTTCCGATAAACGTTGACAGTGCGCCGCCGTGCTACCAATACTTCCGCCATCGACAGACCTTGACGGATGTCGATTCGGTTCGCTCGCGGCGACCTGGTCTGCCGGGCGGCGACGGCAGCCGGCCGCACCTTGGCCAACGGTCTCACGCAGGGCGAGCTGACCGCCGGCCGGATCGCCCCGCACGGCGGGCTGGGGCGGTCCGGCCGCCGGGTCGGATCACCGTCGGCGCCCCGCGCGCCTGTCCCGACCGGCGGCGGCGACCCCGTTGATCGGTTTGTCCCCGATCGAACGACATCGTTTGACATGTGCCGCGAATCCATCTTTGATGGTCGATGTTGCTTCTCGTCGGTCCGGTCGGGCGCTGGGTCGTCCGGCGTGGGGTCGGGCCGTTCGATGCCCCGACCCTGGAGGACGGATGCGAAACTTCGCCCGAGTCAGACCACGACGGCTGGTGCCGGCGTTCGCCGTGGCGGTGCTGCTGTCCGCGGCGGTCGGTGTGCCGGCGTCGGCGGCGGGCCCGTCGACAGTCGTCGGTGTGGCGTCCGGTCGGTGCCTGGACGTGGTGGGCAACTCACGGACACCCGGCGCCGGCATCAACATCTACGACTGCGTCGGCCAGGCCAACCAGGCCTGGACGTTCACCGCGGCCGGCGAGTTGCGGGCGTACGACGCGACGATGTGCCTCGACGTGGTCGGCCAGGACACCAGCGCGCCGGCCGCGCTGCAGATCTACGGCTGCACCGGCGGTGCCAACCAGCGCTGGCGGATCAACGCCGATGGGAGCATCGTCGGTGTCCAGTCCGGGCTCTGCCTGGACGTGAGCGGCGGCGGCACCGCCAACGGCACGACTGTCGGCCTCTGGACCTGCAACGGGCAGGCCAACCAGCGCTGGACGTCATCGCTGGGCAGCACCGACAGTCAGCCGCCCACGCCCCCGGGCAACCCCCGGGTGAGCGGGCTGACCTGCAACTCGGTGACGTTCGCGTGGAACGCCTCGACGGACAACGTCGCGGTGGCGTTCTACGACATCTACCACGACGGCCAGCTCATGACCTCGGTGAGCGGCGGCACCCTGTCGGCCAGCCTCACCGTCGTCCCCGGAGCGACCTGGGGCCTGTACGTCAACGCGCGCGACGCCGCCGGCAACGTGTCGCAGGCCAGTGCCACCGTGACGATCACGCCGCCGCCCTGCCAGGCCGACACCGTGCCGCCGAGCACGCCGACGCAGCTCACCGGCACCGCGTCGGGGACCACTGTGACCCTGCGGTGGACCGCATCGAGCGACAACGTCGGGGTCCGGGCGTACGACGTCTACCGCAATGGCGTGAAGATCGGCACTGTCACGGGCGCCCCGCCGGCCACCACCTTCACCGACAGCGGCCTGGCGGCGAACACCACGTACCAGTACCAGGTCCTCGCTCGCGACGGGCAGGACAACGCCTCGGCGCGCAGCGCCTCCGTCGCGGTGAGCACCGGCGGCGCCTGCGCCAACCCGGTGTGCACGGTGCGGCAGGTCACCACCGACACCGACGTCCCGTGGGGCCTGGTGACGCTGCCGGACGGCACCGTCCTCTACAACCGCCGCGACGCGCACGACATCATCCACCTCAACCCCACCACGGGGACGAAGACCACAGTGGGCACCGTGCCGAACGTGCAGAGCACCGACGGTGAAGGTGGTCTGCTGGGCCTCGCGATCTCGTCGAGCTTCGCCAGCGACCGGTGGCTCTACATCATGCACACCTCGCCGAGCGACAACCGGATCGTCCGGATCAAGATGGAGAACGACCGGCTCACCACCGCCAGCGAACAGGTCCTGCTCAGCGGGATCCGGCGCAACAAGTACCACAACGGCGGTCGGCTGCGCTTCGGCCCGGACGGCAAGCTGTACGCCAGCACCGGCGACGCGCAGAACGGCGCGTACGCCCAGGACCGCTCCAGCCTCGAGGGCAAGATCCTGCGCCTCAACCCGGACGGCGGCGTGCCCTCGGACAACCCGTTCGGCAACTACGTGTGGAGCTACGGTCACCGCAATCCGCAGGGGCTCGCGTTCGACTCGCAGGGCCGCCTGTGGGAGCAGGAGTTCGGCAACTCGATCATGGATGAGACCAACCTGATCACGCGGGGCGGCAACTACGGCTGGCCGGCCTGCGAGGGCACCAGCGGCACCTGCGGCACGGCCGGCTACATCGCGCCGGCCCGCACCTACCCGACCGCCGAGGGCTCCTGCTCCGGCATCGCGATCGTGCGCGACGCGCTCTACGTCGCCTGCGCCCGCGGTACGCGGATGTACCGCGCCGTGATCAGCGGCAGCAGCCTGACGAACGTGCAGACGTACTTCAGTGGCACCTACGGCCGGTTGCGGACGGTGGAGCCGGCGCCCGACGGGGGACTGTGGCTCACCACCACCAACACCGGCGACAAGGACAGCACCCCGAACAACAGCAACGAACGCGTCCTGCACGTCACTCTCGGCGGTTAGCCGGGACGTTCGCCGACGGTCACCGCGCTTCGGCGCGGAGGCCGTCGGCGAGGCCGGGACGCGGTCCCCGCAGCTCTGAGGTTCGACGAGCGTTCACACAACGCTCGTGGCGAGGTCACCGTGCCGGATCGGCTTCCACCTAGCCTCACCAGGGCATCTGCACCCCAAGAGCTGAGGTTTGCACCATGTCCCTGCGTCACGTTCTGGCGGGCCTCGCCGTTCTGCCCGCGCTCGCCGCTCCGGTAGCCGCGCACGCGTCGCCAGTCGACAGCGCCAGCGCGCTGCACCCCCAGAAGACCCATTTCGACCTCCAGGCCCACCGCGGCGGCATCGGCATGACCACCGAGGAGTCGCTGGAGGGCTTCGGCAAGGCGATGCGCCTCGGTGTCACCACGCTGGAGCTGGACACCCAGATCACGAAGGACCAGAAGGTGGTCGTCAATCACGACCGCCAGATCAGCGCCCAGAAGTGCGCCGACACCGCACCGGTCCGGGCCGGTGACCCGATGTACCCGTACGTCGGCAAGTACATCAAGGACCTCACCCTCGCCCAGCTCAAGACCATGGACTGCGGCTACCAGCAGCTTCCGGGCTTTCCCGAGCAGGAGCAGGTCAAGGGCTTCCGCATGGTCGAGTTGAAGGACGTCCTCGGCCTCGTCAAGAGCTACCGGGCCAAGCAGATCACCCTCAACATCGAGACCAAGGTCGAGGCGGGAGCGCCCGAGCAGACCGCGCCGCGTGAGCTGTTCGTCCGGCGGGTCTTCGAGGAGATCGACGCCTCCGGCATCGAAAAGCAGGTCACCATCCAGTCGTTCGACTGGGGTGCGCTCAAGGCGATGCACCGGCTCGCGCCGAAGTGGCCGCTGGTGGCCCTCACGAACTACGACTTCCTCCAGGTCGGCCAGCCGGGCGCGTCCCCCTGGCTGGGGGGAATCGACGCTGACGACTACGACGGTGACTTCGTGAAGGCGGCCGCCGCCATCCCCGGCGTCACCGCCCTGTCGCCCAACTACGGATTCCCGCAGAACGGGACCATCAGCGACCCGAACTTCCGCTTCTACCCGGACGCGACGATGGTGGCCGAGGCGCACGCCCGGGGCCTGAAGATCATTCCGTGGACCTGCGACGACCCGGCAACCGTGTCCGCGTTGATGGACATGGGCGTCGACGGGATCATCACCAACTACCCGAACCGGGTCCGGGAGATCATGGCCGAGCGGGGCATGCGGCTGCCGAAGAGCTACCAGCCCCGCCACTGACCCGTACGCCCGATCCGGGGCCGGTCCCGTGAGCCGCCTGGCGCGCTCGTGGGGCCGGTCCCGTCCGGCGCGCGTGCCGCGGCGCGGCCGGCGACGGCCCGGACGGTCCGGTCAGGCCGGATGCTCAATGAGTCTCCTCGGATTCCCCCTCCGCTGCGCCGGCACGCCTGTCGGTCGGTGGGCGCCGCCCAACTCCGTCGTCCACGGCCGGGCCTGCGCGGCCGGGGCCCGCCACCGGGCCAGTGCCCCAGGCGGCGAGTCGGCGTGCTGCCCGCCGCCGGCCCCGGCGGGCCCCGCGTCGGGGTCGGTCGCCTCGCCGCCGGCCGGCGCGATGCCCAACTCCCGCATCCGCTCGACGTACGTGCGGTAGCGCCGCTGCGCCTCGCCGTGCCGCCCGGCCGCGCGCAGCACCTGCACCAACTCCAGGTGGGCGTCCTCGTCGTACGGGTCCCGGTGCACCAGCCGCATCAGGTAGACCAGCTTCTGGTCGGTGTCCGAGGCGTGCTGGGCCAGAGCCCGCAGCACGCTGGTGTGGGCGACCTGCGCCTCCTCGCGCAGCGGCTGCGCCCAGTCCTCGTACGGGTCGTCGGCGAGGAAGTCCCCGCCGTACAGCTCGTCGGCCCGGACCAGCGCGCGGGCCGTGTCCGGGTGTCCGCCCCGCAGGGCGACCTGCGCCTCCTCGGCGGCGGTCAGGAACGTCTCGACGTCCACGTCGATCACGTCCAGGTCGATCGCCACCGAACCCCGGTCGGCCAGCACCGCGCCCCGGCCGCTGGTGCGGCGTCCGGTGCCGAGCACCCGGCGCAACGTGGACAGCAGCACCGACAGCCGGTTCGCGGTACGCGACGGTGACTCGTCCGGCCAGAGCAGCTCCATCAGCCTGGCCCGGGGCACGGCGCGTCCCCGGTGCGCGACGAGGATCTTCAGCAGGTCCCGTGCCTTCTTGGACTGCCACTCGCCGTACGGGACGACGGCGCCGGCCCGGAACACCCGGAAGTCGCCCAGCGTGTGGATGACCACCGCCGGTACGCGCAGCGTGATCGCGGTGAGTCCGTCGGCGACGCCCGGGTCCAGGCGTACCCCGCAGCGGCGCAGCTTCTGCCCGGCGCCCTCGGCGCCCCGGCGGGCCTGCCGCCCCTGCAGTCGCGCGGCGATCAGCGCGACGGTGGCCTCCTCGGCCGGGTCGCCCAGTTCCCGGCAGAGCGCGGCGGCGTCGTCGAGCAGCCCGGCGGACGCGCGCGGGTCGTCCGCCGCGAGCACGGTGAGTTGAAGCGCCTCGACGAGGGTGGCGCGTCGCCGCCCGACGGTCGCGCCGGTGCGGGCCTCGGCGGCGTCGAAGTGGGCGGCGGCGGTGTCACCGCGCAGCAGCGCCACCCAGCCACGGGCCAGAAGGGCGTACGGTCGTTCGGGCTCCCGGGCCATGGTGACCGCCCGTTCGGCGAGATCCTGCGCGGCGCACAGGTCGTCGGCCGCGCGGATCCGCGCCAGCTCGGCCAGGACCCAGGCGGGCGAGACGATGCGCGGCTGACCGCTGCCCACCGCGGCCAGGGCGCTCTCCAACGCCTGCCGGGCCTGCCGCGGCTCCCGCCGGCGACGGTGCACCATCCCGAGGGCGGCGAGCGAGATCGCCTCGTCGGCGGCGACTCCCGCCAGTTCCCGCAGGCGAAGCCCTGCCGCCCCGTCGGCGAGGGCCTCCTCCAACCGGCCGAGCTGACACTTCGCCACCGCGGCGAGGGTCAGCGCGTACGGTTCGAAACCCGTGTCGCCCGCCACCTCGGTCAGTCGGACGGCCGCCTCGGCGTGCCGCAGCGCGTCGGTGGCGTCGCCGGCCCACAGCAGGTGGCCGGCCAGGTCCAGGTGGACCATCAACCGCAGCAGGTCGGCGTCCGCGCGGCGCAGCCCGTCGGTCGCCTCCGCGCGCCCGTGGGTCGCCGTCGCGTCGCCGGTGGCGGCGGCGAGCAGCACGACCATCCGGGCGTACGCCCGGTGGGCGGTCGGGACGCCGCACGCGTGAGCGGCACGCGCCGCCTCCTCGACGTCGGCGCTGGCCCGCTCGATGTCGTCGTCGAGCAGGTGGTGCACCGCCGCGTGGCAGTACATCTGCACGGCGTGTGGGCCAGTCGCGCCGATCGGCGCGGTCGCCAGGCGGGCCGCCGCCAGGTGCGGTTCCCCGGCGAGGTGGTGCCGCAGCGCCGCGCGCCAGATCTCCGCGACCGGCGCGTCGGCCGGGTCGGGTGTCGCGGCGAGGAGGTCGGGTTGGGTGGCGAGCCACAGGTGCGCGGCCGCGCGGTCGCCGGCGGCGGCGAGGTGACGCAGCGCCCGCCCCGGGTCACCACCCGCAGGGTGTCGTTCCGCTGTCGATGCCTCGACCCCACCTTCGCTGCGAGCCGGCGTCGACGGGCGCCAGGCATGGTTGACATTGTCTCCGGACATTCACCGCTCCTGTGTTCTCTCGTGGAGGCTCAGGCGAGCGAAGAGACAACCGGGCACTACGAGTCGTCGCCCCCGGCGTGGCTTCCCCCCGGGCACGATCATTGTCTTCATCGAGCGGCATCGCCATAACCAAAAGAGTCGGTGTACTTACTGACTGCAATGCGCTATCGGCATAAAGGCGCACTCAGGTTTCCCTCAGACCGCCGCAACGGCACCCGAACGGCCCCTACAAGCAACTGGCACGGGCCCGGTCCAGACTTCCCGGCATTGCGTGTCACCCGCCGATCGGAGCTGAGATCCGATGACCGAACAGACAGTTCGCCCTGGCCTTTCCGCCTTTTGGGAACGACAGCTCACGGACCTTCCGGAGCCGCCGGACCTGCCCTTCGCGCCATCCACCGACCCCGCCGTGGACACCCCCGCCGAGCTGCCCTGTGACCCGGTCGAGCCGCAGGTCAGCTCGCTGGCCGGCCTGTTCGCGCTGCTGCACCGCTGGGTCGGTGGCCGGGACCTGCTCGCCGAGACGCCGGCCGCGCCGACCGGCTCGGGACGATGGCTGCCCGTGCGGGTCCGGTTGCCCGAGGATCCCACGTGGACCGAGCTGCGGGACCTGGTCCGAACGGCTCTGCGCGAGGCCCGGGAGCACGACGCGGAATTGCCCGAAACGGTTCCCGACTATCGGCCGGTGGTATCGATTAGCTCCGATCAAGCGTCTCCCGGTTTTCGGGGTGCGGTGCGGCTGTTGATCGACGACACCGACGAACGGCCGGCGGCCACGGTGAGCCACCCGCACGCGACGTCGATCGGGGCGGCGCTGGCCGTGCTCCTCGCCCGGGCGCAGGAGCGGCCCGGCGCGCGCCTGTCCGACCTCCCGCTGCTCGACCCGGCGACAGAACGGCAGGTGGTGATCGACTGGAACGCCACCGACACCGACTACCCGCGCGAAAGGTCGGTGCCCGACCTGTTCGCCCAGTGGGTGCGGCAGACCCCGGACGCGCCCGCGCTGCGCGACGGCGAGCGGATCCTGGCCTACCGGGAGGTGGACCGGCGTGCCAACCACCTGGCGGGGCGTCTGCGCCGGCTGGGGATCGGCGCCGAGGCGCTCGTCGGCATCTGCCTCGCCGACACGACGGCCTGGGTGATCGCCGCGCTGGCGACGCTCAAGGTCGGCGCCGCGTACCTGCCGCTGGACCCCGGATACCCACCGGAACGGCTGGCGTTGATGTGCCGCGACGCCACACCGGGAGCGATCCTGCACACCGCCGCGCTGGCCGACCGGCTCCCGGACGACGGCACGCCCCGGATCGTCGTGGACCGGCTGCCGGCCGACGACGGCCCGGCGGACCCGCCGGCGGTGGCCATCCACCCCGACCAGCTCGCGTACGTGATGTACACGTCGGGCTCCACCGGCCGCCCCAAGGGCACCGGCGTCAGCCACCGCAACATCGTCCGGCTGGTCCGCGACACCAACTTCGTCGACGTACGCCCGGACGACGTGATGGGACAGGCCGCCACGATGTCGTTCGACGCGGCGACCCTGGAGGTGTGGGGCGCCCTGCTCAACGGCGCGTGCCTGGCGGACCTGGACATCAACGACGTGATCGTGCCGGACCGGTTGCGCGCCCGGCTGCGCGACACCGGCGTGACGATGATGTTCCTGGCCACGTCCGTGGCCCGCCAGGTGGCGACCGAGGCGCCGGACGCCCTGGCCGCGCTGCGCTACCTGACGTTCGGCGGCGAGCAGGCCGACCGGACGGCAGTGGACCGGCTCCGGGTGGCCTGCCCGGACACGACGCTTGTCAACGGGTACGGCCCGACCGAGGCCACCACCTACACCACGACGTACGACTGCGCCCGGCTCACCGCCGCGGACCCGATCGTGCCGATCGGCGGTCCGGTCGCCAACACCCGGGTGTACGTGCTGGACCAGCTCCTGCAGCCGGTGCCGCCCGGGGTGCTCGGTGAGCTGTTCATCGGCGGGGACGGGGTGGCCCGCGGCTACCTCGGCCGTCCCGACGCGACGGCCGAGAAGTTCGTGCCCGACCCGTTCGGGCCGCGCACCGGTGGTCGCCTCTACCGCACCGGCGACGTGGTGCGGCAACGCCCGGACGGGCTGATCGAGTTCGTCGGCCGCTCCGACCACCAGGTGAAGATCCGTGGGTACCGGGTCGAGCCGGGGGAGGTGACCGAGGCGCTGCGCGCCGGTGGGCTGCTGCGGGACGCGATCGTGCGCGCCGACCGCGACGCCGCGGGCGACGCCCGGCTGGTCGCGTACGTCGTGCCCGACGACGGGGTGCGCGTCGAGGCGGTCCGGGAGCGGGCCCGCGAGCAACTGCCCGACCACCTGGTGCCGGCCGTGTTCGTGGTGCTGGCGCGGCTGCCGCTCAACCGCAACGGCAAGGTGGACGTCGCGGCGCTGCCCGCGCCCGACACCACCGCGACGGCCGATGACGACGCCGCTCTGCGGACACCCACCGAACGGGCGGTCGCCGAGATCTGGCAGGACGTCCTCGGCGTGCCGGTGCGCCGCCGCGACGACGACTTCTTCGACCTCGGCGGACGGTCCCTGAAGGCGACCCGGGTCCGCTCCCGGCTCGCCGCCGCGATCGGCGCGCAGGTGCCGCTCCGGCTGATCTTCGACCACCCGACGGTGGCCGCGTTGGCCGCCGCGGCCGACGAGATCGGCGGGGTGCCGGTAGCGCCCACCGAGGCGGCCGTGCCGCTCGCGCCGGACGGGCCGCCGCCCGCCGACCTCGCCGGCCTGCTCGACCAGCTCGAACAGGGGATCGCCCGATGATCGGAGCCCTCACGCCCGGGCAGTTGCGCCAGCGCGTGGACGCCCTGCCGCCCGAACGGCGGCGGGCGTTCCTCGCCGCGATCCGCGCCGACGGCGACCGGTACGGCATCCACCCGCTCACCGCCGCCCAGGAGTGGATGCTGCTGCTGGCGCAGCTGCGCCCGGACAGCCCGGCCTACCACGTGCCGTACCGGGTGGATCTGCGCGGCGAGGTGGACGTGGCCGCGTTGCGCGGCGCGCTCGACGAGATCGTGGCGCGGCACGAGGCGCTGCGCACGGTGTTCGTGCCGCTGGACGGGCAGTCGTACCAGATGGTCCTGCCGCCGACCGGCCTGCCGCTGGCGGTCGAGGACGTCGCGCCGGAGCGGATCGATGAGTACGCCGCGGCCGAGGCGGTACGCCCGTTCGACCTGGCCCGGGGGCCGCTGGTGCGGGCCACCCTGTGCCGCACCGGCCCCACCGACTGCACGCTGCTGCTGTCCCTGCACCACGTGGTGTGCGACGGCTGGAGCATGGGTCTGCTCTTCGATGAGCTGTCGACGGCGTACGCCGCAGTGCGGGAGGGACGCCGTCCGGCGCTGCCGCCGGCGCCCCGGGACGTACCGGCTGCGCTGGCCCAGGACCTGCTGCTCGGCCCGGCCGAGCTGGCCCGACGCCTCGACTGGTGGCGCGACGCGTTGACCGGCGCACCGCCGGGGCTCGACCTGCCCACCGACCGGCCCCGCCCGGCCGAGCTGGAGGACGCCGGCCACGAGATCGAATTCTCCTGGCCCCCGGAGCTGGCCGACCGGGTCGCCGAGGCGGGCCGCCGCACCGGCGCGACACCGTACATGATCTTCGCGGCGGCCTGGGCGGCGTTGCTGCACCGACGCAGCCAGCAGCCGGACCTGCTGATCGCCACCCCGGTGGCGAACCGGCAGACGCTCGACAGTGAGACAGCTGTCGGCTTCTTCGTCAACACCCTGGTGCTGCGCAGCCGTGTCGACAGTCGACTGACCTTCGCCGCGCTGCTGGACCGGCTGCGGGACTCCGCGCTGACCGCGCTGACCGACCCGGTGCCGTTCGACGCCCTGGTGCAGGAGCTGCGCCCGGTCCGCGACGCCGGCCGCCACCCGCTCGCCCAGGTGATGTTCGCCGTCGAGGACGGCTGGGAGCAGCGGTTGACCCTGCCCGGGGTGAGCGTGCTGGCCAGCGGTGAGACGCACACCGGGACGTCCATGTTCGACCTGACGCTTACCGTCATCCCGCACGACTGCCGCATCGACGGGCGGATCGAGTACCGGACGCGGCTCTTCGACGAGTCCACCGCCCGGGCGCTCGCCGACCAGCTCGACACCCTGCTCACCGCCGCGCTCGCCGCCCCGGACACCCCCGTGGACCGGCTGCCCCTGCTCGACGCGACCGCCGGAGGGGACCTCATCGACCGCTGGGCCGCCACCGCGCCCGCGCCCCGGGACCAACCGACCCTGCCCGAGCTGGTCGCCCGCCAGGCCGCGGCGGCACCGGAGACGGTCGCCCTGGCGTACCGCGATCAGGCCCTGACCTACCGGGAGCTGGACGCGCGGGCCGACCGCCTGGCCCGGACCCTCGCCGCCCGGGGCGTGCGGGCCGAGACGACGGTCGGGGTCTGCCTGCCCGCCGGCCCGGACTGGGTGGTCACCTTCCTCGCCGTGCTCCGCGCCGGTGGGGTCTACCTGCCCCTGGACCCGCAGTTGCCGGCGGCCCGGCTGGCGCACCTGCTCACCGACTCGGCCGCCGCGCTGGTGGTCACCACTGCCGACGCGGAGTTGGCGCTGCCCACCACCGACGTGCCGCTGCTGCGCCTCGACGAGCAGCCGCCGGCCGTCGACGCCGCGCTCCCGACCGCCGTCCACCCCGACGCCGCCGCCTACCTGATCTACACGTCGGGCTCGACCGGGCTGCCCAAGGGCGTCGTCGGCACGCACCGGGGGCTGAGCAACCTCGCCGCGGCGCAGGCCCGGCTGGTCGGCGTAGAGGCCGGCGATCGCGTCCTGCAGTTCCACTCGATCAGCTTCGACGTGGCGCTGTCCGATGTGGTCACCGCGCTCACGGCGGGCGCGACGCTGCGCCTGCTCGGCCCGGACGAGCGCACCCCCGGCCCCGACCTGGCCGCCACGCTCACCCGGCACCGCGTCTCGGTGGCCGACCTGCCACCGGTGGTCCTCGACGCGTTGGACCCCGCCGCCGTGCCCGACCTGCGGATACTCACCGTCGGCGGCGAACCCTGCGCCCCGGACGTCGCCGCCGCCTGGTCGCGCGACCGGCTCCTGATCAACGGGTACGGGCCGACCGAGGCCACCGTCACCGCCACCGCCGCCCACTGCGCACCCGCCGACACCGAGCTGCCGATCGGCCGGCCGCTGATCGGGGTCCGTGCCTACGTGCTCGACACCGAGCTGCGGCCGGTGCCGCCCGGGGTGCCCGGCGAGCTGCACCTCGGCGGCGCCGGGGTGGCCCGCGGCTACCACGGCGACCCCGCGCTCACCGCCGGGCGTTTCCTGCCCGACCCGTACGCGCCGACACCGGGCGAGCGGATGTACGCCACCGGCGACCTGGTCCGCTGGCGTGCCGACGGGCAACTGGTCTTCCTCGGCCGGGCGGACAACCAGGTGAAGATCAACGGCTACCGGATCGAGCTGGGTGAGGTCGAGGCCCAGCTGCGGCAGTGCGCGGGGGTGCGCCGGGCCGCCGCCGTGGTGCGGACCGACGCGCCCGGCGGTCGACGACTGGTCGGCTACCTCGTCGGCGACGGGTTGGCGATCGACGAGCTGCGCCAGAGCCTGCTGCGGCGGTTGCCCCGCTATCTCGTGCCGAGCGCCTTCATGGTGGTCCCCGACCTGCCGGTGACCGCCAGCGGCAAGCTCGACCCGTCCCGGTTGCCCGCCCCCACCGTGGCCCGCGCCGACCTCGGCGCCGCGTACGTGGCACCCGACGGCGCTGTCGAAAGGGCCATCGCCGACACCTGGCGGCAGGTGCTCGGCGTCGACGACGTCGGCGCGGACGACAACTTCTTCGACCTGGGCGGCACGTCACTGCTGCTGGCGCGGGTGCAGACCCGACTCACCGAACGGCTCGGCCGGCCGGTGCCCGCCGTCGAGCTGTTCCGCTACCCGACCATCGCGCTGCTGGCCCGGTTCCTCGACGGCACGGCCGCCCCGACAACCGCACCGGCCGGCGGCCGGCGACGGGACGAACGCAAACAGGCGCTGGCCGAGCGGGCTCGCCGGGCCCGCCCGGTGCCGGCGGGGGAGGGACGAGCGTGACCGACCAGGAGACCGGACTGGAGATCGCCATCGTCGGGATGGCCGGCCGCTTTCCCGGCGCCGCCGACGTCGACGAGTTGTGGCGGCGGATCCTCGCCGGGGAGGAGACCATCACCCGGTTCACCGACGCGGAGCTGGCGGCCGCCGGCCTCACCGAAGACGAGCGGCGACACCCCGACCACGTGCCGGCGCACGGCGCGCTGCCGGACATCGACAGGTTCGACGCCGGCTTCTTCGGCTACTCGCCCCGCGACGCCCGGCTGCTCGACCCGCAACAACGACTCTTCCTGCAGACCGCCTGGGCCGCCCTGGAGAGCGCCGGTCACCTCGCCGGGAAGCCCGACCGGCTGGTCGGCGTGTACGCCGCCGCCGCGGCCAGCGGCTACCTCCTGCACCACCTGTTCCGCAACCCGCGGCTCGACTCGGTCTCCGAGTACGAGCTGATGCTCGCCAACGACAAGGACTCGTTGCCCACCCGGGTGGCGTACCACCTGGACCTCCGGGGACCCGCCGTGGCGGTGCAGACGGCCTGCTCGTCGTCGCTGGTCGCCGTGCACCTCGCCGTGCAGGCCCTGCTCGCCCGCGAGTGCGACGTCGCGCTCGCCGGCGCCGCGCACGTCCTGTTGCCCACCGGCACCGGCTACCGGCACGAGGCCGGCGGCATCATGTCCCGCGACGGGCACTGCCGCCCGTTCGACGTCCGCGCCACCGGAACCGTGGGAGGCGACGGCGCCGCAGTGGTCGTCCTGCGCCGACTGGCGGACGCCCGCGACGACGGAGACACGGTGTACGCCGTGATCCGCGGCTCCGCGATCAACAACGACGGCCGGATGAAGGTCGGCTTCACCGCGCCCGGTGTGGACGGGCAGGTCGCCGCGATCCGCGCCGCCCAGGAGGTCGCCGAGGTCGACCCCGCCACCATCGGCTACGTCGAGGCGCACGGCACCGGCACCGAGCTGGGCGACCAGATCGAGCTGCGCGCCCTGGCCGAGGCGTTCCGGGGCGCAGACGCGAGCCCGGGCGCGCACGACGGTCGGGGCGCCGACGAGGGCCGGTGCGCGCTCGGCTCGGTCAAGTCGATCCTCGGTCACCTCGACGTCGCCGCCGGGGTGACCGGGATGATCAAGGCCACGCTGGCGCTGCACCACAAGGTGGTGCCGCCCAGCCCGTACTGCACCGAGCCCCACCCCGAGCTGGCCGGTGGGCCGTTCCACGTGCCGACCACCGCGCAGCCCTGGCCGGACCTGGGCACGCCGTCCCGGGCGGCGGTCAGCTCCTTCGGCATCGGCGGCACCAACGCCCACGTCGTGCTCCAGGCCGCCGAACCGGCGGACCACAGCCCCGGCGACGACCGGTCCGCGCATCTGCTGGTGCTCTCCGCCCGGGACGCCGACGCGCTCGACCGGGCCCGCGACCAGCTCGCCACCCACCTGAGCGAGCACACCGACGTGCCGCTGGCCGACGTCGCGTACACCCTCGCGCGCACCCGACGGGAGTTCGGCCACCGGCTCGTCACCGTCGCCCGTGACGCCACGACCGCCGCCGCCCAGCTCGCCGACCGCGGGTCGCCGCTGGTCCGCACCGGCGTCGCCACCGGTACGCCGCCCGGTGTGGCGCTGCTCTTTCCCGGCCAGGGCGCGCAGTACGCGGGGATGGGCCGCACCCTCTACCGCACCGAGCCGGTCTACCGGGCGGCCTTCGACAGCTGCGCCGACCTGCTGCGCCCGCACCTCGACGTGGACCTGCGGACCCTGCTCTGCCCACCCGGCGACGCGGTCCCGGCCGCACCCGAACTGGACGAGACCCGGCTCACCCAGCCGGCCCTGTTCGCCGTCGAGTACGCCCTCGCCGAACTGCTGCGCCACCACGGCGTACGTCCGGCCGCGATGGCGGGACACAGCCTCGGCGAGTACGTGGCCGCCTGCCTGGCCGGCGTCTTCACCCTGCCCGACGCGCTCGCCACAGTCGCCGTGCGCGGCCGGCTCATGCAGGCCCAGGCCCCCGGGTCGATGCTCTCGGTGGCTCTCGGCGTCGACGAGGTGACGGCGCTGCTGCCCGCCACAGTGGAGGTGGCCGCCGCCAACGCGCCCAACCTCACCACCGTCTCCGGCGAGACCACCGCCGTCGCCGCGCTCGCCGCCGACCTGCGCGGGCGCGGGGTGGTCTGCCGGGAGGTACGCACCTCCCACGCCTTCCACTCGGCCCTGATGGACCCGGCTCTGGCCGGCTTCGCCGCGCACCTGCGGGAGGTGCCGTTGCGCCCGCCCACCGTGCCGGTCGTGTCGAACGTGACAGGCGGCTGGCTCACCGACGACGAAGCCACCGACCCCGACTACTGGGTACGACAGCTGCGCCGCCCGGTCAACTTCACCGCCGCCGCCGAACTGCTGCTCGACGAGCGGTACGCGCTGCTGGAGGTCGGCCCGGGTCGCACCCTGGCCACCCTCGTCCGCCAGCACGACGCCGCACGCGAAGTGCCCGTGCTGACCAGCCTGCCCGCCGATCGCACCCCGGCCGGCGAGGACGATGCCGTCGCCCTGGCCGTCGGCCGGCTCTGGCTCGCCGGGACGCCCCTGCGCTGGCCCGACGGCCGCGCCGACGGACGACGACGGGTGCCGCTGCCCACGTACCCGTTCGCGCGCGAGCGGCACTGGGTCGACGCGTACCGGCCCGAATCCGCCGCCCCGGCCGCGGTCACGCCGGTCACCCCGGTCACCGCGTCACCGCCACCGGTCTCGGTGGAACCGGCGGCGGCCTCGACGGCGATCGCGCCGAGCGACGAGCCGTACGAGGTGGTGCGGCGGATCTGGGTGGATCTGCTCGGGGTGGACGAGATCGGCCCCGACGACGACTTCTTCGAGCTGGGCGGGCACTCGCTGCTCGGCACCCGGGTGGTGGCGCGACTGCGCGACGCGCTCGGCGTCGACCTGCCACCCGCCGCGATCTTCGAGTCACCGACGCCCGCCGCGTTGGCCCGTACCGTCGCCGCGCTGGCGGGGCCGGCTCCCGTCGTACCCCCGGCGGTTTCCCCGCCCACGGACAGCGACCTCACCGACCTGCTCGCGGAGATCCGGGCGCTGTCCCCGGAGAGCCTGGCCCGCGAGCTGCACCTGGCCCGACACGAGGAAGGCAACCCCGATGGCTGACGAGCACCGCGTGGTGATCAACGACGAGGAGCAGTACGCCCTGTGGCCCCGGCACAAGGAGGTGCCGGACGGCTGGCGGGACGCCGGCTGCGCCGGCAGCCGCGAGGAGTGCCTGGACTTCGTGACGCGCACCTGGACCGACATGCGCCCCCGCAGCGTGCGGGAGCACCTCGCCGCCGGCTGAACGTCCGGCTTGGTGGTGGCCGGGCTTGGTGGTGGCCGGGCGGTGGCCCTGCCGGGCGGTGGCCCGGGCGGGCGGTGGCCCGGTCTGGCGGTGGCTCGCCCGAGGGTGGCAGGTGCCCTGTGCTGCCTGTCGAGCTGCCCCAGAAATGGGGCAGCTCGACAGGGCCGCAGGGGAGTGGGGCCACCCCCTCGCAGGGCTCCTGTGGCGCAGGCGCTCGCGGTGCCAGGTTCTGGCGCGGCCGGGCGCTCGCGGGGCTGGACGCCGGTGTCGGGCTTTCGCGGCATCGGGCGCTTGAGGCGCTGGGCTCACGCCGCGCTGGGCTCATGCCGCGCTGGGCTCACGCCGCGCTGGGCTCATACCGCGCTGGGCGCTTCCGGTGGCCGGGCCTCGCGGTATCGGGCTCGCGGGTCGAGCGTTCGCGGGGCCGGGCCGAGACGGTGGCGAGTTGTCAATGTAATGTTGACGCGATGACGACGCCGTTGGTCGGCCTGGCTGAGGTGCGTGCCGCTCGTGGCCGCCTGGACGAGCGGGAGGCGGAGCTGATCGACCGGGCGCGTCACGACGGCGCGACCTGGGCGCAGGTCGCGACGGCGCTCGGGCTTGGCAGTCGGCAGGCCGCCGAGCAGCGCCGTCAGCGCCTCGCGGCCGCTCGGCGTGCGCGGCGGCAGGACCTGGATCGTGGCTACTCGCCGCAGATCGCGGCGTTGCGAGCCGCGGTGGCCGAGGTAGAGCGTTGGATTGCGACGGACCGGCGGTGGGACTCCCGCTTCCGTCGGGCGGCTCTCGTGCGGAACACGGTCGACGCGGCTCTGGACGCCGACCCGGGCTCGCTCTACGCGCTGGCGCTGCACCTGCGGACCGATCTCGACGACGCGGGCGACCGGCTGCCGCCGCCGGTGCGAGCGGTCGCGACGACGTTGACGACCGCGTTGTCAACGCGAGATTGACGTCTGCCGAGGGCATTGCCTGGGTGCGGCTCAAGAATCAGGATGTGAGTCAATTCGACTCAACCTGGAGGGCGCATGCGGCGCAACGCGGGTCTGTTCGTGGCGATCTCGATGCTGTCCGGCTTCGGCAGCAGCGCCATGTCCCTCGTGTCCGGCGTCTGGATCCTGGACCTCACCGGCTCCACCGGTCTGGCCGCTCTCGCCGGGCTCTGCGTGTACGCCCCGGTGCTCGCCGGCCCGTGGCTCGGCGGCCTGCTCGATCGGGCGTCGCGACGACCGCTGGTGATCGCCGTCAACCTTTTGCTGGCGGCCGCGCTGCTGACGCTCCTCGCCGTGCGTGGCCCGGGGCAGACGTGGGTCATCTTCGCCGTCTCGGGCGCCTACGGTGTCAGCTACGTGCTGATCGACGCGGGGGAGACCGCGCTGCTGCCGTCCGCGCTGTCGGCCTCGGAACTGGGCGATGTCAACGGGTGGCGCTCCAGCGCGCAGGAGGGCATGAAGCTGGTCGCGCCCCTGGCCGGCGCGGGCCTGTACGCCTGGCAGGGCGGCCACGCGGTCGCCGTGCTGAGCGCGGCGATGCCGATCCTGGTCGCCGTCCTCTACCGGGCGGTCCGCCTGAACCGGACGCCATCCGAGCGACCGACGTCGCGGGACCATGACCTCCGTACCGGGCTGGCGGTCCTGATCGGACAGCGGGCCACCCGCGTGCCGGTCCTGCTCGCGGCGACGTCGATCGCCATGTCCGGCTTCGGGACCGCCGCCGTCTACGCGATCGTCGTCGCGGAGCTGCGTCTGCCGACGACCTTCCTGGGTGTGCTGGCCGGTGCCCAGGGCGCGGGATCCATCCTGGGTGGACTGGTCGTCGGCCGGTTCCTCACCCGACGGGGTCCCGTCGCCGTCGGCGTCGCCGGCACTGTGCTGTTCGCCGTGGGTTGCCTGGTCCGCTGCCTACCCTGGTGGCCGGCCACGGTCGTGGGCGCCGTCATCGCCGGCATCGGGCTGCCGTGGACCCTTGTCGCGGCGGTGACCGCCGTGCAGACGCACACCCCGGCGGCGCTGCTCGGCCGGGTCGCCGCGACTGCCAACACCGCGATGTTCGGCCCGCTCGTCCTGGCGATCCCGCTCGGTTCCGCCGCCGTCCACCTCGGCGGCCGTCCCCCGCTGATCGCCGCCGCGGTGCTCTGCCTGGCCGCCGCGGTCACCCTGCGCGCGCCGAAGCCACGACAACCCGAAGAGAGCGCCCCGCTCGTGATCGTTGGCAGCTGAGCGGTACGACACGCCGGCCCCCGCCACCGCTCAGCCGCCAACGATCACGGCAGGCGGATGCACGAGGTCAGCCGTCGACGACGCCGTGTGGATCGCGTACCGGATGGGTGGCCTGGAAGGCGAGCCGGCGGTCCGCGTCGGCGGCGATCCGGTCGAGGACGTCGTCCAGGTTCAGGAACACCGACCATTTCTCGCGGCCGGTGGCGTCGGCCAGGCGGTCGACGAGCAGCCCTTCCAGGTCGGTGACCCGTTTGCCCTTCCACACCTTGTCGGCAAGGCTGACCAGCAGATCGTCGACGCCTATGCCGTCCTGCTGCCACGAGGCGTGTGTGCGTGCGAACCGGGCCAGCGACGGCGCGACACCGTGGCGCAGCAGCAGTTCGTAGCCGGCGGGTTCGTGCGACGAGCCGGGCTCGGACAGCTCCTGCGGGTGCAGGACCTTGCCGATGTCGTGGGTGGCGGCGCCGAACAGCACCGCCGATCGGTCGACGGGCAGCTGCGGAAACCCGTCCGCCAGCGCGTCTGTGAGCTGTGCGGCGACATCGTGGACGGCGCGCAGGTGCGCGGCCAGGCGCGGTGGCGCGTGCACCGTCTCCAGCATTGCGACGACCTGGTCGGGGAGGGGCCGCAACACCGGGTCGCCGGGTGCGGTGAGGGCGCGGCGCAGAGCAGCGGAGATCACCGCGCCAAGGGTACGACGGACTGCGGGGGGCCGAGATCGATTCGTGGCCGTACCGCCGCTGGAGAGGTATCGGCAGTCGTTAACGTTTCGTCATGCGTCCAGCCCTGTCGCCCCACCCACCGTCGGTTGACCCACCTCCGAAGGCCCGGCGCACCACGTGGATCGTCGCGGGCGCCGTCGTCGTCGCGTGCCTGGGGGCGCTGGCCCTGCCCGTCGGCGGCTTCCTGCTGTGGATGTACGCCGGGCCGGACGTGGACGAGCCGCGTGCGGCGGCCGACCAGTTCGTCAGTCGACTGGAGAGCAACGACGACGCTGCAGCGCACGAATCCCTGTGCCGGGAGATCAAGGCACGGACCGACCTGGCGGCGTTCACCGCGGCGGTGGAGCGCCTCGGCCGGCCCGTGTCGCACACCATGGGTCGGGCGGCCTTCGGGGACGAGGCCGGAAGCAGCGCCTTCGTGACCGTCGAGCTGACCGGCCGGACGGGTGAGACCAGGACGCTCGACCTGTACCTGACGTCGGAGACCGGCTGGCAGGTGTGTGACGAGAAGGTCTTCGGCTGACCGTTGCCTCACTCCTCGGCGAGGTGGTCGGGGGACTCCAGGGCCGCCTTCACGGCCTGCAGGAACGCGACCGCCTCCCGGCCGTTGACCACCCGGTGGTCGTAGACGGCGCTGAGGTTGACGAACCGGCGCGTCACGACCTGACCGTCCGCGTCCAGCGCCAACTCGTCCTGGGTGCCGCCGATCGCCACCACACAGGTCTGGCCGGGAAAGACGATCGGCCCGGCGAGCACCACGTCGGGGTCGGTGTGCAGCGAGACGACGATGGTGCCGCCGGCCAGCTCGCCGGCCCGGAAGCCCTCACCGCCGGCCCGGGACCGGAAGTCCATCAGCGTCTCGGCGATCTCCGCGCAGGTCAGCTCCTCCACATCGCGGACCACCGGGATGAACAGCCCCGTACCGACGTCGATGGTGACGCCGACGTGGGCCGCCTCGGCCAGTCGTACGCTGGCGCCGTCGCCGGGTGCGGCGAAGAGCAACGGGTGGTCCTCGCGCAACCCGCCGATGGCCTTGACCAGCAGCTCCGGCAGGCCGACAAGGGTGCGGGTGGAGCGGGTGAGCTGCCGGGCCACCGCGAGGGCGGCGTCGGCGCGGACCTTGATGACGGCGAGCGCCGCCGGCACCTCCCGGTGGGACTCGGTGACCACCGCGGCGACGGCGCGCTGCGCGCGCGAGAGCGCGTGCACCGGGCGCGGATCGTCCGGCTCCGGGCCGTCGCCGGCGGCCAGCGCGGCGGCCGCGGCCACCACCACCGGCTCGGTCGCCGCCGCGGGCGCCGACGACCGGTCGGCCAGCAGGCGTTCCACGTCGGTACGCCGCACGACCGCCTTGCCGAGGCCGCGCAGCTCGTCGTCGCCGAGGCCGTGCGCGGCCGCGAGTTCCCGGGCCGAGTCGGTGAGCACCGGCCCGCCGAGGGAGGCGTCCGGCAGGGGTACGACAGCCGGGGCGACCGCCTCGGCGAGGAAGCGCTGCCGGGCCTCCTCGCTGTCGAAGACGCGACCGATGACGTCGCCCGGGGCGCACTCCTGGTTGACCTCGACGAGCCGGTGCAGGACGCCGTCGCCGTCGCTGAGCAGCTCCTCGGCCGCCTTGGAGGTCTCCACCTCGGCGATCGGCTCGCCGGCGCGCACCCGCTCGCCGTTCTCGGCCAGCCAGTCGAGCAGGACGTACGTCGTGTCGTTGTTGTTGAGCTTGGGGACGACCAGGTCAGTCACCACTGACGACCTCCTTCACGGCCTGGTGGATGTCGGTGTCCTGCACCAGCACGGTGCGTTCGAGATGCGCGGCGGTCGGGATGACGCTGTCGGCGGAGTGCACGAGGCGTACCGGCGCGCGCAGCGATCCCCAGAGCCGCCGGTGCACGACCTGCGCCAGCTCCGCGCCCCAGGTGCCGCCGGCGGTGCTCTCCTCGGCCACCACCACCCGCCCGGCCCGCGCGATCGGCGGCAGCAGGGTGTCGGTGTCCAGCGGCCAGAGCCGTGACGGCACCAGCACCTGGCAGACGATGTCGTCGCGCAGCAGCAGCTCCCGGGCCACCGACACCGCCCGGGCGGCCAGCCCGCCGGGTACGACCAGCACGCAGTCGGCCTGCTCCTCCTCGTCCACCCGGATCCGGGCGACGTCGGCGTCCGGGCCGATCAGGTCGTAGCGGAACAGCTCGTCCACGACGCCGTCGGCGTACATGCGTGTGGTGTAGAGGACCTTGTCCTCGAAGAGCAGACCCGGCCGGCCGGTGGCGAGCATGCCCGCGAGCACCGTCCGGTTGTCGTGGAACGGCGACACCTCGTGCACGCTGAGGCCGGGGATGCCGATGAAGTGCTTCAGCGGGCTCTGGCTGTGCGTCGGGCCGTACCCCCGGTTGCCGCCGGTGGGGCAGCGCACCACCAGCCGCATCGGCACCCGCCGGCCGTACATGGCTGTGGACTTGCTGGCGAAGTTGAGAAGCTGGTCGAACGCCAGCGCCACGAAGTCGCTGAACATGATCTCGACGATGGCGCTCTGCCCGGCCAGGGCCAGCCCGCCGGCCACGCCGACGATGCCGCCCTCGCTCAACGGGGTGGACAGCACCCGCTCCGGCCAGCGCGCCGACAGGCCCCGGGTCACCTTGAACGCCCCGCCGTACGGGTCGATGAGATCCTCCCCGAGCACTGTCAGCGCGGGGTCGTCGGCAAGCAGCGCGTGCAACGCCTGGTTGAGGTTCTCCACCACCCGCTCAGCCACGGCTCTCCTCCGCCCAGCGGCTCGCCGGTCGGCCGGCGACGTCGGCCACCACCTGTGCGACGTACGCCCGCTGCCGCTCGTCGTGCGCGCCGAACTGCTCCGGGTACGCCTGCGCGTAGCGGGCGTACCAGTCGTGCGCCCGCGCGTGCGCGATCTCCTCCGGTCGGCGGCTGTCGTCGCCCTTGCTGTGCGGTCCCACCCGGTGCGTGAGCAGTTCCACCACGTACGGCGTGGACCGCTCGCGGACCCGGCGCAGCACCGGCGTCAGCGCGGCCCGGACCACCTCGGTGTCGGTGGAGGTGACCCGCAGGTGGTCCACCCCGAACGCCCGCGCCCGCCCGCCGATGCTGCCGGCGAGCTGCGCGTCGGTGGGCGTGGACTGGGCGATGCCGTTGTTCTCGACCACCAGCAGCAGCGGCAGGCCCCACAGCGCGGCCATGTTCAGCGCCTCGTAGACGGCGCCCTCACCCCAGGTGCCGTCGCCCAGGTAGACGAGCGCCAGCCGGCCCGGTTCGGTGCGCTTGAGGTGCAGCGCCACCCCGGCGGCCACCGGGGCGCTCTCGCCCTGCACGCCTGTCGACAGGTAGCGGTCCCGCAGGATGTGCTGGCTGCCGCCCACGCCGTGGCACACCGCGCCCTCGCGGCCCATCACCTCGGCCAGCAGGCCGTGCGGGTCGTCGAACCGGGCCAGGTAGTGCCCGTGCCCGCGGTGGTTGCTGAACACGAAGTCGCCGTCGTCGAGCAGCGGGCGCAGCGCCACCGGCACGTACTCCTGGCCCAGGCAGGTGTGGGTGGTGCCGTGCAGTTCGCCGCGGCCGAACATGTCCAGCAGGGCCAGCTCGAAGTGCCGGATCAGCAGCAACAGGTCCAGGTCGGCGTCGGTGAGGCGGGTCGGCGCGATCGGCGCCGCCTCGGTGCGGGTGGCGGTCACCGGGCGACCCCGTCCCGTTCGCGGGCGACCAGGTCGACCAGCTCGCCGACCGCGCTAACCGCCAGGTACGTCCGCAGGTCCAGGCGTACGCCGAGGTCGTCCTCGAGCGCGGAGAGCAGCCGCAGCGCCTCCAGGCTGGTCCAGTTGGCCAGCGACGCGAACCGGACGTCGGGCGCGATCTCCTCGGCCGGCACGTCCGCGACCTGCTCGATGAGGTCCGCGACGGTGGTGAACAGGTCAGGCACGGATGTCTCCCTCCTCAGTGGCGATCCACGCCGGCAGCAGCCGGGGCGGGGGGTGCAGCGGCAACACGTGCCGGGTGGTGCCGTCGTCGACGGATGCCACGGTGAAACCGGCCGAGGGCCAGACGGTCCCGCCGGGCTTGTTGCGGGCGGTGGGCCGGAACAGGGCCTCCAGCCGGGTCGCGCCGGCCGCTCGGGCCAGCTCCGCCACCCGGTGCAGCGCCGCCTGCTCGACGCCGCGGGAGAAGACCCGGCAGCTGAGCACGAAGTTCTCGATCACCCAGGCGTCCGGGTCGGTCCGGTCCAGCCACAGGCCGCCCACCAGCCCTTCGGCACCGAACCGGTCGGTCACCTCGACGGTGAGCACCAGGTGGTCGGGGGAGTCGGCGCGCGCCCGGGTCTGCGCCTCGGTGTGTGCGCGCTCGGTCATCGTGAACTGGTTGGTGCGCAGCCCGAGCTGCGCGAGCCGGGGCAGGCTGTGCTCGTCCACCTCCCGGACGGTGACGCGCAGCTTCAGCTCGTGCAGGTAGTCGGCCGCCGAGTCGAACGTGGCGGCGAAGCGCTCCCGCCCGGCGCGGGCCCGGTACAGCGCGGTGCGTTCCCGGTCGGTCGCGCCGGTGGCCAGCACGGTGAAGTGCCCCTCGGTGAGCAGCCTGGTCGGGAAGCCCGCCGGGTCGCCGGCCAACTCCACCACCCGTACGGTCGGCAGCTCGCGGCGTACCAGGTCGCACTCGAACGGGCTGTCGTCGGCGAACACGACCGCGTCCAGGCCCAGGTTGAGGGTGGTGGCGAGCTGGCGCAGGTTCTCGTCCTTGCGTCCCCAGTTCACCGCCTGGGCGACGAAGTCGTCGGAGCGCAGCAGCAGGTCCGGGTGCTGCGTGAACGCCTCGGCCACCAGGTCGGGGTCGTTCTTGCTGCACACCGCGAGCAGCACGCCCTGCCGGCGCAGCGCCAGGGCACGACGCTGCACGTCCCGGTGGCAGTTGCCGGGATAGTCGCTGCCCAGCCGGATGCCGGTGAGCCCGTCGTCGCCGAGCACGCCCGCCCAGAGGGTGTTGTCCAGATCCAGCGCGAGCACCTTCGCCGTCCGGCCGAGGACCGCGCGGCAGAAGGTGGCGGCCTCGTGGGCGTACCGGCGCTCCACTGTGGGCGTCCACGCCATGCTGGCGAACCGGTACAGGCGCTCGTCGCGAACCGGACCGTCGTGGTCCACCAGCAGTGTCTCCAGATCCAGGGTGTACGTGGTGTCCCGCCCGCCCAGCTCCAACAGCTGGGAGTTCAGCTCCCGCCAGACGCGGCCCAGCTCGGCCCGGCCCCGGAAGCTGACCAGGCCACGGTGCTCCAACGGCGACAGCGGCACGGTGTGCAGCAGCACCGCGCCCTCGGTGCGCGTCGCGTAGCCGCGCAGCGCGGCGGCGAGCACGCCGGCCCGTTCGCCCAGCACGTCGGCGAGGCCGGCCAGGTCGCCGGGGTCCCACTCGGCGGGCAGGAACCAGCCGTCGTGCAGCAGGCAGAGCGTGACGTCGGGCCGGAACTCGGCGAGCGCCGAGCGCGGATCGCTGAGGTCGAGCACGAGCTGGTCGAAGCCGGAGACGTGGATCTCGGCGGCGATGCCGATCCGCAGCAGCGCCACCCGCAGCAGCGGTTCCAGCGTGCCCGGCGTGAACGTGCCGGTGACCGCGATCCGCAGTGGGCGCAGCGGGAAGTCGGGACTGGCCAGCTTCTCGACGGACACGTCGGCGAGCAGCCGGCCGGCGGACGCGACTGTGGTGACCGCCGCGTCGTCCAGGTGGACCAGGCCGGGCGCCAGCTCCGGATCGGCGGCCGCGTCGGGTCGGCGCAGCCGGCGGATCCGGTGCAGGACCTCCTCGACTCTCATGTTCGGTGTTCCTTCCCGTCGGATTGGTGCGGCCGGTCAGACCCGCAGCAGGGTGCAGACCCAGTGCATGCCGCTGCCGGTGCTGGTCAGGGCGACCACGTCGCCGTCGGTCAGCTCGCCGCTGTCGAGGTGGCGTTCCAGGCCGATGAGCTGGTCGGCGCAGCCGATGTGGCCGTGGGCGAGGGCCAGCTCGACGTTGGTCCGCTCCAGCGGGACGCCGAGGTCCTTGGCCAGCTCCGCGAACTGCCGGGCGTTGTCGTGGAAGTGCACGAACCGGTGGACGTCGGCAAGCGTCACGCCCGCCCGGGCGCACGCCGTCTCCACCACCTGCCGGTTGCGCTCCCGGATGGTCGCGACGAACCGGAACATCCGGCGTACGTCCCCGGCGAAGAACTCGTTGAGCCGGTCGGCCGGGTCGCCGACGCGAGGGGTGCCGCCGTCCGGGGTGAACGGCTGCGCAGCGCCACCGACGGGCATGCGCATGAAGCCCGCGTACCGGCCGTCGGTGATCGTCTCGGTGGCCAGCCAACGGCACCGGTCGTGGTCGCGCACCAGCACGGCCGCCGCCGCTCCGTCGGAGAAGACGCTCGTGTTCACCTCCATCCGGTTCCAGTACGGCTCGCACACCCGGTTCCCGCCGATCAGCAGCGCCGTCCGGTATTCGGGGTGGGTGGCGAACCGCCCGGCCACGGTGTCGAACGCGGCCACCCCGCCGCCGCACGCCTGGTTGAGCAGCACCGCCTCGGCGCGGTGCGCGCCGAGGCGGGCCTGGGTGTGCGCTGCCGGATCCCAGTAGAGGTATTCGGCCAGGTCGGGGATGGCCAGCACCACCAGGTCCACGTCGGCGGCGCTCACCCCGGCCCGGTCCAGGGCCGTGCCGCCGGCCACCACCGCCAGGTCGGTCACCCCGACGCCGGGGCCGGCCCGGTGGAACGCGCGGTACTCCCAGGACCGCAGGCGGTCCAGATCCTGGGTGTACGCGGCCGCGGCAGCCGCCACGTCGACAGGCTCGCCGAGGACGTGGGCCAGGGCGGCCACTCCGACGCCGACCGGCGGCCCGCTCATCGCCGTACCGCCGTGGCTGTCAGCGGTGTCGATGCCGTCGCCGCCGGCGATCCTGGCGTCGGGTCGTCGGCGGACGTCTGGGCGGCGTGCAGCCGGACCCGGGGGTCGGCGGGCGCGACACCGTCCAGCTCGGACAGGAAGCGTCGGGCGGTGCCGTTGCGGCCCGTGTCGGTGAAGCGGACCAGCACCTCGCCGGCGCCGGCCGCGCCCGCCCGCCGGGTCACCTCCCGCAGCACTGCCGCCTCGACGCCCTTGCCCAGCACCGGGCAGGAGAGGGAGAAGACGTCGACGGTCCAGCGGTCGGCGGTCCGGTCCAGCGCGACGAGGCCCGAGGTGCCGTAGTCGCCGAGCCGGTCGCATACCCGGATCGCCAGCAGGTCGGCGGCCCGCCCGGCCAGCGCGGCGGCCGGCGGGGCGGGCGCCAGCGCGAAGTCGTGCGCCCGGGCGACGACCTCGGCGACCTCGGCGACGCTGTCGGCGGCCACCGGTCGGTAGTCGACGTGGACGTCCAGGCCGGCCACGAAGTCGTCCAGGGACAGCTCGACGGGCGCGACGGAGGGTCGGGACGTGCCGCCGGTCCACAGTCGGATCGGCAGCCGGTCGGTCAGTCCCGCCGCCCGCAGCTCGTCCGACCAGAGCGCGGGATCGGACCCGAGCGGTACGTGTCGCGGCGGCGCCTGCGCGGGGCCGGTGCCCGCCAGCACGAGCTGGGCCGGCGTGACGTCCAGCTCGTCGGCGATCTCGGCGAGCTGGTCGGCCAGGGGCCGCCCGTCGGTGACCCAGCCGTCCAGCACCGCCAACAGGTCCGTGGCGTCGGCGCTCGACCACCAGTCGGCGTCGGTGGCCCGCAGCGCCACGCGTACGCCGGCGGCGCGCAGCTCGCGCAGCGCCGGCAGCAGGTGCGCCGCCCCGGTCAGGCCGTCGCCGTCGAGCACCAGCGCCCGGCAGCCCGCGCCGAACCAGGTGGCCACCAGCGCGGCGACGGTGGCACCGAGCCGCGCGAAGACCTCCTCGGTGTACGGCACCTTCGCGAAGCGGAACAGCGCCGGGTGGTACGCCCGCTCGTCCCCGACGGCGCGGACCGCCTCGTCGGCGTCGACGAGCAGCACCCACGGGTCGCCGGCCAGCCGATCGCGCAGCCGTTGCCGGACGGCGGTGCCGCTGGCGGTCACCCCGTCGGCGTGCATCGCGTCGGCCGGCCCGTACGGGCGGGAGGCGGGGACGGCCGGCAGGACGTACACCAGCAGGGCCCCGTGCCGGCGCGCGGCGGTGACGGCCGCCTCGGCCCCGGCCAGCAGCTCCGCCGCCCACGCGTCGCCGGCCGGACCGGGGTCGCCGGCCTCCTCCAGGCGCTGCGCCACCACCAGCACGTCGGGCCGAGCCTCGGCGAGGAAGCCGTCGGTGGCGAGGCACTGCTGCACGACCTGCTGGAACGGGCCGACGGTGAGCGTGGCGCTCAGAGCGGTGTCGTGCAGGCCCAGGCCCAGGTACGGCACCAGCGGGTCCACCGTGTAGCTGGCCAGCAGCGCGACGCGCAGCGCCGGGGTCGGCCGCTGGCGGGTGAGCGCCTGCCAGCGGGTGCGTCGGGCGAACAGAACGGCGCTCATCGCGTCTCCGTGCCCTTGGCGCGCAGCACGGTGCGCAGCTCGCCGACGCTGCGCACGTCGCGGATCTCCTCGAAGGCGAAGGAGAGCCCGTAGACCTCCTCCAGGGTCACCACCAGTTGCAGGTGCCGCAGGCTGGTCCAGGTGCCGATGGTCTGCGGCCCGGACTCGTCGGTCACCTCGGCCGGGTCGACCTCCAGGACCCCGGCCACCACCTCGGTCAGCGTCACTTCGCCACCACCGCGCGGTCGTCGGTCAGCTCGTCGGTGCCGCTCGGCGACGGCAGCGGGGCCGGCGGGTCGGCCGGCTCGTCGTAGTCGGGCAGGTCGACCTCCATCCGGCGGATGCTCGGCGACGCGAAACCGGCCGCCGCGACGCCGATGCCGAACAGGCCGACGATCACGAAGATCAGGCCCATTCCGGCGCCCGGTCCGCTGCCGACCAGCCACCCGAAGTACGGCACCCCGGGCCCGCCGTCGCGCATCATCGGCTCGAACCAGCGGTCCGCGGCGATACCGGCCAGGGCGGTGCCGCCGGGGTACGCGAGGTCCTCGATGAACTGGCGGGCGGCGAAGACCCGGCCCTGGTGCGACGGCTCGACCTTCTCCTGCCAGACCGACTGGGCGTACCCGTCGATGAAGGGGATGGACAGGTGCAGGAAGAGCAGCGCGACCGACCAGACGATGATGCTGTCCCCGACGCCGTAGACGATCCGCCCGAGGACGCTGAAGACCAGGATGGCGATGAGCATCCGGCGGATCTTGTGGCGGGTGTTGGGCAGCAGGCCCAGCAGGAGCGCGCCGGCCACACCGCCCACCGCGCCGATGGTCTGCACCAGGCCCACCGCGTTGGTGCTGCTGTCGGTGCGGGCCAGGATCTGCGGCACCAGCAGGGCGAAGCCGACCGCGGCGAGCACGTTGATGGCGAACATGATCGCCTCCAGCCCGGTGAACGCCCGACTGGCCAGGATGTAGCGGAAGCCGTAGATCGTGTCGTACCAGAAGCCGCCCTCGTCGGGCTGCGTCGAGCGGGGCAGGGGTGGGAGCTGCACCAGCAGCACCGCGCCGATCGCCACCAGGTAGGACAGCGCGTCGATGAACAGGATGACCTTGATGTCCATCAGGCCGAGCAGCGCGGCGGCGAAGCCGGGGGCGAAGATCACCGGGATGGTCCGGACCGCGAACATCATCGCGTTGGCCCTCGGGTACTGGCCCTTCTCCATCATCACCGTGATGGTCGCCTGGTACGCCGGCAGCTGGAACGCGAGGAACGCGCCGGTGACCAGGTTGACCAGGTACAGGTGCCACACCTCGACCGAACCGGTGAGGAACAGCAGCAGCACGACCGCCGTGGTGATCGCCGAGCCGACGTCACTGAGCACGATGGTCAGTCGTCGTCCCCACCTGTCGACAAGCGCGCCGGCGATCGGGCTGAAGATCACTGTCGCGCCGAACGCGAACGCCATCAGCATGGTCAGGTCGAAGGCCCGGCCGGTGGCGTCCCACACCCAGATGCTCAGGGCGAAGTTCGTCATCCGGGTGCCGAGCGCCGACAGCAGCTGGCCGAACCAGATCGTGGTGAACCCGGCGAACCGGGACGGGCGTCGGAACGCCATGGGGTCTCCTCCTACTGCCGTGGCGGTTGCCCGTGGTTCCCGACCAGGCGCAGAAGGCTGGTCCGGATGCCGTCGAGCAGGTTCTCAGCGGTCTCCGGCCGGAAGGCCGGAGTGGCGTAACTCAGATCGACGCGCAGCGCGGGGCCGGTGAGCGACCCCGTCACGTCGAAGGGGAAGGGCCAGTGCCCGTCGGGGTCCTCGGTCGGCCCGAACGGCGCCGCGCAGACATCGAGGAGCTGGTTGGCCGGGGCGACGTCGTCGAATCCGAAGCCGCCCATGTAGTTGACCGCGACCTGCGGTGGCGGTGTCGCGGCCAACCGGGCGCGTACGTCGTCGTCGGGGCAGAGGTGGCGCAGCAGCGAGTACCCGATGCCGTTGTCCGGGACCCGGCCGAGCTGGCGGATCACCGAGCGGGCCGAGCGCGCCGCGTCGGTGGTGGCGGGCAGCTCCAGCCGCAGCGGGTACAGCACCTGGAACCAGCCCGCGGTGCGACTGACGTCGACGTCGTCGAAGAGCGGTTCCCGGCCGTGGCCGGTCGTGGCGACGGTGACCGCGCCACCGGTACGCCCCGCGACGGTGGCCACCACGGCCCACACGAGCAGGTCCCGCACGCTGGCGCGCAGCCGGCGGGCGGCGGCGTGCAGTCCCCGGGTCGCCGCCTCGTCCAGCGTCACGGTGGCCAGGCCCAGGTCACCGAGGCGGAACGGCGCTGCGGCCGGCTCGTCGGCCAGCCGGGCCAGCACACGGTCGTCGGCCTGCGCCAGCCAGAACGGCAGTTGCTCGCGCAGGTGCGGCGAGCCCGCGTACCCGGCCAGTCGCCGCGCCCAGGCCCGGTACGACGTGGTCTTGGCGGGCAACGTCGGCTCGGCGCCGCGTTCGAGCTGGTCGCAGAGCGTCTCCAGGTCGGCCAGGAGCACGCCCCGCGAGACCGCGTCGACGACGAGGTGGTGGTTGACGAGCAGCAGCCGGTCGGGCAGCTCCGGGCCGAGCCGGAAGTGCGCCACCCGGGCCAGCGGGCCGGCCGTGAGGTCCAGGCCGGTCTGCGCCTCGGCGCAGCGGGCCTCGACAGCCGCCTCCCGCTCGTCGGGCGGGAGTCCGGTCAGGTCGTGGCTGACGAACGGGACCGCGTCGGCGGGGTCGGCGTGGTGCTGACGCCAGCTCCCGTCCGGCTGACGGGTCAGGCGCAGCCGCAGGGCGTCGTGGTGGGCCACCAGCCGACGGACCGCCTCGCGGAGCAGGTCCGCCGGCAGCGGGCGGGCCAGCTGGAGGTAGTAGGGGTGGTTGAACAGGGCGGGTCGGCCCATGGTCGGGGCGACCACGTCGGTGAACCAGCGCTGCGCGCCGGTCAGCGGCGCGTCGCCGTGCACCTCGCCCTGTTCGGCGTCCAGCGCCACAGTCGACTCCCCGAGGCTGGCGGCCAGCTCGGCGACGGTGGGATGGCGGACGAGCTGTCGCGGGGTGACCTGGATGCCGGCCGCCGCGCAGCGGGCGACGAGCTGCATCGCGAGCAGCGAGTCACCGCCGACGGCGAAGAAGTCGTCGTTGATGCCGAGCTGGCTGGTGCGCAGCAGCTCCGACCAGATCGCCACGAGCTGACGTTCCCGGTCGGTGCGCGGCGCGGCGGCGGCCCGGTCGGCCGAGCGCCGGTACCCGTCGGTGACCGCAACGCGCAGCGCCGCCGCGTCGCCCAGCTCGGTGGCCACCTCGGCGAGCAGGCCGGCGGCAATCCGGTCGACAGGCGCGTCGGCGGCCCCGGAGACGTCCGCGTCGAGGGACCAGAGGCCACGCAGCACGTCCACCGGCCCGTTCGCCGGGTCGACGGGCAGCGCCGTGGCGTCCGGTGGCGTGGGCTCGGTGACCGGGTGCAGGACCAGCGTGGCCGCGTCGGTGGGCGGGGTCGGGGCGTACCGGATGATCCCGGCGGTGACCAGCGCGGACAGCTCCGCGCCCTGCGGCATGGTGGTGAGCAGCACCTCGCGCCCGGAGCGGGCCTGGGCCGCGACCAGCCGGGCCAGCTCCGCCTGCCGGTGCGCCGGCCCGGCCGGTACGACCAGCCGGCGCAGGGCCGGGTGCCGGACCGCCCGCCGCACCACCAGGGTCCCGGTGACCGCCGCCAGCTCCGGCGACCAGGCGTCGCCGGCGAACAGCTCGTGCACCCGGTAGCGTCGCGCCCACGCCTGCACCGCGACGACGTCGACGTCGGGCCGGGCCTCGGCCAGCCGCGCGGTCAGCTCGGTGAAGACCGCGTTCCACGGCGACGTCCGGTACTCCGGCGACGACGGGCACACCACGAGCGTCAGCGCCGCCGCGCTGTGCTGCCGGTGGACGTCAAGTGCCGCCAGCAGCTCGGTGTGGAAGTCGCGCAGCCCGACGATGCCCGCGCCGAGCGGGCCGGGTGTCCGGCGGTCCTCCCAGCGCAGCATCAGCACGTTGTGGTCCCGTCGCCCGGCCGCCAGGCCGGCGGCCGGGTCGCGCAGCAGCCGCAGCAACGCGCCGGCCGGCAGCTGTTCGAGGGCGTGCGGCAGGCCCAGCAGCCCCGTCCAGAAGCGGACGGTCGCCGCCAGCGCGGGCACCTCGACGGTGCCGCCGACGACCAGCCGGGGCGCGGGCGGCGCGAGGCGGCGCGGCGCCGACGCGCGCCGCCCCCCGGCGAGCGGGGCGTCCGGTCGACGCACCCCGTCGTCGAGCACCTTCGCGAGGCCGGTCAGCAGCCGAACCATCCGCTCCGGCCCGAACAGGTCGGCCCGGTACGCCAGGTCGGCGTGCAGGTCGTCGCCCTGCCAGGTGAGGCTGAGGAAGAGGTCGAAGTCGACACCGACGCTCGGCACCTCGACCGGCGTGGCCGCCAGCCCGGCGAACTCCGGCAGCTCGTCGGCGCCGTCGAGGACGTTGAGCACGCACTGGAACAGCGGGTGGTACGCGGCCTGGCGGGGCAGCCGCAGCGCCTCCACGATTGTCGCGAACGGCAGCCCCTGATGCCGGTACGCCTCCCGTGCCGTGCGGTACGCCCGGGTCACGAGCTGCCGGAAGGTGGGCCGGCCGCCCACGTCCATGCGCAGCGGCAGCAGGTCGGCGAAGCAGCCGATCAGCGGGGCGAGTTCGGCGCGTTCCCGGCCGGCGGTGGGAACGCCCAGCACCAGGTCCGGTTGCCCGCTCTCGGTGTGCAGCAGGGCGGTGAAGCCGGCCAGCAGCACGGCGAACGGGGTGACCCCCTCGGCCCGGGCCAGCTCCCGCACCGCCGCGCCGAGCCCGGTGCCCAGCCGCTGGGCCTGGTAGCCGGCGACGTCCGAGCGCTCGTCGGGGCGGGGGTGGTCGGTGGGCAGCTCCAGCAGCGGCGGCGCGTCGGCCAGCCGTTCCCGCCAGTACGCCAGGTGCGGCTCGACGGCGCTCGACGCCAACCAGTCGCGTTGGTGCCGGGCGTAGTCGGCGAACTGCACCGGCAGCGGGGCGAGCGGCCGGTCGACGCCTGTGGTGTGGTGGGCGTACCGGGCGGCGAGGTCGTCGAGCAGGACGCTCCACGAGGTGTTGTCGCAGACGATGTGGTGCATGCCGAGCAGCAGGTGCCAGCGCTTGTCGGGCAGCCGCAGCAGGCGGGCCCGCACCAGCGGGCCGGCGGCCAGGTCGTACCGGTGCGCGGCCAGTTCGGCGGCCGCCCGGCGCAGCGCCCGGGCCTGCTTCGCCGCCGCCAGCCCGGTCAGGTCCAGCGTCTCCAGCCACGGGTCGATGTGCGGGCGTACCACGGGTTCCGGTTCGCCGCCCCGGTCGGCGAAGGTCGTGCGCAGCACCTCGTGCCGGGCCAGCACGTCGTCGAACGCCCGGCGCAGCGACGTCTTGTCGAGGTCGCCGCGCAGCTCGACGGCGGCGGTGGTGTTGTGCCGGACGACGTCGTCGCCGAGCTGGTCCAGGGCCCAGAGCCGCACCTGCGCGGAGGAGGCCACCGCGGGCACACCCGGCGGGGCGGGGGTGAGCGGGGCGAGGGCGGTGGCGTCCGGGTCGGCGTCCAGCACGGCCGCGAGCCCGGCCACTGTCGGGTTGGTGAACAGGGTGTAGAGCGACACCTCGCGGCCGAACTCGGCCTGCACCTGCGACAGCAGACCGGTGGCCAGCAGCGAGTGCCCGCCGAGGTGGAAGAAGTCGCTTGTCACGCCTACCTGCTCGACGCCGAGCGCGGCGGCCCACAGGCCGGCGAGCCGCTCCTCGGTCCGGGTGCGCGGAGTAACGATCTCGCCGTCGACGGCCGCGACGACCGCCGGGGCCGGGCGGCTCCGGTCGGCGATCGCCGCGGCCGTGCTCAGCTCCTCGACCAGGTACGCGGCCCGCTCCGACCCGATCGCCGGGTGCAGCCCGCTCGCCCCGGTGGCCGGCGTCGGCGCGGGTGGGTCCAGCGGCCAGACGTGGGCGAGCAGTCGGCGCAGCTCGTCCCACCCGGCGGGCACGGCCAGCGCCAGCACGCCCGGGTGCGCCTCGTGCAGCGCCGTGACCGCCTGTGGGTCGGCGTCGAGCACCACTGTGGTGGCCGGGTCGGCGTCGGCGAGCGCGGCGGCCGTGTACGCCCGTACGTCGTGGCCGGGCAGCGCGCCGGCGAGCCGGTCGAGCGGCAGCCGCTCGGCGTCGACGAGCACGAGGCGGCGCGGCTGGCCGACGAGCCGCCGCAGCTCACGCAGCACGATCGTGCCCAGCGCCGCGAAGTACTCGCCCGTGTACGGCACGTGGCCCAACTCGTCCGCGCGCTCGTCGCTCACCTCGCTCACCGGGTAGGCGCCGGCGTGGTCGGCGGCCCAGGCCGCGTGCACCCCCGGCGTGCGGGCGGCCAACGCGGTCAGCCGGTCGTCGAGGCGGCCGGACCGCTCGCCGAGCCGGTCGGCGGCGCGCGGCGACGCGGGGCACACCACCAGCAGCAGCGGGGCGTCGGTCCGCCGCCGGTACGCGGCCACCGCCGCGTCGAGGTCGTCCATCGCCGCGTCGAGGGCCGCCTCGGCGGCGGTGTGGTCCTGCCGGCGCAGCCAGTCCTCCCACCGCAGCAGGCAGACAGTGGCGTCGGCCGTCGGCCCGGCCAGCAGGTGGGCCACCAGCTGGCCGTACCCGGCCAGCTCCACCGAGGCGGGTACGCGCAGGAAGCGCAGCCAGAACTCCACCGGATCGCGCAGCGGGTCCACGGTGAAGGTGGCCGCCAGGGCGATGCGGTGCCGGCGCAGCCCGGTCACCTCCGACAGCGGCTCATCCGGCGCGTCCGCCATGGCGCGCAGCAGCTCCGGCAGCCGGCCCACGGTCGCGGCGATCGTCTCGTCGAGGTACAGGTCTGCGTTGAAGTCGACAGCGCCGTCGATCCGGTCTCCGTGCGCGGTCAGGCTGACGAACAGGTCGAAGTCGGTGAGGCCGCTCTCGGCGGGCACCGGCCGGAAGGTGACCCCGCCGGCCTGCCGCTGCGGCACCCCGCCGTCGGTCATTGTCGCCAGCACCTGGAACAGCGGGTTCACGCTGGGATCGCGGACCGGCCGGACCTCCTCCACCACCCGCGCGTACGGGGCCTCCTGATGGGCGTACGCCTCGCTGACCGTGCGGTGCACCCGGCGGACGAGGTCGCGCACGCTCGGGTCGCCACCGGTGTCCACCCGCAGCACCAGCATCGTGGCGAAGCAGCCGATCAGCGGCTCCAGGTCGGTGCTCGCCCGGCCGGCGGCGGGCATCCCGAGCAACAGGTCGTCCTGGCCGGTGGCCTGGCGCAGCAGGGCGGTCAGCCCGGCGAGGACCACTGCGTTGACTGTCGCGCCGGCGCTGCGGGCCAGCCCCGCGAGGGCGGCCGTCACCTCGGCGTCGACGGTGAACGGCAGGCTCCGGCCACGGTGGGTCTGCACCGGCGGCCGGGGGCGGTCCGGTGGCAGCGTCGAGCGGGACGGCGCCGAGGCGAGCCGTTCCCGCCAGTGCGCCAGGTGACCGGCCAGCTCCCGCTCCGCCTCCGGCCGGCGGCGGGCGGCGACGTGCGCGACGAACCGGGTGGGCAGCGCGGGCAGCCCGGCCGGCACGTCGGCGGCGAACTCGCCGTACCAGCGCACCAGCTCCTCGACGAACACGCCTGCCGACCAGGCGTCGAAGACGATGTGGTGCGCGGTCACCAGCAGCAGGTGTTCGTCGGCGGCGAGGGCGAGCAGCCGGACGGCGAGCAGCAGCCCGCTGGTGAGGTCGAAGGTGACTGCCGCGTGCGCGGCGACCTCCCGATCGATCGCGGCCTGCCGCTCCGACTCCGGCAGCGCCGTCAGGTCGACTACCGCAAGCGGCACCTCCAGGGCGTCCGACACCCGCTGGGTGACGACGCCGTCGACGGACGCGAACACGATCCGCAGCGCGTCGTGCCGGGCCACGACCGCGTCGATCGCCCGGTGCAGCGCCGGGACGTCCAGGGGACCGGTGATCCGCTCGGCGAAGGGCACGTTGTAGACAGGCGTGCCCGGCTCCAGCCGGTCCAGGAACCAGAGCTGCTCCTGGGTGAAGGAGAGCGGGTAGCTGGCCGGTCCGCTGCCCGATCGGGGCGACGGCACGGCGGTGTCGGGGCGGCTGGCGGGGGCCTTGCCGGCACGGCTCCGGCGCAGCCGCAGGGCCAGCAGCTCCCGCTGCTCGGGGGTGAGGTCGGCGAGGTCCGGGTGCAGGTCCTGGGTCATCGGGTGGCCCCTTCGACGTACGCGCGGTCGGCGGCCGGCCCGCCGCCGAGCAGGCGGGACAGCGGGGGAGGGGTGTCGTGCAGGTAGAGGTGGCCCCCGGGCACGACGGTCAGCGAGAAACCGGAGTCGGTGCAGGCCGCCCAGCCGGCCACCTCGTCCGGGTCGACCAGGGGATCGTCGGCCGCCGCCACCGCGTCCACGGGCAGCGGCAGCGGCGGCACGGTCGCCGGCCGGTACGACGCGACGACTGTCAGGTCGGCCCGCACGGTGGGCAGGATCAGCTCCAGCAGGCCCGGGTCGGCGAGCACCTCGTCGGGGATCCCGCCCAGGTCGCGCAGCCACCGGGTCAGCGCCGCGTCGTCGAGGCGGTGCGCCGCGCCCAGCGGTGCCGCGGTGCGCGGCGGACGGGCCGCCGAGACCACCAGACGCTGGGGTACGTGGTCTCCCCGCGCGACCAGGCGGGCGGTCACCTCGTACCCGATCAGGCCGCCCATGCTGTGCCCGAAGATCGCGAACGGCGCCGGCACCCGCTCGACGATCGCCGCGACCAGCGGGGTCGCCAGCTCGTCCATGGTGCTCAGTGGCGGGTCGGCCAGCCGGCGCTCACGGCCGGGCAGCTGCGCGGCCCACACCTCCACGTCGTCGCCCAGCAGGGTGGCCCACGGCCGGTAAGCGGCAGCGCCGGCACCGGCGTACGGCAGGCACACCAGCCGCAGTCGGGCGGCCGGGCGCGGCGCGACGCAGCTCAACCAGGCTGCGGCGCCGGCCGTTCGGGCGGCGGTCGCCGGCAGGGATACGGGTGGTGTCGCCATGCCCGCACACGCTAGGAACGGGCCGTGACAGCGGTCTTAGCGTCGGCTGAGGGTTCGTCGCGGTGTCCGCTGGGCGCGGCCGATGCCGGGCGGCACCTCGGCGACACGCTGGTGGCCGTGAAAGCCCGTGTGACGACGGTTTCGCTTGCCCCGTAACGGCTTCGTCGTCACTGCCGTCGAGCCGGGCCAGCGCCCATGGTTGTGCACGTCGTGGGTCAGCGGGTCAGGTCGGCGTAGACGACGATCTGCCAGGCGAGCACGGCCGTGGCGGCGACCTCGATGCCGGACACGGCGACGAAGGCGAAGCTCAAGGGCCCATTCGCCCAGAAGACGATCAGGGCGGCAACTGGCGGAGCGACGAAGGTACCCAGGTCGACGGCGAGTTGTAGGTACTTCCGGGAGATGCGGCGGGCGTCGGAGCGGTGGGCCGTCTCCCAGCCGAATACGGGCTGACTGTCCGACGTCAGCGCCATCAGGCGGGGACCAAGGTCCGTGCGGACGTAGCGACCAATGGCCGAGATCTTCTCATCGTTGATCAGATAGGTCCATCCGAGGACGGCGCTGGCCACGGGCAGCAGGAGCAACAGATCGGCGTGGTCCTTGACGGAGAGAACGGCCGCGACCACCGCCGCCATCGATCCGAGAGTGGCATAGATCAGGTTGTCGCGGAATCCGATTCGCGTGCGTTGCTCGTGCTTCAGCTGCTCGTACTCGGTGAGCAGTAGCCCGCCGGTGGTGATTTCGCCGCCCATGCACGTCCTTCCCGCGCGACCGATGATGCGTCCCATGATGCCCGAAGCAGCCAAACGAACGGTCAGCACGTGCGTAGACGATCTTGAACATGGCCCTCGGCCGAACGGAGATCGTCGGCAGAATCCGACAGTCGCCCCCCAGTCACTACCTGGCGTCATGGTTGCCTTTTGGTCTGCTTCGTGGCCCGAGTGTCGGTCTCCGCATCGGTCGTCCGTCCATTGTCGGGTTTCGACACCGCGGTAACGTGCTGTCGCACCTTCACAGGCCGTGTTCGCGCTGCTAGGTTTCTGCTCGGGATTCACCCGCTGGTCATGTTGACGCATGGGTGTGTCGCCCAATCGGACAAGGACGGGCTCAGGATCACTCCGTCCGCGACTTGACTTGGGGTATCGATGACGGGGCGGCAGGCGTCGATATCGGCAACGGTGTACCAGCCGACGAAGGGCGATCAGCTGGCGCTGCACGTCGCCAAGTTGTTCGTGGGCCTGGCGACCAGTTCGCTGAGCCGCAGTTTGCAGGACGCCCTGGACCGCAGGTCGGCGGCGAAGAGGTTGGCCGCCGAAGACGGCTATCTGGTCCCCATCCCAGGCGACGGCGCAATTGAGTCGCTGCGGCGTTCGTGGGCCAAGGCAGCCGAATACTGGCGAAGCGAGCCGAGGGCGTTGCTGGACCTGACGGAATGCTCTTTCTCCGATGTTGCCGGGCCGGTCTACCTCATCTCGAAAATCGTCGAACGGCACCGTCTCGGGCTGGTTACCAGAGTTCGACTCCCCGAGCAGCCAGAGATGATCGACTTTCTCCGGGAAATCAACTTCCTGGATGCCGTGACGGTCGCTTCCGAGACGTCGCTGTCCCAATTGCTGACCACCGAGAGCCTGTACCGACTGACCCGCGTCGACTCCTACCTCAAGCGCGCGCCGGGGAACAGCAGGCGCCCGACTCTCCCCTTCAACATCTTTCCGCTCAAGGTCCTCCAACTGGGGTCGAACACCCGGCACGCGCCGGCGGTACGGTACGCGGCGGATTGGCTGTCGAAGCACGTGGTGGCCGCGCTCGACCGGGATCTGGCCGGCCCTGGCGCCCAGGTGGCCCGGTTGGTGATCCTGGAAACCCTCATCCGTGCGTCGATCGGTCACGACAAGCAGACCGCGGTTGTCGCCGCGCATTATGGACTGCATCGAGACGATCGTGCCTACCTCCAGATCGCCTTCTGGTGGGACGGGGCTGGTGAACGATCCACCAGGGTGGCGACGACTGACTTGCTTGAACTGGTGTTCGACGAGCCGGAGAACGTGCTGGCAGCCTTGCCGCACACGCCCATGGCTGTTCAGGATGCCTGGCAACTGCCGAGCAGCCCCACCGTCCTCGCCAGCGCGGTGGTTGACATCTTCGGCGGCCAACTCGACACCTACGGCGCCGATGCGCATCTCGCCCTGGCCCGCGACCAGCGCGATGGCACCGATGTCCCAGCCCCGACTCCGACCCTCACCTACGATCGGTCGAACGGCGGGGCAGTGCTCGGTGATCTCGTTGTCGTGACCCTCCCGCTCAACGACTAGTCCGGCGCCTGTCCGATGCTGGAACAGTCCCCACAGATGTCACAGACCACGTTCGATCTCGTTCGCTTCGGGTTGGGGCCGGGCGAGGAACCGGACGACCGGCAGCGCGCCTTCTACGCGGACGTTGCCCGGATCGTCGCCGGCCGCACGCTGCGCTACGCGGAATCGGCAGCTGCCTTCCACACCGTCGCCACGGACAAGGCGCTCGTCGAAACCGGTTCGGTCTACCAGCCGCTCTTTCAGGCGTTGATGGAGCTTCCTGACCGGGCCGACCTCGGAATCCTCGATCTGTCGGTGAGCACCCAGACAGTCAACAGCGAGCTGTTTCTCCGCCCTGAGGCGTTGCTGCATCTCGCCTCGGCGGTGAGCGCCGCATGCGACACCGAGCAGTGGGCCGATCGAACCCTGGTTATCCTGCTGCCCACCGAACAGGCGGAAGACATCAAACTTCGTGAACGCTTGCAGGCGCGGTTGACCTCCGGTCAGATCCATCTCCTCTCCGACGGCGGCACCTCGTCCTGGTCGGACGACGATGTCGACGACTATCGGAGCGCGTTGAATCGTCTGCGGACCGCGCCGATCGATCTGTTGGAACGAAAGCTGATCACTCGGCTCGGCTGGTTCAGCCCGCATGGCCGTCAGGGTGAGCGGAAGGTGTTGCGCCATTACTTCGACGCCAGCCGGGCACAGGACGAACTCGGCCATCTGCTGGACGACGCGCTCGGCTCTGACTCCGCCGAGCGGCCTGACCTGGTCGTCTATCACGAGTCCGTGTCGAACTGGCTTGCCAATCCACTGAAGGGATCCTGCATATCCGCCGGCTCACTGCCGGTCCGGTCCTTCTCCGAGGCGATCGTCAAGGCGCCAGAGGATCCCCACCCTCGATCGGTGCTGCTCGTCGTCGCCGTCGTCAACACAGGGGTGTCACTCGCGGAACGGGTCGCCACCATTACCGCTGCGCTGCGTCCCACCCGGTTGCGGATCCTGGCCGTCCTCTGTGTCGGTGGAGCGCAGCCACGGTTCGGACGCCGTCGGATCGAGGGCGACGACGGCACGGAGTACGACGTCGAATACTTCTTGTCGGTCGAACAACGCACCGAGTTGGAGGCCGAGTGCCGCCTGGCAGTGGTGGGAGAGACCAGGCGGTACGAGGAGCGGACCAACGCGCTGACCACCGCGGAGTTCTGGGACCTCGTACGAATGTGCGGCGTGAAGCCCGAGGATGACGTGCCGACTCCCCGCCGGGGCGCCTACCCCGTGGTCCCTGACGTCCCTCGGATCCTTGAAAAGTATGGGAATTGGCTGGCCGACAAGCTATGGATGTTTGTGCGTCGGTCGACGAGCACGGTGGGGCAGGACATCCTGTTGGTCTGCCCCGAACGCGAACAGGGATCCCGCAAGCTGTCCAACAGTTTGTCCCTGCGGTCGGGCGCCCAAGTGGTGAGGATCCCCCGCGAGGCGATCGAGAAGGTGGTTGACGGCACCGCCCCGGAGCGGGTCTTCGATGACGCCGCCCCCTGGTGCCAGGAGCTGGACTCCGTCGCCACCAAGGAGGTGGTCCTCATCGACGAGTTCGTCGGTGCCGGCGACACGATCGACGCCATGGAGCGCATCGCCCTCGCGAAGGGCCTGAACGTGAAGGCCGTCTGCACACTGCTCGACTTTGCGCCCGAGGCCGCAGGACAGCGACACTCGCTCTACGGCTGGCGGCCGCCAGCCCCCCGGAAGGACGTGCCCACGCAGCGCGCGGACTCCGATGCGGAAGCGGTGCGCAGGCCGTGACCCGACAGCCGACGGAGAACGACGTTCTGACGTTGCTCGCGCTGCTGCGGTCAGAGGCGTCTGATGACGTGGCTTCGATCATGTTCGATGATCTTGTTTGGTCCGTCAGCCGCCTCGACGAGAGATTTCGCTCCAAGGTCCTTGTCCATGCTGCGGCGATCATGGGCTCGCGGTGGCTTGATGCCGAGCGCGCCAAGGACATCTTCGATCAGCTCGACAGATGGCAGGTGTCGCGTAGCGTCGACTTTGCGCTCGTTACGGTGAAGGAGCGGGAGTTCGACGCAGCGAAGGTGGCGCTGGGCGTCGACCTCCGACGCGAACCTGACTATTCAGCGCGAGGCGCGTACTTCTTCGACGTCGAAGTGGCGCGTGAGGGTCAGCCACCGCTGAAGGGGATCATCACCAAGTGCGGGACGGCCGGTAACAGTCGGATGGCCGCCTTCCTGCACACCGTGTTCTCCACGTACGAGGTCAGGCTGTGCTGCCTCGTCGGCATGGCAGCCGGTCACAGTGGGCAGGTCAGACTGGGCGACGTCGTGTTCGGCGACAAGATCATCGACACCGGGCGCGGAATATCGACGACCCGCGGTTACGAGCCCGACCCGGCGTCGCTGGACCCGGACCTCAGGATCGCCCGCGAGATGACGTCGTTCCGGCCGGAGCGGCTCGGCTGGCACGACCTGATCGCCAAGGAGGTCGCGGCGGCAACCGCCGACCTGGACGATCTGCAGGTTCCTGAGCTCTTCGACCCGGCGACCTACCGTCCAAGGCTCATTCTGAAGACGATCCAGGCCAAGGACGAGTTGGTGGAGGACGGCAAAGTCGGACGGCGGGCGCGGTGGTTCGGCCCGGAGCGCCGCACCGGCGCATTGGAGATGGAGGGCGCCGGATTTGCGGTCACCTGCGACGAGCAGGCCGTTCCCTGGATGGTCATGCGGGGGATCGCCGACTTCGGTGAGCCCGACCGGGTGAAGGATTGGCAGTTCGTCAGCACGGTGGCGGCGACTACCGCGGTGAAGCTCTGGTTGAAATCCTGCCGGTTCATGCAGGATCGGCGGAACTAGCGTCGGCTGAGTTCCGTGCGGTGTCCGCCGCGCGACCGCGCCGGCTCATTCCTCGGTGACGACCGCCACGATGGCGAAATGCGGCCGATGGATTCCACCGTCCGGGCGCTCCAGGCGTTCGACCTCGGTGAAGCCGGCGCGCGCCAGCCGCTCGGAGATCTCGTCGACGGGCCACCGGTAGGCGGTCAGGACCTTGTGGTCGAAGGCGTCGACCTCGTCGCCGGCGAAGAGCCCCAGCACCAACCGTCCGGACGGGGCCAGGGCGCGACGGAACGTGGCGAGCACGCCGTCGAGGCGCTCCGGCGGCAGGTGGATCAGCGAGTACCAGGCCAGGATGCCGGCGACTGAGTGGTCGGCGACGTCGAGGTCGTCCAGCGACCCGAGGCGGTAGCTGCCGCCGGGATGGGTCGCCCGCGCGTGGGCGATGAACTCGGGGACCACGTCGACGCCCGTGGCGTCGACGCCCAGCGAGCGCAGGTGGTCGGTGAGGTGACCCGGGCCGCAGCCCAGGTCGAGCACCGGACCGGGTCGGCCCCCCAGGTGCCGGCCGATGAGGGCGAGATCGTCGGGGTCCACCTTCTCCCGCGTGCCGAACAGTTCGATGTAGAGATCCGCGACCGCGGCGTACGCCTGCTGTACCTGTTCCGTGCCCACCGCCCGACTATAGGAGCTCCGCCCTCCGGGCGACCGACCGCACGCAACCGCCCGTCCAGAAGATCGTTAGTGCCCGGGGGGTGGCCGGGATGGCGCACGGGTGGACGGGACGGCTGCTGCGCGATCCGGTGGCCTCGCCCCGGGCGGCGTTTCTCGAACTCTTCTACGACCTGGTCTTCGTCTTCGCCCTCACCCGGGTCGCGCAACGGCTCATCACCGAGCTGAACGCCAGCGAGCCGGAGCGCGACGTGCGGGCGGGGGCCGCCGAGGCGCTGTTCTTCTTCCTGCTGCTCTGGTTGATCTGGATGTTGGCGGCCTGGGTCACCAGCCTCTACGATCCGGCGCTGGCGTTCGTCCAGGCGCTGGTCATCGTGGTCATGTTCGGCGCGCTGGTGCTGGCCATCGGGATGCCGTACGCGTTCGGCGGCCGAGCCGTGGTGTTCGCGGTCACCTACGTCACCATCCAGCTCGGCCGGCCACTCGCGCTCACGCTGGCGTTGCGCCACCATCCACGACGGTTGGTGACGACCCGCATCACGATCTGGACGGCAGTCGCCGCGGTGCCCTGGCTCATCGGCGCCGCCGTGAGCGAGCACTCCCGTCCCGCGGTCTGGGCCGGTGCCCTGGCCATCGAGTACGTGGGGTTCGCCACCGGCTGGCCGATACCCCGGCTCGGCGCCTCCCGGGTGAACCAGTGGGTGATCAACGGGGTCCACCTGGTGGAGCGCTACCAGCAGGTGTTCCTGATCGCGCTCGGCGAGGCGATCCTGGTGATCGGCCTGGCCTCCAGCGCGGACCGGTTGACCCCCGCGAAGGTCGCCGCGTTCGTCATCGCGTTCGCCGTCACGGTGCTGTTCTGGCGGATCTACTTCCACCGCGCCGGACACCTGCTCCCCACCGCGATCCGCGACTCGACGTCCCCGGCGCGACTCGGCGAGCGGGCGACCTACATCCACCTGGTGACGGTGGCCAGTGTGCTGGTCACCGCCGTCGGATTCGAGCTGGTCATCGCCCACCCCACCGACGAGGGCGGGTTGCCGCCGGCGGTCATCATGCTCGGCGGTCCGGCGTTGTTCCTCCTCGCGCAGGGCTGGGCGGAGTACGAGGTCCGCGGGCGGCGCTCCGTCCACCGGCTGGGCGGGGCGCTGGTGCTGATGGCGGCTGTCCCGGTCGGCGCCCGGCTGCCGGGCCTGGCGGTCCTGGTCCTGGCCGCCGTGGTGCTCGGCCTCGTCGGCGGGGCCGACCTGGGCCGTCCCGGTCGAGGTGGCTGATCCGCAGGTCGCCCGCCGGCTGGTACGCCTCGGCATCGGCACCCTGTGTGCCCCGCGGCAGCGATCCCGCCGCCACCGGCTTTCGCCGGTCCCGGGCGGGTTGCTGGTGCCTGAAACTTTCGGCGCGGTGAGGTCGGGACGCTCCCCGGCCGGCGGGCGGTCCTGCTGGCAGCGAGGTTGTTGACGGATGACGTGGCAGTTAGTAGCCTCAGCGCACGAAATAGTGGCATGCAAATGTCTCGATAGATTTCGGAGACGGGAACCGACGACCTCGCCTACGACGCGGCCAGAGTTGACCCCGTCGGTGCGGCCGCCCGTCAGCCGCTGCCTCCCGTGCCCGCAGCCGGCACGCCCATCGCTCCGATCCACCGCGGTCACCCGACCACCGCCCCGCACGATCACCGTATGGAGGGCCGTTGAAACGCGTCCGGACCACCGCCGCAGCCATCGTCGCCACAGCCGCCCTCCTCCTGGCCGGCTGTCAGGGATCGGATGGCACATCCAGCTCGGCCGACACGAAGACGTTCGACTTCTGGTCGTTCGCCAACATCAACCAGAAGGCCGACGTCGACGTCTACACCAAGGCGCACCCGGATGTGCGCGTCAAGCTCACCGAGGTGGGCACCACTACCGAGACCGCCCAGGCGCTCACCGCCGCGCTGGCCGGCGGCAAGGTGCCCGACCTGGTGCTGATCCAGGCCGACGACCTGCCGAAGTTCATGCAGTCGCCGGACAACTTCGTCGACCTCACCACGCTGGGCGCGGGCGACATCAAGGGCAACTACCTCGACTGGGTGATGGCGCAGTCGACCACCAAGGACAACAAGATCGTCGGTGTGCCGACCGACGTCGGTGGCCTGGCGGTCGCCTACCGCACCGACCTGTTCAAGGCGGCCGGGCTGCCCACCGACCGGGAGGCGGTCGCCAAGCTCTGGCCGACGTGGGACGACTTCATCAACGTCGGCAAGACCTACGTCCAGAAGACCGGCAAGCCGTTCGTGGACAACACGCCGACGAGCGTCTTCTTCCAGGCGGTCAACCAGGGCAGCCAGCGCTACTACAGCGCCGACCGCAAGCTGGACTACGACAACGACCAGGTCAAGGCGGCGTTCGACGTGACGCTGAGGGCCTTCACCGCGGGCATCTCCGCCAAGCAGGAATCGTTCTCGTCCGGCTGGACCGCCGCCATGAAGAAGGGCGACTACGCGGTGGTGTGCTCGCCGTCCTGGATGCTCAGCCAGATGAAGACGAACGCCCCGGAGACCAACGGCAAGTGGGACATCGCCACCATCCCCGGCGGCTCGGGCAACTGGGGTGGCAGCTTCCTCGCCATCCCCAAGCGCGCCAAGAACGCGAAGGCGGCGTGGAACTACATCTCCGAGATGCAGTCACCCAAGGGCCAGCTGGCGCACTTCGTGTCGCAGGGATCGCTGCCCACCACGCCGTCGGTCTACACGGACCCGCAGCTGGTCGGCAAGACCGACCCGTTCTTCAACAACGCGCCGATCGGCAAGATCTACACCCAGTCGGTGGTCGGGATCAAGCCCTTCTACTTCGGCCCGAAGGACGGCCCCATCGGCACCGAACTGCTCAACACCCTCACCAGCGTCGAGCAGGGCAAGGTGGACCCGGCCAACGCCTGGAACACCGCCCTGACCAATGTCAAGAACGCCGTGCGCGAATGACGGACGGTTGATGTGCGGCAGCCGGGTCCGGCCCGGCTGCCGCACGTCGGGAAGGTGACGCCTTGACCACCATGCTCAGCCCGGCCGCCGCCGCACCGGACCTCCCACGGCCCAGCCGCAACCGGCAGATCCGGCAGAGCGTACGGGAGCGGCTGGCTCCGTACGCGTACATCTCGCCCTTCTTCATCCTGTTCCTGATCTTCGGCCTCTTCCCGTTGCTGTTCACCTTCTACATCTCCCTGTTCGACTGGGATCCGATCGGTGAACACCGCTTCGTGGGGCTGGACAACTTTTCCGACCTCGTGCACGACCCGCGCTTCTGGGGCGCGCTGCGCAACACGTTCAGCATCTGGGTGCTGTCGACGGTGCCGCAGTTGCTCCTGGCCCTGGGCCTGGCGCACATGTTGAACCACGCGCGGCTGCGGCTGGCCACGGTGTTCCGGATGTCGGTGCTCGTTCCCTACGTCACCTCGGTGGCGGCCACCACTATCGTGTTCGCCCAGATGTTCGACCGGGACTACGGCATGATCAACTGGATCCTCGGCCTGCTGGGCTTCGAGCACATCGATTTCACCGCCTCGCTGTGGGGCAGCCACGTCATGATCGCCACGATGATCGCCTGGCGCTGGACCGGCTACAACACGCTGCTGTACCTCGCCTCGTTGCAGGCGGTCCCCCGAGAACTGTTCGAGGCCGCCGCGGCGGACGGTGCGAACGGCTGGAAGCAGTTCCTGCACATCACCATCCCGTCGCTGCGGCCGATCATCGCCTTCACCGTCGTCACGTCGACCATCGGCGGCCTGCAGGTCTTCACCGAGCCTCTGCTGGCCAACCCGGTCGGTGGCCTCACCTGCGGGGCGGCGCGGCAGTGCCAGACCGTCACCCTCTACCTCTACGAACAGTCGTTCGGGCAGTTCCACTTCGGCTACGGCGCGGCCGTCGGTGTCGCGCTCTTCCTCATCGTGGTGGCCTTCGCCGGCCTCAACTACCTGCTGGCCACCCGCATCCGCTCGGAGCGTCCATGAAGCCCGGAACCTCGACCGCCGCACCCAAGCGGGCCCGGCGGCGTCACGCCAACCGCGTCCCGACGACGGTCTACCTCCTGCTCACCCTCACGAGCCTGGTCAGCGTCTTCCCGCTCTACTGGATGTTCGTGGTGGCCACGACGGACTCCGCCACCGCCACGACCCTCCCGCCGCACCTCACGCCCGGCGGCAACTTCCTGCACCTGGCGAAGCTGGTCTTCACCATCGTGCCGTTCGTACAGTCCCTGCTCAACAGCCTCATCGTGGCCAGCACCATCGCCGTGGGGCAGGCGGTGCTCTGCGCGTTGGCCGGCTTCGCCTTCGCCAAGCTGTCCTTCCCCGGCCGCAACACGCTGTTCCTCATCGTCGTGCTGACCATGACGGTGCCGGCTCAACTGGCTGTCGTGCCGCAATATCTGATCATCTCCCGCCTCAACTGGGTGGACAGCCTCCAGGCGGTGATCGTTCCTGGGCTGGTCAGCGCGTTCGGCATCTTCTGGATGCGCCAGCACATCGGCAACACCATCGACGACGAGCTGATGAACGCCGCTCGGGTGGACGGGGCGACCACCTGGCAGATCTTCTGGCGGGTGGCGTTCCCGCTGGTGCGCCCGGCGGCGTTCGTGCTGGGGCTGTTCACGTTCGTCTACGCCTGGAACGACTTCCTCTGGCCGTTCATCGTGCTGAAGTCGCCGGAGAACTACACCGCCCAGATCGCCATCAAGGCACTGCAGCAGAACCGGGACATCGATCTGGGCCTGGCCATGTCCGGCTCGTTCCTGGCCACCATTCCGCTGCTGGTGCTCTTCGTCTTCGTCGGGCGCAAGCTGGTGCAGGGAATCATGGAAGGCGCGTTCAAGGGCTGAGGTGCCCGGCCCACCACCTCCTGACCACAGCGACCGAGGTCGAACAGGGACGGGCGATGACAGGTGTCCGCCGCCGGCTGGCCGGCCTGCTCCGACGTGCCCGCCGCCCGACCGGGCCGCCCTACCCGTTCACCGTGCGGCGCAGGCTGCGCGTGCCGATGGACGACGGCGTCGAACTGGTAGCCGACCTGTACCAACCGGTCGGCGCCGGGGAACCGCCGCTGCCCACGATCGTGGTCCGCTCGCCGTACGGCCGGCACGGCTCGCTCACCCATGCGCCCGCGCTGGCCGGGACCGGGTTCACCGTGCTGGTGCAGAGCTGCCGGGGCACGGGCGGTTCCGGAGGCACCTTCCGGCCCCAGCTCGACGAGGAGTGCGACGGCATGGCCACCCACCGGTGGGTACGCCGCCAGCCGTGGTTCACCGGCGCCGTCGCGACGTACGGGGAGAGTTACCTCGGCTACACCCAGTGGGCGGTGGCCGGACGGATGTGCCGCGACGACCCCGGGAACGCCCCGGACGCCCTGTGCCTGAACGTCACCATGGCCGACTTCGGTGCGGTCACCTGGACCAACGGCGCCTTCTGGCTGGGCGGCTCGCTCGGCTGGTCGCGCCGGATGGTCCTGCGGGGCCCGCGCGGCGCCCTGATCCGGGCGCGGCTCGCCCGGCGCCCGGATCGGAAACTGGCCGAGGCCCTCGACGTCCTGCCCCTGGCCCGCGGGGACACCGCCGTGGCCGGCCACCCGATCGGCTGGTACCAGGACTGGCTGGCGCACGAGAAGCTCACCGACGACTACTGGACCCGGCAGTCGCACACCGCATCGGTGCCCGACGTGACCGCACCCGTCTACCTGGCCACCGGCTGGTACGACATCTTCCTGCCCTGGCAACTGCGCAACTACGCCCAACTGGTCGCGGCCGGCCGCCCGCCCCGGCTGACCATCGGCCCGTGGGGCCACGGCGGTGAGCGGAGCCCGTTTCTCGCCGAGTCGATCGCGTTCCTCAAGGAACACTTCGCCGGCGCTTCCGCGACCCGGCCGGCGCCCGTGCGCGCCTTCCTCACGGGTGCGGACCAGTGGCACGACCTACCTGTGTGGCCGCCACCGGGCACCGCGACGCGGCGCTGGTACCTGCACCCGTCCGGGCTGCTCGACCCGGCGATCCCCGCCGGGGGCACCACCCGCTACAGCTACGACCCCGACCGGCCCACACCGGCGCTCGGTGGCCCCGACATGGGCCCCAGCTGCGGACCGGTCGACACCCGCGCCCACGAACGCCGCCCGGACGTGGTCGTCTTCCGCAGCCCACCGCTGGCACACCCGGTCGTCCTCGCCGGGGAGCCGGTCGCCCGGGTCCGGTTCCGCTCGACGGCCGCCAGCGCCGACGTGTTCGTGCGGATCTGCGACGTGCACCCCGACGGCCGCTCGATGAGCGTGTGCGACGGCATCCGCCGCATCGGCAGCGTCGGCACGGCGGCCACCGACCCGCCGCCCGACGGGGACGGTTTCGTGACCCTGGACGTGCCGCTGTGGCCGGCCTTCCACCGCTTCGCCTCCGGCCACCGGATCGCCGTGCAGGTCAGCTCGGGGGCGCATCCGCGCTACGCCCGCAATCCGGGCACCGGCGAACCGGCCGCCACCGCGGCCACCACCGTCCGGGCGGAGCAGGAGATCTCCCACGACCCCGCCCACCCGTCCCGGATCGACCTGCCGGTTTGGGACGGGTGGGCACCGGCGACCGGCGGCGGGCGTGGCTGACGCGGCGTCGAGGCCGTCAGGCGGCGCCCGCGCGGAGATCCCCGGTGGTGTGGGCGCGGATGCCCGGGTCGGGGGAGTCGGCGAACCGGGCGACGACCGCGCGCACGTGTTCCTCGGCGGGCGCGGCGAGGCCGTCGTAGACCGAGACGAACAGCTCCCGGGCACGGCCTCGGGGCCAGTCGGCGGGCATCAGCGCGATCGGCAGCTGCGGGTCGAGGACGGGGAAACGCCGGTAGGTGTCCATGACCTCGGTGCGGGTGGCGACCGCGCGGGCGCCGGTGATCCGCCCGGTCCGGATCTGCGGGAGCAGCGGCCGCCAGCGCTCGATGAACGTCTCGTACTGGTGGGCGATGGCGGCCACGTCCCACGCCTCGATCGGCGACCTGTCGCTCGTATTCGCCAGGTCCACGTGCCGGGCCCGGAAGATGCTCATGGCACCGACGCCGAAGGCCCGGAGGCGGTTCTCGACGGTCGGGTTCGGCGCGTCGGGGGAGATCCACAGCCCGTCGAACAGCGACGCGAACCCCAGCCAGCGCAGCTGGTCGCGCAGCGCGCGCCGGTGACCGTTGGCCTCCTGGGGTAGGGAGAAGGCGACAAGCGTCCAGGACCCGTCCCACGAGTCGCCCCCGGCGGCGAATCCGGCTATCCAGGCCCCGCCGCCCAGCAGTTCGTCGGCGGCGGTCCGGGGTCAGCCGGTACGAGCTGCGCCGACCGTCCCGGTGGTTCTCGAGGACTCCCCGGCGGGCCAGCCGGCTGATGGCGGTGCGGCCGCCGGTGGGGCTGACCCCGGTCTCCGCGAGCAGCGCGACGATCGACGCCGAGGGCAGCCAGGCCCGCGTACGCGCGGTGTAGTCAGCGATCAACGTCGTCGCCAGGCCCTGCGGCGAGCTGCCCGCCTGGCGACGGGGCAACCGCACGGAGCCGGCGACGTCGGGGACGATGTCCGCCATCTCGTACGGGATCACCACTGATGCGCTCCGGTGTTCTGGCCGAGCCGGACGGGCGTCTACTGACGACGGGCCGGTCCCGGGGGGACCGGCCCGCGCTTGGCCCGCTGGATCTGCTCGTAGACGCGGGTCCGCAGCTCGGTGAAGCGGGGCAGGGCCCGGGTGGTGAGCTGGTCGCGCTCGGGCGGGAGGTCGATCGCGAGGTCCTCCTGCACCCGGGTGGGGGAGTTGGACAGGACGAGCACGCGTTGGCCCAGATACACCGACTCGTCGATGTCGTGGGTCACGAAGACCGTCGAGATCCGCCGCGTGCGGTGCAGTTCGCGGACGAGGTCCTCCAGGTCGGCGCGGGTCTGCGCGTCCACCGCGGCGAACGGCTCGTCCATGATCAGCACGTCCGGCTGGTACGCGAGGGCCCGCGCTATCGCGACCCGCTGCTGCATCCCGCCGGACAGCTGCCACGGATGGCTGCGCCCCGAATGCGGCAGCCCGACCGCGTCGAGGGCGTCGTCGACCAGCCGGGCGCGTTCGGCGCGGGAGAGCTTCTTGTGGCGAAGCGGAAGCTCGACGTTGCCTCGGACGGTCAGCCACGGATAGAGGCTGCGGCCGTACTCCTGGAAGACCACCGCCATCGCCGGGCTCGGGCCGGTCACCGGCGACCCCTCCATCTCGACGAGGCCGCTGGTCGGCCGGAGCAGCCCGGACAGGCATTTCAGGAGCGTGGTCTTCCCGCAGCCCGAGGGTCCGACGACGCACAGCAGCTCGCCGGGATCCATCGTGAAGCTGATGTCCCCGATCGCCTCGACCTCGCCCCGGCCGGACGCGTAGACCTTCCGCAGGTGCTCGACCCTCAGCAGGGGACGCCCGTCAGCCACGGGTGACCTCCTTCATTCCGTGGTACCAGCGCAGGACGCGGCGTTCGACGACACCGAAGACCACGGCGAGGACGACGCCGATGAGGCCGAGCAGGAGGATGCCGCTCCACATCTCGGCGATGAGGTAGTTCCGCTGGAAGTAGGCGATCCGGTAGCCGAGGCCGGCCGACGACGCGAACATCTCCGAGATCACCATGAGGATCAGGGCCACCGAGAGCGCCTGCCGTACGCCGGTCATGATGCGCGGACTCGCCGCCGGGAGGATCAGCCGCCACAGCCGGTCCCACCGGGAGATCCGGAACGAGTACGCGGTCTCCAGCATCACGCTGTCGGTCGCCCGGACGCCCTCGATCGTGTTCAGCAGGATCGGCCAGATCGCGCCGGAGGAGATGACGACGACCTTCATGGTGTCGGTGATGCCGAGCAGGAGCATCGCGACCGGGATCAGGACGGGCGGCGGAATCGCGCGGAAGAACTCCAGCAGCGGTTCGAGGATCTCGCGGAGCGGGCGGAACCGGCCGATGACGACGCCGGCGGCGACGCCGAGCAGGATCGACGCGAACAGTCCGATCAGGAGCCGGTACACGCTCGGCAGGACGTCGTCGACGAACGCCGGGCCGATCCAGGTCTGCCGGAACGCGTCGAGGAGCGTACGGGGGCCGACGAGGAACCGGTTCGTCGACCGGGTGGACCAGACGGCCCAGAGCCCGACGGCCAGAACGGGGAGCCCGACCGCGAACAGGACGTTCTCGGCGACCCGGACGCCCAGGTCGCGAGGGCGGGCCCGGCCCGTGCCGACGGCGGTCACCGGGTCGCCTCGTCCGCGAGCACCGACTGGTGCCAGGCCAGCGAGCGCCGTTCGACGAAGCGGAACACGACGTTCACCAGCAGCCCGAGCATCCCGGTGACCACGACGAGCCCGTAGAGGCCGACCGCGTCTCCGGCGGAGCGGGACAGCTCGATCATGCGCCCGAGGCCGGGGTTACCGATCACCATCTCCGCGGTCACGGCCAGGATGAGGGCGACCGCCGCGCCGAGACGCAGGCCGGTCATCAGGTACGGCAGCGCGGTCGGCAGGACGAGATACCGAAGCCGCTCGGCACGGGTGAGGCCGAAACTCCGCGCGGTGTCCCGGGCGACCGTGTCGACGTCGGCGACCCCGTAGATCACCTGCACGAACACCTGCCAGAACGCCGCGTAGACGATGATGACGAGCGCGGCGCGCATCTGCAGGCCGAACATCAGCACGGCGAGCGGGATCAGCGCGACCGACGGCACCGGCCGCAGGAACTCGACAGTCGTGTGCGTCGCGCGACGCAGGAACGGCACCATCCCGATCACGGTCCCCAGCGCGACCGCGGCGAGCGTGGCCACCGTCAGGCCGATCGCCCACGACGTCATGGTGAGCCGGACCCGCCGCCAGAACGCCAGGTCGCGGACCTCCTCGGCCAACCGTCCGAACACGTCGGTGGCGTACGGCAGGTAGTGCGGGTCGACCAGTCCCAGGGTCGGGATCAGTTGCCAGACGACGAGGAACCCCAGCAGACCGGCGGCGCCCAGCAGGATCTTGCGCATCGGCCGGCTACTGCTGCTGGATGAGGCGGTCGAAGTCGGGTCGCCGGTCGAGGACGCGGTACTTCTGGGCGAGCGTCGCCAGTTGCTCCAGGCCGGCCCGGTCGAGCTCCCATCCGAACGCCGGGAGCCGCACGGAGTCCGCCACCGCCTCCGGCAGTTTGAGGTTGTCCTTGATGGCCTGACGCAGGTCCTTCTCGTTCGCCGGATCCTTGGCCCAGGTGAGCGTCTTCTTCATCGCCGCCGAGAAGTCCGCGACCAGGGAGGCGTCGGAGTCCTTCAGCTTGCTCGACGTGATCGTCGTCAGGGTGGTGAGTCCGGGAACGGTGGCCTGATAGGGGGCGACCACGAGGACGTCACCGCGTTTGCGCAGCTGGGTGATGAACGGCTCGGTCACCCAGGCGGCGTCGATGTTGCCGGCCGCGAGCTGGGCCGGCGCGTCCGGGAAGGCCACCTCGACGAACTTGACCTTCGCCGGATCGCCGCCGTCCTTCTCGACCGCTGCCATGATCGTGACGTCGCCGGCGGCGCCCAGGCTGTTCACCGACACCTTGCGCCCGGCGAGCTGGGCGGGCCGGGTGATGCCCGACTTCGCCGACGTCACCACGGCGTTGATGTCGTCACCGTCGGCGTAGGACGACGCGTAGTTCCCGATGATCACCACGCCGAGGTTCTGCAGGTCGGCGCGGAACGGGCCGAACGGCTGACCGATAGCGAAGTCGATGTCGCCGTTGAGCAGCGCCGGGATGGCCTGCGCGCCGCCCTGCGCGGGCACGACCTCCACGTCGAGCCCCTGCTCCCGGAAGATGCCCGCCTTGATGCCGCCCCACAGCGCGGCGGTCTCGCTGATCGGCAGCGCGGCCACGCGGACCTTGCGCAGGTCGCCGCTCGTCCCGGGGGACGGATCGGTGGCGTCGGAGTCCGTACAGCCGGTCAGGGCGATCGCGACGGCGGTGAGAACAGCGAGGGCGGTGGCCTTCTTCATGGACGAGCCCTTCCGTGCGAAGCGCTGGTGCATCCGGAGGAGTGAGGGCCGGCGAGGAGAGGTGAACCATCCGACCGCGTCGATCAGCGTCATGCAGAGGTGATTGATTGTCAAGAATTCCGATAAGGCGAATCGCAATGCGAGACGAGTGGTCGGAACTCGATGGGAATACGTCTTGACGCGTGACGATTTTGTGACCAAACTATGCGATTGGTGGTCCGGTGGCGGAGGGAGCGACGACTTGGCGATCGTGATCGTGGGCGCGGGGATCGGTGGCCTCACCACCGCTCTCAGCCTGCACCGGGCCGGCTTCCGTGAGATCACCATCTACGAGCGAGCCGACGTGCTGCGCCCACTCGGCGTCGGGATCAATCTGCTCCCGCACGCCGTCCGGGAGCTGACCGAATTGGGCCTCGGCGACCGCGTGGAAAGGCTGGGCGCCGCCCCCGGCACGCTCGCCTACCACAACCGGCACGGTCAGCAGATCTGGAGCGAACCGCGCGGACTCGACGCCGGATATCGCTGGCCGCAGCTTTCCGTGCACCGCGGCCGGTTCCAGATGGAACTGCTCACCGTGGTGCGGGAACGGCTGGGGCCCGACGTGGTGCGCACCGGGCACCGGCTCGTCGGCGTCCGCGACGGCGTCGCGCACTTCGCGACGGCGGCGGGGGAGGTGAGCGTCGCGGGCGACCTGATCGTCGGAGCGGACGGCATCCACTCCGCGCTGCGCGGGCAACACCATCCCGGCGAGGGACCGCCGCTCTGGAACGGGCTGACGCTGTGGCGGGGCACGGCACGGGCGTCCGGCTTCCTGGACGGGCGAACCATGATCATGGCGGGGGACGCGGAACAGAAGTTCGTCGCGTACCCGATCGGTGCCGGCCTGATCAACGTCGTCGCGGAGCGGCGCGGGCCCGGTTTCGCCGGGCCCAACGCGGACTGGAACCGGACGGTCGACCCCGCGCCGGTCGTCTCCCTCTTCGCAGACTGGCGTTTCCCGTGGCTCGACGTCCCGGCACTGCTCGCCGCCGCCGACGAGATCCTCGAATACCCGATGGTGGACCGCGACCCGATCGACACCTGGACCCACGGGAACACGACGCTGCTCGGGGACGCGGCGCACCCGATGTATCCGAACGGTTCCAACGGGGCGTCGCAGGCGATCCTCGACGGGCGTACCCTCGCCTTCCACCTCGCCACCGCGCCGACGGTGCGGCAGGCGCTCGACGCCTACGAGGCGGACCGGCGGCCGGCGACCACCGCGCTCGTGCTGAGCAACCGGCGGCAGGGCCCGGAACAGGTGATGGTGCTCGCCCGCGAGCGGGCCCCCGACGGGTTCGCGCACATCCACGACGTCATCCCGCCGGAGGAGCTGACCGAGATCGCCACCGGGTACAAGAAGGCGGCCGGCTTCCTGCCCGCCGACCTCAACGAACGGGCCTCCCTGACGCCGACTGTCTTCTCCGGTGTCCTGCCGTGACCGGCCCGGAGCCGACCGGGCTGGACGCGGCGCGACTGGCGTCGGTGATCTCGCCGCTGCGCCGCACGCTGCTCGCCGCCGCCCGGGCCGCCGAGCACCTGCCGGAGATCCCGGACGCGCAGATCGAGATCGTGCGGGCCCTGCCCCGGGGCACCGTGTCCGGTCCCGGCGAGCTGGCCGAACGACTCCGCCTGAGCCGCTCGACGGTCAGCAACCTGCTGACCACGATGGAGGGCAACGGTCTCGTCGAGCGCCGCCCCCGTCCCGGCAACCACCGCCACGTCGACGTCCTCGCCACCCCGAAGGCCCTCGACCTGTTCGACCGCTTCGACCTCGCGAGCGGAGACCTGGTCGCCCGCGCCGCGGCGACCCTGCCGGCGGCGGACCGCGCGGCCCTCGCCGCCGCGGTGCCCGCGCTGGAACGCCTCCGCGACGCCCTCGCGCAAACCAAGGACACCCCATGAGTACGCGTCGAGCTGCCGGTCGGGGCCCGGTGAGCGCCCCGCCGATTCCCGGTCTGGAGGCCGCGTTCGAGGTGGCGGCCCGGCTCGGCGCGTTGGAGGACCACGGGGTGACCCGCGCGGGCCACCGCCGCGTCGTGCCCATCGTCGGCGGCCAGATCACCGGCCTGTTCGAGGCGGAGATCCTCCCGGGCGGCGCCGACTGGCAAGTGGTCCGCCCCGACGGCGCCATCGAGATCGACACACGATACTCGGCGCGCACCGCCGACGGCGGCCACATCTACCTCCGTACGTTCGGGGTCCGCAGCGGACGCCCGGAGATCCTCGAAGCGTTGCTCCGCGGCGATCCGGTCGACCCCGCCGAGTACTACTTCCGCCTGGGCGTACGGCTGGAGACCTCGGTGCCCGCGCTGGCGGTCCTGGAGCAGAGCGTTTTCGTGGCGTCCGCGATCCGCGAGGCCGACCGGGTGCGCTACACCGCCTACCGCGTCACGTAGCCGGCCCCTGGACCCGCGACCAGCCGTGCGGCAGCCAGGGAAGCCCTCGGCTGCCGCACCGCCCCGGGGTCGCCGCCCGGCGACGCGGGTGGCCGGCAGGTCCACCGCTTACTACTGTGGCGGGAGTCCCCGGCGGAACCGGCAGGGGTGCCCTGCGGTGCGGACCGACCGGCACCGGATCCCGGACCGCCCTGGATCGGCTCACCGGCCGCACCGCAGATGAGGGGTGAACGATGGACCGTGACCGCGATCCGCGCGATGTGCACGTGGTCGTGGTCGGTATCGACAGGTACGCGGCGGGCCCCGAGTGGAGCCTGGCCGGACCGGTCGACGACGCCGTCCGGTTCGCTCGCTGGTTCGTGGCCCAGGGCGTGCCGCCCGGGCAGGTGACAGTGCTGTCCTCGCCCGATCCCGGCCCGGACGCCCTCGCGCCGGGAGTCGTGCGGCGTCCGGCCGACCGGGCGACCGTACGCGAGGTGCTGTTGCGCGACCTGCCGGCGCGGCGGGCGCCGATCCTCTATGTGATCTGGGGCGGGCACGGCCAGGTCGACACCGGCCGGCACCGGCAGCTCTACTACGCCGATGCCACGGTCACCGATGCCGGCTCCCTCGACCTCGACGCCATGCTTGCCTCGTACGCCTCGGACCTCGTACCGGCATGCGACCGGCAGGTGTGGATCATCGACGCGTGTCAGTTGCACGGTCGATCGGACGGCGCTCACGTGCCCGGCAGCGAGACCTTTCCCGTGGGTGCGCCGGTTGTCGGCCGCCAGCAGGACGTCCTGTTCGCCGCCGGTCTCGGCCAGGTCGCGGCCAACCTGAGTGTGCGGCGTACCGGGTTGTTCAGCCGGGAGGTCCTGCGACTGCTCGACGGCGGGGAGGCCGGCGGCCTCGCGCAGCCGGAGCGGCTCATGGCCCTGCTGCGGGAGCGGTTCGTCGCGCTGCGGGCGAACGGGCTCACCGCGCAGACCCCGACCTACCTCTGGCACCGCAACGCCCTCGGCGACGAGGGCCTGGTCCTGCACGGGCCCGCGGCCGGGAGCGCACCGCCACCGGCTCCGGCGCCGCCGTCCCCGGCCCTGCTGGGTCCGTTCGTGGAGGCCCTGCTCGAGGTACCGGAGTTCCTGCGGCCGAACGACCGTGAGGAGATCCTGAGCCTGCTGCGTGGCCAGGTGTACGCGGCCATCCGGCGCAGCAGCGCGGCGCGGCTCGACGCGATCAGTGTCGTGCGCACCTGCCTGCGGTATCCGGGCGCCCTGTCCGAACTCGTCGAGGCGGTTCGCTTCTTCGCCACCGACGAGGCCGCGATGGCCCGGGTCGAGAACGCCGCCACGCGGCTGGTACCGAATCCCTGACGTCCGGCGCGGGTTTCGCCGGGCGTCCACATCGGATGCCGGGAACCCGGTTCCACCCTGGTGCCCGTCGCTCGCCGCTTTCGCCGCATGCAGCGGTACGTAATAATGTCGCTATCGACTGTCATCACTTGGGGGTTGCCGTACATGGAGGAACGCCTCGCCGGTATCGAGTCTGAGCTGCCTGACTTGTCGGCGGTGACCGTGGCGACGCTGCGATCCCTTGACCCCACCGGCATGACTGCGGCGATCTCGCGGGTAGCAGAAAGAGTCGCTGACTCGGGGGGCAGCATCAGTGGCTACAGCGGCTCCTTCCCGAGCCGGATACGGTCCGCCGGGCCGGATTCGGAGGAGCATGTCGTCTGATCCCCTCCCGTTAGGTCCGACCCGCCTCCCACACGCACACTTCCACGCCCTGGCCACCGGGGCCGGCGACGACCAGAGCATCGCGGCGCTCTGGCGCTCCGAGCGCAGCTGGCGGCTGATCGTGCTGCGGGCCCTGTTGGACATCTGCGCCGACCGGGCCGACGCCTGCGGTCCGCTCGCCCCCGCCAGTGACGCCTGGGACCTGCTGGTCCGGGCGTACGACGCCGCACCAGAGATCACCGAGGACATTCTGGCCCGGCCGCAGGTCGGCAGCTGGGCCGCACACACCCTGCGCCGGCTGCGTACCAGCGGCGACCCTGCACCGTCCTGGCCCGACGTCGGCTACCTGCACGCACTCGCGGCGGCGAGTGCCGTCCGGGCCGGCCTCTCGTTCGAACTGGACATCCCGGCGCGGCACGGGACGGCGGTCCTGCCCACCGTGGGCGCCGCGTCGGTACCGCCGGAGGCCGACGTCGTCCGGGTCCGGGCCCACGGTGGGGGAGAGGTCGACCTGGAGACCGGCGCCCGCACCGTACGGTGCCGAGCCGGCGACCCGGACTGGCACGAACCTGTTGTCATCGAGGTCCGCGCGGGCGGCACCGGGCTCCGGGTCGAACTGCTCGACCGCGACCTGTACCGCGACCTGCGCGGCCCCACGCCGCCGGACCAGCTGTCGCAGTCCGAGATCGCCGGCTGGCGCGCGGACCTCGCCCGCGCCTGGGCGTTGCTGGTCGACGAGCAACCCGGCCCCGCCGAGGCGATCGGCGGCATCGTGCGCACCTTCACGCCGGTGCCGTCCCGCGAGCGGTTCCGCCCGCTGTCGGCCTCCGGCACCGAGGCGTTCGGCGGCATCCTGCTCTCCCGACCCGACGACCCGCTGCAACTGGCGGTGACCCTGGTACACGAGTCCCAGCATCAGAAGCTCGGTGCCCTGACCCACCTGCTCACCCTCTGCGAGGCCGACGGCCGCCTCCGCTACTACGCCCCCTGGCGGGACGATCCCAGGCCGCTTCCCGGCCTGCTCCAGGGTGCGTACGCGTTCGCCGGCATCACCCAGTTCTGGCGGGTCCACCGACAGCGGGCCGCGCCGGGGCAGCGGGCAGCCGCCGACTTCGAGTTCGCGCTGTGGCGGCGACAGACCCTGAGCATCCTGCGGGCGCTCGCGGGGTCCGGTCGGCTGACCGGGCATGGTCAGCGGTTTGTCGACACCCTGTCCGCGGAGCTGACGGCATGCCAGGACGAGCCCGTGTCGGTCGCCGCCGGCGATGTGGCGCACGCCGCCGCCGTGGACCACCACGCGTTGTGGCGGGGTCACAACATCGTCCTCGACCCCGCCGACCACGACGCGCTCGCGGCAGCCTGGCGGCGCGGTACCCCGGCAGCGGACGCGGTACGCGCCGTCGGCACCGCGAAGGTGCGGGCCGAACCGCCGGTGGGCCTGCTCGACGCGCGGGCCGTGCTGAGCCGGTACCTGCTGTTCGACCCGGACGCCTTCAACCGGCTGGCCGCTCAGCCCGACGATGTCGGTGCGACGGTGGCCGGCGCCACAGCGGCCGACCTGGCCCTCGTCGCCGGCGACGTCGAACGGGCGCGTGCCGACTACCTCGGCGAACTGCGGCGGGACCCATTCAGCGTGCACGGCTGGGTGGGTCTCGGCCTCGCCCACGTCGACCAGCCCGGCGATCCGGTGACGCGGGCCCTCCTGGGCCGGCCGGAACTCGTCCTGGCCGTGCTCCACGGGCTGCGGTCACGCGGACCGGCCGCGGTCATCCCGGATCCGCTGGAGTTGGCCGGCTGGATCGGTGCCGGGCTGGGGGACCGGGAGCTCGACAGCGCAGATCCGGCGGGCTGGCCTACTGCCTGACCCGCCGGACCGCACGCCGGCCGCTACAGCGGCAGCGGGTCGATGTCGCAGTTGGCCCGTACGCCGGCGCCGACCGCCGCGACCGCCGGGTGCCGGGCGCCGAGGGTCTGCCGGAGTTGCTCGAGGCTCGTGTCGAACAGCGCGCCGGCCTCCGCGTCGCGTCCGAGATCGCGTAGGTCCATGGCGAGGTTCAGCGCGCACACGAGGCTGGTGGGATGCGTGGTGCCCAGCACCCGACGGCACTGTTCGAGGGTGTCCGCGTCGAGGGCCCGCGCCGCGGCGGCGTCGCCGAGGTCGTAGTGGTCGCTTGCCAGGTTGATCCGGGCGACCAGCACCAGGGCGTGCGCATCGCCGAGCCGCCTGGTCAGCCGGTCCAGCGCCGCCTCGTCGAGCTCGCGGGCCTGTTCGCTCTCGCCCAGCAGGCGCACCGTCACGGCCAGGTCGACCTGCGCGCCCGCCGCGTGCGGGTGGTGCTCGCCGTACAGCCGACGCAGCCCGTCCACCGCCACCTCCGCCGCTTCCCGGGCGGCCCGCAGGTCACCGGTCAGCCGCTGGTCGATGGAGAAGGTCAACGTCGCGAGCACGGTGTCCGGATGGTCGTCGCCGTAGCGCGTACGGAACCGGCGGAGCACGTCGCTGGACAGGTCGAGGGCGTCGTGGTGGTGGCCGGCCTTGCGCCTGAAGCTCGCCAGCATGTGGCTCTGCCGCAGGACCTCCGGGTGGTCGTCGTACCTCAGCATCCGGCGGGCCGTGGCCACCACCGTCTCCTGGTTGGCATGCGCCGCGACGTAGTCACCCAACTCCCGGCGGTCGAGGTTGATGCCGCCGAAGGTGCTCAGGCTGTCCAGGTGGTCGGTGCCGTAGATCTGCACTCTGCGCTGGTAGGACTGCTCGTCGAGCTGCAGTGCCCGGCCGAACAGGCCGGACAACCGCATGCTGACGGCGAGGTTGTGCGCGGCGCGCAGCGTGAAGGGCTCCTCCTCACCGAAATTCCGCTTCGCCTGCTCGTACACGGCCAGTGAGCGGTCCAGCGCACCGGCGAAGTCGCCGGCGACGCGGTGGTCGGCGGCCACCGCGCCGAGCGCGTTCAACGTCTCCTCCTGGTCCTCGCCGAGGGTCTGCCGGTAGAGCTTGAGGGTCTCGGCGTTCAGGCTGGCCGCGGCGGCGTAATCGCCCACCACGAAGTGCATGAAGCCGAGCCAGCTGGCCATCCGAAGGCTGTCCGGGTCGGGCTCGTTGCCGTCGGCCCGCCAGGCCGTCCACGCACGCTGGGCCAGGTCCCGGGCGCCGAGGTGGTCGCCCCACCGCCAGAGGTACTGGGCCTCGTTGCGCACCATGTCCCGGACGAGTTCGTTCCCGCACCGCTCCGCCCCGGAGGCGACGATGTGCGGGTAGAGCTGCGCGTACCGCGGCCAGTGGTCGGCGTCGTCGGGCTGGTCCGGGTCGTTGCCGGCCAGCAGCATGTGAGCGCCGTGCCGCAGGGCGTCCCGGTCCTGCGGGTCCATCTGGTTGATCAGCACCCGTTGGACGAGGCGGTGCATCTGGAAGGAGTTCGTCCGGTGGTCGATGCGCGCCAGCGAGAGCCGGCCGATCGTGCGGATCGCCCGGTTGAGGCGGACCGGGTTGCGGACGAGGAGATCGAGATCGGGATGGATGCGCAGCGCGCGCGGCTTCGACAGGAGCACCTTGCCGATCGGCTCGGGCGCGAAGAACGCGCACATCTGCAGCAGCCGCAGCGCCGGCAGGTCCTGGCCGCGCAGCCAGTTGAGCGACACGTTCCACGCCGCGGCGACGAGCTCCGGATAGTCCTGCTGGGTGCTTTCGTCGTCGAGCAGCGGCCGGTTGGCGTCGAGGAGTTCCAGGTATTCGTCGGCCGGCATCCGCGTCTCCGCGCGCCAGGCCGCCGCCTGCTCGATGGCCAGCGGTAGGTCACCCAGTGCCGCGGCGAGCCGGTCGGCGTCGTTGACAGCCAGGTCGGGCCCGCGACGGCGGAGCAGATCGATGCTCTCCTGCCGTTCGAACACGTCGACCGGGAGGCTGTTGGCCACCTCCCGCCACGCGCCGTTGCGGGAGGTGACGACGATGCTGCCGGGACCGCCCTTGGGGAAGAACTGTTCGACGCTCTCCGGGTCCTCGGCGTTGTCGAACACGAGCAACCAGTTGGAGTACGGGCGCCCGATGCGCAGTGCCTCCAGGGCCGCAGGTACCGCCGTGTTGGCGGTGGACGGGACCGGCAGCTCCAGGCGTGCCGCCAACTCGACGAGCGCGGACTGGATCTGGGCCGGTCGTTCGGCCGGGATCCACCAGATCAGGTCGAAGTCCTGCTGATGGAGGTAGACGTACTCGATGGCGAGCTGGGACTTGCCCACCCCGCCGGCGCCGTGCAGCGCCTCCGGCAACACGGCGGTGGTGCCGGCACGCAGCCGCTGGTGCAGGCCGTCGAGCAACTCGCGCCGCCCGGTGAAGTTGGTGTTTCGCAGCGGCAGGTTGCCGACGATGGCCGGCAGTTGCCCGTCGAGCCATTGCGCGGGCTGCAGGTCGTTGCTCGGCCGGCTGCTCGGGATGATGCCCCGCGCGGCGTCCAGCGTGAGGTGGGGCGCGCTGCCGAACGAGCCCCCCTGGTCCGGCGAGTTCACTCTGTCAGACATTCCGGACTCCATGGTCCTGTGGGCGATAACGGAAGGCGGCTGCAGTACTCGACGTACCTGCCGTGGGATGGGAGAGCCGAGCGACTCACCCAGCCGTGCGGCTGCGACGAGGTTCGGCCCACCCAGCGAGAGGTGAACAGCCAGTTCGACCCGCAGGTAGGGCTCGGCGACCGGAGTGACGCGGTCGTACGACGCGTTCCGCGGGTCCTTCACGCGGAGGGCGAGGTTGCGCACCGCCTCCACGTCGTGTGCGAGTTCGTACTCGACGAGGTGCTGGACCTCGATCGTGCGGTCGCGGTATCCGAGCGTGAGGAGCCGCTCGCGTGCGCCGTGCACGAACTCGTACCTGATGCTGGTGTCGCCGCTGGCCGCTGCCGTGCGCGGAACCGGGCGTACCAGGTCGCTCGTCAGCACCTCGGTCACCTGCTCCGGCCCGGAGCGGACCGTGGTGCGCGCCACGGCGCGGATCATCCGGACATTGAGCGGTGCGGCCGCCAGCCGTGTCGCCAGCGTGAACGCGGCGGGCGACACGGTGGCCCGGAACCGGGCGACGAGATCGTGAGCGGTCAGTGACCGGCCCGGTCGGCGGGCTGTCGGCTCGTCGGACGGCAGGAGCAGCGCGGGTGTCCGCAGCTCGCCCGCCGACGGTTCGGCCAGTAGTCGGCTCCACCGCTGCAACCAGTCCATGCCACGTTCGATGACCGGCACGGCCGTCGGCTGGGCGTCGTCCCGATCGTCGGGGGCGCGCAGATCCGGGCCGGTGAGCCGCCAGGGCGACCGGGCGGTCGCCGATCCCGCGCCGTCGAGGCGCCACGCCACCTCGGTCGTTTCCATGCCCCGCTCGCGCCAGCGCTGCTGCGGCAGCAGATTGACCACGGCGACGGGCACGCTGCCGGCCCACGCGGCCAGCACGGGATGGACCAGTCCGGTTCGCCAGGCGTCCGACCCGCCGTGCGTCACCAGGAAGATGACCCGCTCGCCGGCGGAGTCGACCAGGCTGGCGGGCGGGGCCTTGCCCGCCCCTGACTCGCCGGCCACCCACACCGCGCCGTCGTCGACAGTCAGGCGCATCACCTCGACCGACGTGAAGGCGCGCTGGGCCCGCAGCACCGCCACGAACGTCGAGACCTCGTCGGCCCAGAACTCCATCACCGGGTCGTGGTCGACTACCACGACGAGCTCGCGCCCGCCGCGTGCCGGAACGAGCCCGAGGGCCTCGGCCTGCCGACTCCCCGCGGTGGCGGTCGCCGAGGCCGGCCGGCTCATCGCGTACCCGCCGAGGTGGAGGTGAGCCGCGCCGATCGCTGGCGGCGGGCCCCGTCGGCGGCACACCACGTCCGGTGGTCGGTGCCGCTCATGCCAAAACCTTTCGCCTGCCGTCGTCGGTGGCGGCCGTGCCCCCTGGCTGCCGGTCCGGGTCGTCGAACAAAATCACCAAGCCGTGTCCCATGTGCGGGCCGAGCACGTCGGGGTCCTCACTCCACGCGAGCTGCCGCAGGCGCGCGGCATGACGCGGAAGCTCGACCACCCCTCGGCCGGACACGTGATCGCCGATCATCGACGCGACAGTCTCGCACAGGTCCTTTGTGGATGGTGCGTTCCGGTGCCAGACGATTGCCGGAACTCCGGACCGCAACCCGACGAGCAGTTGCCGCTCACCGTCGCTGTTCGCGGTCGGGGTTTCGCTGAGCACCAGCACCGCGACGCTGCTCTTGCTGTTGAGGGCCGCCTGGAGCTGGACGTCGACCTGGTGCCGCGACGCGCAGTGGATCAGCTGCCGGTCGCCGTCACTTCGGGTCAGGCCCTGCCAACGGTTGCGCCAGACCCGGTGCCAGTGGCCGGCGCGGATGCGGTCCAGGCTCCTGATCACCAGCGGATATTCCGTCGTCAGCGGGCTGGGCAGCGGCGACTGGAGTTCCTTGCGCCAGGTGTCGACCGGCTCGTTGATCAGCTGCCAGGGCAGCACGAACTCGATGGTCACCGCACCGCTCTGATCCGCCCATCGGCGTTCGGTCTCGTTGATGACCTGGTCGACGGCCGCCTCGAGCTCCCCGTACCAGACGCGCCGATCCTCGCCGCGGATCGGCTGCCACACCGGGGACGACCACTGATACCAGTGCGACATGATGTAGCTGTCGTCGTCGCCGCCGTACTTCTCGAACTGGATGACCAGGTAGGCGGTGCCGACGGGCGCGGGAAGCTCCGGCTGGGACGCCTCGATCTGTTCGGTGGCCCCCCAGTCCCGGGCCAATTGCGCGACCAGGTCCCGCATCCGCTCCTGAACCGCCTCCGGTACGGCAGGTGTCACCCTGTCCAGCAGCGCCAGCCACGGCGGCACCGAGGCGTGCGAGTTCGCCGACGCGAGGTGGGTGAGGAGATCCCAGGCCGTCCGGCACCAGGGCGGGGGCGGGGTCGCGCGGGTCTCGGCGACGAACCGCCGCAGCTCCCCCGTCACATCGACGGCCGACAGCGCGTCGCGCAGCCAGGGGACGTCGTGGTCGATGAACAGCTCGACCGTGTGCCACTCGTCGGCCAGGCGCAGCAGCGTGATGGTGTGATCGCTGCCTGGTTCGAGTAGCTCCATGCAGTCGACGAGGCGGCGCAGCCCGCCCGGGCGATCCACGCACACCGTCACGAGCTCGACGATCTGGGGTCGCAGCAGGCTCAGCTCCCGGTAGCCCAGCGCGCCGGCCAACGCGTGGTTCAGTTCCTGGAGCAGCAACTGCCGGCTGCCCGGGTCACGGATGATCGAGGACGCCTGCATGACTGTCGCGATCTGCCCGACGAGCCGGCGGCGTTCGTCCACGACGGCCGGTGAGTAGCGCCGCGAGGCCTCCCGGGCGGGCCTCATGTCACCGCTCGCTGGCGGGGACTCGGCGGGCCATCCCGGCCAGCGCCATCAGGAGGGCTCCGACCGGAACGGGTCGAGCATCCCCAGCGCCTCGACGACGTCGGCGGCCTCGCCGGTCACCTCCACGCGCCGCCGCTGGACGCCGTCGTCCACGACGGCGCGGACGGTGACCTGCCCGGTGCGCCGGCGCAGCAGCGACAGCAGGGCATACCACCCCGCGGAGGAGCCGACCCCGGCGACGATCTGGAGCAGAGTGTCGGTTACCGGGCCACGCGACGCGACGAACTCGCATTCCGCGGCGGGATGCCAGGTCTCAGCCACCAGACCCGCGGCCGCCAGCTCCCGTATCAGCGTCGGGGTCGAGGTGGGGTAGACCGGGACGCCGTCGTCCTCGCCGAGCGGCAGAAAGGTCACGTCGGCACCGGCTCTCGGGCCCAGATCACGGTGGCGGTCCGTGACGACAATCGAGACCTTTGGTGACATGGGCCTATGGTATTAGTCGAGGCCGGAACCGTGTGATCGACAAAGTGTCGCCAACTTGACAGATCTCGATGCTTCTCGGCCTTGACCTGCGGCGTCGTCCACTCTGCGGCCTCCGGCCGGGCCGGCCTCCACAGGCGCTCACGCGGTCCCGGTCGGAGCGCGGCGGGCACGGAAGCGGGCGCGGTACGCCTGGGGCGATACCCCCAGCTCGCGCCGGAAGGTGTGCCGAAGGTTGGCGGTCGAGCCGATCCCGGTCCGCGTGGCGATCCGGCCGATCGGCTCGTCGCCGGCCTCCAGCATGCGCTGGGCGGCGAGCACCCGCTCCCGAGTGAGCCACTGGTGTGCGCTCATCCCGGTGAGTCGGTGGAAGTGCCGGGCCAGGGTACGCGGACTCATGTGCACCCGTTCGCCCAGCGACCGCAGCGACAACGGCTGGTGCAGGTGCCCGCGCATCCACTCCAGCAGCTCCGGTAGCGGGTCGCCGGGCGGGGATCCGAGCGGCGCGTCGACGAACTGGGCCTGACCGCCGCTGCGGTAGCCGGCGAGCACCAGACGGCGGGCGAGCGCGGCGGCCGCGTCCGCGCCGTAGTCCCCGCGTACCACGTGCAGGGCGAGGTCCATGCCGGCGGACATGCCGGCGGCGGTGAGGACCCCGCGGTCGTCGACGAACAGCGCTCGCGGGTCCACAGTCGCGGCGGGGAAGAGCGCCGCCAGCAGCGGCGCTGTCGCCCAGTGCGTGGTGACCCGCCGGTGGTCGAGGAGACCGGCGTGGCCGAGGATGAAGGCACCCGTGCAGATCGACATGATGCGTGCCCCGCGCCGGTGTGCCCGCCGCACGGTGGCCAGCAACGGCTGGGGCGGCACCTCGTGCTCCCTCGTCCAGCCCGGTACCACGAGCAGGTCGGCGGCCTCCGCCTCGGTCAGCCCGTACGGGGCGGACACGGTCACCCCGCCGTCCAGTTCGACCTGCCCCGCGTCGATGGCGCAGGTTCTGGTCCGGTACCACGAGCCGAACCGGTACGAGTAGTCCACCCCGAAGATCTCGTTGACCGTGACGTAGTCGAAGCTGCCCGCCCCCGGGTACGCCAGCATCGCCACGCTCGGCCCGTCGACCGCCATCGCAGACCCCCCGCCTCCTCGGCCGCGCGGCCCTCCCGGATCGGCACCGAAGCGCGGCGCGGCACCCAACCGATTCTAGAAACGGGGCCCGGCCCTACCGGCGGTCCGATCCGGACAGCCGTCGACAGGATCAGGTCAGTGCCGTCGCGGGCGGGGCGCACCCGGTCGGGTCCGCCCTAACGTCGTCGCCGAACCCCCGGAGGGGACCGATTCGGCCCTCCCGATGACCTGCGACGAAGGGTAGTCACCCATGTGTGAGGCAACCGCGGAGTTCGGCCGCAGGCGCTTCCTGCTCGCCGCGACGGCGGTGACCGTGGCGGGCGCGTTGAGCGTCGCCGACCCGGCGAGCGCCGGCCGCGTACCCACCCGGGACCGCGAGGTGCGCCACGCCGGCCGACCGAGGGCCGGGCGGCCGGTCGGCCCGTTCGAGGTGACGCCCCTGCTGGACGCGTCGGGGCCGTTCTTCCTCGACCGGCAGTCGGCGTTTCCCGAGGCGACGCCGGGAGACTGGGAGCTGGCACGGGCCGTCGACCCTGACGCGTTCGGCCCGGGACAGACGTGGCAGCTGGACTTCCGCTGCTACGCCATCCGCGGCCCCCGGGACCGGTTGACGCTTGTCGACGCCGGGGTCGGCCCCGCGGACAGCCCGGCCGCGGCCTGGGCGCCGGTGCCGGGCCGGTTGCCCACCGAGCTCGGTCTCGCCGGCATCGACCCGGCCGACGTCGACACAGTGGTCCTGACCCACCTGCACGAGGACCACTTCGGGTGGTCGGTGATGCCGGACGGCACGCCTGTGTTCCCCAACGCGCGGTACGTGGTGCAGCGGCGGGAGGTGGCAGCCCTGGGTGCCGGCCAGACCGCCAGGACGTACGTGGTCGACCCGCTGCGGGCGACCGGTCAGCTCGACGAGGCCGACGGCGTGGCCCGCCTTGCCACCGTGGGGCGGGGGGCGGGCGGCTGGGTCGGGGTGGTGCCGACGCCAGGTCACACCCCGGGTCACCAGTCGGTGATCGTGGACGGGGGCGGTCGCCAGCTCATCGTCACCGGTGACGTCCTGGTGCACGCGGTGCAGCTGGTCGACCCGGCCGTGGGCTACCGGTTCGAGGCGGATCCGGTGGCGGCCCGGCGCAGCCGGGAGTGGGTGCTGGCCGAAGCGCGCGCCCGGGGTGCCGTGTTGGCGACCGCCCACCTGACCCGGCCGTGGATCGGCGTCGACTGAGCCTGCCTGCCCAGATACTCGCGGTCCGTGTCTGGACCGTCGCACCCGGGTCCACACATCGATGGCTCGTCATTCAGGGTTGGCGAGCATGACAACTGGTCACAGTGGACAACAACGCGGAGTCATGCTCGACCGTCCGCCCTCGCGCCCGGCGGTGCCGTGGCGGGGGGTTGACGCAGGCCGTGCCGGGCGGCCTCACCAACGGACTCGGGCGGGCTGGCCACCCCGGCCACCGCGGCGAGGCGCATGCTGGCCTCGTCCCTGGTGCCGGGCGCCGCGGTGAGGATCACGATCTTCAGCTCGGCGTCGCCGTCGGTCAGAACGTCGCAGTCGACAGTGACGGCACCGACCGACGGGTGCTTGACGATCTTGCGGTCTTCGCGGTGTGCGGCTACCGTCCCGGCGGCCCACAACTCGGCGAACCGATCGTTGCCCTCGGTGAGGTCGCGGATGAGCTTCGCCAGACGTCTGTCGTGTGGAAACCGGCCGGTGGCACGCCGGAGGTCGGAGACGACTGCGGCGCTCGTGGCGTCGGCGTCCAGTGAGATCACCGGCCAGCGCGACATGGCCGGCCCGTCGGAGGTCACCGGGAAGGTGTCGCGGGCGAAGTTGCGCAGGCCCGGCGGGGACGCCGACGGATCCCCCAGCAGCGCGGCCCAGCTCCGGTTCCACCAGATCACCTGCCAGTCGGCGGCGAAGACGGCGACGGCGGCGTCACCGAGGCGACCGACCACCCGCTGCACACCCGGCGGGATGTGGTCGGAGATCTGGTCCGCCGCCGGGGGAGCGAGGTGAGCCAACCGGAACAGGTGGTCGCGCTCGGCGGTGGTCAGCTGGAGGGCGCGGGCGAGCGCGGCGGTGACCTGCGCCGAGGGTGTGGTCGCCCGGCCCTGCTCCAGTCGCACGATGTAGTCGACCGAGACGCCGGCCAGCTCGGCCAGTTCCTCCCGTCGCAGTCCGGCGGCCCGGCGCCCACGGCCGGCGGGCAGACCCGTGGTGGCCGGCGACAGGCGGTCACGCCAGGCGCGGATCGTCGCCCCCAGCCCCGCGGCCTGCGTCATCACGTCTCGATTGTCACGCACACCCTGGCCATGAGGGTGGTATCGCTTGTCCTACCGTTGTGACGTCTCTGGCACGGCGATGCGCCACGGCAAACGATGGACCGCATGACGATCACCTTCATCACCGGAGCCAACAAGGGCCTCGGCCGCGAGACAGCCCGCCGCCTCATCGGCCTGGGTCACACCGTTCTCGTCGGGGCGCGTGACCCCGAGGCCGGCGCCGCGACGGCCGACACCCTCGGCGCGCGGTTCGTGCAGATCGACGTCACCGACGACGAATCCGTCGCCGCTGCCGCCGCCGATGTCGAGAGGCACGAGGGCCACATCGACGTACTGGTCAACAACGCCGGCGTCCACGGGCCGTTCGGCGACCCGAGCCACCTGACCGGCGACGTCCTGCTCGACGTCCTCAACGTCAACCTCGTCGGCGTGGTGCGGACGACCACCTCCTTCCTGCCGCTGCTGCGCCGCTCGACCGACCCCGTGATCATCAACGTGAGCAGCGCGATGGGCTCCCTGTTGGCCACGCACGACCCGTCGCGGGCCGAGTCGGGCGTCATCGCCCCGGTCTACACCTCGTCGAAGGCGGCGCTGACCATGCTGACCACCCAGTACGCCAAGGCGCTGACAGACGTGCGCATCAACGCCGCCGACCCCGGTTACACCGCCACGGACCTCAACGGCCACAGCGGGCCACAGACCGTCACCGAGGGCACGGACGCCATCGTCATCCTCGCCACGGAGGGGCCCGGCCATCGCTCGGGCCGCTTCGTCGACCGTCACGGTGAGATCGCATGGTCCTGACGACGAACGGTTAGCCTGCCTGCTGTGGCCCGCCTGCCCGGCCTGGCGGGGCTGGTCCTGGCCGCCGTGGTGCTCGGCCTCGTCGGCGGGGCCGACACGCTGGTCAGCCACCGGCTTGGCGCCGATGATCCGCCGTCACCGGCGTGACGGGGATCAGGGTTGCTCGGTGGAAGACCTGAGGTGGAAACCGGGGCCGCACCGGGGCTGCGCCCGGAGGCCAACCGAGTGCCGCCCACCTGACGATGGCTGCCATGAGACGCGCCGCATTCTTCGTCATCGCCGGGCCGGCCTGCATCGTGGGTTACGGGCTCGTACGCCTGTGGGGAAAGTCCGACGGGACGTACGGCCCGGGGTTCGACTGGCAGGCGGCGCACCTGATCGGCCTTGCGGGCATGGTGTGCTTCGTGCCGGTGGTCCTGGCCCTGGCCGGCCTGCTGCGCCGCAGCCCGTGGCGCACGGCGGTGGTGGCTGTCACGCTGGTCGGGCTCGCCGCCACGATGGTGCAGTTCGGGGCGGACATCGTCGAAGGGCTGCTGGCCGCCGACCGGGCGGAGATGTCGGCGCTCGGGGCGGACTTCAAGGACGTCCCCGGTGTCGAGGTGGTCTTCTACGACGTCGTACCGCAGCTGTTCTTCCTCGGTCTGGTCGTCCTGGCGGGCCTGCTCGCCGCCCGCCGGCGGCTGCCGTGGTGGAGCGTCGCCGTGCTGCTCGTGGGCATCGTCCTGCCGGCCGTCACGCTCGACCTGCTGCCCCTGGGCGGGCTGTGCATGCTGGTGGCGCTCGCGCCGGCGCTGCCGGCGCTGCGAGGGTCGCGAGCCGGCGTGGAAACCGTAATCTGATCTTTCCGCTGAGAGTCGCTGTGAGCTGCGGAGATAACGCTCTCACGGATGGCGCGAGAACCCTTGACGCGCCGGGTATCGAGCCGCAACGATGCATGGACACCACCACCCGGCGTGATCGGCGCACGTCGTCCCGCATCCGCGAAAGGACCTACCCGTGCGCAGATCCCTGAGAGCGTGGTTCGGCGCTGCGCTGAGCGCGATCCTCGTGGTGGGCGGCGTCGTCGCCACCCCACCCGCGGCCAGCGCCGCGCCGTTCACCGTGCTGGTCTTCAGCAAGACCGCCGGATTCCGACACGGATCCATCACCCCCGGCATCACCGCGATCCAGCAGCTCGGCGCCGCCAACGGGTTCACCGTCGAGGCCACCGAGGACGCCGCCCAGTTCACCGACGCCAACCTGGACCGGTTCGCGGCGGTGATCTGGCTGTCCACCACCGGCGACGTGCTCAACGCCGCACAGCAGGCGGCGTTCGAGCGCTACATCACCGGCGGCGGCGGGTACGTGGGCGTGCACTCCGCCTCCGACACCGAATACGACTGGCCCTGGTACGGCGGGCTCGTCGGCGCGTACTTCGCCTCGCACCCGGCCGAGCAGACCGCCACCGTCACGGTCGCCGACCAGGCGCACCCGTCCACCCGGGCGCTGCCGCAGCGGTGGAGCCGGTTCGACGAGCTGTACAACTACCGCGCCAACCCCCGGGGCAACGTGCACGTGCTGGCCACCCTGGACGAGAGCACCTACACCGGCGGCAGCATGGGGTACGACCACCCGATCTCCTGGTGCCAGAACTACTCCGGCGGGCGGGCCTGGTACACCGGCCTCGGCCACACCGACGCCTCGTACACCGACTCGGCCTTCCGTCAGCACCTGCTCGGCGGCATCCAGACCGCGGCCGGGGCGGTCGACGCCGACTGCGGTCCCACCGTCACCACCAACTTCCAGCAGGTGGAGCTGGCCAAGGGGGCTGCCGAGACCGGCGAGCCGATGAGCCTCACCGTCCTGCCCGACCGGGGCGTGCTGCACACCTCGCGCGACGGCGTGATCCGGCACACCGACGCGGCCGGCAACACCAAGATCGCCGCCACGCTGGCCGTCTACACCGGCGACGAGGAGGGCCTGCAGGGCATCAAGGCCGACCCGAACTTCGCCACCAACCGCTGGGTGTACGCCTACTACGCGCCCCCGTTGAGCACACCCGGCGGTGGCGCCCCGGCCACCGGCACACCTGCCGACTTCGCCGTCTGGGACGGCGTCAACCGGTTGTCCCGCTTCACCGTGAACGCGGACAACACCATCAACCTGGCCAGCGAGACGCTGATCCTCAACGTGCCCACCAGCCGGGGCATGTGCTGCCACGTCGGCGGCGACATGGACTTCGACGCGGCCGGCAACCTGTACCTGTCCACCGGCGACGACACCAACCCGTTCGACTCGGCCGGGTTCACCCCCATCGACGAGCGGGCCGGTCGTAACCCGGCCTTCGACGCCCAGCGCACGGCGGCGAACAGCAACGACCTGCGCGGCAAGGTGCTGCGCATCAAGCCGGGCGCGGCCGGCGGGTACACCGTCCCGGCCGGCAACATGTTCGCGCCCGGCACCGCGCGGACCCGCCCGGAGATCTACGCGATGGGGTTCCGCAACCCGTTCCGGATGAGCGTGGACAAGGCCACCGGCGTTGTCTACCTCGGTGACTACGGCCCCGACGCGGGCACCGCCGACCCGAACCGGGGGCCGGCGGGCAACGTGGAGTTCGCCCGGATCGACAGGCCCGGTTTCTACGGCTGGCCGTACTGCACCGCCCGCAACGACGCCTACAACGACTACACGTTCCCGTCCGGGCCGTCCGGGCCGAAGTTCGACTGCGCGGGTGGGCCGGTCAACAACTCGCCCAACAACACGGGCATCACCCAGCTGCCGCCGGCCGTCCCGGCCTGGCTGCCATACGGCGGTTCGGGCTCCCCGCCGGAGTTCACCGGCGGTGGGCTGTCACCGATGGCCGGACCGGTCTACCGGTACGACCCGAACAACACCTCCGCCGTGGCGTTCCCGCAGTACTACGACGGCACCTTCTTCGCCGGTGAGTTCGGCCGCCGCTGGATCAAGAACGTCAAGCTCGACGCGACCGGCCAGCCACTGAAGATCAACCCGTTCCCGTGGACCGGCACGCAGGTCATGGACATGGAATTCGGCCCGGACGGCGCGCTCTACGTGCTCGACTACGGCACCGGCTGGTTCAACGGCGACGCCAACTCGGCGCTCTACCGCATCGAGTACGCCCGCGAGGGCAGGGCGCCCGTCGCGAAGGTCACCGCCACCCCGACCAGCGGCACCGCGCCGCTGACCGTCGCCTTCTCCTCGGCCGGCACCCTCGACCCGGACGGCGACCCGTTCACCTACGCCTGGGACTTCGACAACAACGGCACCACCGACTCGACCGCGCCGAACCCGAGCTTCACGTACACCACCAACGGGACCCGCAGCCCGACCCTGACGGTCCGGGACACCACCGGCAAGACCGCCACCGCGAGCGTGGTCGTCACCGTCGGCAACAGCGCCCCGGTCGTCACCGTCAACACCCCGTTGAACGGGCAGACCTTCACCTTCGGCGACGCGGTGCCGTTCAGCGTCACCGTCACCGACGCACAGGACGGCGCGATCAACTGCGCCCGGGTCAAGGTGAACTACGTCCTCGGTCACGACTCGCACGGCCACCAGCTCGGCAGCGTGCAGGGCTGCACCGGGGTCATCCAGACCTCGGCCGACGGCGAGCACGACACGGCGGCGAACATCTTCGGCATCATCGACGCCGAGTACACGGATCTGGGCGGCGGCGGCCAACCGGCGCTGACCACGCACACCCAGGCCGTGCTGCAACCGCGGGTGCGCCAGGCCGAGCACTTCGGCGACTCCTCGGGTGTCCAGATCGTCGCCGGGGCGGCCGGGCACGGCGGCGCGGCGGTCGGCTACGTCGACAACAACGACTGGATCTCGTTCCGCCCCTACAACCTGACCGGCATCCAGTCGTTCAGCGCACGGGTCGGCGCCCCGGCCGGCGGCGGCGGGACGCTGGAACTGCGCGTCGACTCGCCCACCGGGCCGCTGGTGGGCTCGGCGACTGTCACACCCACCGGCGGGTACGCCAATTTCGCCACGGTCACCGGCGGGGTCACCGCGCCGACCGGCACCCGCACCCTGTACCTGGTCTTCAAGGGTGCCGGGCCGTGGTTCGACATCGACGAGTTCACCCTCTCCACCAGCCCCGGCGGTCCCGGGCCGGACCCGGACCCCGACCCGGACCCCGGCACCAACCTGGCCAAGGGAAAGCCGGCGCGGGCATCCAGCTACGAGGGCGCCTTCGTCGCGGCGAACGCGTTCGACGGCGTGGCCGGCACCCGCTGGGGCAGCGCCTTCGGCGATCCACAGTGGATCGACGTCGACCTGGGTGCCACGTACGCCCTCAGCCGGGTCAAGCTGACCTGGGAGGCGGCGTACGGCAGCGGGTACCAGATCCAGACCTCGACGGACGGGGTCACCTTCACCACGGTCCGGACGGTGACCGGCGGCGACGGCGGGGTGGACGACCTGACCGGGCTCACCGGCTCCGGCAGGTACGTCCGGCTCCTCGGCACCACCCGCGGCACGGCGTGGGGCTACTCGCTCTACGAGTTCGAGGTGTACGGGAGCGCCGGCGGCCCGACCGGCGGCAACCTGCTGCTGAACAAGCCGACGACGACGTCCAGCACCGAGGGGGCCGACGTGACCGGCGCGCAGGCGGTCGACGGCAGTCTCACCACCCGCTGGTCGAGCACGTTCTCCGACCCGCAGTGGATCCGCGTCGACCTCGGCAGCCCGACCGCCATCGGTCGGGTCAAGCTGAGCTGGGAGGCGGCGTACAGCAGCGCGTACCAGATCCAGACCTCGAACGACGGCACCACCTGGACCACGGTGAAGACGGTTACCGGCGCCGACGGTGGCGTGGACGAGCACAGCGGCCTCGGCGCCAACGGCCGTTACCTGCGCATCTACGGCACGGCCCGGGGGACCGGCTACGGCCACTCGCTCTGGGAGGTGGAGGCGTACAGCAGCTGAACCACAGCGACGACGTGGCCGGCACGGCATCCCCTGCCGGCCACGCCCGTCGCTCAGCTGCTGGACTTCGGGTCGGGCTGCTTGTCGAACGCCCACCGGGGGTTCGACAAGCAGCCCGGTGCACGGTGCGGGGCCCGCTAGTCGTCGGCGACGGCCACCGGCTCGGCGCCGATGCACCGGACCTTCAACTCGTGCCTGCCGGCCGCACCCTCGAACGTGACCTCGACGTCGTCGTCCGGGCCCCGGTCCACCTCGTGCACCCGATAGCCCTGTGCGGGCGCCCAGGAGACGAGGCGTACGCCGGCGGGGCCGCACTCGGCCACGGCCGTGCCGCCGCCGGTGGCGAAACTGCGGCGGACCCCGGGGTTCGGTGACGCGGCGCTCGCGGTGCCGGGGCCGGGTGACGCGGTGCCGGGTGCGGCCGGGCCGGTGCCCGTGCTGCCGGTGGGCACCGGCTCCGGCGAGGCGAGCGCCCGTTCGATCTCCGCCTCGCTGCGTATCCCGCCCGGGGTGCCGGTGATGCTCTCGCCGACCAGCCGGATCGCGCCGAGCCCGATCACTGTCGCCACGGCGACCGTGGCCACCCAACCGGCGGCGACGAGGACAGAACGACGGCTCATGCCACCGACTATCCCCGATCGGTGGTTGTCGGCAGCACATCCGGAGGCTAAGGCACGGTTAACGTGCGTCCCGCCGGCACCGGCAGCGGCTAGCCTGCCTGCTGTGGCCCGCCTGCTGCTCATCGAGGACGACCTGACGATCCGTACGCCGCTGATTCGGGCACTGCGGGAACGCGGCCATGCGGTGGCCGCGGCCTCGACCGCGATGGCCGGGCTGCGCGACGCGCTGGAGGACCGACCCGACCTGGTCGTGCTCGACCTGGGCCTGCCCGACCTGGACGGACGCGAGCTGCTGCGGATGCTGCGCGCGGTCAGCTCGGTGCCGGTCATCGTCGCCACCGCCCGCGACGACGAGACCGAGATCGTCCGGGTCCTCGACGCGGGCGCCGACGACTACGTGGTCAAGCCGTTCACCGCCGCGCAGCTCGACGCCCGCGCCCGAGCGGTGCTGCGACGAGGCCCCACCAGCGCCGACCCGCAGGACCCGTCCCTCGTCGTGGGCGGGCTGCGTATCGACCCCCGGTCCCGGCAGGTCACCCTGGACGGCACGCCGGTGGAGCTGACGCCGCGCGAGTTCGACCTGCTGCACCACCTGGCCGGCCGGCCCGGCCAGGTGGTCACCAAACGCGAGCTGCTCACCCAGGTCTGGCAGATCCCGTACGGCGGCGCCGACAAGACTGTCGACGTGCACCTGTCCTGGCTGCGCCGCAAGCTGGGGGAGAGCGCCCAACAGCCCCGCTACCTGCACACCGTGCGCGGCGTCGGAGTGCGACTGGAGGCGCCGTGAGGGCGCGGCTCGCGCTGCTGGTCGCGGCGGTCAGCGTGCTCACGCTCGTCGCCTTCCTGGTGCCGCTGGCGCTGCTGGTCCGCACCGTCGCCCAGGACCGGGCCACCGTGCGGGCCACCGCCGACGCGCAGAGCCTCGTGCCGGTGGTCGGCACCGCCGACGCGTCGACCATCCGGCTCACCGTCGAGCAGCTCGCCGCGGAGTCCGGTCGACAGGTGAGCGTCTTCCTGCCCGACGGCACGGTGCTCGGCGCCCAGGCACCCCGTACGCCCGCGGTGGCGCTGGCGGCGCGCGGCCAGAGCCTCACCGGGGAGTCGGCGGCCGGCCGGGAGGTGGTCATCGCCGTGCAGGGCCGGGCGGACGGCACCGGCGTGATCCGCATCGTGGTGCCGCGGCAGGAGTTGACCGCCGGGGTGACCCGGGCCTGGCTGGTGCTGGCGCTGCTGGGTGTGGTGCTGGTGCTGATCGGGTTGGCGGTCGCTGATCGGCTGGCGCGCAGGCTGGTGCGGCCGATCAGCGACCTCTCCGCCGTGTCGCACCGGCTGGCGAACGCCGAGCTGGACGCCCGGGTCACGCCCGCCGGCCCGGCGGAGCTGCGTGAGGTGGCCGGTGCTCTCAACCACCTGGCGGCCCGGATCCAGGTTCTCCTGGTGCAGGAGCGCGAGCAGGTCGCCGACCTGTCGCACCGACTGCGGACGCCGCTGACGGCGCTGCGGCTGGAGGCGGAGTCGCTGCGTGACCCGGACGACGCGGCCCGGATCGCCGCCGCCGCCGACGGGCTCGAACGGGCGGTCACCGGTCTGATCCAGCAGGCCCGCTGGCGTCGCGTGCCGACGACGGGGACGGCCGCGTCGGATGCCGCGGCGATCGTCGCGGACCGGGTGGCGTTCTGGTCGGTGCTGGCCGAGGACACCGGTCGGGCCGTGCACCTCGACCTGACCCCCGGCCCCCTCACCGTCGGGGTGCCCGCCGACGATCTGACGGCCGCCGTGGACGCCCTGCTCGGCAACGTCTTCGCGCACACCCCCGACGGCACACCCTTCACCGTCCGGCTCGCGCGCGACGACGGCGAGGTGCTGCTCACCGTCGCCGACGAGGGACCGGGCATGCCGTCGGGCGCGGTCCGGCGGGGTGCCAGCGCGGCCGGGTCGACCGGGCTCGGCCTGGACATCGCCCGCCGCGCCGCGCAGGCCGGCGGCGGTCGGCTGGAGCTGCGGTCCGGTCCGCAGGGCGGGGCGCAGGTGCTGCTCCGGCTCGGCCCGCCGACGTCGCGTCGAGAGGCATAGCCGCTGCGGTGCCGGGTAGCTGCCACCCATGGCGCGGTATACGAAACCCGAGCTCAGAGAGCAGATCAAGGAAGAGATCAAGGCGTCCGACAAGGGCGGCCGGCCGGGACAGTGGTCGGCGCGCAAGTCACAGCTGGTCACCCAGGAGTACAAGAAGCGCGGCGGCGGTTTCCTGGGCGAAAAGGACGAGCGGCAGAAAGCGCTCCAGCGCTGGGGCAACGAGAAGTGGCAGACCAAAGAGGGCGACACCCGTGCGCGCAAGGACGGCACGACGAGCCGCTACCTGCCCAAGAAGGCCTGGGACGAGATGTCGGAGAGCCAGAAGCGCGCGACCGACACCAAGAAGCGGGAGGCCTCCCGCACCGGCAGGCAGTACGTCGCCAACACCGGGCCGGCGAAGAAGGCACGTCGGGACGCCACCACCGCCGGCCGGATGTCGGAGATGTCGGTCGCCGAGGCCAGCAAGCTGGTCCGTGGACTCGACACGCGGCAGCTCAGAACGGCCCTGCGCAACGAGCACGCCGGCAAGGACCGCAAGACGCTCGTCCAGCGGCTCGAAGCGGAACTCCACCGACGCGGCTGAGGGACTTAACCCGGCCTTAGGGTCCGGACAGCGCGGTGCTATCGCGATCCGACCGATCCTCGGAGTCGACAACCGAGGAGAGGTGGACACCACGATGAAGCGCACCAATCTGCTTCTGGCGACGGTCGGCGGTTCGGCGGTGCTGGCCGTGGCCGGGATCGCGCTGGGCGTCGCCGCCGCGAACGACACGCGGGGCGGCGACACGGCGCTCGCCGCGGCGACCATCGCGCCGACGGGCACGGACGCGCCGGACGACAGCGCCACCGCTGTCGCGCCGGGAGCCAGCGGCACGCCGTCGGCCGCAACCCCGTCGGGTACGCCGTCGAGCGGCACGCCGTCCGCCGGCACCGCGCCGACGGGCAGCGCGGTCGACGCGCAGCGCGCCGGTGAGATCGCGCTCGCCAGGGCCGGTGGCGGCCAGATCGTCGAGGTCGAGGCCGAGCAGGAGAACGGTCGCCCGGTGTGGAGCGTCGAGATCGTCGCCGGCGACACCGAGCACGAGGTGGACGTCGACCGGGACAACGGCTCGGTGATCAAGGCCGAGCAGGAGCCGGTCGACGACGACGACAAGGGCGACCGGTCGGACGACAAGGGCGACAAGTCCGACGACGATGACGACGACTCCGGCGACGACGACTGACCAGGACTGGCGACGCCCCGACCGCATCAGTCACAGCGGTCGGGGCGTCGCCGCGTACCGGGCCGGTGCCACCACTGACTCGGATCGTCCGATCGGACGAGATCGCTCACCACGGGCCACCCACTGTGCTCCGGTACCGTTGGCAGACCGTGTGCGAGCCGGGTCGGGGGCCTGGTCCAGTGGTGGAGTGGGTGGTGGCGGTGGGTGCGGTAGGTAAGGTCATCCGGTTCGACGACGCCCGTGGTTACGGGTTCATCGCGCCGTCGAAGGGTGGAGAGGACATCTTCGTCCACGCGAACGACTTCGGCGAGCAGCGGCATCTCGTGCATCCCGGCATGCGCGTCGAGTACGAGGTGGAGGCCGGTGAGCGCGGTCTGAAGGTGGCGTCCCTGCGGATCATCGAGCCGGTCGGGGTCTCCCGGCCGGAACGGGCGCCGACCGTCACACCGAGCCGGACCGGGCTGGCCGGCGAGGACGACGGGATGTGCGACGTGCTGTCGCCGCGCGAGTTCACGTACGAGGTGACGGAGTTGCTGATCGAGCGGGTGCCGACGCTGACCGGGGCCCAGCTCTCCGCGATCCGACAGTCGCTTGTCGACCACGCCAGATCACACGGCTGGGTCGAGAGCTGAGCCGGTGATCCGGCACGGCGGTCAGAGGCCGGCGTGCAGGGTCAGGCTCTGCCGCAGGTGGAGCTTCGGCCGGGAGCCGACGACCGAGCCGACGACCTCGCCCCGACGGAACACCAGCAGCGTCGGCAGCGACATGACCGCGTAGCGGCGCGTGGTCTGCGGGTTGTCGTCGGAGTTGAGCTTGGCGATGGTCATGCGGTCGCCGAACTCCTGCGCCAGCTCGACGAGGCTCTTCTCGATCATCTTGCAGGGCGGGCACCACTCGGCCCAGAAGTCGACCACGACGGGCCGGTCACTGGCCAGCACCAGCTCGGCGAACGTGGCGTCGGTGACGGTGGTCAGGGGGCGGACTGTCGTTTCCTGGGGCATGTCTTCTCCCGGTGCGCGATGGCGTGGGTGAGCTGGGTGCGTAACTGCTGACGGACCGCGGTGAGCCGATCGAGGTAGTCGTCGACCTCGGCGAGCTTGCGCCGCAGCACCAGCACGGAGTCCGGGCAGACATCGCCGGACGCGTTGCCGGCGCGCAGGCAGGCGACGAACGGTCGGACGTCGTCGAGGCCGAAGCCGACGTCGAGCAGCGCCCGGATCTCCCGGACGACCCGCAGCTCCGCCTCGTCGTAGACGCGGTAGCCGTTGGCCGAGCGCTGCGGGCGTACCAACCCGTGCGCCTCGTAGTAGCGCAGCGTCCGGGTGCTCGTGCCGGCCCGTTCAGCCAGCTCGCCGATCAGCATCGAACCTCCTCGCCCAGCCCGTCGTGACCACGCTAAACCTTGTCGTCAGCGTCAAGGCAAGGGTCGTGCCCGGGCACGGCTCAGGGCGCCGCGGTGCAGCGCCCTGAGCGTCGGTGCGTGTGCCGTGGGGGTACTAGCCGATGCGGAACTGCTCGCCGTAGACGGCGAACGTCAGTGGCGTGTTCAGGTTGAAGTTGCCGTTGTTGAGGAACACCCGCTGGGCGGTGTCGACGCGGGAGGTGTCCGAGTGCGCCTCCTCCTTGCGCATCTCGATGACCCGCTCGTCGAGGAACGCGTTGAGCCAGGTCCGCTCGTCGCCACCCTGGGCCGGCGGCTTCGCGCGGGCGAGGGCGCGGCTGCGGATCTGGCGCATCCCCTCGTACCCGTGCATGACCGCCGCGTCGTAGTAGGCGAACTGGCCGAGTGCGCGTACCCCGTCGTTCTTGCCGTCGCGGACCGACGGGTTGAAGTAGACCCGGTCCCGCTCGGCTTCCTGCGCGGCGCGGAACACCGAGTCGTTGGCTGCGGTGCGCCAGTCGCGGGGGAAGTTGGGGTCGAGGCCGGCGTGCGACGCGGTGCCGTTGACGGCGCGCAGCGCCGGCAGGTAGCCGGCCAGCACGTTGCCCGGCTTGGTGTTGGTGTACGCCTGGACCAGTTCGAGCATGTCTCCGGTGCCGGAGCAGAAGCCGATGATGCCCGCGGTGTAGCCGCGGCCGTCGCCGATGTCCTCGATGTAGGAGAACTGCGCGCGCCAGTCGAGCGAGGAGTTCTCCGCCGCCGAGACGAGCTGCATGGCGACGTCCTTCTTCGCCGGGTCGTCCAGGTTGGTGCCGGCCGGGACCGTGGCGGTCGGCGTGGGGGTGGGGGTGCCGCCGCCGGGAAGGGTCCACTGCTGGTTGGTGGTGCCGCCGCAGGTCCAGATCTGCAGTCGGGCGCCGTTGGCGGTGCTCCGGTCGGTCACGTCGAGGCACTTGCCCGAAGCGGTGTTGATCAGGGCGCCACCGCTGGCGGCGCTCCACTTCTGGGCGCCGGTGCCGTTGCAGTCGTACAGCTGGATCTTGGCGCCGTTGGCGGTCGACGCGGCGGTGACGTCGAGGCACTTGCCGAGCGCGCGGATCGAGCTGTCGCTGTTGCCGACCGTCCACGTCTGGGCCGCGCTGCCGTTGCAGTCGTAGAGCTGCACCGGCGTGCCGTTGGCCGGATTGGCGCCCGCGACGTCGACGCACTTGCCACCGAGGCCGGTGATCGGGCCGGCGGTCGCGGCGCTGGCCGACGGGAGGCCGTAGCCGACCGCCGCGACGCCGGTCAGCAGGGTGCCCACGACGTAGGCGGCTGTTCTCTTGCGCACCATGGTGTTCCTCGGGGAAGGGGCGGCGTGCCGCCGGCCGGTCGGTGCCCGACGCGGCGATCGGCCCCGGCGGGCACCGCGAGCTTCAGGAAACAGTATTAACAGATAGCGGTACGTCGATCAACTGTCGATCGGCGACTATCGGGATCAATCGCGGAAGGCGGTGGCGGCGCCCCGCAGCGCGGAGACGCACGCGAGGACCGCGGGGTGGCCGCCCGCGCCCCTGCGGTAGGCGACGCGCGTGCGGCGGCGCATGGCCAGCGGCAGCAGCCGGACCTGCGGGGAGGGCTGCGCGATGGCGAGCTGCGGAATGAGGGCGACGCCCTGACCGGCGGCCACGAGAGCGAGCGTTGCGGTGAAATCGTCGGCGTGATGCCGCACCGCCGGCGTGAAGCCGGCCAACTGGCAGGCGTGCAGGGCTACCGAGTGGCAGAGCGTGCCGGGACTGCCGAGGATCCACTGCGCGTCGCGAGCCGCGCTGATCGGCTCGGCGGCGGTGTCGTCGGCGGTGGTGCGGGGCACGGCGAGGAAGACCGTCTCCTGCAGCAGCGCGATCGAGTCCACCGTCGGATCGGGCGGGGTCGGCGCGATGTCGTAGTCGTGCAGCAGCGCGACGTCGAGCCGTCGGCTCCGCAGGGCGGCCGGCATGTCGACCGGGTCCAGCTCACTGATCATGAGATCGAGCGCGGGATGCTCGCGGGCCAGCGTGGCCAGGGCTGCCGGCAGCAGGGTGCGTACGGCGCTGGGGAAGGCCCCGATGCGTACGCTCGCGCGCAGACCGGTTCGGGCGGCCGCCACTGTCGCGTCGGCGGCCTCCAGCGCGGCGAGGATGACCTCGGTGTGCTGCACGAGCGCGGTGGCGGTCGACGTGAGGCTGACCCGGCGTCCGGTGCGCTCCAGCAACCGGGTGCCCGCCTCCCGTTGCAGGGCGGCCAGCTGCTGCGAGACGGCCGACGGCGTGTAGGCGTGCGCCTGGGCGACCGCGGCGATGGTGCCGAGGCGGCCCAGGTCCCGCAGCAGGACCAGGCGGCGGACATCAAGCATCAGCTCAGCTTACGGATAGGTCGAGCAATCGGAACTGGACCTTCCTGGTCGGTCGACCGAGAGTGGAGGCATGACCCTGACCGGCCTGTACGTTCCGCTCATCACCCCGTTCGACCTCGCCGGAGGCGTCGCCATCGACGCCCTGGCGGCCCTCGCGAATGACGCCCTGGACGCCGGCGCGGCCGGCGTGGTCGCTCTCGGCACGACGGGAGAGCCGGCCGCCCTCAGCGACGACGAGCGCGGCTCGGTGCTCGACGTCCTGTCCGCGGTCTGCCGTGCGCGCCGCGCGCACCTGCTCGTCGGCGCCAACACCGTCGAGGCGTTGCGCGCCCTGTCCGACCGGCCCGAGGTGACGGCGGCGCTCAGCCTGGTGCCCCCGTTCCTGCGGCCGGGCGGCGCGGGAGTGCTCGCCCACTTCGCCCACCTCGCCCAGGCCAGCCCGGTGCCGCTGGTCGTCTACCACGTCCCGTACCGCACGGGGCAGCAGCTCAGCCCGGACGACCTACGACAGCTCGCCGGCCTGCCCGGCGTCATCGGCATCAAGTACGCCACCGGAGGGATCGACGGGGACACCGTCGACTTCCTCGCCGACATCCGGCCCGGTTTCGCCGTGCTCGGTGGCGAGGACCCGCTCATCTCGCCGCTGCTCGCCCTCGGCGCGCACGGCGCCATCGTGGCCTCGGCCCAGGTCGCCCCCGCGGACTTCGTCCAACTGGTCGCGCTCTGGCAGGCCGGGGACCTCGTGCGGGGGCGGGCGCTCGGCCATCGGCTCGCCGGCCTGTCCGCGGCGCTGTTCGCCGAACCCAACCCGACAGTGATCAAGTCGGTGCTCCACGCGCAGGGTCGCATCCCGACGGCCGGCGTACGGCTGCCGCTGGTGCCCGCCGGTCCGGACGCCGCCCGGCGGGCGCTCCGGCACCTGGACGAGCTGACGAGCGCGTCGAGGTGACCGGACGGCGCCCGCCGGGCCGCGTCCGCGCGGTCAGTGCTCCCGGTAGGTGGCCCGGTCGAAGTCGGCGTACACCCCGTCGCCGCCCAGATCCTGCACCCACAGGCCGACGAACGCCCCGGTGAAGCCCCACGCCGCCGGCTCCCCGTCGATGATCAGGGCGGCGTGCTCGTCGGACAGGATCGTCGCGTCCAGATCGACCGGCAGCCGCTGCCAGCCCGCGCCGAGGTCGTAGTCGAAGCGCACCACGGGCCCGTCGAACACCGCCCGCAGACCGACCCGGTCGACGCCGCTGGCATCGACGGTCAGCTCGGGGTACGGGGTGCGCCGCCCGTTGTCGGAGCTGAGCAGCTCCAGCACCGTACGGCCGTCGTCGGCGCGGGTCAGGTAGAGGTGATGCCAGTTGAGGGTGTTGTAGTACGCGGTGATCCCGGCGAGCTGACGGTGGTCGACCGGGTCGAACTCGACAACTGTCTCCAGCGAGCAGTGCGTCGCCCCGACGCGTCGCGCGACCAGGCTCGGCGCCTGCCGACCCACCGGTGACTGTCCACCGTGCACCCGCAGGTGCGAGGGGCGCGACGTCAGGTCGATCCAGTCCGCGCTGGCCGGCCGGCGCAGCGTCGACCAGCAGGAAGCCAGCTCGGCGGCCTCGAAGTCGTCGGTCGCCGGCTCCGTGGGCCACGGATGCGGGGACAGGTCGGGCCCGGCGACCTCCTCGGCGGGCACCCCGCCGGGAATCCGGGGCCAACCGCCCGAGGGCCACTCGACCCGCTGGATCGCCGTCTCCCGGCCGAGCACACAGTTGCCCAGCGGTGAGTAGGGGCGGCCGACCAGGTGGGCCAGGTACCACCCGCCGTCCGGGGTCTGGACCAGGCTGCCGTGACCGGCCTTCTGCAACGGCAGGTCCGGCCGACCGACGGAGGTGAGCAACGGACCGTCCGGGTCCACCTCGTACGGACCGAACAACTCCCGCGAGCGCGCCACGGTGACCTGGTGCTCCCAGCTCGTGCCGCCCTCGGCGGTGATCAGCCAGTACCAGCCGTCGTGGCGGTACAGGTGCGGGCCCTCGGTGACCCCGACCGGCGTGCCGGTGAACAGGATGCGGGGCCGGCCGACGAGACGACGCGCCGCCCGGTCGTACTGCTGGATCTCGATGCCGCCGAAGCGGTCGCGGCCGGGACGCCAGTCGGCGCTCATGCTCAGCAGCCAGCTGGTGCCGTCGTCGTCGTGGAACAGGGCGGCGTCGAAGCCGCGCCCGTGCAGTTTCACCGGATCCGACCAGGGGCCGGCGATGTCGGGTGCGGTGATCAGGAAGTTCTGCGGATCCCAGTAACCGCTGGCGAAGCTGGCCACGTCGCTGTAGACGAGGTGGAACTCCCCATCGTGGTACGTCAGGTCGGGCGCCCACACACCGTTGGAGTCGCCGCAGCCCCGAAGGTCGAGCAGGCGGCGGTCGGTGATGATCCCGCCCAACGGGCGCCAGTTCACGAGGTCGCGCGAGTGGTGCACGCGGACCCCCGGATACCACTCGAAGGTCGAGGTGGCCAGGTAGAAGTCATCGCCGACGCGCAGGATCGACGGATCCGGGTGGAACCCGGCGAGGACGGGGTTGCGGATCGACCAGGCAGCGGTCGCCACGTCAGCGGTGTCGGTCGACACGGGGGCTCCTCTGTGCGGCTATGAAACTTCCGGAAACTTGCAGGGACCAGATCACTGGAAGCCCCTCGTACGGTAGCCGGTCTTATCGCGATAGGACAGGGGTCTTGACCGCTGGGGGAACTGCTCGTAGCGTCCCGGCCATCGATCGGTAATACCGACGAAGCAATGAAAGTTCCGGAGATCCAGGTTCGAACCCTTGCCGGCTCGGCCGGCGTCCGAGCACCCCGTGAGTCCCCGAAGGGATGGATCATGACAGCGCACCTTTCCCGCCGATCGCTGCTCGGCCTCGCCGGCGCCGGCGCCGGCGCCTACCTGCTGAGCGCCTGCAGTGGCGACGAGAAGTCCAGCGACCCGAACGCCCCGCAGACCATCAACTGGTGGCACATCCAGAACACCGAGCCGATGCTGCCGGTGTGGGCCGCGATGGCCAACGAGTACAAGACCGCGCACAGCAACGTCACGTTCACCATCCAGCCGCTGGAGAACGAGGCGTTCAAGGCCAAGCTGACCACCGCCACCCAGGCCGGCGACCCGCCGGACCTCTTCCAGTCCTGGGGCGGCGGCGTGCTCAAGCAGCAGGTCGACGCGGGCCTGGTCAAGGACCTCACCGACGACGTGAAGGACCTGGTCGGCGGCATCCTGCCCGCCGCCATGCAGCCGTACACGATCGACGGCAAGATCTACGGCATCCCGTTCGACATCGGCATGGTCGGGTTCTGGTACAACAAGGACCACTTCGCCCGTGCCGGCATCACCGAGCCGCCCGCCACCTGGGCCGCCCTGCTCGACGCGGTACGCAAGCTCAAGACCGCAGGCATCACCCCGGTCGCCCTGGCCGGCAAGGACAAGTGGCCGGCGCACTTCTACTGGTCCTACCTCGCCATGCGTATCGGCGGCGTCGGCGCGCTGCAGAAGGCCGTCGACGACAAGAACTTCGACACCCCCGACCTCGCCGCCGCTGGTGAGCGACTCAAGGAACTCGTCGACCTCCAGCCGTTCCAGAAGGGCTTCCTCGGCGCCGAGTTCGGCTCGCCCGACGGGCAGGCCGCCACCATGGGCAACGGCAAGGCCGGCATGGAGCTGATGGGGCAGTGGGCGCCGGCGGTCCAGGCGTCCAGCTCCACCAGCAAGAAGGGTCTCGGCGACAAGCTGGGCTTCTTCCCGTTCCCCGCCGTCGACGGCGGCAAGGGCACCGCCACCGAGGTCTTCGGCGGTGGCAACGGCTTCGCCGTCGGCAAGGACGCGCCGGCCGCCACCATCGACTTTTTGAAGTTCCTGCTGAGCGCCGACAACCAGCGTCGTTCCGCGAAGACCGGCGCGGTGCTGCCCACGGTGAAGGAGGCCACCGACGCCATCAGCGACCCCAACAACAAGGTCGTCGCGGAGACCCTGGCCAAGAACACCGGCTTCCAGCTCTACCTCGACCAGGCGTACGCGCCCGCGCTCGGGCAGCAGATCAACGACAGCGTCGCTGAGATCATCGCCGGCAAGAAGGCGCCCGCGGCGATCCTCAAGGACATCACGCAGGTGGCCAAGACCGTCTGACCGTGACCCCGTATCCATCCCTAGCCGGCGATAGAACCCGAGTGGAGCAGGCATGACCAGGCCATCGACCGTGTCGGACACGAGGCGCGGCGACACGGCGACCGATCCGCCGGCACCGGGGCCGGGCACCACGCGACAGCGTGGCCGCCAGCCCCGGCCGGGGCGGGGGGGCGTCCTCGCCGTCTTCCTGGCGCCCGCCCTGGCGCTGTTCCTGCTGCTGGTGGTCGCGCCCATCCTGGTGGCCGGCTACGCCAGCCTCTACAAGTGGAACGGCTTCGGGCTGCCCGAGAACTTCGTCGGGCTGGACAACTACACCCGTGCCTTCGGCGATCCGACCTTCCGGGGTGACCTGTGGCGCGGCCTCGTGCTCGTGCTGCTGTCCCTCGCCGTGCAGCTGCCCGCGGCGCTGGCCCTGGCCATGCTCCTCAACCAGCCGCTGCGCGGCCGGGCCGTGTACCGGCTGATCTTCTTCGCCCCGTACGTGCTCTCCGAGGTCACCACTGCCGTCCTGTTCACCCTGGTGTTCTCGCCGAACCGGGGCCTGGGCGAGTCGGTCTCCCGCTGGCTGGGCGCCGACGCGGGCGCCGTCTTCGCCGACCCGGACACCGTGCTGTTCGCCGTCTTCCTGGTGGTGTCCTGGAAGTACTTCGGCCTCTACATGATGCTCTTCCTGGCCGCCCGTCAGGGCATCCCGAAGGAGCTGTCCGAGGCCGCGGTCACCGACGGCGCCACCGCCTGGCAGGCGTTCCGGCACGTCACCCTGCCCCTGCTCGGCCCGACGATCCGCATCAGCATCTTCCTGTCGGTCATCGGCACCATCCAACTGTTCGACATGGTGTGGGTGCTGACCGGCGGTGGCCCGATCCACACCTCGGAGACCATGGCCGTCACGATGTACCAGTACGGCTTCCGCCGCTTCGAGGTCGGCTACGCCAGCGCGATCAGCATCGTCATGTTCCTGCTGAGCCTCGTCTTCGCCCTGTTCTACCAGCGCATCGTCCTGCGTCGGGACACCGCGGGCGCGATCACCAACCAGGGAGGCCAGCGATGACCGCCACCACCGGCAGCGCCCAGCGGACCCGCAGCCTCGTCCTGCACCTCATCTGCATCGGCGTCGGCGCGCTCATCGTCGTGCCGGTCTGGTTCGGTGTGATCGGCGGCTTCAAGGACAACGGCCAGTTGTCGACCAACCCACTGGGCCTGCCCGACCCGTGGGTGCCGGAGAACTACACCGACCTCTTCGCCTCCGGGGTGTTCTGGCGGCAGCTCGGCAACAGCCTGCTCATCGCCGTCAGCAGCACGTTCATCGTGGTCGCCGCGGCGGCGATGGCGGCGTTCGTCTTCGCCCGCTATGCCTTCCGGGGCCGTGAGTTTCTGGTCACCCTGTTCGCGATCGGCCTGATGTTCCCGTTCGCGGTGGCGATCCTGCCGCTGTTCGTCCTGCTGCGGGGCCTGGGCCTGCTGGACAACCCACTCGGTGTCATCCTGCCCCAGGCCGCGTTCGGGCTGCCGATCACCATCATCATCCTGCGCCAGTTCTTCCGGACCATCCCCGCCGAGGTGGAGGAGGCAGCCGTCCTCGACGGCTGCAGCTCCTTCGGGTTCTTCTGGCGGGTCCTGCTGCCGATGGCCCGTCCCGCCCTGGCCACCGTCTCGGTGCTGGCCGTCGTGACGAGCTGGAACAACTTCATGCTCCCGCTTGTCGTCTTCAGCGACCAGAGTTGGTGGACGCTCCCCGTCGGGGTCCAGGCGTTCCAGGGCCAGTACGCCGACGACACCGCCCGGGTGCTCGCCTACGTCGTCCTGTCCATGATTCCCGCCCTGGGCTTCTACGCCGTGGCCGAACGCCAACTCATCGGCGGCCTGACCGGCAGTGTCAAGGGGTGACGACACCGGATCGTCAACCCACCTGAAGCGTCCCGCCAGACAAAGGAGCGGACCGTGGGCTCCGACAACGGCCGAAACGTCACCATCGCGATGATCGCGCGGCTGGCCGGTGTGTCAGTGCCCACGGTCTCCCGGGTCATCAACGGTCGCTCCGACGTCGCTCCCGAGACCCGGGAGCGCGTCGAGCGGCTGCTCAACCACCATGGTTACCGCCGGCGCACCCAGGCCCGGCGGACCGAGGCCGCGCTGATCGACCTGGTCTTCAACGACCTGGACAGCCCGTGGGCCGTGGAGATCATCCGCGGGGTGGAGGACGTCGCCCGGGCCAGTGGCGTCGGGACCGTCGTCTCCGCCATCCACTGGCGGATCTCCTCGGCCAAGCAGTGGCTGGACAACATGCGTACCCGCTCCACCGAGGGCGTCATCTTCGTGACCTCGATGGTGAACCCACCTCTGCAGGCGGAGCTGCGCCGGCTGCACCTGCCGGTGGTCATCATCGACCCCGCCGGTGTCGACCCGCAGGAGTCGCCCACCATCGGCGCCACCAACTGGGCGGGCAGCCTGAGCGCCAACCAGTACCTGCTCGGCCTCGGCCACCGCCGCATCGGCTTCATCGCCGGACCACCACACCTGATGTGCAGCCGGGCCCGGATGGACGGGTACCGCGCGGCGCTCGGCGCCGCCGGCGTCGCCGTCGACGACGCCCTGATCAGGCCCGGCAACTTCTACCACGAGGCCGGCTTCACCTCGGGTACGCAACTACTGGCCCTGCCCGACCCACCGACCGCCATCTTCGCCTCCAGCGACCAGATGGCGCTCGGCGTCTACGAGGCCGTCCGCAAACGCGGCCTGCGGGTGCCGGACGACGTCAGCGTGGTCGGTTTCGACGACCTGCCGGAGGTCCGCTGGTGTTCGCCGCCGCTGACCACGGTCCGCCAGCCCCTGGCCGAGATGGGCATGCTGGCCGCCCGGACCGTGCTGCGTCTCGCCGGGGGCGAGAAGACCGAGAGCCCGCGCATCGAACTCGCCACCGAACTCGTCGTGCGCGACAGCGCCGGCCCGCCCCGCTGACCGCACGACCGTCGCGGCACCCCAGGATCGCGTCCACCCGGCCGGCGCCGAACAACCGCCGGGCGATCTCCAACCGGGCGGCGAGGACCGGCGAGGGCGTACCGTCGGCGTCCACCTTGGTGCCGAGCACCAGGGCGACCGGCGCCGCCGGCACGTCGGCTTCGCTGAAGAGGTGGCCGTCCGACTCGTCGCGGACCCACGACACGCTGGCCACGGTGCCGCCGGCCAGGACCACCGCACCCACCACCAGAACGAAGAGGGTACGACGGACGAGCCGCCGGTGCTCCCCGTACCACCGCGCCACACCGAAACGTCCCCGCATTCGGGCGAGACTAGTCCGGCCCGATCAGAGCCAGCCGTTGGCCCGCGCGGTGCGGGCGGCCTCGATGCGGTTGCGGGTGCCGGTCTTTCCGATCGCGGCGGAGAGGTAGTTGCGCACGGTGCTCTCGGACAGGTGCAGCCCGGCGGCCATGTCCGCGACGGTTGCCCCGTCGACGGCGGCGGCGAGCACGTCGCGTTCCCGGTCGGTGAGCGGGTTCGGGCCGGCCGCGAGGGCCGCGGCGGCCAGTGCCGGGTCGATCACCCGCTCGCCGGCCAGGACCCGTCGGACGGCCACCGCCAGCTCCTGCACCGGCCCGTCCTTGACGAGGAAGCCGTGGGCGCCGGCCTCCATCGCCCGGCGCAGGTAGCCGGGCCGGCCGAAGGTGGTGAGGATCAGCACCCGGCAGGAGGGCAGCTGGTCGCGCAGCGCGGCGGCGGTGTCGAGGCCGCTGCCGTCGGGCATCTCGATGTCCAGGAGCGCCACGTCGGGACGTACCCGCAGAGCCACCTCCGTCGCCTGGGCCCCGGTCGCGGCCTCGGCGACCACCTCGATGTCGGGTTCGAGGTTCAACAGCAGGGCCAACGCCCCGCGCATCATGCCCTGGTCCTCGGCGAGCAGCAGTCGGATCACCGCGCCCACCGTCCCGTGGGGGAGTGGGGGATCCGGGCGGTGAGCAGCAGGCCCCCACCGCGCGCCGGGCCGACGTGCAGCGTCCCACCGGCCTGCGCCAACCGCTCGGCGAGGCCGCGCAGACCGTTGCCGAACTGCGGACGACCGCCCACCCCGTCGTCGCGGATGGTCAGCACCGCCTCGTCGGCGTCGGAGGTGACGTCGACATCGCACCGCGATGCCCGGCTGTGCCGCACCACGTTCGTCACCCCTTCCCGCAGCACCCAGCCGAACGCGTCGTCCGCCTCCACGCTCAGCGGGCGGTCGATGTCGGACACGCTGACGGTGATGCCGACGTCGGCCAGGGCCGTCCGGACGCCGTCGAGTTCCCGCGCGAAGCTGCGCTCCCGATAGCCGGTGACCGCCTCGCGGACCTCGGTGAGTGCCGTCCGTCCGATCCGCTCGATGTCCGCCGCCTCCGCCGCGGCCCGTTGCGGGTCCGTCGGCGCGAGCCGGCGTACGACCTCCGCCTTCACGACCACCAGGGACAGCGTGTGGCCCAGCAGGTCGTGCAGGTCCCGGGCGAAGCGCAGCCGTTCCTGCTCCACCGCCGTGCGGGCCAGCTCCCGTTGGGTGCGGCGCAGCTCCTCGACCAGTCGGGCCGTCCGGGCGAACGCCAACGTCAGGGCGCCTGCGAGCACCGTGATCAGCGCCATCTGGGCGGTGTCGGTGGCCGACGCCCGGTCCACCACACCGATGATCACGACGGCGGCGGCAGATCCGCCCACCCAGGCGAACCCCCAGGCCACCCGCACGAAACCGACCGCGCCGGCCGTGGCGACGTACAGGAGCAGGACCAGCCAGCCCTCCGGGCCGCCGGCGTACGCGAGGGCGAGCCCGACCCCGAGCAGCGCGAAGGCGACCAGCCCGGCGTGGTGCACCGCCGGTCGGACGACCAGGTCGGCCACGGGCACGGCCACCAGCGCGAGATAGAGCAGCGCGAAGGCGCCCAGCCCCACCGTCGCCGGAGTCGCGGGGTGCACCTGCCCGCGCACGATCGCGGCGGCCGGCGTCAGCAGCAGCCACAGCCAGAGGGTGTGGGCCGCGACGAGCACGAACCCACGAGGGTTCCGGCTGAGCGCGGCGGCCCCGGACGACATGCTGGACACCGTATCGAGGGTCACCGGCGGGCGGTGGACCGCCGGTACGCCCAGGCCGAGAGGCCCAGGAACGCCACGGTCCACCCCGCGAGCACGGCGAGCCCGGACGGGGTGGGTGCCAGACCTGCTGCCGAGCGCCATCCGAGTTCCGCGAACCGGTACGTCGGCAGGGCGTGTGCCAGGTGACGCAGCACGGCGGGAAAGTACGCCACCGGCACGAGCAGGCCGCCGAGGACCGACAGGCCGAGAAAGACGAGGAAGTTGACCGACTGGGCGAACTGCGGGGTGAGGCCGTACCCGATGGCGAGCCCCAGCAGCGCGAACGGCACCGTGCCCACCCACATCAGCAGCAGCAGCGCCGCCCACCGGCCGGCGCCCAGCTCGACGTGGTGCTGGATCCGTCCGGCGCAGCCGACCGCCAGCACCGACGGCACGCCGCTGAGCGTGCAGACCAGGGCCTTCGCGGTCACCGCCTGCCAGGCGGGCAGCGGGGTGACACGCAGCTGGCGCAGCCAACCCGACGCGCGCTCGTGGGCGACCGACGCGCCCACCGAGAGCACACCCGCCACCGCGCCGTAGCCGGCCAGGCCGACCATGAGGGCGGCGGCGGCGTCGACGCCCTCCAGCCGGTCGTCGCCGGGGCCCACCGACGAGAAGATGACGTACGTGACCACCGGTGAGAGGACGGTGAACAGCAGCAGCCGTGGGTCGCGGGCCAGCCGGCGCAGCTCGAATCGCAGGTACGCGCGCATGTCAGTGCTCCGTCGAGGTGGTGGTGAGGGTGAGGAAGGCGGCTTCCAGGGCGACGGCGGTGACCTCCAGGCCCCGGAAGCCGCGGGTGCCGGCCAGCGCGAGCACCGTGGCGTCGGCGTCGTCGGTGGTGAGCACGACCCGCTCGCCCCGGAGCTGCACCGACCGGACTCCGGGGAGCGTGTCGAGGCCGTCGACCGGCCCGCTGGCGAGGTCGAAGGAGACGGTACGGCCGCCGGCAAGCGCCCGGATCTGCGCCGGCGGTCCGTCGGCCACCACCCGCCCCGCGGCGAGCACCACGACGCGGTCGGCGAACTCGTCCGCCTCGTGCAGGTGGTGGGTGCTGAACAGGACGGTGTGCCCGTCGGCGGTGTACCTGTGGATGGCCGCCCAGAACGCCTGCCGGGCGGCGACGTCCAGCGCGGCCGTGGGTTCGTCGAGGACCAGCAGGTCCGGGTCGCCGGCCAGCGCGAAGGCGAACCGCGCCCGTTGCGCCTCACCGCCGGAGAGCTTGTCGAGGCGGCGGTCGGCGCGTTCGGTCAGCCCGGCCAGGGCCAGTACGCGGTCGGTGGCCACCGCTCGGGGGTAGAGCGCCCGGGCGAGGTCGACGACCTCCCGGATCGTCGCGCTCGGCACCCAGCCGGCGTCCTGGAGCATCGCGCCGACCTGTCCCGCCCGCACCGCCTCGGCGGGGGGTCGACCGAACAGGGTCACGGTGCCGCTGTCGGGCCGGTCCAGACCCAGCAGGAGCGAGAGGGCGGTGGTCTTGCCGGCGCCGTTGGGGCCGAGCAGGGCCACCGTGCTGCCCCGCGCGATGCTCAGGTCGAGCCCGTCGACGGCCCGGACGGGACCGAACCGCCGGGTGAGGCCGCTGAGGCGTACGGCTGTGTCATCCATGCCCGTCACGCTATGCACGCTCCGGCGGCGCGGGCAGAGCCACCGGTACGCGGTCGGCCAGGACATTTGTCCCGCGGATGGCCGTCCGTCCACTGTGCGGCCGGGTCGGGCCACGGATCCCGGGGGACCGCGGGCCCGACCCCGGACGGAGCCCGGGGCCGGGCCGCGCGGTCGGGCTACCGTGTCAGCTTCTGGTCCACCGCTGGCTGGTCCCGCCGTTGCAGGTGGAGAGGACCACCGGGCTGCCGTTGGCGGTGCCGGCGGAGTTCGGGGTGAGGCACAGACCCGACTGGACCCCGGTGACCGTGCCGTCGGATCCGAGGTTCCACTGCTGGTTGGCGCCACCGTTGCAGTCCCAGATGATCACCCGGGTGCCCGAGGTCGTCCCGGCGCCCTCGGCGTCCAGGCACTTGGTGCCGTACACCTGGAGTTGCCGGCCGGCCGTCGACGTCCACTGCTGGTTGGTGCCGCCGTTGCAGTCCCACAGCGCCACCTGGGTGCCGTTCGTCTGCGAGCGGGACGGGACGTCCAGACACCGGCCGGCGTTGACGTTGCGCAGGGGCGCGGCCGTGCCGCCCGGCGGCGGGGTGGTGGGGGTGGTGGTGTCGAAGCCGAGGAAGCGGATGGCCTGGGCGGCGTCGAACGGGATCGAGTGGCCGTAGCCCTGGAAGCTGATCGCCTCGACCGGGGCGGTCGGGCCGGTGCCTCCGTAGCGGGTGCGGGTGGCGCTGGTCTGCGGGTAGTCGGTGTAGCTGGGGGTCTGCGAGACGCCCAGCACGTTGGTCCACTGTTTGATCTGTTCGCCGAAGTTGACGTAGCTCAGCGTGGTGTCCGTGGTGCCGTGCCAGATCTGGACGCGGGGGCGGGCGCCGGTGTAGCCGGGGTAGGCGTTGCGGACCAGGTCACCCCACTGCTGGGGGGTGCGGGTGATCCGTCCGCCGGAGCATTCGCTGTTCCATTCCGCGCCGTTGGTGGTGGCGAAGCAGCCGAACGGGACTCCGGAGGAGCTGAAGCCGGCGCTGAACACGTCCGGATAGAGGCCGAGCATGACGTTGGTCATCATGGCGCCGGAGGAGAAGCCGCCCACCGCGATCCGGGTCGGGTCGACCGGGTAGCGGGCGCGGACGTAGTCGAGCATGGACTTGAGGCCGACGGGGTCGCTGCCGCCGTCGCGGCGCAGGGCCTGCGGGGAGGAGACGTCCCAGCACTTGCTGCTGCGGGTCACCGACGGGTAGATCACGATGAAGCCGTAGCGGTCGGCCAGGGCGCTGAGGCCGAAGCCGGTGTGCACGGCCGGGCCGCTGCCCGTGCAGTAGTGCAGGGCGAGCAGCAGCGCCGGGCGGGCCGCGACCCGGTCCGGCACGTACAGGTGCATCTGCAGGTTCGTCGGGTTGGTGCCGAAGTTGCTCACCTGGGTGAGCGTCGCGGCCGACGCCGGCGTGGCGGGCGTGACCACTGCCGTCATCGTCGCCAGGGCCGTCGCCAACCCGGCGGCCAGCAGCGCGAGCCTTGTTCTCATCGGCGGTTCCTTCACAGTGTGCGTGCGGCGGTGGCGGTGAAGCGTGCGGAAAGAAGGCCCGGACGCATCGACTGTGAGCGATAACATTCGGTTCGTCAAGGCGTGCCGTATGACGTCAATTCACCCGTGCGAGCGGGTCCACTTGAGATCCCCGATTCGGCCATGACATTCTTGGCCGTCGATAACTCGCTGCGCGCGGGGCTGACGCCCGTCCACTGGGCAGCCGGGACCGGACCACGGATCCCGGGGGACGGAGCACGAGCGATGGGGCGCCGGGGCCTGTCCGTCCACGAGTCCGCCCGCCGCCGCGTCGCTGCATGCCGGCCGGGTGACCCACTGTCGTTCACGCAAAGGAACCCGACCATGCGCAAACCGATCCGCCGTGCGGCGCTCCTGGCGGGCGTGCTGCTCGCCGCGACCGCACTCCCCGGCATCGACCCACCCAACGCCAGCGCGGCAGCCGACCCCGACACCGTCGCCGTGACCGTGAACGCCCGCGCCGGGCTGGCGCGGGTGTCCGACACCGCGTTGGGCGTCAACCACGCCATCTGGGACCAGAACCTGGGCACCGCCGAGACGTCCGACCTGCTGCGCGACGCCGGTGTGCAGATGATGCGCTATCCCGGCGGCTCGTACGCCGACATCTACCACTGGAAGGACCACAGCGCGCCCGGTGGGTACGTCGCCCCGGACACCGACTTCGACACGTTCATGGCGGCGGTCAGGCGGGTCGGCGCCCAACCGATGATCATCGCGAACTACGGCACCGGTACGCCGGCCGAGGCCGCCGACTGGGTGCGCTACGCCAACGTGACCAAGGGCTACGGCGCGAAGTACTGGACGATCGGCAACGAGAACTACGGCAACGGGCACTACGGGTCGGCGTGGGAGGCGGACGACCACCCGGACAAGAGCGCCAGCCAGTACGCGCGGCTGGTCGTCGAGTACGCCGACGCGATGAAGGCGGTCGACCCGAGCATCAGGGTGGGCGCGGTGCTCACGATGCCGGGGAACTGGCCGGACGGGATCACCGCCGGCAGCGACCCCGGCTCCTGGAACCAGACGGTGCTCTCAATCGCCGGCCCGAAGATCGACTTCGTGGACGTGCACTGGTACCCGGGTGGCACCGCCGCCGAGTCGCTGACCCGCACCAACCAGCTCCCCGACGCGACGTACCTGCTCCGGCAGCAGCTCAGCAGGTACGCGGGCCCGAACGCCGACCGGATCGGCATCAGCTTCACCGAGCTGAACGTCGGCGCCGGCCAGAACACCCAGCCCGGGGCGCTGTTCCTGGCCGACGCGTACAGCGGGCTGCTGGAGAACGGCGTCTTCACCGCCCAGTGGTGGAACGTGCACAACGGCATCGGCACCGTGAGCGAGGTGGCGGGCCAGACCGACTACGGCGACTTCGGGATGCTGTCCAGCGGCGGCTGCACGGCGGACGGCTCGGTGTGCGAGCCGCCGTTGAACACGCCGTTCGCGCCGTACCACGCTCTGACGATGATGAAGCTCTTCGCGAAGACCGGCGACCAGTTCGTGCGCGCCGGCACCGACGAGCCACTGGTCAGCGCGCACGCCGTCCGGCGGGGCAACGGCGACCTGGCCGTGCTAATGATCAACAAGGACCCGGAGGCGGCCCACGACGTCGCCATCGACTACGCCGGGTTCACGCCGTCGACGGCCGCGCCGACGGTGTCCACCCTCACCAACGGCACGACGGGCATCGCCACCGACCAGTCCGGCTCGGCGACCAGCCGGACGCTTCCGCCGTACTCGCTGACGACGCTCGTGCTGCGCCCGGCCGGCACGACCGACGGACGGCCGTCGGCCCCGGGCCAGCCCACCGCCAGCGGCGTCACCGACCGGAGCGCGACGATCACCTGGCCGGCGGCCACCGCCGGCAGCAGCCCGATCGCCAAGTACGAGGTGTACCGGCAGAACGGCGCGGTCAGCGAGCAGCTCGGCGAGACGGCGACGACGTCGTTCACGGTCGGCAACCTGGTGCCGGGCAGCAGGTACACCGTCAACGTGCTGGCCCGTGACACGGCCGGCCGGGTGTCCTGGGCCTCACCGCCGTTGACGTTCGCCACCGGCAGCCCGGCGACCAGCGCGTGCACGGTCCGCTTCACCGCCGCCAACGACTGGGGCAACGGCTACATCGGGGGCGTCGAGATCACCAACAACGGGACGAAGCCGATCACCGGCTGGACGCTCACCTGGACCTGGCCGACCGGCTGGCAGCAGGTGAGCAGCGGCTGGAGCGCCGGCTGGGAGCAGGTCGGCACGGCAGTGCGCGTCACGCCGACCGACGACAACCGGCAGATCGCTCCGGGCGCGAGCGTGAGCGCCGGATTCGTCGGCGCCTACAGCGGGCCGAACGTGCTGCCCACCGCGTTCACCCTCAACGGCACCGTCTGCACGAGCGGCTGACACCGCCGCGATGAGCGTGATGCCTGTGCGTCATCTAGATGACTCACAGGCATCACGCTCGTCAGGACAGGAACTGCCCGCCGTGGTCAGCCCGCCTGTCGTACGGTCACCGTGGCCGACCCGGTGTCGTCCGCCCACGGGTCGAGAACCAGGGTGTACGTGCCCTTCTTCGGCAGCGGGCCCGCCTCGAACCTGCCGCTGCCGCCGATCACACAACCGGTGGCCACCGTCGCACCGTCCGGACCGTTCAGCAGCAGGATTCCGCACCTGTCGGACAGGCTGGCGCCGGTCACCTCGACGGTGACGCGGCGACCGGCGTCGGCGGGGAACCGCAGCCGGCTCACCGCGCCCGGCCGGCCGACGGTCAACGTGACGGCCCGCCCGTCCGCCACGGTGTCGGCCTGCTCGTCGTGCGCGTCGCGCAGCCGCACGTCCGCCCAGCCGGTGTCGGTGGAGGTCCCGTCGACCTCCAGGACGTAGCGGCCCGTGGCCGGTAGGACGAACCCGTCCACGTTGCCCTGGCCGCCGATCACGCAGCCCGTGGCCACCTCCACTCCCGCCGGGTCGCGCAGGCCCAGCACGCCGCACCGGTCCGGCAGGGTCGCGGCGGTGACCTGGAGGAAGACCTTCTGGCCGGCACGCCCGTCGAACGCCAGGCGGCTCACCGCCCCCGGTTGGGCGAGCGTCGCCCGCACCGCCGGCCCGTCCAGCGTGAGTGTCTTCTCCTCGTCGGTGACGGTGACGACCCGTACCGTCGCGCGGCCCAGGTCGGCGTCGGCCGGGTCGAGCACCACCTGGTGGTCGCCGGTCTCGGTGAGCGTGGTGGTGTCGATGAAGCCGACACCGGAGATGACGCAGCCGGTCGCCAGTTGACGCCCCTGCGGGTCGAGCAGCAGCAGGATGCCGCACCGGTCCGGCGTGGTGGCGGCCGGCACCTCGACGAAGATCTTCTGACCGGCGCGGCCGGGCACCTTCAGGGCGGCGGTGGCACCGGGTCGGGTGACCTCCAGGGTGACGTCGCCGACGCCGGGGACGTCCCGCTGGGCCCGCGCGGCGTCGGTGGCGAACGCGACCTGTCCGGTGAGGGCGACGTCGAGCGTGCAGTCGGCGAGGGTCCGCGGGTCGGTGACGCCGGCCCGCCGGCAGATGAGTTCGGCGGTGGCCCGGTTGGGAAGGTCGCCGACGGTGAGCAGCCGGTCGGGGAAGCGCCGGTCGGTGAATGTGCCGGTGTCCTGACCCGGTTCGTAGTCGAACAGCGACCGGGGGGCCTCGACGCGCCAACTGTCGGCGAAGCCGGGGTAGAGCGCCTCGAACGTGGGCGGCTGGGCCACCCGCTTACCGTCGCGGACGGTCAGATCGTCGCCCGGGTCACCGTCGTGGTCACCGAGCAGACCCTCCAGCGTCCCGGCCCGGGCGTCCGGCGCGCTGACGCTCACGCTCAGCCCCCACACGCCGAGGGGGTGCGCGGTGAGCCGGGTACCGTCCGGCCAGTCCACCGTCACCGTGCCGTCCCACCAGGTGGTGACCGTGCCGCCGTGCGGCAGCTTCGTCCCGGTCGGCGCGACGGTCGCCGGTGCGCCGTTCACCCGGACGACCGGGCCGCCGGGCGTCGCGTACACGGCGACCCGGTCGCCGCGCACCCGTGCCGCGACCGCGGAGTTGACGGCCACCGTCGAGCTGGCCGGGAACATCGTCTGTCGGGTCTGGACCTCGAAGTCGTCGGTCGTCGAGCGGCTGAGCACGAACTCGCCGGCGGCCTGGAAGTCGTACCGGAGGCCGTCGTAGGTCAGCAGGTGCGGGTCGCCGTTGCTGTTCGCGCAGCGGTAACCCTTGCCGATCACGGAGATCGAACAACCCCCGCCCGAGGGCGGGCGCGGCGCGGGCGGATCGCAGTCCTTGCCGTTCGCCGGCAGCTTCATGCCGCTGTACGTCGTGCGAAGCGGCAACCCGGCGCCTGCGCGGTACGCGTTCTCCGCCAGGACCGCGTGCACCTCGCCGGGATCCACGCCGCTGGCGAACTGGCCGCCCTGGGTGCAGAACTGACCCCGATCGGTGTCGTTGGCCAGGTCTAGGGCGTGGTTCATCTCGTGGATGAGGGTGGCGCACTGGTCCTCGGTGAAGTCCTTCCCCTCGCCCGGCAACGCGCGCCCGTCGTTCTCCGGCACCCAGTTGATCTGCACGTCGCTGCCCGGGACGTACGTCGTCGTGTCGCTCTCGTTGCCGACGATGGGCCGGCGCACCTTGATCGTCTTCTTGTGGGCCTGCAACGCGTCGAGCACCGCGCCGTTGCCCGAGCCGCGGATCTGCCCGACGCAGCCCGCGTACTCCGTCTGCACGTCGGAGTTGACGCTGATCACGGCGGACGCCGACTGGGGGGCCAGCAGCACCAGCACCCCGGCCAGGACCACGCCCAGACGGATCGCGCGCACGCCGGTCACCCGCCCCTCACCTCGAAGTCGACAGGGCCCTGCTCGGCCGTCGCGGCGCAGGCGTCCGCCGGCACGTCCGGCAGGGGTGCCCGCAGGTAGCCCACCACCAGCCGGTACGCCCCCGGCTGGTCCACCGGCCACCACGTCACCGTTGCGCCGCCGCGCCCGTCGGAGGCGGAGGTGGTCAGCGCCGCCCCGACGGGGCTCTGCGGGTCACTGCCGAGGGTCAGCTCCACCGAACCGCGCGGTGGCACCGGGACCAGGTTCTCGATGAGGTACGCCGTGAAGTCCCGGTAGTAGGCGGCAGCACCGATGGCGGGGGCGACCGGCGCTCCGTCGCGCGTGAGCGACAGCACCGTCACCGCCCCGTCCGGCACCCGGCTCAGCCGGCACTCGGCGTCCCGGTTGTTGACCAGCTTGAGCCGCAGGTTGACCTGTTCACCCACCCGGTATGCGGGCTGCGACGCCGTGACGGTGAGGCCGACAGTCGCCGTACCGCCGGAGGGGGCCGGCGCGGGACGCGACCGGCGGCATCCGACAGTCGTGGCCAGTAGCAGCACGGCGAGGCAGCCGGCGAGCGCCGCCCGCCCTGCCGACCCTGCCCGGGGTACGCCCATGGGCCGCGCGCCTCCTCGGACCGACGTCCGTCGTCGGCGATACCGGCCAGCCTGCGCCGCAGGTGCGGGTGAGCGCTGTCGTCATCCGGCCCGGCGGATGTCCAGTAGCCGACGCGCCCGACGGCCGGGCGCGGCCGTCAGGGGCGCCAGATCGCGGCCGCGCCGGCCAGTGCGGCTTCGTGGTACGGCGTCCGCGTTGAGCCGTCGGCGATGACCTCGACCGGCCACTTCTGCCGCAGCGTCGTCCACAACTGCGCCATCACTCCCGAGTACGTCGCCAGCTCGTCGGCGCCCTCGGCCACCTGCAACACGTACAGCCAGGCTGCGTTGTCCGGTGCGCCGTCGAGCGGCGCCCGCCAGACGCGGTGCAGGCTGCGGCCACCCCGACGCGGGGCATCGGTGGACAGAAGGTCGTCGGCCGGTGTCGGGTCGGGGGCGTCCGCCGGGCCGGTGGGGCTGAACCGGTAGGGCGGGGCCGGCACCTCGGCGATGATCGGCACCTCGGCCAGGTCGCTGCCGTCCGGGTCACCGAGGAAGGAGCGCATCAGGGCCTGCTCCTCGGCGGTGATGCCGACCCCGTGGTACGCGAGGTTCAGCAGCAGCGTGTCGTCGGCCAGGTCCAGTTCACCTGCGGAGTAGTGCTCCCGCACGGTGCCGAGGGTGTCGTCGGCCAGCCGCCCCGCGAGGCGGCGGCACACCTCGGCGACCGCCGCGTACGACTTCACATCCATGGTGTTCATCTCTTGTTGTAGGGGCCGAGATCGGTCGTCGTGACGTTCCCCTGGGCGTCCTGGACAACCCTGACAATCCTTCTGCCCTTCGGGCCTTCCCAGGTCCAACTGCCGTCGCCGCCGACAGCGGGATTACTGTAACGAGGCGCGACGCTGCCCGGGACTCCCCGGGGAGCGGGGGTCGGCGCATTCGGGTTCTTGATGACGCCCGGGTCGCTCGGGTCCACCGGGTAGGACGTGCGTATCTCGCCGTCGGCGAGCACCGTCGTCTTGACCTTGACGCCGTCTACAGCGCCTTCGTAGTCGTACGCCCACCGCCGATTGCCGTCCGCGTCCTTGGTCAGGTACGGCCCTTTCACCGGTGGGCCCTGCTGCGTCACCTGAATCGCGGCGTCGCGAATCTTCGACTCGTCCCAGGTCTTCGGGAACTCCGTCTTGTCGCGCAAGCCGGTGCCCGCGAGGTGGCCGCCCTGCCGGCCGCCGTCACCCTCGATGATGTGCTTCTTGGACGCATCGGTGTACCGGATGTCGCCCGGGTTCGGCGGCCGCGTCGGCTTGGCTGGCTGGGTGGGCTGCGTCGACGCGGGCGGCGTGCGCGGTGCGCTGCGCTGCGTCGGGGCGGAGTTGGTGGCGCCCGAGCCGCTCGACCCGGCCCGGGGCCGCTGCTGCGACATCCGCACCGTCGTCGGGGGGCCACTGGAGATCGGCGAACCTCCGGGCTGCGGACGGCCGAGGGGCGCCAGCGCCGCGCGGATCGCGGTGGCGCAGCGAGCCGCCGCGGCCTGATAGAGGCTCTTCGCCGCAAGCGCGGAAGCCCGAGCCTGCTCGCGTTCCGCCTCGCACAACCGCGCGGCCTGCCCGATGCGGACGACCATCGTGAAGACCGGCTCTCGTTGCCCCGCCGCGTACGACTCGTTGAGCCCGCGCCAGACACCCGGCCCGTAGGTGCGCCGACCGGTCAGGCCGCAGAACTGACCGAGCAGGTTCCGGTACTGACTGTCCGCGGCCATCGCGAGGCGCAGCGCGGCCCGGGACTGTGCCTGGGCACGCGCCAGCTCGTTCGCGAAGGCGGACAGGGCCTGTGCGCCGGCGAGGTAGGCGTCGGCCAGGGCCTTCGCCTGGTCGGGCAGTTGCGCGAGTTCGCGGTCCACGGTCGCGGCGAAGTCGCCCCGCAGGGCCAGCGCGCCGCTGCTCGCCGCGATGGACCGCAGTCGGACGTGGTGCCCGTCGGCCGCCGCGGCCCGGCGCTGGAGATCGGCCGCCATGGCCTGGATCGAGGCTGGTTCGCCGGGGGTCGGATCACCGTCGTAGAGGTCGAGGACCTGCCAGTCGTCCATGTCGGCAGGTGCTCAGCCGTTGATGCCCCCGGCCAGCCGGGCGTCCAGCTCCTGGTGCTCGCGGACGACCCCCACCAGGAACGACGACATGCCCTCCAGCCCACCGATCATGTTCTGGGCGCCGGTGGTCCACTGCTGGTAGGAGTCCTGGAAACGGCCCGACGCCAGCTGGGTGCGGAACTCGCTGTTGACCAGTTGGTCGATCATCGCCTTCAGGGCGTTCAGCTTCTGGGTCATCTCCTCCTGCCCGCTGGTCAGGCTCCGGGCCGCCGACTGGAGACCCTCGTAGCCGACGCTGACGTCACTCATGAGTCTTCCCCTTCGAAGGTTGGTTGGTCGGCAACTGACTGCCGAGTGCGCTGTCGAGCTGGGCGTGGCCCGCGACCACACCGTCGAGCCGGGCCGCGGCCGCCGCCACGGCAGCCAGCAGGCCGGCCCGGTGCCGCGTCGCCGCCGTCGTGAAGTCCGTGAGGGCGACGTCGACGTCTCGCGAACCGGTGGCCGCGAGGCGCGGGGTCTGCTGCCCGGTCGACTCCAGATCCGAGCGTACGTGCGTCAACTGTCGGGCGGCGTCGACGACCGCGTCCCGATCAAAACCGAACCCGGTTGCCATCGCCCCGTGACCCTTTCGGGAAGCCGTGTCTCCGGCGATCGGAGTCGGCCTCGCGGACCACTGGCGACGGACCCACCGGGCGGGTCGGTCTGTTGTGGACGGACACCGGCCCGTGACCGGGCGGAGTATCGTACGCGCCGACTGTAGTGCTCGACGGCAAGGAGCGCGAGGGTGTCAGATCCCCAGCCGGCGCAGCGGCTCGTCGCGGGTCGCTACCGGTTGGAGAGCGTGCTCGGCCGGGGTGGCATGGGGGTCGTGTGGCGCGCGACCGACGAGCTGATCGGGCGCGTCGTCGCGGTCAAGGAGGTCCGCGCACCGGCCGGCCTGACTGGTGAGGAACGCCTGCTGTTCGGCGAGCGGGCGCTGCGGGAGGCGCGGACCGCCGGGCAGATCAACCATCCGGCGGTCGTGGCGATCCACGACCTGGTGCCGGCCGGCGGTGACGACGAGGCCGTCTACATCGTGACGGAGCTGGTGGACGCCCCCACGCTGGCCGACCTCCTGGAACGGGAGGGGGCGTTGCCGCCGGCCCGGGTGACGGCGATCGCCGTACGCATGCTGGACGCGCTGGACGCCGCGCACTCGGTAGGTGTCGTGCACCGTGACGTCAAGCCGGGCAACATCATGGTGCTCCCCGGTGACGCGGTGAAGTTGCTCGACTTCGGCATCGCGCAGGCGGTGGGGGACGCGCGCCTGACCCGGCACGGGATGATGGGCTCGACCGGGTACCTCGCACCGGAGCTGTTCCACGGCAGCGATCCCACGCCGGCGGCTGATCTCTGGTCGGCGGGCGTGACGCTCGCCCAGGCTGTCACCGGTGAGCTGCCGTTCGAGCGGGCGTCCACCGCGGCCACCCTGCACGCCGTTTTGTACGACGACATCCCGGCCATGACGTGTGGGGAGCCGTTGGCCACGGTGATCAGTGGCCTGCTCACGCGGGATGTGGCGCACCGGCTCACCGTCCAGCGGGCCCGCGATCTGCTCGCCGTTCCGGTCGACGCCGGGGCGACCGGCCGCCGGGACACCACCGCCTCGGCGGCAGCCGCCGACCCCGACCCACCCGCCTCGGACGGCGTCGACGCCGACGCCGACGCCGACGGTGAGCCGGTGGGCGAGTCCTGGGAGCGGCAGGCCACGACCGTGCACCCGGACCGGTCAACGCCACCTCGCCAGCGGCAGAGCGCGGCGTCACCACCACCGTCGACCGGGGCGGTGGCGACCACGTTCCCGGTCGAGGTGCCGGAGAAGACCCGGGGCGCCCTCGTCCTGGCTCAGCTGGCCCTGATCGTCCTCACGATCTGGGCGGTTGTCCTGTTCGTCGAGGTGGTGACGGCAAGCGTCCTTCCCGAGTGGATGCCGATCCCCGCCGCCCTCACCATCGGGGTGCTGGCGTTTTGGACGGCGGCGGATGCGATCGTCGACCCGTGGCACGGCACGCTGCGGTTCGGCCCGGATTCCCTCCGCTTCCAGGGCGCGCGCGGATCACCGCCCGACCTGCCTTTCGAGCATGTCGCCAGCATCGCGGTGTGGCCTGGCGCCGGGTCGTCGACCGGCACCTCGCGGCTGGGGATCGAGCTGTCGGCGCGTGCGCCCGCGCCGGCGCACGGGAGGGTGTTCCAGGGGCCCCCGCAGGGGGACGGCCGAGGGCCGATGTGGGTCGTCGGGGACATCGGCATAGGCCCGAAAACGATGGCAGCCAGACTGGGCACCCTCGTCCCTGAGGACGTCCGGATCGATCAGTCCCGGGAGGTGCCGGTCTGGTCGGCTCGGGCGTTCCAACCGCTCGGCCCCCGGCGGCCGGGGCTGCTGCTGCGGTTCGTGTTGGTCGCCAGCCTCATCCTGTGCGGTCATCTCCTTGTGCACCAGCGGAATTCCACGATGGTGACGTTGGACGACGCCGAGGTCAGCGCGGTGGCGTTCAGCCCGGACGGCGTCACGCTCGCCAGCGCGGACGCCGGGAACTTCGCGATCACGTTCTGGGATGTGGCGACGCGCAAGACGGCAGCCGTCGCCGCGGGGCACCGCGAGGAGATCAAGGTGCTCGTCTTCAGCCCCGACGGCAAGACCCTCGCCAGTGGTGGGCGGGACGGTGTCGTCAAGCTCTGGGATGTCGCCAGCCGGCAGGTCCGGGCGACACTCGTCTTCGGCGAGTACGACACGGTGACCCGGCTGCTGTTCTCTCCCGGTGGGGACAGCATCGCGGCCGTCGGTTCCGGCGACGTCAAGGTGTGGCCGATGGCGTCGTTGGGCAAGCCGGTCGACCTGTCGGCGGGGGACATGGGGGTGCAGACGATTCGCTTCACTCCGGACGGACGTGTTCTCGTGGGCATCGACGGGCAGGGCGGGGTGCGTGCCTGGGAGGTGGCCAGCGGCCGCAGCGCCGCCCGGATCACCGGGCCCATCGCGCCGTGGGCGGAATTCAGGTCCGACGGTGACACGGTGATCCGTGCCTCCGGCACCGGCGCCGTCGTGGCGACCCTGGACGGCGGGACGACGCCTCCCGACGCGGCCGCGTTCGGGCCGGGCGACCTCTTCGTCACGGCTGAGCGGGGCGAGGTGCGGATCTGGCACACCACCACCGCCCGGACAGTCCACAGGTACAAGGAGGGCTTCCTGGACTCCGGCGTCCTGCCGTCCGAGGCGGTGGTGATGGCGCCGCGCGGCGAGGTCGTCGCCCTCGGCGGCGACGAGGGGCTGCGGCTGTGGACGTACGGCCCGTCCCGGTGAGGACTCGGCGATGATCCTGCGAGTGACCGTGCGGGACGCCGACACGGGGGCGACGCACGACATCGAGGTGAGCGCCGCACCGGCCACCAGCGTGCGATCCCTGCTGGCCGCACTGCCCATCCCGGCCACCGGCCGTCGCTGCTTCGCCGGGGCCGTCGCGCTGGATCCGGCCGCGCGTCTGGCGGACACTCCGCTGCTGGCCGGCTCGGTGCTCAGTGTGGGTGGCCCCGGACCGGCCGGTCGTCTCGTCACCGACGGCGCGGTGGGCGTACTCGAGGTGGTTGCCGGCCCGGACGCGGGCCTGGCTGTCGCGTTGCGGCCCGGAACCCACCCGATTGCTCGCACGTCCTCGGCGGCGCTGCCGCTGCGCGACCCGGACGTCTCGCGCCGCACGCACGCCCTGCTGGAGGTGTCGGCGGACGGCACGGCCACCCTCACCGATGGCGGATCGAGCAACGGCACGTACGTCGACGGTGCCCGGATCACGCACCCGACCGCCGTGGCACCGACCAGCGCACTCCAGATCGGCGGGAACGAGCTGCGGTGGACACCCCTGCCCGCCGAGGCGCGGCGGACGGTCCGGGCCGCGGATGGTCGGGTCGACTTCGACCGCGCCTTCGCCCGCGCACCGGTGATCGGAGTCGTCGAGGTGTCCATGCCGGTGCGACCCATCGTCGCCCGGGGGCCGGTGGCCGCCGGGATCCTGCTGGGCGGCGCGGGGTCCGTGGCGGCCGCCCTGTTCACCCACACGCCGATCCTGCTGCTCGGCGCGGCGATCTCCGTCGGCGCTCTCCTGCTCAACCAGTCGGCGCAGGAGAAGCAGGACGCCGAACGCCAGGCCGAGTTCACCAAGGCGAAGAAGGCAGTCGAATCGGCTGTCGCCGCCCAGGTCGAGGCCGAGCAGCGGGTACGCCGGACGCTCGCGCCGAGCCCCGCCGAGATCGTCGAGATCGCCGGCGGTGTGCGGTCCGGCCTGTGGACCCGCCGCGCCGGGGCACCGCACGCGCTGGCGCTGCGGGTTGGCGTCGCCGACGAGCCGGCGTCGGTGACGGTCCGCGGCGAGCCCTGGCCGGAGTTCCGCACCCCGAAACTGTCGGCGGTCCCGATCACCGTGGACCTGGGCGTCGTCGGTGTGCTCGGCGTGACCGGCGCGGACGAGGCGGTCCACGACGTCCTGCGCTGGCTGCTGCTGCAACTGGCCACCCTGCGCGCCCCCGACGATCTGCGGATGGTGCTGCTCAGCGCCGCGGAGGTCGGCGGCCTGACCTGGGCGCGCTGGCTGCCGCACGTCGACGCGGGTGACGCGGCGGCGTACTCGTGCCGGATCGGCAACACCGCCGCCACCCGCACCGAGCGGGTACGGGAGCTGCGTACCCTCGTCGCGTCCCGGCGTGCCGAACGCGACCCGCAGCGGTTCGTGGACGTGGTCGTCGTCCTCGACGGCGCGCTGGCGCTGCGCGACCTGCCCGGGATGGACGAGGTCCTGCGGGACGGGCCGGCGGTCGGGGTGTATCTGATCTGCGCCGACCGGCACAGCATGAACGAGTGCCGGGGGCTGATCGAGACGTCGGGCGACTCGACGCGCCTCACCGCCAGCCCGGACGGCCAGGCGGTGACTGTCGACGCCGACGGGGTCGACGCGACGACCGCCGAGCGGCTGGCGCGGGCGTTGGCGCCGATGCGGGACCGGGCGACCCGCGGGGCGGCCCAGAACGCCATCCCACGGTCGGTGCGTCTGCTGGATCTCCTCGGCCTCGGCACGCCCACCGCCGCCGACGTGCTGGAGCTGTGGGAGCGGGGTCGGGGTCCGCGGACCCGTGTGCTGCTCGGCGCGGACGCGACCGGGCCGGTGGCCGTCGACCTCGCCGGCCAGGGCCCACACACCATGCTGGGCGGCGCGACGGGCGCCGGAAAGAGCATCCTGCTGCAAACCCTGGTCACGTCGTTGCTGCTGGCCAACCGGCCGGACGAGCTCAACCTGGTGCTCGTCGACTTCAAGGGCGGCAGCGCCTTCCTGCCGTTCGAACACTGCCCGCACGTCGTCGCCCTCATCCGGTCCACCGGTGAGACCCCCGCCGACGTGTTCGACGACGCGGCGGCGGCCCGGGTCCTCGCCTCGCTCCGGGCGGAGGTGAGCCGGCGCGAGTCCCTGCTGGCCCGCCACGACGGCGAGATCGACAGGTACTGGCAGAAGCGCCTGGGCGGGACGGCCCTGCCGCCGCTGCCCCGACTGGTGCTGATCTTCGACGAGTTCGGCCGGGTGCTGGACGCCTCTCCCGACTTCGTCAAGGAACTGGTGAACGTCGCCGCGAAGGGCCGCTCGCTCGGCATGCACCTCGTGCTGGCCACGCAGTCGTTGCAGGGCAAGCTGTCGCCGGAATTGAAGAACAACGTGTCCCTGCGGATCAGCCTGCGGCAGAACGAACCTGCCGACAGCACCGAGGTCCTCGGCGTGCCGGACGCCGCCAGCATCCCGGGCGCGCTGCGCGGACGCGGCATGATCCTGTGCACCACCGCCGAAAGCCGCGTCCCGCAACCGTTCCAGTCCGGATATCTCGGCGACCCGCCGCCGGCGGGCGGGGCCACCCCGGCTCTGGTCCGGGTCCTGAGCCCGACGGACCTCGGCGCCGCGCGACCCACCGCCGCGCCGAGAGCCGGCAGCGGGCCCACCGACCAGGAACTCGCCATCGCGGCGATCGAGGAGGCCGCACAGCGGTCCGGGCTACCGGCCCCCTTCCGACCGGTGCTGCCCCCGCTGCCCGCCACGCTGACGGCGGACGAGCTTCCCGCACAGTGGACCTCCGCCGCGCCGAGGACAGCCGTACCATTCGGCCTCGCCGACGACCCGGCACGCCAGGCGCAGCCGGCCGACTTCCTCGACCTCGCCGGGGTCGACCGGCTCCTCGTCGCCGGTGGCCCGCAGTCCGGGCGGACGACCTTCGCCCGGACCCTGATCACCGGCCTGGTCGGCCGCTTCCAGCCCGACCAGGCCCACCTGTACGTCGTGGAACGGCACCCGGCGGGCCTGGCCGAGTACGCGGCGTTGCCGCACTGCGGCGGGGTCTTCTCGCCCGCCGAGCCCGACCGGATCCGTCGCCTGGTCACCTGGCTCGACGAGGAGATCCAGCGCCGCTCCGGCAGCGCGTCCCCGCCGGACGCGGCGCGACCGTACATCGTGGTCGTCATCGACGGCTGGGAGCACTTCGAGGACCACGGCGACCCGACCTTCGTCGAGACGTCCCTGGTCGCCACCCTGCGCGGCGTCATCAGCGCGGGTACGCCGCTCGGAGTGCACGTCGTGCCGATCGGTGGTCAGGACATGCTCACCCACCGGTTGCCGACCCTCTACAACCGTCGGCTGCTCCTGCCGTTTCCCAAGGAGGAGACCCGGCGGATGCAGCTGCTGACCAGCATGACCAGTCCGCCCGTCCTCCCCGGGAGGGCCATCGACGCCGGCAGCGGGCGGCACGTGCAGATCTGCCTACCGACCCGGTCGGTAGCGGACCTCGCCGCCGAGCCGCACGACACGCCTGCGCACCGGCGGCCCCGGCGGTTCCCCGCCCTGCCGTCCCGCGTCGACCTCGCCGCGCTCGACACCACCGCGGCGGCCCAGGGCCGGTCGACGTGGATACCGCTGGGTGTCGGTGGGCCCGACACGACCACCATCGGCGTCGACCTGTTCGAGGCCGGGCCGCACCTGATGCTGATCTCCGGGACCGGCGGGACCGGCCGTACGACGGCCGCCGCCACTGTGGTCCACGCGCTGCGCCGACGCGGCATCGGCGTACTCGCCGTCGCGCCGCCACAGTCCCCGCTGCCGGGGCTGCTCTCCGACGACCCCGGGCTCCGGCTGGTCACCGGCGTCGCGATCAGGGACACCGACCTCCGCGAGGCCGTCGTGGCCTTCGGCGACAGGCCGTACGCGGTGGTCGTCGACGACGTCGACCGGGTCACCGTGCTGCCCACCGAACAGGGCTTCGCGAGCAGCCCCACGCTCCTCGACGACATCGTCCAACCGGCGGCTCGCGGCCGGCGGGCATTGATCGTCAGCGCCGACGCCGCGCCCCTGTTGACCGGTTTCCCCAGCCCGCTCACCCGCCTGGTCAACGCCGTCATGCTGGCCGGGACACGCCTCGTGCTGGCCCCGGGCGACCGGACGACGGCAGTGGCCCACAACATCACCCTGGAACCCGACCAGTACCTCACCGGCCCACCCGGGCGCGGCTACCTCTCCACCGGTCGTACCCCGGTGTTGGTGCAGGTGGCAGCACCCTGAGCCGCGCCGGACCGCGCCGGGCCGGGTGGTGTCGATCTGGCGTCGACCGCAGCGGCGGGCGGGCGTAGTCGCCCGGTCCGTTCGGGATCAGTGGGTACGTCGCGCCGGCCGTACCTCGGAGTGCGTTGAGGTTGGGGTCCAGCCGCCCGCGACGAGAGCCCGGCGGACGGCTTCGGCGACCTCCTCGGGGCGGGCGCGGACCAGCCAGGCCGGGAAGCGCAGGATCCGGTCGCCGCTGGTCCAGACGTCGTTCTGCCGACGCATGTCGGCCGCCCACTGCCGGGCGTCCATGTGGTGCGCGCCGTCGATCTCCACCTGCACCCGCCATTTTTTCCAGTACGCGTCCAGCCAGCGGTTGCGGCCCGCCGCGTCGACCCGGTGTTGTTGCAGGTCCGGTGCGGGCAGCCGATGCTGTCGGCACAGCCGCACAAAGTTGATCTCGGACAGCGCCTGCGCGCCGCCGCTGATGTCGCCGACGGTCTGCCGGATCAGTCGTCGGCGGGGTGCCCGGGGCAGGACGTCGAGCACGGCATCCAGCTCCGCGGGCAGCACGCGGCGCTGTTGGCAACCGGCGGCCAGCACCCCCTGCGCCTCGTCCACACCGGCCGCCCATCCGGCGGCGTCCACGAGGGCGCGTGCGGTCGTCGTGCGCGGCGGGCGGGCGAGCTGGAGATGAGCGTCGGGGAGGACCGTGGTGCGATGGACCAGCACGGCGGGCATGTCGATCGGAAGCCGCCGGAGGCTGGTCCGCGCGGCGCGACGGTCGGCGGGCACCAGCACGTGCAGGGGTTCACGCCGCAGTCCCCGTACCCCGGCCTCGGCGGCGGCGGTTGCCCCGGCCAGGACTGCTCCCGCGCCCGCCGCCAGCACGGCCACCCACAGTTGCTGGTCGCGGGTCAGCCGGCCGTTGCCGGTCAACAGGACCCCTCGGCACATCGACCGCCAGCGGCCGGTGCGGATCCGGCTCCGCACCACCCCCTCGCCGAGCAGTCGCGCGGCTTGCGCGGTCGTCAGCACGCCCGCCTGCTCGAAGGCGAGCCATTCGAGAGCGTCAGCGTCATCGGCGGGCAGCATGTCGTCGAGCGTTGCGGTTGGTTGGTCCCCGCGCCACCAGATCTTGGACAGTTACCGTCCGCAGAGGACGGTAACTGTCCAAGATCTGCGCGGACGCTGTGAGGGGAGGCCCAGGCGGTGAAGCGTTCGGTCAGTTTGGCGGGTGGGGGTGGGGTGCTCGGGTTGAGTGCGGCGAGGTGGGCGGCGGCCTCGGCCTGAAGCGCCGCCAGGTGGGCCAGTCGGGCCGGGCGATCCAGCCGGTATGTCGCGAGGAGGCGGAGCTTGGCGGGCGAGCAGGGCCACGCGATGCCGCACGTGCCGCAGCGCCACGTCGGACGGGCCGGCTGGTGGTTGGGAGCGCGACGGGGCATCAGCCGACCCGTACCGGGCCGCGCCGGATCGGTCGCCGAGCACCGGGCGGGGCGGGCGCGGCGGGTCCCGAGGACGTGGGCCGGGTGGGTGCGGAGGGCCGGGAGGGCGCGGTGGGCGGGGAGGTGAGCCAGCATCAGGTACAGCTCGCGGCGGGCGATGGCGTCGCCGTTTGGGCCGAGCTGGTAGGCGTCTATCCACAACAAACCGTGGTACGTGTGCCGGTCGGTGAGGGCGCGGATCACGCGAACGGTGATGGGGCGGGTGAACTGCGGGCTCGCGGCGCGGGTCAGGTACAGAAGGTCACCGGACCGCACCTGCGGTGGCTGGTCGATGGGCATGGTCATCCCCCTGGCAGGCGTTGGGAGGGGCCGCCCCTTGAGTGCTCGCCCAGAGGGCGGCCCCGGTACGAACGCGTCCGCCGGGTCTCGGGTCCTCCACCGGCCGCGCCGCTGGTGACACTCTGCTGTGGAGTCCATTACGCTCGGAAGGTGGTTCGCCGGCTCGGGCTGAGCTGGCGAAACGTTCCACGCCGGGCAGTGGCGTGAGTAATTGATCTTCCGGCTTGGGGAGCTTTGAATGGCTGATCTGCCGCACCCGCTCGCCGCGTTCATCGTGGGCGAGATCCGTCGCGCCCGAGGAGCCGCCGGGATGACGCAGGAGGCGTTCGGTCGGGGTGCCGGCTTCAGTGCCTCGCATGTCAGTGCCGTCGAGGGCGAGACCCGGGCGCTCACGATGGACTTCATCAAGGGCGCCGACCGCGCCTTCAAGAACGGCGGCCTGTTCGAACGCATGGTGGGCAAGCTCGGCGCCCCATCGTGGTTCCTGCCGTGGCTCGACGCGGAGCGCACGGCGACGCAGCTGCGGTGCTTTCAACCGAGCCTCGTCCCGGGTCTGCTCCAGACCGAGTCCTACGCCCGCGCGGTCATCCGCTGCGATGACACGTTGAGCGATGACGAGGTCGAGAAGCGGCTGGCGCACCGGATCGATCGGCAGGCGGTCCTCACGAGAGCGAACGCCCCGCAGTTCATCGCGGTCATCGCCGAGGCGGTGCTCCGCCGCGCCGGCACAGACTTCCGCGACACCATGGCCGGGCAGATCAAGCAATTGACCACCCTCGCGGAGCGACCGAACGTCAGCGTCCATCTGCTACCGGACGAGGTCAGCATGCACGTCGGCCTGACCGGGCCGTTCAGCCTGGCACGCCTTCCCGACCACAAATGGGTGGCTCAGATGGAGAACCAGCTCGGCGGTGTTGTCATCGACCGCGACGACGACGTGGATACTCTGATCTCTAGGTGGGAGACGGTTCGCAATGAGGCGTTACCCCGCCGCCAGTCCCTCGATCTGATGAAAGAAGTGGTGACTTCATGGACCTGATCGGAGCTGTGTGGCGTAAGTCCACCCGAAGTGGTTCCGGCGGCGGCGACTGCGTCGAGGTTGCGGACAACCTGCCGGGCATCGTCGGTGTGCGGGACTCCAAGGACCCCGACGGGCCGGCCCTGGTCTTCGGGCCGGCGTCGTGGCAAGCGTTCGTCACCCAGGTCGCCGGGCGGTCGTAGCCGGCGGGCGGAGGACCGCCCCGGTACGGGAGGGCGGCGCCATCGGATGAACGCCGTGGAGCTGATGTCGCGCCTGATTCGTCGACGACATCAGCTCCACAGCCTCCATTGCCGCCCCGGGTGCCAACGCGGGGCGACGTGGTCGACATCCTCGGTGCTGGCGAGCGCCTTTCGTCAGCCGTCGATGCTGCGGAAGGTGTTGGAGGCGCAGGAGTAACCCGAGTAGTCCTCAGGACCGTTCGCCCCGCAGATCTCCATCCGGACCACGTCGTTCGCGTAGACCTGAGCCGGGTCCCAAATGACCGAACTCCCGGAGCCGCCGCCGTTGTACCTGGTGCCCCTCAGGACGCCGTTGACGTAGACCCGACCCAGGACTCCGTCGCCGTTGGCGCAGGTGTCCCGCACGACGAAATAGTCGTCGTTCATGCCGCCGCCGGGCGCACCCTCGCCGTAGTCGACGAAGTCGAGCCGACCGCCCTCGCACATCGCGTAGTCGTCCCAATAGGTCACGTCATGGTCGTCGTTGCCGGCCGCGGAGGCCGGGGAGGCGCCGACGACCAGGGCACCGGCGACCGCCGCGATCGCCATCGACATTGTGAGCGCGAGACGCTGGACCTGCATGTGCGACCTCCACGAGTGGTGCTGTCTGGCCGACGGATCCGCCGGCCCGACCCCACGGTATTGGCGCGCTTTGGCACGTTTCCAGAGTCGACGTCTGTTCCGCACGGGCCGCGTCTGTCCGCCCCGGTCAGGGGTGAGTTCGGTCCTGTCCCGAACAGGTCGTTCGGGACAGGACGTCGCTCGGCGGATCGTCGTGCGGGTCGGTCAGGCGACCACCGACCGCAGTGGCACTCCGGCGGCGCGCAGCGCGCGTACCAGATCGTTCGTGAAGGGATGTTCGTCGGCCTGGAGGCCCTGCGGGTTGGGGATCACGACGTACGCCGAGGTGCCCTTCGCGGACGTCCGGGCGTCGGTGGTGAAGCGTTCGACGATGGCCCGCGTGCGGGCCAGGTCCGTCGCCGCGACCTCGATGGTGATCGGCCGCCATCCGCCGCCCAGGTCCGCCGCGACCGGCGCTGCGGCGGCGCTGGCGCGCGCCGCGTCGGTGCCGGGCGTGCGTCGGGCGTCGGGTGCGCCCGGCGGGTAGAGCAGCGCGTTGGCCACCAGGTGCAGACCATTCTCGTTGTACGCGCGGAAGAGCGGGTTGAACGCGAACAGCACCGACCTGCCGGCGCCGGTTGGCTCGTCGACGACCGCCGCCGTGCCCTTGAGGATGTCCGCGCCGACGGTGTAGCCGTTGGCCCAGAACGTGTCGCCGGCCGGGTAGGTGAGCACGTTCGTCCCGGTGGTGCTGGGGTTGAGGATCGGATCGCTGTTGTTGAACTCGAAGTCCTCGGCAGGGCGGCCGAGGGCGACCGGGTTGTCGGTGTCGACGTCGACCCGCAGGTGCGAGCCGATCACCAGGTAGTCGGCCGGTTTGGTCTTCTCCGTGGTGGAGGTGAGCCCGGCGGCGCGGGCCAGCCGGGTGCCCTCGTTGCGCAGCCCGACGTAGGTGTGGCCCTGGGCGATCCAGTCGCGGAGGTTGGCCTGCCCGGCGGCGGTCAGACCGCCGGTGGCGTTGCTGCCGTCGGGGACCAGCAGCACCGTACGCCCGGTGAACGCCGCGGTGTTGTCGTTGATGTCGGCAGTGGTGACCGGTGTGAGGTCAAGTCTCCACCGCTTGCCGAGGACGTACCGGGCCTCGCCGTGCGAGCCGGACGTGGTGGAGATGCCGGTGCCCTGGAACAGCCCGACGTCGGGCAGGTCGAGGCGCGTCCCGGTGGGGCGCCCACCGGGGGTGAGGGTGACCCCGGCGGCCTCGGCCAGGTCGTCGACCGTACGGCTCAGCCGGCTCGCCGGGATCGCGACGCGGCTGGTGGCCAGGTCGCGCACGAGCGGCACGCCGCGGCCGAGCAGGGTGAAGGTGAACTCCGCGGCGGCTGCCGAGTCCAGCGGGTAAGTGTAGGAGCCCCACGGCCACGCCAGGCCGCTCCGACCGCCGGTGATCTCCCGGACGAGCTGGGCGTTCGGCCGGACGTCGTCGCCCGTGTAGATCGTGGACACGCCCATCAGCAGCGGGTTGCTCCAGGAGGACACGTCGTAGAAGTACGGGAACGGCACGTACGGGTCCTCGCCCATGATCGCCTGGATCCAGTGTTTCTGCGGCTGGTCCATCGGGATCCAGTACGCCCCCTTGGGCACCGTCACGTTTGTGGCGCTGCGGCCGCCGAAGACCCGGGCGGTGGGCACGCGGGTGGGCTTGCGCACCTCGTACACCTCGACGTCCATGCGGCGTAGCCGCTCGACGAGCCGGCGGACTTCGGCGAGCTGCCGGTCCGGCAGCAGGAAGTACGAGCGGATCGTGATGTCGGGCACCGGGAACTGGACCTCGTTGGTGGGCTGCACCACCTCGTTCGGCTCCAGGGCGCCGGCCCGGCCCTCGGCGAGCGCGTCGGTCCAGATGTCGAAGTAGCCGTCCAGCACCTCCCGCTTGTTGGCGGCGGCCCAGCCGAGCGTCGACCACTGGGTGTGGAACTGCTGCTGCACCCGGTCGGCGACGGCCGAGGCGCTGCCCTTCTCGTACGTCATGCCGGCCGCGCCGAATCCGGTGGTCGGCACGGTGTCGCCGTAGCCCATGAAGAACATGTCGTACGTGTCGTAGTTGAAGTAGCACTCGGTCGTGACGGTGTCGTCGCAGGCGCCGTTGTAGCCGAAGCCGGCCTTGTTGGCCTCGCCGATCCGGTTGATCCAGTCCACCGCCTCGCCGGCGATCTCGTGGTGGATCGGGTCGGCGTTGGGCGGGAAGAAGTACTGCCGGCCGCCCATCTCGTGCGCGTCGATGAAGACCTGCGGCGGGTAGCGGCGCAGTAGTTCGAGTTTGCCGCCCGTCTCCTGCTGGGTGCGGGCGAACCAGTCCCGGTTCAGGTCGAAGCCGTACTCGTTCTGCCGCCGGGTCGCGTCGCGGCCGTCCGGGTTCTGGGTCGGGACGATGATGGTGACCAGGTTGTCGTTGCGCCGCGCGACCTCGCAGGAGAGGCCGGCGGCCAACTCGTACAGCGTCTTGAGGGCCGCGTCGGTGCCGCTCTTCTCACCGCCGTGCACGTTGGCGGTGACCCAGACGATGGCGGGGCTGTCCTTCGCCGTCCGCGCGGCGGTCCGTGCGCTCGTCCGGCGGGGGTCACGCAGGTCGCGTACGTCGTCGGCGATCTTTCGCAGCGCGGACGGCCGCACGTGGCGCTCGTTGGACACCACCGCGTACGGCAGGGGCTGACCGAGCACGCTGGTGGCCGTCACGCCCGTGACGACGCGGTCGGAGGCCCGGTCCACGGCCCCGAGGTACGTGCGCACCTCGTCGTTGGTGACGACCCGATCCTGTCCCGTTCCGAGGGGGAAGCCGAGCACGGCCTCCGGGGTGGGTACGCCGCCCAGCCGTGCGCCCGGGTCGGTGCTGCACCGCGACGGTGGGGCGGCGCTCGCGGATGGTGTGCCGCCGAGCAGGGGAGTCGTGCCGAGCAGGAGCGCGATCGCGGCGACGCCTGCCAGCCGCCTGGGCGGGACCGTCCAGAACGGACGCGATGATGGGGCCATGTCTCGGGTTCCCTTCTTGGGGGAAAGCCTCGCAGTGGCCGGAGCCTATGAACGGCCGACACGGCGGTCAAGGTCTGATCGACACCGATGACTGCACGGGATGCCGGCTCCGGGAGCGACTGGCAGGATGGTGGTGTGACTCAGCGTCGTCCTGGAGGGAGCAGAACGTGCCGGAGGCGATCACGATCGCGGTTCGTCCGGATCTTCCGTCCGCCGATGTCCAGCGCTCGTTGGCGTCCTGGCTGCGCGCCGACGACCGCCTCCGGGACGGGGTCGCCCTGACGCCACCGGAGGGGACATCCGAGGGCGGCGCGGACGTGCTGCGGGTGGCGGTCGAGGACGCCGGCACCGCCATGGTGCTCGTGCAGGCGGTCGTCGGGTGGCTCACTAACCGCCGCGACGACGTGTCGGTGGGGTTCAGCCGGCGGGACGGCTGGTCGGCCGACCTGGACGTGCCCCGCGCGCGGGACATGACCCAGGTGACCGCGCTCATCGAGGCCACCGTGCGCGCGGTGACGCCGGAGGCACGACGCCCGTGACCCCGTGCGGCGCGGGCCGCATGTGATCACGGGCGTCGGGTACGCCTACCGGGTCGTCAGGCCGAGGTCGATCGTCCTGGTCAGGGTGGCGTTGTCGTCGTCGCCGTCGAGTGACCAGACCATCGCGCCGGCCAGGCCGGCCCGCCGGATGTAGAGCATCTTCTGCAACACGACGGCAGGGTCGTCGTACGTCCAGAAGGTCGTACCGTCGAAGAGCCAGGCGTGCCCGGCCCGCAGGTCGCGGTGCACTGTGTAGCCGTTGCCGGCCAGGGCCTTGAGGTTCTTGTAGTCCTCGTAGCCGGCCTCGAAGGTCGCCGGCGCGGGCCCGGCGGCCGGCTGGAACAGGCCGGTGCCGCCGCCGGTGACGCCGGTCCAGCCGCGACCGTAGTAGGGGATGCCCAGGACCAGCTTGCCGCGCGGCGCTCCACGGTCGATCCAGCCGTCGATGGCCACCTCGACAGAGAAGTCCGGGTTGTCCGGCGAGCCCGCCGGCACGCGCAGCGCGGACTGCTGGTTGGCCACGGCCTCCCAGCCGCCGTGGAAGTCGTACCCCTGCACGGTGGCGAAGTCGAGGTACGTGAAGATCTTGCGGCCCTCGTAGCCGGCGTCCATCGTGGCCGGGTTGGCCGGCAGGAAGGCCGTCAGCGGGTGGTGCGCACGGGTCGTGCGCCCGTACGCGTCGAGCTGCCGGCGGAACTCGGCCAGCAGCTTGGTGAAGTTCTCCCGGTCCTGCGGGCGGATGACGTTGCCGGGCTCGCCGTCCCAGTTCGGCCACTCCCAGTCGAGGTCGACGCCGTCGAAGACGCCCGCTGCCGCGCCGGGTGCGCCGGGCAGGTTGCCCTTGAGGTACAGGTCGATGCAGGACGCGACGAACGCCTTGCGGGAGGCGTCGGTGCGGGCGGCGTTGGAGAAGTACGTCGACCAGCTCCACCCGCCCAGCGAGATCAGCACCTTCAGGCCGGGGTGCTTGGCCTTGAGCTTGGCGAGCTGGCCGAAGTTGCCGTTGAGCGCCTGACCGGGGGCGTCGGCGACGCCGTCCACGCTCTCGTCGGCGGAAACCGGCCGTTGATAGTCGGCCCAGGCGTCGCCCTCGCCCGGCCCGCCGTCCACATAGCAGCGACCGTCCTCGCTGACGTTGCCGAAGGCATAGTTGAGGTGGGTGAGGCGGCTCGCGGCCCCCGAGGCGTCGAGCTTCTTGATCGTGAAGGCCCGGCCGTAGATGCCCCACTGGGTGAAGTAGCCGACCCGGTGGTAGCCGGGCTGGCGGTCGGGCCGGGCGGCGGCGCTCGCCGCGGTGGGCGGGGCGGCGGTGAGCAGCAGGGTCGCCACGGCGAGGACGGCGGTGAGGCGGCGGTGACGCAATTGTCGCATCGGCACTCCCACGAGGGATCAAGCAGAATTAGTAAAGACACTTATCTGATTGATGAAGTTAAGCCGATCACGCTCTGCGGTCAAGAGCCGCCGCTGTGCCGCCGTCCCCGCGTCGGACGGTCAGCCGACCTGGCTGTTGTCCTTGAGCGAGCCCCAACCGTGCCAGCGGTCGATCTCGATGAGGGCGCTGACCCGACCCCGCTCCCGCCGTGGGTAGGCATTGCCCGTGTAGTGCCGGGACAGCCTGTCGATGTCGGCGAGATCCTCATCGGCGCGCAGCTCGGCGACGTGCCCGATGATGCTGACGTGGGTGTACCAGCCGGCCTCGTCCAGCACCGTGAGCGACACCCGAGGATCGTTGCGGACGTGCTCCAACCGGCGGCGGCTCTCGTCCATGTTGACCAGGATCCGGCCGTCTTCCCACAGGTACCAGGTCGCGGCGGACACCGGCTGACCACCGTTGCGGAGCGTGGTCATGACGGCCGGGTTCGGCTTGCGCAGCATCTCGACCGCGGCCTCGGGAAGCGGTGGCTTGGACATGAAGGCTCCTCCTCGCATGAGCGTTTACCCCTGCACGGTACGCACCCGCCCGGCCCGCGCACGGCAGGACGCGGATCGCGGCGGGCAGGAGGCCGAAGGGCTCAGTCGAGCCAACTGCCGTCGCGCATGAGGACGCGTCCCCGCAGCTCGTTGGCCTCCCGCCAGGCCAGGATGCGCCGCGGCCGGATCACGAAGTACTGGTAGGGCTCGGCGATTCCGCTCGGGTCGAAACCGGTCCTGGTGGCGAACGCCGTACGCCTCTCGTCGCCCAGTTCGGCGGTGTCCACCGGCTCGGCGGCACCGTCGACGATGACGACGTCGCGCGTCGTCCCCAGGCTGAGCCGCACCCGACCGTCCCCGAGCAGGTTGCGGCCGGTGACCGAGGCGCGCGGCGTCGAGATGAGAAACACGCTCCCGTCCCAGAGGTAGGAGAGCGGGACGAGGTGCACGCCGTCCGGGGAGCCCGACGTGGCGACCCAGAGGTCGACGTCGTTCTCCAGTCTCGCGCGCGTGTCCCTCAGCCGCTCCTCACGCCCCCGCGGTGGCGTGCTCGCCACGTCTGCCCCCGTCGACCTCGTGCTCCCCGATCGGTTCGGTCGCCCCCGCCGCGACCAACGGCACGTCCGGCACGTGACGCAGCCGTGCGAGGTCGTTCAGGCTCTGCTCCTCGGCGCGTGCGCGCCCCCAGGCGGCGAGACACATGGCTCAGCGCACCTCCTGGATGCGGACCATGTTGCCGGCGGGATCGCGAAAGGCGCAGTCGCGGATGCCGTACGGCTGCTCGGTCGGCTCCTGGACGACCTCGGCGTCGCCGGACTGGATCTTCTCGAAGGTGCCGTCCAGGTCCCGGGTCGCCAGCAGGATCCACCCGTAGGTGCCCTTGGCCATCATCTCGGCGATGGTGCGCCGCTCGTCCTCGGTGATGCCGGGGTCGGCGGCCGGCGGGGCCAGCAGGATGGACGTGCCGGGCTGGTCGACGGGGCCGACGGTGATCCACCGCATCGTGCCCTTGCCGACGTCGCTGCGGACCTCGAAGCCGAGGACGTCGCGGTAGAAGGCCACCGAGGCGTCCGGGTCGACGTGCGGAAGAACTGTCGTGTGAATGGTGATGTCCATGCTGGCCATGCTAGGTAGGGCCGTTGGCGCGTACTTCTCGATTCCTGATCGATGCGGCGGTGCCGGGCGCGGATGCACCCGCCTGCGGCGTGCCCGAGCCGGCCGGAGAGGATGGGGTCATGACCGACCCCGTACTGCCCGGACGCGTCGTCGTCACCGGCGCCACCGGCAAGCTCGGCCGGGCCGTGGTCGCCCACCTGCGCGGCCTGGGCGTGGACGTGCTGGCGATGGACCGCGTCGGCGGGCGCGACCCCCGCGACGTCGACGGCGAGTTCCTCCTGTCCGACCTGACCGACTACGGGCAGGTGGTCGAGGCGTTCACCGGGGGCACCGACGAGCACGCCGGTGGCGTCGAGGCGGTCGTGCACCTGGCCGCGGTCCCGGCGCCCGGGCTGCTGTCCAACGCGGCCACGTTCGCGAACAACTCCGCCGCGACGTACAACGTCTTCGCCGCCGCCCGCGCGGCCGGCATCAAGCGGGTGGTGTGGGCGTCCAGCGAGACGGTGCTCGGGCTGCCGTTCGACACCCCGCCGCCGTACGCGCCTGTCGACGAGGAGTACGCGCCCCGGCCGGAGTCGACGTACTCGCTGAACAAGGCCCTCGAGGAGGAGATGGCGCGGCACTTCTGCCGGTGGGACCCGGAGCTGGTCATGGTGGGCCTGCGGTTCTCCAACGTGATGGACGTCGAGGACTACCTGCAGTTCCCCTCCTTCGACGCCGATCCGCGCTCGCGGCGGTGGAACCTGTGGGGCTACATCGACGCCCGCGACGGCGCCCAGGCGGTCGAGCGGGCCCTCGCGTACGACCAGCCCGGCGCGGAGGTGTTCATCATCGCCAACGCCGACACCGTCATGACCTCCTCGAGCGCCAGCCTGATGGCCGAGGTGTATCCGGGTGTCGAGATCCGCAAGGAGCTGGGCGAGCACGAGACCCTGCTCAGCATCGACAAGGCGCGGCGGCTGCTGGGCTACGACCCCCGGCACTCGTGGCGCGACCACGTCGACCAGTTGTAGGCCGTCTCAGCACGTAACCCGGTTGTGCCGCACGGTCAGAATGTATGCGTGAGCCTCGATATCGATCACGTGTACGTGCCGGTCAAGTTCGACCTCGGCGGCACGGTGCAGGACGTGGAACCAGCGCTCCCGCTGCTGGCCAGACTGGGTGCCACCTCCGTCGATGTCGTCCAGCACGAGGAGACCCGGGCCTACAACATCTCCTACCTGGCCACCCATCCGCCGGTGTTGCAGATCTCCCTCGGCACGTCGGCGGTCCGCATCGGCCGTACGACGTGGGCGACCAGCACCCAGATCGTCATCTACCCGGCGCTCGGCGTGATCTCGGTGGACCTGCGGTTCGCCGCGCCGGAGCCCGCCGTCAGCACGGAGGACATCTGCCGGTTCTACGACGACCTCGTCCGCGAGAACACCCTCGACTACTTCCGGCACCTGCGCGACCTGGACACCTTCCCGCCGAACCTGGCCGGGCACCTGAGCATGATCGAGGCCGAGCCCCGGGAGCACGGCGGGCTGACGGTGTCCGCCCACGTCCAGGCGGTGCGCGCCATCCTGCGCGAGTCGGCCGGCTTCGAACCCCGCGAGCGCCGCTACCCGTTCCAGAACATGCGTCAGTTCTTCGTCCTGCGCGGTCCCGAACGGTCCGAGAACGACCCGCTCGTGGAGTCGCTGCTGCGGCTCTCCGCCCTGCCGGTGACCGCGGGCGCGGCCGCCGACGACGGGCCGCTGCGCCTGCCCGGCCTGCTGGTCCGCACCACCGGCTGGTCCACCGTGGCGGTCCTGCACGACGGGGTACGGGGAGCGTCGGCGGCGGCCCGCATGGTCCAGGACATGTACGGCCAGATCCACGCCCAGTGGTTCTTCTGCCAACTGTGGGTGGGTGTGGACCCGAACGACCGCGACGAACTCGTCGGGCCGGGTCACTCGCTCGGCGCGCGCATCACCCAGCTGGCCCGGGTGCAGTTGCAACTGAGTCGAGGGCTGGCCGAGGTCGGCAACGTGGACCTCATGTACCGCGACCCCATGCGCATCGCGGTGGCCACGTTCCTCATCGACGGGCTGCGGGTTCCCCGGCACCTGCAGGCCGCCCGGCAGCGCCTCGAACTGCTGCGCAGCAATCTGAGCCAGCTCTTCGGGTTGCAGACGGCGCTGTTCCAGCAGCGCCTCCAGTGGTTGTTCTCGGTCACCGCGGTCGCTGGCGTCGCGGCGCTGCTGCCCGAGATGCTCCAGGTCAACAGCATGCGCTGGCGGATCGTGACCATCGCCCTGTTCGGCACGCTGGCGCTGTTCTGCTGGCTGCTGATCCGGCTGCTCGGCCGCGCCGGCCTGCGCGCCGACCGGCGGGCCCGGCGGACCCGGACGAGGCGGCGGACCGCCCGAACGAGGCGCTGGGGACGCGGCGCCGACAGTCCTCCAGGCGATCCGGCATAACCACCGGGCGTACCGACAGACCGGGATAAAGTCCCCTCAACGGGTACGAGGCGGGACCGGTCGGCGAGGGGGTGCGGCCATGCTGACGCGCACCTGGATGCGCGGGCTGGCCGACAGCAGGAGCCCACGCTCGGCGACCGTCCTGGAACTGCTCTTCGACATCGTGTACGTCTTCGCGCTCGCCCGCCTCGCCGGGCGGGTCGCGGACGACCTGACCATCGTCCGGCACACGCTGCTGTCCGAGGCGGGCCAGACGCTGCTGTTCTTCACGGCGATGTGGATGATCTGGTCGCTGAACGCGTTGCTGGCAAGCACCTACGACCCGCGCCGGGTCGAAATCCAGGTCGTCCTTCTCGCCACCATGTTCGGCACCCTGGTGCTGGCGGTCTCGCTGCCGCAGGCGTTCGGCCAACGCGGCATGATCTTCGCCTGCACGTACGTCGTCATCCAGCTCGGCAGACCGCTCTACCTGGCGTTCGCCCTGCGGGGTCACCCGGCCCAGATGTTCTCGTACCGGGTGTTGGCCTGGCACACGGTCTCCGGCGTGTTCTGGATCAGTGGCGGCATCGACGGCGGGCTCGGCCGTGGCGTTCTCTGGACGCTCGCGCTCGCCATCGAGCTCGTCGGCGCGGCCTCCGACTGGCCGGTGCCGCGTATCGGCCGGGTGCCGCTGGCCAACCTGGTCACGGTCTCCGAGGTGCACCTCGCGGAGCGGTACAACCAGTTCTTCATGATCGCGCTGGCCGAGGTGGTGCTCGAAACCGGCGCCGCCGTCAGCTTTCCGGGCTTCTCGACCGAGCGGACCATCACCCTCGTGGCCGCCTTCGTGGCCGTGGTCTCGTTCTGGCGGATCTACTTCTACCACGTGGGGCCGGGCCGCCAGGCCACCGGCAGCGCCGGCGGTGAGGGCCTGCAACTGTCCCGGTGGGCGAGCTACAGCCTGCTGCTCATCGTCGGCGGCATCATCTGCACCGCAGTCGGCTTCGGGCAGGTCATCGAGGATCCCCACCCGCCCATCGACTGGGCTCTGGTGGCCATCATCTTCGGCGGCCCGGTGCTGTTCCTGATCGGGCGGAGCTACCTGGAGCGGACGCACCGCTCCGCGCCGCGCTGCTGGATGTTGTTCGTCGGCGCGCTGGCGCTGGTCGTGGCGGCCCTGCCCAGCGTCCTTCTCCCGCCGGTCGCCGTGACCGCCGCGGCGGCGCTGATCCTGGCCGGGATCGCCCTCGCCGACGGGCGGCTCCACCAACGCGGCGCGGAGACCAACCCGACGTTGTGAGCCGGGCCCCGCGCAACGTTGTGGGACTGCCGGCGCTTCGCGTAGGTTGGCGGGCACGCCGTCGAGCCGAGAGGAGGTCAGAACAATGTCCGATGTTCTGCGCCCCCTCCGCGCACCGGCGTCCACGCGGATCTGACCCGGGGCGCTCGCTTTCCGGAGGTCCGCCATGACCAGTCTCGTCATCCGCCCGCTCTCCGCGGGCGAGGAAAACCTGTTCGACTCCATGACCGACCCGCTGCCCCAACTGCGGCAGATCGCGTACGCCGACGGCATCACCGGCGGCGGCTACCGACCCGAGAACACCTGGATCGCCCTGCGCGACGGCCGGGTGGTCGGGCGGGCGGCCTGGCTCCTCCCGCCCGGAGCGGTGGGCGCTCCCTGGCTGGAGCGGTTCGACCTGGCCGCCGAGCCGCAGGTCGGGGCCGCGCTGCTGCACGCCGCCCACGAGGCGCTGGGAGGTCCCGGTCGGTACTACGCGGCCCTGCCCGCGCACTGGCGGCGTCGACCCGAGGTGCTGGCCGTGGTCACCGCGCCGATGGAGGCGGCCCGACTCGCCGGCCTGGTCGAGGTGGGTGAGCGGCTGCGGTGCTCGTGGACGGGCACGCCGCTGCCGACGACCTCCGGCCGGTACACGTTCCGACCGCCCGTCGACGTGGCGGAGATCAACGCCCTGGTCGCCCGGGTCGCCCAACCGGACGTGCTGACCGGCGCGGAGATCGCGCGCGCCGTCAGCGGCGTCGACCTGGCCACCGATCCGTTGGCCTGGCTGGGGGAGTCGACCGACCAGTGGCGCGTCGGCGTGGCGGGCGGGCAGCCGGTCGGCCTGGTCGGCACGGCCGGCGACGCCTGCTACCCACTGCTGGCGTACCTCGGCCTGCTCGACGACGCGGCGCGCGGTGAGCTGCTGGCCGAGGCGGTCCGGGTGCTCGCCGCCGGAGGCGCCCGGGAGGTGATCGCCGACGTGGACGCCCACCGCGTCGCGGTGCTTGCCGAGTTGGAGCGGACCGGGTTCCGGCAGCTCCGCTCGCGCGTGCTGTTCGCGCCGCCGGCCGACAAGGCGTAGCCCGTCGGGGTGCGCCCCGCGTCACCCGGGGCGCACCCCGCACCGGCGGCACCGCCGGCTCCTGCCAGGATCTGTGCCCATGCCGGAGATCATCGCCCTCATCGTCGGCGGATCGGCGCTGGTCGTGGCGGCGGTCGCCGGGCTCTACCTCTGGCCGCTGCGCCGCCGTGAGCTGCGGCTCGCACCGGGCGATCCGCTGGACTTCGCCGCCGCCACCCGCATCGCCGAGACCATCAGGGCGGCGGAGACCGCCGATCCGGAGATCCGGCCGGAGTCGCGCAGCCGCCTGCTGAGCCACGGCTCCCGTACCGGCAGGGCCGTGCTGCTGCTGCACGGATACACCCTTGCGCCGGAGCAGCACGACGCGTTGGCCGAGGTGTTCTTCGCCCGGGGCTACAACGTGTGGATTCCGCGGGCCCCGCACCACGGCACCGTCGACCCGCGGGCCCACCACCAGGTCGAGGCCGCCGAGCTGACGACGTACGCCGCCCAGGCCGTGACCGTCGCGGCGGGCCTGGGGGACGAGGTGGGTGTCGTGGGCATCTCCGGCGGCGCGGTGCTCGCCGCGTGGCTGGCCCAGGTCCGTGGTGACGTCGTCCGGCGGCTGTTGCTGCTGTCGCCGTTCTTCGGCCCGGATCCCCGCCAGGCGCCGGCCTTCGCGGTCCGACCACTCATCACGCTGTACGGGCGCCGCCTCCTGCGCGACCGCGTCAACTCGCGGGGATACTCGTTCTCGGCCGTCACCCAGTACCTGACGATCGCACGGACGCTGCCGCGTCCGCCACGGCGCACCGGCCTGCTGAGCGCGGCCGTGGCGATCAGCCCGCTCGACGCGGTGGTGGACCCCGCCGCGGCGGTGCGGGTGCCGCGCCGCATCGCGCGGGCGAACGGCGTCGCGCTGCGGGTCTGCGCGCTGCCGCAGGCGTGGGGTGTCCGCCACAACACCCTCGACCTCACCGCACTCGGCACCGACGCCGACGAACTGCTCCGGCTGTACGTCGACCTCTACGAGGGCGGTCCGGCGTCGACGTCCGAGCTCGTCGGGACCGTCAGCGTCGGCGGCTGAACGCGATCGTCGCCCGGCGGCGCACCGCGGAGTCGTCCACCTGCCTCCGCGGCGCACCGCCGTCCGCGGCGACTACCGCGCCGCCGCCTGTCCCGCTTCCCGGGCACCGTTGAACACCGGCGGGGCGTAACCGGCGGGCTTGTCGCCGACGCCGAGGCCGGGGCTCACCACCCAGGACTGGTACTGCGGGGTGAACATGCCGTAGGGCGGCCCGAGGGTCGGGGCGCTGGCCTCGTCGAGCCGGCGGCGGGCGTCGGCCGGGATCTCGAAGTCGAGCGCGCCGAAGTTGCCGCCGACCTGCTCCGGGCTGCTCGCCCCGATGATCACCGAGCCGACGGCGGGCTGGGTGACCACCCAGTTGATCGCGACCTGCGCCATGCTGCGACCCAGGTCGGCGGCCACGCTCTCCAACGCGTCGATGACCTTCCAGTCGTTGGGGCTGATCTCCCGACCCGCGGCGTTGGGGGTGGTCAACCGTCCGGTACCGCTCAGGCCCTCGCTGGTGCGCCGGTACTTGCCGCTGAGCAGGCCGCCGCCGATCGGGCTGAACGCGGTGATGCCCATCCCCAGGGTCTGGGCCATCGACACGAACTCCGCCTCGATGTCCCGCATGACCAGGGAGTACGGCAGCTGCACGTTGATCATCGGGGCGAGCCCGTGCGCCTCGGCGTAGCTCTGCGCGCGGGCCGCGTACCAGGCCGGCACGTCGGAGAGGCCGGCGTACCGGATCTTGCCGGAGCGCACCAGGTCGTCGAGTGTGTGCACGACCTCCTCGACCGGGGTGATCCGGTCCCAGGTGTGCAGCAGGTACAGGTCGATGTAGTCGGTGCCGAGCCGGCGCAGCGACGCCTCCACGGCCCGCATGACGTGTTTGCGGCCGTTGCCGCTGGCGTTCGGGTCGGTCGGGTCGACGGTGTTGGTGGCCTTGCTGGTGAGCACGAGTCGTTCGCGGACGCCTGCCTTGTCGATGAGGCGGCCGAGGATCTTCTCGCTCTCCCCAGCGGTGTAGAAGTCCGCCGTGTCGATGAGGTTCCCGCCCGCCTCCAGGTACCGCCGGAAGATCGGCTCGGCCTCCTCCTCGGTCTTGCCGTACGCGGCGTGGAACCCGTCGACGCCGAAGTTCATGGTGCCCAGCGCCAGTCGGCTCACCCGCAGGCCCGACCGTCCGAGCAGGTAGTAGTGGTTCATTGTGGTGCCCTCTCGATCGTGATGGGGGCGCGGAGCGGACCGCCCGGACCCGACCTTTGCTCGCCAAAAATGGACCTGCAAGTCCAAAACCCGCGCTACGGTGGGGGCCATGACACGCGCGTTGACCCGCAAGGGTGCGGCGACCCGGGCGCGGATCGTCGCCGGCGCCGCAGCCGAGATCCGCAAGCGCGGCGTCGACGAGGTACGCCTCGAAGACGTGATGGCCCACACCGGCACCAGCAAGGGCCAGCTCTTTCACTACTTCCCGGACGGCAAGGAGGAGTTGCTGCTCGCGGTCGCCCAGCACGAGGCCGACCAGGTGCTCACCGACCAGGAGCCGATGCTCAGCAACCTGACGTCCTGGCCGGCCTGGCAGGCGTGGCGCGACCGGCTCATCGAGCGCTACCTCGCGCAGGGCGTGAAGTGCCCGCTCAACGGCCTGCTCGGCCAGACCGGCCGACGGGCGCCGGGCGCGCAGGCCATCGTGACCGGGCTCATGTGGCGGTGGCAGGAGGCGATCGCCGTGGGCATCCGGCACATGCAGTCGACAGGTGACATCGCCCCGGACGTGGACGCCGACCGCGCCTCGGCGGCGTTGCTGGCCGGCATCCAGGGCGGCGTCCTGCTGCTGCTCTCCACCGGCAGGATCGACCACCTGGAGGCCGCCCTCGACCTCACCATCGACTCCCTGCGGGCCGGCGGCGACAGCCCTTCCCGCGCCTGACGGGAGGGTGGGACGATCGCCCGTCTGCCGGTCTGCTGAGTGTGGAGGTCGAGGATGTCGATGGGAACGATGGCGGCGCTGCTGGGCGGCGGAATCGTGCTCGGTGCGGCGCTCCTGCTGACGATCATCGGGGTGCTGGGCCGTCGCGCACGCGCGGGACGACTCGCGGGTCGCTACACCTCACGCCGGGGCAACTCGTCGGACAACAGTTCGTCGAGCATGGGCGGAAGTTGAGCCTCCTGCTGCCGCGGAGACCGCCCCGGGGCCGACCTCTGGCACGTCGAGGAGTACGGGTGCGCGCGAGGAGGGCATTGCTATATATATCGTGGTGCGATATATATAGCCGATGGACATCAGCGAACAGACGTTCCTGATCCTTTCCGCCCTCGCCGACCAACCCCGTCATGGCTACGCCGTGGTGACAGAGGTCGACGAGATGACCGACGGCAGGATCCGGCTACGCGCTGGCACCCTCTACGGGGCCCTCGATCGCCTCGTCACCCAGGGGCTCATCGCCCCCGACCACGACGAGGTGGAGAAGGGTCGGCTACGCCGCTTCTACCGCCTGACCGACTCCGGCGCAGACGCCATCCGCGCGGAGAGCCGCCGGATGGCCACCGCGGTCCGGCTCGCCGAGGAGCGCCTCAACAAGCGTGCCGCCCGCAACGCCCCACGCCTTGGGACCAGCGGATGAAGCCGGGAATGAGCCCCCTGGAGCGACGATATCGACGGCTGCTGCGCCTACTGCCAGCCACGCATCGCAACGCCCGCGGCGAGGAACTGCTCGGACTCCTGCTGGACCTCGACCACGGCCGCCAGCACCCGAGTCGGCACGAGGCGCTGAACATCATCGCCCTGGCGATCCGGCTGCGACTCACGACGCCTCTCACCGCCGCGGCCCTCACCACCGGACTCAGTGCCCTGCTGGTCGCCGTCGGCACCCAGCCCGCCGGTCAGACCCTGGACCTGTTCACCGGCGCCGTCCTCGCCACCGACATGCCGGCCATCACCGCCAGTTGGCCGCAGATAGTCGGTCTCGGCCTGCTGCCTCTCGCGCCGCTGATCGCCTGGCTGTGCGGCGGGACCCGGACCGCCCTCGCAATCCAAGCAATGTTCGTGCTGGTCAACGTCGGTTGGTTCGCCATCGACGTGTTCAGCGGTTCCGGCATGGGGTTCGACCCCGGTCAACAACTCTTCGCGTACGCCCCACCGGTCCTGACCTTCGTCCTGCTCGCGATCGCCGGCCGCCAGCGGTGGACCGCGCCGCAGCCGCGCCTGTTCTGGTGGGCCCTCGTCCCACTCGGGATCCTCGCTTGGAAAGGCACCGGCGAATGGGGACGGCACGGCGTCGACGTTCCCGACGCCGTGCCGACGGCCCTCGGGATCCTCACCGCCGCCATCGCCGCTGCCGTGGCCGCCTTCGCAGTCCGCCGCCACCGGCCCGCCGTCGTCGTCGGCGTCGGACTCACCGGCTTCGTCGCCGGATGGCTCATCCCCGACCCGCTGCTCTCCAACACGACGATGCGGCATTTCGACGGTCAGCCGCTACCGCTGGCAATCCTCATCACGGTCATCGCTGCCACCATGACTGGCATCAATCACCTCGTCCGTCGTCACAGGCCCGAGGTGCGCTGAACGCCAGCTCTGGGGCAGACGAGCGGCTCACCCGCACCGCACGCCCACCGATCCGCCGGTGATCAAGAGGTTCGCGTCACGACACGCCGCTGGGATGACGCGAACCTCTTGATCACCGAGCCGGGGCGGGGGAGGTGGGGGTGGGGGACAGGTTGTTCAGGTTTTGCTGGTGGGTGGTGTTGGATCGGATCACCGTGGCGGCCAGTGTGGTGGTGGCGGGGTGGACGCCGCTTTTCTGCTCGGCGGTAGCGACCCGGACGGTCTGCGTGAGGTACGCGCGCAGGTGCGCGGCGAGCAGGCGGTGGAACGTCTCCCCGGTGGCCGACCGCAGCGCGGTCAGCTCGTCCGTGGTGATCATGCCCGGCATGTCGTGGCCCTCGTGCGGGTTGGTCGTCGGCGCTCCCGCCTCGCGCAGCAGTTGGCGGGACCGGCTCAGGTCGGCCCGGTTGCTGGCCCGCACGTCGGCGGCCAGCCGTCGCCAGGCGGGGTCGGTGGTCCGGGTCGGCACCAGGTCCAGCACCGGCAGCAGCCGGTCCGTCATCGCGGCGGTCAGTTGCAGCCAGGCGATGTCGGTGGGGCTGAAGGAGCCCGCCGATCCGACGCTCGACGATGTGGACGCGGCCGGCGCGACAGTGGGTGGCCCGGCGCTGTCCGCGGGTGTCCCGCCGGCGCAGCCGGCGAGGAGCACCGCCGTCGTGAGCAGCGCGGCGCGGGCGCGCATACGGCCTCCTTCCGCCCGCGGCGGGCGGGCCCGGCGTGACCGGACCCGCCCCCTCGGGTGCGACGGTGTCGGCTCAGATCGGTCGGCCGTCGTGCCCGCACTTGATGACCGGCCGGATGCAGTCCTGGACCCGGCGGGCCATCTCCGCTGTCGGCCAGGCGTTGAAGAAGTCGCCGTGCATGGTGTAGCCCGGCCCGGAGGCGAGCCGGAAGTGCGACGGGTCGCCGTTGACCGGGTACCGCAGCACCTGCCGCAACTTCGGCACGTGCACCGGGTGGGTGCTCGGGCAGGCCTGGTTCACCGGGTACGCCAGGTGGCTCTTGTGGTCCGGCGAGTCCAGGTCCCGACCGTTCCAGCACTGCGGGAAGTCCAGGTACGACTCCAGCATCGTGCCGGCGGGGCAGGTGACGAAGTCCTTCGACGGGGGCACCTGCCCGGCGTGCAGGCAGGACCAGCGGGCGATGCTGTCGTTCGGCCCGGTGGCCTTCGCGTTGCCCGCGACGAGTCGCAGGCCCTGCGGGATCGGTTGGGTGTTGGCGACGACGTCGGCGCGGACACCTTCACCGAGGTAGTAGAAGGTGGCGATGGCCGGTTCCACCGCGACGTTGTCGCGGTAGAGGGTCGGCACCCAGTACGACGAGACGTCCACCGCCGGGTTGCAGGTGCTGGTGGATTTCACCAGGTCGGGAAGCGTGGTGTTGCCGTTCGTCACCGTGCTGCCGAAGAAGCTGTGCATGTGTGAGGCCCCGGGCAGCCCGGGAAAGACGATCGGGTCGTCGGGCAGCCGGTGGCTGTACGCGCAGTCGGCGGGGAATTCGGCGACCCGGATGACGTTGGCGACCGGGGCGGCGTCGGCCCGGTCGGTGGTCCAGGCCAGGTACGTGCCGAGGAGCGTCAGCAGGGCGCCGATCGCCGTGGCGAGGCGTAGCCGGCGGGGGACGTGGGAGAGGGGTGCGGCCCTGTCCATCTCGTGACTCCTGTCGGGGACGGGTCAGGGACAGCTCCGACGCCGCCGCCGAAAGACGTCGGAGGGTGTCCTGGCCGAAAGGGGATGGTGGCCCGGGAACCGGGGCGAGAGAGCGCTCTCACCACATCAGACTGTGCTCCGCGTCGACGGTTGTCAATACGTACGCGGTTGGTGGAAAACGCCAGAAGGGGCGGTCCGACGTGTCGGACCGCCCCTTTCGTGAGACGAGGACGTCAGAAACCGAGGACGCCCCGCCCGCCGACCACGGGCAGCCGCACCTCGCTGTCGTTCGGAGCGACCCGCAGCTCGGTGCCACCCAACGGCAGCAACGTGTACTCCTGGTCGCTGGAGAAGACGACCACGCCGATCCGGTGCCCCGCCGGGAAGATGTAGTCCTTCGGCTCCATCGTCCACCGGTAGTCGTACAGCTTGCCCTGCTTGACCGGCTCGGTGCGCGCGGCGCTCTTGCGGTTCTGCGGGTCCATCCAACCCCGGGTCACCACGGTCGGCGCGGCGCTCGACCCGGCCGGGCCGTAGTCCACCAGGTACGCGGTCAGGTTCGCGTCGGGCTTGTTGTCGATGGCCATCCGCAGCCGCACCTCCGGTCGGCCCGAGATGCGCACGCTCTGGGTCAGCTCGGGGGAGCGGTACGCGAGCCGGTTGGGGCTGGCCGTGTCCGGATCGGCCACCAGGGTGTCCGGGTGGATGGTCCGGCCCTCGTCGACGAAGCTCTGCTCGATCTTGGCCTTCGGCGGCTTGCCAGTGGTCAGAGCGCCCGGCGCGGTGGCGTCGGTCGCCGCGAACCGCAGCCCGACCTCACGCGCGGCGGGGTCGGGCCAGTTGGCGTACGTGGTGTAGGCCCGGTCCTCGCGCTGGAGCACCGCGGTCGGCTCGTCCATGATGCCGTTGCGCACGTTCCACAGCCAGAAGTCGAACCAGCGGTTCTCGGTCTGCTTGTAGGTCCAGGTGTGGCCGTCCGGCAGGGTCACCGAGGCGTTGCTGCCCGGACCGCCGTGCCCACCCTGGTGCAGCCAGATCTTGCGCGGCACGTCGCGCTTCGCGAGCTCGTCCCACCAGCCGGCGAAGTGCTCGGTCTTGACGTTCCAGTCGTTGAGGCCGTGCACGACGAAGACGCTGGCCTTGACGTCGCGCGCGTCCAGGTAGTCGCGGTCCTTCCAGAACGTCGAGTAGTCGCCGGTGACCCGGTCCTGCTCCTTCGTGATCGTCGCGAGTTCGTCGGCGCACTGCCCCTCGGCGCGCGCCTGCCCGGCCGTGTACTGGGCCAGGATGTCCAGGTCCTCGCCCTGGAACGTCCCGGGCGCGACCACCAGGCCGTTGGCCCGGTAGTAGTCGTACCAGCTGCTGATCGCGGAGACCGGCACGATGGTCTTGAGGCCCTTGACCCCGGTGGTGGCCACCTGGTTGGGCAGCGTCCCGTTGTAGGAGACGCCGGTCATGCCGACCGCGCCGGTGGTCCAGCCGGCGGTGACCGGGGCGCCGTTCACGTCGTACGCCCTGGCCCGCCCGTTGAGCCAGTCGATGACCGCCTTGGTGCCGAGCGTCTCGGCCTGGTCGCCGCTGGTCGGGCAGCCGTCCGAGTCGCCGGTGCCGACACTCTGGCCGAGCACCACCGCGTATCCGCGGGGCACGTAGTAGTCGTCCAGTGAGCCGGGCAGGTTGGCCTTCGCCTCGGCCCGCTGGATACCCATGTCGAGCGCCCGCCGCCCGGAGCGGTCGGTCTGGCCGTTCTGCGGCAGGTCGTCGACCAGCACGCTCGGGTACGGCACGTCACCCCAGGTGTCCTTACGGTACGGGCTGTGCTCGAAGATGACCGGCACCTTGAAGCCCTGGGTGGCGGTCTCCCGGGGGCGGGAGATGTCGATCGCCACCCGGTCGGGGCGGCCGTCGTGGTCGGTGTCCACCGGGGTCTGGACGTACACCCGCTCCTCGATGGCGTCCGCGAGCGAGAACACCGGCTGGGTCATGCCGTCGGCCACCACGATGCCGGTGGGCGTGGCAGGCGCGGGCGGCGCGGCCGTCGCGGTGGGGGCTGCGCTCAGCACCAGGGCGCCGGACACGCCGACGCTGAGAAGTGCGAGATGGCGGGGTCGACGCATGTGCGTCTCCCTTCGGTCGGGCTGGCTGCCGGGTCTCGGCACGGACCAATCGCGAAGATCCATTCGTCGCCATGCTAGGTGCGGGTGGGCGTCGCGTCGATCCCCTCGGGTGGTCACCGCCGGCCGTTTTCCGGGCCGGGGAGGCGGTCGCAATCGAACCGACATCGAACCGGGCGCGGTGCCGACACACGGCGGAAACCCTTGCCAGGTGGGAAGAAAAAGTGCTCGTCGCAGGCTGCCGAAGATCGCGTACCGAGACATATGATCTTGCAAAAGTCGCCCAAGAGGCGCATTTGTCCACATGAGACAGGGAGCGAAATGCTCAGAAGAACACGCTGGCTGCTGGCCGTCGCCGTCACGGCCACGGCGCTGACCGCCGTGCCCGGCGGCACCGCCACAGCCGGTCCCGGCGCAGGAGTCCTGCCGGGCACACCCGGCGCCTCCGCCACCTCGAAGACCCACACCGTCACCCTGCTCACCGGGGACGTGGTGACCGTCCGAAGCACCGGCTCGGGGTGCCCGCAGGCCACGGTACGGCCCGTCGACGCGAACACCGTGCTCCGCCAGACCTGCGGCCCGGACGGCCACCTGCACGTCCTTCCCGCCCGCGTCGAGTCCCAGATCGGCTCGACCCTCGACCCCGACCTCTTCGACGTCACCGCGCTGATCGCCGACGGGTACGACGACGAGAGCACCTCCACGCTGCCCGTCATCGTGCAGCCCGCCACCGCCTCGGCGCGGGTGGCCGCACTCGGCGACGTGCGCTCCCTGCCCAGCATCGGCGCGGTGGCCGGCCACGTACCCAAGAAGAGCCCGGCCTCCGCGAAGCTCGCGACCAACTCGCTGCTCGCCGGCGCGAAGAAGGTCTGGCTCGACCGCAAGGTCCGCGCCACCGCGCTGACCGGCGGCGCGAAGCCCGCCGGTCTGGACCGCAACCTCGACCAGATCGACGCGCCGCAGGCGTGGAAGGCCGGCTACACCGGCAAGGGCGTCCGGGTCGCGGTCCTCGACACCGGCGCCGACTTCACCCACCCCGACCTCGCCGGCCGGGTCGTCGAACGGGCCGACTTCACCGCCGAGGGCGGTGACGCCGTCGACCACAACGGCCACGGTACGCACGTCGCGTCGACAATCGCCGGCACCGGCGCGGCCGCCCACGGTCAGCGTCGCGGTGTGGCGCCGGACGCCGGGCTGGTGATCGGCAAGGTCCTCGACGACCACGGCTCCGGCGCCGACTCCGGCATCATCGCCGCCATGGAGTGGGCCTCCACCCGGGCCGACGTCATCAACATGAGCCTCGGCGGCAGCGAGGCCGACGACGGCAGCGACCCGCTCTCGCTGGCCGTGGACCGGCTCAGCACGTCCACCGGCGTCCTCTTCGTCATCGCGGCGGGCAACAGCGGCGCGCAGATCTCCTCGCCCGGGTCCGCCGCCAGCGCGCTCACCGTCGGCGCCGTCGACCGCGACGACAAGCTCGCCGACTTCTCCAGCCGCGGACCGCTGGTGAACAGCCACGCGGCCAAGCCGGAGATGGTCGCGCCCGGCGTCGACATCGTCGCCGCCCGTGCCGCCGGCACCAACCTCCAGGACCCGATCGACAGGTACTACGAGGGCCTCAGCGGCACCTCGATGGCCACGCCGCACGTCGCCGGTGCCGCCGCGCTGCTCGCCCAGCGTCACCCCGACTGGACCGGCGCGAAGCTCAAGGCGGCGCTCGTCGGTGCCGCCGACCCGCTCAGCGGCGTCGACGCGTACGCCGTGGGGGCCGGCCGGCTCAACGCGGCCCGGGCCCTCGGCGGCCCGACCAGCGACCAGCCGGTGGTCAACCTCGGCACCTTCGCGTACCCGCAGTCCGGCAGCAGCACCACGACGCTGAGCTGGACCGGCGGCGCCACCCCGGCCACGACGGTCCTCGACCTCGACGTGTCGGTCGTCAACCACGACGGCCAGCCGGTGCCGCGCGGCGCGGCGTCGCTGTCGACGAGCCGGGTGACGCCCAGGCGCGGAGCGACGGCGGAAGCGACACTGCGGATCAACCGCGCGGCGTTGGCCAGCCGGCCGGGCTTCTACCTGGCCACCGTCACCGCCCGCACCGGGCGCACCGTCGTCGCGGTCACCCCGGTGAGCTTCTACGTCGAGCCTCCCAGCTACGACCTGACGATCAACACGAAGCCGCTGCCGGGTCTGCGGGACGGCGCGGAGACCTGGATCAACCTCATGGTCGCCAACCTCACCGACCCCCAGATCTACTACGGCGGCGGGTCCGGCACTCCCGGCGAGACCTTCACCCTGCGGGTTCCGGCCGGCCGGTACTCGGTGCTCGGTGCCTCCGTCGCCTACTACGTCGACAGTGACGTGCTGGAGACGACTCTCACCGCCGACGCCGACCTGGACGTACGGGCCGCCCGGACCGTCACCCTCGACCCGGCGAAGGCCAAACCGGTGACGGCCACTGTCGACGGGGTTCCCACCACGCCCACCCGGGTCGACTTCACCAATTTCCAGACCGCGGCGAACGGCCTGTCCTGGTGGCACCAGATCAGCGGCTTCGGCAAGCTGACGACGGTCCGCAGCACCGCGCTGCCGCAGCCCTCGATCGGGTCGCGGCGGACCTGGGCGGCAGTCAACCTGGACTCGCCCGCCGGCACGGCCGAGCCGTACCGCTACAACCTCGTGCACGAGTACGCGGGCGGCGTGCCGGCCGACCCGACGTACCGGGTGACCAGGGCGGAGCAGGCCAGGCTGGCCCGCATCGACGAGCGGTTCCACCAGACCGACTCACCGGAGATGTTCACCCAGCTGGTGCGACTCGGGTCCACGGTCGACGGTGTACCGGTGACCCAGACCTACGAGGGGCCGCTGCCGCCGACGCGCACCGACTACCTGACACCCGAGATCGTCTGGGCCGACGAGGGTCTCTACGGAGGGTTGGCGGCCCAGGAGGCGCCCCGCAGCTACCAGCCGGGCAGTCGACAGAGCAAGGTCTGGGCGCGGCAGCCGCTGCACTCGGACTGGTACGACGACCCGGCGGGCGTCGACTCCAGCTGCGCCACCGCACCGGCCCGGACGCGGGGCAACCTGCACCTCGACCTCGTGTCGTTGACCGACCAGCACCAGCGGGCCGACTGCCTGCGGGGCGAGGCGATCGGTGTGAAGCGCACGCTGTCGCTGTACCGCGACGGCAAGCTTGTCGAGCAGCGGCAGGGCCCGTTCGGCGACTTCACGGTGCCGCAGGCGATGGCCGACTACCGGGTGACCCTCGACGTCGACACGAGCCTGATCCTGCCGATCTCGACCCGGGCCACCACCTCGTGGACGTTCCGGTCCGCCGGGCCGGACGGGACGCAGAGCGTGCCACTGCCGCTGCTCGCTGTCGACTACGCCCTGCCCATGGACCACGACAACCACCCGGTCGGCGGAACGGCCGAGCTGACCGTCCGCCAGGCGCACGGCGTGCGGGCGCAGAAGGTGACGTCGATGCAGGTCTGGACGTCGACCGACGACGGCGCCACCTGGAAGGCCGCCCGGGTCACCGGCAGCGGCGACACCTACCGCGTCGACCTGCCGAAGGTCGCCTCCGGGCAGGCCGTCTCGCTGCGGGTCAAGGCCGCCGCCAACGGCGGTAGTGGCATCGACCAGACCATCATCCGGGCGTACCACGCCGGCTGACGGTCACCGCGCGGGTGCGGTCCGGCTCCGGCCGGGCCGCGCCCGCGCTCGTCACTGGCCCTCCCAGACCGCCTTCGCGCCGGAGTCGCCGGTACGGACCACGTAGTACACGGCGATGCCGGCGGCCACCACCGACAGCACCTGCAACGCCAGCGTCAGCGCCCGACCGGCGCGCGCGCCTTCGGCGCCGCGCGGCGCGACGAACCAGACCAGCGCCAGCGCCACGACGCCCAGCCCGATCGCGGCGTAGAGGGTGAGGTCGCCAAAATCCTGGTGCGCCTCCAGCTTCGGCACGAACTCGGGCGTGACGCGGTTCGCCGAGCGCATCCGCGCGAAGAACGCGTCGCCGGTGAGCTTCGCCAGCAGGGCGGCGACCGGTGCGCCCACGGCGAGCAGGCCCAGCACCCAGCGCGTGTGCGGCCGGATCGGCGCGACCAGCGCGTACGCGATTGTCAGAAGGGCCAGCAGCGGCACGAACACGACAGCGGCGTGCAGCACGAGAGGGTGAGCGGGGATGCCCAGGAACTCTTCGAACATTCGGCGACTCCTCCGGCCAGAGCGGATCTCGATGATCCAGGCTTGGAGGCTATCGGTACCGACTGAGCGTGCCCAGAGCCAACTGTCAGCTCCGCGACCGCGGGAGACAGTCCTTCTTGTACTTCAGGCCGGAGCCGCACCAGCACGGATCGTTGCGCTCCGGTGGCCAGGGCACCCGCGAGCTGGGTCGCGCCGACACCTCGGCCGCGTAACCGGCGCGGATCGCCGCGTTGGTCGGGCCGCCGTCGTGTCGACCGGCGAACGCGTCCAGGCCGGCCACCGTCGCCCTGAACACGCCCAGCCCGGTCCGGCCGTCAGCCGTCAGCCGTACCAGCTCCTTCTCCAGTCGGGCCCGGTGCGCGTCCCAGTCCGGCCCGTACACGTCGGTCAGCTCGGGGTGCGCGGCGAGCAGACTGTCGAACTCGTCCCGAGGCCAGAGCAGCAGATCGGTATCACCGCCCTGACGCTCCGCCGCGCGGCGGACGAGCTGGTTCTCCAGGCGGTCGGCCAGATCGTCCTGCCGGTCGTGGGTCAGGTTGAGATTCCGGCGTACCCGGTGGCGCTGTTGCAGCAGGAGGAAGAGCACCCCGGGCGCGTCCGGCGGACCGACCTCCGGATCGGCCGTCACTCCGGTCCGGTCACCCAGCAGACTGTCGACCGCCTCGCTCAGCCACGTCTCGGCGATCGCCGAACGGCCTGCCGCGTCCAGCGCCGCGCTGAGGTAGGCGGGCGCGTCGGGCTGAGTGAGCAGCAGCGGCCGCAGCGCGGTCAGCTCCGCCATCGCCTCGTCGTCGCGGTCGCCGGCCTGGAACATCACCCGGGCCCGCAGCGCGCGGACGACGCCGGCCCGGGGATCGTCGGCGGACGGGTACGCCGCGAGCGCCTCGTCCGCGTACCGCATCGCGGCGTCGGGCCTGGCCCGGATCTGGGCGATCTCGGCGGCCAGGGTCAGCGCGTCCCCGGCGTCGTCCGGATCCTCCAGCCGGCCCTGCCGGGCCGCCTCGGCGACGTCGGCGGCGACACCGAGCGGGTCGGCCGTCCCGAGCACCGAACGGCGGAGTTCGGCGAGGTCAGCCTTGGTGAGTACGTCTCTCGTCGGCACGACCTCACGGTACGTCGGCGTGCTTCCGCCCGGCCGAATTATGGCCATCTGCCGTCAACCAGACCTCGATAGCGTCCGGTCGCCAGTTTCTCGACCAGATCGCGCAAAGGCGGAGTTATGGGCACGGTGGATCGCCGTACGTTCCTCAAGGCAATGGGTGTTCCCGCGATCGGTGCGGCGCTCCCGCTGGACCTCAGCAAGGCGCTCGCCATCCCGGCGAACAACCGGACCGGCTCGATCAACGACGTCGAGCACGTGATCATCCTGATGCAGGAGAACCGGTCCTTCGACCACTACTTCGGCACCATGCGCGGCGTACGCGGCTTCGGCGACCCGCATCCGGCGACACTGCCGTCCGGCAAGGACGTGTGGCACCAGCCCAACGGCGCCGACGAGCTGCTGCCCTTCCGCCCCGAGGTGAAGGACCTCGGCCAGACCTTCCTGCCGGACCCGCCGCACGGCTGGAACGACGGGCACGCCGCCTGGAACGACGGTCGGTTCGACGGGTGGGTGCCCAACAAGGGCGTCACGGCGATGACGTACCACACCCGCCAGGATCTGCCCTACCACTACGCGCTCGCCGACGCCTTCACCGTCTGCGACAGCTACCACTGCTCCCTGATCGGCCCGACTGACCCGAACCGCTACCACATGTGGAGCGGCTGGGTCGGCAACGACGGCAAGGGCGGCGGCCCGGTCATCACCAACGCGGAGGCCGGCTACGACTGGTCGACGTACCCGGAGCGGCTGGAGCGCAACGGCATCTCCTGGAAGATCTACCAGGACGTCGGCACCGGCCTCAACGCCGCCGGATCCTGGGGCTGGACGAACGACCCGTACATCGGCAACTACGGCGACAACTCGCTGCTCTACTTCCACCAGTACCAGAACGCGCAGCCCGGAACGCCGCTCGCGGACAAGGCCAAGACGGGCACCGAGATCCGCACCCAGGGCCGCGACCCGGAGGCGCTGCTCGCCGACTTCCGGGCGGACGTGGAGGCGGGACGCCTGCCGCAGGTCTCCTGGATCACCGCTCCCGAGGCGTACACCGAGCACCCGAACTGGGAGCCGGCGTACGGCTCCTGGTACATCTCGCAGGTCATCGACATCCTCGCCGCGAACCCCGAGGTGTGGAGCAAGATGGCGCTCTTCATCACGTACGACGAGGAGGGTGGCTTCTTCGACCACGTGGTGCCGCCGACGCCTGCGCAGACGCGCGAGCACGGGCAGTCGACAGTGCCCACCACCAACGAGATCTTCCCCGGCGACGCCGACCACCCGGCGGGCCCGTACGGCCTGGGCATCCGCGTCCCGATGATCATCGTGTCGCCGTGGACCCGCGGTGGCTACGTCAACTCCCAGGTCTTCGACCACACCTCGCTGATCAAGTTCCTGGAGACGCGGTTCGGGCACGGCCGGCCCGACCTGGTCGAGAAGAACATCACCCCGTGGCGGCGGGCCGTCGTCGGTGACCTGACCACGGCCTTCGACTTCCGGCACCCGAACCGGTCGCGCGAGGTCAAGCTGCCGGACACGGACGACTTCAAGCCCGACGACCTGGTCCGGCACCCCGACGAGGTGCCGGTGCCCCCGGCGAAGGGGCGGCTGCCGAAGCAGGAGCGCGGCGTGCGCCCGGCGCGGCCGATCCCGTACACCCTGCACGCCGACGGCCAGGTCACCGACGGCGCGTTCCGGATCGACTTCCGCAACACCGGTGGGGCTGGCGCGGTCTTCCAGGTCCGCCAGGCGGGCAGCACGGCGGCGCCGCGCAGCTACACCGTCGAGCCGGGCAAGCGCCTCACGGACACCTGGGCGATCGAGTCCTCCTACGACCTGTCGGTGCACGGGCCGAACGGCTTCTACCGCCGGTTCACCGGCGGCCGGTCACAGCTCGACGTCACCGCCGCGTACGACGAGCACGACCACAAGATCGTCCTCACGCTGGGCAACCGGGGCGCGAAGCGGGTCGAGGTGACCGTCCAGGACGGCTACCACTCCCGTCCGGTGACGCTGGCGCTGCGGCCCGGCCAGGCGGAGCGGGCGACGTGGGAGCTCACCCGCACCCACGGCTGGTACGACCTGGCGCTCACCGTCGCGGGTGACGCCGGCTTCGAGCGCCGGTACGCCGGTCACGTCGAGAACGGCAAGGACAGCATCAGCGACCCGGCCCTCGGCGGGCTCGTCTGACCGGCGCCGCGCCACCCGGGTCGTTACCGGCCCGGGTGGCGCGGCGTTTCAGTCGTCGTCGCCGTGCCCGGCGGAGGCGGCCGGGGTGTTGCCCCACACGGCCTTGGCCCCGGAGTCACCCACCCGGTAGACCTGCACCAGGTTCGCGACCGCCACGACCACGGCCAGCACCGCGACCACCACCGCGAGCCCTCTCGGCGTTCGTCGGGAGCCGCCCGGGCGGGTGTCGCGGCGGTGCAGCCAGACCAGCGCGACGGCGGCGATCAGCAGGGGCAGGGCGAACCAGAGCAGCGTGTCACCGAGTTCGGCGTGCTCGCCCGGGTCGCCGACCCGGTGCTCCAGGCTCTCCCCGCTGGAGGTGGCGAGCGGGATCGCGGCCGTCGCCAGCGCGGTGATCAGGACGACGAGAACGCCGTAGCGGCCCCGCCACGACGGTCGGACGGCCAGCGCGACGACACCGAGCGCGGCCAGCGGCAGGAGGACCACCACCGCGTGCACGACGAGTGGGTGCAGCGGCAGTCCGTTGACGGTGTCGGGCACGGGGTCTCCTCGGCGCTCGGGATGTCACTGCCCGTCACCATATTGCCGATTTCTTGCGAAGTTCTTGCGGTATCGAACGTCATCCGACCCAGCGACCGCGTCGGTGGGTCGCTCAGGCTGCCGGCAGCAGCAGCGTGAACGTGGCACCCGCACCTGGAGCGCCGGCCACCGTGATCGACCCCTGGTGCGCGTGCGCGACCTGCTGCACCAGCGCCAGGCCCAGCCCGAACCGGCGGCCCGCCCCGGCCGTGCCGTGCGCGAAGCGCTCGAAGAGCCGGTCCGCCTCGGCCGGGTCGAGGCCCACACCGTCGTCGGTGACCTCGACGGACACCTGACCGGCGTGCCGTCGCACGGTCACGGCGACGTGCCCGCCAGCGGCCACGTGCCCGATCGCGTTGTCCACCAGGGCGGTCGTCGCTCGGCGCAGCGCCGTGCGCGCTCCGCGGACCGGGGTTTCGCCGGAGGCCTCCACGCGCAGCTCGACCGTCCGCTCCCGGGCGTACTCCTGCATGCTCGCGACCACTTCGCGGGCCACCTCGCTCAGATCGACGACCGCGGCCGGTGGTGGCTGATGCTCGGCAGCGGCGGACACCAGCAGGTCCTCGACCACGTCGCCGAGCGCCCGGGTGTCCGCCACGAGCTGGTCGAGCTGGTCGGTGAGTCGCGCCGCCGGCTCCGTCTGGGATCGTCGGGCCAGCACCTGCGCACGGGTGTGCAACACGGTGAGCGGAGTGCGCAATTCGTGCGAGGCGTCGGCGACAAAGCGCCGTTGCAAAGTCAGCGCGGTGGCCAGGGGCGCGACCGCCCGCCGGGCGAGCAGCGCCGCGGCCACCACCGCACCTGTCAGGCCGGCCAGTTCGGCAACCAGCAGCGCGATGCCGAGCTGCCCCTGGCGTTGACGCAGCGGCGCGAGGTCGGCGGCGACGGCCCACCGGCTGCCGTCCGCTCGGTCGGCGACCAACACCCGGACCCGCTGGTCGTCTCCCGCATCCGTGTCGAAGCGCCCCGGCTGCCGTTCCAGCGCATCGCCGAGGACCCGGGTCAGCTCCGGCGAGGCGCTCTCGGTCACCTCGACGGCACCGGAGCCGGCCGCCCGCTGGGCCAGGAACTCGCCGGGCGGCGGGTCGTCGGTGTCCTCGGCCATCGTGAGCACCTGCGCCAGTTCGGTGTTCAGCGCCCGCGATTCCTGCCGACTGGTGAGGACGAACATCAGCGCACCGACCAGCAGCAGCACCACGCCGATCGCCCCGGCGGTCTGCGCCACACTGCGCCGTCGGGCCTGAACCAGTCGGGCCTCGTCCACGCCGTCAGACCGCGCCGATCCGGTAGCCGAGACCGTGCACCGTACGGATCGCCCCCCGACCCAGTTTGCGACGCAGGTGGTGCACGCAGGCGTCGACGCTGCCCGGCGCGGCGGCGTGGTCGAACGCGCTGCTCAGCAGCTCGGCACGCGTGAAGACCTTCGTCGGCCGGCCGGCGAGGGCGCGCAGTACGGCGAACTCGCGGGCGGAGAGCGGAATCTCCTCGTCCTCGTCGAGCACCTGTCGGTTTCCCACGTCCAGCCACCGTCGCCGCCCCAGCGGCAACCGGCCCGCCGCGTCCTGGTGTCGACGGCGCAGTGCCCGCAGTCTGGCCAGCAGTTCAGGAACCTCGAAGGGCTTGACGAGGTAGTCCTCGGCACCCGCGTCGAGCCCTTGCACCCGGTCGTCCAGGGTGCCCCGGGCGGTGAGCAGCAACACCGGGCACGTCACACCCCGCGCCCGCAACCGGGTGACCAACCCCAGCCCGTCCAGCACGGGCAGCCCTCGGTCGACCACCAGCACGTCGTAGTCGCGGGCCAGGGCGCGGTGCAGGCCGCTCTGCCCGTCTCCGGCCACCTCGACCTCGTACCCCTCCTCGGTGAGCAGGTCGGTGAGCAGCGCGCTCAGCGCGCCGTCGTCCTCGACCAGCAGCAGGCGCGGGCGGTCAATCTCCACCCGCCCAGTATTCCCCCTGGCCACGATCCCGCTTGGGAGGCTCAGAACTCCTCGTACACCGCCGGGTCCTGGTCCGCGAGCCGCCCGTCCGGGCGGCCCAGCGCGGTGATGGCCTCGACCTGCGCGTCGCTGAGTGTGATGTCGAAGACGTCCAGGTTCTCGATCTGCCGCTGCGGCGACGCGGCCTTGGGCAGCGGGATCACCTGGCGGGCCACGTGCCAGGCGAGGATGGTCTGCGCCGGGCTGACGCCGTGGGCGTTCGCGATCTCGGTGATGACGGGATGCCGCTGCAGGTCGTTGCCGTGGCCGAGCGGGCTCCAACCCTGCACGAGGATCCCGTGCTCCCGGTGGTAGGCGAGCGCCTCCCGCTGCGGGAAGTACGGATGCACCTCGATCTGGTTGACCACCGGAGCGACCCCGGTCTCGGCCACCAGCCGGTCGATGTGCTCGGGCAGGAAGTTCGACAGACCGATGTGTCTCACCAGCCCGCGCTCCCGTGCCTCGATGAGCGCGCGCCACGCCTGCACGTACCTGTCGACACTGGGGTTCGGCCAGTGGATCAGGTACAGGTCGATCCGGTCGAGGCCGGTGCGGAACACACTCTCCTCGATCGTCGTCAGCGCCTCGTCGAAGCCGTGGTGCCGCCCCGGCAGCTTCGAGGTGACCACCAGTTCACCGCGTACGTCGCCCGCCGCGCGAGCGGCCCGACCCACCGCGCCCTCGTTCTCGTAGTTCACCGCCGAGTCGAGCAACCGGTAGCCCGCCCGGATCGCCTGCCCGATCGCGTCGACACCCGCCGAGCCGTTCAGCCGGTACGTGCCGAGCCCGATCGCCGGCAGTGTGGTGCCGTCGGCGGCCGTCAGGTGCGGAATCGTCATGATCGAAACCCTACCCGCGCGAGCCGCCCGTGGGCCGTGCCTCCCGCCCGGACGATCCCTCAGGCCGACCTGTCACCAGTGGGGGAGTCTCGGATGGCGAGCGCGGCCTGGATGAGGGCGGCGTGGGTCAGCGTCTGGGGGTAGTTGCCGAGGTGGGCGCCCGTCGCGGGGTCCACCTCCTCGGGATAGAGGCCGAGTGGGCTGGCGTAATCAACAACGGCCTGGAACAGCTCGACGGCCTCGCCGCGACGCCCGGTGCGGGCAAGTCCCTGAACGAGCCAGAACGAGCAGGGCAGGAACGCGCCCTCGGTGCCGGGGAGGCCGTCCCGGCCGGGCGGATAGCGGTAGAGCAGCGGACCGCCGGCGGACAGCCGACCCCGGATGGCGTCGATGGTGCCCCGTACCCGGGGTGACCCGGTCCCGTCCAGGCCGAGCAGCGGCAGGACGAGCAGCGCCGCGTCGAGGTCCTGCGACCCGTAGCTGCGGACGTAGCTGCCGGCCGTCGGGTCGAAGCCGCGCGTGCGGACCTCGGCGGCGATGGCGTCTCGGGCCTCCTGCCAGCGTCGACGTTGGCGGTCCGGCAGGCGGTGCGTGTCGGCGATGGCCAGGGCGCGGTCCAGCGCGAGCCAGCCCATGAGCTTGGAATGGACGTGGTGGGCGGGCTCGCGTACCTCCCAGATGCCGGCGTCCGGCTCCTGCCAACGACCGGCGACGACGTCGGCGAAACCGCGCACCGCCCGCCACGTCTCGGGATAGAGGCGGTGCCCGGCCTGGGCGAACGCCCAGGCGGCGTCGATCACCCAGCCGTAGCCGTCGAGCTGGTGTTGGCCGGCGGCGCCGTTGCCGATCCGCACCGGACGGCTGTCGAGGTAGCCGGGCCAACCCACCAGTTCCCGTTCCGCCGGCACGTGCCGGCCGTGCAGGGTGAGCAGCGCCGGCAGGCGTGGCCGTTGCAACCGGCTGGCGTGCAACAGCCACGCGAGGAAACCTCGGGCCTCGTCGGTCTTGCCGACGCTGAGGAAGGCGCTCACGCCGATGCTGGCGTCACGGGGCCAGACGTAGCGGTAGTCCCAGTTGCGTACCCCACCGGGGTCCTCGGGCAGTGACGTGGTGGGCGCCGCCACCGGCGCTCCCGACGGCGAGTAGGTCAACAGCCGCAAGGTGAGCAGGCTTCGTGCGACGTGTTCGCGGAACGGCAGCCGGTCGTCGATCTCCGCCGTCCAGGATCGCCACCGGGCTTCGTCTGCGACGAGCAGTTCCCAGGCGACAGTTGGCTCGACGTGGATCACCGGTTCGCGGTGCGCCACGGCCAGCACGAGGGTGACCGGCCGCCCGGGCCGGACCGTGATCGAGGTGGGCCGACCCGGTTCGATCCGGAACCTGGGCGTGCTGTCCAGCGCGACCGCGAGCGCCCCCCACTCACACACGAGGCCCTGGCGTCGGTGGTGGACCCGGGGCCGGCGGCGCCGTGCGCCAAGGCGGGGATCGAACTCCACCACCGCGTCGACCGCCGACTGCTCGGCCGACAGCCGTCGCACGATCAGTGTCGTGGGCAGCAGACGACCGCTGACCTCGGCCACCATCGCCTCCGTGAGGCGGAGCCGGCCGCCGCCCACCGCCCAGGTCGTCTCCAGGGTGGCGGTGTGCTGCCGGTACCGCCGCTCGACGACAGTGGCCGGCCCGGCCGGGCCGACCCGGAACGTTCCCGCGTCCGGGCCCCCGACCAGCCTGCCGAACAGGGGATCGCCGTCGAAGCGGGGCACACAGAGCCAGTCCATGCCGCCGTCACTCGCGACCAGGGCGGCCGTACGCGTGTCACCCAGCAGGCCGTAGTCGCTGATCGGCGGCTTACCAGTCACGGAGATCGCTCCGGGGTGAGGGTCACCGGGCTTGGAGGAGCAACCCGAGGAAGACCCCGTAGACGACGTGGACGACAGCAGTGACCACGGGGGTCTGGATGCCGTAGTTGACGGCGAACAGACCGGGCGGCTCCAACACCGCCGTGCTGGCCGGCCCCGCCCGCTGCGAGGCCATCCGCGGGTGCACACCGGGAAGCAGCGGCAGAATCACCGTCAGCGCGATCCCGACGTGCACAATCCCGAACAGCGCGCCGATCCACCAGGTGGCCCGGTGCAGCAGCGCGAATGCGGCCGCGTAACCGAGGGCGAAACCCTGACCGGCGCAGAGGTGCAGGAAGAACCCGACGACCCGCGCCCGATCGGGATCCTCGGTGACGAAGGTCCCGAGCACCAGGGGAAGGTCGAGCCGCGTGAGGCCGGCCAGTTGAGCGGTGATCATCGCCGCGGTGAGTGCCGCGGTGGCCACCAACCCGAACAACGCCCATCCGGCCCAGTCCATCTCAGCAGTCGACGACGTCGCGGGCGTTCTCGGTCATCGGTCCACCCTCCGGCTGAGCAGCGTGAATCCCACGGCCCGGACCGGACACCCGCCCACCGGGTGCCCGGTTTCTCACCATAAGCCACCGCAGGGGTCGCCCTGACCCGCTCCCGCAGACGTCCCTTCGACGAGTTGGCGGCGGGACGGCAGTGCCCTGACCCCTCTGCACTCACGTTTGCGGTTTTGCGTGCCGGTCAGGGCCAGGACGGCGGAGGCGGGCCGAACGCGCGACGGCCGGCCCGCACGGCCAGGGTGGCGAGGGCGGCGTTGGCGCCACCACCGATCACCATGCCGATACCGAACGGCGCCACTCGACCGAGAACGATGATGCCCTGCTTGGTTCCGTACTTTGTGATGAAGTTTTTCCCCAGGATCTTGTTGATCTGACGCAGCGTTTCCAGGGGCACCTTGGCGACAATCTGACGTCCCCAGTGTTGCCCCGTACGCTCGGCGACCTTGGTGATGGTGGCGGAGCCGGACCCGCCGAGCATGATTCCCATCACGATCGTTCGACGGCGCTCTATCTCGTCGATGCGGACTCCGTGGACTTCGGCGATCGAGAGCGCGAACAGGGCGCTCATCTCGAGTGATGACAGGGCCTCGCCGGCGGACAGTGCCAGTGCGATGCCGGTGCCGACGCCGGGTGCCGCCGCGGCTCCTCCCACCGCGGCGCCCGTTCCGGTCAGGGCGCTGACGTACATTCGCTCCAGACTGCGGATCACCTCTGCTGGTGTCGCCTCTGGATTTCGCTGGCGGGAGCGAGCGATGTTTTTCTGCACCAGCGGGTTCTGGATGGCGATTGCCTTGTCCAGGAGGTCGAGGACCCGCTGTCCACTTACGGCTTGCTCCGGACCCGGTTTGTCAACGGCGTCTGTCGCCATGCCTTGAACTCCTTGCGTCGTCAGGTCTTCACTGAGTTGCGAGCTCGTCTGCCGAGTTGCGCCTATCGAGTGAGGTCGGCGAGCATGCGCTGGTACGCGATGGGATGCACGACCGGGACGCCGTACTGCCGGGCCTTCTTGGCCTTGCCGGACATCGAATCGGGGTCGGCAGCCACCAGGAGGCGGGTCTTCTTGGTGACGTTGTCGCCAACCTGCAGCCCCGCGGTCCGAGCGTCCTCTTCCCAGGACCAGCGTGGTGGTTCCATAGCCCCGGTGAAGACGACGACGTCGCCGGGCTGGAGCCGCCAACCGTTGGTGTGCGGTCGGGCCACGTCGGCGTCACGAGCGGTCTTGAGGACATGGTCGACGTCGGAGGCCTGCAGCCCGAGCAACGAGGCAACCTGGTCCAGATCGTGGCGTTCGGCCGACGTGAGGACGTTGTCCTCCAACGCCACGGCCGCCAGACTCGCCAGATAGGTGCGGTGCAGGTGGTCGACGTCGACTCGTGCGAGGCCGAGATCTTCGGCCGTGGCGACGAGCGCGTCCGCCTCACTGTCGGAGATGTGCCGGTCAAGCAGTGCCCGGTCGAGCAGGTCCAGGTACGCGTCACCCTGCGGTTCGCGAAGCCGCGGAAGCCGGTCCACCAGACGGGCCAGGAAGTGCTCTTCCCGGTGCCCCAGTTCGCGGCGCTGCACCGGCACCACTGCTTCGGCAGCCAAGGGCGGCCAGGGGGCAGCCGCAGCGGCGTCGATGACGGACGTCCACGGCGGTGGCGTTCCCGCGTCCCGCAGGTAGCGGGCCAGAAGCTGCGCGGCTGCCCGCGCGTCGTGCAGAGCGGAGTGTGCCTGGTGCGGTGGCAGTCCCGCCGCGCGACAGCAGTCGTGCAGGCTGCGGCCGGCCGACGGGAGGAAGTGCGCGGCCAGCCGCATGGTGCACAAGCCCTCGCCGGGGCTGATCGGCGGTTCAATCTGCAGCCGGCGGTACTCGGCGAGGAGGAAAGCAGCGTCGAAGTGCAGGTTGTGGGCGACCAGCACCCTCTCGCGAAGGAGACCGGCGAGGTGACCTGCGAGCCGGCTGAACTGCGGTGCGCGCCGTGCCTCGGCGGCCGAGATGCCGTGGATGAGTTGCGGGCCGAGGTCCCGGTCGGGGTTGACCAGGCTGCACCACTCGTGGGTCACCTGCCCCGCGTTGTCGAGTTGGATGACGGCGACCTCGACCACCCGGTCGTGCCAACTGGTGCGCAGGCCCGTCGTCTCCAGGTCGATAACTGCGTACACGTCGAGTCGACTCCTTAGATCGTGGCCGGAGCGGAGTTGTCGGCGGCCGCGCGCAGCCAGGCCAGCCACCGTGCGGGCAACGGTTGCGGCTCGCCCAGAGCACGCAGGTACCTTCGGCGATACCGCGCCTGCTCGGTGTCCTGCCAGAGCTGAGCGGTCATGGCGACAGCCGATGTCAGGGCCAGCGCGGTCCCCGCGACCGGCGACGCGGCGCGGGGCTGCACGGCGAGCCGGACCGCCAGATCCTCGTGATCCGGCACTTCGGTGTGCCAAGCGAGTGGGGCGAGCTTCGACGTGGACACGGCACGCTGCCGGTCGACCGCTTCGGCGTATGCGGACCGGTGCTCAGTGATCTCCGTGAGGAGCTCAGGAATGGTCAGCACGTACCCCCGCAGCGTGCTGATCAGTTCCTGTGGCAGTACGTCGGCGAGCCTGTCCAGAATCACGACCGGCGTCTCCCGGTCCCACCCCACCAGGCATCGCCCCTGCAACATCCACATGATTGGAGTGAGCTGGTCGTCCTGCGTGACTTCATCGAGGCGTACCACCCACGCCCCGCCGGCACGTCCGGTCGGGCTGAGCCGCCACACTCCCAGGGACTCTGCGCCGTCCGTGTCGGGGCCGACGGCGAGAACGGCGTGACCGCGCGCACCGGGCACGTAGTCAACGGGTATGGAGAGTTCGTTCTCTGCTTCCTCAGGTGCTGCCATTCCGAATCCTCCATGATCGACGACGGGAGCATCACAGTAGGTGTCAACGTGGTCACACCGGCTCAACCGGAGCGGCACCTCATCGCGCGCAGTGTCCAGATGCAGGTGACTGAAAAGATCACGCGTGGGGTGCGAGCGGGTCAGGACGTCGCGGTGACCGGCGGCTGCTGTGCTCATGGGTCAGTTTGTGGAGCCAGCGGTCGCCTGGAGGTGCGCGAGCAGGACGCTCACCTCGGTGTGCAGACGTCGCAGCTCCACCGCAGTGGGGGCCAGCTCGTAGCAGTGGTGGTGCGTGGCGGCGGAGAGCGTCACCCAGGCGAATGCCACCCGGCGGGCGGTTTCAGTGCCCGGCCCGAGTCGGCCACGCAGCATCAACTGCTTCGCGCGGCCCTGCCGGCAGGCCGCCACGGCCGGCTTGACCCGCTGCCAGTAGCCGTCGATGCCGCCTTCCAGGGCGAGCCGGATCAGGCAGGCACAGGCCCGCGGCCACCAACCGGCGCTCACCGCCGCAGCACCGAGCAGACCGGACCCGCGCAGCAACTGGTCGGCCGCCGCCAGGCAGCGCTGCGGCGTTGGCGCGGTCACGACAGCGCCGCCGCGAGGAGGCGGGCGTCCGCGACCAGGCCGGGCAGGTCCGCCAGGTACGCGCCGTGCACGCCTTCCCGGCACGCCTGGTACGCGTTCACCGCACGCCTCCCGTGCCGGCGCAGCAGCTCGTCGCGCACGTGACCGCCCCGATCGGGGTCGTCAAACAGCGCCATCGCGACGATGGTGGCCAGCCGACGCGACGCCGCCTCGATGGCCGCCTCGATGTCGTCGTGGGGGACACCTCGGCCCACCCGTGCCCGCCAGACCGCCCGGTGGCAGGCTGCCTCCACCGCCGAGCGGCACAGCTCCGCGACCACCGGCCCGCGTACCTCGGCGGTGATCTCCTCGTTGCGGGCCAGCGCGTGGGCGTCGTCCAGGTAGCGGGTCACCGGGTCGGAGCCGGGCCGCAGCGTCACCACCGACCTCTCCGCCCGGGTCACCTCGATGATCCGCGCCTTGCCCAGGTCGAGCCGGCGCACCGCGTCCGGCAACCGCGTGTCGTGAGTGAAGACCACCACCTGCCGCTGCTCGGCCAGCTCGGCGAGCACCCGGGCGAGACCGTCCACCTTCGACGGGTCCATGCTCTGCACCGGATCGTCGACGACGATGAACCGAAATGGGCTCTCCGGGGCGCAGCTGCGCGGCAGGAACGTAGCGAGCCCGAGCGCCTGCATCTCACCCTGACTCATCACGCCGAGGGCCGTGCCGTTGTCGGCGCCATCCACGCTGACCGGGAAGACGACACGCCGCCGGGTGTTCACCCCTTCCAGCGTCATCGCACCCAACTCGACGTTGCTCTCCTGCCGCAGCTGCGCCCAGATCTGCTGGGAGTGCTCCGCGAACGGCGCGACCCGCTCGTTGCGGATCTGCGCACCGGCGTCCTTCAGCCAGGCGCGCGCGGCCTTCAACCGGGTCAGGGTCGCCTCCCGCGCTGGCAGCCCGCCGACGACGGCCACCCACTCGCGCACGTCGGCCGCTGCGGCCCGCCAACCGGTGTCACACTGCCGAAGGAACCCCTCGGCGTACGCGCGGGCCGCGTCGGCCGCCGTCACCACCGCCGGGTACCGCGCGGCCAGGTGGTCGGCCAGGTCGGCCGGCTCCCCGGGTACGCGCCGCAGCGTGGCCACGGCGTCCCGCAGCGCCCCGACCGTCGGCTCCGACCCGGGGCCGTCGGGCACCGCGAAGTCGTCGATCAGGTGGTGCGTCTGCCGCAGCAGAGCCGTCAGCCGGGTCGTCGCCGTCTGAGCGGCGACGCTGCGCTGCCGCAGCTCGGTGAGCGACTGCGCGGCGGCGGCACGCCAGCCGCCGTCCAGGGTGCCGGTGGCGCACACCGGGCACGACCCATCGCCCTCGTCGTCGTGGTGTTCGAGGGCGAGGCGGAGCAGCTCGGCGGTGCGCAGCGCGGCCCGGGACCGGCCACCGTCGTACCGCAGAGCCTCGTTCGCCGCCTCCCGCAGCTGACCGGCCAGCCGGGTCACCTCGTCGACCGGCGGCGGGGCGAGGGCGGCGAGTTCCCGGCAGAGAAGAACGTCCCGGTCGGTGGTCGCCTCGTCCGGCTCGTCGAGGATCGCTGTCACCGCGCCGAGGTCGACCGCGCCCCGCCCGCGCAGCAGCGCGGCGGTCCGCCGGGCCCGGTCGTCGCCGATCCCCGCGAGCGCGTCGGCCAAGGCGGTGCGCTGTGCGCGTACCTCCTTGATTGTCGTGTCGTACGGCCGGGCGGCGCGCAGCAGATGCTGGTCGGCGTCGGTGAGCGCGTCCAGGCCGAGGATCGCGAAGAGCGCGTCGAAGAGCTGGCTCTGTGTGCCAGCGGCGAGCTTGCCCAGCTCGGCGGCGGTGAGGAACGGCCGGTACAGCTCCAGTGGGCGGGCCAGACCCAGCTCGGAGAGGCCGGTGTGCCTCCCCTGGGCGCTGGTGACTGTCACCTCGGCGTCGGCCAGCTCGGCCCTGACCGGCCAGTTGCGGTGGACCCGGGTCGGCGTGGCCACCCCGTCGACGCGCAGCTCGACGTCCACCCAGCACGGGTCCGGGTTGTGCAGGTTGCGCCATCCCGTACGCCAGACGCTGGTCTTGTCGGCCCACCGGGCACTGTCACCGGTGAGGGCGAGCTCGACGGCCTCGGCGAAGCTGGACTTGCCGGAGCCGTTGCGGCCCACGACCAGGGTGAGGCCCGGGCCCGGGTCGACCTGGAGGGTCCGCTCCGGGCCGACGCCGCGGAACCCGGCGACGGTCACCGACTTCAGCCAGATCCGTTCCGTTGGACCGTCGCCGGTGGGGGAGCGGGGGTCGAGCCGGGTCGGGGTGCCGGCGAGGGCAGCGGTCAGATCGTCCTCGCTGCTGAGGGCGGCGAGGACCAGTTCGGCGGTTTCGGTCGGTACGTCAGCGGCGGCGAGCCGGTCGAAGATCAGCTCGATCAGGGGCGTGGTGGGCGGGTTCATAGTCGTCTCCAGGCGTGTGGTGTCCGCGGCCGACGGCTCGTCGGTCCGCCCGGGATGAGCGGTGGAAGTTGGTGCTCTGGGTCAGCGCGCGGGGCGCCACTCGCCGCAGTTCTGGGAGCTGAAGGCGTAGTCGGAGGAGCGGATGGTCACCTGGACCCGACGGGCGCTGTTGGTGAAGTAGTTGGCGATGGTGTCGCCGGAGCTGTTCTGCCGCTCCCAGTAGCAGCCGTCGACGTCCGTGGTGACGTACGTGCCGGGCTTGATCTCCTTACCGACGCGGAACGTGCCCTCGCCGAAGATCCGACCCTGGGCTGTCAGGTCCGCGTCGGCCTGCCCGCGCTTCACCGCCTCGCGCCACTTCTTCGCGTACGGGTAGGTGGGACAGAGCAGGAGAGCCGCGTTGATCTCCGGGATCTGCTCGCTACTGGCCGCGTAGTCGGCCTCCAGATACGTGTCCTCAGGGTCGACGGCGGCGCACATCTCGTACAGCGTCGTGATGGTGCCGTCCTCGTACTTGGACGTTTTCAGCGCGGCCTTCTCGGTGTCGGTCACGGGATAGATCTCCGCCTGGGCGTCGCAGGCCGTCGGCTTCGCCGCCCACACCTCACTGAAGTCCGGCCGGCCGTCCTTGCCGGGCTGGACCGTAAGCAGCGACTTCCAGTCGTTACCCGTGTCGCATTCGAGGCTGACCACGGGCTGCTGCGGAGTGTTCTTGGGGTCGTCGGGGTAGGTGTCGCTTGAGTCGGGGATACCGTCGCCGTCCCGGTCCCGCGACGGGGTCGCAGTCGGCGACGCGCTGGCGGACGCGGCCATGCTCGGGGAGGCCGTCGTCGGTGTGGCGGTGGGGCTCTGCTCGTCGCCGCAGCCGGCGAGCGTCGTCGCCAGTAGGGCGGTGGTGAGCAGGGCGCCAGTGGTGCGGACGGCCGGACGCTTGGTGGCGTGCGAGTGGGGGAGGGCCATCGTCGTCTCCAGGGCGTGGGAGGGACAGCGGTGCGGCCGAGTGCGAACCGCGACGAAGGGCAACGAGTCAGTCCGAGAGGGTGATGATCATTTGGAGGCCGTCGTCCGGGTGGTAGGTCCACGAGGCGCTCATGTCCTCCCACTCGCCGGACTGGCGTCCGTCCAGCGCACGCGTGCCTTCGATCTCCGCAATGACGGCGTCGGGCACTTTCAGCTCGGTCCAGTAGCACTGCAACTGCTCCAGCTTCAGGCCGCTTCGCTCCTTGCCGACGCTGCGCAGGGTGAGGGAGTTGCCGTCGTCGCCCACCATCGCCCAGTCGTCCCTGCCGGCACCGCAGGCTTGTCGGGCCTCCTCCAACGGCGAATCGCGCTGCGTCAGAAAGAGGATGCTCGTGGCCGCGGCCAGCAGAATCATCACGGCCGACGCCACGACCAGGTAGCGACGTCTGCCGGCCAGCGCTGTGCTCGCACTGGAGGCGCCACCCTCAGGGCTGCTGGCCGAGGCGCCAGCGGTCGACTGGGGATGCTCGGGGCTCTCGTTCGGATCTGGAGCGGTCAGGTCGGTCATCACCCGGTTCCTTCTGTGAACAGGCTGGCTGTGAACAGCCGGGGCGGGCGTGGGCTGCCCGCCCCGGTCGGTGGGGGAGAGGTCAGCCCAAGGTGACGTCGACGCCGCCGGAGAACATCGAGTCGTGCAGCTCGAGCTTGGTGAGCTTGACGTTCTTCGGGATGTCGAAGACCACGACGCCGGTCACCTGGTTGCCGGGGTTGATGTCGTTGAGGAACGTCTCGGCGTTCTTGTTCGCGTAGATCGCCGCGCCGGTGTCGGCGGAATACTCGGTGCCGTCGGCCGCGTACGCCTTCTGGCTGCTGCCGTCGAACATCTGCGCTTCCTTGCCGATGTTCTTCACGTTGACCGTGACCAGGCAGAACTGGCCCTGCGCCTTCTGGCCGAGCACGTCGCTGCCGATCTTGGCGACGCCGCACTTGGACGACTTGACCGTGAACTCGAACTTCCCGTCCCGGGCCGGCTGCCCGATCTTGGCGGTCTTCGCGGGCTTCTCCTCGGCCTTGGCATCGCCTTCGTCGCCGCTCGAGCTGCTCGCCTTGTTGTCGCCGCTGGAGCCGCTCGCCTTGTCGGCGGCGCCGGAGCCGCAGCCCAGGGCGATGAGGCCGGTGGCGAGCAGAGCGAGAGTGGTGGTCTTGCGCATCGTTGTCCTCCTAAGGTGAGCGTTGCGGGGTCAATAAGAACATCGTCTGACAACACTGTCAACGGATAATCTCATGCTTGACAGATGTGCGAGACTTTCGGCGTGCAGGAGAACCCGACCATCACGGCAGCGGAGATCGCCCGGCTCGCCGGTGTCGGTCGCGCTGCGGTCAGCAACTGGCGTAAACGGCACCCCGACTTCCCCGCGCCAGTGGGCGGGACGACGGCGAGCCCCGAGTTCGACCTGATCCAGGTCGAGCAGTGGTTACGCGCCCAGGGCAAGCTCCCCGAGCTGGCCGCCGCTGACCGGCTCTGGCGACACCTCGCCGCGGCCAGCGACACCCCGGCCGCCGGCCTCGCCGCCGTCGGCGCTTTCCTGCTGGCCCGTCAGCGCGGCTCCCGCAGCGGCAACCCCGACGCGCAGATAGCACCGCTACTGCCCGACGTCGACGCCCTCGCCGACGAGCTGGGCCCGCAGGGCGCGTTCGACGAGCTGTGGCAGCGGTTCTCCGCACCAGGCCCCGGCCGTCCCTTCGCCACCCCCGACGACCTCGCCGACCTGATGGTCGGGCTCGCCAACGTCGGCGGCGGCTCAGTGCTCGACCCCGCCGCCGGCTCCGGCGCCATCCTGCGAGCCGCCGTCCGCGCCGGCAGCACCTCCGTGTACGGGCAGGAACTCGACGAGGACCTGGCCCGGCTCGCCGGCCTGTGGCTGGCCCTGCACGACGTACCCGGCGAAGTCTGCGCCGGCGACACCCTGCGCGCCGAGGCCTTCGCCGGCCGTGCCGTCGACGCCGTCGTCTGCCACCCACCGTTCGGTGCCACCAACTGGGGCGACGAGGAACTCGGCCACGACCCCCGCTGGATCGTCGGCAACACACCCCGCACCGAACCCGAGCTGGCCTGGGCGCAACACGCCCTGGCCCACCTGCGGGTCGGCGGGCACGCCGTCCTGCTAATGCCACCCACGGTCGCCAGCCGCCGCGCTGGCAAACGGATCCGCGGCGAGCTGCTGCGCCGAGGCCACCTGCGCGCCGTCATCGCGCTCCCACCGGGGGTGGCGGCGCCGCACGGCGTACCGCTGCATCTGTGGGTGCTGCGACGCGCTGCGACGGACGCGCCGCCACCGGCGAGGGCGCTGCTGATCGACGCCGCCAGTGGCGACCTGGCCGACACCGCGCCGCGCGTGCTGGCCGCCTGGCGGGCCTTCTCCACCGCCCCGGACGGCGACGTCGAGGAGGCCGGGTTCGCCCGCGCGGTCCCGGTCATCGAACTGCTCGACGAGGAGATCGACCTCACCCCCGCACGCCGGCAGCCGGCCGTCGTGGGCGAGGCTTCCGGCGAGCATCTGGTACGCACCAGAGAACGACTGGCCGCCATCGTCGGTGAGCTACCGGCGCTGTTGCCGCAGGTCATGCCCGCGCCCGACGGGCCGGACGGCCTTTTCCTCACGGTCGGGGAGCTGGCGAAGACCGGGGCACTCCAACTGATCGGCCCGGTCCGCGCCGGCACGTCCACACCCGCACCGGACGGGTCACCAGTGCTCACCGTTCAGGACGTGCTCGCCGGGGTGGCGGCGTCCGGGCGGGTCGACGACCGCTTCGGGCAGGAGATCCCCCTCGCGGTGGGGGACGTGGTGGTGCCGATGATTGCCCGGCAGCTCACCGCACGGGTGGTCACCACCGATGGGGTGCTTTTGGGGCGCAACCTGTACCTGCTGCGACCCAACCCGGCGGCGCTGGATCCGTGGTTCCTGGCCGGTCAGCTGCGCACGTCGGCGAACGAGAAGCAGTCGTCGAGTCTCTCGGGGACGATGCGGTTCGACATTCGACGGGCGCAGGTGCGGCGACTGCCGCTCGACGAGCAACGCGCGCACGGGGACGCATTCCGCCGCTTGGACGCCATGGAGTCGGCTATCCGACAAGCGGCAGAGATCGGGGACGCGTTGGTGAAGCTCATGGTGGACGGACTCGCCCGCGGGCTCCTGCAGCCCTGATCATTACTGCCGCGGGCGCAGCTTCTGGCCGAATCCGATGAGCCGCCAATATCGACTCCGAACGACAAATGGCTGCTCAGGCCAGATCTGCGCCTCGGCGTGGCAGTCGATGATCTACCGATAGCAGCATAGATCGAGTGAGATGCGGCCCAAGTGGACGGCTTGGGCGCGTTGTCAAGCCCTCAACTATCGGTTGATCATTTCCGCCGACTGGAGGATTTTCCGCTGGCCACGGCCAGCGATACTCCACGGACGGCATCGCAACGAACCTTCGCATTCACGTATCGGGGCGAGTCCTTCAGGTGGGACCGTGGTGGGCTGAGTGGGCAGCCGACGTCTCGGTAGAAGGTGGCAGCGCGTTCGCCGTCGACAACAAGTCGGGGGGCGTTGAGGGTGACGGGGATGAACGACTGGGTGGCCGGCCGGTTCCGGCTGCTGAGTGCCATCGGTAAGGGCAACATGGGCGAGGTCCACCGGGCTGAGGACATGGCCGCAGCGGAGGGCTCCACCGACCGCATGGTTGCGCTGAAGCTGATCCTCCGTAGCCGCTCCGGGGCTCTCATCGACACGTCTGCCGACAACAAGGCCAGGCAACGGTTTGAGCGTGAGGTGCGCATCATGCGCAAGCTCCGCCACGCTCACCTACCGCGCATCATCGCCGGAGCGGCGGGTGCCGACGAACTGCCGTATATCGCGATGGAACTCCTCGACGGAGAGACCCTGCGGGATCTGGTGTCTGAGCATCCACAGCTGCCCATCGCGTGGGTTGCCGCGGTAGGTGCCCAGATCGCCGACGGACTGTCGGCGGCGCACGGCGCCGGCGTCGTCCACCGTGACCTCAAACCCTCAAACGTGATGCTGCTGCGGACCGGCGCCATCAAGGTTCTCGACTTCGGCATGGGCCGGATTCTCGAAGACGGCGAGGCCGGCAAGGTGACCAGCACCGGCGTCACCGTCGGCACCGCTCGCTACATGGCGCCCGAGCAGTTCCTCGCCGCAGCCGTCACCCAGGCAGCCGACTTGTACGCGCTGGGTTGCGTGCTCTTCGAGCTGCTGACGGGAGTGCCGCCCTTTTTGAGCGAGTCCGCTCACGAGCTGTACCAGAAGCACCTCGAGGAGCCGGTGCCATCGATCCGGCTGATGCGCTCGGATGTGCCGGACGACATGGCGAGGCTGATCGGCCGCCTGCTGGCCAAGGACCCTGTAGACCGTCCGGCGGACGCGGTGAGCGTCCGCGAGGCGCTTCTGCTCTTTGCCAAGGGCGCCGATACGGTGCCGGGCTGGGAGATCTTCAACCCGGTGCGGTACCTGACGGAGGTGCGTGGCGGCACCGACGCCGCCGTGCTGCCGGCCCCTGCCGAGGAGGACGCGCGCGTTGACACGACCGGCGCCGGCATGGACGTCTTCGGGGTGCACGAGCGACTCATCAAGGACTACCGTGCATTCACCGAGGGCGGCACGATCATCCGGGACGACCGGATCGCCGCCTTTGTCGAGGACGACCTGGACGCCAAATCGCAGTGGCCCGACCCGTGGGTGTCGCTCAACCCGTTCTTCGCCTCGGGCGGCTCCATCCTGGAACTCGTCAGCCAGGGTGTGCTACACGAGGAGTGCGCGCGGATCTTCCAGGCCAGGAAGACCGAGGGCGGCACGACCTGTGACGGCCGTTCGCTGACCCTGCACCAGCACCAACGCGAGGCGATCGCCAAAGCACAGTCCGGCGCCTCCTACGTCCTGACCACCGGCACCGGCTCCGGCAAGTCGCTGTCGTACATCGTGCCGATCGTCGACAAGGTGCTCAAGGCGCGCCAGCAGGAGAGGCCCAAACCCGCAAAGCGGGTGCGGGCGGTCATCGTCTACCCGATGAACGCGCTCGCCAACAGCCAGCTCAAAGAACTCGACAAGTACCTCCAGGACGGGTACGGGCCTGGCCGGGAGCCGGTTACCTACGCCCGGTACACGGGTCAAGAGAGCGACGAGCGGCGTAAGGAGATCCGCGACAATCCGCCGGACATCCTGCTCACCAACTACGTGATGCTGGAACTGATGCTCACCCGCCCCGACGACCGGCGGTCGCTGATCAAGATGGCGAAGGGGCTGGAGTTCCTCGTCTTCGACGAGCTCCACACCTACCGGGGCCGTCAGGGCGCCGACGTCGCCCTGCTCATCCGCCGAGTACGTGAGGCCTGCCAGGCGGAAAAGCTGCAGTGCATCGGAACCTCCGCCACCATCTCCAGCGAAGGCACCATCGACGACCAGCGGGTGGTCGTCGCGCGGGTCGCCAGCACCCTGTTCGGCGTCGAGGTCACGCCGGCGAACGTCATCGGCGAGACGCTCGTCCGCGCCACGGCCGCCGCACCCGAAACGGTGCCGGTGGATCGGTTGCGGGCACCCGGCGCACCACGGGCCTACCGAGACCTGGTCAACGATCCGCTGGCCCGCTGGATCGAGACGCGTTTTGGTCTCGCTGTGGACGCCGTAGGGCATCTCGTGCGCCAGAAGCCTGCCAAGATCGAGGATGCCGCGGTCGAACTGGCCGAGGCCAGCGGCCTGACTGCTGCGGAGTGCGCGCAGGCGATCCGGCGCACCCTGAAGGCCGGCTCCGAGGCGCGACACCCGGTCACCGAGCGGCCGCTGTTCGCCTTCCGGTTGCACCAGTTCCTCTCCAAGGGCGACACGGTCCACGTGACCCTTGAGGACGAGCTCACCCGCCACCTCACCCGGGACTACCAGCTCGTCCTACCCGGCTCGGACGGGAAGATCCTGCTGCCGCTCGCCTTCTGCCGCGAATGCGGCCAGGAGTATCTGACGGTCTGGCGCACCACTCGGGACGGCAACGTCGTCTACGAACCGCGCCGGGACATCGTCGCCACGGGCGGGAAGGCCACCGACGGCTACCTCTACATCGACACGGACCGGCCGTGGCCGAACACGCGTGAGGAGGCCATTGAGGGCCGGCGCATCCCGGAGTCCTGGCTCGAGATCGACGACAACGGGCAGGAGGCCGTCCGCAGTTCCCACCGGGAGCGGCTGCCGGTCGCGGTCACCGTCGACCCGTACGGATACGAGGGTCGGGGAACACTGAAGGCGGCGTTTATCCCCTCGCCGTTCCTCTTTTGTGCCCACTGCGGTGTGAGCTACGAGCAGACTCGGGGCAAGGACTTCGCCAAGCTCGCCACCCTCGATCAGGAGGGGCGCTCCTCGGCGACCTCGCTGGTCTCCGCCTCGATCGTGCGCTCCCTGATGAGCGCGCCGCCGGAGGCACTCGACAAGAAGGCCCGCAAGCTGCTGACCTTCGTCGACAACCGACAGGACGCCTCGCTGCAGGCCGGCCACTTCAACGACTTCGTGCAGATCACCCAATTGCGGGGAGCGCTGTACAAGGCGGCGCTGGACGCTGGTGAGGAGGGCATCAACCACGAGGACCTGGCTTCCGACGTAACTACGGCCCTGTGTCTCCAGGTCGCGGACTACGCACGGGGTGACGACCTCCCGCCCTCGATGGCGCGCAATGCCGCGAAGACGCTGCGTGATGTCGTCGCCTTCCGCCTCTATCTGGACCTTGAGCGGGGTTGGCGCATCACCATGCCCAACCTGGAGCAGACCGGCCTGCTGGAGATCGACTACCAGGACCTCGACTGGCTTGCGCAGAACCAGGAGCGCTGGTCGAAGAGCCACAACGTCCTTCGCGAGGCGGAGCCTGGCCAGCGCGTCGAGATCATTCGGGCGTTGCTGAACGAGATGCGTCGGTCGCTCGCCATCGACGTGCAGTATTTCCGGGATGATTTCGACTCGCTGCAGCGCGCGAGCGAGGAACGTCTGATCGACCCGTGGGTGCTGTCCGCGAGCGACGCTCCCAAGGTTGGCACCGCGTACCCGCAGCCGTCGCGGCCGGGCATGGACCGCTCGGGGCTGTTCCTCTCCGGCCGGGGCAAGTTCGGCAAGTACCTGCGACGGGTGCACTTCGGCAAGAAGCTCGGCTTCGACGACGCGCAGCAGGTGATCGTCGATCTCCTGGAGGTGTTGGCGAACGCCAGCGTGATCACCAGGATCGACGCCGCGCCGCAGCGGGCCGGTCGTTTCCGTCGGCCGGCCGGCGCCAGTGCCACCGGCTACCGCGTCTCGGCTGCCTCCCTCATCTGGCGGGCCGGCTCCGGCGAGATTGGCACCCACGACCCGCTGACCCGCACCTACGCCAGCGGCGACGGCCCCCGGGTCAACACCTTCTTCCGCGACCTCTACCAAGAGGCCGCCGGGACCCTCGCCGGCCTGACCGCCCGCGAGCACACCGCCCAGGTCGACCCGGCCGAGCGGGAAAGGCGCGAGGAGGCCTTCCGCAAGGCGGAGCTCAAGCTGCTCTACTGCTCGCCGACGATGGAGCTCGGGGTCGACATCTCCGAGCTCAACGCCGTCATGATGCGCAACGTTCCGCCCACGCCCGCGAACTACGCGCAGCGCAGCGGCCGCGCCGGCCGGTCGGGTCAGCCGGCGCTGGTCACCACCTACTGCGCCACCGGAAACAGCCACGACCAGTACTACTTCCGCCGCTCGGCCCGGATGGTCGCCGGCGCGGTGGCGCCACCGCGCCTGGATCTGGCCAACGAGGACCTCGTCCGGTCCCACGTGCAGGCCATCTGGCTCGCCGAGGCGGGGATCAAGCTGGGGCGTGCCATACCCGAGACCATCGACATCAGCTACCCGGAGGATTCCCGCCGGCCGAACCCGGCCCTGGCGTTGCACGACCACATGACGGCCGCGCTGCACGACAGCCGGTCGCAGGAGCGGGCGGCCGCCGCCGCACGCACGGTTTTCGCCGGCCTGCTGTCCGAGTACGCCCAGTCGAGTTGGTGGGACGACCAGTGGATCGAGGACACCGTTCGGACCACGTCCGAGCGGTTCGACCGGGCTTTCGACCGCTGGCGGGACCTGTTCAAGGCCGCTCTCGTCGACCAGGCCGAGCAGAACCGGCGGGTCCTCGACCACACCCTGTCCGAACGCGATCGCCGGATCGCCGTCGGCCGCCGCAAGGAGGCCGAGACCCAGCTCAACCTGCTCAAGAACGAGAGCGTCGATAGCAAGTCGGTGCTGTCGGACTTCAACCCGTACCGCTACTTGGCCAGCGAGGGATTCCTCCCCGGCTACTCGTTCCCGCGGCTGCCGCTCGCCGCCTACGTACCCACCATCGGCCGCAAGTTCGGTGACGGCGACTATCTGCAGCGACCACGATTCCTCGCCATCCGCGAGTTCGGCCCGGGCGCCCTGATCTACCACGAGGGTGCGCGCTATCAAGTCACCCGGATCCAGTTGCCCCCGGACGCGGCCGGCGACGTGGTGACCGGCGAGGCGCGTCGGTGCCACCACTGCGGCTACCACCACGACATCAAGGAGAACGCCGACCGCTGTCAGATGTGCGGTGAGGTGCTGGGCGAGCGGACCACCGGCCTGCTGCATCTGCACACCGTCTACACCAAGCGCCGTGAGCGCATCTCCTCCGACGAGGAGGAGCGACGCCGGGCCGGCTTCCGGCTGGTCACCTCGTACCGCTTCCACGACCACGGCGCACGCCCCGGCCGCCGGGACGCCATTGTCTCGGATGCCGTCGGCGGCCTGGCAGTCCTCTCCTACGGCGACTCGGCCACCGTCCGTATCACCAACATCGGCCGGGTCCGGTCCAAGACGGACGAGCCGGACGGCTTCTGGCTCGACCCGGCCGACGGGCGGTGGATGAACGAGCGCGACGCTGGCGAGGCCTCCGGCGACTCCAGCGAGATGCCCCTCATCGACACCGACGGCAACGAGAAGCGCCGTAAGAAGCGGGTCATCCCGTACGTGGAGGACCGGCGCAACATCCTGGTCCTCAAGCTCGACGAGCCGCTCGACGAAGCGGTCGCGCTCTCCCTGATGTATGCGCTGGAGCGCGGCATCGAGGCGGCCTTCGAGCTGGAGGACTCCGAGTTGACCACGGAACTCCTGCCACCGAACGACGGGCCGCGCGAGCGGATGCTGTTCACCGAAGCGGCCGAGGGCGGCGCCGGTGTGCTGCGGCTCATGCAGTCGGACCCGACCGCCCTGGCGCGGGCGGCCGCCGAGGCGCTGGCGATCTGCCACTTCGAGCCCGACGGCACTGACACGGGCGGCCCGCACCCCGATCGTCCCTGCGCTCAGGGCTGCTACGAGTGCCTGCTGACCTACGGCAACCAGCTCAACCACCGGTCGATCAACCGGCACCTGGTGCGCGACCTGCTGTTGCGCATCGCTGCAGCCAAGGCTGCACCCACCGGTCAGGGTGAGTCGCGGACCGAGCAGCTCGAGCGTCTCACCGCGCAGTCGGACACCGCGCTGGAGTCGAAGCTCATCACCTGGCTCAAGCAGCGGGGCCTGCGCCTGCCGGACGAGGCGCAGACCTTCGTCACCGAGGCGCTGGCCCGGCCCGACTACGTCTACCGGCTGCCCGGTGCCAACGTGGCCGTCTTCGTGGACGGGCCGGTCCACGACCACGCCGCGGTCGCCGAACGCGACACCGAGGCGCAGGAACGGCTCTACGACCGGGGCTGGGACGTCGTCCGCTTTCCCCACAACGGCGACTGGGCCGCCATCGCGGCGAAACACGCCAACTATTTCGGAACCAAAGCCAGCGGCTGACCCCCCACTCCGCACTGACAACAGAACACCACGACGCGCAAGGAACCCCTCATGACCACCCCCTTCAGCGCCGGCTCCCTCGTCACGGCCCGCGGCCGTGACTGGGTCGTACTGCCGGATAGCGCCCCCGCCCTGCTCGTTCTGCGCCCCCTTGGCGGCGCGGACGACGACATCGCGGCCGTCTTCCCGAGCTTCGAAACCGTCAGCAGCGCCGAGTTCGCGCACCCGTCGCCGGCCGACCTCGGCGACGCCCAGGCGGCGGGCCTGCTCCGGTCCGCGCTGCGGATCGGCTTCCGCTCCGGCGCCGGACCATTCCGATCCCTCGCCGGCATCGCCGTGGAGCCGCGGGCGTACCAGCTGGTGCCGCTGATGATGGCGCTGCGCCAGAAGACCGTCCGCATGCTGATCTCCGACGACGTGGGCATCGGCAAGACGGTCGAGGCCGGCCTCATCGCCAGCGAGCTGTTGGCGCAGGGCAGCGCGAGCGGGCTCGCCGTGCTCTGCTCACCGGCACTGGCCGAGCAGTGGCAGGCGGAGCTGCGTACCAAGTTCGGCATCGACGCCGAACTGGTCCTCGCCTCCACGGTTTCCCGGCTGGAGCGCGGTCTGGACCTGGGTCAGTCCCTGTTCGACAAGCACCCACACGTGATCGTCTCCACGGATTTCATCAAGTCGACCCGGCACCGTGACGACTTCGTCCGGCACTGCCCGGACCTGGTCATCGTCGACGAGGCGCACACCTGCGTCGCCGCCGACGACAACACCTCGTCGCAGAATCAGCTCCGCTTCGAGCTCCTGCAACGCGTGGCCGCCGACCCCGAGCGGCACCTGCTGCTGGTGACCGCCACCCCGCACAGCGGGAAGGAGAGCGCCTTCCGGAACCTGCTGGGCCTGGTCAAGCCGGAACTCGCGACGGTCGACCTCGGCTCGGACGCGGGCCGCCGGATGCTTGCCCCGTACTTCGTGCACCGCAAGCGCGCCGACGTCCGCCAGTACCTGACCCGGGAGGACGGGCTGGCCGACGACAGCCTCGCCGAGGAGACGTCGTTCCCCGCCGACCGGCACTTCAAGGACGAGACCTACCGGCTGTCTCCGGCCTACCGTGCCCTGCTCGACGACGCCATCGCGTACGCCAGTGAGCGGGTGAGTGCCGCCGACAAGCAGGGCCGGAGGGAGGCCCGGATCGCCTGGTGGTCGGCGATCGCCCTTTTGCGCTCGCTGGTGTCCTCGCCGCGCGCCGCCGCGCAGACCCTGCGTACCCGATCAGCGACCGCGACGGCCGGCACCGCCGAGGAAGCCGACCGCCTCGGCGCCCCGCTCACCAGCGACTTCTCCGACAGCGACGCCCTGGAAGGCCTCGACGTGGCCCCCGGCGCGGAGACCGGCGGCGTGGCCGACGCCGGTGCGCGGCTCGCCGAGCTGGCCGACCAGGCGGCCCAGTTGGAGGGGCCGACCGAGGACCGGAAGCTGGCCGCCCTGGTCACCCACCTCAAGGCGCTGCTCAAGGAGGGGTACCACCCGATTGTCTTCTGCCGCTACATCCCCACCGCCGAGTACGTCGCCGAGCACTTGGACGGCAAACTCGGCAAGAAGGCCGTGGTGCATGCCGTCACCGGCACTCTCTCGCCGCAGCAGCGCATCCAGCGCATTGAGGAGTTCGCCGAGGCGGCCGGCGACGATCCTGGCGCCCGCCGAGTGCTGATCGCGACCGACTGCCTCTCCGAGGGCGTGAACCTCCAGCATCACTTCGACGCCGTCGTCCACTACGACCTGGCCTGGAACCCCACCCGCCACGACCAGCGGGAAGGCCGGGTCGACCGGTACGGCCAGAAGCGCAGCGTCGTCCGAGTCATCACCCTCTACGGCAGCGACAACGGCATCGACGGCAAGGTTCTCGACGTCCTCATCAAGAAGCATCGGCAGATCCGCAAGGACCTCGGCATCTCCGTCTCCGTCCCCGACGCCGCCTCATCCGGGGTGACCGACGCGATCGTCGAGTGGCTGCTGCTGCGCGGCCGCGACGGCGAGCAGGACAGCCTCTTCGACGTCGACGAGTACAAGGCGATCGACAAGAAGGCCGCCGCCCTGGCCGCGGACTGGCAGTCCGCCGCGGAACGCGAGAAGACGTCCCGCTCCCGGTTCGCCCAGCATTCCATCCGCCCGGAGGAGGTGGCCCGCGAGGTCGCCGCGGTCCGCGACACGCTCGGCCGGGCAGCGGAGGTCCGCGGTTTCGTACGCCAGTCACTGCGCGCCCTCGACGGCGTGCTGCGCGACGACCCAGGTGGTTCCGGGGACTTCACCGCGGAGCTGAGCGGCACGCCCGCCGGGCTCCGCGACGGCCTCGCCCCAGCGCTCGGCGGCGACGTCGTCGAGCTGGGCCGCCCGGTCCCGTTCCGCAGTACGGCAGCCGTCGCGCGCGGCGAGGCCGCCCTGGTACGCACCGACCCGGCCGTGGTCGCCCTCGCCGGCTACGTCCTCAACGCCGCCCTGGACGAGAAGGTCGCCGGCCCCCGCCCGGCTCGCCGCTGCGGCGTGATCCGGACCCGGGCCGTCACCGGCCGCACCACGCTGCTGCTGGTCCGCTACCGCTTCCACCTCACCCTGCCGTCCCGGGCCGGCGTACGGCAGCTCGTCGCCGAGGACGCCCGGCTACTCGCCTTCGCCGGCGCACCCACCAACGCCACCTGGCTGCCCACCGAGGACGCGCTGAGGCTGCTCGACGCGACCGCCGACGAGAACACCGACCGCGACTTCGGCGAGCGCACGATGAGCCGAATCCTCGACGGCCTGCCCGCCGCCACCGACCACCTCGAGGAGTACGGCGAGGAGCTTGCCGCCGAACTCCTCGCCTCGCACCGCCGGGTGCGTAGCGCCGCCGGCGAGATCGTCCGCGGCCTGACCGTCACCGCGCAGAAACCCGCCGACATCCTCGGCGCGTACGTCTATCTGCCGGCTTCCACCCCCGCCGCCGGAGGAGTCGCCTGATGCCCGCCACCGCCCGCAACCAGGTCTTTTCCGCCGTCCACACGATCGGCGGGCTGATCCCCGCCGACATGCTGCTTCGGATCGCGGAGGGTAAGGACGTCACCGGCTCTAAGCCCGCCGACTACCGCGTGGTGGGCTCCCGGTCGGTACGCGACGACGCCGAACGGCACTGGGACTACCTCAAGTCGATCTGGAAGGACCTGCGCGACAAGCTCCTCGTCGCCCCGGAGGCGGAGACCCCCGCCGATCCCACCGGCCTGGCGGTTACGCAGTGGCTCGAACCGCTCTTCGACGAGCTTGGCTTCGGCCGGCTGACCGCGCTGGGCGCCGCCGGCATCACCGCCGATGACGGCGGCAAGACCTTCGCGATCAGCCACCGCTGGAACCACGTGCCGGTCCACCTGGCCGGGTGGAACGCCACGCTGGACAAGCGACCCGGCGGCGCCGGCACCGTGCCGCCGCAGTCGCTGGTGCAGGAGTGCCTGAACCGCTCAGAGGCCCACCTGTGGGGTGTGCTCACCAATGGTCGGCAGCTGCGGCTGCTGCGCGACTCCAGCGCGATGGCCACCGCCGCGTACGTCGAGTTCGACCTGGAGGCGATCTTCGACGGCGAGCTGTTCAGCGAGTTCGTGCTGCTGTACCGGCTGCTGCACGTCTCCCGCTTCGACGTGGCCGACGGCGCGGCGCCGTCGAGCTGCTGGCTGGAGAAATGGCGGACGGAGGCGATCGCCGCCGGCACCCGCGCCCTGGACCAGCTCCGCAAGGGCGTCCAGAACGCGATCACCGCGCTCGGCACCGGCTTCCTGCGCCACCCGAACAACGGCGCGCTGCGAGAGGACGTCGACCCGCAGGCCCTGCACAACGCCCTGCTGCGCCTGGTCTACCGGCTGCTTTTCCTCTTCGTCGCCGAGGACCGCGACGCGCTGCACCACCCCGACGCCGACGAGCAGGCCCGCGAGCGGTACGCCGGCTACTTTTCGTCCGCCCGGCTGCGGACGCGGGCGCGGCGCCGCCGCGGCACCGGGCACAGCGACCTCTACCAGGCGCTGCGAATCGTTCTCGACGCGCTCGGCGACGAGAACGGTCGCCCGGAGCTGGGCCTGCCCGGCCTCGGTGGCCTCTTCGACTACAACGAGGCCGACGCCCCGCTGCACGGCCTGGCCCTGTCGAACGACTCCCTGCTGACCGCCATCCGGCACCTGTCGCTGGTGCGGGACAGCAGCTCGCGGCGCTGGCGGTCGGTCGACTACCGCAACCTGGACGCCGAAGAGCTGGGCTCGATCTACGAGTCCCTGCTGGAGCTGGTGCCGAAGCACAGCGCGGTGGACCGTACCTTCGAACTTGTCGAACTCGCCGGCAACACCCGCAAGACCACCGGCTCGTACTACACGCCGTCCTCGCTGATCGACTGCCTACTCGACTCGGCACTCGACCCGGTGATCGACGATGCGGTGAAGCGCGGCGAGATGGCCGCCACGGCGGCCGGGCAGCCCGACCCGTCCGACGCGATCGTCTCCGAGTTGCTGTCGCTCACCGTCTGCGACCCGGCTTGCGGCTCCGGCCACTTTCTGGTCGCGGCGGCTCGCCGGATCGCCAAGCGGGTCGCGGCGGTCCGCGAACGCAACCCCGAGCCGACGGTCGACGCCGTACGCCACGCCCTGCACGAGGTCGTCGCCGGCTGCATCTACGGCGTCGACCTCAACCCGATGGCCGTCGAACTGGCCAAGGTTTCCCTCTGGATGGAGGCGCTGGAGCCGGGCAAGCCGCTGAGCTTCCTGGACGCACACATCAAGTGCGGCAATTCTTTGATCGGGGCCACTCCGAAGCTCCTCCGGGACGGCATTCCCAGTGCTGCCTTCGAGGCAACGGAGGGCGACGATCGGGCATACGCCAAGGCTCTGCAGATGCAAAACGCTACGGAGCGGGTGGGACAGGGGAGTCTCTTCGACCTGAATGGTGAAGTAATGGTCGCCAACACGACATTCGCACAAGGTCTTAGGCGCATCGCGGCGGCCCCCTCCGGCACGCTTCGTAATGTTCGCAGGCAGGCGTCCGCGTATCATGAGTGGGAAATCGCGGCTGAATATGCCCATGCGAAGCAGGTCGCCGACGCCTGGTGTGCTTCATTCATGTGGAAGAAGACTAAGGGATCGCCGCAAGCCGTCACCCATGGTGTGTTCCGTGCTATTGAGGGTTCCAACGCGGCTGCCGTATCGCAAGCTACTCACGACGAAGTCATCCGACTGCGTCGCCAGCACCTGTTCTTTCATTGGCATCTTGAGTTTCCCGACGTCTTCCGAGTCCCTGAGTCCGCGGCCGAAATCGAGACGGATCTGGGGTGGGCTGGAGGCTTCGACTGCGTCATCGGCAACCCACCTTGGGACACAGTGGATATTAAGGAGCAAGAGTTTTTTGCCCAACTCTTACCGGATGTGGCCGCCGCTACGAAGGCATCCGACCGGAAGAGCCTAGTTGCTTCTCTCCGAGAGGACCCTGGCACACGGCACCTCTTCGAGGAGTTCGAGTTGGCGAAACACGAGAGCTACAAGCAGAGTCATTTCTTGCGCCGTTCTGGTCACCTACCCTTGACCGGGCAGGGCAATCTGAACACTTACTCCGTCTTCACAGAAACGGTTCGGAACCTTGTGGGCGCCAGCGGCCGGGCGGCCCTTGTAGTCCCCACCGGTATCGCCACGGATGCGAGGACCCAGTACTTCTTCACTGATCTTGTGCGAACTGGATCGTTGGCGGCGTTGTATGATTTTGAGAACCGTCGCGGCTTGTTTCCGGACGTTGACTCTCGTGCCAGGTTCAGTATCTTGTCTCTGACTGGCGCCGGGCTAAGTGAGTCAGCCGCGCAGTTCGCGTTCTTCCTGTATGACCCAGCGGACCTCGAAATATTTGAGAAGAAGTTTTCCCTGACACCTGCGGAGATCAGACTCCTCAATCCGAATACTGGCACTTGCCCTGTATTTCGAACGCGTCGCGATGCCACGCTGACGATGGACATTTACCGGCGGGTGCCTGTCTTGGTTAAGGATGGGGATCCTAACGGCAATCCTTGGCAGCTTAGATCGTCGCAGGGTCTATTCAACATGTCCCATGACTCAAACATGTTCAAGTCGCGGCAAGAGCTTGAGGCTGAGGGATGGGGTCTCATCGGAAACGCCTTTATGAAGGACACCGCAAAGATGCTCCCGCTGTACGAAGCAAAGATGGTAAGCTTCTTCGACCATCGAGCGGCGGACGTGGTAAAGAGCCAAACCGCTGTGAAACGTCAGAATCAGCCCAATTATCTCGTGGCCGAAGAGCACGATTCCCCCGGCCGGCTTGCCCAGCCAAACCTTTGGGTTGCAGAGACCGATGTGGCGAAGAAACTCAATGCCTTGCAATGGGATCGGGACTGGCTTGTCAGCTATCGCGATGTCACGAGCGCAACCAATGCGAGAACGGCAATTCCGGCTTTCGTCCCCCGTGTAGCGGTGGGCCACAAGCTACCTCTTATATATCCACGTCTTTCAGCCGCGCTGGCCGCAGCGCTCGTGGCAGGTCAGAGTTCGCTGGTTTTTGACTACGTGAGCCGGCAAAAAATCGGCGGCGTCAGCATGGCGCTCTTCATCTGGAAGCAGCTTCCGGTGCCCACTCCGACAATGTTGGAGCCGCACACACCATTCTTCACGCCACGCGTCCTGGAACTCGTCTACACGGCCTACGACATGGCGGGGCTCGCCCGCGACCTCGGCGACTCAGGCGCTCCGTTTCGATGGGATGAAAGCCGCCGTGCCCAGCTTCGCGCCGAGTTGGACGCATACTTCTTCCATCTCTACGGGATTTCTCGTCCCGATGCGGATTACATCCTCGAGACCTTTCAGACTGACAACGGTGGCCTGAAGTACAACGAAATCGCAAGGTATGGCATTTACCGGACCAAGGGCTTGGTCCTCGCCGAGTACGACCGGATGGCCGCTGCCGGTGTCAGCCTGACCAGCCCGCTGATCGACGGCGAGACCTACACGTCAACCCTCACCCCGCCGCCCGGACACGGTCCCCGTCACTCGGCAGCCCCAACCATTCCTCGGCAGCGGTCGAGGGAGCACGACGCTCAACGAGCAAGCCAGGTTTGATCTGGCTAGACGGCACTGACGAGAGGGCATCCAGGGCGGAGCGCTACCTGGGTGCCCTCTGTGTTCACTCTTCCGTGTCCTGCAGATCCCGCCGGTGGTCTTTGATCCACCGCTCCACGTCCTCTGCCCGCCATATTCGCCCGACGGACAGGACGGCCGCTGGATCGGGAAAGGACTTCGAGTTGGTGATCTGGTAGGCGCGCGTGCGCGAGACGCCCAGCATCTCCTGAATCTCCTGGCTCGCGACCAGCCGAAGTTCTCCCACGTGCTGACGGTAAGAGCACACGAACTGAACACACGCTCTCTGTGCGAGTGCTCTCTTCACATGCGCCCTAAGCGTGTAGGCTGTGCATCTGTTCACCTCGGGGAAGTTGTTGGGGCGGTCAGCAGGGGAGGCGTGGCGGAAGCATGGGCAGGCGGTGGAAGTGGTTCTTGCGGCCTCGGGAGGTCGTGATCGATCTGACCGGGCAGGCGGTGCCGGACGGCGACGTGCCGGGGCGCTCCCGGCGGCTGGTGGTCGAGCACGTCGTACCGGGGCCGCGGGTGACCTCGCGGTGCGACGGCGGGTTCGTCTACGAGCGGCCCGAGGAACGGGCGGCGGGGTCTGCTGCGCGGAATCAGCGCGCGGGTCGTTACGCCCCGGATCGGCACGGCGAGCGGAACCGGGGGAGGTTTGCGACGCCGGACGGCGATGCGCCGGCCGGCGGCGAGCCAGTCGAGCCCGTGCTGCCGGACGCGGGCGGCGACTTCTTCGTCACTCCCACCCAGCTCGCGCGGGCGAACGGGCTGGTTGACCAGCACTGGCGGCGCCCAACGGAAAATCCGCGCAACCCCAAGTGCCAGGACTGCCGGGCCGACGGCACCTGTCCCCGGGCGGCCTGGGCCGACTCGATCATCACGCGCTGCCCGCGGACGTACTGGAAATGAACGCCTTTGACCTGTCGCCCGCGCAGATCCGCAACCGGCTGATCCTGCGGGCGCGGCGGGCGGCGCTGTACGCCGGGCCCCGACCACAGCCGCGCGTGCGCCCGCACGGTCAGGTCGAGGTGGTGCCCGCGGCGGCGGTGACTCGCGTACCGGTCATCCCGTGCGTGTCCGTCGCCCCCGGGAACGTGGTCCGGCTCGCCGAGTCCGACTACCAGTACCCAGCCGGTCCACTCCGGCTCCGGATCGTCCGGGTCCGGCTCGACATCAGCGAGTGGTACAACGGCCAGTGGGTCCGGCTCGAAGGCGTCGAAAGCGGGCCGGACAACCAGGACGGTGCGTTTCGACAGGTGCTGGCCAGGGTCGCCGCGCTGCCGGGGTCGAAGGAATGCCAGCAGGAGGCGCCCGGGTCCGTCACCCGAGCATCTCCCTGACGATGGCCTCGATCTCGGCGGCGGCCGGGTGCCGGGCGAGTTCAGCGCGGATTCGGCGGCGCATCGTCACGAAGCTCATGCCCTCGTCGAAGCGCCCCTCGGCAACGGTCGTGTGCTGGTCCCGGCCGAGTTCGACCAAACGTTGATGCATCGCGTTGCCCGCGTCGTACAGGGGGATGGGTAGGTTCCACAGGTGCTTGTCGACGTCGCGCTCGTCCTTGGCGTAGGACAGCATCGGCCGGACGAGTTCGGTCAGCGTGGAGCTGTTAAGGATCGCGCACAGGAAAAGGCCCTCGTTCTGGGACGCGATCGGTCCCCAGTAGAGCTTATGTTCAATGATTGCGGCGGAATCGTCGACGATGGCGGCGGCGACGTGCATGCCGGACGCGCCGTAGGCCAACCGGAGTAGCGGCGCGGGGAACTGGGCGGTGAGCCCGTGGTGGAAGTCGAGTCGCTCGGCCAGGGTGAGGCGGTCGCTGCTGCGGTTGGCCTCCCAGACGGCTTCCGCCTGCCGCCACCAACTGGCGAGGCCGGGGTGGTAGTCGAGCCGGTGGTTGGTGCCGGTCATCAGGTAGGACCCATCGAGCGGCAGCACAGCCTGTCGGGCGGTCAGGATCCGGTACGGAACGATGCACTCGCCGAGTAGGACCGGGCGGATAAACTCCGTTTCCACGACGCCTGCGAGAGCGGGAAGGCCCTTCCACGGCGTCTTTTCGAGGCTGCTGCGCGCCGAGCGAACCGCTCGACGGCCGGCGCTGAGGCCGAGTGGCCCTCCCGCCTCCGCTTCGACGAAGAACAGCATGCGCGGCACGATCGTGGCGCCTTGCGAGAACCGCGGCCCGTACGGTGACTCGGCGAGGGCTGGTTCGCCATGGACCAGGTGGGCTGGCTCTCGGGTGATGAGGGGTTCGATTAACTTCCATGCTTTGGCACTCGCCAGCAGACGTCCGGTCCACCGCTCGGTCACCGACGGCAGCCGTCGGTAGGTGCTCAGGGTGGCCCGGTCACCGAAGACGACGCTGGCACCCCGCGGAAAGGGATGGGGACGAAGGCGCCGCAGGTCCCAGGAGCCGGTGAAGGCGACGCCGGTCATTTCGCCGGGATCCTCATACCACCCGCTGCGAAAGCCCTCGAAGTATTCGCGGTCGAGCACCGAGTTGGGCAGGACGAAGGCGAACGCACCGCCGTCTCGAAGGTACTGCTGGACCGCTCTCGCGACGAAGAGAGTCGAGAGGTCCTGGTGCGTTGCGAACTTGCTGCCGTGCCACAGCCCGCGGTCGTGGGAGAACTTCTTAAAACTTGCCTGCATCTCCCGCGGCATGTGGCGGTAGGACAGCCACGGCGGGTTGCCGATGAGGATGTCCACCCGACTCTTCTTCCTGGCCAGCCAGACCGGTCGGGCCAGGTTGCGCAGGTAGTAGCTCCAGATGTGATCGCGTCCCTCGTCGTGCAGCCGGCACATCGCGTCGAAGGTGTCGAGGATCATCGGCTGGTCGTCAGCCGCGATGTCCATCCGATGGAAGAACCCCTCCAGGGAGGGAGGGTTGTCCGGATCTCGCGGCTTCGCCGCCATGCTGGCGAGGGTGGCGACGATCCGGTCGAAATGGCCGGGATCGTCGAGCAGGTGCTGAGGGAAGCGTAACCAGTCTTCGACCTGGCTCGCGTTGTGGCCGGCGCTGATCCGCACGTGGTCATCCGTGAAGAGGTCCAGTCGCTCCCGCCACTGCATGCTGTCGCCGAGGTACACAGGGATGGTGATGGGCCCTCGCCGGTCATCGGTGAGGCGGTCATGCCCGATCGCGAGCAGGTAGGTCACCCGCGCAAGCGCCACGGCGACAGGATGCAGGTCGACGCCGACTACGTGGTGGGAGAGCTGCGTCAGGGCGGCGTCCATCGGTACGTCCGCCGCCTCGGCCGCTGCGAGATAGCGGCGTACGGCGTGGAAGAGGAACGTGCCGGAGCCACAGGCCGGATCCAGCACCCGTTGCCGCAGCGGATCGGTGACGACCGTCTCGACGAGATGTTCGGCGAGCCAGTCCGGGGTGTAGTACTCGCCCATCCGCTTGCGCGTCTCGGCGCCGATCATGGATTCGTACAGCACCTTCAGGATGTCGTGGTCAGCCCTTGTCCACTCGAACCGCGCGAGTCCGCGGGCGAGGCCGTGGATGAACTCCCGACCGCCGGGCACCTCCGTGGTCCAGCCGAAGAAGTCGTGCTCGACCACGCCGAGGATGCCGGCCTGCTCAAACCGCTGCCCGGTGATCAGGCCCTCCGGCTGCAACTCCATGACGTCGATGCCGACGACCAGGTGCGCGATGATGTGCGCGCTGTTCATGAGCAGCGTGTGCTCCACGAAGAGGCCCGGATCGTTTACGAACTGCGTGCCCAGCGCGCTTCCTAGTAGCTCCGCCCACAGCTGTCGCTTCAACTCCACGGTCGGCAGCTGCGCGTGCTCTTCGTGGAGAGCGGCCAGTGCCGCAAGGTCGAGCTTGTGGGAAGTGCTCTCTGCGCCGAGGCGGCGAGCCACCTCGCCCGGAGTCGGTGGGACGCGCTGGCTCGTCGCCAGGACGCCTTCCAGCCAGTAGAACAGGGCCAGCCCGTCGGGGCGGGCGGCAGCAACGGTGTGGCTGTCGACCAGGGTCAGCGAGCCGCTTCTCATCTGATACGCACGCCAGGTGGCGCCGTCGGTGAGGATGCCGACGTACCGCTGCCCGGTCTCCTGGCTTCGCGATCTGACGTACCCCGCGAGTTGGCGTTCGGCCTCATGGAGTGTCCGCCCGGCGCGCAGTTGCTTTTTCACCTCGATGACGGTGAAGCCGATGTCGATGTCGATGCGCTGACCACCGCCGGCCGGAGCCTCCAGCTCGACGTCGAGATGGCTGTCGACGAGGCCGAAGTCACCGGCCAGCAGGAGCTGTCGAATGTCGGCCTGGAGGGTTGCCTCGCTACGCGCAGCACGGCGATCTGCGATGCGCGCCAGCAGCGGCTGCAACGAGGCGGGGAAGCCTTCGGATGCACCCACCCCTGGCGCGACTGGCTTGTGGCGGCTTCGGCTTCCGTTGGGCGTACCGTCCGAGCTGGCCATACATCAGTCTGGATATTGTCGGACGCGAGATCCAGAGAAGGCGAACTACTGTCGGGTTATCGACAATCACCAAACGTGACGAATTGGTGGTAACCATGAACGGATACCGTCGGTCGCGTCATCCCGCCGACCTGACATGGTGCTGCCTGGCACGAGAATCGCCGTCCGCCGGTAGGGTCACGTCCACCCTTCCGACCAACCATGGAGGAGAGCGCCCGTGCCGCAGCTCGCCTTCGCCAACAGCTTCTGGCAGAGCTACGACGTCCTGGAAAAGCCGATCAAGGCCGGCGTGCGCAAGGCGATGGACAAGTTCCAGCAGCTCAGTATCGCCGAGCTGCGCGCCGACAAGGGCCTGCACCTGGAGTCGGTGACAAACGCCCGCGACCCGCGGATGCGGACTATCCGGATCAACGACTTCTGGCGTGGCGTGGTGCTGGCGCCCGACGACGGCAGCGACACCTTCCTGCTGCTCAACGTCGTGTCACACGACGACGCGTACGACTGGGCGGCCAAGCGCCTTTACACCGTCAACACCGCCACCCGAGCCCTGGAAGTCCGCAACGTCGCCGCCATCGAGCAACTGACTCCGGCGCTGGAGAAGGCCGCCGCCCAAGCTCCCACGCTGCTGTTCGCCCGGCACTCCGACACAGTGCTGCGCCACCTCGGCATCGACGACCAGGTGCTGCGCGCGGTACGCACCATCATCGACAAGCCCCAGCTGGATGCCTTCGGCACGCTGCTGCCCGAAGACCAGTTCGAGGTGCTGCAGTACCTCGCCGAGGGCTTTACGCCGGACGAGGTCTACCGCGACGTCGTGGCCGAGCGCCGGCCGGCGGACGCGACGCCGGAGCCGAGCGAGAGTCTGGCGGTGGCGATCGCCAACACCGTCAACCGGATCACCCTGGTTACCCGGCCGGACGAACTCGCCGAGATCCTCGACAAGCCGTTCGCCGCCTGGCGGGTGTTCCTCCACCCGTCGCAGCGGCGGGTCGCGTACCGGGTCTCATACAACGGGCCGGCCCAGGTAACCGGTGGCCCGGGTACGGGGAAGACGGTGGTGGCGCTGCACCGGGTCAAGCACCTGCTCTCCCGTTCGCCCGACAGCCGGGTGCTGCTGACCACGTACACCAATGCCCTGGCCTCGACTCTGCGGGAGCACCTGACGCTGCTTCTCGACGACGAGGAGCAGTTGGCGCGGGTGGAGGTGACCACGGTGAACGCCGTCGCCCACCGCACCGTGCGGGCCCTCGCCGGGCGGGTGCCAACCCCGATCGGTGATCTGGACGAGCGGCAGGTCTGGCGGCGGGTGAGCGGGAGGCTGAAGCTGCCCTGGACCGAGCAGTTCCTCGCCCAGGAGTTCCGCCACGTGGTCCTGGCGCACAACGTGCAGACCAGGGAGGAATACCGCGCGGCGAACCGGCGGGGGAGAGGCTCGGCGCTGGGGTCGCGGCAGCGCGATCGGGTGTGGGACGCCGTCGAGATGTTCCAGAAGGAGTTGTCGGCGGCCGGCAGCAACACCCACCTGCAAATCTGCGCGCGTGCGGCGCAGCTGCACGGTGCCGCAGACCTCACCGTCCACGGGTACGACCATGTTGTCGTGGATGAGGCGCAGGACCTGCATCCTGCTCAGTGGCGGGTGCTGCGGGCCGTGGTAGCGCCCGGTCCGGACGACCTCTTCATCACCGGCGATCCTCACCAGCGGATCTACGACTCTCGAGTTTCGCTCAACGTTCTCGGCATCTCCGTCACCGGCCGCAGCAGCCGCCTGCGGGTCAACTACCGCAGCACCGAGGAGATCCTCTCCTGGGCAACCGGGGTGCTCTCCGGGTCGCGGGTCGAGGACCTCGGCGGCGATGGTGACGACAGCCTCGCCGGCTACCGGTCGCTGCTGCACGGCAGGCGGCCCCACGCTGCGGGGTATCCGACGAACCAGGCCGAGACTGCGGCGCTCGTGGAGCGGGTGGGGGAGTGGCTGAAGCAGGGCGTCCAGGCGAATGAGATCGCCGTGTGCGCTCGGTTTAGCACAACGTTGGGCGACGTGCAGGAGGAGTTGACTGCCGCCGGGATTCCGGCGGTCCGGGTGCGGGATCAGCCCGGGGCGGACGTCGACGGGGTACGGCTCGCCACCATGCATGCGATGAAGGGGTTGGAGTTTCGGTGCGTGGCGGTGGTCGGCGTTACCGCGCGGGCGGTGCCGTTCGCAAAGGAGGTCACGCCGGCCGAGGCGGATCCGTTGCAGCACGAGAGTGACCTGCTTCGGGAGCGGTGCTTGCTGTTCGTGGCGAGCACGCGGGCGCGGGAGGCGCTGCATGTGTCGTGGAGCGGAGCGCCCAGCATGTTCTTGTCGTTCGCCGGTTGAAGCTAGCCCAGGTGACCCTGAGCTCCGCCGCAAGTTTGCGCCGGAGCTGACGGGGATCCCGGTCGACGTCGAGGTGGACGGCTAACGTGTTGATGCTTGGTCGCGCTGCCGACGTGTTCCTCGACGCGTCACGTCGGCGCGTTCATTCCTTTCGATGTCAGCTCCCACACGCCACGATTCTCGGATCGCTTGATCAATCCATCGTTGACCATGTCTTTGCGCTCCCAGCGAGCGGCGTTTCGCCACCGCACTTCGGGCCCATCGACGATCCGGTAGTCGCCCTCGAGGAAGGTGTGCTCGATGCGGCGTTCGAGCTCCGCGAGCAACTTGTCGGCCTCCTGCCGACCGCCGGCCTCCTGAAGAATCGCCAGGATGTACCTTCGGAAGGCCTTCTGCGGCGTCTGACCGCGCATTCGTCCGGCAGGACGCTGAGGCGGCACCTTCAATGACGGCCCGTTAGTTTCCGTGCCGGTCGTTGCTGTATCCGGCTGGCCATGTTCCGCCCAGATGTCGCTGAGAGACTTCCCGTCGCGCTGACGTTGCCAGGCCCTCCAACCGTTGACCTCATAACCAGCGAGATGACGCGCAGCGCTCGAAGGAGTGTCGTGAAGGGAACCGTCCCGCAGGCGTAGCCGACCGTCGTTCGTGAGAAATGCCTCGTGTTGCTTCCCCTGATTTCGCCGATCCCACACGAGGCGCTCGTCGACAACGAGGATGCCGTCGGCAAGCAGCCGAGCGAGTTTGGTGGACGATGCCGGCTTCACATCCGCTCTCCTTGCTGGGCCTTCTGCGGGATCAGCGACGACACTTCCGGTCAGGTTCAAGAGCCGCCGCAGCACTGTGTTGGGCGTGTCGACGAACGCTTCGGCCTTGGACTGCAGTAGGGCGTACACCTCGTCGTCCACTCGGATGGTTGGTGCCATCGGCTGCCTCTCTGCGCCTAGGGTTGCTGAGGTGACAGTGTTGCAGACAGAAGAAATCTTGGGAAGTCGTCGGTCGGCTGAGTACCGGCGACGTGGATTGTGGACCGTCGGAAGGTGGTCGCAGTCCTGCCTGATAGGTGGTTCGCCCTCGCCTGTCTGTTCCTACGTCTGGATCCAGGCCGGTGAGAGCATGTCTTCATGTCGTACGACTGCGTCCCTGTTCCGAACCGCTTGCGGGAACTCCTTAGTCGATGGGACGCCAAGGGGCGACGGCCCCAGGGCGGGATCCGTTGGAACCGGTCAACGTGGCTCGCCAGCTTGATGGAGCATCAGAACCTCCTCGGGGAACTTCCGGACCGGCTCGACCGCGACCATGTGGCAGAACGCGGCCGCCGCGCTGGTGACGGCGAGGACAAGGCTGTCCAGGCGTTCGTCACAGCGATGGTGTGGGGGTACGGGCGGGTTGGGTACGGCGCGTTCCGAACCGCCCGGGTGCTGCGCGAGAACGACGAGGCGCCCCGGATTCTCCGCGAGGTGGCGTTGAAAACGCGCCGCGATGGCGGGGCTGAGGCGTTCGAATGGCTGAAGCGGCACCGCCTTCGCTACCTTGGCGTTTCCTTCGCCACCAAGTACCTGTTTTTCTGCAGCGATGCGGAGGCAGCACCAGCGCTAGTGCTCGATCGGCGCGTACAGCGGTGGCTCTGGCAGCACGCCGACTGCGACGTCAGTCTGGACTGGAACGTCGAAGACTACCGCCGGTACCTGTGTCTGGTATCCACGTGGGCGCGGGAGCTCAAGCTGAGGCCGGACGAGGTGGAATACTTGATGTTCGCCGACGACGGCTCGCAGCAGGTGACCGCCCAAGAGGTCTCCGAGGAGTCCGACGAATTCGCCGTGCTGGACGCTCTTGACGAGGCTGCTGCCACGTTCGCGGCCCTACCCCGCGATATTCACCCAAACGATGTTGACGACTTCGAGCTTGGCGTAAGGCAGTTGCGTCGTATCGTGCTGGCCCGCGGCTTCGCTCGGTGGACGCCACTGGAGTGACCTTGTCCTGGCCGAGTGGTGCGAGCTGTTGCCATACAGGACGTCCGTGGCCAGCGGCGCTCACCGGGGCACGCCGGGTCAGGACGAACCTGCGGTGGCCCCGCTAGCCTGGACTTCGCCCCCGCGGTCTTCGCCAGGCCTGCCGTCAGCCCTTCGCGCTGAGGTGGTGAGGCTGGTCAGTGGTGTGGTCGGTAGTGCGATCCAACCCTCGGTGGCGGCAGCGCCCTGGTCATCTGGACTGGGGCGGGTGGCTCGGCCGACGGCAGCCGCACGAGCAGTCAGGGCTGCCACGACAGCGTCGGTGGCGTGGTCGCTGTCCCGGCACACCGGTTCGAAGTCGCCGAGTTGCAGCCATGGCGCGGCGGCGGTCAGTCGATCGACCAGATCGTTCAGAGCACCGCTGTTCTGCCGCCCCTTGTATCCCTGATGTGGTAGCCCCACTGCTTCAGCGATGCCGCAGGGTAGACCTCGACGACCGTTCCGCCGCCGCATCGGTCCACCGGTTGCCCTTCCTCGGCGAGCCGCGCCAGCAGGGCGGCACACCGCATGGCCGTGTGTGCGATCCGATCCGCGGCCACGCTAAGCAAGGGGCGACGAATCAGCGCGTGGGTCACCACGTCGGTGCGACGCCAGGCCAGCGTCCTGCGCCAATCGCGGCCGATCAGGTCGGTCGGGGCGGCCAGCTCGCCACGGTGGTGGGCGAGGATGAATTCCACGAACGGCTCTGGCCAACCCAGCGGACAGTCGATCCCGGCTTTGTCCGCGCTCGACGCGGCTCGCAGAAGCTCGTCATCGCCAGCGCCGATGACCAACTCTTCCAGCACCGCCCCGGTTGGCGTCCACCGGATCCAGGCCACTGCGGTGTTGGTGTCCTCCGCCGCAAGATCGATCCCCGCCGTCAGCATTTGACCAACCTAGTGGGGTTGAGCGAACATCCATATCGTCCGCTGCTCCGGGTCGCGACCGGTCAATTCACCGACGGCAGCCGAGCCGTGCATGCCGCCACCCCAAGCGGACCGCCCGAGATCTGTGTCGGTACGGAGGATTGGCAGCCGAATTCCAGTTGATGATGATTGCGCCTGTGGCGCTCTTCCTGACCGACCTGGATCCTCGTGCTCGCGTAAAGGGATCACGGGACGGCCTCGGCGCGCAGGCTGTCTGGTCGGCAACGGGACGACCGCTCATCGGCAATCTGACCACCGTCACGGACTCGCTAGAGGGCTTCACCACCCTGCTCGTCGGGTTGCGACTGGCCGAGCTCGCCAGTGCGGACGAGTTGGACAACCCGACGAACGCCTTCCTGGTCTGGGAACAGATGGCGGCTTACGTGCGGCACGTCGCATGCGGTCATCGGGGCTTCTTCGGGCTGCAGCGGATCGCTGCCCGCGCAGCGAAGGCGGGCGGAAACGGCGGGAAGGTGCACCTGTCGGCGCAGCCGGAGCACCAAATTCTCAGCAATCAGCGAACGGACGGGCTGCTCGGTAACTACACGGCCCCTGCACGGGCATCCGGGCTCGTCGCGTCGGGAAGCCCCGCGCGGCTCACCCCGGAGGCAGCCGCCTTCGTGGACGCCGTCTACATTCCGCGACTCGAATCCGGGTGGGGGCCGGATGCCCACTACCTCGTCCGAGAGCTGCGGCGGGACCGGGTGGTGTTCGACCTCGGCGCGAACGAGAAGCGTAAGTCGGTGGCGAGCATCTTCAGCCCGGCGATGTCGCAGCAGGAGGTCGACTTCTACCGGCACCACCTGGTCGAGGGCGGCCAGGGCGACCCGACCGAGGGGCGGCAGCCCAGGTTCGCCACTCTCCTCGAAGCCAGGCCATCCGAGTCCGTCTGGCCCTCACGGCCGTACCTGATGGCGATCGCCGACGACGCCGAGTCGCGCGGTTGGAGCGATATCGCCGACCTGGTGCGCCGGGTCATCGCCTGCGAATCCGTGCTCGCGCCGGCGTCCCTGCTCTTCAGCTACCTGCTCGGGCGGAACGGCGTCCACCTCGACAAGGTCGTGGCTGACCTTCGATCGTCCTGGGGTGACCGCCTCGACTCAGTCGACCCGCTTGCGGTCTCCGCGCTGCCCGGTCAGGAATGGCCACACATCGCCGAGGCTCTCGCCGACGGCGACTATCCGCAGCTCATCAGGGCGTTGGCGGAGCGCAACGCCGCGGTGATGCGGGAGCGCGGTGGGGCGCTCGCCTGGCTTGAGGTGACCGACCAGGACCAGGTGCGGGTGCGGTTCCGCGACGAGCCGGCCGATCTGCCCACCGGTGACAAAATTCGGAAGCTGTGGTGGTACCCGTACTTCATCCCGTCACTTGTGTCCATGCTGGCGGCGATCGGGGAGGGTGAGGCGTGAGCGAGGGCATTCCCCGGGCGGTACTCACCGAGGCGCTGCGCGAGAAGATCAACGGCCGTGAGGTGCTGGCCGCGGTTTTCTGCACGTTCCGCTTCGATCCCGGCTTCTTTGAGCGCGAGATCCTCCCGGCTCTCTTTGACCTCCAACTGCACCAGGACCCGCAGATCCGGCGCGTCCAGCTCGAGGAGGCGCTACGCCCAACTGCTGGTCGCGTCGCCGTCTACTACGACCCTGGCGCGCTCGTGACGGGTGACGGATCGGCCTGCCTGGACGTACGTCGTATTCCGGTCCGGCCCCGCACCGGCTACTTCCATCCGAAGAACGCGTTCATTCTCGTGCGGGACACGTCGACGCAGGAACGGTCGCTGGTGGTGCTCACCGGATCGGCGAACCTGACCCAGGCGGGCTGGTGGGAGAACGTGGAGTGCGCCCACCTGGAGGAGATCGCCGAGTCCGGCCGGTCGCGGACCGCACCGGAGATTGGAGGGTTCCTCAGGCACCTGCGGACCATGGCGAAGAACTTCGACACCCACGCCGCTCTGGACGACATTCGCGGTGCGCTTCGTACCGTACAACCGATCGTGCACCGCACGGCGAGCGGCCTTATGCACCCGCACTTTCTCTTCAACGGGCGGCGCGGCGCCCAGTCGCTGGTCGACCAGCTCGACGCCGTCGCCGGCCAGTGGCTGCGTCACGCCGACCTCGAGGTGCTCTCCCCGTACCTCGACGATGCGGACGCGTCGGTGCCGCTCGAGACCTTGATCGACCGTTTCCAACCGAGGAAGTGGCGGGTGCTGCTGCCCGAGGAGGGCGGGCTAGCGCGGTGCCGCCCGGAGCTCTACGACTGGGTGCGCGAGCGAGGCGGCGAATGGGGTCGGCTGCCCAAGGCAATCCTCGCACGCGGCGGCAAGCAGGCGGCGTTAGCGGCGCACCGGACCGTACACGCGAAGGTGTACCGCTTCTTCACCAAGGACTGGGAGATCACGCTCGTCGGGTCGTTCAACCTGACCAGCCCGGCGCACTCGGGCAGCGGCAACGTCGAGAGCGGGGTGCTGTCGGAGGTGGCCATCGACCGGCGCCCGCGGTTCTGGCTGGAGGCGATCGAGGAACCACCGCCGTTCGCGCAACCGGTCGGCGAGGACGACGGCGTCGACCAGGGCTACGTGCCGCTGCTGGCGCGGTACGACTGGGCATCCGGGCAGGCAGAGGTCCTGTGGGACGGCGCGGGCGAGAGCCCGCCCATCCAGGTGTACGACCGCGGTGTTCACCTCTTCGACGTCGGTCAGCTGGAGCGAGCCGTCTGGACGGCGCTGCCCGTCGACGAGGCAGCGATCCTGTGCGAGCGGCTCCGCGAGACCAGCTTCCTCACCGCGGTCGCCGGTGATCAGCGCGGAATCGTCCTCGTCCACGAGACCGGCATGGCGCATCGCCCGTCGATTCTGCTCGATCTGACCCCGGCCGACATCCTCCGCTACTGGTCGATGCTCACCGCGGAGCAGCGAAACGCCTACCTGTCCGCGCACGGCGAGGCGCTGCGCGGACCTGGGGAAAGGCTGACGGTGGCGGCCCCTCCAGATACCATCTTCGATCGGTTTGCCGGAATATTCCACGGGTTCGCCTCGCTGGGTCGCGCCGTGCACGACGCCCTCGACCAAGAACGGGTCGAGGAGGCTCGGTTCCGGATGTTCGGCGCCAAGTACGATTCGGTGCCCGTCCTGGTCGAGCAAATGGCGAACGAGACGGCGGGGGATCCGCTGGATCGCTACCTCATGGTGCTCTGCGCGCAACAGCTCGCCGATCACGTACGCGGCAACTTCCCCGCGTTCTGGGCGTCGGATCCGGCCGGGGCTTCCCGGCTGGAGGAGGCTCTCAGCGTGCGGGCCGTCCTGCGGGAGCAGCTCATTGCGCGTAACGACGCCGAGATGGGGGAGTTCCTCGACTGGTACGAGCCCCGGTTCCTGGGCGAGACGGCGGTGGTGACGGCATGATGATCACTGTCGACACCGCAGCGCAGCTGCTGGACTTCGACCGGATGATCCACAATCCGCAGCGGGCGAGGGATCAGCTCCACGGGGCCGTCGCCCTGCACAACATCCTGCAGCGCCATCGTGTCGCCTACCTGGCCGACGAGGTCGGCATGGGCAAGACGTACGTGGCGCTCGGCGTCGTCGCATTGCTGCGTCACTTCGCGCCGGACCTAAGAGTGCTCGTCATCGCACCGCGGGAGAACATCCAGCAAAAGTGGCAGCGGGAGCAGGGCGTCTTCACCAAGAACAACGCTCGCGTGGACGACCTGCGGGTGCGGATGCCGGGTGGGCTGCCGGCGCGACCGCTCGTGCACTGCCGGAATCTGATCGAACTGTTGGAGGAGACCGCAGTCGGCCCCGACCGCGACTTCTTCGTCCGTCTCCCCAGCTTCAGCCTGCCCCTGCGCCGCGACGCCCAGCAGCGCCGCAACCTGCGTGACCGGCTGTGCGCGCAGGTCCCGTGGCTTCCCGACGACCTGGTCGACCTGCGGGCCAAGGCGGACGTCATCAAGGACCGGTTCGCGCAGGCGATAAACGCCGCCTTGCCTCACTTCGATCTCGTGATCGTTGACGAGGCGCACAACCTCAAGCACGGCTGGGGACCGCAGTCGTCCTCCCGAAACCGGGTTCTCGCCACCGTGCTCGGCCGCGACAGTGCCGACGTCGACCGGAGACTGCGCGAGAAGTACGGCCGGCGGGCCGGCAAGGTGCTGCTGCTGTCCGCGACGCCGGTGGACGACGACTACCGGCAACTGTGGAATCAGCTCGATGTCTTCGGGCTGGCTGAGCCCTTCCGGCCGCTACGGGACCAGGACGCCACGGAGCAGCAGCGGCGGGAGGCGGCAGGGGAGTTCCTGATTCGTCGGGTGACATCGCTGGAGGTTTCCGGGCAGCAGTTGACCAAGAATCTCTACCGGCGGGAGTGGCGCGGCGGGGGCGTCGCCGAGCACGATGAGCCGATCCGGATCTCGGACGACCGCCAGCGACTGACCGTCGCGCTGGTGCAGAAGAAGGTGAGCGAACTGCTCGACGACGAGCGGTTCGGCACCCGATTCCAGGTCGGCATGCTGGCGTCGTTCGAGTCGTTCCTCGAAACCAGCGTCGCGAAGAAGCCGACCGCGACGGAGGACCCCGACGACATTCCAGACGAAGCCGTCGAGGGTAACTTCGACGACGCCGGGCAGGCCACCGACGTGGTCGAGCGGCAGGGCATCGACGTGCCGATGCTCAACGACCTGGCCCGTGACCACTTCCGGCGGTTCGGCCGCGAGCTGCCGCACCCGAAGATGGACGCTCTCATCGGTACCCTCGCCACGTCCTGGCGAGACGGCCGCAAGGGGCTGGTCTTCGTCCGCCGGGTCGCGTCCGTCACCGAACTCAAGCGCAAGCTCGACGATGAGTACAGTGACTGGCTCGTCGACCGTCTACGCAACCGGTTGAAGGAGCGGCATCGGCCGGCCTTCGAGAACGCCATCGACGAGTTCCGCCGACAGCGGTCTCTGCGTGACGCGGGCGCCCCCATGGTGGTGGAACAGGTCCGGGAGGACGATGACGCCGGCGGACAGGACACGTTCTTCGCATGGTTCTTCCGGGGTGCCGGACCCGGCGGCATCGTCAGCGGCGCGACCGTCCAGGGGCGGTTCCGAAACCAGGGCGGCGCCCTCGGCACCTTCTTTGACGACAACCACGTCATGACGCTTCTCGGCGCCGGTCCGGGACAGGTCGGGGAACTGCTGGCAGGCGCGCTCGGCCAGGAGCGGGACAAGGTCGACCGGCTCATCCGCGAGCACTCGCGGCACTACCTGACCGAGGCGAAGCAGGCGACCCGCGCGGCGCGGTTCGACGCTGTCCAGGCCGCCGCGCTCGAACTGCTCGCCCATCACGAGGGGCCACATCGGGAACGTGCCGAGGTGATCTGGCGCGAGATGTACCGTCCGGAGAAGCGCAGCGCCGTCTCGGCGGAGGCGGACCCGGATCTGCTGGAGACCAGGACCTTCTTCACGGAGCTTCGCGGGCGAGAGCAGCTGCGTGGCCTGATCTGGCCGGAGCCCACCGGCGGCGACCCGGGCGAGTCGTTTCGCGAGCAGTATCTCCGCGCGCAGTTCCTCTCTGCCGCTGCCCGCCTCGGGCACGCCTTCCTCGACCTGTACGCCGTGGTCACCGACCACCTGCCAACGCTGGAGCCTTCCGCCGCGATCGATCGGCCGGACGTGGCGATCACCGCCTACCTCGATGAACTCGAAAGCCAGGCAGCCGCCTCGCCCGGCACCCGACAGTGGGCAGGGTTGGATGAGCTTGCCGCCCTGGCCGAGCACTACGAGCTCATCCTCGACACCAACCTGCCCGATGCGAGGCAGGTCGATCTGCGAGAAGCACGCACTCTTGTCAGCCGACTCTTCACCGCGCAGGAGCCCGTCGCCGGGATGTCCGGCCGGGTCAACAGGCGCCACGTGCAGCAGTTCCGTCTCCCCGGTTATCCGCTCGTGCTGATCTGCACCGACCTCCTTCAGGAAGGGGAGGATCTGCACACCTTCTGCTCCCGCGTCTACCACTACGGTCTGGCCTGGACACCGTCGGCGATCGAGCAGCGGATCGGACGGATCGACAGGGTGCGGTCCGAGAGCGAGCGTCGGCTAACCGCCCTGGACCGTGCGGACGGCGACGATCGGCTGCAGGTGTACTACCCGCATCTCACCGACACTGTGGAACGCCTGCAGGTCCGTCGAGTACTGCGCAGGATTAACGATTTCCTCCGGCTGATGCACGAAGGCTTGATTCTGCCGACCACGGGCGACGGCCACCTCGACGTCAGCCGGGAGGCATTGGCCGACGAGGACGTCCCACCGCCGCCGGCCGAACCGCTCAGGACCTCCTTTCCGGTACGACCGGAGCACCTCGACGGGCAGGCCCGGCCGCTGGCGGTGGACGAGACGAGCGCCATGGAGCAGTTCGAGCGCTTCAAGGCGCTGGCGCGCGGGGTCCTGCCCGACCTCGCGGTCGAGTGGGAGCGGAACCAGCCCGGCGACAGCGGGCTCCTCGGCACGGTCGTCTTCGCCGGCGGGCGACAGCAGCCGTTCAGTCTGCAACTGGAACGGGAAGGCTCGTACCTCGTTGTCCGGTGTGTCAGCCCCATCGGACGGATCAGCACCGCGGACCAGTGGGATGACCTGGCGAGGCGGTCGGCCAGCATATCGGCCCGGCTCGGTACCGTCGAGGCCCGCGGCGGCAGCTACGACGTCACCGTGGAGGAAGATGTCCTGCTCACCACGCCGACGTACGACCTGCCTCGGGTCGCGGCGCTGATCCGGCGGGTCACGACGCTCGCTGATGGGATCGAGCGGGAGCATCTTCCCGAACGCGATCGACTGCTCAAGGAGTTTAGGGCGGAGTTGGAGCGGGATGTTCGGCATGCGCGATGACTGGCGTCGGCTCTGCGAGACCGATGACATGCGGCCAAAGGGAAAGCAGGTGAGAGTTTCCTTCGCCAATGGCCGATCACATTCCGTACACGTACACGACGGCGCGGAGGGGTATCTCCTCACTGCTGTGGTCGCCGGAGCTGACGTCGTCGGGCAGTGGGAGCGCCTCTACCGCGAGGCATGGGAGAAGAACCGCCACAGCAAGCTGGTGGGCTTCCGGGTCGACGCGGACGGTCGAATGATCGCCCACGGGTGGACGCCGAAGGACGGAATCACCGCGGGCACCTTCCGAACTCTTGTCCGCGCCGTTGCGCGCGAGGCCGACCGGTACGAGTTCCAGCTAACGGGCGCGGATCGACGCTAACCTGCTGGTGCACCGTGCCTGGCCGGGGTCGTCATCGCGTTAGCGAGCGCTCCTCGGGGCAGTTCCCATCCACGACCGCAGCCACTTCGATGAGGTCGAAGAGCTCGTACCCGGCCCAGATGCTCCTGCGGTGAGGGGACCGCACAGCGTCATCGACTACCAGGAGTGCTCGAGTCGGGGAACCCGGCTGAGTAGGTTGCGTCCACCAGTTCCTGAAGATGGTGGATGACGTCGACCTTGTGCTCGGTCTCCGGCAGTTGCAGTTCGCCAGTTGTCACCAGGTCGTTTCGCCAATGACTCACGATCTCCAGCTGTGCTGCAGCGGACAGGTCGCCGACCGGTAACGAGCCGAGGTTGTTGTCGACGATCTCCTGCAAGTGTTTAGCGGTCTGTCTGTCAGAGAGACGAGAGATCAGGAACTCCAGCGTCCAGTCGAACAACCCTCCCGACGAGATCCAGTCGACGCCGGGCTTTAGCACGATGAGGCCAGCCATCATCTCCCCACGATGAATACTCGCGGACCGACGGTCGGTCCTGATGAACCGTGCGCTCTCGGTCAACTACGCGGGTGAACTGCGAAACGTGTAGGCGTTTCTTGGTCAGGTTCTGGGGCCAAGCCCTGGTCGGTCTGTCAGTGGTATCCAAGGATTCGTGTCGCTTCCTCGCCGGCCAGCCGGAGCTGATCTTCCCGGAGATCGGGCACGCGGTAGTGATTGCCACGCACTGTTTGCAGAAATTCCGTGGGCAGCTGCACGCGGTATGTGGCCAGGTAGTAGCGGAGGTCGTCGCGCCACAACCACTCGCCGTCCGTCAGCACCGATGCGCCTCCGACAAGGTGTCGGCCACTGCCGAGGACGTCGATCTCCGCGCCCATGACGTCGATGAGGCCATGTCCATGACGTAGATAGTCTTCGACCTGTGCGGCGTCGGGCAGTGACTCCGCGTGGATGTGCGCGTGGATGCTCTCCGCGTACACCTCGGTCTGGTTTGGTCCTAGTTCTCGAAAGAACCCCACAGTCTTCATCGTTGACCTTTCGCTCGCGGTACGAAGACCTCCCAGGAGCCGCCGCTCTCGACGACTGGCGGTTGGGGCTCTGCGGCCCATCGCTGGGTTCCCACCCGGGCCGTTGGCGCGAGCACGCTGACCCCGAGTTCGTCGGCGACCTGTTGACCGAGTGGCACCGCGTCGGAACCGGGCTTGACCGTGCCGGCATAGCAGGAAACCAGACGGAGGGGGCCACCATCGTAGGCGGGATTGTCCCGAACTGCGGCGGCGATCTGAGCCGCGTTGGTGGCGTTGCCGTCCATGTGCGCTCCGTCTGCTGAGACCTTGCCCGGGACGAAGTATCCCTGGTCGGTGCCGTGTACGACGACGTCATGGTGCCCATCCAGCGGTCGCACCTTGTCAAAGTTCCGCATCGTCAATTCGTCGTAGCCAACTCCGGTCGAGCGATCGGAGTAGTAAACCGGATCGCCAGCGGAGAGGTAGGAATCGGGCGTCCTTTCGGGCGGTAGCGGCCGACCCCTCGGGTCGGCCCAGTCGCGGCGCTGTCCCATCCGGTCGGCCGGCCCGAGTCGAGTGAGTCGTCCGAGGGCTTGCTTGAGTTTCTCGATGAGGTCGCCGAGGCGGCGTACCGCCGGGATCAGTCGGCGCAGGCTGGCCAGCAGTCCCCGCAGCAGCCGCGCGATCCGCGCCGCCCACGACGCGACCAGCGTCGAAACCTGTTCCACGACCAGCGGTGCGGCAAGTCCGCCGGTGACGACGAGTTCGCCTGCGTACGTGATGAGGCGGGACACGCAGGTGGCGATGGCGTCGCGGACCAGGAGCCGGACGGCGGCCACCAGGCCGGCGGCGCCTTCGGTGATCGCGGCCATGGTGTCGGCGCCCTGGGCGAGGCCGGTGATGGCCTGTTGTTGTTCGGCGGCCCAGGCGCGGTAGGCGGGGCCGGCGCTGCCGCCCCAGCCGGCGACGTCGTCGCGGACGGAGCGGGTCAGTTCGGCTGCCTCCTCGTGGAGCGAGGCGGCGACGTTGCGCCAGGTCTGGGCGTGTGCGGTGATCGCGGCGGGGTCGCCGGCGAGCCAGTCGAGCGCCTCGCTGAGCGGCCTGACGTGCTCGATGAGCCAGGCGATCCCGTACTGGAGCAGGGCGCCGACCGGGTCGGAGACGAAGGCGAGGGCGTCGAGGCCCGCGCTCACCACGCCGAGGCTGCCGTCGATCCAACTGCCGGTGCGGACGCCCTGCGCGATGAGTTCGATGTCCTCGCAGATCCACACACCCGCCCAGGCGCTGGGCGGGGTGTCCGCTGCGGCGGCGACGAGCGGGTTGGACGTCACGGGCGCTGCCGCACCTCGTCGAGCAGGTGCTTGGCGTAGGCGTCGGAGCTTCGGTAGTGGTCTGCCCCGACCCGCAGCTTGCCGGCGGTGTCCCGCACCGACGCGGCGGCGGCGCCGATGCCGTCGACCAGGGTCCGCTGGAGGCCGTCGAGCAGCGTCGGCATCAGCGCGCAGAGCTGACCGTACGCGTCGGTGCCCAACCGGACGTGCTGGCCGGCCTGTTGGGCGGTGTCGAGGCTGCCGGCGCAGCGGTCGAGGCGGGCCGCGTGGGCAGTCAGGTCGTCCGGGTCGACCTGGATGCCGTCACCGCCGGGCATCGCTGGACCCCTGATCGTGGCTCAGCCGGCTGCGGTAGGAGTCGATGATGGCCCGGGTGCTCGCGTCGTCGCCGAGGGACTTCGCGGTCACGTCGGCGACCTGCCGCAGCAGGTCGGCGCGCGCGGCTCTCGTGGTGTCCAGGATCTGCTGGGCGGTGCGCGCCGCGGGTTGCTGCCGGGTGCGCTCGTCGAGCTGCAGGTCGATCAGCAGGCCAGCCGAGTCGACGGTGACCTGGACCGACCGATCGGGGGTGTGGGCGGTGCCGGTCAGCTCCCGCATCCGCGTCGACAACGTCTTCGCCCGTTCCGCCCGTTCGGCGAGCGACGACTCCCACTCGTCGAGCCGGCGCCCCGCCGCGTCGAGCGCAGCGTCGTCCGCCCACATGCTGACCCTCCCCAGGGGACCACCGCCGGCCACCGCCAGCGAGATCACCGGTACGCTACCAACCGGTGGCGTTCCGTGTATGCCCCGGTTGCCGGACCAGCCAGGAGAGACGTTCGCCTCGTACCCGAATCCGGGCCAGGAGACGGTCACGTCCAGGAAGATTGCCTCCGTGACGAGCAACAATCCGCTGCGGGGGTGGTCCGCCCGAACTGCCTGGCAGGGGCGGTTCAACGCTCCGCTGCGCGCGTTCCTGCGCACCGAGACCGGCGGCGCACGGGTGGTGCTCGTCGCGGTGGTGGTGGCCCTGGTGTGGGCCAACCTGGACGTGTCGTCGTACGAGTCGCTCTGGAGCACCTCCCTCTCGGTCCAACTCGGCGACTGGCCGCTGTCCCACGACCTGCGCACCTGGGTCAACAGCGGTCTCATGACGTTCTTCTTCCTGGTCGCGGGGCTGGAGTTGCGACGCGAGTTCGACATCGGCGAGCTGCGCGAACGGCGGCGACTGGCGTTGCCGATGCTGGCCGGGTTCGGCGGCATGCTCCTGCCGATCGGGATCTATCTGGCGATCAACGCCGGGCGTCCCACCGCGGCGGGTTGGGGCGCGGTGATGGCAACGGACACCGCGCTCGCGCTCGGCGCGCTGGCCGTCTTCGGGCCGCGCTTCTCGGATCGGCTGCGGGGTTTCCTGCTGACCGTCGCTGTCGTCGACGACGTGGTGGCGATCGCGGTGCTGGCGATCGCGTACCCGGAACACCCCTCGCCGAGGGCGCTGCTCGTCGCGGCGGCGATCTTCGGTGTCGTTCTGCTCGTCCGGGGCGTCGGCGTGCGGTTCGGGCCGGTCTACGCGCTGCTGGGGGTGGCGGCCTGGGTCGCCGTCTCGGAGTCCGGTGTCGACCCGGTCGCGGTGGGCCTGGTGATGGGGTTGCTGAGCTACGCCTACGCTCCCGGTCGCGGCGACCTGCAGCGGGCCAGTGACCAGTTCCGCCTCTTCCGGGAACAGCCCACCCCGCAGCTCGCCCGCATGGCCCAGGCCGGGCTCACCTCGGCGCTGTCGCCGAACGAGCGGTTGCAGACGCTCTACCACCCGTGGGCGAGCTACGTGATCGTGCCGCTCTTCGCCCTGGCGAACGCCGGGATCGTGATCGACGGGGAGCTGCTGACCAGGGCGGTCACCTCCCCGGTCACGCTCGGCGTCGTGGTCGCGTACGTCGTGGGGAAGCCGGCCGGGATCGTGGCCACCTCGTGGTTGGTGGCCCGGTTGAGCGGCAACCGGTTCCGGCCTCCGGTCGGCTGGCTCGCCGTCGCGGGGGTCGGCACGGTGTCCGGCATCGGGTTCACCGTCGCGCTCCTGATCGCCACCCACGCCCTGAGCGGCCCCGCCCTGGATGAGGCGAAGCTGGGCATCCTCGTGGCGACCGTCGGTGCGTCAGTTGTCACCTGGCTGGTGTTCCGCTGGATCGCCCGGCTCTCGCCGGCACGGCGTGCGCGCGGGCTGCTGGGCGTCGCCGAGGCCATCGTCGACCTGAAGCTGCCTGTCCATCCGGAGCGCGACCACATGCGCGGATCGCTCGACGCGCCGGTGACTGTCGTCGAGTACGGCGACTTCGAGTGCCCCTACTGTGGGCAGGCCGAGCCGGTGGTCCGGGAACTGCTCGCCGACTTCGCCAACATCAGGTACGTCTGGCGGCACCTGCCGCTCACCGATGTGCACCCGCACGCGCAGCTCGCCGCCGAGGCCGCCGAGGCGGCGGGGGAACAGGGCGCGTTCTGGGGGATGCACGATCTGCTTCTCGCCCATCAGGACGCGCTCGGTCCCGCCGAGCTGCTCGGTTATGCCGAGCAGCTCGACCTGGACCTCGACGGGTTCCGGGAGCACATGGCGAAGCGGATGGGCGTCGACCGGATCGCCGAGGACGTCGACTCCGCCGACCTCAGCGGCGTCACCGGCACCCCGACGTTCTTCATCAACGGCCGGCGCCACCACGGCGCGTACGACATCGCCGCGCTCTCGGCGGCGGTGAAGTCGGCGTTCGCGAGCGTGCGCCTGCAACCCGAGTACCACCGTCGCGAGCGTGGCCAGCGTCAGGACAGCTAGCCCGCTCCCGAGTGGACAGGACGCGGGCTCTTGACTCCCGGGGAACATCAGGCCACCATCTGACAACGTTGTCACCGACTTCCCCGCCATCTGACAACGTTGCCATCCCTGGAGGCGCAATGTCCGAGCCATCGCCCGTTTCGCGGCGTACCTTCCTCTCCGCCGGAGCGACGCTGCTGGCGTCGGTCGGGGTGGGCGCCGTCCTGCCGGACGTGGCCGCCAGCGCCGCCGCGCCGCGGGCCGGCGGCCCGTCGCCCACCGATCTCGCCAGATACCGCCCGGTGTCGGTCTCCTCGACCGACTACGCGCCGACGCCCGCCGCGTTCGCCGTGGACGGTCTGCCCCAGGTCGGCGTACGGGGCAGCGGATGGCGCGCGGCGAACGGCGATCCGCAGTGGATCTCGGTGGACCTTCAGGCGCAGTGCCGCGTCGAGGCCGTCACCCTGGTCTTCGAAGCGACCCTCGCCGACGGACCGTTCGACGGTAACTACACCGACACCGACGGCGACGAGATCCTCTCCAGCGCCGCGAAGGCGTACCGCATCGACGTCTCCACCGACGGCCACGACTGGCGGTCGGTGTACGAGACCAGCGACGGTCCGGGTGGTGTGCAGGCGATCAAGCTCGCGCAGCCCGTCACCGCGCGCTGGGTCCGGATGACCGTCACCGGGCGGTCGAACAGCAACCCGGTCGGCCTGAACGGCTTGCAGGTCTACGGCGCCGCCCTGTCCCCTCGCCCGAGGGCCGCGGGCTGGACGAGCTGGGAGGGAGGCAACACCGGCCGGACCCCCGAGCTCACGGTGGCCCCGGACGGCACTGTCGCGCTGGAATCGGGCTGGTCGCTGACGATGGACGACTTCGCGGGCACCACCGACGGCGCCGAGCTGTCCCGCGCGGGCGTCGACGTCAGCTCCTGGCTGCCGGCGACAGTGCCCGGCACCGTGCTGGGCACCCTGGTCGAGCAGGGACACCTGCCCGACCCGGTCGCCGGCTTCAACAACCTGCGCATCCCGGAGGCGCTGTCGCGGCACACCTGGTGGTACCGGCGGGCTCTGCGGCTGCCACGCGGCCTGGACACCTCCGCCGGCCGCCGGATCTGGCTGGAGTTCGACGGCATCAACCACGAGGCCACCGTCTGGGTCAACGGCGTGCGGGTCGGCAGCGTCAAGCACCCGTTCGCGCGGGCCGCCTTCGACATCACTGACGCTCTCGCGGGCCACCGCGACCACGTGCTGGCCGTGCGGGTCACCCCGATGCCCCACCCCGGCACCCCCGGCGACAAGGGCGCCGACGGCCGTACCTTCCTGCAGTCGGCCCACCACTACCTCGACGCGCCCACCTACCTGGCGGTGTCCGGTTGGGACTGGATGCCCGCCGTCCGTGACCGGGTCACCGGCCTGTGGGACCACGTGCGGCTGCGCAGCACCGGCGCGGTGGTCGTCGGCGACCCGCACGTCGAGACCACGCTGCCGAAGCTGCCGGACACCGGCACGGCCGAGGTCACCATCCGGGTGCCCGTACGCAACGCCACGGCCACCGCGACCACAGTCACCGTGCGCGCGGAGTTCGACAAGGTACGCGTCGAGTCCACAGTGACCCTCGCCGGGCACGGATCCGCGACGGTCACCTTCACCCCGGAGCGTTTCGGGGCCCTGCGCCTCGCCAAGCCCCGCCTCTGGTGGCCCAACGGCTACGGCGAGCCCCACCTGTACGACCTGACGCTCACCGCCACCGTCAAGCGCGCGGTCAGCGACCGGCGCGAGCTGCGCTTCGGTGTCCGCGAGTTCGGCTACGACTGGCACCAGCCGATCGTGATCTCCCCGCCCGGCCAGCCCCCGCTCGACTTCGTCGACGGCGCCGCCACGCAGACCGTCACGTTCAATCGGCAGCACGCCCGACACGTGCGCATCCAGGCCGGCCAGCGCGCCACCGGGTGGGGCATCTCCATGTACGCGCTGTCGGTGGCCGACGGCGCCGGCCCGGACCTCGCCCGGGGGCGCGACGCGACCGCGTCGTCGTCGGAGAACGACACCAACGTGCCCGCCAGGGCCGTGGACGGTGACCCCGCGACCCGCTGGGCCTCGCGGGCCGAGGACGACCAGTGGATCCAGGTCGACCTCGGCGCGGCCGCCGACTTCGACCGGGTCACCATCGTCTGGGAGCAGGCGTACGCCCTGGACTACCGCGTCCAGGTCTCCGCCGACGGGAACGCCTGGACCGACGTGAAGGCCGTCAGCAACGACACCCCGCTGGGCAGCCGTGCCACCCAGGTCGAGACGTTCGCCAGCCGGACCGCCCGGCACCTGCGCATCCAGACCGGCGCGCGGGTGACGTCGTGGGGCGTGTCCATGTGGGCGCTCTCGGTGCAGCGCCAGGCCGAGCCGGGCGTCGACCTGGCCCTGCACGGGACGGCCACCGCGTCGTCGTCCGACGGCGACTCCAACGGTCCGGAGCGGGCCGTCGACGGCAACCCGCGTACCCGGTGGTCGTCGGCGTTCGAGGACAACCAGTGGATCGCTGTCGACCTCGGTGCTCTGGTCGCCTTCGACCAGGTGACGATCGTCTGGGAGCAGGCGTACGCCCGCGACTTCGTCATCCAGGTGTCCGACGACGGGCAGCGGTGGACCGACGTCAAGGCGGTCAGCAACAAGATCACCGAGTTGAAGATCAGCGTCAACGGGGTGCCGGTGTTCGCCCGGGGCGGCAACTGGGGCTGGGACGAGCTGCTGCGCCGGGTGCTGCCCGACCGGCTGGCCGACACGGTCGAGATGCACCGCGACATGAACTTCACGATGATCCGCAACTGGCTGGGCAGCAGCAACCGCGAGGAGCTGTACCGGGCCTGCGACGAGCAGGGCATCCTGGTGTGGAACGACTTCTGGCAGGCGGGTGCCTTCCTGCCCAACCCACCGGGCTACGTCGACATCGCTGCCGACACCATCCGGCGTTTCCGCCACCACCCCAGCATCGTCGTGTGGTGCGGCGCCAACGAGGGCGACCCGCCGCCGATCGTCGACGCCGGCCTCAAGCAGGCCGTCGCCACCGAACACCCGGAGATCCTCTACATCCCCAACTCCGCCAGCGGCATCGTGAGCGGGCGCGGGCCGTACGGCTGGGTCGACCCGACCACCTACACCGACGCGACGATCTACGAGGCCGACTCGTTCGGCTTCCATACCGAGATCGGCATGCCTGTGGTGTCGGTCGCGGAGAGCATGCGCAACCTGGTCGGCGACGCGCCGGAGTGGCCGATCGGCGAGGTGTGGAACTACCACGACTGGTCGACGATCGGTAACCAGCGCGTCGGCACGTACCAGGCGGCGATCGACGCCCGGCTCGGCGCGTCCGGCTCGCTCGACGAGTTCGCCGCCCGGGCGCAGTTCGTCAACTACGAGAGCCACCGCGCCATGTTCGAGGCGTGGAACGCCAACCTGTGGCAGGACGCGACCGGCCTGCTGCTGTGGATGTCGCACCCGGCGTGGCACAGCACGGTCTGGCAGACCTACGACTACGACCTCGACGTCAACGGCGCCTACTACGGCGCCCGCAAGGGGTGCGAGCCGGTGCACGTCCAGGCCGACCCGGGCACCTGGCAGGCACGGGTGGTCAACCACACCACTGCCGCCCTCACCGGCGTGACGGTCACCGCCCGCCGGTACGACCTCAACGGCCGCTCGCTGGGTGCCGCCCAGCGCCAGCGGGTGGACGTGGCCCGCTCGTCGACGACTCCCGTGTTCGCCGTCGCCGCGCCGGACGGCGGTGGACTGCACCTGGTCCGGTTGGAGCTGCGCGACGGCAGTGACCGGCTGCTCGCGGAGAACACCTACTGGCGCTACGACAAGGCCGAGCAGATGCGGGCGCTCAACACCCTGGCGAGCCCTCGCCTGGTGACGTCGACCAGCTCCGTACGCGTCGTGGACGGCCGCAACACCGTCACCACGACGGTCCGCAACCAGGGCCGTACGGTCGCCGCGATGATCCGGCTCGCCGTCCGCGACAAGCACGGCAAGCGGGTCCTCCCGGCCCGCTACGACGACAACTACTTCTGGCTGTTGCCGGGAGAGACACGTCAGGTGGGGATCTCCTGGCCGGCGCGGCCGGGCCTCGCCCGCCAGGCCACCGTCACCGCCCAGGCGTACGGCACGCCATAGCATTGCGCGCTGGGGAGCGGCTGCCCGGAGCCGCTTCCCAGCGCCACCGGACCCCCAGTGAGGTGTTGTCATGACGTTCACCACCAGACCGACCCTGCAGGGAACCTTCGGCATGGTGTCGTCGACGCACTGGCTCGCCAGCCAGTCCGCGATGGGGGTCCTGGAACGCGGCGGGAACGCCTTCGACGCCGCGGTGACCGCCGGGTTCGTCCTGCACGTCGTCGAGCCCCACCTCAACGGCCCGGGCGGCGAGGTGCCGGCCATCGTGGCGACCGCTGCGGATCCTCGCCCGAAGGTGCTGTGCGGGCAGGGCCCGGCGCCGGCCGCCGCGACCATCGCCCACTTCCGGTCCCTCGGCATGGATCTCATCCCGGGGGCCGGCCCGCTCGCGGCAGCCGTGCCCGGCGCGGTGGACGCGTGGCTCCTGCTGCTGCGCGAGCACGGCACGCTCACCCTCGCCGACGTGCTGGAGCCGGCGATCGGCTACGCCGCCGCAGGCCACCCCCTGGTGGGCAGGGTTGGTGACACCGTGGCGGCCGTGCGGTCGCTGTTCGAGGAGCACTGGCCGACGTCCGCCCAGCTCTGGCTGCGCGACGGCCGGCCACCGGCGGCGGGGGAGAGGTTCACCAACCCGGCGTACGCGCGCACGCTGCGCCGAATCGTCGAGGCCGGGCAGGCGGCCGGCGGCGACCGGGAGGCCCAGATCGAGGCCGCGCGCCGAGCCTGGGGTACGGGCTTCGTGGCCGAGGCGATCGACGAGTTCAGCCGGCGGCCGTTCCGTGACTCCAGCGGCCGCGCACATGCGGGGCTGGTCACGGGGGACGACCTGGCCGCGTACTCGGCGACCTGGGAGGCCCCGACCACCCTCGACTGGCAGGGCTACTCGGTGGCGAAGACCGGGTTCTGGGGCCAGGGCCCGGTGCTGCTCCAGACGCTGGCCGTCCTCGACGCGCTCGACGACGACGGCGCGTACGACACGGCCACCGCCGCCGGCGTCCACGCCCAGGTCGAGGCGCTCAAGCTCGCCATCGCCGACCGCGAGGCCTGGTACGGCGACAGCGCCGACGTGCCCGCCACCGCGCTGCTCTCCCCGACGTACGCGCGGGAGCGCGCGGGGTTGATCGGTGACCGCGCGCCGACCGAGCTGCGACCCGGCCGTCCCGCCGGGGCGCAACCGCGCCTGCCGGCCCACGTCCGACGCGGCGCCGGCAGCCGCGTCGACGCGTCGGACCCGACCACGGGGGAGCCGACGGTGCGCTCCGACGGGGTGACCCGGGGCGACACCTGCCACGTGGACGTCGTCGACCGCTGGGGCAACATGATCTCGGCGACGCCCAGTGGTGGCTGGTTGCAGAGTTCGCCCACAATCCCGGAACTCGGCTTTCCGCTGGGCAGTCGGCTGCAGATGTTCTGGCTGGAGGAGGGGCTGCCGACGTCGCTCGTACCGGGCCGCCGACCGCGTACCACATTGAGCCCGACGATGGTGCACCGTGACGGCGAGCCGGTCCTGGCGTGCGGCACGCCCGGCGGTGACCAGCAGGACCAGTGGCAGGTGCCCTTCCTGCTGCGCCACCTCGTCGGCGGTCAACACCTCCAGGAGGCCATCGACGCGCCCGCGTGGCACACCGTCAGCCTGCCGGCGTCGTTCTATCCCCGCGACTCGGAGCCCGGCGTCCTGCTCATGGAGGACCGGTTCGACGCCGACGTGGTGACGGCCCTGCGGGCGTACGGGCACGAGGTGCGGCTCGTCGACGCGTGGAGTCTGGGCCGGCTCTGCGCCGTCAGCCGGGACCCGGGCACGGGCGTGCTGGCCGCAGGCGCGAACCCGAGAGGTATGCAGGGCTACGCCTGCGGCCGGTAGCGGTCAGGCGCCGCGCGCGAACAGCGCCAGGCGTACGCGGTTGGGGCTGTCGGTCTTGGTCATGAGGCTCGTGATGTGGGTCTTGACGGTGGTGACGCCGATGTGGAGGCGTTCGGCGATCTCGCTGTTGGACAGACCCTCGGCGACCAGGGTCAGCACGTCCTGCTCGCGGGCGGTAAGCCCCTGCACGGGTCGGGGCGGCTCGGCGCGGGCGTGCACCGCGCGTTGGACGAGGCGGTGCAGCACCTCCGGGGTGAACGGGCTGTCGCCCGCGGCGGCCCGGCGGATGCCGTCCAGCAGCTCGGTCGGGGGCGCGTCCTTGAGTAGGAAGCCGCAGGCCCCGGCGCTCAGCGCGGGATAGAGGTGGTCGTCGTCGCCGAACGTGGTCAGCACCAGCACCCGGGTGGCGGGACGCTCGGCGAGGATCCGCGACGTCGCGGTGATTCCGTCGACGCCGGGCATGCGCAGGTCCATGACGACGACGTCGGGGAGGAGCCGCGCGGCGAGGACCACCGCCTCGCGGCCGTTGTCGGCCTCGCCGACGACCTCGATGTCGGGCTGCGCGTCGCACAGCATGCGCAGACCCGCGCGGATGAGGTGCTGGTCGTCGACCAGCAGGACGCGGATCACGCCGGCCGCCGGGTGGGTGTTCCGGCCGGGGCCGCGCGGGCCCGGGGCGCCGCATCGGCGGCGGTCTCGGGGAGCGTGTTCGGCAGGACGGTCCGCACCCGCCAGCCCGTGCCGGTCGGGCCCGCCTCCAGCCGGCCGCCGAGCACCTCGACGCGTTCGGACATGCCGGTGATGCCGTGGCCGCCGCCGGCTGGCACGGGCGTCGGCGCGCTGTCGCCGTCGACGCCGCAGCCGTCGTCGGTGACCTCCCAGTGCACCGCCCCGTCGCGCAGGGCCACCACCAGGTGCGCCCGCGCGGCCGGCCCGGCGTGGCGTGCCACGTTGGTCAGCGCCTCCTGGGTCAACCGCAGCACCGCCAGGCCACGTACCGCGTCGAGGGAACCGATCGCCGCGTCGATGTCGGCCTCGACGGTGATGCCGGCCTGGCGGGCCCGGTCGACGGCGGCGCCGAGCGCCGAGGGGAGCGCCGAGGGCTCGATCGCGGTCAGCGCGGCGTCACCGCGTACCCCGTCGGGGTTGCGCAGCACCGCGACCAGCCGGCGCAGCTCCGCCAGGGCCGCGGTGCCCGTGCCGTGCACGTCGTCGAACACCTCGTCCACCCGGGGGTCCAGGTCGGTGAGGACGTGCCGGGCCACACCGACCCGCAGCACCATCGACGCCACGTGGTGGGCGACGACGTCGTGCAGCTCGCGGGCGATGGCGCTGCGTTCGTCGGCGCGCGCCGCGCGGCTCTCCGACTCGCGCCGCCGCTGCTCGGCAAGCGCCCGCTCGACGGCCTGCCGGCCCAGCTCCCGGTTGGTCCGGATGACCAGGCCGAGCAGCACCGGCACGCCGACCTCCAGGGCCAGTCCGACGACGCCGGAAGCGACCTGGCGCAGCGGGTCGCCTATCGAGTCGGTCAGGTCGACCACGGCCAGCAGCCCGGCGCTCAACCAGATGGTGCGGGCGCGACCTGCTCGCATGGTGACCTCGAGCAGGGCCCAGCTCGCCCCGACCTGGTTGATCGTGATGTCGTCGATCAGGCAGATCGCAGCCACCAGCAGCGCGGCCTGCGCCACGAGGTTGACCACCGGCCGGCGGTACGCCAGGAGCGCCACGGCGAACGCGGCCAGCGCGAGGGTCCACTGCGTCGGCGTCGGCCCGGGGCCGGAGTGGGGCACCAGAAGCAGATAGCTCAACCCGCTCAGGTCGAGCAGCACCATCCGCACGCGTGCGTCCCACGTGTCGAACAGTCGTCCCCGCCACCCCACGGTCGTCAGCCTAGGTGCTCACGGTCGGCGGCTGCGACCGCCGGCTGCCGCCACCGCGTCCGTACGCCCAGGTAGGCGGCCAGGCCGAGCGGCCCGAGCAGGATGGTCAGCACCAGCACCGGAGCCATGACCAGCGCCGGCACCCCCCGTTCCCGGCTGTCCAACCACGCCCAGCGGCCCACGAACAGATCGAACGCGATCAGGTGCGCCCAGCCCGCCGCCGCGCCGTCGGGCGTCCCGAGCAGTTCGCGTACCCCGGCCAGGGTCGGCGACGCGACGGCCGGCAGCACCTCGCCGAACGCCGGGACCACCAGCAGCGCGTAGATCACCACGACGGGCAGCACGATCAGCGGTGAGCCGATGATCCGGGCGGTCCAGGACCACCGCGGCGCCAGGATCATCAGCGCCCAGAACGGCGCGGCCACCGCGAACGTCAGGGAGAACAGCGTCGCGGTCATGCCGCGAGCGCCAGTTCCGGGCGGCGCCGACGGGCCAGGACCAGGCCGCCGGCGGTCGCCGTCGCGACCACCAGGGCCGCGACGGCGACCAGCGTGCGGGCGTCCGGGCGCAGCAGCGGCTGCCCGCGCAGGGCCTGCCAGGTCAACAGCATCGTGAGTACGCCGTACGCGCCGCCCGCGATGACCAGCAGCCGGACGCGGGTGCGCGCGTCGAGCCGGGTAGCGAACCGGGTCAGCAGGATCGCCAGGATCGGCAGGGCCTGCAGGGCGTGCAGGCCCACGAAGTGCCCGATCCGCAGGTCGCCGCCCGTGGTGCTCCAGCCGACCACGGGCAGCCCCGGCCCACCGTCGGCCACGCCCACGCTGTGCGCCCCGGAGATGCCCTCGATGCCCGGGTCCTGCATCGGCAGCGCCATCGGCACCGCCGCGAGCATCCCCAGCAGGGACAGGCCGAGCCCCCACCCGACGGCGGTCGCGGCGACCCGGTCGGGGATCCGCCGGATCAGTACGACGATGCCGAGGACGAGGTGCGCGAGGAAGAGCACCATGATCGCCGCACCCATCGCCGCGAACAGGGCGGCGTTCAGCGGGGTGCTGTCGTTGAAGTGGCTGGTCTGCCCGCGCAGCACCTGGCCGACGATCAAGACATTCTCCAGGACCGCGACCGCGACGATGACCGTGACCGCTCCTTCGGCGATCCGGCTGCGCCGGGGCAGCAGGGTGAGCATCCAGGCGAGCGTAGCGCCGTACAGCACGAACGACACCGCGAACTTGAACGGCTTGAGCCAGATCGGCGCCCCGGTGAGGACGCGTGGGTCGACGAGGATGCCGACCATGGCGACGACGGCGAGCACCGCCATCGCGCAGACGAGAATCATGAGGGGGCGGTTCCAGTGTGTCGCCCGACGCAGAACGGTTGTCATGCCTGTAGATGCTCGTGACCGATCCCGCCTGTCGCGTCCGACCGCGGGCCCCGGTTGCGGCCCCGGGTCGGAGCGCGCCTCCTCCCCGGGTAGGAGGCGGGATCCGCCCGCAGCGCCGCCGGTGCTGGCACAATGGCCGGCCTGCCGAGCGGACCGGAGTGACGATGACGACCAATGAGGACCGTGTCCAGCCGAACGAGACCACAGTGCCGTTGCTGCCCTGCCCGGCGCCGGAGGAGACCCTGGCCTTCTGGCGTGCGCTCGGCTTCGAGGTGACCTACGAGCAGATGCGGCCGTACGTCTATCTCGTCGTCCAGTGGAGCGGATTCGCCCTGCACTACGGGCCCGCACCGAAGGGCCTCGACCCGGCGAAGGAACAGACCGGCGGCTGCCTGGTGATGGTCGACGCGGTAGCGCCGTACCACGCGGCGTTCGTCGACGCGATGCGCGGCGCGTACGGCAAGGTGCTGGCCAAGGGGGTGCCCCGGATCACCCGCTACCGTGCCGGGGCGTCGCGGTTCAGCGTCGTCGACCCGTCGGGCAACACCGTCGTCTTCATCCAGCGCGACGAGCCGCAGGATATGGAGTACGGCGGGTCGTCCGAGCTTGAGGGGCTGGCCCGGGTGCTCGACAACGCGCGGATCCTGCGCGAGTTCAAGATGGACGACCGGGCCGCCTACCGGGCGCTGGACTCAGGGATGCGCCGCCGTGCCGAGGACGCTCCGACGGTCGAGCAGGCGACGGCGCTCGCCGGGCTGATCGAACTGTCGGTGGCGCTGGGCAAGACCGACCGGGTGCCCGAATGGGGTGCCCAGCTGCGCGCGCTCACGTTGACCGAGCCGGAGCGCGCGCAGGTCAGGAGCTTCGTCGCCGACCCGGCTCTGCTCGAACCGTGGTGGCGACCTCAGGAGGCCTGATGTTCAGTGTCCGTGGGTATGCTCCGCTCATGAAACTCGACGATCTTCCACCTGTCGAGTTCGCGTTTCCGGGTCCCCTGCGGGACCGGCTCGTGGCGGCGATCCTCACCGGAGCGAAAACCTCCACGTCCGCCCTTCTGGTCGGCTATGAGCGAGCGAACGAGCCACTGCCCGAGGTCGGCCAGCAGTCGGCAGTGGTGAACTCCGCGGGCCAGCGGGTCGCCGTGATCGAACTGACCGACGTGCGGGTCGTCCGACTCGGCGACGTCGATCTGCGGCACGCCCTCGACGAGGGCGAGGGGGACGAGTCGGTGGCGCAGTGGAGGGCCGGGCACGAGGCGTTCTGGCACAGCGCCGAGGTCCGCGCCGAGCTGGGCGACCCCGACTTCACCGTCGACGACGACACTCTGGTGGTGGCCCAGCGCTTCCGGCTGGTGCACGCCGTCTGAGCGGGCGATCTCCGTCCTGCGCGTCCGTCGGCAGTGTCAAGACTCGCGGCGGGTGCGTCGGCGTACCAGGGCCAGCCCGGCAACCAGCAGGACACCGAGAGCAGCGGCGCTTGCCCCGAGTGTCGCGAGGGCTGTCAGACGGCTGCCCGTGACCGGCATGGGCGGAACAGGCCCAGCGAGGACCACGGTCGTCGAGCAGCTCGGCGTGCAGCCGGGATCTGAGACGCCCGCCGGTGGGGTCAGGGTGGCCGTGTTGGTCAGATCGCCGGTCGTTCCCGATGGCACAGTTCCGCTGATGGTGTAGGTGAGTGTTCCGCCGGCCAGGACGGTGACGGTGTCGGTGATGCTGCCGGTGCCGGAGGCGGTGCACGTGCTGCCCGTTGATGCCTCACAGGCCCAGGTGAATGCGGCCAGGGGCCCGGGCAGTGAATCTGTCAGGGTCGCGCCGACGGCATCGGACGGGCCGCCGTTGGTGACGGTCACCGTGAAGGTCACCTGTGCGCCCGGCGCGTAGTGGTCCGGTGTCGCCGTTTTCACGACAGCAAGGTCCACGACCGGTCCGGCGGGGGTGACGACCGTGGATTGGCAGCTGGGGGTGCAGTCCGGGTCGGTGACGCCGTCCGGTGGGGTGAGGGTGGCGGTGTTGGTGAGGTCGCCGGTGGTTCCGGAGGGGACGGTTCCGGTGATCGTGTAGGTGAGGGTTCCGCCGGCCAGGATGGTGACGGTGTCGGTGATGTTGCCGGTGCCGGAGGCGGCGCAGGTGCTGCCGGTGGATGCCTCGCAGGTCCAGGTGAAGCCGGCCAGCGGTCCGGGAAGTGGGTCGGAAACTGTCGCGCCGACGGCGTCGGACGGGCCGCCGATGGTGACGGCAACCGTGTAGGTGAAGGATGCACCCGGCACATAGGGGTTGGGGGTCGCGGTCTTGACGATCGCGAGGTCGACCGTGGGTGTGCCGGGGGTGACGACTGTGGATTGGCAGCTGGGGGTGCAGTCCGGGTCGGTGACGCCGGCTGGTGGGGTGAGGATGGCGGTGTTGGTGAGGTCGCCGGTGGTTCCGGAGGGCACGGTTCCGGTGATGGTGTAGGTGAGTGTTCCGCCGGCCAGGATGGTGACGGTGTCGGTGATGGTCCCGGTGCCGGAGGCGGCGCAGGTGCTGCCGGCGGACGCCTCGCAGGTCCAGGTGAACGCTGACAGCGGTCCGGGCAGCGGGTCCGAAAGTGTCGCACCGACCGCGTCGGAGGGGCCGCCGTTGGTGACGCGCACGGTGTACGAGAAGGGCGTCCCTGGCACGTAGGGGTTGGGTGTCGCGGTCTTGACGACGGCGAGATCCACAGTGGGTGCGGCAGGGGTGACGATCGTGGACTGGCAGCTCGGTGTGCAGTCGGGATCGAGGACGCCGGCGGGTGGGGTGAGGGTGGCGGTGTTGCTCAGGTCGCCGGTGGTTCCCGACGGGACAGTTCCGGTGATCGTGTAGGTGAGTGTTCCGCCGGCCAGGACCGTGACGGTGTCGGTGATGGTCCCGGTGCCCGAGGCGGCGCAGGTGCTGCCGGCGGACGCCTCGCAGGTCCAGGTGAGCGCTGACAGCGGCGCGGGCAGCGGGTCGGAAACTGTCGCGCCGACGGCGTCGGACGGGCCGCCGTTGGTGACCGTCACCGTGTAGGTCAGGGTTGTACCGGGCACGTACGGGTTCGGGCTTGCCGTTTTCACGACGGCGAGATCCACAGTGGGTGCGGCGGGGGTGACGACCGTGGATTGGCAGCTGGGGGTGCAGTCCGGATCTGAGGCGCCCTCTGGCGGAGTCAGGGTGGCGGTGTTGGTCAGGTCGCCGGTGGTGCCGGAGGGCACGGTGCCGGTGATCGTGTAGGTGAGTGTTCCGCCGGCCAGGACGGTGACCGTGTCGGTGATGTTGCCGGTGCCCGAGGCGGTGCAGGTGCTGCCGGCGGACGCCTCGCAGGTCCAGGTGAATCCTGACAGCGGCGCGGGCAGCGGGTCGCTGACTGTCGCGCCGACGGCGTCGGACGGGCCGCCGTTGGTGACCGTCACGGTGTACGAGAAGGGCGCCCCTGGCACGTACGGGTTCGGGGTCGCCGTTTTCACGATGGCGAGATCAACTGTCAGCGCGGCGGGGGTGACGACTGTGGATTGGCAGCTGGGGGTGCAGTCCGGGTCGGTGACGCCGGCAGGTGGGGTGAGGGTGGCGGTGTTGCTCAGGTCACCGGTGGTCCCCGATGGGACGGTGCCGGTGATCGTGTAGGTGAGGGTTCCGCCGGCCAGGATGGTGACGGTGTCGGTGATGTTCCCGGTGCCCGAGGCGGTGCAGGTGCTGCCGGCGGATGCTTCGCAGGTCCAGGTGAACGCTGAAAGGGGCGCGGGCAGTGGATCGGCCACTGTCGCGCCGACGGCATCGGAGGGGCCGCCGTTGGTGACGGTGACCGTGTAGGTCAGAGGTGCACCCGGCACGTACGGGTTGGGAGTCGGTGTTTTCACGACGGCGAGGTCAACTGTCGGCGCGGCGGGGGTGACGACTGTGGATTGGCAGCTCGGCGTGCAGTCCGGGTCGGTGGCACCGGCGGGTGGGGTGAGGGTGGCGGTGTTCGTCAGGTCACCCGTGGTTCCCGAGGGCACGGTTCCGCTGATCGTGTAGGTGAGCGTCCCCCCGGCGAGGACCGTGACGGTGTCGGTGATGGTTCCGGTGCCCGAGGCGGTGCAGGTGCTACCCGCGGACGCCTCGCAGGTCCAGGCGAACCCGCCCAGTGGTGCGGGCAGCGGGTCGGAAACTGTCGCGCCGACGGCGTCGGAGGGGCCGCCGTTGGTGACCGTCACGGTGTACGAGAAGGGCGCCCCTGGCACGTACGGGTTGGGGGTCGCGGTCTTCACGATCGCCAGATCAACTGTCAGCGTCGCGGGGATGACGACCGTGGACTGGCAGCTCGGCGTGCAGCCCGGGTCCGAGACGCCTGCCGGTGGAGTCAGGGTGGCGGTGTTGGTCAGGTCGCCGGTCGTGCCCGACGGCACAGTCCCGGTGATCGTGTAGGTCAGCGTCCCCCCGGTCGCCACGGTCACGGTGTCGTCGATGCTGCCGGTGCCGGACGCGGCGCAGGTGCTGCCGGCGGACGCCTCGCAGGTCCAGGTGAACCCGGCCAGCGGCGCGGGCAGTGGATCCGTCACTGTCGCCCCGACAGCATCGGACGGGCCGGCGTTGGTAACGGCAACGGTGTAGGTCAGGGGTGCACCCGGCACGTACGGATTCGGAGTTCCGGTCTTGGTCACCGCCAGATCCACCGTGGGGATGACGGTGAGGGTGGTGGCGCCGGGCGGGTTGATTCCGACGATGGTGGGGAAGTTGCTCTCACAGCCAGGGATCGTCGAGCCGTCCGGGGCGACGCATCCGGTGTCGGTGTACGAGCCGACCACGTTGCTGGTCACCTGGACGGAGATCGTGCACGAGGCGACACCGAGTCCGATATCGCCGGTGAAGTCGACGGACGTGGCGCCGGCGGGCGCGGTCACGGCGGCTCCCGAGCACGTCGTGCTGTTGACGCCGGTGGCGGTCACATTGCCGGGAAGGTTGTCGGTGAAACTCATCCCGTTCTTGGCTTGCAGATCGTCGGTGTTGGTGACGGTGAACGTCAGCGTGGAAGTCTGGCCCTGCCCTATCGTGGCCGGGCTGAAGGCCTTGTCCAGCTGCGGGGTCACGTCGACGATCTGTGGAAGGTCGAACGCGACGTCGTTGCCGATGCCCGTCGCGGTCGCGTTGTAGAGGCGTACGCCAAGCGTCGGTGTATCGGCGACTGACAATTGCAGAGCCGTCGATTGCAGCTTGGCTACCCAGGTGTTGTTGATGATCTGAGCGGTGGGATCGGTGCACGGGCTCAGATTCTGGGCGAGTACGGTCGGTACCCCGTTGAGAAGCAGATCGAAGCGAAGGCGTGCCCGCTGCGCGGAGGGAACCGTGCAGTTCCTCTCGGCGAAGATCGCCGAGACCGCATAGAAGTGACCGCTGAGCGCCGGAATGGTGTTGCTGTCGGTCTCCAGTTGGAATCCGGCGGCCTGTGCGCCTGTCGGACTATTGCTGTACTCGGTCAGTACCTGGTTGGTGGCTGCCACCTCCGGGCTCTGCCCCTGAAACAGCCCCATGTCGCGTGCCATTTCCTGCAGCCGGCTCCATGCGGCCGAACGCCCGCACTGGTCGTTGTTGGTGACCGGCGGGTTGCCACCGTTGGGCGGCAGCGGCGAGTCCGACCGCATGATCCAGCCGTTGCACGCGCCCGCGCCGGGACTCCACGCGGGGTCCGCCGTGTAGGTCTCGCTGTCCGCGCCGCTGCCACCGGGCCCAGGTACGTAGACCGAACCTGGCGAGCCGGTGTAGGAGCCAATGCGGATCGGCGCTGCGGCCGCACTCTCGTTGGAGAAATCCTCAGTGAACACGGGTGTGCCGGGCTGGGGGTCTCCGGGCAGACCCGGAACCGTCGCCGATGCGGGCTGTCCCGATGCCACAACGACAAGCGTCGACGACGCCAGCAATGCGCCAACCGCCGCTAGCGCCGATGTGAACCATCGGCGTCGCTCGAAAAGCATTCTCGTTTCCCCCGTTGTGCAGCTTGCAGCGGTTGCGCTGCGTACGCCGAGCCGGGATCGACGATCTCAGACCTATGAAATGCAGACTCAATCCTCATAAGTGGTCACCCGAACGAGTGTGTGAGTGCGCCACTGAATTCACATTCGCCCCTGACCCGGGCTGCGGGGCAGGCGCAGCCCCGCAGCCCTCGGTTCAGAAGGGCCACCGGTCGTCGGACCCGGCCTCGATCAGCGGGATCATCGCGAACGCGGCGTCGGACAGTCCGCCGAAGGTGTGCCGGTTCGTGCCGGTCGGCGTGTGCCCGATCCGGTATCCGGCCAGGTTCCAGGTGTAGACGGGCACCTCCGCCGGCACCGCCGCTAGGACATTCGTCGAACCGTGCCACTGGGCCTGCTCGTCGGTGAGGATGATCAGACGGTCGTGCCGGTCGTAGTGCTCGCGGACCGCCTTCTCGGTGTCGGTTCCCCTGCCGAGGAAGTAACCGCCCTCTCTGAACCGCCGCACCGCCGCGAGGACCGACTCGCCCGCCACCTCGGGAAACACCAGGCGGTCGTGGGAGAACGACACCACAGTGGGCGACTGCGCGCGGGCGGCCAGCGCGAGACCGAACACCGCTGCGGCGTCCCAGCAGAGCAGCGTGCCGTCCTTGCTGAACGGGCTCTGCATCGAGCCGGACGTGTCGATGAGGATCAGCGTCCGCCCGTCCAGGGCGGGCACGTTCGCCAGGGCGTGCTGCAACGCCCTCTCCAGCGGGTACGACCAGCGCAGGCTCGGCGCGGCGTTGTACGCCGACAGGAAGCGCATCGGCAGCACTCGCGACCTCGCCACCTGCGCGGGGTCGGCGAGCTTGGCGGCCACGGTCTCCGCGACGGTGTCACTGACCCCGGCCCGGTCGAAGTTGCGCAGGTTACGCAGCAGCGCCAGGTAGCCCATCGTCGGGATGACCGACTCCCATGCCACCGCGTCCATCGCGCTCTGTCGCCAGCCGGCCAGCGCCTCCCACGTCATGGCGGCAGCGTCAAGCATCGCCGGATCGGTGAATTCCCGGCGCTGCTCGACAGGCATCGCCATCAGCGCGTCCCGCGCCCTGAGTATCTGCAGGGACGCGGGGACCGGATTGTCCCGCCGGTGCCGCCGATCCAGCGCGTGCCGGAACAGGTCGCCCTGCCGCTCGTCCCGGGCGGTGGGGTGGGTCAGCTCGATGACGTCACCGAAGCGCACCTGGCTGGCGACGGAGTCGTACTTGAGCAGACTCCGCTCGGTGTAGAGGCGGACCGCCGCGTCGGCGATGCCCCGCTTCACCGGCTTGGGCAGCGCCCGGCCACGACGAGCCAGCCAGTACGCGAGCGCCTCGCCCGGCTCGTCCGCACGCTGCAACGCCGCATCCACGACCGCGCGCGAACCCGGAATTCCTGCCGCCACCTGCGCGCGGGCACCCTCAAGGGCGGCCACCACGGACGCCGAGCGCATCATCGCGCCGGTGCGGAGCCACGGTACGAAGCGCGCGAACCAGTCGGGATCAGCGACGGCGACGGTGGCGACCAGTTTCCGGAAGCGGCCGTCGCGGTCGGTGGCGCGCTCGTAGAAGCTGGCCTCGCCCACCATGTTCGAGACAGCGAGCAGGAACAGTTCGAGGCGCGGCTCACGGACGAAACCGGGTGCGCCCTCGCCGGTCACCGGCCGATGCCGGCCCGTGCGCAGCTTGAGGTTGAACTTGGCCATGACGTCCCCCACGTCAGTCGGCCGAGAAGACGCCACCACAGCGCACACCCGAGATCAGAGTCGGCCACGGACTAGTCCGCCGTTCTGTCCGTTGAACCACCCACCCGAAGGCGTCGGGGGGATTCGAACCCCCATCTGCGGAGCCGGGAAGTAACCGTTGCCTGCGCACCGGGTGTGCGTGTGGTCGCGCTTTCCCGAGATCGAGGTCGGCGACGGATGTCCTTCACCGGGGTCGGAACCCCTCCAGATGTAACCGTCGCCTACGCACCGGGAAGTGCGGTCACGACCGTAGCGGCAGCTGTCGCGGACGGGCAACAGCTTTTGCGATCTTGTGATCGGAGGCGGTGTGGTCGCGCCGCACGCCCGAGATCAAAAGTGGACACGGCGTTCGCGGGCTCGAACCGCAGGCCCTTGCCGGACCTTTACCAGAAGTAGCCGTATCGGTCGCACCGGGCGTGCGGCGAGAGCGCACCTCCCGAGATCGAAGCGGCGACGGCGACCGGCCCTCGCGGGCCAAGGTGACCTGGGCCGCTGGTCGACGCCACCCGAAGTGGCGGTGGGATTCGAACCCACGTCTCCCCGATTGGATGCGGAAGTAGCCGTTGCCTGCGCACCGGGAGGTGCCCCACGACAGTAGGGCCGCCCTGCCACGCGGACAACCCCATTACGTGTCCGCCGTCGGGGACTCCGGTCGGCCGAACCGCCGAGGAGCCGGGACCTCAGATCATGGACAGGACCAGCGCGGACGAGGCCGCCAGTTCCCGGTCGAACACCTCCTCGCGCGGGACGAACACCATGGCCTGGCCCTCGCCGAGCACGACGTCCTCCTGTCGCGCGGTGGTGGTGCCACGGAAGACATGCACCGTCACCGTGTGCTCGAAGCCCGCCTCGTACGGGCGCGGGCCGCTCCACAGCAGGTGCAGCTCACCGGCTGTCAGGCCGGTCTCCTCCAGCAGCTCGCGGCGGGCCGCCTGCTCGGGCGACTCGCCGGGCTCAATGTGGCCGCCGGGAAGGCTCCACTGGTTCGGCGAGACGGGCGCGTGATCGTCGCGATGCTGCATCAGCACCGCCCCAAAAGGGTCGACGAGAAGTACGAGGGCGACGTCGTAGGTGGCCATGCGGGAGACCCTGCCACGCTGAGCGGTCCCCGGCACCGATCGTCGGGCGTACCCTCCGGGGCCTCTTCTGCGCAGCGTGGCTGGTCTTTGTAACCTGGATCCGCGAGACTCCCCGTATGGGTGATCGTTCTCGTCGGTGGGCGTGGGCCGGAGTGCTCGTCGTCGGGCTGATCCTGTACCTCGCGGTGCTGCGGACCCTCGTTCGCACCCAGAACCCGAACTTCGTGCCGGCACTGATCCTGCTCGGCGCGACAGTGGCGCCGCTGACGTTCCTCACGTTCGCCCAGGCCCGTACCGGGCGCTGGCAGGTGCCGGCGTCGGTGCTGGTGACGTCGGCGTTCTTCGGCGGGGTGATCGGCACGGTGGTCGCCGGCACCCTGGAGTACGACACCCTGCGCGGCCTCGGTGCCCTGCCCATGCTGTTCGTGGCGCTGATCGAGGAGTCGGCGAAGCTGATCGTCCCCGTGGTGCTGCTGTTCACGGCGCTGGCGCAGCACCGTCGTCGCCTGCCGTCCGACGGTCTGGTCATCGGTGTGGCCGCCGGCATGGGTTTCGCCGCGCTGGAGACGATGGGGTACGCCTTCACCGCGCTGCTGAGTTCGCAGGGCAACATCGGTGCGGTGGAGCAGACCCTGTTCATCCGTGGTCTGACCGCGCCCGCCGGGCACACCGCGTGGACCGGGCTCACCGCCGGAGCGCTGTGGGCGCTGCTGGCCAGCCCGAGCGTCGGCCGGCTGTTCGGGTTCCTCGGCACCTTCGGAGGTGTCGTCGTCCTGCACACCCTCTGGGACACGTTCTCCGGTTGGCTGGTCTTCGTCGTGCTGGCGATCGTCAGCATCGGCTGGCTGTTCTGGGAGCTGCACCGCTACCGCACCTTCGGTGACCGCCTGGTGGTCCAGCGTCCGTCGAGCTGATCGCGACCCTTCTACACCATGCCTCCTGCGGCCAGTGCGAATTGGCCGGGGGAGGCATCGCTCTGCTGATCCCGCTGCGGCCGGGTCGGCACCTCAACTACTGTCGGACTGTTCACATTTAGTAGCTTTCGTCGGGAAGGTGCAGCGATGGGGGTGCGCCGCTGGGTCGAGAGCTGGCCCCTCTACCGCCAGCTCACCGGCACCGACCCGCTCGGGCGGGGCGCGGCGGCCAAGTCCGCCCAGTCACTGTCGCTGACCGCCCGCACCGACACCGCCGACAGCGTGGCCCGTTCGGTGTGCCCGTACTGTGCGGTGGGTTGTGGCCAGCGGGTGTTCGTCAAGGACGGGCAGGTCACGCAGATCGAGGGCGATCCGGACAGCCCGATCTCGCGGGGCCGGCTCTGTCCGAAGGGTTCGGCGAGCAAGAGCCTGGTGACCAGTCCGCTGCGGCAGACGACGGTCCGCTACCGGCGGCCGTACGGCACCGAGTGGGAGGACCTCGACCTCGACACGGCGATGAACATGATCGCCGACCGGGTCCTGGCTGCCCGGGACGAGACCTGGGAAGACCGTGACGACGAGGGCCGGCCGCTCAACCGGACGTTGGGGATCTCCAGTCTGGGCGGGGCGACGCTGGACAACGAGGAGAACTACCTCATCAAGAAGTTGTTCACCGCGATGGGGGCGCTCCAGATCGAGAACCAGGCCCGTATTTGACACTCCGCCACCGTCCCCGGTCTGGGGACCAGCTTCGGTCGCGGCGGCGCCACCCAGTTCCAGCAGGACCTGTCGAACTCCGACATGATCGTCATTCAGGGTTCGAACATGGCCGAGGCGCACCCGGTGGGTTTCCAGTGGGTGATGGAGGCCAAGCGTCGCGGGGCGAAGGTCTTCCACGTCGACCCGCGGTTCACCCGGACCAGCGCGGTGGCGGACGCGTACCTGCCGATCCGGGCCGGCACGGACATCGCACTGCTCGGCGGCGTGATCCACTACATCCTCGACAACGAGCTGGACTTCCGCGAGTACGTCGTGGCGTACACCAACGCCGCCACCATCGTGACCGAGGAGTTCCGGGACACCGAGGACATGCACGGGCTCTTCTCGGGCTTCGCCGAGGAGAACGCCAGCTACGACCAGAGCAGCTGGCAGTACGAGGGCGCCGAGGAGAACATCTCCCCCCAGGACACCGAGACGCAGCGGGAGACGGCGGCCGGGCTGGAGCACGAGTCGCACGGCGCCCCGGTGAGCGGCGACACCCAGCGGGACGAGACGTTGCAACACCCCCGCTGCGTCTACCAGATCCTCAAGCGGCACTTCTCCCGCTACACGCCGGAGATGGTGGAGCGGGTGTGCGGTATTCCGCAGGAGAAGTTCCTCGAACTGGCCCAGGCGTGGACCGCCAACTCCGGCCGGGACCGGACCAGCATGCTCGTCTACTCGGTGGGGTGGACGCAGCACAGCGTGGGCGTGCAGTACATCCGCGCCGGGGCGATCATCCAGCTGCTGCTGGGCAACATGGGCCGGCCCGGTGGCGGCGTCATGGCCCTGCGGGGCCACGCCAGCATCCAGGGCTCCACCGACGTTCCGACGCTGTTCAACCTGCTGCCCGGCTACCTGCCGATGCCGCACCACGCCGACCACCCGACCTTCGACGAGTGGGTGGACAGCATCCGGCACCCCGGCCAGAAGGGCTTCTGGGGCAACGCGCGCGCCTACGCCGTGAACCTGCTCAAGGCGTACTGGGGGGACGCCGCGACCGCGGACAACGACTACTGCTACGACCACATGCCCCGGATGACCGGTGACCACGGCACCTACCAGCAGGTGTTGAACATGATCGACGGGAAGATCAAGGGGTACTTCCTGCTCGGGCAGAACCCGGCGGTCGGCTCGGCCCACGGCCGGGCGCAGCGCCTGGGCATGGCCAACCTGGACTGGCTTGTCGTCCGGGACCTGTTCATGATCGAGAGCGCCACGTTTTGGCAGCGTGCCCCGGAGATCGAGACGGGTGAGATCGTTCCGGAGCAGTGTCGTACCGAGGTGTTCTTCCTGCCCGCCGCCTCGCACGTGGAGAAGGAGGGCTCGTTCACCCAGACGCAGCGGTTGTTGCAGTGGCGCGAGAAGGCCGTCGAGCCGCCGGGCGACGCCCGCTCCGAGCTGTGGTTCTTCTACCACCTCGGCCGCATCATCAGGGAACGGCTGGCCGGCTCGACCCGGGCCCGCGACCGCGCGCTGCTTCACCTCACCTGGGACTACCCCACGCACGGTCCGCACGCCGAGCCGAGCGCGGAGTCGGTGCTCTACGAGATCAACGGGTACGAGGTGGCCAGCGGTCGACCGCTGTCGAGCTACACGGAGATGACTGACGACGGTTCCACCGCCGGCGGCTGCTGGATCTACACCGGCGTGTACGCCGACGGCGTCAACCAGGCCGCGCGCCGCAAGCCCGGCTCGGAGCAGTCCCTGGTGGCGCTCGAGTGGGGCTGGGCGTGGCCGTCCAACCGCCGCATCCTCTACAACCGTGCCTCGGCCGACCCGGACGGTAGGCCGTGGAGCGAGCGCAAGAAGTACGTGTGGTGGGACGCGGAGAAGGCCGAGTGGACCGGCTACGACGTGCCGGACTTCGAGAAGACCAAGGCGCCCTCGTACCGGCCCGAGCCGAACTCGTCAGGCGTGGCGGGCATCGCGGGGGACGACCCGTTCATCCTTCAGGGCGACGGCAAGGGCTGGCTCTACGCGCCCAGCGGCGTGCTTGACGGGCCGCTGCCGACGCACTACGAGCCGGTGGAGTCGCCGGTACGCAACCCCCTCTACCGCCAGCAGGCCAACCCGGCCCGCAAGGTCTACACCCATCCGATCAACTACCTCAACCCGAGCCCGCCGGAGCAGCACAGCGACGTCTTCCCGTACGTCTTCACGGTCAGCCGGCTCACCGAGCACCACACGGCCGGTGGCATGAGCCGGACCGTCGCGCACCTCGCCGAGCTGCAACCGGAGATGTTCGTCGAGGTGTCACCGGAACTGGCCGCCCACCGCGGCCTGACGCACCTGGGATGGGCGCACCTGGTCAGCACCCGCGCGGCCATCGAGGCGAAGGTCCTGGTCACCGACCGGGTCACTCCGCTGCGGGTGGACGGTCGGATCATCCACCAGGTGTGGCTGCCGTACCACTTCGGTTACGAGGGCCTGGTCACCGGCGACTCGGCCAACGACCTGTTCGGCATCACCCTCGACCCCAACGTCCTCATCCAGGAGAGCAAGGTCGGCACCTGCGACGTGCGGCCCGGTCGGCGTCCGAGGGGCCAGCGGCTGCTGGAACTCGTCGTCGACTACCGGCGACGGTCGGGAGACCTGAGCCACCGCTACCCGCCGCTGATCACGACCGACGTCGCCGACAGCAGCAGTGACCGGGAGGACTGACCGATGCCGCACGCCAACGCCCTGTACGGGCCGCTCGATCCGGCGCCGGATGCCGGTTACGTGGATGCGCCGCCGCGGATGGGGTTCTTCACCGACACGAGTGTGTGTATCGGGTGCAAGGCGTGCGAGGTGGCCTGCAAGGAGTGGAACGGTGTTCCGGAGAGTGGCCTGGATCTGTTGGGCATGTCGTACGACAACACGGGGGCGTTGACCGCGAACTCGTGGCGGCACGTCGCGTTCGTCGAGCAGCCGCGTTCGGTCGGGCCGGAGATACCGGCGTTCGAGGGTTACCCGGACGGGCCGACGGTCAGCCCGGCGACGGCGGCTGTGGGCGCGCGGACCAGCGCCGACACCGGCACGGATCCGGGCCTGCCACCCGGTTCGCCGGTCGCGGCGGCCCGCATGTCAGGTGGGCCCGAGTTTCTGGGGATGCCGGGTGGGCAGCCGCCGGGGCGGGGTACCGGTGTGGAGCAGCGGTCGGATTTTCGGTGGTTGATGATGTCGGATGTGTGTAAGCACTGCACGCATGCGGCTTGTCTGGATGTGTGTCCGACGGGTTCGTTGTTCCGGACGGAGTTCGGGACGGTGGTGGTGCAGGAGGACATCTGTAATGGGTGTGGGTACTGCATTTCGGCGTGCCCGTACGGGGTGATCGATCAGCGTCAGGGTGATGGTCGGGCGTGGAAGTGCACGTTGTGTTATGACCGGTTGGGTGCGGGGATGACGCCGGCGTGTGCGCAGGCGTGTCCGACGGAGTCGATTCAGTACGGGCCTCTGGACGAGTTGCGGGAGCGGGCGGCGGCGCGGGTGGCGACGTTGCATGAGCGGGGTGTGCCTGAGGCGCGGTTGTACGGGGAGGATCCGAACGACGGTGTCGGTGGTGATGGTGCGTTCTTTCTGTTGTTGGATGAGCCGGAGGTGTACGGGTTGCCGCCGGATCCGGTGGTGACGACGCGGGATCTGCCGGCGATGTGGAAACGCGCAGGCCTCGCCGCGCTCACGATGGCTGCCGTCACGGCGCTCGCGTTCCTGGGGCGGCGGCCATGACCGACACGACACCTCTGGACGGGCACCGGCGGCGGAGACGCGGCGGGGACGGCGAACAGCTCACCGTGCCGCCTGCCGACTTCAGCTCCTACTACGGCCGGCCGGTGCTCAAACCACCGGTCTGGAAGCACGACATAGCGGGCTACCTGTTCACCGGCGGCCTCGCCGCCGGCGGCTCGCTGATCGCCGCGGGCGCCCAGGTGACCGGTCGTCCCGAGTTGCGCACGATCGGCCGGTGGACGGCCCTCGGCGGTGTCACCGCCAGCACGTACCTGCTCATTCACGACCTCGGGCGGCCGAGCCGGTTCCACCACATGCTCCGGGTCGCCAAGGTGACCTCACCCATGTCCGTCGGCACCTGGATCCTCGCCGCGTTCGGGCCACTGGCCGGCGTGGCGGCGGTCGCCGAACTCGCGCCGCTGATCCCACAGCACGGCGTGCTCGGCCTCGCCCGCCGGCTGGCGCCCCCGGTCGGCAACGCCGCCGGTCTGGCCGCCGCCGCTGTCGCGCCGGCGCTGGCCACGTACACCGGGGTGCTCCTCGCCGACACGGCCGTGCCGTCCTGGCACGACGCCTACCCGTCGCTGCCCTTCGTCTTCGCCGGGAGCGCGCTCGCCGCCGCGTCCGGGGTCGGCCTGATCGCGGCGCCGGCCACGCAGACCGCCCCGCTGCGGCGACTCGCCCTCGCCGCCGCAACGGTCGAGCTGGTCGGCGGACGGCGGCTGGAGCGGCTGGGTCTGACCGGTGAGCCGTACCGGCACGGCCGCAGCGGGCGACTGGTCACCGCGGGGCGGGCGCTGCTCGCCGTGGGCACCGCCGCGGCACTGGTCAGCCGCCGCAGCCGGCTTCTGGCGGCGATCTCCGGCGCGGCCCTCGTGGCCTCGTCGGTCGCCACCCGGTTCGGTGTCTTCGAGGCGGGCCGGGTCTCCGCGCGCGATCCGAAGTACACGGTCGTGCCCCAGCGGGAGAGACTCGACGAGAAGAACGCCCCCGCGCTCCGGCCCTGAACTGGCGCGACACCTCAGCCGGTGAACAGTTTCGCCGCGGTGATGGCGGTCTGGACGATGCCGTATCCGAGCAGCGCCGCGACCAGCAGCCAGGACACCCAGAGTCGACCGGTCTGGGTGCCGACGTGCTCGGGCACCGCAGGGGTGCTCTGCGGGCCGAGGGCGACCGGCTCGGTGACCGTGGCCTTGGCCACCGGCGACGTCGGTCCCCGGTCCGGCTCGTGGAACCGGTCCGGCACGGGACGTACCAGCAGGTTGGCGATGAAACCGATGGCCAGGATGCCGACCATGGTGAACAGCGCGGGACGGTACGCCGAGGCGGTGAGGGTGCCGGGCTTGCCCTGCGTGTCGAGGATCCCGTTGACGATCAGCGGTCCGGCGACACCCGCGGCTGACCACGCGGTCAGGATCCGGCCGTGGATGGCGCCGACCTGGAAGGTGCCGAACAGGTCGCGCAGGTACGCGGGCATGGTGGCGAAGCCGCCGCCGTAGAAGGAGATGATCGCGGCGGCGACCAGCACGAAGACCGCCGTCGCGGCGTGGCCGGCGACGGCGAGCAGCACGTACAGCACCATGCCGACGCCGAGGTAGACCATGTAGATGGGCTTGCGGCCGATGAGGTCGGACGTCGTCGACCAGACGAACCGGCCGGCCATGTTGAACAGCGACAGGACACCCACGAAGCCGGCCGCCGCCGACACCGACACCGCGGTGGAGCCGTTGTCCCGGAAGAAGTCCTGGATCATCGGGCTGGCCTGCTCCAGGATGCCGATGCCCGCCGTGACGTTGCAGAACAGCACGATCCACAGCAGCCAGAACGATCGGGTACGTACCGCGTTCGTCGCGGACACGCTCGCCCGTGTCACCAGGGGGCGGCTGGCGACGCTGGCGGGATCGAACCCGGCGGGCCGCCAGTCCGGTGCCGGAACCCGGACGTTGAACGGGCCGAACATCATGATCACGAAGTAGCCGAGGCCGAACGTGACGAAGAGCGCCATGAGGGCGTGGCCCGACGCGACGGCTCCCGGATTGTCCGGGTTGTAGTTGGAGTCGTACAGCGAGAGCAGCTGGCGTGCGAGCGGGCCGGCGACCAGGGCGCCGCCGCCGAACCCCATGATGGCGAGGCCGGTGGCGAGACCCGGCCGGTCCGGGAACCACTTGATCAGCGTGGAGACGGGCGAGATGTAGCCGATGCCCAGCCCGATGCCGCCGATGACGCCGTAGCCGAGGTAGAGCAGCCAGAGTTGCTGGGTCGCGATGCCGATCGCGCCGACCAGGAATCCGGTGGCCCAGAAACAGGCGGAGACGAACATGGCCCGGCGGGGGCCGTTTCGCTCCACCCACCGGCCGCCCACCGCCGCCGACGAACCCAGCATGACGATGGCGATGCTGAAGATCGCCCCGATCGCCGTCTGGCTGGTGTCGAAGTGCGCGATGAGGGAGTTCTTGTAGACGCTCGTCGCGTAGACCTGGCCGATGCAGACGTGCACGGCCAGAGCCGCGGTCGGGATGAGCCAGCGGCTGTATCCCGGGGGAGCGACGGTGTGCCGAGGGTTGAATACCGACAGCATGGGGTCCGCACCTCCTGCGACTGAACGGGCAGACGGCGGGGCAGAGCTGCCCGTGCCGGTAGCCGACAGAGCGGTGCCGCCCCCGGTGGCGGCCCGGTGCACGCCTGCGTCAGCCGCTGACCGGCTGCATTCTCACGTTACGTGGCGGCAGGTTCGCACTTCGTCATAACTCCGAAACGCGGAAGTGCTGGTGGCGGGCTCGCGCTCCTGCTCCGTGCCAACCGGCCTCGCTAGGCGGCCACCGACGGGTCGGGTCCCGGTGTGCGGGGAACGGCGCCGGTGGTCTCCAGGATGAGCGTGGCGACCAGATCCGGGTCGTCGCTCATCGGCACGTGCCCGCAACCGGCAAGCGTCACCACGCGGGCCGCCGGCAGCCCGGCCCGGGCGCGCTCGGCCTGGTGGACGGCGAAGATGCGGTCATGGTCGCCCCAGCCGATGGTCACCGGCACCGCCGCGTCGGCCAGCCGGAGGCAGTCGAAGCGGTAGTCGCGGGAGGCTCGGGCCACGGCGTTGAAGCCCACCGCTCGCCGCAGGGCGAGCGCGTCGCCCACCGCGCGGTCGACGTCCAACAGCGTCGGGCGGGCCATCAGCGGCGCGAAGCACAACGCCCGCAGGTACGCCGAGCGCAACGCGACCCGCATGATCGGGGTGGGCAGGCGCGAGTTGGCCCGCAGCATCCTGAGGATGGCCAGTGCCCGGCGCCGCTCGGCCGGTGTGAAGAAGCCGGCGGGGGAGAAGGCGGTGGCCGACGCGACCGCCCCGGTCGCGGCCAGCTCCAGACCGATCGCCCCACCGAGGCTGTAACCGGCCACATGTGGACGCTCCAGCCCCCACTCGGTCAGGACGGGCAGCATCGCGGCGACGGTGGCGGCCATGTCGGCGGGCATCCCGGTGTCGGGCACCGGTGAGTTCCCGAAGCCGGGCAGGTCGAGGGCGATCACCTCGTGGTGGGCGGTGAGCCTGTCGAACACGGGCTCCCACGCCTGGTGGCGGTGACCGATGCCGTGGATGAGCACGAGCGGCTCACCGCTGCCCGCGCGACGGAAGTGGATGCTCATCTGCGCCCCTCCACCGACGACCTGCCGAAGGACCGGCCGAGCTGGCGTACCTCGTCCTCCATCTGACCGACCATCGTGCGGCCGCCCAACCTGGTGATCAGCGCGTCCGAGAGGCCGCTGAGCACCACCGGCCGCAGCGCCTGCACCAAGGCCAGCGACCGTGGCACGTACACCTTGCGTCTGCGGCGTTCGATGCCGCTCAGCAGTGCGTCGGCGCACTGCTCGACAGGGACGACTGTGGACAGCGGCCACGGCAGCCGGCGCAGCGTGGCGTTGAACGACGCCAGGTCGGCACGGATGTCGCGGACCAGGTCGGTGTCGATCCAGATCGGATGCGCGGTGCCGACAGTGACGCCAGCCGAGCGCGTCTCCAGGCGTAGCACGTTGGCGAACTGCTCCACGCCCGCCTTGGACGCGCAGTAGGCAGCCATGCCGGGCATCGCCGTGAAGGCCGCGGCCGACGAGACGATCAGGACGTGACCCCGCGCGGCGGTGACGTGCGGCAGCGCCGCGCTGACGGTGCGGATCGCGCCGCAGAGGTTCACCTCGACGGTACGCACCAACGCGTCGACCGGCCCTACGGCAACGGTGCCGAGGTTGGCGATGCCGGCGTTCGCCACCACCACGTCGACACCACCGAATCGGTCCACTGTGGAAGCCACCGCGGCGTCCAGCGCCGCCTGGTCGGTGACGTCGCACTCGTACCAGTGCGCGCCGAGCTCGTCGCCGAGCTGCCGGAGCCGCTCGCCCTCCAGACCCGCCAGCGCGACCCGGGCGCCCCGGGCGACGGCCGCGCGGGCCAGCTCGGCGCCGATGCCGCGCGCCGCGCCGGTGATGAAGATGGTCCGGCCCGCCAGGTCATACCGCATCGGCGTGCTCCCGTTCCGGTTCGTTGGGGCTGTGGCCGGCCGTGATCAGCCGGTGGTCGGCGGGGTGGAACCGGCGCAGACGCATCCGGAAGCTGGTGGCGAAGCCCGGCCAGATGGTGGTGTTGCGGCCGGTGGCGTCGAGATACCAGCTCGAACAGCCGGTCTGCCAGACGGTCCCGGCCATCTTCCTGTCGATCTGTTCGGTCCAGCGTCGTTGGGCCTCCGTGGTCGGCTCGATGGCCTGCGCGCCGGTGGCCCGCAGATGGCGCAGAGCCGCGAGCACCAGGCGCAACTGCGCCTCGATCATCAGCACCACCGAGGTGTGCCCGAGCCCGGTGTTCGGGCCGAGCAGGAAGAACAGGTTGGGGAAGCCGGCGATGGTCGTGCCCCGGTACGCGTGCATGCTGGGCGTCCAGGCCGTACCCAGGCTGCACCCGCCGCGGCCGTGGATGCGCCGCACGACGGGGGAGTCGGTGACGTGGAAGCCGGTGCCGAGGATGATCGTGTCCGCCGGGTGGTGCACGCCGTCGGCGGTGACCAGGCCGTCCGGCACGACCCGGGCGATGCCCTCGGTGACCACGTCGACGTTCGGCCGGGTGAGCGACGGCCAGTAGTCGTTCGAGATCAGGACCCGTTTGCAGCCCATGGCGTACCGGGGGGTGAGCTTGTCGCGCAGGGCCGGGTCGGTGACCTGACGCCGCAGCGTCCGCAGGGACAACCGGGAGGCGAGGCGGTTGACCGTCGGGTGCAGGAAGCCCAGACCCATGGTCTCGCGGAGCAGGTACAGCCCGGCCCTGGCGGCCCGCTGCGCGCCGGGCACGGTGCGGAACGCGGCCTGCTCGACCCGGCTGATGCGGCGCGAGCGCCTCGGCATGATCCAGGCGGGGGAGCGCTGGAACAGCGTCAGTCTGTCGACGGCCGGCTGGATCCGCGGCACGAACTGGACCGCCGACGCGCCGGTGCCGATGACCGCGACACGGCGGCCGGTCAGGTCGTGGTCGTGCCGCCAGCGGGCGGAGTGGAAGACCGTACCGGCGAACTTGTCGATGCCCGGCAGATCGGGCATGGCGGGCTCGCTCAGGGGGCCGGCCGCGCAGATCAGCACCCGGGCCGTGTGATCCCCGCCGGAGGTGCGCAGCAGCCAGCGTTGGCGCTTGTCGTCCCAGCGTGCCTCGTGCACCTCGTGGCGCAGCCGCAGCTTCGGGCCGATCCCGAAGCGGTCGACGCAGCCGCGTAGGTAGTCCCTGATCTCCGGCTGGCTGGAGAAGGTGGTGGACCAGCGGGGATTGGGGGCGAAGGAGAAGGAGTAGAGGTGCGACGGGACGTCGCAGGCGCAGCCGGGGTAGGTGTTGTCCCGCCAGGTGCCGCCGACGTCGTCGCCCCGGTCGAAGACGAGGTAGTCGTTGAAGCCGGCCCGTTGCAGGGCGATGGCCGCGCCCAGGCCGCCAAAACCGGCCCCGACGATGGCAACGTCCGTGTCCATCAGTCCTCCAGATGCTCGGACGCGACGTCCGGTCCGGCTTGCGAGGGCCAGGGCGGATCACCCACGCCGGTGATCCGTACGCCGCCCCACGGGTCGACCTCGGCCAGTCGGGCGGGCCGGGCCCGGTCGGCGATGCGCAGCTCGACGTCGCGGCGACCGGAGCGCAGCAGTCGTGCCACGGTCGGGTCCGGCTCGATGCGCCCACCCCAGTGGAAGCGGCCGTCGACGGGTTCCCACCGTCCGCTGAGGTGTGCCCGTACCGCGTTGCCCGCGATACTCGCCGGACCGTGATAGCTCACGGCACGATCCGTTCGTGGGCGCGGGTCAGCTCGGGTGGCAGGTCGGCGCTGGCCCGGACGCCCTCGATCCCGCTCCAGAGCAGGGTGGTCAGGTAGCCGGTGAGGGCGCTGCGGCTGAGCGGCTGTCCGTGTGTGGTCCACCAGTCGCCGACCGCCTGCACGAACCCCACCAGGCCGTACGCCCAGGGTTCGGCCGGGCCGGCGTCCAGGCCGAGCGCGCGCAGCCGGTCGCCGATCACCCGGGCCAGCCCGGCGGCCACCTGCCGGCTGGTCCCGGCGACGACCTGGTGGATGCCGGGTTGCCCGGACTGGCTCATGAGGAACCGGTAGAGCGCGGGCTGTGACTCGATCACGCCGAGGTACGCGTCGATAGTCGCCTCGACCAGGGCGCGTTCCTCTCGGACCTGCTCGATCGCGGGCGCGATGGCGTCCACGACCCGGGCCGCCACCACCTCGCTCACCGCGATCCAGAGCTGCGACTTGTCGGTGAAGTAGCGGTAGAGCACCGGCTTGCTGACGCCGGCGATGGCCGCGACCTGGTCCATGTCGACCTCGGGTCCGTGCCGCAGCAGGGCCTGTACGGCGGCGCCGACGAGCGCCTGTCTGCGCTGCTCGCGGTGGCCTGCCCAGCGGTCCCGGCGACCGTTGCCCTTCACTCTCGGGGCGTCGGCGTCGGATGCGCCCGGCGGGTCGGATCCATTGACATCCTTACGCGGCGATTGCATGCTACTACTCGTAACAGTTACCGGTCGTCACGTCAATATGGAGGAACCATGGAGACGGCGGAACCCCAGGGCGCTGCGGTCGCCGAACGGCTGCTCACGTCGTCGCTGCGGACCAGCTACGACCCGGTGGTCGAGATCGACTGGGACGCGCCGCACACCCCGGGCGCCTACTGGCTTCCGCCGCACCGCAGCAGCCTCTACGGCACCCCGCTCTGGTCCGGGTTGAGCGAGGAGCAGCGGATCGAACTCACCAAGCACGAGGTGGCCAGCGCGGCCAGCGCCGGTCTGTGGTTCGAGACGATCCTCATGCAGATGCTGATCCGGCACTACTACGACGCCGACCCGACCAGCCCGCGCGCCCAGTACGCGCTGACCGAGGTCGCCGACGAGTGCCGGCACTCGATCATGTTCGGTCGGCTGATCGAGGCGATGGGCTGTCCCGTCTACCGGGCGGACCCGCTCGACCACCTGCTCGGCCGGTTCCTCAAGGCGACCGCCAGCGGCCCCCGGATGTACGCCGCGATCCTCGTCGCCGAGGAGATCCTCGACGCGTTCCAGCGCGAGATCATGGTGGACGAGTCGCTGCAGCCGCTCATCCGGATGGTCTCGCGCATCCACGTCGTCGAGGAGGCGCGACACGTGCGGTTCGCCCGCGACGAGCTGGCCCGCCAGGTCGCGGCTGCCGGACCGGTGGGCATGGCGTACGCCCGCCTGCTGGTCGGTCGTGCCGCACACTCGATCGCCAACCGTCTCGTGCACCCCGACGCGTACGCGGCGGTGGGGATCCCGCCGGCGGTGGGCCGGGCCGCCGCCCGCGCCAACCCGCACTGGCAGGCCACGCTGCGGTGGTCGGCGGCCCGGGTGCACGACCACCTCGCGGGCGTCGGGCTGGTGGGCGGGCCGGGGCGGCGGTTGTGGGCCCGGGCCGGGCTGATCTGACGGCCGTCGTCCGGGCGGGCGCGGCGTCGACGGGTTCTGCCGGCGGCGGGACGGTGGCGATGAACTGCCCACATCAGGCAGCCGTCAGGCACGCCCGATCCGCGGCTCGTGCCGGCCGGTGAGGCGCAATCCGACACCGCGTACGGCCTCGATCGTGGCACCGGCGCCGAGGGCCCGCAACTTGGGGCGCAGCCGCTTCACCAGAGACTGCACGTCCGCTCTGCGCTCGCGTCCCTCGTCGTGCCAGACCGACCGGTGCAGCTCGGCGTAGCTCCAGATCCGGACCGGCTCGGTGATCAGGCAGGTCAGCAGGTCGTGCTCCAGCCGGGTCAGGTCGACCTCGCGACCCGCGTACCGGGCGGTGGACCGGGCCGAGTCGATGACCAGGGCGGGCTCGGGCTCGACGGTGGGCGTCGGGCTCGACTGTGGTTCGCCGAGAGGGCCGGCTCGTTGCTGCGGCACCGCGATCAGCCGGCGCAGCTCGTCGAGGTCGGCCACCAGCAGCAGCGGCGCGATCCCGTCGAGACGCTCCGCGAGCCGGATGCGCTCGGTAGGGGACGGCGTCACCGCGATCAGCAACGGAAACGGCTCGTCGGTCGGGTCGGACCCGTCCGCCGCCGTCTCGTCGTCCTCGGCCACCACACCGCCCGGGATCGATGGGCATCCCTGCCCAGCTGTCGTCATGGTCCTGACAATGATTGGCAAGCGCGCCGCCAGCAGGGCAACCGTTAGCGACAAGTTGCTCACAGCAAGTTCTTGATCGTCCTTTCCTCTCGATCATAGTGTCCACTCGGGCAACCGGCGTGACCCGCGCGGTGCATGGGGAGGCATGAGGGGGTCCGTTCGCTCGGCTCCACCGAGCTGGATCTCGCGCACTCTCACCATGGCCCACTACACCCCTGGGTCGTTCTGAGGGAGGCAGCACCGATGTTCAGACGTCCACAATGGAGACGCACGGCCAAATCGCTGGTCAGCGCCAGCGCGGCGACGATCCTCGCCGCCACATGCCTGGTCAGCGTCAGCTCCGGCGCGCAGGCCGCGCCCGGTTCGCTGGGAGCGGGCACCGCCGCCGGGGACAAGATCCGCCCGGAGCTCGCCCGGCAGCTTGAGGCCAAGACCGCAGGGGACTTCTGGATTCGGTTCAAGGACCGGGCCGACCTGAGCAAGGCCAGTGCCATCAAGGACTGGACGAAGCGCGGCGCGGCAGTCGCGCAGACGCTGCGGGAGACCGCCGCCGGGAGCCAGGGCAAGATCCGCGCCGAACTCGACAGCTCGGGTACGAAGTACCAGACCTTCTGGGCCACCAACGCCATCAAGGTGAACAGCGGCTCCCTGGCGATGGCGCAGAAGTTCGCCGCCCACGCCGAGGTCGAGGGCCTCTACGCCCCGGTCGCCTACAAGCTGCCCGAACTCACCAAGGGCACCGACGAGAAGACCGTCAACTCCGTCGAGTGGGGCGTTGCCAACATCAACGCCGACGACGTCTGGTCCCAGTACGGCGTCACCGGCGAGGGCGTCACCATCGCCAGCATCGACAGCGGCGTGCAGTACGACCACCCGGCGTTGGTGAACTCCTACCGCGGCAACAACGGCGACGGCACGTTCGACCACAACTACAACTGGTTCAACGCCGCCGGGACGTGCGCCGACGCGCCCTGCGACGACGACGGCCACGGTACGCACACCATGGGCACCATGGCCGGCTCCGCCGGCGCGAACCAGATCGGTGTCGCGCCCGGCGTCAAGTGGATCGCCGCGAACGGCTGCTGCCCGACCGACGCGGCGCTGATCGAATCCGGCCAGTGGATGCTCGAACCGACCGACCTGCGCGGTCAGAACCCGGACGCCAGCAAGCGGCCGAACATCATCAACAACTCCTGGGGCACCCGGAACCCGTCGAACGAGCCCTTCATGGAGGACGTGACGCTGGCCTGGGCCGCGTCCGGCATCTTCGGGGTCTTCTCCAACGGCAACAGCGGGCCGGCGTGCCAGACCAGCGGCTCACCGGGAAGCCTCGCCAGCAACTACTCAGCCGGCGCGTACGACGTCAACAACACCATCGCCAGCTTCTCGGCGCGCGGCGTCGGGCAGAACGGCGAGATCAAGCCCAACATCTCCGCGCCCGGCGTGAACGTCCGGTCGAGCGTTCCCGGCAACGGGTACGCCGCCGCCAGCGGCACGTCGATGGCCGCCCCGCACCTGGTGGGCGCGATCGCCCTCCTGTACTCGGCGGCGCCGTCGCTGATCGGTGACGTCGACGGAACCCGCGCGCTGCTCAACGGCACCGCTGTCGACAAGGCCGACGACCAGTGCGGCGGTACCGCCGCGGACAACAACGTCTGGGGTGAGGGCCGGCTGGACGCCCTCGCGCTGCTCAACGCCGCCCCGACCGGCGACGTCGGCACCCTGGCCGGCACGGTCACCGACGCGGCCACCGGCGCACCGATCGCCGGCGCGACAGTGACCCTCACCGGTCCGGCCTCGCGTGAGATCACCACCGGCGCCGACGGCACCTACTCGACCCAGATCCCGACCGGCGACTACCAGGTCGTCGTGTCGGCGTTCGGCTACGGCAGCACCACGAAGTCCGCGACTGTCGCCAACCGCGCGACCACGACGCTCGACGTCGCCCTGACGGCGGTGCCGCGCGTCAACGTCACCGGCTCGGTCACCGACGGCTCCGGCCACGGCTGGCCGTTGTACGCGAAGGTGACAGTGAGCGGCCCGTCCGGCGTGTACGACTACACGACGCCCTCGAACGGCCGATACAGCATCACGCTGCCGGCCGGGCAGACGTACACCCTGACGTACGAGGTGCAGTACCCGGGTTACCAGAGGGTCACCAAGGAGGTCGTGGTCGGGACGCGGAACGTGACCGCCAACGTCGCGGTGCCGGTGGACACCACCAGGTGCACGACGGCGCCCGGCTACACGTTCGGCTCCGACGGCGAGTACGAGACCTTCGACGCGACGACCACCCCGGCCGGTTGGACGGTGGTGGACAACGCGGGCAGCGGTCAGGTCTGGAAGTTCACCGACGACGGCGGTCGGGGCAACCTGACCGGTGGCACCGGCAACTTCGCGATGATCGACAGCGACGACTACGGCGCGGGCACCAGCCAGGACACCTCCCTGGTCAGCCCGGTGGTCGACCTGACCGGCGTCACGGCCCCGGTCATCCGGTTCAACCAGGACTTCAACCAGCTCAACGACGACACCGCAGACGTCGACCTGAGCATCGACAATGGCGCGACCTGGACGAACGTGCTCCGACAGGAGACCGACGTCCGGGGCCCGAAGCTCACCGAGATCCCGATTCCGCAGGCGGCCGGCAAGGCGCAGGTCCAGGTGCGGTTCCACTACTACGACGCCTCGTACGAGTGGTGGTGGGAGGTCGACAACGTCCTCATCGGCAGTCAGGTCACCTGCGTGCCGGTCGACGGCGGTCTGGTCGTGGGCAACGTCCGCGACAAGAACGACAACAGCTACGTCAACGGCGCCACCGTCACCAGCAACGACCGGCCCGCCGAGAAGGCGGTCACCGTGGCGACCCCGGACGACCCGGGACTGCCCGACGGGTTCTACTGGATCTACTCGACGCTGACCGGCACCCACAAGTTCACCGCGACGGCCGGCAACTACGTCAGCCAGAGCAAGCAGGTCGACGTCGAACCCGACTGGGCCACCGCCGCGAACTTCGTCCTCGCGGCCGGCCGGTTGTCGGTGACACCCACCCAGTTGAGCGCGACGGTCCAGATGCCCAGCGGCAAGGCCACCAGGACGTTCACCGTGACCAACACCGGCGGAGCACCGGTCGAGGTCGGCTTCGGCGAGCGGGACAACGGCTTCGAGCTGCTGCGGGCGGACGGTTCCCGGGTGACCCGGCAGCAGGTGCTCGGCGCGGCCGGCGCACCGGAGCAGCGGCTGAGCGTCCCGACGTCGTTCGCGGCCAGGGCGTCCGGCAAGGCGACGTCGGCGACCACCGCCGCGGCCGGCCCGCAGGCCGCCCCGTGGACGGACATCACCGACTTCCCGACCAACATCATGGACAACCGGGTCGTCACCCTGGACGGCAAGGTGTACTCGATCGGCGGTGGCGACGGAAGCGCCTCCACCGCGAAGACCTACGCCTACGACCCGGTCGCGCAGACCTGGACGGCGGCGGCCGACCTGCCGGGCGCCCGTAACGCGCTGACCGTTGGCGTGGTCGGCGGGAAGATCATCGCAACGGGTGGCTGGGGCGCCGAGGGCCCCGACGCCGCCACCTGGTCGTACGACCCGGAGGCCAACAGCTGGACCGAACTGGCCGACAACCCGGCGCCGCGTTCCGCGGCCGGGCAGGCCGTCGTCGGCGGCAAGCTCTACGCCGTCGGCGGCTGCACCACCGCGGAATGTGTGCCGATGTCGAACACCGTGGTCCGCTACGACCCGGGCACCGACGCCTGGGAGACGCTGGCGAACTACCCGAAGTCGGTGGCCTTCGCCTCCTGCGGCGGGATCGACGGTGTTCTCTACTGCACCGGTGGCAACGACGGCACCGCGGCGCAGAAGGCCAGCTACGCCTACGACCCGGGTGCCAACACGTGGACCGCCATCGCCGACGCGCCGACGGACAACTGGGCCAGCTCGTACGCGGTGGCCAGCGGCAAGCTCCTCGTCGTGGGTGGTTCGCAGGGCGGCGCCATCAGCAACGCCGGCTTCGCCTACGACCCGGCCACCAGCTCGTGGTCGAACCTGCCGAACGCCAACACCGCCCGGTACCGGGGTGGCGCGGCGTGTGGCTTCTACAAGATCGGTGGCTCGTCGGGCAGCTTCAACGCGGCACCGGACAGTGAGGTGCTGCCGGGCTTCGAGGGGTGTGTCGAGGCGGCGGCCGACGTGAGCTGGATGACGATCGACAAGTCGACTGTCACCCTCGCGCCGGGGGAGAAGGTCACTGTCACCGTCGGGATGACGGCGAACGTGGACCAGCCGGGCACCTACTCGGGTGCGGTCACGATCAAGGAGAACACGCCGTACTCGGTGGCGCCGGTGGCGGTGACCATGACGGCGACGCCCCCGAAGACCTGGGGCAAGCTGATGGGCACGGTGACCGGGACCAGTTGCCAGGGCGCGACCTCGCCGATCGCCGGCGCGGTGGTCCAGGTGGACTCGTGGGCGATGTCGTGGACGTTCGCGACCGACAGCGCCGGCAGGTACGCCTACTGGGTGGACCGCCGGAACAACCCGCTCACGATGATCGTCGCCAAGGACGGCTGGAAGCCCCAGACCCGTCAGACGAGGATCGACACCACCACTCCCGCGGTGGAGAACTTCGCGCTGGCACCCATCCGGTGCTGACACCCTGCGGTAAGCGGTAGCGCACCATCCGGCCCGCCTGGTCCTCGACCAGGCGGGCCGGACCGGCCTTCGCGACGGCCGGGCGCGCGCTCAGACGGGCGCGAGCCGGAAGCCGACGCCGCGGACCGCGTGGATGGTGGTGGCGGCGTCGAGCCGGGCCAGCTTGCGACGCACCCGACGAACCACGGAGTGCATGTCGGACCCGCGGCCGAGGTGTCGGTTGCCCCAGACCTCAAGGTGCAGTCGCTCGTAGGTCCAGACCTGCCCGGGAGCGTCGACCAGGCAGAGCAGCACGTCGTGCTCCAGTCGGGTCAGGTCGATCTCCTGGTCGCGCCAGCGCAGCACCCGGCGGTCGGAGTCGACGCTCAGATCCGGCGGCGGCTGCGGGCTCGGCGCCACCTCCGCGAGCACGGTCTGGGCGGGGGGAGGTGCGACGGGGGGCATCTCGACCACCCCGAGGAACTCCCGCGCCTGGTCCACGTTCGAGACGATCAGGAAGGCGTCGGTCCCGCCGAGCAGGCGGGCCAACTGCCGGCGCTCAGCCGGCGAGGACGCGATGCCGATGACCAGCGAGGCGACCGGAATTCCCTGCATTGCCCAACCCCTTCCGGTTCCCCACAATCACTCCGGATGGTTTTCGCACCGCCGAGGACGACCATCGATCGGCGTCCTGACCCTAGTGGTGGCTCGTCTCGGCTGGGTAAAACATAGTTGCATGTAAGCATGTGAATGACTGTCGACGTCACGGCCGTGCGGACGGCTTGGCGACAACGAAGGGTGGGCGGGGGTTCGGGAAGCGGGATCGCCCGGTTTTCTCCGGTGGTGACCGGCGGTTGTGACAGAACGAAGACAATCCACGGACGGCGTCCGGACCTGGCCGGCCGAACATGGTCGACATGCCTCACGGATCGTCGTACCCCGTCAGTCGGTCCTCGCCTCGACCCGCGCGGGCGCTGCCGTCCGGCGGCGCCGCCGTTGCGCCGGGCCTGCGGCTGCTCGCAGCGGCTGTCTGTTTCCTGTTCGCCCTGGGCCTCACCGGCCTGTTGTTCGTGTGGACCGACCGGGGTCAGTTGATCGACGGGCTGCTCCTGCCGCGTGCCGAACGGGGTGGCGGATACGAGCAGCCCGGCGATCTGTTCGGGCCGGCGACTGTCGTCCTGCGGCACTTCGGCCGGCCCTCGACGCTCGCCGCCCTGCTCGGCGGGGTGCTGGTGGTGGGTCTGCTCGGTCGTCGACTGCTGGCCGGCCTCACGGGTGTGGGCCTGGTGCTGTGCGCGGTCGTGACGGCCGGTGCGGTGAAGTCGGCACTGCCCCGTCCGGACTTCGCGATCGAGGGCTCGACCACGCACAACAGTTTTCCCAGTGGCCACGTCGCGGTCGCGACGGCTCTGGTGCTGGCCTACCTGCTGGTCCTGCCGGGCTGGGTCCGACGGTGGTCGGTCGTGCCGGGCGCGGCGGCTGTCTCGGTGATCGGCGCGGCCACGATGATCGCGGGCTGGCACCGGTTCAGTGACGTGCTCGGTGGCGTCCTGCTGAGTGCGGCGCTGTTCTGCCTGGCCGCGGCGGCGCTGACGCTCCGACGTGGCGGCGACGCGCCGCGCCCAGGTGCCATGCCGGTCGCCGGTCGCGCCTGGCGCGCGTTCGCCGAGGGGGCGGTGGGGTTGATCGTGCTCGGCTGGGTGGTTCGGGTGCTGCTGCCCGGTCCGGCCGCCGGACTGTCGTGGGGGCCGCTCGTGGCCATTTCGGCGGCGGCCGTGCTGACGGCGCTGGCGGTGGGCGTGGCGGTCTTCCTGGTGGCGTCGGTGGAGTTCACGGGACCGGTGGATCGGCCGCAGCGGGAGGCGGCCCACCCGGGGTCCATGGAGCGCCTGCTGGCGACGGACAGCAGGACGGCAGGGCGCTGACGGGTCGATACCCGACCCGCGAGACATCGACCAAAGGCGAATACATCTCATGATGGGATACTGGACGGCATGCCACAGGTCCTGCTGATCGAAGATCACCAGACGGTCCGCGACGGACTGCAGCTGGCGCTCACCCGGCAGGGCCACTCGGTCGTCGCCGTGGCGACCGGCGAACAAGGCTTGGAACGACTGCAGACGGCGGCGTCCGACGTGGTGGTCCTCGATCTCATGCTGCCCGGTATGGACGGGTTCGAGGTTTGCCGCCGGATCCGGCAGCAGGGCGACCTGCCCATCATCATGCTCACCGCCCGCAACGACGACATGGACGTGGTTGCCGGCCTGGAGGCGGGCGCCGACGACTACGTGGTCAAGCCGGTGCAGGCCCGGGTGCTCGAAGCGCGCATCCGGGCGGTGCTGCGACGCACCGGCGGCGACTCGCGGCGCCCCGGCCCCGAGCGGCCCGGGCTGCACCAGCACGGCGCCCTGACCATCGACCGGGCCGCGCTGGTGGTCAGCAAGGACGGGGCGCCGGTCAGCCTGGCCCCGACGGAGCTGCGGCTGCTGCTCGAACTCTCGCACACGCCAGGCCAGGTGCTCAGCCGCCAGCAACTGCTGGAGGCCGTGTGGGAGCACGGGTACCTCGGCGACTCACGGCTGGTGGACGCCTGCGTCCAGCGGCTGCGCGCCAAGATCGAGGACGAGCCGTCGGCGCCGGTCTACATCCAGACGGTACGTGGCTTCGGATACCGGTTCGGGCCGCTGTGACCCCCTGGCACTGGGCCTGGGCCATGGCACTGGGCCTGCGCGTCCGCCTGCTCCTGGCCTTCGCCCTGCTGGGCGTGACCACCACGGCGGTGGTGGCCAGCGGAAGCTACTTCCAGGCCCGGACGGTCATCCTCCAGCAGGCGCAGGACGCGGCTGTGGCGTCGCTGACCGACGAGCTGTCGAAGGTGTATCCGATCGTCAGTCTGCCGCCGAACCAGGAGGAACTCGACATGCTGGCCCAGCGCCTCTCCGACCGGGAGGGGGACGCCGTGGTCCGCTACGGGGATCTGTGGGCGCAGAGCGTCGTCGACGAGTCCGACGTGCTCACCCCGGAGCTGCGGCAGGAGGTGGCGGGCGGTCGCATCGCCTGGCAGCGCGTCGATCGCCACGGCAAGCACCTGCTGCTCATCGGCACGCAGCTCAGGTTCGACAGGTCCGACGGAACGTCCGTGCCGTCGGGCGTGGAGGTCTACTCGGTGCGCAGCCTCGACTCCGAACAGCAGAGCATCGACCGGCTCGCCATGCTGGCGTGGGTGACCGGCGGTCTCTCCCTGATCCTCGCCGTCCTGCTGGCCCTGCTGGCCGCGCGGGGCGTGTTGCGGCCGGTACGGGAGCTGGGCCGCGCGGCACGCCGGCTCGGCGAGGGCGACCTGTCCACCCGGTTGACCGTTCGGGGTGTCGACGAACTGGCCGACGTGGCCCGCACCTTCAACGACACCGCTGGGACCCTGGAGCGTCAGGTCGGGGAGCTGCGGCGGATGGAGGCCGACGCGCGGCGCTTCGTGGCCGACGTGTCGCACGAACTCCGTACGCCCCTGGCCGCGATGACGGCGGTCACCGACGTGCTGGACGAGGAGGCGGACCGGCTGCCGGGGGACGCCGGCCAGGCCGCCCGGCTCGTCAGTCAGGAGACCCAGAACCTCACCCAGCTGGTCAACGACCTCATCGAGGTCAGCAGGTTCGACTCCGGCACCGCCCGGCTCGCCCTCGACGACGTCGACGTCGCGGCGGCGGTCAACGCGACCCTGCGGCTGCGCCGGTGGGCCGATCGGGTGGAGACGGATCTGCCGTCCGGTGTCATCGCCCGGCTCGATCCCCGCCGGCTGGACGTCATCGTCGCCAACCTGGTCGGCAACGCCTTCCGGCACGGCCACGAGCCGGTGTCCGTACGCCTGCGCGCCGAACCGGACTGGATCACCATCGAGGTCGCCGACCACGGGCCGGGGCTGGACCCGGAGGTGCTGCCGCACGTCTTCGACCGCTTCTACAAGGCCGACACCGCGCGGACCCGCTCCGAGGGCAGCGGCCTCGGCCTCGCCATCGCGTGGGAGAACGCGCGACTGCACCGGCACGCCGGTCAGCCGGGAAGTCTGGTGGCGGGCAACACCCCCGACTGCGGAGCGGTGTTCACGCTGCGCCTGCCCCGGGTGGCGTCGGAGACCGTGGACGCCGGAGGCGTACGGTGATCGGCGCGTGCCGGACACGTCCGGCGCCGCGCCGACGCGTGACGCGGACGCTGCTCGCGGTCGGGCTTCTGCTCACCCTGCTCACGGCCGGCTGCGGAGTCCGGCCCAGCGACGTCATCACCGGCCGCGCCGCGGTGAGCGGGCCGTCCGCGGGCGCGGGTCTCTACCTCATCTCGCACGGCGAGCTGGCGCTCGTCCTGCGCGCGACGAAACCCGGCCCCGGTCCCTCGTCGCCGGCCGACGCGCTCGCGCTGCTCGCGGCCGGTCCCACCCCGACCGAGCGGGAGGCGGGGCTCAGCAGCGAGGTGCCATCCGACGCCGCGCCGGCCAAGGTGGCGCCGAGCGTCGACGAGCCCGGCATCACCGTGACGATGTCGGGTGCCGTGCTGCCGCTGTCGACAGTCGCGGCCAACCAGATCATCTGCACCGTGGTGTTCTCCATGTCGGGAAACGGTGCCACCCCGGTCACCCTCGTCGGGCCGGACGGCACCCGGCCAGCCTGGCCCTGCTGGCTCGAGTGACCGGGGCGAACGCCGCTCACACCAGATCGACAGCCCGTGCCGGCCGGGGCAGCCCGAACGAGGCGACCCGAGGACTGTCGACGAGCGCGCCGGAGATCAGGATGTCGAGCAGGGCGGGAAACTCGATCCCGGCCCGCTGCCAGATCTGCGGGAACTGCGACGCGGCGGTGAATCCCGGGAAGGTGTTGACCTCGTTCACGATGGGCTCCGCGCCCTCGCCGGAGAGGAAGAAGTCGACCCGCAGCAGGCCTCGGCAGTCGAGGGCGTGAAAGGCGCGGATCGCCCGGTCCTGGAGCACCTCGGTGGTGGCCGGATCGAGCGGGGCGGGGATCTCAAAGACAGCCCCGCCGTCGTACTTCGCGTCGTAGTCGAAGAAGCCCGCGCCGTTCACCCGGATCTCCAGCGGCGGCCCGGCCTGCACCCGGCCGTCCGGGTACTGCAGGACGGCGACGTCGATCTCCCGTCCGCGCGCCCCCTGCTCGACGAGCACCTTCGGATCGACCTCGCGGGCCTGCTCGACCGCGGCGGGCAGCGCCGCCCAGTCCGTCACCCGGACCACGCCCAGGCTGGAGCCGGCCCGCGCCGGCTTGACGAAGACCGGCAGGTCCAGTCGCTGCCGCTCGGCCGGCGACAGGTGCTCCCCGGGTCGCAGGGTCACACCCGGGCTCACCCGCAGGCCGTCCGCGGCGAGGAGCCGCTTGGTGACGCCCTTGTCCATGCCCGCCGCGCTGGCGAAGACACCGTTGCCGACGTACGGCACGCCGAGCCATTCCAGCAGCGACGCGACGGTGCCGTCCTCGCCGTACGGACCGTGCAGGGCCGGGAACACCACGTCCTGGGCGCGCAGCACCCGAAGCGCCTGCGGCAGGGGAGTGGGACGGCCGTCGACGTGCCACCCGCCGTCGGTGTCGATGAGCACCTCGGTGACCTGGTACCGCTCGTGGTCCAGCCCGGCCAGAATGCTCTCTCCCGAGCGCCGCGACACCTCGTGCTCGCCGCTCTGTCCGCCGTACAGCACTGCCAGTCGCGTTGTCATGCGACGTCCGCCCTTTCGTGGAGATGATCGCGGCCCACCCGGGCCCCGATGCCGGTCAAGATCTCGTTTGGGTTGGTGCCGGCCCAGCGCGCCCACTCGGTGGCGGTCGGCGGGGTGGCGTCGTCGCCGGCGGGGCCGAGCACGACGACCGGATCGCCGATGGTCACCGGCAGGTCACCGGCGTCGACCACGCACTGGTCCATGGCGATGCGCCCGACGATCGGGCAGCGCCGGCCGCCGAGCCACACCTCGGCGCGGCCCTCGGTGGCCCGGGGCAGCCCGTCGGCGTAACCGAGTGGCAGCAGCGCCAGCGTCGTCGGCGCGGAGGTCACGTGCTCCGGCCCGTAGGAGACACCCGTGCCGGCGGCCACCCGCTTCACGTTGACCACTGTCGTCCGCAGCGTCAGGGCCGCACGCAGCCCGAACGCGCCGGGGCCGAGCGCGCCGAACGGGTCGACGCCGTAGAGGGCCAGCCCGATCCGGCAGAGGTCGAAGCGGGTCCGGGGCGCCGACAGCGCCGCCGCCGAGTTGGCCAGGTGCACGAGGTCGGGATCGAGGCCGGCGCCGCGGGCGATGTGCAGCGCCTCGGCGAACGTCCGCACCTGACGGGCCAGCCCGGGGGTGCCGGGCACGTCCGCGTCGGCCAGGTGCGACCACACGCCGCGCACCCGGACGGTGCCCTCCACCTCGTACTTGCGGGCCCAGGTGACCAGGTCGGGCCAGTCGTCGCGGCCGGCGCCGTTGCGGGTCAGGCCGGTGTCGGCCTTGAGCTGCACCGTCGCGGGCACGCCGAGGCGCACTGCCGCGTCGGCCACGGCGTGCAGGTGGGTGATCGTCGAGACGCCGACGTCGACGCCCGCGTCGATCAACGTGTCGAAGTCGTCGTCCGGTCGGTGCAGCCAGCTCAAGGTGGGCGCGGTGATGCCCGCGTCCCGCAGGGCCAGCGCCTCGGACGCCGAGGTCACCCCCAGCCAGGTGGCGCCGGCGCGCAGCGCGGCCCGGGCGACCGGCACCGCCCCGTGGCCGAACCCGTCCGCCTTCACCACTGCCATCAGTTCGGTGTCGGTGACCGCGGCGACCGTGCGCACGTTGTCGGCGATCGCCCCGAGGTCGATCACCGCCTCGGCCAGCTTGCTCATCCGGCCACCGCCGCGCGACGCGTGCCGGGGAGCGCGAACAGCCAGTGGCCGTGCAGCCGCAGCACGCCGCGGTGCACGGCCAGGCTCAGGCCGATCACGAGCGCGGTCAGCAGGATCGGGTAGCCGAGCACGAGCAGGCTCTGGGCGACCGGGTCCAGCCCCGAGACCGGGGCGGACAGCAGCCGGTGCAGCAGCGCGAGGAGCGGCATGTGGATGACGTAGATGGGCAGCGTGATGCGCCCGAGCGCGGCCAGCCGGTCGCTGAGGGCGGGCCGCCGCGCCAGCCGGGCGGCGGCGGTGACGCCGAACGCCACCGCCACGACGGAGACCACCGGCCACACGCCGAACCACCGCTGGGCGCCGGCCGCCGCCATCGCGACGAGTGCGACGGCGTACGCCCCGGACGTCAGCACGAGTCGCCGCCGGGTGGCCGTGGCCGCCCACCGCTCGATCCACGGCCGCAGGTAGAGGCCGGCGAGGAAGAAGACCAGGTTCTGATAGAGACCCGCGCGGTTGCCCGGGGTGGCCAGCAGGCCGGCGGCCGCGACGGCGGACAACACTGCCGCGGGTACGCCCACCAGCAACCGGGGCAGCCGGCGGGTCGCCTTGGCGAGCGTGAAGTAGAGCGCCAGGGCGTACAGGTACCAGAGGTTGGAGGGCGTGACCGTGAGCTGCGCCAGCAGACCGAGGACGGACGTGGCCCGGTCGGTCGGGAAGTCCGGTGCCAGGGCGAGGACCGCCGTGTGGATCAGCAACCACACCGCGTACAGGTAGAGGAACCCGGCGATGCGGCTGCGGCCGACGGTGCGCCAGGGCCGCTGCACGGCGTTGGCCGCGAAGACGCCGGAGATGGTGAAGAAGAGCGGCATCCGCAGCGGCAGGAACTGCTCGCCGAGCGTGCCCCACAGGCCGGGCACCGGCAGGCCGACGTGCCAGTCGATCTGGAGGTAGTCCTTGACGACGACGTGCCACGCGACGACGAGGATGATGCACACGCCCTTCGCGGCGTCGGCCCACTGCACGCGCGGTGACCGGCCCGAGGCGACGCCGGCCTCGGGCCGCCGTCGGTGGCGGAACCGGACGCGCGTGTCGGCGTCGTACCCCTCTGGCCGCGATTCGGTGAAAGACAGCTCTTGGATCACTCAGCAGAAGGTGCCAGCCGGATATCCGCGCCCGATCCACGAATTGTCATGAACCGGTAATGGACTCGGCCGGATCGTCGTGCGGGAACCACGACCATCGAGCCGGCGACGCGTTGGGAACCGGGGGGAGCGCTACTAGGCTCGATCGCGGAGGTGCCGAACATGAAGCTCGGGCTGCACTACTGGAATTTCTCGACTCCGGCCGATCCGGCCGCCATCGCGCCGACCCTCACCGAGGCGGCGACCGTCGCCGAACAGGCCGGCGTGGCCTCGTTCACGGTCATGGACCACTTCTTCCAGATGGAGGCGCTGGCCCCGGCCGAGGAGCCGATGCTGGAGGCGTACACGACGCTGGGCTACGTCGCGGCGCAGACCCGCCGGATGACGCTCGGTGTGCTGGTCACCGGTGTGATGTACCGCTATCCGGGGCTGCTGGCCAAGACCGTGACGACCCTCGACGTGCTCTCCGGCGGCCGGGCCCGGCTCGGCATCGGAGCGTCCTGGTACGAGCGGGAGCAGCGCGGGCTCGGCGTGCCCGTGGTGCCGGTCGCCGAGCGGTTCGAGCGGCTGGAGGAGACGCTGCGGATCTGCCGGCAGATGTGGAGCGACGACAACGGGCCGTTCGACGGGCGGCACTACCAGCTTACGGAGACGATCAACTCGCCCCAGCCGTTGCGCCGTCCGCACCCGCCGATCATGATCGGCGGCAGCGGCGAGAAGAAGACGCTGCTGCTGGTCGCCCGGTACGCCGACGCCTGCAACCTGTTCGGCACGGGCGCCGAGGGGATCGCGCACAAGCTGGACGTGCTGCGCGGGCACTGCGCCGCCGAGGGCCGCGACTACGACAGCGTCGAGAAGACCGTGCTGGCCAGCAAGCCGCCGCTGGAGGATCTCGACGCGTTCCTCGCCGAGGTGTCCGACTACGCCGCGCTCGGCGTCAGCGAGGTGCAGGTCACGCCGGACCGGCACCCCGTGGAGTTCGCCCGGCGGCTCGGCGACGAGGTGCTGCCGCGGCTGGCCGACATCGGCTGACGCGGGCGTGGCCGAGCATTGTGAACGCAAGGCCAATTCGCGGTGGATTGCTGGTGCGGCACCCGCCGAGTCGCAATGACAAGGTTCAAACAAATGGCTGCTCCGCCCGTCGGAAATTGTTTTTCCGGCGGGTCGGGCAGCCTCGCCGACCGCCACCGATCTGGAGTCGCCCGATCCAGGGCGAATTGCTGACGAGGAGCCGGCTGCTCGCCCACGACGACGAGGGCCGCCCTCCCGCCGGAGCGGGGGGACGGCCCTCGTCGGTGACCGGTCAGCGGACCGAGGCGGGGAACCTCTCCCACACCCGGTGCGCGGCCATCAACTGCTGCACTCCGGTCAGCGCCTCGGCGCCCGAGCCGGCGGACACGATGCCCGGGGTGCCGGCCACCCCGGCCTGCTCCAGCACGGTGACGCCGGCGCCCCAGGCGCCGATCGCCTTGGCGTGCCGCCAGCACTCCTCGACCAGGAGCAGCACGCGGGGATCGACTGTCGACGCGTCCGGCCGGCCGGCCTTGGCGTCGCGGGCGGGCAGCGCGTCCGGCGCGGGCACCGGCGCCCCGGCCAGCAGGAGCGCGTCCAGCTCGACCGACCGGCCGGTGGCGAAGGTCCGCTGGACGGGCATGTCGCCCACCATCCCGCCGTGCGGGGCGATCAGCAGCGGCACCATGCCGGCCTCGAACACGGCCCGGCGGACCTCGTGGACGCCGTCCAGGTCACCGTCGGGGTCCACGACGATCCCGACCATGCGACCGTCGGCGGGCCATGCCTTGCCGACCTGCGACAGGGCCGGGCTCGGCGCGACGTCGGCCAGCGGCACCGTCGGCTGCGGCGCGGGCAGCCCCAGGCCGGTGGCGACCTGCTCGCACAGCACCGGGTCGATGTTGGCGAGGCACTGGAGCTGGCGCTCCTTGATCGCCTGGTGGTAGCACTTGCCCAGCTCGAAGGTGTACGCCCGGATGATGTGCTCCTTCTCGACCGGCGACATGCTCAGCCAGAACAGGCGGACCTGGCTGTAGTGGTCGTCGAACGAGGCCGGGTTGGCGCGGACCTTGGGCGCCTGCGCCACGGTCACCGGCACGTCCAGGAACGCGTGCTGGGCGTCGCCGGCCGGGAAGGGGTTGCCACCGTCGAGCGAGTTCGGCCGGTACGGCGCCACTCCGGCGTGTACGGCGTGCTGGTGGAAGCCGTCGCGCAGCATGTCGTTGACGGCGGCGTGCGGGCGGTTGATCGGGATCTGCGCGAAGTTCGGCCCGCCGAGGCGGGTGAGCTGCGTGTCGACGTACGAGAAGAGCCGGCCCTGCAACAGCGGGTCGTTCGTGACGTCGATGCCCGGCGGCAGGTGGCCGAGGTGGAAGGCGACCTGCTCGGTCTCGGCGAAGAAGTTCGTCGGCGTCCGGTTGAGGACGAGCCTGCCGATCGGCTGCACCTCGGCCAGTTCCTCCGGGACGATCTTGGTGGCGTCCAGCAGGTCGATCCCGGCGAAGGTCTCCTCGGGGGTGTCGGGGAAGACCTGGATGCCGAGTTCCCACTCGGGGAACGCGCCGGCCTCGATCGCGTCGTAGAGGTCCCGACGGTGGAAGTCGGGGTCGATGCCGCCGAGCATCTGCGCCTCCTCCCAGGTCAGGGAGTGCACGCCGAGCTTCGGCTTCCAGTGGAACTTCGCCAGCACCGTCTCCCCGGCCTCGTTGACGAGGCGGAAGGTGTGCACACCGAAGCCCTCCATCGTCCGGTACGAGCGCGGGATGCCCCGGTCGGACATGTTCCACATGGTGTGGTGCTGCGCCTCGGTGTGCAGCGAGACGAAGTCCCAGAAGGTGTCGTGCGCGCTCTGCGCCTGCGGGATCTCCCGGTCGGGATGCGGCTTCGCGGCGTGGATGATGTCGGGGAACTTGATGGCGTCCTGGATGAAGAAGACCGGCATGTTGTTGCCGACCAGGTCGAAGGTGCCCTCGTCGGTGTAGAACTTCGTCGCGAAGCCACGGGTGTCCCGGACGGTGTCGGCCGAGCCGCGCGATCCGAGCACGGTGGAGAACCGGACGAAGACGTCCGTCTCGCGCCCCTTGGCGAGGAAGCCGGCCCGGGTGACCGCCTCGGCGGTGCCGTAGGCCGTGAACACCCCGTGCGCGCCGGCGCCCCGGGCGTGCACCACACGCTCCGGAATGCGCTCGTGGTCGAAGTGCGTGATCTTCTCGCGCAGGTGGTGGTCCTGGAGCAGCACCGGCCCCCGGGGTCCGGCCTTGAGCGAGTGGTCGGTGTCGCGCAGTCGGGCCCCGTTGGCCGTGGTGAGGTACGCGCCCTGCTGGCCCTTCGCGGTCGAAGGCACGCCGGTCTCGGCGCCGGTCGGCGTACGGGTCTGCGGTTGGCCCTGCTCCGGCTTCGGCGGCAGCGGGTCGTGGGGCGTGGTCGGTTCCTCGACCGGTGGGGGTGCGCTGCCCGGGGCGCCGGGCACCTCGGGCGTCAGAGCGTCGGCGATCTTCTCGGAGGCGGTCTTCACGACGTTCTTGACCGCCTCGGCGGGCTTGCTGGAATCCACTGGGTGAACCTCTCCATGGAGCGTTTGGGCAGGCCCCTGCACCCCTACCCCTGGTCGGAGGGTCGAAACGCGCGGTAGATCCGATCTGCGGGTGGGACTGGTGATTTCACCGATGCGGGGGTCGAGCGAAGCGGCGAAGACTGACGAACGTCGATATCGCTCGACTCTAGGGAGTGCCCGACGTGTCGTCACCAACCACCACCCGTCCCCGTTCCGGGCCCGCTCGGGCCATCCGGCTCGCGCTGGCCGCCACTCTGCTCGCCGCCGGCGTCCTCGCCGGTCCCGCCCCCGCGCAGGCGGCGAGCCCGTACGAGCGGGGCCCCGCCCCGACCGCCGCGATCCTGGAGGCCAGCCGCGGCCCCTTCGCCACCGCCTCGCAGAGCGTGTCCTCGCTGAGCGTCACCGGCTTCGGCGGCGGGGTCATCTATTACCCGACCAGCACCAGCGAGGGCACGTTCGGCGCCATCGCCATCTCGCCCGGCTACACGGCCGCCTGGTCCAGCATCAGCTGGCTCGGACCGCGCATCGCCTCGCACGGCTTCGTGGTGATCGGGATCGAGACCAACACCCGGCTCGACCAGCCCGACAGCCGTGGCCGGCAGCTGCTCGCCGCGCTCGACTACCTCACCGAGCGCAGCTCGGTGCGTAGCCGGATCGACAGCAGTCGCCTCGCGGTCGCCGGCCACTCGATGGGTGGCGGCGGGACTCTGGAGGCCGCGTCGGCTCGGCCGTCGCTCCAGGCCGCCGTGCCGCTGGCGCCGTGGAACCTGGACAAGAGCTGGTCCGAGCTGCGGGTGCCCACGCTGATCATCGGAGGCGAGAGCGACACTGTCGCGCCTGTCGCGTCGCACTCGGTGCCGTTCTACACCAGCATCCCGGCCTCGGCCGAGAAGGCGTACCTGGAGTTGAACGGCGCGAGCCACTTCTTCCCGCAGACGGTCAACACGCCGACGGCCCGGCAGATGGTGGCCTGGTTGAAGCGGTTCGTCGACGACGACACCCGCTACGAGCAGTTCCTCTGCCCGGGCCCGAGCGGGTCGGCGATCGAGGAGTACCGCAACACCTGCCCCAGCTACTGAGCGGGTCGGTTCGGGGCGGTCGCCGGTGGCGGCCGCCCCGGTCGCGTCGGCGCATCGAAGGTCTTGACGCCGCAACCGAGAAACGTACACTGCGAGTGTAAATAACACCCGCCACGGCAGAGGGATGGGTGATGGAGCGCGGGCTCGAACTGCACGGCATCGGCGTCCGTTTCGGCGGCCTCACCGCCCTCGACGACGTCTCGCTGCGGGTGCCACCCAACCGGGTGGTGGGCGTGATCGGGCCCAACGGCGCCGGCAAGACCACGTTGTTCAACGTGATCTGCGGCTTCGTGACGCCCGAGTCGGGTTCGCTCACGCTGGACGGTCGTCCGCTGCGACCACGGCCGCACCGGCTGACCAGACTGGGCATCGCCCGGACCCTGCAGGGGACCGGGCTCTTCGCCGGCCTCAGCGTCCTGGAGAACGTGATGACCGGCGCGTCGCACACCGCCCGCGCCGGCTTCGCGTCGGCGCTGTTCGGGCTGCCCCGCAGCGACCGCGACGAGCGCCGGCTGCGCGAGCACGCCCTGGACGTCCTCGACGACCTGGGGATCGCCCGGCACGCCGACGCCGCGCCGGGCACGCTGCCCTTCGCCGTACGCCAGCGGGTCGCCCTGGCCCGCGCGCTCGCCGCGCGGCCCCGGCTGCTGCTGCTCGACGAACCCGCGGGCGGCCTCGGCGCCGACGACATCGCCGAGCTCGCCGAGCTGGTGCGGCAGCTTCCCCGGCGTGACGCCGACCCGTGCGCGGTGCTGCTCGTCGAGCACCACATGGACCTGGTGATGGCCGTCTGCGACGAGCTCGTGGTGCTCGACTTCGGCCGGGTGATCGCCGCTGGCACGCCGGACGAGATCCGCGACGACACGACTGTCGCCGACGCCTACCTCGGCGCCCTCGTCGAGGAGGCCGCACCGTGAGCGCGAGGAGTGAGCCGGGTTTGCGAGCCCCGCAGTCGCGAACGAATGGTGGCTCAGCGTGAGCGCGGCCGATCTGCTCGTGGTGCGGGGGCTGGTGGCCGGTTACGGTGCCGCGCCGGTGTTGCGGGCCGTCGACCTCACCGTGCCCGCCGGCACGATCGCCGCCGTCGTCGGCGCCAACGGCGCCGGCAAGACGACGCTGCTGCGCGCGCTCTCCGGCATGATCCGCCCGTCCGCCGGCCAGGTCGTCCTCGCGGGGGAGGACCTGGGGGGTACGCCCGTGGAGCAGCTCGTCCGGCGCGGCATGGCGCACGTGCCGGAGGGGCGGGGCGTGATCAGCGAGTTGACTGTCGACGAGAACCTGCGGCTCGGCGGGCTGTGGCGGCGGGACCGGGCGGACGCCGGCCGTGCCCTCGACGAGGTCTACCAGCTCTTCGAGCCACTCGCCAGGCGTCGCCGGCACCTCGGCCACCAGCTCTCCGGTGGTGAGCGGCAGATGCTCGCGTTGGGCCGGGCGCTGGTCGGCCGGCCGCGCCTGCTGCTGCTGGACGAGCCGTCGCTCGGCCTGGCGCCCCGGGTGGTCGCCCGGACCATGGCGCTGCTGCGCCACCTGCGCGACCGCACGGGCCTGACCGTGCTGCTCGTCGAGCAGAACGTGCGCAGCGCGCTCGCCGTGGCCGACCAGGGCGTCGTGATGTCACTGGGCCAGGTGGTGATCGCCGCCCCGGCGGCGACGCTGCGGGACGACGACGACCTGCGCCACGCGTACCTCGGTTTCTGACCCACCTCGTCCCCTGGAGGGAGGACTGTTGGACCGCTTCGTCTTCCTCACCGTCGACGGTCTGTCGCGGGGCGCGGTGTACGCCGCGTTCGCGCTGGCGCTGGTGCTCATCTGGCGGGCGGCGCGGGTCGTCAACTTCGCCCAGGGGGCGATGGCCGTCGCCGCCGCGTACGTCGCGTACTCGGTGTCCGCCGCGACCGGCTCCTACTGGCTCGGCTTCCTGGTCGCGATCGTCGCCGGCCTGCTGCTCGGCGCGCTGGTGGACCGGGTCGTGATGCGGCACGTCGATCACGCGTCACCGCTCAACCCGGTGATCGTCGCGCTCGGGCTGGTGCTGGTGCTCCAGGCCGTGCTGGGCATGGTGTACGGCAACGAGTTCCGCCCCGCCGACGTCCCGTTCAGCCGGTCCGCCCTCACCGTCGGCGGGGTCGCCGTGCTGTCGCCGTACGACCTGTTCGTCTTCGCCACGATCGGGGTGGTGGTCAGCGCGTTGGCCTGGATGTTCGCGCGTACCGCTGTCGGGTTGCGGATGCGCGCGGCGGCCTTCGCACCGGAGGTCTCCCGTCTGCTCGGTGTCAACGTCGGCGGGATGTTGACGCTCGGCTGGGCGCTCGCCTCCGGGGTGGGCGCGCTCGCCGCGATGCTTGTCATCCCGACCGAGTTGGGCCTGCACCCGCACGCCATGGACCTGGTGTTCGTCTCGGCGTTCACCGCGGCGGTGGTCGGCGGGCTGGACAGTCCACCGGGCGCGGTGGTCGGTGGCCTGGTGGTGGGTCTGCTGCTCTCCTACGTCAGCGGGTACGCCGGCAGCGACCTCACCCCCCTCGCCGTGCTCGTCCTGCTGCTGGCGGTGCTGCTGGTCCGGCCCGGCGGGTTGTTCGCCCCGGTCGCGGCGAGGCGGGTGTGAGCGCCACCCGGGCGGCCCTGCCGCCGAGGCAGCGGGCCGCCGAGACCGGCGATCGTCCCCTCGACCGCGGGCGTCGCGGTTCCACCCTGCTGCGGCACCTCGCCGTGCTGCTCGTCGTGGGGCTGGTGCTGGTGGCGGTCAGCTACGCCGTCGAGCCGTTCCGCAACTTCCAGCTCGCCACCGTGGCGGCGTATCTCTGCGCCACCGCCGGGTTGACAGTCCTCACCGGGCTCAACGGTCAGCTGTCGCTGGGGCACGGGGCGTTGATGGCGACCGGCGCGTACACGGTGGCCCTGTGCCAGAACGCGTTCGCCGACCGGGGGTTGACCGGCGGCTGGCTGTTGCCGCTGTCGCTGCTCGCGGCCGTGCTGGGCACTGTCGCGGTAGGCGCGGTGGTAGGTGTGGCGGCGGCCCGGCTGCGCGGGCCCTACCTCGCCGGGGTGACGCTCGCCGTCGCCGTCGTGGTGCCGGCGTTGGCCGTCACCTTCGACGGCGTCTTCAACGGCGAGCAGGGGCTGTCGGTGCCGGTGGAGCCGCCGCCGCTGGCGCTCGGCGCGTACTTCCCGTACGAGCGGTGGCAGCTCTGGCTCTCGGGCGCTGCCACCCTGCTGGCCCTGCTGCTGGTGGCGAACCTGGTCCGCAGCCGGTACGGGCGGACCTTCCGGGCGGTCCGCGACGACGAGGTGGCGGCCCGGCTCGCGGGCATCCACGTGGCCCGCACGCAGGTTCTCGCCTTCGTGGTCAGTGCCGCCACCGCCGGGCTCGGCGGCGGTCTGCTCGCGATGCTCGCGCAGAGCGTCTCGCCCGGGGCGTTCTCGTTGACCCTGTCGCTCTTCCTGCTGATGGCTGTGGTGATCGGTGGCCTCGGTCGCCTCGCCGGCGCGCTGTGGGGGGCGGTGCTGCTGGTCGCCCTGCCCGATCTCACCCATTCCGTGACCGAGCTGCTCACCCTCTCGCCGGCGGTGGCGCAGCGGCTGGAGGGCAACCTCCCGTTGGCGATCTTCGGCGTCACGCTGATCGTCGTGATGATCGCCGCGCCCGGCGGTGTGCAGGGTCTGCTGTCCCGTCTCGGCCGAGGGCTGCTGGCCCGCTGGCCGGCGCGGCGTTCCTGAGCTGTCCCCGGCCCGGCCTCGGCCGGGCGCCTCACCACCACACCGTTCCCAGAAGAACCGGACCGAGAAAGGTCGGTGTTTCCCATGCACCGTACGGCACGACGCGGTCTCGCGATCGCCAGCACCATCGCCCTGCTCGTCACCGCCGCGGGCTGCAGCGGCGACGACGGCCCCACCTCCGGCGGGGGGTCGGTGCCGGGGGTCACCGACACCGAGATCGTCGTCGGCACCCACATGCCGCTCACCGGGCCGGCCTCGGCCGGCTACTCCAAGATCGCCCCGGCGACGAAGGCGTACTTCGACTACGTCAACGCCAACGGCGGCGTGCACGGCCGCAAGATCACCTACAAGATCATGGACGACGGCTACAACCCGGCGAACACCCAGCAGGTGGTACGCCAGCTCGTCCTGCAGGACAAGGTCTTCGCCGTCCTCAACGGCCTGGGCACGCCGACGCACACCGGTGTGCTCGACTTCCTCAAGAGCAACCGGGTGCCCGATCTCTTCGTCGCATCCGGCAGCCGCAGCTGGGACCAGCCCGACAAGTATCCCGGCACGTTCGGCTTCAACCCGGACTACACGATCGAGGGCAAGATCCTGGCCAACTACGCGAAGACGAACCTGGCCGGCCGCAAGGTCTGCTTCCTCGGTCAGGACGACGACTTCGGCCGCGACAGCCTGGCCGGCGTGGAGAAGGTGCTCGGCGCGGGGGCGGTGGCCGTCAAGCAGACGTACGTCACCAGCAACACCAACGTCGCGCCGCAGATCGGCGCGTTCAAGGCGGCCGGCTGTCAGGTCGTCATGCTGGCGACCGTGCCCGGCTTCACCGCGCTGTCCATCGGCACCGCCGCACGGCTGGGCTTCAAGCCGCAGTGGCTGGTCTCCAACGTCGGCGCCGACCACCCGACCCTGGCCAAGCAGCTCGGCGCCGCCGCCCCGCTGCTGGAGGGCATGGTCGGCACCAACTACCTGCCGATGCAGAACGACACCGCGAACCCGTGGATCCAGCTCTTCACGAAGATCAACAAGACGCACAACGGTGACGCGCCCTTCGACGGCAACACCGTCTACGGCATGTCGGTCGGCTACCTCTTCGTGCAGGTGCTGCTCGCCGCCGGCAAGGACCTCACCCGCGAGAAGGTGCTCGACGCGGTCCAGAAGGGCGGCTTCACCGGCCCCGGGCTCGCGCCGCTGCGCTTCTCCGCCGACGACCACTCCGGCTACGGCGGGCAGCGGTTGAGCCGGGTGAGCGGGGGAGTGCAGAGCTACTTCGGGCCGACGTACGAGACCGACGAGGGGGACGGCCCGGTCACCGAGTACACCGCCGCGCCGGTCGCGCCGCCGGCGAACGGGGTGCCCACCGTCTCCTGACGGGCCCGCCATCGCTGTCGTACGACCCGGGGGTCACCGCCTCCGGGTCGTACGACAGTGCCCGGACCCGGTGCGCCGTGCCGGATGCCGGCCGTTGACCGACACCGATCAGTCCTCCTACTATCTGCACTGTGGATGCAACTTCAGGTCGACTCGCCGGTCGGGTCGCCATCGTCACCGGCGCCAGTCGCGGGATCGGCCTGGCCATCGCCCAACGCCTCGTCGCCGAGGGCGTCCGGGTGGGTCTGACCGCCCGCCGCCCCGAGGCGCTCGCCGACGCGGTCGTCGCCCTCGGCGGCCCCGCGTACGCCGTGGCCGTGCCCGGCCGGGCCGACGACCCCGAGCACCGGGCCGAGGCGGTGCGGCAGGTCGGCGCGGCGTTCGGGCCGGTGGACCTGCTGGTCAACAACACCGGCATCAACCCCGTGCACGGCCCGCTGGTCGAGCTGGACCTGGCCGCCGCCCGCAAGATCCTCGACGTCAACCTCGTCGCCGCGCTGGGCTGGGTGCAGGAGGTCTGCGCCGCAGGCATGACCGAGCGGGGCGGCTGCGTGGTCAACGTCTCCTCGATCGCCGGCCTCGCGCCGTCGCCGGGCATCGCCTTCTACGGCGTGAGCAAGGCGGCGCTCATCCACCTCACCGCAGGTCTCGCCGTCGAGCTGGGGCCGACGATCCGGGTCAACGCCGTCGCCCCCGGTGTGGTCAAGACCCGCTTCGCCGCGGCGCTCTACGAGGGTCGTGAGGACGAGGTCGCCGCGCGGTACCCCCTCGGCCGGCTCGGCGTCGCCCCGGACGTGGCGGGCGCGGTCGCCTTCCTGGCCGGCCCCGACGCCGCCTGGATCACCGGGCAGACGATCGTCTGCGACGGTGGCGTCACGCTGGCCGGCCGGGCCGGATGACACCGTCCGTGCACGCTCGCCGGTGCCTGATCATCGCCTGTCTAGACTCGGCGGGGAGCCGGGCGACGTCGTGGCGGTGAAGGGGCGAGGGCGGATGAACAGGGTCGAGGCCCCGGGGCGGGTGGACGGGCGGACGGCCCGGGCCGAGCGCACCCGGGCAGCCATCGTCGAGGCGCACCTGGCGCTCATCGCCGAGGGCGACCTGCGGCCGACCGGGGAGCGCATCGCCGAACGGGCCGGCATCTCGCTGCGCACACTCTGGACCAACTTCAAGGACATGGAGACGCTCTTCGAGGCCAGCGGCGCCGAGGTGCTGCGCCAGCAGGATGCCGCCTACCGGCCGATCTCGCCCGCGTTGCCGCTGGCCAAGCGGGTCGACGCGTACTGCCGGCAGCGGGCGCGGCTGCTCCAGCTCATCGCGCCGTCGGCGCGGGCCGCGCAGATGCGCGAGCCGGTCTCCGACCAGCTGCACCGCAACCGCCTCAAGCACATCGACCGGGTGCGCGACGAGGTCGAGCACCTCTTCGCCGCCGAGCTGGCGCAGGCCGGGCGGGGGCGCGAGCAACTGCTCAACGCGTTGGTGGCGGCGAGCATGTGGCCGGCCTGGTCGATGCTGCGCTACGGCCTCGGGCTCGGCGTGGACCAGGCCCGCGCGGTGATGTCCCGGACGGTGGGCGCGCTGCTGGCCGAGGTCACGACCGACTGATCCCGGCTCGTCCCCTCTTTCCATCCGGTGACCGATGGGTAACACTGGGACGCATGGTTACTGCATACTCAGTGCAAATAACCGTGTTGCGCGGCCGGGACGACCAGTGCCGGGCCATCCGGGCTCTGCTCGACGGCGTGCCCGGCGGCGGCGGGGCTCTGCTGCTGCACGGCGAGCCGGGCTCGGGCCGGACGGCGCTGCTCTCCTACGCCCACCGGTACGCGAAGGACTGCACAGTCCTCGCCGGGGCCGGGCTGCCCGAGGAGGCCACGCTGCCGTACGCCGGCCTGCAACGCCTGCTCGATCCGGTGCTCGACCGGGCCGCCGCCCTGCCCGAGCCGCGCCGGCACCTGCTGCGCCGGGCGTTGGACGGCGAGGGCTGCCCGCCCGAGCGCCGGCTGGCCCTGTCGGTGGCCGTCCTCGGTCTGCTCGCCGCGGCCGCCCGGGAGCGCCCGCTGCTCGCCACAATGGACGACGTCGACCGGGGTGACCCGCAGACCGCGCAGGTGCTGGCGTTCGTCGCCCGCCGGCTCCGGCACCTGCCGGCGGCCGTCCTGCTCACCGCGGACGTCACCGCCACCGTCGACGGCATCGCGGCGCACCGCCTGCCGCCGCTGGGCGAGCGGGACAGCATCGCCGTCCTGGCCGACCGGCTACCCGAGCGACCCGCCGCGCCGGTCACGGCCACGCTCGCCGCGGTCGGCGGTGGCAACCCGCAGGCTCTCGTGGACCTCACCGAGGCGCTGAGTCCGGGGCAGTGGCGGGGGGAGGAGCCCCTGCCGGCCGCGCCGCCGGCCGACGGTGCCCTCGCCCGCGCCTACCGGGCCCGGCTCGACCGGTTGCCGCCGGACACCCGCCGGATGCTGCTGCTCGCGGCGCTCGACGACTCGGACGAACCGGCGACCTTCGTGCGCGCGGCCGACGCCGCCGGCCTGGCCGTCGAGGTGCTCGCACCGGCCGAGGCCGCCGGGCTGGTCCGGGTCGAGCCCGGGGGAGTCACGTTCGCGCAGCCGCTGGCCCGCACGATGGTCGCGGCCGGTGCGCCGCTGGCCCAGCGGCGCGCGGCGCACCGGTTGCTCGCGGAGGTTCTCGACCCGGACGGGCAGCGGCTGCTGCGGGCGATGCACCTCGCCGCCGCGACGGCGGGCACCGACCCGGCCCTCGCCGACGAGTTGGAGCGGGCGGCGGCCGGTGGGCGCGACAGTTGGGTCGTGGCGTCGGCCGCGCTGTGCCGGGCCGCCGCGCTCAGCGACCACCCGCGCGACGCCGCCGCGCGCCTGCTCGCCGCCGCCCGCTACGCCTGGACCGCCGGGCAACCCGGCCAGGCCCGACTCCTGCTCGACCGCCTCCGCGCGACCTGCGCGGACCCGACCGTCACCGGGCACGCCGGGCTGCTGCGCGGCGAGCTGCAACTGCGCTGTGACGACGCCGCCGGCGCGGCGGCCACGCTGGTGTCCGCCGCGCGTGCGGTGGCCGGGACCGACCGTGCCGTGGCCATGGAGGCGCTGGCGCGGGCCGGCGAGGCCGTGTGCCTCGCCGGTGACCAGTACCGGTACGCGGAGGTCGGCCGCCGGGCGGCGGCCCTGCGGCACCCGAACGACCCGCCGGCCGTGGAGCTGACGGGCTGCCTCGTCACCGGGGTGGCCGCCACGCTGCGGGGTGACCACGAGCGGGCCGGGCCCGCGCTACGCCGAGCCGTCGTGCTGGGCGGCCGGTTGGCCGGGCCGGCACTGACCCCGACCGCGCTCAGCTGCGCGGCGGCGGCCGGGCTGGTGGTGGCCGTGGACGGCGCCGCGCACCGGCTCGCCGAGCGCGCCGTCGGGTTGGCGCGGGAGCGGGGCGAGCTGTCCATGCTGTCCCGGGCGTTGGAACTGCGCGCGGTCGCCGAGTACTGGCTGGGGCGGCACGAGGCGGCGGCGGAGACCTCCCGTGACGGGCTGCGGGTCGCCCGCGCCACCGGGCAGTTCAACTGCGCCAACGTCCACCTGGGCATGCTCGCCGTGCTGGCCGCCGTCCGGGCCGACCGGGAGGCCAGCCTGCGGTGGATCCGCGAGATCGGCCCGACGCCGACGCCGGGCAGCCGACCACACGCGCTCGCCGGGTGGGCGCTGGCCGTGCTCGACCTCGTCGACGGTCGGCACGCCGAGGCGGCGGCCCGACTGGCGTCGCTGGCCCGGCTCGGCACCGGCCGGGGTCAGGTGCTCGTCCAGGTGATGGCCACCCCGTACCTGGTGGAGGCGGCGGCCCACCTGCCGCACCGGCCGGCGGCGACGGCCGCGCTCGCCGCCTTCGACAGGTGGGCGAGCAGCACCGCGAGCCCGCTGCGGCGGGCGCTCTCGGCCCGGTGTCACGCGCTGCTCGCGCCCCGGGGCGGTGTCGAGGCGGAGCAGGAGTTCCGGACCGCGCTGCGACTGCACCCGACGGAGGATGGCGCGTTCGAACGGGCGCGCACGGAGCTGCTCTTCGGTCAGGAGCTGCGGCGCAGCCGGCGTCCGCGGGACGCCCGGGGGCACCTGCACCAGGCCCGGGAGACGTTCACGTTGCTCGGCGCGGATCGCTGGGCCGAGCAGGCCACGGCCGAGCTGCGCGCTGCCGGGGAGTCGGTCGGTCCGCCGGACCTGCTGGCGGCGCGGTTGCTGACCGGTCAGCAGCTGCGGATCGCGCAACTGGTCGCCGAGGGCGCGACCAACCGGGAGATCGCCGCCCGGATGTTCCTGTCCACCCGCACTGTCGACCACCACCTGCGCAACGTCTTTCACCGGCTGGGCATCCGCTCCCGTACCGAGCTGGCCCGTACCTTCGCCGCCGAGCCGCACGCCGGTCTGGCCTCCGACAGGTGAGCGCGCAACGGGGACGGTCCGGTCTGGACGGCGTAAACTATCACCGCTAGTTTATCCGTCATGGAGCTCACCCTGTCCGCCGAGCAGACGGCGGTCCGTCAGCTCGCCGCCGAGTTCGCCGACCGGGAGTTGACGCCGCACGCCGCCGCGTGGGATCGGCGCGAGTCGGTCGACCCGGCCATCGTCGGCAAGCTCGGCGACCTCGGCTTCCTCGGGCTGACCATCCCCGAGTCCGACGGTGGCTCCGGCGGCGACCACCTCGCGTACTGCCTGGTCCTTGAGGAGCTGGGCCGGGGCGACTCGGCCGTGCGTGGCATCGTCTCCGTCTCACTCGGCCTGGTCGCCAAGTCGATCGCCGCCCACGGGTCGGCCGCGCAGCGGGCCGAGTGGTTGCCCCGGCTCTGCTCCGGGGCCGTGCTCGGCTGTTTCGGGCTCACCGAGCCGGACAGCGGATCCGACGCGGCCGCGTTGCGCACCCGCGCGGTCCGCGACGGCGACGACTGGCTGCTCACCGGCACGAAGACGTTCATCACCAACGGCACGACCGCCGACGTCGCCCTGATCTTCGCCCGCACCGGCGGTCCCGGCCACCGGGGGATCACCGCGTTCCTGGTGCCCACCGACAGTCCGGGCCTGACCCGCCGCGAGATCCACGGCAAGCTCGGCCTGCGCGGGCAGGCCACCGGCGAGCTGCGTCTCGACGACGTACGGGTGCCCGACGCCGCCCGCCTCGGGGCCGAGGGCGCCGGCTTCCGGCTGGCCCTGGCCACCCTCGCCAAGGGACGGATGTCGGTGGCGGCCGGCTGCGTCGGCATCGCCCAGGGGTGCCTCGACGCGGCGGTCGGCTACGCCGGGCAGCGGACCCAGTTCGGCAAGCCGATCGCCGGTCACCAGCTCGTCCAGCAGCTGCTCGCGGCCATCGCCGTCGACACGGCGGCCGCCCGCCTGCTGGTCTGGCAGGTCGCCGACCTGATCGACCGCGACCAGCCGTTCGCCACCGAGGCGTCGATGGCGAAGCTCTTCGCCAGCGAGGCCGCCGTCCGCGCGGCCAACAACGCGGTCCAGGTCTTCGGCGGGTACGGCTACATCGACGAGTACCCGGTCGGCAAGTACCTGCGCGACGCGCGGGTCGCCACCCTCTACGAGGGCACCAGCCAGATCCAACAGCTCCTGATCGGACGCGCGCTCACCGGCGTCAACGCCTTCTAGCTCAAAGGACATCCGGATGCGAGTCTTCACCTCTGTCGACGAGCTGACCACCGCGGTCGGCGAGACCCTCGGGCCCGGCCCCTGGCAGCGGATCGAGCAGGACCGCGTGAACCTCTTCGCCGACGCCACCGACGACCACCAGTGGATCCACATCGACCCGGTACGCGCGGCGGCCGGACCGTTCGGCGCCACGATCGCGCACGGCTACCTGACCCTGTCGCTGTTGCCGGCGTTGGCCGGTCGGCTGTACCGCGTCGAGGGGGTCGCGATGGGAGTCAACTACGGGCTGAACCGGGTGCGCTTCCCCGCGCCGCTGCGGGTCGGCGCCGCCGTGCGGGCCACCGCCGTCATCGCTGAGGTGTCACCGGTCAGCGGTGGGGTGCAGATGGTCACGGCGGTGACGGTGGAGAGTGACGCCGGGGGCAAGCCCGTGTGCGTCGCCGAGACGGTGAGCCGCCTCTACGGCGAGGCGAGCCGCTGACCGGTGCGGGGGCGGGCGACTTCTGTCGCCGCCCCCGCAGCCCGTCGTCTGTCCGGCCCCGAGCGGCGCCGCGTTGGTTGCGCCGCCGCTGCTTGCGCTGCGCTGCCTGGCGTTACCGGCGCGGGGTCAAGGACCACCAGCGGGCCCTTTGCTCTGCTTCAACCGACGCAACAGTGAGAGCCCGTTTGTGTTGCGTGGGTTGAAGCAGAGCAAAGGGTGTGGGGAAGGTGTGCCCGCCCCCGCGTCCCGCTGCCGGTACGAAGGTCAGGCGACCGCGCAGGCGGTGCCGTTGAGCGCGAAGGCGGACGGCCGGCCGGTGTTGCCGGTGTGGGTGGCCTGGAAGCCGATGTCGACAGACGTGTTCGGGGCGATGGTGCCGTTGTACGAGACGTTGCTCGCGGTCACCGCCCCGCTCGACGGGGAGTAGCTGGCGTTCCAGCCGCCGGTGATGGTCTGGCCGCTGGGCAGGGTGAACGTCAGCGCCCAGCCGTTGACCGCGCTGCTACCGATGTTGGTCACCGACACGGCAGCGGTGAGCCCGTTGTTCCAGGCGTTGACCGTGTACGTGACCCGGCATCCCCCGGACGGCGCGGTCGTGGGCGGTGCCGTGGTCGGCGGCGCGGTCGTGGGCGGTGCCGTGGTCGGCGGTGCAGTGGTGGGTGGCGCGGTGGTCGGTGGCGCGGTGGTCGGCGGCGTGTCGCCGCCGATGCTGCCGGGCACCGTGCGCAGCGCGTCGTACCAGGCGACGGCCATCTTGCGGTAACCCGTGGCGTTGGGGTGTACGCCGTCGGCCAGGTCGCTGAGCGTCAGCGCGCGGTACATGTCGACCAGGTGGACGCGCTTGCCGGCGGCGGCCCGGGTCTGCACGATCCCCGGGATCGCCGCGTTGTAGCCGCGGACCTGGGTGTCCGCGCCGGACTTCGGGATGATCGTCGCGACGAACACGTCCGCGTTCGGTGCGGTGGTGGTGATGCGATCGACCAGGGTGGCCAGGCGGGCCGGAGCGCCGGACGTGTCCCCGTACATGTCATTGGTGCCGATGTGCAGCAGCACGGTCCGCGGGTTCGTGGCGCGCAGCCAGTTGACGATGTTGGCGTCGATCTGGGCGATGGTCCAGCCGGAGTGGCCCTCGTGGTCGTGGTCACCGAGACTCGCCGGGCCGTTGAACCCGGAACCGACGAAGTCGATCCGGTATCCGCCGGAGACGAACCGGTTCCAGAGTTCGATGCGGTAGCCACCGGCGACGTTGAAGCCGTCGGTGATCGAGTCGCCGAGGGGCATGACACGTACCCCGCCGTTGGACTCGGCGCTCGCGGGCGTCGTCGCCACCGGGACGGCGGCGGTCATGGCCGCGACGGCGGCCAGGGCCGCCCACCACAGTCGGGCCCGGCGGGGCCTCGACGTCGGCGCGGTGGTGGCGGGCGGTGGGGGGACGGGGTTGCCAAGGGTCGGTTTGCTCATGGGGCTTCCTCAGGTGGTGGGAGCACGACAGCGGCGGCCCACCGACGAGGCGGAACCGCGCGGTACGCGAGAGTGAGCTGCGCGAGGACCAGGAACCCGGACGTCATCACACCGCTGGTCGAACGCTCTGGTCATCGACGGTCGGAGGCGACGGATCGATGAGCCCCGGCCGGGATGTGCCCTGCACCCCGCCTGGACGCACCATAGCTTGTTATCGCTAACACCGGCAATGGATCGAACGTCGACGATGCTCGGGAGTGGACGAGGCGGTCAGTCCCGGCCGGTCGTGTCGGTCGGCGCGAGCCGCGCGGCGAGCCAGCGCAGCTGCCGCCGGACGTGCACGGCCTCGCCGCCCTCGTGGCCGTTGAACGGGTAGACGTGCATCTCCCGCTCGGGCGGGACGGGTTGTCCGGCCGCGGCGCCGTACTGGTTGTAGGCGGCGAAGCCGGTGCTCGGCGGGCAGACGGTGTCGCGCAGGCCGATCCCGAAGTGCGCCGGCGCGGTCGCCCGCCGGGCGAAGGTCACCCCGTCGACGTAGGACAGAGTGTGTCGGACCGCGTCCTCGGCCTCCCGGTGCACCGCCAGGTAACGGCCGATCTCACCGTACGGCGAGACGTCGCTGAGTGTGATGGCGCGCTGGACGTCGCAGAGGAACGGTGCCGTCGCCAGCACCGCCGCGAGGTCGTCGACGAGGCCGGCCACCGCCAGGGCCAGGCCGCCGCCCTGGCTGTTGCCGACCACGGCGATCCGGTCCGCGTCGACCCCGGGCAGGGCGCGTACGGCGTCGACGGCCCGGACCGCGTCGGTGATCAGACGTCGGTAGTGGTAGTCGTGCGGGTCGAGGATTCCCGAGGTGGCCGGCCAGGGGCCGCCGGGCCTGCCGTGCGGGTCGGCCGTGTCACCGGCGCCGTGCTGCCCCGCCTGGCCCCGGTTGTCCATCAGCAGGTGCGCGTACCCGGCGACCGGCCAGGTCAGCCGCTCGTGCGGCAGGCCGCGTCCGCGCCCGTAGCCGGCGTACTCCACCACGGCCGGCAGCGGTCCGGGTACGCCCGCGGGGCGGGTGTACCAGGCGCGCACCGGGTCACCGCCGAAGCCGGCGAACGTGACGTCCCAGGAGTCGAGCAGGGGCAGGTCGGTGGGCTCGGGGCGGACGTCCACCAGCACCGGACGGGCGGCCGCCTCGGCGAGGGTGTTCCGCCAGAACCTGTCGAAGTCCGCGGGCTCGGCGACGGTCGGCACGTATCGCGCAAGCTCGTCGAGGGCGGGGTCGGAGTACGGCACGGGTCCTCGCAGGGTCAGGGCTGCTGGGCGGGGGGTGCGGTGCTCTCCCGGACGACCAGCTCGGTCACCAGGTCGATCCGGCTGGTCGCCGGGCCATTGCCGGCGATCAGGTCGAGCAGCATCTGGGTGGCGATGCCCGCCATGTCGCGCAGCGGCTGGTTGATGGTGGTGAGAGCCGGATAGGTCCAGGTGGCGACGGGCAGGTTGTCGTACCCGATCACGGAGAGGTCCTCGGGGACCCGCAGGCCGCACTGCCGGGCGGCCCGGAGCACCCCCATGGCCTGGGTGTCCGAGCCGGCGAATATCGCCGTCGGCCGGTCCGGCCGTCTCAGCAACTCGAGCCCGTGGGCGTGCCCGGCGCCGGCCGAGAAACTGCCGTAGTGGACCAGCTCGCGGTCGACGGTCAACCCGATCTCCTCGTGCGCGTGCTGGAAGCCCGCGGCGCGGGCCCGGCTGCACAGCACGTCGGGCGGCCCGGAGATGACGGCGTTTCGTCGGTGACCCAGCTCCAGCAGGTGTCGAGCGGCGAGCAGGCCGCCGTTCCAGTTGTTCGACCCGACCGTGGGCACGGAGGCCGAGGTCGCGCTGTCGGTGTCGATCACGACGAACGGGACGCCCTGGCGGCGCAGCTGCTGTTGCTGCGTCTCGGCCAGGTGGCACAGGACGAGCAGCACGCCCAGCGGGCGTTGGCTGAGCAGCGTGTCGAGCCACCGTTGCGGTGGCCGGTGCGCGCCGTCGAGTTGGGAGACCGCGAGGCCGATGCCGGCGATGCTGGTCACCGCCTCGGCGCCGCGCAGGACCTCCATCGCCCAGCCGGTGTCGAACTCGTGGAACACCAGATCGATCCGCCCCGCGCCGGACGACCGCCGCGCACGGCGCTGGTACCGGTGCCGGTCGAGACTCTCCTCGACCCGTGCCCTGGTGCCGGCGGCGACATCCTCGTGGCCGTTGAGGACCTTGGACACCGTTGCCACCGACACGCCGACGTCGTGGGCGATCGTCGCGATGGTGGTGGAGGCGGGTGGGTCGAGCGGGCGGTGCTCTGTCATCGCAGCCTCATGCAGCGTCGAAATTTTCGGAAGACCTTAACACGACCAGCCGGTCATGACGGTCGATGTGGCCGCAGGTCGGGCGCGGCCGCAGCGGTTCTGGGGCCCGGGCATGACTGAGCGCTATGGGCGGTGCCACTGGCCGTACGAAGGAGCCGCCTCGCAACCAATCGAGCCCCTTGACTACATCCCGGCGGTGGACTTAGGTTGCCGAAAAGGTTGCTTGGGTTTCCGGAAAGTTTCGGATCGCACACCGTCCGCCACGGACCGGTCCCACGAGGGTGCGGGAACGTGGCCGGAGCTAAGGGGTCTCGGCATGAGAAGTCAGCTGCCCGCCGACGGCGAACCGGCGTCGCGCGACGCCACACCCTGGCGGGACGCGCGGCTGTCACCGGCCGAGCGGGCCGAGGCGCTGCTCCCGCTGATGTCGGTGCAGGAGAAGATCGCCCAGCTCGTCGGCGTCTGGGTCGGCGCCGACGCCTCCGGCGAGGGCGTCGCTCCCCACCAGTCCGACATGGTCGCCGAGACGCCGGCGTGGGACGACGTCATCTCCCACGGGCTGGGCCAGCTCACCCGGCCGTTCGGCACCGCGCCGGTCGACCCGGTGCTCGGCGCCCGGTCGCTGGCGGCCTCCCAGGCGCAGATCGTCGCCGCCAGCCGGTTCGGCATTCCCGCCCAGGTGCACGAGGAGTGCCTCACCGGGTTCGCGGCCTGGCAGGCCACCGTCTACCCGACCCCGCTGGGCTGGGGCGCGTCCTTCGACCCCGACCTGGTCCAGGAGATGGCCGGCCGGATCGGCAGGTCCATGCGCGCCGCGGGCGTGCACCAGGGGCTCGCGCCAGTCGTCGACGTCACCCGCGACTACCGCTGGGGCCGCACCGAGGAGACGATCGGTGAGGACCCGTACCTGGTGGGAACGACCGGCGCGGCGTACGTGCGGGGCCTGGAGAACGCCGGCGTGGTGGCCACCCTCAAGCACTTCGCCGGCTACTCGGCCTCCCGGGGTGGCCGCAACCTCGCCCCGGTGTCGATGGGACGCCGCGAACTGGCCGACGTCATCCTGCCGCCGTTCGAGATGGCCCTGCGCCTCGGCGGCGCGCGGTCGGTGATGAACTCCTACGCCGAGATCGACGGCATGCCGGCCGCCGCCGACGAGCAGCTGCTGACCGGGCTGCTGCGCGACGAGTGGGGTTTCACCGGCACCGTCGTGGCCGACTACTTCGCCGTACGGTTCCTGCAGACCCTGCACGGTGTCGCCGAGGGCGCGGCCGACGCCGCCCACCTGGCCCTGCGCGCCGGGATCGACGTCGAGCTGCCCACCGTGGACGCCTTCGGCGGCGCGCTGGTGGAGGCCGTCCGCGCCGGCGAGATCGACGAGGCGCTGATCGACCGGGCGTTGCGTCGGGTGCTGATCCAGAAGATCGAGCTCGGCCTGCTCGACGAGGACTGGCACGAGTTGCCCGACGACGTCGCGGACCTGCGCCTCGACGACGAGGCCAGCCGGGACGTCGCCGTACGCCTGGCTCGCGAGTCCGTCGTCCTGCTGCGCAACGACGGTGTCCTGCCGTTGCCCATCGCGAGCCGGGTCGCCCTGGTGGGCCCGGTCGCCGACGATCCGATGGCGATGCTGGGCTGCTACTCCTTTCCCAACCACGTCGGCGTCAACCACAGCGACCACGGCATGGGCCTGGACATCGCCTCGCTGCGCGAGGAACTGGCCCGCCGCGTCCCCCTGCTCACCCACGAGCCGGGCTGCACCATCACCGGCGAGGACACCTCGGGCATCCCGGCGGCGGTCGCGGCGGCCAGCGCGGCCGACGTGTGTGTGCTCGCCGTCGGCGACCGGGCGGGAATGTTCGGCCGGGGCACCTCCGGTGAGGGCTGCGACGCCGCCGACCTGCGCCTGCCCGGGGTGCAGGCTGACCTCGTCCGGGCCGTCCTCGCCACCGGCACTCCGGTCGTGCTGGTGCTGATGACCGGCCGGCCGTACGCGCTCGGCCCGGAGTTCGACACCGCAGCGGCCGTGGTGCAGGCGTTCTTCCTCGGCCAACTCGGCGCTCAGGCGCTCGCCGAGGTGCTCATCGGCGCGGTGAACCCGTCCGGGCGGTTGCCGGTCAGCGTCCCGCGCGACGCCGGCGGCCTGCCGGGCACCTACCTGTCGCCGCCGCTCGGGCACCGCAGCAAGGTGTCCTCGATCGACACGACAGCGGCGTACCCGTTCGGCCACGGCCTGAGCTACACCAGCTTCGAGTGGTCCGACGCCACGGTCGTGTCGCCGGTGGACGGAACCGAGGGCGGGACGACCGCCTGGCCGGTCGACGGCGAGGTGCGGGTGCGGATCACCGTCCGCAACACGGGTGACCGGGCCGGCACCGAGGTGGTGCAGCTCTATCTGCACGACCCGGTGGCGCAGACCACCCGCCCGGTGAACCGGCTCGTCGGCTTCGCCCGGGTGCCCCTGGAGCCCGGGGCGGAGGCGCACGTGACGTTCGGCGTACCTGCCGACATCGCGTCGTTCACCGGTCGGTCCGGACGGCGCATCGTCGAGCCCGGCGCGGTGGAGCTGCGGTTCGGGCGGTCGAGCGGGGAGATGGCGGCGGCCGTGGCGCTGCTGCTGACCGGGCCCGAGCGCCAGGTCGGCCACCAGCGGGAACTACTCACGTCGGTGCGGGTCGAGCCCCTGGTGGCCGTACCGCACTCCGCATAGGAGGCGAGGATGACATCCGGAACGTTACGGCCACCGCCACCGGCGCCACCCGGCGCTCCGGCGGAGGCCGCCGTCGGGGCGCCCCGCGCGCCGCGCCGTCGCCGCACCTGGCGGCAGGCGCTGCGCCGGGACTGGCAGCTCTACTCGCTCGCCATCGGGCCTCTGCTGTTCTTCCTGGTCTTCCGGTACCTCCCGATGATCGGCAACATCATCGCGTTCCGCCGGTTCAAGCCCGGCGGCAGCATCTTCGGTGAGTACTGGGTGGGGCTGCGGTACTTCCGGATGTTCCTCGCCGACCCGACGTTCTGGGACGTCTTCACCAACACGCTGGTGCTCGGGACGCTGACCCTGCTGTTCTGCTTCCCGCTGCCGATCGTCCTGGCGCTGCTGCTCAACGAGGTGCGCGCCCGTCGCCTGCGGCGGTTCGTCCAGTCCGTGTCCTACCTGCCGCACTTCCTGTCGATCGTGATCGTGGCGGCCATGGTCATGCAGTTGACCTCGGTCGACGGCACCATCAACCAGATCGTGCAGGCCACCGGCGGCGACGCGGTGCCGTTCCTGCAACGGGCCGAGTGGTTCCGGACCATCTACGTGTCGTCCGAGGTCTGGCAGACGGTCGGCTGGGGCACCATTCTCTACCTCGCCGCGCTGACCACGGTCGACGACGACCTGTACGAGGCGGCCCGGATCGACGGCGCCAACCGGTGGCGGCAGACCTGGCACGTGACGCTGCCGGGCATCCGCCCCACAATGGTGACGTTGCTGATCCTCAACATCGGCAGCTTCATGGCGGTCGGGTTCGAGAAGATCCTGCTGCTCTACAACCCGCTGACCTATCCGACCGCCGACGTTCTCTCCACGTACCTGTTCCGGATGGGCTTCGGGTCCAGCAACTTCAGCTACGCCGCCGCCATCGGGCTGTTCGAGGCGGTCATCGGGCTCACGCTGGTCCTGACGGCGAACCTGATCGCCCGCCGCACCGTGGGGACGAGCCTGTGGTGACCGTCGACGCGGCCGACACGGCCAGCGGCAGCGACCTGCCCGCGCGTGCGCGGCCGCGCGGAATCCGCCCGACCCGGGGCTACCGCGTGTTCCAGGCGTGCAACGCGGTAGTGCTCACCATCGTCGTGGTGGTGACGCTGTTCCCGTTCGTCAACGTCGTGGCCCGCTCGCTCAGCGACGAGCAGTACATCATCGCCGGCAAGGTCAACCTCGTGCCGCGCGGCTTCAACCTGGACACCTACCGGCTGGTGCTGAACGACTCGCTGTTCTGGACGAACTACCGCAACACCGTCTTCTACACGGTCGTCGCCACTGTCATCTCGATCGTGCTGACCACCTGTTACGCCTACGTGCTGTCCAAGAAGCACCTGCGCGGCCGTACGGCTCTGATCGGTATCGCGGTGTTCACCATGTTCTTCACCGGCGGCCTGATCCCCAACTACGTGCTGGTCACCAGCCTGGGCATGAAGAACACCGTCTGGGCCATCGCGGTGCCCAACGCGATAAACGTGTTCAACCTGCTGGTGATGAAGGCGTTCTTCGAGAGTCTGCCCACGGACCTGGAGGAGGCCGCGGCCGTCGACGGGCTCAACACGTACGGCATCCTGCTGCGCATCGTGCTGCCGTTGTCGAAGGCGATCGTCGCCACGATGGTGCTGTTCTACGCCGTTGCCTTCTGGAACTCCTGGTTCGCCGCCTTCCTCTACATGGACCAGCAGGAGCTGTGGCCGGTGACCGTCTATCTGCGCAACCTGATCGCGGGGGCCACCGGCGCGGAGAACGTCGGCGTCATCGCCGAGGCCGACGAGGTGCAGGCCGACGCGACGCTCAAGGCCGTGACGATCGTGCTCACGACCCTGCCGATCCTCGCTGTCTACCCCTTCGTCCAGCGGTACTTCGTCCGCGGCGTGATGCTCGGCGCCGTCAAGGGCTGACCGGCACGTCCACCATTTCCCTTCACCGAACCCGAAAGGACCGCCATGCTCCACCGATCGTGGCGCCGCGCCGCGACAGCGGCAGTAGCCGCGCTGCTCGCGGCCAGCAGTATCGCCGCCTGTAGCGAGGACTCGTCCGACGCCAAGGACCTGTCGGAGAACCGGGCCGGTGCGATGGCCGACTACGGCATCGGCAAGCAGTTCAAGGCGAGCGAGCCGGTTTCCTTCTCCATCCTCTACAACAACCATCCGAACTACCCGCTGCGCGAGGACTGGCTCTTCTGGAACGAGCTGAAGTCGCGGGCCAACGTCACGCTCTCGCCGGTCGCCGTGCCGCTGAGCGACTACGAACAGAAGCGCAGCCTGCTGATCGGTGCCGGCGACGCTCCGATGATCATCCCGAAGACGTACCCCGGCCAGGAGGACGCCTACGTCTCCTCCGGGGCGGTCCTGCCGGTCAGCGACTACCTGGACCTCATGCCGAACCTTCAGGACAAGATCTCGCGGTGGAACCTCAAGCCCGAGATCGACACGCGACGTCAGGAGGACGGCAAGTTCTACCTGCTGCCGGGCCTGCACGAGAAGCCCTGGCAGGACTACTCGCTGGCGATCCGCACCGACATCCTCGACGAGCTGAAGCTGAGCCCGCCGAAGACCTGGGACGAGCTGTACACGGTGCTCAAGGCCATGAAGGCCAAGTACCCGAACGTGTATCCGTTCTCCGACCGGTGGAGCAAGCCCAACCCGGCCGGCAACCTGCTCAACATCCTGGCCGTGTCGTACGGACTGCAGGGGGCGGGCTGGAACTTCCAGCACACCTCCTGGGACGCGAACGCCAAGAAGTTCGTCTACACCGGCGCAACGGAGCAGTACAAGCAGATGCTCCAGTACCTCAACAAGCTGGTGTCGGAGAAGCTGCTCGACCCGGAGAGCTTCACCCAGACCGACGAACAGGCCCGGCAGAAGCTCGCCAACAGCAAGTCCTTCGTGATCAGCGCCAACGCGCAGGCGGTCGTGAACGACTACCGGCCCGACCTCGCCAAGACCAACCCCAAGGCGAAGATCGCCAAGATCCCGCTGCCGATCGGTCCGGCGGGTGAGGTCAACCCCGCCAGCCGGTTGGAGAACGGCGTGATGATCTCCTCGAAGGCCCGCGAGAGCAAGAACTTCGTGGCGATGATGCAGTTCATCGACTGGCTCTGGTATTCCGACGCCGGTCAGGAGTTCGCCAAGTGGGGCGTCGAGGGAACGACGTTCGTCCGGGACGCCGCCGGCCAGCCCAAGCTCGCGCCCGACGTCAACGTCATCGGCCTGAACCCGAAGGCGCCCAAGCATCTGCAGAAGGACTTCGGCTTCTACAACGGCGTGTTCGCCTACGGTGGCAAGCCGGAGCTGGTGCAGGGCTTCTTCTCCCCGGAGGAGCAGGAGTTCCAGAAGGTGCTGAACGCCCGTCCGCCGGTCGCGGTGCCCCCGCCGCACCCCCTCAGCGACGAGGAGCGCGAGCAGGCGTCACTGTGGGAGACACCGCTGAAGGACGCCGTCTACCAGGCGACCCTGCAGTTCGCGCTCGGCCAGCGCGACCTCTCCCAGTGGGACGCCTACCTGGCCGAGTTGAAGGGCAAGAACATGGACGCCTACCTGACCATGGTCAACAAGGCGTACGACAGGTACCAGAAGGACCACGGCTGACCGTCGGCCGGTCCGGTCGTGCCCGTCACGACCGGACCGGCCGCGCACCGTCAGCCGCGCACCGCACCGGCCGCGCACCGCACCGAAGAGGACGAGATGACGCGCATGACCGTGTCGGCGGATCCGCAGGGCCGCCTGTCCGATGCCTGGCGCTTCGCCGTCGGCACCGGCCGTTTCGAGTTGGCCCTGCGCCGCGACTACCAGGACTCGCTGGCGCTCATCCAACGCGACATCGGGTTTCGGCACATTCGCGGGCACGGGCTGCTCAGCGACGGTGTCGGTGTGCACCGCCCGTACGAGTACGCCGGCGAGCGCCGGGTGCACCACTCGTTCACCTACGTCGACCAGGTCGTCGACGCGTACCTCGATCTGGGCATCCGCCCCTTCGTGGAGCTGGGGTTCATGCCCAGCGGCCTCGCGTCGGGCGACCAGACGGTGTTCTGGTGGCGGGGCAACGTCACGCCACCGGAGTCTCACAAGGAGTGGGGCGACCTGGTCCGCGCCACGGTCGCCCACCTCGTCGACAGGTACGGGATCGACGAGGTCCGTGGCTGGCCGATCGAGGTGTGGAACGAGCCGAACCTCGCCGACTTCTGGGCGGGCGCCGACCGCGACGCGTACCACCACCTGTACGAGGTGAGCGCGCACGCCGTCAAGGAGGTGGACGCGTCGTTGCAGGTCGGCGGCCCGGCGATCTCGCCCGGGGCGGACGGGTGGCTGGCGCCGTTCGCCGAGTTCGTCACCGAGCGGCAGGTGCCCGTCGACTTCGTCAGCCGGCACGCGTACACCTCCGGCCCGGCGCGGCACGTGCCGTTCGGCACCCACCAGTCCCTCGCCCCGGCCACGGATCTGCTCACCCAGTTCGCCGCGCCGCGCCGGCACCTGGCCGGCACCGCGCTGGCGGACCTGCCGGTGCACATCACCGAGTTCAACTCCTCCTACCGGCCGGACAACCCGATCCACGACACGGCGTTCCACGCCGCCTACCTCGCACCCGTGCTGGCCGCCGGCGGCGACCTCGTGGACTCCTTCGCGTACTGGACCTTCAGCGACATGTTCGAGGAGGCGGGGATCCCGACCGCGCTGTTCCACGGCGGGTTCGGCCTGCTCACCCACCGCCAGATCAAGAAACCCACCTACCACCTGTACGCCTTCATGGCCCGCCTCGGCCCCGAGGTGCTGGCGCGCGGCGACGACCACCTGGTCACCCGCCATCCCGACGGACGGGTGGCCGTGCTGGCGTGGGCGCCGGTGGACGTCACCGGACGGTCACCGGCACCCGACCGACACCCCCTGGCGCTGTCGATTCCGCTCGGCTCGCCCGCGACGACCTCGGCGTTCCTGCTCCGCTCGTCGGTCAGCGAGGAGGCCGGCAACGCCTGGGCGGCGTGGGCCGAGATGGGCCGCCCCCGCTCGCCGGGCGTCCGGCAGCTCGACGCGCTGCGGGAGGCGGCGGAACCGTCGCGGACGCACCGTGCCCTGCCGGTCGCCGCCGGCCGGGTCGAGGTGGACCTCACCCTCAGCCGGCACGAGGTCACCCTCCTCGAACTGACCCCGGTCGTGGACGAGACCCCGCCGTGGTGGGACGCCGACGGCCTGCTGGGCGCCGAGCCGGGGGACGACCGATGAGCACCGCGCACGCCTGGCGGCAGTTCGGCGACGGGCCGCTGTCCCGGTTCGCGTCCCGCGTCTACACGCTGCTCGTGGTCGAGGTGCTGCTCCTGGTCACCACACTGCCCGGCCTGCTCCCGCTGCTGCTGCTCGGCCGCGACCCCAGCAACCTGCCGCTTGTCGCGCTCCTGCTGCTGCCGGTCGGTCCGGCGGTCTGCGCGGCCCTGTACGCCCTGCGCCACCAGCGGCCCGACCTGACGGACCTGCGGCCCGCCGCCCTGTTCTGGCGGGGCTACCGGAGCAACGCCACGGGCGCGCTGCGGGTCTGGGCGCCGACGTTGCTGTGGCTAACCGTGCTCGCGCTGAACCTCGCCTATCGAGATGCGGTAGGCCTCAGGAGGTGGTGGGTGGTGCCGCTGGTCCTGATCGCGGTCGGGGTGACCCTCTGCGCCGCCAACGCGCTGGTGATCACCTCACTGTTCGAGTTCCGCACCCGCGACGTCCTGCGCCTGGCCGTGCACTTTCTCGTCCGTACCCCCGGGGTCACCGTCGGCAACGCCCTGCTGCTCGCCGCGGCGGCCGGGGTCACCGCGGTCTTCTCCGAGGCCGTCCTGGTGCTGCTCGCCTCGGTCGTGGTGCTGGCGGTCCTGCGCGTCGGCGACCCGATGATCCACCTGATCCGGAAGGAGTTCACCGCATGAGCCTGCCCGCGACCGCCGAGGTGCGCTTCGGCCGGGAGGACGCGTGAACGCGCACGAGTCGATGCACCTGGAGGAGCCGGTGTTCGTGGCGGAGCCGGGCGACATCGAGGAACCGCGGGTACACCCCGCCTGGCTCCCACCGGAGGCGTTCCGCGCGCTCGGCGCGCGCCGCGTCCTCGTGCACGGCGACGGGCTGCTCGTCGACACCGTCCTCGACGAGGTGACCCGTGCCTGCGCGCGCTACGGCGGGCGGGTCTGGCATTCCCCCTCCTGGGACGTCGACGTCGACCTGGTGCTCACCCTGCGCGACGCCGACGAGCTGCCCAGCGCCGCGGTCGAGGCGGCGCGGTCGGCGGGGGAGGCGGCGCTCGTCGACCTGGGCGACGGTGCGACGCTCGGCGACGAGGGGTTCCTGCTGGCCCGCGCCGGCGAGACGACTGTGGTGCTCGCCGACGCGCCCGCCGGCCTGCTGTACGGGCTCTTCCACGTCGTACGGCTCTGCGCGGCGGCCTTCGACCCGGCCCGCCCACCCGAGCTGCACCGGCCCGCGCTGCGCCGCCGGATGTTGAACCACTGGGACAACGTGGCCGTGCACCCGGTGATGGGTCAGGTCGAACGGGGGTATGCGGGCGGCTCGATCTTCTGGGCCGATGGCCGTCCGCGCGGGGACCTGGCCCGGATCCGGGAGTACGGGCGGCTGCTGGCCGCCAGCGGGATCAACGCGATCTCGGTGAACAACGTCAACGTGGGTCACGCCGAGGCGCTGCTGCTCACCGACCGGCTCGGCGACGTGGCGCGGATCGCGGACGTGCTGCGCCCGTACGGCATCCGGGTACACCTGTCGGTCACCTTCGCCGCGCCTGTGGTCCTCGGTGGACTGTCGAGCGCCGATCCGTTCGACGAGGAGGTACGCGCCTGGTGGGCGGCCACCACCCGGCGGGTGTACGAGCGCATCGACGACTTCGGCGGCTACGTGGTGAAGGCCGACTCGGAGGGGCAACCCGGCCCGTTCACCTACGGGCGCGACCACGCCGACGGGGCGAACCTGCTCGCCGAGGCCCTCGCCCCGTACGGGGGAGTGGTGCACTGGCGGGCGTTCGTCTACAACCACCACCAGGACTGGCGGGACCGCTCCACCGACCGGGCGCGGGCGGCGTACGACCATTTCGCCCCGCTCGACGGGCGGTTCCGCACCAACGTGGTCCTGCAGGTGAAGTTCGGCCCGGTGGACTTCCAGACGCGTGAGCCGGTCTCGCCGGTGCTCGCCGCCATGCCGGCCACCCGGATCGCTGTCGAGTTGCAGGTCACCCAGGAGTACACGGGTCAGCAGCGGCACGTCTGCCACCTCGGGCCCTGCTGGAGCGACGTGCTGCGCTTCGAGCCCTGGGGCCCGGGCGGGCGGACGATCGCCGACCTGGTCACCGGGGAGGCCGGCAAGGGCGGTGGCCTGGTCGCCGTCGCCAACACCGGCGACGACCCCTTCTGGACGGGGCACCCGCTGGCCCAGGCCAACCTGTACACGGTCGGCCGGCTCGCCTGGGATCCGCTGCTCGACCCGACGGCGGTCCTCGACGAGTGGATGACGTTGACGTTCCCGCCGTCGGCGACGGCCGAGCCGGAGCTGGTACGACGGACACTGCACGAGATCATGGACGACTCGTGGCGGACGTACGAGCGGTACACCGCCCCGTTGGGCGTCGGCTTCATGGTCCATCCCGGCGACCACTACGGCCCCGACGTCGACGGGTACGAGTACTCGCGGTGGGGCACCTACCACTTCGCCGACCGGGACGGCGTCGGCGTGGACCGCAGTCGCGCCTCGGGCACCGGCTTCGCCGGCCAGTACCCGCCCCACTGGGCGCAGGTGTACGAGTCGCCCCGCACCTGCCCGGACGAGCTGCTGCTCTTCTTTCACCACGTCCCGTACACGCACGTCCTGCACAGCGGCTCCACGGTCATCCAGCACATCTACGACACCCACTTCGCGGGCGTCGAGGAGGTGGCGGTGATGCGGCGGCGGTGGCAGACCCTGAACGGGATGATCGATCCAGCCGTGTACGAACGGGTGGCCGAGCGCCTCGACGAGCAGCTGCGCTGCGCCACCGAGTGGCGGGATCAGATCAACACGTACTTCTTCCGCAAGTCCGGGGTGCCCGACGAGCGGGGGCGGCGCATCCACTGACCCGGCCGGCCCGGCCGGGCCGGCCGGGGCATCGGCGCCGGCGCGCTCACCAGGGGTGCACGGTCCCGTCCTCCAGCCGGTTCACCGGCAGGTACGCGGGCGCGTACGGGTAGCGGGCCGCCGCCTCCTCGTCGATGTCGACGCCGAGGCCGGGGGTCTCGGCGGGGTGCAGGTAGCCGTCGGCGTAGTGGTAGCCGTGCGGGAACACCTCGTCGGTCTGCGCGGTGTGCCGCATGTACTCCTGCAGGCCGAAGTTGGGGATCGAGATGTCGAGCTGGAGCGCGGCGGCCATACACACGGGCGACAGGTCGGTGGCGCCGTGTGAGCCGCTGCGGACGTGGTGCAGCGCGGCGAGGTCGAAGATGCGACGCAGGTGGGTGATGCCGCCGGCGTGCACCACCGTGGCCCGGATGTAGTCGATGAGCTGTTCCCGGATGAGCTGCGCCGCGTCGAAGACGCTGTTGAAGACCTCGCCCACGGCGATCGGGGTGGTGGTGTGCTGCCGGATCAGCCGGAAGCCCTCCTGCAGGTCGGCGGGGACCGGATCCTCCATCCAGGTCAGCGCGTAGGGCTCCAGGCTCTGGCCGAGCCGGGCCGCCTCGATGGGCGTGAGCCGGTGGTGCACGTCGTGCAGCAGGCGCAGGGTGGGGCCGAACTCGTCGCGGACCCGGGCGAACACGGTGGGCACGTGGGCCAGGTAGCGCGGCGTCGACCAGGTGGCCTCGCTGGGCAGCGCCGCGTCGGCCGGCTCGTAGAAGAGCTTGTCGGCGCTGACCCCGTACGTCTTGGGCAGGCCCGGCACGCCGCACTGCACCCGGACCGCCCGGTAGCCGAGGTCGACGTAGCGGGCGACCTCGACCAGGACCTCCTCGACGGTTTCGCCGTTGGCGTGGCCGTACACCGTGACGCCCTCGCGGGACCGGCCGCCGAGCAGCTGGTAGACCGGCAGGCCCGCCACCTTGCCCTTGATGTCCCACAGCGCGGTGTCCACCGCGGCGATCGCGCTCATCGTGACCGGCCCGCGCCGCCAGTACGCGCCCTGGTACAGGTACTGCCAGGTGTCCTCGATCCGGGCCGGGTCCCGGCCGATCAGCAGCGGCGCCACGTGGTCGCGCAGGTACGACGCGACGGCCAGCTCCCGGCCGTTGAGGGTGGCGTCCCCGACGCCTGTGACGCCCTCGTCAGTGACGATCTTGAGGGTGACGAAGTTGCGGCCCGGACAGGTCACGATGACCCGGGCGTCGACGATCTTCACTCGATCTCCTTCGTGCCCGCGGGAGTCGCGTGAGGACGCTCGCAGGGGGTGCGTGCGAGGGCGGTCTGCCTATCGGGAACGTGCCGATAATATCCCGCCGGCTGCCGGTGGTGAATGGTGTTGCTGAGCGGGGAGTGCGTGCAGGTGACGGCCCAATCCCTTGCACCGAAAGGTTTCCGGGAACCTTGACAATCGAGTGCGCTCGATCGAAGCTGACATCGGTCACGCGAGCCGCGGTCACGGTCGGGCGAAGGGCAGTCCTCGACTCACCCCCCTTCCATGCGCCATTCTCCCGAGGAATCGCGAACCATGACACTGAAGACAAGGCTGCTCGGCGTCCTCGCGGCGGTCGCGACAGTCGCCGCCGCGGCGCTGACGTTCGCCAGCCCCGCGTCGGCCGCGACGCTCACCCAGGTGACCGGCTTCGGCAACAACCCCACAAACCTCCAGATGCACCTGTACGTCCCGGACCGGGTCGCATCCCGGCCAGGAATCCTGCTCGCCCTGCACTACTGCACCGGGACGGGCCCCGCCTTCTACTCCGGCACGCAGTACGCGTCGCTCGCCGACCGGTACGGATTCATCGTCATCTACCCGTCCGCGACCCGCAGCAGCAAGTGCTGGGACGTGGCCTCGCCGCAGGCGCTGCGCCGAGGTGGCGGCAGCGACCCGGTCGGGCTCATCTCGATGATCGACTACGTGAAGCAGCGGTACTCCGCCGACCCGGACCGCGTCTTCGCCACCGGCACCTCGTCGGGCGCGATGATGACCAACGTCATGCTCGGCGACTACCCGGACGTGTTCGCGGCGGGCGCGTCCTTCGCCGGGGTGCCGTTCGCCTGCTTCGCCACCGGGGGCACCTCGGAGTGGAACAGCGAGTGCGCGAACGGGCAGTCCATCAAGACCGCCCAGCAGTGGGGTGACCTGGTCCGCGGGGCGTACCCCGGCTACACCGGCCGGCGACCGCGGATGCAGATCTGGCACGGCACCAGCGACGAGACGCTGCGCTACCCGAACTTCGGCGAGCAGATCAAGCAGTGGACGAACGTGCACGGTCTGAGCCAGACCCCGACGTACACCGACTCCCCGCAGTCCGGATACACCCGCACCCGGTACGGCAGCAGCGGCCCGATGGCACCGGTCGAGGCGATCAGCATGCAGGGCGTCACACACAACATCCCTGTCGACGCGGCCCAGGTGATCCGCTTCTTCGGGCTGGACGGCACGACGCCCCCGACGACGCCGCCGCCCACGACGCCGCCCCCGACGACGCCGCCCCCGACCACGCCGCCCCCGACCACGCCGCCCCCGACCACGCCTCCGCCGACGACGCCGCCGCCGACCACGCCTCCGCCGACCACGCCTCCGCCCACCGCGGGTGCCTGCCGGGTCGGATACACGGTCAACGCCTGGAACTCGGGCCTCACCGCGAGCGTGACCATCACCAACACCGGCACCGCCGCCGTCAACGGGTGGGCGCTGACCTTCACGCTGCCCAGCGGCCAGGCCATCACCAACGGCTGGAACGCCACCTACTCCCCGACGAGCGGAGCGGTCACCGCCCGCAACGTCTCCTACAACGGCACCCTCGCGCCGAACGCGTCGGTCGAGATCGGGTTCCAGGCCACCCACACCGGCGGCACCGGCAAACCGTCGTCGTTCGCGCTCAACGGGGCCACCTGCGCCGTCTCCTGACCACCCACCACCATCGACAAACGGAGTCGCACGATGAGCAGAACGAAATGGAAGGCGGCATCGAGAGCCGCGATCGCGCTGACCGGCGCGGGCGCTCTCGCCGCCGGCATGGCAATGGTCCTGGTGACGCCCGCGTCCGCCGGGACCACCCTGGGCGCGTCCGCGGCGGAGAAGGGCCGCTACTTCGGTACGGCGGTGGCCGCGAACAAGCTCTCGGACAGCACGTACACCACGATCTTGAACCGCGAGTTCACCATGGTGACGGCCGAGAACGAGATGAAGATCGACGCGACGGAGCCGCAGCAGGGCCAGTTCCGCTACTCCCAGGCGGACCCGATCGTCAACCACGCGCGCAGCCACGGCATGCAGGTACGCGGTCACACCCTGGCCTGGCACGGCCAGCAGCCGGGGTGGATGCAGGGCATGGAGGGCACCGCGCTGCGTAACGCGATGCTCAACCACGTGACGCAGGTGGTGACCCACTACCGGGGACAGATCTATTCCTGGGACGTGGTGAACGAGGCGTTCGCCGACGGCAACTCCGGAGGACGCCGCGACTCGAACCTGCAGCGCACCGGCAACGACTGGATCGAGGCCGCGTTCCGCGCTGCCCGCGCCGCCGACCCGGGCGCGAAGCTCTGTTACAACGACTACAACATCGACAACTGGACCTGGGCCAAGACCCAGGGCGTCTACAACATGGTGCGGGACTTCAAGTCCCGTGGTGTGCCGATCGACTGCGTGGGCTTCCAGTCGCACTTCAACAGCGACTCGCCGTACGTCAGCAACTACCGCACCACGCTGTCGAGTTTCGCGGCGCTGGGCGTGGACGTGCAGATCACCGAGCTGGACATCCAGGGCGCTCCGGCGAACACCTACCGCAGCGTGACGGAGGACTGCCTCGCGGTGGCCCGCTGCAACGGGATCACGGTGTGGGGCATCCGCGACAGCGACTCGTGGCGGTCCTCGCAGACCCCGCTGCTGTTCAACAACGACGGCTCGAAGAAGGCCGCGTACGACGCGGTCCTCGCGGCGCTGAACAACGGCACCCCGCCACCCACCACGCCCCCGCCCACGACCCCTCCACCCACCACTCCGCCGCCCACGACCCCGCCGCCCACCACTCCTCCGCCCACGACCCCGCCTCCGGGGCAGGGCGGCTGCACCGCGACGGTGACGGTGAACCAGTGGACCGGTGGCTTCGTGGCGAACGTACGGGTGACGGCCGGCTCGTCGGCGCTCAACGGTTGGACCGTGACGATCGCGTTGCCGTCCGGCGCGACGGTCACCAACGCCTGGAGCGCCACCAACAGCGGTAGCACCGGCACGACGACCTGGAGAAACGTGTCGTACAACGGTCAGGTCGGCGCGGGACAGTCCACCGAGTTCGGGTTCCAGGGCAACGGCACCGCCGGCAGCCTCAGCCCGACCTGCGCGGCGGGCTGACGGAGCCCCGGCCGGTGCGGAGGTCGGCCCGGACCCTCCGCACCGGCCGGCACGTCCCGGTCGAGTCCGCTATCCCCGGGCGGCGACGGGAGCGAGTCGGCCTTGGCGTGCACGAGACGGCGGGTCGTGTCCGACTCGTCCGAGTCGATGGCGATCAGGTCCCAGTCCTGGCCGAGCAGCACGGCCCGCCCGCCCGGTGCGAGGACCCGGCGGGCCTCGTCGACGGCTCGCGCCGGGTCGTCGAGCAGGTGGCCTCGATCCTGCGCGCGAAGCAGGCCGGCCTGTCACCGCCCGACATCGGTGCGTTCCTCGCCGCGCACGACCCGGCCGCCCGCAAGGACGTGCTGCGCCGCAACCACAGCGCGCTGCACGCCAGGATGGCGGTGCTGCGGTCGGCGCTCGATCTGCTGAAGGCCGGGTTGAACTGCACGCACGAGGACATCGCGACCTGCCCGAACTACCGCGCCCACCTCACGGAGCTGGTGGACGTCGGCGTCCCGGGCTAACCGTCGATGCGGGTGATGTTGCGGATCTTGTTGGACGCGTCCAACGCGGCCACCTTGTACGCCTCGGCCAGGGTCGGATAGTTGAACACGGCGTCGACCAGGTAGTCGATCGTGCCGCCGCAGCCGATGACCGCCTGACCGATGTGGACGATCTCGGTCGCCGCGGTGCCGAACACGTGCACCCCGAGCAGCCGGCCGTCCTCGGGGGAGACGAGCAGCTTCAGCATCCCGTACGAGTCGCCCACGATCTGGCCGCGCGCCAGCTCGCGGTAGCGCGCGACGCCCACCTCGAAGGGCGTCGACGCGTCGGTCAACTCGGCCTCGGTCTGGCCGACGAAACTGATCTCCGGGATGGTGTAGATGCCGATCGGCTGCAGGCCGTGCATCTCCCGGATCGGCTCGCCGCAGGCGTGCTGCGCGGCCAGCCGGCCCTGCTCCATCGAGGTGGACGCCAACGCCGGGAAGCCGATCACGTCGCCGACGGCGTAGATGTTGTCGACCGGGGTGCGGTAGTTGGCGTCGACAGCGATCCGGCCGCGCCGGTCGGCCTGCAACCCGGCCGCCTCCAACGCCAGGTCGTCGGTCTGGCCCTGCCGGCCGGCCGAGTACATGACGGTGTCCGCGACGATCTTCTTGCCGCTCTTGAGAATGCACAGCGCCGCCGTCTGGTGCTTCTCCACCGCGGCGACCTCCTCGCCGAAGCGGAACGCCACCGACAGGTCGCGCAGGTGGTACTTCAGCGACTCGACGATCTCCTCGTCGCAGAATTCCAGCATCCGCTCGCGGCGCTCCACGACTGTCACCTTGGTGCCGAGGGCGGCGAACATCGACGCGTACTCCATGCCGATCACACCGGCGCCGACCACGACCATGCTGCGGGGGACAGCCTGCAGGTTGATGACGCCGTCGGAGTCCACGATGGTCCGGTCGTCGAAGTCGACGCTGTCCGGGCGGGCCGGGCGGGTGCCGGCCGCGATGATGGCCTTGTCGAACGTCACCTTCGACTCGCGCCCGGAGCCGGCGTCGACCCAGATGGAGTGCGCGTCCGCAAAGCGTCCGGTCCCGGTGATCATCGCGACCCGGTTGCGGGCGAGCTGGTTGCGGATGACGTCGGTCTGTCGGGTGATCACATGCTGGGTGCGGGCGGCCAGGTCGCTGACCGTGATCTCCTCCTTGACCCGGTAGCTGCTGCCGTACAGGTCGCGCTGGCTCAGGCCGGTCAGATAGAGCACGGCCTCGCGCAGCGTCTTGGACGGGACGGTGCCGGTGTTGATGCACACCCCACCGATCATGTCGCGGCGGTCCACGATGCCGACCCGCCTGCCGAGCTTGGCGGCGGCGATCGCGGCCTTCTGACCGCTGGGTCCGGAGCCCAGCACCAACAGGTCGTAGTCATACACGATCGCTAGCGTCGCAAGATGTCGCCGTCGACGCCAGAGTCCGGACGCGAGCGTTACTTGTCTGCCACCACGCGGACACCGCCGTTCGCCGCAGGCCGGCCAGCTCTTGTGAAACAGGCCTAGCCGACGAGGCGGCGTTCCCAGGCCCAGGCGGCGATCTCGACACGGTTGCGGGCCGGGAGCTTGGTCTGCACGCTGGCGAGGTGGGTCTTGACGGTGCCGACGGCGATGAAGAGCCGACCGGCGATCTCCGCGTTGGTCAGGCCCCGGGCGACGAGCTTCACGACGTCGAGTTCGCGCGGGGACAGGCCGGCGTCGTCGCGCGGCGCGGTGGGCGGGCTGAGGTGCTCCAGCAGTCGTACGGTGATGGACGGGCTGATCAGCGCGTCGCCCGAGACGGCAGCGCGGACCGCCTCGACGAGCAGCGCCGGGCCGGAGTCCTTCAGGAGAAACCCGCAGGCGCCGTTGGACAGCGCGGTGTGCACGTACTCGTCGAGGTCGAAGGTCGTCACCACGACCACCCGCACCGGGTCGGCGACGCCCGGCCCGGCGAGCAGCCGCAACGCCTCCAGGCCGTCCAGGCGGGGCATCCGGATGTCCAGCAGCACCACGTCCGGGCGTAGCCGCCGGACCATCTCGACGGCGGCGACCCCGTCGGCGGCCTCACCGACCACCGCCATGTCCGGCTGCGCTGAAATGATCATGCCGAAGCCGGTGCGGACCATCGCCTGGTCATCCGCGATCAGCACCCGGATCATCGGGTCACCGCCGACCGCAGCGGGAACGCGGCGTCGAGCACCCAGCCGCCGGAGATCCCCGGCCCGGCGGTGATCGTGCCGCCGAGGGCGCGTACCCGCTCGGTGAGGCCCAGCAGGCCGAAGCCGTGCCCCCGGGCGGGAGCGGTACGCGGGGTCGCGCCGTCGTCGGCGACCCGGACCAGGAGCCAGTCCGGCGTTCGACGCACGGACACGGCCACCGACCGGGCGTCCGGGGCGTGCTGGCGGGCGTTGGTGAGCCCCTCCATCACCACCCGGTACGCCGAGGTCGACACCTCCACCGGCAGCTCGTCGAGCGGGCCGTCGACGTACAGCCGGGCCGGCGCGTTGGTGGTGTCGTTGTGGCCCTCCACCAGGGGTGCGAGATCGGCCACGCCGGCCAGCGGGGCCAGCGGCGCGTCCGGCGGGGCGTCCGGATTGCGCAGGACGCCGACCATCCGTCGCATGGAGGCCATCGTCTCGGCGCCGGCCCGCTCGATCTGCTCCAGGGCGACGATCACCCGTTGCGGGTCCTGCTCGGCGACGAACCGGGCACCCTGCGCCTGGACCACGATGCCGGTCACGTGGTGGGCGATGAAGTCGTGCAGGTCGCGGGCGAACTCGGCGCGCTGCTCGGCCCGTACCAGCGCGATGGCCCGCTCCCGCCCGGCGGCGACGACGCGCAGGTAGATCCCGACGGCGGCGGCGCCAACCGCGGCGAGCGCCTGAAGCAGCCCGAAGATCACGTAGACGTAATCCGCGCCGGCGCGCAGCGGCAGCGCGGCGGCAGCGAGCGCGGCGAGCACCGCCGCCCACGGAGCGAGCCGCGCGGCGGCCCACCGGGTCACCACGAACACCACAGCGATCATCCCGGCGGACTCGGCCAGCCCCCAGCTGCCGCCCAGCAGATAACTGCCGCTCGCGCTGAGCACCAGGAAGCCGAAGGTGACAGCGAGTGAGACGGTGCCGAGCGCGAGCGCCGCGAGCGGCAGGGATCGGGACCCCTGCCGGTGCACGGGCAGCCAGACCACGGCGGTCAGCAACGCCAACCCCACCTGCAGGAGGGCGCGCAGGGCGTCGGCAGCGCTCGCCCCGCTGTAGAGGCCGTACCGCAGGTCGAAGGCACCGAGCAGGGCCAGCGCCGCCAGACCGGCGAGCTGACCCAGGCGTACCCACCATGTCGAGAATCCCGGCGCGTTCATCGTGACCCAGCGTAGCCAGACGACCGGCGCGGGCAGATCGGCCGAAAGACAGACCCGGCGCGGGCGTTCCCCGACCGCGGGCCGATGCGGCTCCCACCCGGCGCGGGCGAGGCTTCCCCTGTCACATCGCAGCCCCTGGAGGAACCCATGACAACCCACGCCCCGCCGCCGACCGGGCAGGCCGCCGTCGCCGCGGTCGACCTGGTCAAGGTGTACGGCAGCGGCGACACCGCGGTCCGCGCCCTGGACGGCGTCTCGGTCGGCTTCGGCCGGGCCGAGTTCACCGCGATCATGGGCTCGTCCGGGTCGGGCAAGTCGACGCTGATGCACTGCCTCGCCGGCCTGGACACGGCCACGTCCGGCCGGGTCCTGCTCGGCGGCACGGAGCTGACCGGTCAGTCCGACCGCACGCTGACCCGCGCGCGCCGCGACCGGATCGGCTTCGTCTTCCAGTCGTTCAACCTGCTGCCGCAGCTCACCGCCGCGCAGAACATCACCCTGCCGCTGGACCTCGCCGGTCGCGAACCCGACCGTGACCTGCTCGCGCGCCTCGTCGACGTGCTGGGCCTCGGGCAGCGGCTCGGGCACCGGCCCAGCGAACTCTCCGGCGGCCAGCAACAGCGGGTGGCGCTGGCCCGGGCCCTGGTGTCGCGGCCCGAGGTCGTCTTCGCCGACGAGCCGACCGGCAACCTCGACTCCCGCTCCGGGGCGGAGGTCCTGGGCATCCTGCGCGACTCGGTACGCGACCTGGGTCAGACGGTCGTCATGGTCACCCACGATCCGATCGCGGCCGCGTACGCCGACCGGGTGGTGCTGCTCGCCGACGGCCGGGTCGCCGGCGAGATCGACGCGCCGGACCAGGGATCGGTCACCGACGCGCTGCGCGAGCTGGCGGTTCCCGCGTGAGGGCGACCGTGCTGCGTACCCAGGTGAGCGCCGCGGCCCGACGCCCGGGGCGACTGATCCTGACCGGCCTGGCGATCCTCGTCGCGTCGTTTGTCGTCTTCGGCACCGTCCTGGCGCAGGAGATCACCGAACGGACCGCGCGGGACAACCTCAGCGGCACGCCGGCCGCCACCGACCTGGTCATCGGCGACCCGCAGCAACCCCCGCCCACCGTGGCGGCGCTGCGTGCCGTCCGCGCCGTGGCGGGTGTCACCGAGGCGGTGGGCCGGACGACGCTCGGTGTCTCCCTCGCCGGGGGCTACCTCAACCTGCGCAGCGACCCGGGCGCCGGCCCGCTGGCCACGGTCCGCCTGGTCCAGGGCAGCTACCCGGACCGGCCCGGTGAGATCGCGGTGACCCGCCGTACGGTCGAGCGGCTGGGACTGTCGGTCGGGACCGTGACCACCGGGACGGGCGGTGACCTCACCACCGGCGCCCCGCTCACCGTCACCGGCCTGGTCGACACCCCCGACGACGACGGCTACAACGCGTACGCCCCGGACGACGCGGTCGTCGCCTGGGGTCACCTGAGCACCGTGGAGCGGATCGACCTGCGTGCGACTGCCGGCACGGCGCAGGCGGTTCGCGACCGGGTGACAGCGGTGGTCCCGGCCGATCAGCCGATCCGCTCCGGCGCCGAGGTGCGTGACGCCGAGGCCGACGCGGCGGCCGAGCAGGTGGGGAGACTGTTCGCGCTTGTCGGAATGTTCGTCGCGGTCGCGGTGGTCGCCGCGGCGCTGGTGGTCACGTCGACGTTCCGCATCGTCTTCGCCCAGCGGATGCAGCATCTCGCGCTGCTGCGGGCGGTGGGCGCGGGCCGCAGCGGACTGGTGGTCGCGCTGACCGCCGAGGGTGCCCTGACCGGGCTGGTCGCGGGTGTCGTGGGGGTCGTCGGCGCCCTCGCCGCCGGGCAGGTCCTCCCCGTGGTCCTGCGCGCCTCGGGCATGGCGGTCTCGTCGCCCGGCCTGTCGCCGGGGGCAGCGGTCGCCGTGGTGCTCGGCGCGGTGGTCCTCACCGTGGTGGCGGTCCTGGCGCCGGCGTTCTCCGCCGCCCGGGTCTCGCCCCTGGAGGCGCTGCGGGCGGCGAGCGTGACCGCCGGGCGGCGCGGCGTCGGAGCGCCGCGCCTGGTGTCCGGCGGGCTGCTGGTCCTCGGCGCGCTGCTGGCCGGCGTCGTGGCGGTGCGGCGGTTGCCGACGCCGGGCCAGGAGTCCTACGACCCGAGCGCGCCGCTGTTGCTGCTGGTCACCTCGGGAGCGCTGGCGTTCTTCGCCCTGGTCGCCCTCGGGCCGCTGCTGGTGCGCCCGGTGCTGGCCGTGGTGGGTTGGCCGCTGCGCCAGGTCGGGCCGCTGGGGCGGCTGGCGGTCGGCGGGATCGGTGGCACGCCCCGGCGGGCCGCCGCCGTCTCCGTCGTGGTCGCGCTCGGCGTGACCCTGATCTCCGGGGTGGTCATCGGCGGCGCGTCGATGCGGGTCGTCGCCGATCGGGACATGGCGCTGTCCGCGCCGGCCGACTTCGAGGTGTCCTCCGGTGAGGGTGCCACCCTGCCGGTCGCCGTGGTGACGAGGGCGCGGGCGGCGAGCGGCGCGCTGACCCGGGTGGTGCCGTACCGGATGGTCCACGACGTCGCGCTGATGCGGGGCGCCGATCGGCTCGGCGACGGCGAGTCCGGGTACTCGACGACCGACCTCGACCTGTCGGCGCTGCCGACCACCGCGGCCCTGGACGTGGCGCAGGGCACCCTCGCCGACCGGGGACCCGGCCGGGTCGTGCTCGGTGACTGGGTCGCCCGCGACGCCGGACTGCGCGCCGGCGACACCGTCACACTGGCCCGCGGCGGGCGGACTGTCGACGTACGGGTGTCGGCGGTCCTGCCCGACCGTGGCCCCCTGTACGCGGGCATCGTCGTCGACCGTGCCGACCTGGACCGGATCGGCGGGCCGACGGCGTACACCGGTCTGCTGGCCGACGCGGCGCGGGCGGGTGAGGACGGTCGTACCGCCGGGGTACGGGCGCTGCGGCAGGCGATCGGGAACGGCGCCGGCCTGGGCATCGGGGTGCTCGCCGACGAGCGGGACCGCAACGACGCGGTGCTGAACGCCCTGGTCTGGATCACTGCCGGCCTGGTCAGCCTGACCGTGCTGATCGCTGTGGTCGGCGTGGGCTCCACGACCGCGCTGTCGGTCGTCGAGCGGGTCCGCGAGTCCGGGCTGCTGCGCGCCGTCGGCCTGTCCCGGGCGGGGCTGCGCACGATGCTGACCGTCGAGTCCGGTCTCTACGGGGTGATCGGGGCGAGCTTCGGTCTGCTGCTCGGCGTCCCGTACGCCTGGTTGGCGGTGCGGGCGCTCGGGCTCAACGCGCCGCTGTCGCTGCCGGTGCTGTCGCTGGTCGGGCTCTTCGCGGCGCTGGTCGGGCTGACCGCGCTGGCCGGCGTGCTGCCGGCGCGGCGGGCGTCGCGGGTCAGCCCGGTGGTGGCGCTGGGCGTCGAGGGCTGAGCGCGCCCAGGTGCGGGGCGGGCCGGCGTCGAGAGGGTTTCGGCGCCGGCCCGTCGCGGCGCGGTCAGTTGGGGTTGCTCGCGTGGGTCAGCGTCTCCCAGGCGACGAAGAGGTTGTTGGTGCCGGCGGGTCGCTGTTGCAGCGTGAGGGTCTGCGTGTTGGTCATGACATTGCCCAGCCGGTTGCTCAGCGCGTTGAAGCCGACCTCGGTGACGGGGCCGAGGCCCCGGGTGAGGGTGCCGCCGCAGAGCCAGGAGGGTGCCGCCTCGCCGAGCTGGTAGCGCGAGTGCAGGCCGAGCGCCTGCCGCAGCCGCTCACCGACCTGCGGGTACAGGTCGCGGCCCTGGATGCGCGAGGTCTCCGCGACGTGCGAGATGGCGGAGATCCCGTACCCGGTGTGGACGAAGTCCCGGCAGGTCTCCTGCGCGAGGCCGGCGACGAAGGTGGACTGGCCTTGCCAGTAGCCGATGATCTCGCTGCTGGTGTCCAGGCCGCTGCCGGGCACCGTGTACGGCAGCGCGCCGTCGCTGGGCAGGTAGATGAAGGCGCGGGCGCGGTTGAGGAAGCGGGTGACCGCCGCGTCGTAGGCGGTGCGGTCCTCCAGGAAGACGGCGATGCCGACGGCGGCCTCCATCATCGTCAGTTCCCAGTTGCCGTTGCTGTTCGACCCGTTGCGGACGACCGGCAGGTAGACGGTGCGCAGCATGGTGGCGAACCGGTTGGCGTTGGGCCAGCTCCCGTAGGTGTACTTGATGATCTCGGCGGCGCGGGGCCAGGTCGAGGCCGCCCAGCCGGTCTGCAGGGGTCCGTTGCTGCCGGTGTGCGAGGTGATCGTCGCCGACCAGGCGTCCATGATCTGGATCGCCTTCTGCGCGTACCGGGAGTCACCGGTGAGGTACCAGGCGAGCGCGTCGGTGTACGCCGCGATGGCGTCCTCGCGCTCGTCGGTGCAGCCGTTGTTCGGGTTGGAGTAGGAGCCGCACTCGACGACGGCGCGGGGCGCCGGGGTGCGCGAGAGCGAGGCGTACCGGCTGCTCATCATCTGGTTGTACGCCGCCGCCCACGGCTGCGCGCCCGCCTGCACCCGCCCCCGGACGAAGTCGAGCTGGCCGCGGCTGACCAGCACCCCGGGGTGGGTGAAGCCGCTCGACGGCGGGGGAGTGGTGCCATCGCTGGGCAGGGTCCAGAGCTGGTTGGCGCTGCCGGTGCAGCTCCAGATCTGCAACGGCGTGCCGTCGGCCGAGCTGGGGCCGGTCGCGTCGAGGCACTTGCCCGAGGTCGGGTTGACCACCTGTCCGGCGCTGGACGACCACTGCTGCGCGCCGGTGCCGTTGCAGTCGTAGATCTGCACCCGAGCGCCGTTGGTGGTGCTGGCGGCGGCGATGTCGAGGCACTTGCCCAGGGCTCTGATCGTGCCGTCGTCGGCCACCGTCCACTGCTGGGCGGTGGAGCCGTTGCACGTGTAGAGCTGCACGGCTGTCGAGTTGGCCGGGTTCGCTGCGGCCACGTCGACGCACTTGCCGCCGTAACCCGTGATGGCGCCCGTGGTGGCGGCCGTCGCGGGGGAGGCGCCGACGAACAGACCGGTCGGCACGGCGAGCAGGGCCGCGGCGAGCGCGGCGGCGAACCTGGTACGGGGGTGGCGGGGCGCGGGCCCGGCCAATCGTCGCGCCATGTCGGGGTCCTTCCGGGCGGCGAAGACAACTGTAAAGTGTGTTAATCATTACAGTCGTACCCATTGATATCAATGTCTTCGATGCGACGGGTGCGCTCACGGATGCATTGCCGCGCCCTTGAGGACCTTGTCGACCATGCCGCGCGGGGCGTGCAGGGCCAGCCCCACCAGGTCGAGCTTCTCCCGGCCGACCGCCTGCACCGCCGCCCGGTTGTCCCGGTCGTTGCCGGTGGCGAACAACTCGGACGTGAAGATCGCCAGGCGCAGCCCGCGGGTGAGCGCCCGCGAGTGCGCGGCGGTGAGGGTGGCCCGGTCACCGGCGAAGACCAGCACCGGCTGTCGGAACATCGGCAGGTACGAGGTGCCGTCCGCGTCGCGGTACTCCTCGCCGAGCAACTCCGGCTCGGCGCTCGCGACACCACTGACCAAAAAGGCGGTGACGTTCAGCCGCTGCCACCCCGCCAGGTCGTTGCGGAGCAGCACGGCGATCTTGGTGGGGAAACGGATCGGTTCGGTCATGCCGTCGAGCCTGCCCGCCCGGCGCCCGGCCGTTCTTGTACGTTCTTAGCGTGGTCACCCGACCGACGGGCGCACAGGTCAGCGCGTGGCGACCCGCTGTCGCCGGGGTCGCCGAGGTGTTCCACGCCCACTTCCCGGATCACGCGTACCCGCTGCACACCCACGACGTGTGGACGCTGCTGATCGTCGACGACGGCGCGGTCCGCTTCGACCTGGACCGGCACCGCCACGGCGCGCTGCGCACGTCGGTCACGCTGCTGCCGCCGTACGTGCCGCACGACGGCCGGGCCGCCACGCCGAACGGCTTTCGCAAACGGGTCCTGTACCTCGACACCACGGCGCTCGACGCCGCGCTCGTCGGTCCGGCGGTCGACCGGCCGGACCTGGCCGATCCGCGCCTACGGGACCGCATCCACCATCTGCACCGGGTGCTCGCCGCGCCGGGGGACGAATTCGAGGCCGACAGCCGGCTCGCGCTCATCCTGGAACGGCTGCGCCAGCGGCTGCGCCCGCGCTCCCCGGCCGGCGACCCGCCGGCCGCGCCCGGCCTCGCCGTACGACTACGCGAGCTGCTGGACGCCCGGACCGTCGAGGGCCTCACGCTGCGCCAGGCTGCCGAGCTGCTGCACGCCCACCCGACCCACCTGGTCCGGACGTTCACCCACACGCACGGGCTGCCGCCGCACTCGTACCTGACCGGTCGTCGTGTCGAACTGGCCCGCCGTCTGCTCCTCGCGGGGCAGCGCCCCGCCGAGGTCGCCGTCGCGGCCGGGTTCTTCGACCAGGCGCACCTGACGCGCCACTTCCGGCGGCACCTGGGCGTCAGCCCGTCCCGCTACGCGGCCCCGCGCGTGCTCCTGGCGAGCCGGCCGCGATCAGACGAGCTGGCCGCCGGTGACGGACAGCAGGCGTAGCTTCTCGTCGCTCTCCGACCCGGGCGCGGCGGTGAAGACCAGCAGCGTCTGGGACCCGTCGGGATCCACGAGTGTCTGACAGTGCAGCTCCAGCGGGCCCACCTCGGGGTGCCGGAGACGCTTCGTCGGGCAGGGGGCGTCGGGCACCGGGTGCTCCCGCCACAGGCGGGCGAACTCCGGGCTGCGAGCCAGCAGGTCGTCGACGAGCGTCGCCGCCCGCGAGCCCCGGCCGTCGCGGGTGTACGACGCGTGCAGGTGCGCCACGAACAGTCGGCTCTGCGTCTCGTGGTCCTCGCTGGGGTGCAGCCGTCGCGCCGCCGGTTCGGTGAACCAGCGGTGGTGCGCGCTGCGCGCCAGCCCGGTGTACCAGGTCTCGTCGCCGAGCAGGGCGATGGCCGGCGCGGTCTGCGCCAGCGTCTCACCGAGGTGGTTCACCACCTGGGCGGGAGTGTCGTGCATCCGGTCGAGGATGCGCATCATCCCGGGGTTGACGTGGTCGGCCCGGACGGCGCGGTGCGGAACGGCGTGACCGGCGAGTCGGAACAGGTGGTCCCGTTCGGCGAGCGACAGCCGCAGACCGCGGGCGAGGGCGGCCAGCATCTGCTCGGAGGGGTGCGGCCCGCGCTGCTGCTCCAGTCGGCTGTAGTAGTCGGTGGACATACCGCTCAACGCGGCGACCTCCTCGCGCCGCAGGCCACCGGTGCGTCGGCGCTGACCCCGGGGCAGACCCACGTCCTCGGGTTGCAGGGCCGCACGTCGGGTGCGCAGGAAGCTGGCGAGCTGGGCGCGGTCCACGGCATCTCCTTCTGCCACCCGGGGTGGATCGGTGTGGGCCGGCGGTGCGCCGGCACGTCGGGTGCAACAGCCGGGGCCGGCCGCGCTGTTCCGCGGACGTTCCCGTGCCGGGTCGGTCCGCCGGCTGATCGACACCCCGACTACCGGTTCCAATCGGGCGGCCGATCGGTTCCGCCACGTGGCCGTCACGAAATCCGGCCGCAATCCGTCACAGTCCCCGGATAGTCTGCCTCCGCGCGTCGTCGCCCCGGCACGTCGCGTCCCGCGCCTGGTCGGCGTGGCATACGCCGCCACCGCCCACCTTCCGCCGGATCAACCGACCTCAGGAGAGTCAGTGACACAGCAATCCGTCGCGACATCGGACAAACTCGACGCCGCGGTGCTCAAGGTGGCGGGCGTCGTCGTCCTTGGCGCGATCATGTCGATCCTCGACGTGACGGTGGTCAGCGTCGCGCTGCCCACGTTCCAGACCGAGTTCGACGCGTCCTACGCCCGGGTGGCCTGGACGATGACGGGCTACACGCTCGCCCTGGCCACGGTGATCCCCCTCAGCGGATGGGCGGCCGACCGGTTCGGCACCAAGCGCCTCTACATGGTGGCGCTCGCCCTGTTCACGATCGGGTCCGGCCTCTGCGCCACCGCCGACTCGATCGGCCAACTGATCGGCTACCGCGTCCTTCAGGGCCTCGGCGGCGGCATGCTCATGCCGCTCGGAATGACGATCATGACGCGCGCGGCCGGGCCGCACCGGATCGGCCGGCTGATGGCGGTCCTCGGCATCCCGATGCTCCTCGGCCCGATCGGCGGCCCGATCCTCGGCGGCTGGCTGATCGACACGGCGAGCTGGCACTGGATCTTCCTGATCAACCTGCCGATCGGTGTCGTCGCCCTCATCTACGCGCAGATGGCGCTCCCGAAGGACGCCCCCGAGCCGTCGGAGTCCTTCGACTTCCTCGGCATGCTGATGCTCTCCCCGGGCCTCGCGCTCTTCCTCTACGGCGTCTCATCGCTGCCGGAGGCGGGCACCTTCTCCGCGACCAAGGTGTGGGCCCCGATGCTGGTCGGCGGCGCGCTGGTGGTGGCGTTCGTGCTCTACTCGTTCAAGCCCCGGCACCCGCTGCTCGACCTGCGGCTGTTCCGCAACCGCAACCTGACCATCGCCTCGGTGACGCTGTTCGTGTTCATCATCGCGTTCATGGGCGCCGGCCTGCTGTTCCCGAGCTACTTCCTGCAGGTGCGCGGCGAGTCGACGCTGGCCGCCGGCCTGCTGATGGCGCCCCAGGGCCTCGGCGCCATGATCACCATGCCGATCGCCGGCACGCTCGCCGACCGGGTGCCCATCGGGCGCACCGTCCCGTTCGCGCTGGCGTTGATCGTCGCCGGTTTCTTCGGCTTCACCCAGGTCGACGCGCAGACCTCGTACTGGCTGCTCGGTGGGTCGTTGTTCGTGATGGGCCTGGGCATGGGCGGCACGATGATGCCGATCATGACCTCGGCGCTGCGGACGTTGCAGGCACAGGAGGTGGCGCGCGGCTCGACGCTCGTCAACATCCTCCAGCAGATCGGCGGTTCGGTCGGCGCCGCGGTGATGTCGGTGATCCTCACCAACGAGCTGAACGGCTCCCGGCCGATCCCCGGCGCGGTGGACCCGAGCGGCAAGCCGATCACCGAGGCCGGGCTGGCCATCGCCGCCCAGCAGCGGCCGGAGCTGCTCCAGCAGATGCCGGTGGATCCGTCGATCATCGAACGTGGCCTCGACTTCGCCGCGCGGTCGTTCGCCCACACGTTCTGGGTGGCGTTCGCGCTGGTGCTGGCCACGTTCATCCCGGCCGCCCTGCTGCCGCGCCGGCGTACGCCCGCGCAGCCGCTCGGCGACGAGCAGGCCGAGCTGGCCAAGGCGCCGGTCGTCATCCACTGACCGACGCGCTCGACCACCCGCCGCGCTCGACGCCCATCGTGGTGTCGAGCGCGGCGGTGTGTCGATCAGCGCAGCGGACCGTCGCCCGGCCCGTCGGGGTCCTCGATCACGTGGACCGCCGCCTCCTCAGCGCTGGCGGCGCCCGCGTCGATCCCGGCGTCCCACGCCACCGACTCGGCCTCGTCGTCCTCGCGGACGCCCTCGTCGTACTCGACGAGACGGCCCGCGCGCGCCTCGGTCTCGTATCCCCGGCGGGTCAGCTCGTCCTCGTCGTCGCCGGTCTCGGCGTACGGGTCGACGTCCGGCTCCTCCTGGGCGAGGTACTGATCCAGCGACTCGCCCGCCCGCTCCTCGGCGGGGGTGGTGCCGAACCGGTTCGCCGCCGTCCAGTGGTCCGCGGCGACGATGCCGGTGTCGAGGGGGTCGCCGACACGGTCGTCGTCCAGGGTGTCGGAGGCGTCCAGCACCCCGTCGTCCTCGGCCACGTTCCACTCGTCGACGGAATCCGTCTGGCTCACGGCGGTATCTCCTTCGTCACGGCGCAGCGAAGTGCCAAGCCTATGACCGTCCAACGCCGCCGCCCCCCGGGGTCTGCCCGCTGTGACGAACGGACCTCGGGGCGTGGCGCGCGCTCAGCGCTTCAGCAACTCCGCAACGGCGTCGGTGAACTCCGTCGGCTGCTCGACGTGCGCGAAGTGCCCGCTGCGTTCCAGCACCACCAGGCGCGAGTCCTTGAGGCCCGCGTGCAGCTCCTCGGCGTACCGGGGGCCGCAGATGAAGTCGTACGCGCCGACGATCACCACGGCCGGCACGGTGATCTCACCGAGCCGGTCGCGCACGTCGAAGGGCGTGGGGTCCTGTGCGCCGGCCGGCGCCGCCGAGATCCGCACGGCCGCCTGGAACGGGACGAACTCGGCCTGCCGACCCCAGAAGTCCGCGAAGTACACCGGAAGGGCGGCGCGCAGGGCGCTTCCCAGGGACTCGTCGTCGGTGGCGGCGCCGATCTGCGCGAAGGCGGCCGGGATCTCCGCCGCCTCCGGACGGTCCGGGTGCCGCTGCGGGTACGCGGCGAGGTTGGCCATCGCCTCGGCCCAGAAGTCGGCGCCGGTGACGGGTGAGGTGTCGTACAGGGCGAGGCCGGCGACCCGGTCCGGGTGGTCCAGGGCGTACCGCTGGATGACGAATCCGCCGTACGAGTGGCCGAGGAGGTACACCCGGGGCTCGCCGAGGTGCGCGATGACGGCGTCGAGGAACCGGACATACGTGACGAGGCGATAGTCGTCGACGGTGTCGAGCCGACCCGACGCGCCGGTGCCGACCGGCTCGACGTACACCATCGTGAAGTGCTCCTCGAGGCCCGGCGTCCGCAGGTAGGCCCACTCGATCCCGGGGCCGCCGGAGTGCGCCACACACACCGGGCCGCTGCCGGCGACGTGGTAGACCTGCCGGACGCCGTCAACGGTGAAGGTGTGCGTGCCCGGTGCGAGGGCGTCGACGTCGTGGCCTGTGGAACCCATGAACCATCTCCCGATCCGTGACCCGCGCGGCGTGTGCCCGCCGCGCGGCTGGTGACTGACACGGACCAGATGCACGGGTCGAGGAGAAAGTTCGCTCGGTCGGCGAACGTTTTTCAGACCAGCGCCGGGACGGGGTGAAAGAGGGTGAACCGGCGGACCCGGCCCTCGTGCAGTTGCTGCAACCACAGTGCGCCGGGTGGGCAGTGCTCCGGGTCGTCCGGCGGACTGATCAGGTCGGTCTCCCAGATCAGCACGTCGCCGCTGGCGACCACGTTGCGCAGCCGCTGGCGTACCCCGGCTTCCAGATCGGTGGTCATGCCGCGGATCGCCAGGTCACGGCCGCCGCGGGGCCCACCCGGCACGACCATCTCGGCGTGCGGCCACCAGCTCTCGTGCACGACCCGGTCGAAGTCGCCCCGCATCGCCGTGGCGATCATGTCGCGGCCCTCACGCCAGCGGGCGTCGCCGGCCGCGCTGACATCGGCGTGCGCGGTGGTCGCCGCCGTCCGCAGGCCGCCGGCGAGGGCCCGACGGGCGTGGCTGAGGCGGCTGCGGACGGTACCGACCGGCACGCCGCACACGGTCGCGATCTGCTCGTACGAGGAGGCGTCGCTGAAGTACCGCAGCAGCGTGACCAGCCGGTCCGGCTCGGACAGCTCCCCGATGGCGTGCCACACCCAGTCGCGCAGCGCGCCGGAGTCCAGAGCCTCCTCGGGGGTGGGGCTGGTAGCGGGCTGGGCGAACCACTCCGGCTCGGCGACCGGGAGGGTGCGCGGCCCGCGCCGGGTCGTCCGGGCGTTGTTGCGCACGATCGTGCGCAGCCACGGGCCGACGGCGGCCGGGTTGCGGACCTCGCCGATGCGCCGCAGTGCCGTCACCATCGCGTCCTGCACCGCGTCCTCGGCGTCCGGCCCGTAGCCCAGGATGCCCAGCGCCACGGCCCGCATTCCGGCCTCGTGACGGGTCAGCAGCGCACCGAGCGCCGCCGCGTCTCCCGCCTGCGCGAGCGCGACCAGCTCCGCATCACCCTGCGTCACGTCCAGTTCCTCCCCGAACCGCCCGTTCTGAACGCTTCTGCTCATTCAAGCGTACGGCGGACCGGCGTGCCCCCGGGGCGGCCCGTCTCCGCAGCCTGCGGGCCGGCGGCGCGGGTGGCCCGGACCCCGATCTGCCGCAGGTACGTGATCAACTCCGGCGGCTCGTGCACCTCGATATCGCAACCCAGGGTCAGCAGGCGCCAGGCCAGCCACTCCAGGGTGTCCGCGTCGCTGCGCAACCGGCACGAGGTGGCGTCGATCGGCTCCAGGTCGACCCCGGCGCCGCCGAGCGGGCCGGCGACCCGCTCTACCGGTGCGTGCAGCGTCACCACCGCCCGGTGGACGGGCGTCAGCTCGAGCAGCTTCTCCGCCATGAACGACGCCGCGTCGGTGGCCGGCAGCCGACGGGCGGCGACCCGGATCCGGGTGACCCGCGGGTCGGTGATCCGGTCCACCCGGAAGATCCGCCAGTCGGCGCGATCGTTGTCGTAGCCCACCAGATACCAGCGCCGGCCCGCCGACACCAGCTTGTACGGCTCGACGAGCCGTACGCCGTCCACGCCGTCGCGACGGCGGTAGGTGAACCGCAGTTGCGCGCGGCTGTCGACGGCGGCTGCCAGGGCGTTCAGGTGTTCGGGGTCGACGGGCGGCGGACCCCAGGTGAGCAGCGGTTCGGTGGCCGCCCCAAACGCCCTGACGCGCTGTCGCAGCCGGGACGGCAGCACCTGTTCGAGCTTCGCCAGCGCCCGTACCGAGGCCTCCTCGATACCGGCCACCGCGTGACCGGCGGCGGTCCGCAGACCGACCGCGATCGCCACCGCCTCCTCGTCGTCGAGCAACAGTGGTGGCATCGCCTTGCCCGCGACCAGGCGGTAGCCGCCGATCACGCCCATCGTCGCCTGCACCGGGTAGCCGAGGTCGCGCAGCCGCTGGACATCGCGGCGAATGGTGCGCAGGCTGACGCCGAGCCGGGCGGCCAGTTCGCTGCCGGGCCACTCCCGGGACGTCTGCAACAGCGACAGCAGGCCCAGCAGTCGGGCGGGGGTGTCGGACACGGCCTCCACCATGCCAGCGATGTGTGCCAGATCCTGACCTATATCGGCCCTAGCGTTTCCCGGCATGACGCCGTTTCGCATCGACATTCCCGAGTCCGACCTCGACGACCTGCGCGAGCGGCTCGCCCGCACCCGGTGGCCCCGCCCGCTGCCCGGCGCCGGCTGGGACCGAGGGGTGCCGGTGGACTACCTCCGCGAGCTGACCGGGCACTGGGCACACGGTTACGACTGGCGGGCGCACGAAGCGCGCCTGAACGATTTTCCCCAGTTCGTCACCGAGATCGACGGCCTGGACGTGCACCTGCTGCACGTACGCTCGCCGGAACCCGACGCGCTGCCGCTGCTGCTGACGCACGGCTGGCCCAACTCGGTGGTCGAGTTCACCGAGCTGATCGGCCCGTTGACCGACCCGCGTGCCCACGGCGGTGACCCCGCGCAGGCGTTCCACGTGGTGGTGCCGTCGGTGCCCGGCTTCGGTTTCTCGCAGGCGCCACCGGCCGGGTTCACGATCGACCGGCTCGCCTCGATGTGGGCCGAGCTGATGGCCCGCCTCGGCTACGACCGCTACGGCACCCAGGGCGGCGACCTCGGCGCGTACGTCGCGCCCCGGGTGGCGGCGGTGGCGCCGGAGCGCGTGGTGGGCGTGCACATCGACGGCGGATTCGGCTTTCCGACCGCCGCCGACGAGCCCGACCTGAGCGAGGCGGAACGCGCCGAGTGGGAACAGATGCAGCGGTGGATGAGCGGTGGGGTGGACCACCACGCGCTGCTGCGGGCCGCGCCACAGACCGTCGCGTACGCCTGGACCGATTCGCCGGTCGGGCTGCTGGCCTGGATGATGCAGAAGTTCAAGGAGTTCACCATGACGGTACCGACACCCGAGCAGGCCATCGACCGGGACCATCTGCTCACCAACGTGAGCCTCTACTGGTTCACCGGCACCTCGGGAACCTCCTCGTGGCCGATGTACGAGCGGCTCACCCTCGCCGACGACGGCGGTTTCGCCTGGCCCCGGGGTCAACGGCGGGTGCCGTCGGGCGTCTACGGCGGCGGGACCGCGCTGATGCGCCGCCTCGCCGCACGGGACAACACCGTCGTGCACTGGCCGCAGGGCAACCCGGGCAGCCACTTCGTGGCGATGGACGAGCCGTCGGCGCACGCGGCGGACATCCGCGCCTTCTTCGCGAGCCTGCGATGACCGACCTGAGCTGGGCGCAGGTGGCCGCCCGGCGTCTGGCGCGGCACCGGCTCACGACTCCGACACCGGACACCACGCCGGACGTCGACCGCGTCGCCGACGTGGTGTCCGTGATGTGTGGCGCGCACGCCCAGGTCGCCTCCGCCGCCGAACTGTCCGTCGGGCTCCGCGCCCCCGGCGCCACCCGTGCCCTGGTGCGCCAGGCGCTCTGGCGGGACCGCACAGTGGTCAAGACCCGTGGACCACGCGGGACCGTGCACCTGCTCGCCGCCGCGGACCTGCCGATGTGGACCGGCGCGCTGAGCGCGATGCCCACTGCGCCCCGGGAGCGGAGTGTGGCCCTGTTGACTCCCCGGCAGACCGAGCGGGTCCTCGCGGCCATCGCCGAGGCGCTGGCCGAGGCCGAGCTGACCACCGCCGAGCTGACCGAGGAGGTCGTCGCCCGCACCGGCGAGTGGGCGGGCGAACGGGTCATGGAGGCATTCCAGGACAGGTGGCCCCGATGGTTCGCGGCGATGGGGCAGGCAACCCGCAGCGGAATCGTCTGCTTCGGCCCGAACCGGGGCCGCGCCGCCACGTACACCAGCCCGAACCGCTGGCTACCCGGGTTCGCCCCGATGGCCGGCCGGGCCGCGCTGGCCGACCTCGTGCGTCGCTACCTGTACGCGTACGGTCCGGCCACGCCGGCCCAGTTCGCCCAGTGGCTGTCGGCGCCCCGGCCCTGGGTGACATGGCTGTTCACCCTGCTGGACCTGACCGAGGTGACGGTCGAGGGCACGCCCGCGTGGGTGGCCGCCGACGACACCGACTTTCCGGACGACCCGCCGTCCGGGTTGCGGTTACTGCCCTACTTCGACGCGTACGTGGTCGGCTGTCATCCGCGCGACCGGCTCTATCCCGGTGCGGCCGCCGAGCGGGCGTTGGCCGGTGGACAGGCGGGTAACTATCCCGTGCTCCTGGTGGACGGGACAGTCGCCGGAGTGTGGCACCAACGCCGCTCCGGCCGCACCATCCGCGTCACGGTCGAGCCGCTGCGGGCACTCGACGCCCGTCGGCGGCGAGAGTTGGCCGTGGAGATCGAGCGGGTCGGCCACATCCTGGAGGGGGACGCCGCACTGACCGTCGGGACGGTGCGTGTCGGTCCGCACGCCTGAGTCAGGATGAGGGGGTGGACATCGAACCGGTCGACGACGCGCCCCGCCGAACGTTCGTCCCGACGGTCCTGCGGCAGCGCTGGGAGGACCTCACCTTCCTGCACTGGGCTGTCGCTCCGGAACTCGTCGCGCCGCTGCTGCCCCCCGGCACTCGTCCGGACACGCTGGACGGCGTGAGCTTCGTCGGGCTGATCGGCTTCCGGATGGTCGGGCTGGGCTTCGGTCGCGGCCCGGGGGTGCCGTACTTCGGCACGTTCGCCGAGACGAACGTCCGGCTCTACTCGGTCGACGACACCGGCCGACGGGCGGTCGTGTTCCGCTCGCTCGACGCGTCCCGCCTGGTGCCGGTGCTGGTGGCACAGGCGACGCTGCGTCTGCCGTACCTCTGGTCGTCGATGCGGTTGGACCGCGACGGCGACCGACTCACCTACCGCTGCCGGCGTCGCTGGCCCGGCCCGGCGGGTACGACGAGCCGGATGGTGGTCCGGGTGGGGGAGCCGATCGCCGACCCCACCCCCCTGGACCACTTCCTCACCGCCCGGTGGGGGCTGCACACCCGGGCGTACGGTCGCACGCTGCACCTGCCGAACTGGCATCCCCGCTGGCCGCTGCACCGGGCCGAGCTGCTGCATCTGGACGACGGGTTGGTCGCCGCCGCCGGGCTGCCGGCACCTGTCGGACCGCCGGTCAGCGTGCTCTACTCGCCAGGTGTCGGGGTGCGGTTCGGCCCGCCCGTGACGGCCCGGCGGCCCGGCTGGAGCGCCGGGCCGCCGGATGCTCAGTAGCGCCCGCCCTCGGGTGCGGGCAGCGCGTCGAGGTCGGCCAGTTCCTCGGCGCCGAGCCGCACGTCGCCGGCCGCGCAGTTGTCCACCAGGTACTTCGGTGTCTTGGTGCCGGGGATCGGAATGACCCGGTCGCCCTGGGCGATCACCCACGCCAGCGCGACCTGCGCGGGAGTGACGCCGGCCCGGTCGGCGATCTCCCGGACCCGGGCGACGATGGCCAGGTTGGCCCGCAGCGCGTCCTGCTGGAAGCGCGGCAGGCCGCGTCGGAAGTCGTCGGCCGGCAGGTCGTCGAACGACGAGAACCGGCCGGTCAGAAAGCCCCGGCCCAGCGGGGAGAACGGCAGGAAGGCGATGCCGTGCGCGACGCAGTACGGCAGAACCTCGGCCAGCGGGTCCCGGGTCCACAGCGACAACTCGGACTGCACCGACGCCACCGGGTGCACGGCCTGGGCCCGCGCGATCTGGTCCACAGTCACCTCGGACAGGCCGATCTGCCGCGCCTTGCCCGCCGCGACGACCTCCGCCATCGCGCCCCAGGACTCCTCGATCGGCACCTCGGGGTCGACGCGGTGCAGCTGGTAGAGGTCGACATGGTCGGTGTCGAGGCGGCGCAGGCTGTCGTCGATCGCCGTGCGGATGTGCTCCGGCCGGCCGTTGTTGCCGATCTTCGGTGAGTTGCCGGGGCCTCCGGTCAGGGACGTGGCCACCAGCCCGACCTTGGTCGCCAGGACGGCCCGCTCCCGGTGGCCGTCGGCCAGCGCCCGGCCGACCAGTTCCTCGTTGGTGTACGGCCCGTACACGTCGGACGTGTCGATCAGCGTGGCGCCCAGGTCCAGCGCCTGGCGGATCACCGAGATCGAGGTGTCGTCGTCGCGGGGGCCGGTGATGTCGTATCCGTGGCTCATGCCCATGCACCCGAGACCGATGACGCCGACCTCGGGCCCTGCGCTGCCCAGCGTGGTGGTTCTCATGGGCACCACGCTACGACCGCTGCCGCCCGGCGGCATCCGGCGGCCGTCCAACCCGGTCGGAAAGAGTTCAGCGGGCATGTCGAGGACAGCAGCGCCTGCTTCGACCACGGGGTGAGGGCCGGGCACGACCGGCAGGCTGACACCGCACAGACCAAGGAGTGGACCGATGACGAAGGTGACGACCGGGGCGACGATGTCGTTGGACGGCTACATCGCGGACGCCTCCCACGGCGGCTTCGAGCACCTCTTCCAGTGGTACGGCAGCGGCGCCGTCGAGACGCCCACGGCCAACCCCGAGATGACGTTCCGGACGTCCGCCGCGAGCGCCCGCCACCTGCGGGACCTCACCGCACGTACCGGCGCGTTGGTCGTCGGCCGTCGGCTGTTCGACATGACCGGCGGGTGGGGCGGCCGGCACCCGATGGACGTGCCCGTCGTGGTCGTCACGCACACCGTGCCGCAGGGCTGGGAGCCGGAGAACGACTCCTTCGTCTTCGTCACCGACGGCATCGTCAGCGCCATCGACCGTGCGAAGGCGCTCGCCGGTGCCAAGGAGGTCGGCGTCAACGGCGGCACCATCGCGGCCCAGGTCGTCGAGGCTGGCCTGCTCGACGAGGTGCACGTCGACCTCGTCCCGGTCGTGCTCGGCGCCGGCATACCGTTCTTCGCCGGCCTGACGATCGCGCCACTGCACCTCGACGGCCCCTTCCGCGTCGTCGAGGGCGACGGCGTCACGCACCTGGCCTACCGCGTACGCCCGGCGGCCTGACCACCTCGGGGCCGGCCGGCCTGGGCCGGCCCCGCACCGTACGCCGGCGTCGAGCGTGACCGGAATTGGTGTGGCGTGCTGGGGCGTCGCCACCCAGTGACGATGGCGGTGGGGTCATGGCGGAGCCGGCGTCCCGGCGGTATGCTCCGGCGTGATGATCACTTCCTCTCTCGTCAGATTGGGGGTCCGATCCGCGAACGGTGAGTGCTGATGCACTCCCGGGCCGCGAATGCGGATTCTCGACTGTCCTTCTGGCGGTGCGTGCGCGAGTTCGCCGTACCGCCGTCCATGATCGAGCGTGCGACAGCTCGGCGTCTGGTCGGTGACTGGGCCGGAGCATGCGCCGCCGCCCGCGTCGACCCCGACATCAACCTGCGAGCCGTGGCCGGCCGCCACGGGCGGGAGCTGGCGGCCCGAGTCCGGGCCGACCTTCGTCAGCTGGCCCCGGATCTGCTGCGCTGGCATCTGCCGAGGACCGCTCCCGACGGTCTGCTGCGCCCGAGCCTGATCGTCCCGCTGGCCCGGTACGGCCAGGAGCGGCCCGGCGGTGGCGCGGTGCACCTGGTGGCCCGGACACCACCGGCGTGGGCCGATGCCGGGCAGCGGATCAGCCTCGGGTTGTGGGACGGGACGCGCGACGGATCCGGCGCCCATCCCCACCCCGACCGGCGGTTCCGGCTCGACCTGCACCGCCACCTGTGGGACGCGCGTCGGGCGGGCGAGTTGCGGATCCGATCCGGTGCGGACCGGCTGCCGTGGGACACCCCGCCCTCCGTCGTCCCCGGCGAGTGGGGAGAGGCGTCCGGGCACGCGACGGACCGATGGGCGGCCGAGGCCGCGCTTCTGCTGAGGGTCGAGGGGCGTACCGGCGGAGCTGTCGCGGTGCGGCTCGGCGGCGGGCGTCGGCTGGTCCTCGAGGTGGCCCCTGGTGGGCACGACGGGCCGCCTTCGGCCCGGGCCTTCAGGTCGGACGACGGGCGACTGCCGGTGCTGCCCGACGCGGCGACCTGGGTGCTGCCCGACCTGGCGCTGCTGCGTGCCGGGCTGATCGAGGCGGATCGGCTGCATCCCCTGGTCGCGTCGGCACTGGTGCCTGAGCATCAGGTGTCGAGCGCCCCGAGCGCCCCGAGCACGCCGGACCCTGCCGCGCTGCCGCGCGTGGTGCTGTGCCGGGGCGCTCATCATCGCATCGGCCTGGTCAACGGCGTGCTCACCGCGCTGGATCACGACGCGGCGGAGATCCGCCGGGAGGAGTTGCTGGCGGCGCTCACCGGGTCGCCGCTGCCTTGCCTGCGGGAGATCGACGAGGCGCACCGGCAGCCGGAGTGCCTGCCCGACGTGCGGGCCCGCCTGGACCACGGGGACACCGCCGGGGCACTGGCCACCGTGGAGGCGCTGCTCGGCCCCCGGGCGCTGCTGCGGGACGGCGCCCTGCGCGACGAACTCGAGACCGCCGCGCAGCGGCGGATAACCCACGGCCTGTTCCGGGCCGGCCTGATCGGGGCCGAGCCGGGCCCCACCGCCGCGGAACCTCGCCGCGTCGGCGCGCGACGCCGGCGCGCGCGGCACGCGACACACCGCTGACCGCGGTACGCCAGCACTTCACCCACCACGACCTCACAAGGTGATGACCATGCCTGTAACCAGTCCTCAGCTCGACGTCGCCGAAGATCTGCTCGCCCTGCTCGGCGCGACCACCACCGAACCCCGTTCCGACGACCAGTTGGCGGCCCTGACCCTGACCGTGGCCGCTGACCTGCCCGTACTCCTGTGGGGTGAGCCCGGCATCGGCAAGACGGCGGCGCTTACCCACCTCGCCACCACCCTGGACCTGCCCCTGACCACAGTCGTGGCGAGCGTCCACGAGCCGTCCGACTTCTCGGGACTGCCGATCATCGGCGCCGACCCGGCGACCCAGGGCGTCCCGATGGCCCCACCGGACTGGGCCGTGCGCCTGGTGCGGGCCGGTCGAGGGCTCCTGTTCCTCGACGAACTGTCCACCGCCCCGCCAGCCGTTCAGGCCGCCCTGCTGCGCCTCGTGCTGGAACGCCGCGTCGGTGCCCTGCGGCTGCCGCCCGGCGTACGGATCGTGGCCGCCGCCAATCCACGGTCGTCGGCGGCCGACGGATGGGAACTGAGCCCGCCGCTGGCCAACCGCTTCGTCCACCTCCAGTGGAGGCACGACCACGAGGTCGTCGTGCGCGGACTCGGTGGCACGTGGCCCCGCGCGGCGCTGCCCCGGCTCGACCCGGCGCTGCTGCCGGAGGCCGTCGCCTTCGCCCGCCGCGCGGTGTGCGGACTGCTGGCGGTCCGCCCGGATCTCGTGCACCGGCTGCCCGCCACCGACGTCGCCCGGGGTGGGCCGTGGCCGTCGCCGCGCAGTTGGGGGATGGCGCTGCGGCTGACCGCCTTCGCGCGCGCGGCCGGCGTGTCCCGCGAGGTGCTGTCCACGCTGGTGCGGGGCACGGTCGGCGACGGTCCGGGGCTGGAGCTGCTGGCCAGCATGGACCGGATGGACCTTCCTGATCCGGAGGACCTGCTGGCCGACCCGGCGGCGGCCGTACTGCCCGAACGGGGTGATCTGCGCCAGGCGGTGCTGGACGCCGTCGTGGCGGCGGTCCGCAACCGCCCGGAACGGTCGCGCTGGGACGCGGCGTGGGCGCTGCTGGCCCGGGCTGTGGAGACCGGTGCGCCGGATCTGGTCGTGGTTCCCGCGACCACCCTCGCCACGCTGCGCCGCGAGGACTGGGACGTCCCGGACACGATCGAACGCCTCGGCGGGGCGGTGTCGCTGTCCCGGCGGGCCGACCAGGCCGCAGCGCGCGTCGCGGCGGCCGCCGGGGTGCGACGGTGAGCGCCCCGAGCACGTTCCGCCTGGACGTCGACAAGCTGTACGCGGCCCGGCTGCACGCCGCCCGCGCACGGCCCTACCTGGCGACGGCGTTGTTCGCCCTGCACCCGGTGGCGTCTTCGCAGGTGCCGACAATGGCGGTGGACCGGTACTGGCGCTGCTACGTCTCGCCCGCGTTCGTGGACCGCACTCCCCTGGAGGAGTTGGCCGGGGTGTGGGTGCACGAGGTGTCGCACCTGCTGCGCGACCACCACGGTCGGGGTGACCGGGTCGCCCGGGCCCGGGGGCTGACCGGCCCGGGGGAGCGGCTGCGGATGAACATCGCCGCGGACTGCGAGATCAACGACGACGCGTTCGGTGACGGGTTGACGATGCCCGAGGGTGCCGTCCAGCCGGCGTCGCTCGGGCTCAACCCGGGGGAGCTGATGGAGGACTACCTGCGGCAGTTCGGGCTGGGACCGCGTACGCAGGATCTGGTCTGGTTGGACTGCGGCAGCGGCGCGGACGGCCTGGACCGGCGGTGGGACCTGGGGCCGGACGGCGCGCACGGCCTCAGCGAGCAGGAGCGGGACGCGGTGCGGCACCGGGTGGCGGAGGGCATCACCGGACACCCCGGTTCCATTCCCGGGGGGTGGCGGCGGTGGGCGGAGCAGGCGTTTCACCCGCCGCAGCCCTGGCGGGACCTGCTGGGCGCGGCGATCCGCTCCGCGGCGGTGGCCGCCGGGGTCGGCTCGGACCACACCTACGGGCGGCCGTCCCGGCGGTCCGCCAGCCTGCCCGGTGTGATCCTGCCCAGCCTGCGCCGTCGACCTCCGACGGTCTGCGTCATCGTCGACACGTCCGGGTCGGTCAGCGACGCCGAACTGGGCAGTGCGTTGCTCGAGGTGGCGGCCATCGCCCGGGCCCTGGGCGGCCGGCGCGACCTGGTGAGCGTGCTGCCGTGCGACGCCGCGGCCCGGGTCGTGCACCCGCTGTGCCGCGCGGAGGAGATCCCGCTGATCGGTGGCGGCGGCACGGACCTGCGCAGTGGCTTCGCCCGGGCGCTGCGGGCACGCCCTCGACCGGACGTCATCGTGGCGTTGACCGACGGGCAGACGCCCTGGCCGTCGGCCCGCCCGACGTCGCGGACGGTGGTCGGCCTGTTCCCTCGCGGCCGGGCGTCGTGGAGCGAGGAGGAGGACCGCGTACCGAACGCGCCGCCGCAGTGGGCGCCGGTGGTGACCATCGGGGCGACCTAGAATCGACGAGTCTCACTGCTTTTGGCGGTGTGGGCTGGGGGCGACCACGAAAGGCGGTGCGCACGATGGGACCGGACGAGCGGCGACGGTTGTTCGAGCAGGCGCGGGAGCGTTCGGCGCGACAGGAGACCTGGGCGGAGGCGGACCGGTTGTGGGTCCGGGTGATCGAGGCGTACCGGGAGGCGGTGCGCGGACCGGGTGGGGTCCGCGAGGACCAGCAGCAGTTGGCGCGGGCGCTGTGGCGGCACAGCATGCTGCTCTCGGCGCGCGGCCGGGCCGCCGACGGGATGGCCCCCGGCGGTGAGGCGGTGGTCGTCTTCGAGCGGGTGTACGACGCCGTGGCGGCCCAGGGCGGGAACGTGGCTGCCGCACCCCGGGACGACGCCCTCGCCGAGCTGATCACCGCGCTCGTGGACCTGGCCGAGGTCTCGTTCGCCGCCGGTCAGCCCGCCACGCGCCGGGACCTGCTGGAACGGGCCGTGACCGTGGGTCTGACCTCCGCCGGGAATCCGCCGTCCGCCGGGCCCCGCACCCGCGAGGCGATGGGCACCGCCTACCACAACCAGGCGACGGCGCTGCTGCACCGGCACCTCACCCGGCCGTCGTCGGGCGCCGGCGCCCAGGAGGCGGCGCTGGCCGCGTCGCGGGCCTGCGAGCTGCGCCAGGGGCTGCTCGATCTGGCGCGTCCGCTGACCTTCTGGGAGATGGCCAACACCTACGGGGTGTACGCCCAGTGCCTCGTGCTGATCGGCGACCTCGACCGGGCGGCAATGGTGCTGGCGATGGGCAACCGCTTTGTGGAGACGCTGGGCCCGGCCGCCGCGGAGCCCGCTCAGAAGCTGCGGGTCGCGGCCGAGATGCTGGCCCGGGAGAAGGGTGGGTCGGGAGGATCTGCCGGTTCGCGGCGGTGGGGCTGGCGGCGGGGTTGACCTACCGGGCCTCCGCGCGCCCCGGCTTGCATGACATCGTCGTTGATCGATACTCTGCGTGAAGGCGCCGCCCCCGCCTCGGACCATCACCGTCGAAGAGAAGCGGGTTCCGCATGCGCACACTGAGACTTGTCACGTCGCTGGCCGTCGCCGGCCTGCTCGCCGGCGCGGTGGCGATGATCGCCACGCCGGCCAGCGCGGCGACTGTCGTGTTCTCCGTGACCAACAGCTGGGGCAGTGGCTATCAGGGCCAGGTCACGGTCACCAACGACACCTCCGCGCCGATCAGCAGTTGGCGGGTCGAGTTCGACCTGCCGGCCGGCACGAGCATCAGCCAGTCGTGGAACGCCCAGCAGGTGACCTCGGGCAACCACTACACCTTCAGCAACGTGTCGTGGAACGGCACTCTCGGGGCCGGCGCCTCGACGTCGTTCGGCTTCCTCGTCAACGGCTCCGGAACTCCGGTGAACTGCACCGTCAACGGCAACGGCGTGTCCTGCACCGGCGGCACGCCGCCCACGACGCCGCCGCCCACCACCCCGCCCCCGACGACCCCGCCCCCGACCACTCCGCCCCCGACCACTCCGCCCCCGACGACCCCGCCCCCGACCACTCCGCCGCCGACGACCGGCACGCCGGTGCAGCGGTACGGGCAACTGCGGGTCTGCGGCACGACGATGTGCGACAAGAACGGCGCGCGGGTGCAGCTGCGCGGCGTCAGCAGCATGTGGCTCAACTGGGAGACCGCTCCGTACGCCGAGAACCTGTCCGCGCTGACCTGGATGCGCGACAACTGGAACCTCCAGGTGATTCGGGCGGCGATGGGCGTGGAACCGGCCGGGGCGTACCTGAGTGACCCGGGCCGGGCGCGGGCGCAGGTGGAGACGATCATCAACAACGCGGTCACCGCCGGGGTGTACGTGATCGTCGACTGGCACGCGCACGAGGCGCAGAACAACCAGTCGCAGGCGGTGGCGTTCTTCGGTGACCTGGCCCGCCGCTACGGTCACCTGCCCAACGTGATCTGGGAGACGTGGAACGAGCCGTTGCAGTTCAGCTGGACCGGCGTCATCAAGCCGTACCACCAGGCGGTCGTGTCCGCGATCCGCGCCGCCGACCCGGACAACATCGTCGTGCTCGGCACGCCGACGTGGTCGCAGGACGTGGACGCCGCGGCGGCCAGCCCCGTCTCCGGCACCAACCTCATGTACACGCTGCACTTCTACTCGTGCACCCACGGCGGGTCACTGCGCGCCAAGGGCGACGCGGCGATCCGGGCGGGGCTCGCGTTGTTCGTCACCGAGTGGGGCGCCAGCAACGCCGACGGCGGCCTCGACGGCCGGGCCTGCCTGCCGGAGGCGCAGTCCTGGATCGACTGGATGAAGGCGAACGGCATCTCCTGGACCGCCTGGAAGCTGGACGTCGGCACCGACACCACGAACCTGCTCAGCCCCGGGGCGCCGGTGACCGGTGGGTGGAGCAACTACCTGCACGGCCACGCGCCGTTCGTGGTCGCCAACATGAGGTGACCCCGTAGCGCGCTTGATCAACTCCAGATCGCCGATGTCGGGGTATCCGAGCCAGTGGGATGCCCCGACATCGCCGATCCCGTGTCGATCACCCACGCACGGCCCTCGCAGGGGCGGTCGCTTTGGCAGGCGATATGCCTGTCAGTCACATTCATACCTGTGCGGCATGCAGCTCTCGAACCGGGGCGGGTCATCGGATGCAGTCGTCGTGACCGTCCCTTCGCCGGTGCCGAGCGAGCGGCATCCGCCGGCCTGGTGACCGGATACGACACATGATCGAATCGCAGGCGCCGATGTTGGAGATGCTGTGGGAGCCGCACGACCCTCGCCACGCGCTCGACGAACGGTTCGGCTTCGGTGACGCAGAGTCGGCCGGCCGCTGGGTCGCCGCGATGCTGAAGGAGCACTGGGGCGTTCGCATCGACTCCTGCGAGCGAATAGTCATGAGCGGGGGCAACGCGATAGCGTGGGTCGGCGTGCCGTCCGGCCGACTGCTCGCGAAATGGTCGGTGGTGCGCGAGCGATTTCCGCGTTTGATGGAGACGGCGCGTCTCACGTGCTGGCTCCATGGTCGAGGGCTGCCGGTTTCGGCGCCGGTTCCCGCCCGAGATGGCCGCCTCCAGGTCGAGGTCGACGGTGTCTCGATGGGCCTGCAGCGCGAGGTCGTGGGCGACCTCCTCGACACCACGGATCTCCACCAGGTGCGGGCGGCCGGAGCCATGCTCGCCCAGTTGCAGGACGCGCTGGCCGCATACCCGGACGCTGATCAGCTTCTCGCCTCCGCCGTTGCGTTCAAGCCGTTGACGGCCCGGGTCACCGACTGGCTGGACTCCCACGCGGACCATCTGCCGATGGCCGCTCGTGACACGCTGCGCGGGCTGGTCATCAGCGCGCCGCCCGACCGGCTTCCCCGCCAACTCGTCCATTTCGATATCCGCTCCGCCAACATCCTGTGGGCCCACGGCGAGGTCGCTGCGATCCTCGACTTCGAGGAGGCCCAGCATGATCACCGAATCGTCGAGCTGGCCCGCGCGGCGGTCCTGCTCGGCACCCGCTACCACGACTGGGGGCCGGTGTCGGCCGACGTTCGCGCGGAATTCCTTACCAGCTACCAGTCCGAGCGTCCGCTGACCCCGGCCGAGGCGGGCTGGTTGGACATCCTTCTGCTCTGGCAGGCCCTGGCGATGGTGCCGCCGGGCGACGACCCGACCGGGTGGGGACCGTCCGTCCTGAGCCAGCTGAGCAAGGAAACCGCAGAGTAAGGCGGCGAGCTGCTCGCCGCGCTGGCCGCCGGCCGACTGTCAGGCACCACGCGCCCCTACCGGGGTCACCGGATCCAACCCCGGAGCGTCAGTTCAGGGCGTGAAAGCCCGTCGGTACGCGGTGGGAGTGGTGGCGAAGGCCCGCTGAAAATGCGCACGCAGGTTGGTGGCCGTGCCCAGCCCGGTGCGGCGGGCGACCTCGTCGACGCTGATCCCGTTGTCCTCCAGCAGGGTGCAGGCGGCGCGCAGCCGTTGCTGGATCAGCCAGGCCCGCGGACCCATGCCGAACTGGCTCTGGAACGCCCGGTGCAGTGTGCGGGTGGACATCACCGCCTGTCTCGCGAGGTCCGCGACGGTGATCGGCTGCCGCAGGTTGCTGCTCGCCCAGGCGGTGACCGCGGCCAGCTCGTCGCCCTCACCCGTCACCCCGACCGGGATGAACTGCGCCTGGCCGCCCGCTCGGTGCAGCGGGGTGACCATGTGACGGGCCCGTTCGATGGCGACCGCCTGCCCATGGTCGCGGCCGACGAGGTAGAGGCACATGTCGAGGCCCGCGGCGAGTCCGGCGCTGGTGAGCACCTGGCCCTCGTCGACGTAGAGGGCGTTGGCGTCGACGAGCACCCCGGGGTGTTCGCGGGCGAGCGCCTCGGCGTGCACCCAGTGGGTCGTCGCGCGGCGCCCGTCGAGCAGGCCGGCCTGAGCCAGCGCGAACGCGCCGGTGCAGATCGACGCGATGCGCGCCCCGCGACGGTGTGCCAGTCGCAGCGCCTGGAGAGCGCGCGCCGGTGCCGGGCCGCGGCGGAATCCGGGCACGATCACCGTGTCGGCGTCGCCGAGGGCGTCGAGCGTCGCCGCGACTGTCAGGTTCAGGCCCGCGGTGGTGGTGACGACCTGACCCTCGTCCAACGAACACACAGTCGTCGCGTACCGGCCGTGACCCTCGTGGCCGAAGACATGCGTCGCGATGGTCAGGTCGAAGGCCACGACCCCGGGGAGAGCGAGAACGGCGACCCGATGCGTGGCGGAACTCTTACGCATGATGGCAAGGATGCCACTCGTCAGCTCCTGGTCGACGAGTGATCCTGACCGGGTGCGAATTGACATCGTGGTGTTCGACGGCTTCGACGAACTGGACGTCTTCGGGCCTTTCGAGGTGCTCTCGATCGCCGGGTTGGACGTGCGACTGGTCGCCGTCGAGCGGCCCGGCCCGGTCACCAGCATGCGTGGGGTCGAGCTCCGGGTCCCCGACGTGCTGGGTCCGGCCGACGGCGTGATCGTTCCCGGCGGCGGGTGGCTCAACCGGGCCGCCGAGGGCGCCTGGGCGCAGGCGCAGCGCGGTGAGCTTGCGGCGAAGCTGTCCGCGCTGGCGCCGTCGACGCGGTGGATGGCGTCGGTGTGCACCGGCGCGCTGCTGCTCGCGGCTGCCGGCCTGCTGACCGGCCGCCGGGCGACCACCAACCGCAACGCGTACGACGAACTGCGCGGCTACGACGTGACGGTCCTCGACGAGCGCGTCGTCGACGACGGCGACCGTGTCACGGCGGGCGCGCTCACGGCCGGGCTCGATCTGGGACTGTGGCTCACCGAACGGGAACTCGGCGCCGCCACCGCCAACCGGGTCGCTACCGCCATCGAATACGCCCGCGCCTGAGGCTTGCGGCGCGGTGTCCGAAGAGGATCAGCGGCCACCCGCATGGTCGACCCTCTGCCGGTAGAACGGCGCGTCACCTTAACGCGCCGGAAACGCTCCCGGTACCAAGCCTGGGAACGCTCGTCGGACAGTCGAGACCACCGACACGCGAACCGGGGTGACCATGGTCGACAACACCACGAACGCGGCGACGTACGACGGGCCGGTGGGCCGGTCCGGCAACGGCCGGGCCGCGCCCACGCCCCGGCCCGCCCCGGCGACGGCGGTGCACGACGACCCGGCCGACCTCGCCACCATCGGCGTGGAGGAGGAGTTCCACGTCGTCGACCTGCACACCCGGGAGCTGGTGCCCCGGGCCGGGGAACTGCTCGACCGGCTGCCGGCCACGTCGTTCACCGCCGAACTGCACCGCAGCGTGGTGGAGACCAACACCGAAGTCTGTCGCACCCTGGACGAGATCCGCGCCGAGCTGACCCGGCTGCGCCAGTCGGCGGTCCAGGTCGCCGACCGGGCCGGACTGGGCATCGTGGCGGCCGGCACGGTGCCGCTGCGCGCCGACGGCGACCCGAGCGTCACCCCCACCTCGCGCTACCGACGGATGCTCGACGAGTACCAGATGCTCGCCCGGGAACAGCTGATCTGCGGCGCGCAGGTGCACGTCGGTGTCTCGGACCGGGACCTGGCGGTGGCCGTCACCCGGCGGGTGCAGCCGTGGCTGCCGGTGCTGCTCGCCCTGTCCACCAGCTCGCCGTACTGGATGGGTCAGGACAGCGGCTACGCCAGCGTCCGGTCGCTGGTCTGGCAACGCTGGCCCACGGCCGGCGACCCGGGCGAGGTGACCAGCGCGGCCGACCACGAGGCCCTCGTAGCCGAGCTGATCTCCTCGGAGACCATCACCGACCCCGCCATGATCTACTTCGATGTCCGGCCGTCCGCGCACGTGCCCACCGTGGAGCTGCGCATCACCGACGCCAACGCCGACGTGGAGACGATCGTCCTGCTCACCGGGCTGTTCCGGGCGCTGGTGCGCCGGGAGGTCGCCGCCCTGCGCGCCGGAGTCGAACGCACCGCCGTCCGCCCGCCGGTGCTGCGCGCCGCCGTGTGGCGGGCCGCCCGCTCCGGGCTGGAAGGCGACCTGCTCGACCTGCCCCGCTCGGCGCGGCCGGTGCCGGCCGCCGAGGCGGTCGGCCGCCTGGTGACCGACCTGCGCCCGCAGTTGGAGGCGACAGGTGACGCCGAGCAGGTCCGCGAGCTGACCCGGTACGCGCTGGAGCGCAGCAGCTCCGCGGCGCGGCAGCGACGGGCGTACGAGCGGCGGGGCCGGCTGGCCGACGTGGTCGACCTGCTGCTCGACGAGACGCGGGGCCGGGCGGCGCGTACGCCCCTGCCCGGTGTGCCGCCACCGCCCGCGCTGTCCGCGTACGCCGACGCGGGCGACGAGGTCTTCGGCCCGGACGGGCCGGAGCCGACGTTCCGGCCGCTGCTCGCCGCCCTGCGCACCCTCGGCGCCGCCGGCCTGCGCCAACGTGAGCACGACCGGGACGAGGAGCAGCGCGCCCGGGGCGTGACCTTCAGCGTGGCCGGTGAGGCCAGCACCCGGCTCTTCCCGGTCGACCTGGTGCCCCGGGTCGTGCCCGCCGACGACTGGCGGGCGCTGCGCGCCGGCCTGGTGCAGCGCGCCCGCGCGCTGGACGCGTTCCTGCGCGACGTGTACGCCGACCGGGCGGTGGTCGCCGACGGGGTCGTCCCGGCCTGGGTGGTGGAGTCCTCGCCGGGTCTGCGTCCGACCGGCGCGTTGATGAGCCGGCGCGGCGCGCGGGCCCAGGTGTCCGGAACCGATCTCGTCCGTGACCCGGACGGCGGCTGGTACGTGCTGGAGGACAACCTCCGGGTGCCCTCGGGCATCGGTTACGCCGTGCAGAACCGGCGGCTCACCCGTGCGGTGCTGCCCGAGCTGCCGGTGCCCGACGACCTGCTGCCCGCCGACGAGACACCCGCGATGCTGCGCCGGGCGCTGCTCGCCGCCGCCCCCGCCGCCGCCGACGACCCCGCAGTGGTGGTGCTCAGCAGCGGCCCGGGCGACCCGGCCTGGTTCGAGCACCGGCTGCTCGCCGACGAGATGGGCGTGCCGCTGGCCGAGAGCGGCGACCTGCTGGTGTCCGACGGCCGCGTCCACCTGGTCTCCGAGGGCCGCCGCAGCCAGGTCGACGTGCTCTACCTGCGGATGGACGAGGACGCGTTGCTGCACGCCCCGGGCGCCGACGGCGTGCCGCTGGGCTGGCCGCTGCTGGCGGCGGTGCACGCCGGGCGGCTCACGCTTGCCAACGCGCTGGGCAACGGTGTCGGCGACGACAAGGCGTTGTACGCGTACGTGCCCCGGCTCGTCGAGTACTACCTGGGGGAGAAGGCGCTGCTCGGCGACGTGCCGACGTACCTGTGCGGGCTGCCCGAGCAGCGGGCCGAGGTGCTGGGCCGGCTCGACGAGCTGGTGCTCAAGCCGGTCGACGGGTACGGCGGCGACCGCGTGGTGATCGGCCCCCGCGCCGAGGCCGAGGAGCTGGACGCCGTCCGGGAGCAGATCCTCGCCGCGCCGCACCGGTGGATCGCCCAGGAGGTGGTCGCTCTCACCACCCACCCGGTCTTCGACGGTACGGCGCTCGCGCCGCGTCACGTCGACCTGCGGGCCTTCGTGTTCCTCGGCGAGACGGCCGAGGTGGCCCCGGTGGCGCTGACCCGGGTCGCGCCGGCCGGCAGCATGATCGTCAACTCCTCGCGGGGCGGCGGGTCGAAGGACACCTGGCTGCTCGGCGGAACCGATCAGCCCCCGGCGTAACTCACGCTTGATGAAGATGACATCGGGACGCAACCCGGTCCGCCAAGCCTGGACCGGTCAGCGGCCCGAGCGGACCGAGCCGATGAGAGGTGTGTGCCATGTGCGGTATCGGAGGCGAATTCCGCCTCGACGGGGCGCCACCGGATCTGGCGGCGCTGGAACGGATGCTGCCCGTCCTGTCCTCCCGGGGCCCGGACGGCGAGGGACGCTGGCAGCACGGCCCGGCGGCGCTGGTGCACCGCCGGCTGCGCATCATCGACCTGTCCGACGCCGGCGCCCAGCCGATGGTCGATCCCGAGCTGGGCCTCGCCCTGGTCTTCAACGGGTGCATCTACAACTATCGTGAGCTGCGCGACGAGCTGACCACCGCCGGCTACTCCTTCCGGTCCACCTCGGACACCGAGGTGATCCTCAAGGCGTACCACAGGTGGGGGACGGCCTGCGTCGAGCGGTTCTACGGGATGTTCGCGTTCGCCCTCGTCGACATGGCCACGAACACGCTGGTGCTGGCCCGCGACCGGCTCGGCATCAAGCCCCTCTACCTCGCCGAGACGCCCGGCCGGATCCGCTTCGCCTCGACCCTGCCGGCGCTGCTCGCCGCCGGTGACGTGGACACCGACCTCGACCCGGTGGCGCTGCACCACTACATGAGCTTCCACTCGGTGGTGCCACCACCGCGCACCATCCTGGCCGGCGTCCGCAAGCTGCCCCCGGCCACCGTGCGGGTGATCACCGGCGACGGCCGCAGCACCGACACCGTCTACTGGCGGCCGGAGTTCACCCGCGCCGCCGCCCCGGTCATGTCCGCCGGGGAGTGGCAGGAACGGATCATGGCGGCGCTGCGCACCGCCGTACGCCGGCGGATGGTCGCCGACGTGCCGGTCGGCGTGCTGCTCTCCGGCGGCCTGGACTCCAGCCTGATCGTCGCCCTGCTCGCCGAGCAGGGCCAGACCGGCCTCGCCACCTTCAGCATCGGCTTCGAGGCGGCGGCGGGGGAGAGCGGCGACGAGTTCCACTACTCCGATCTGGTGGCCCGCGAGTACGACACCGACCACCACCAGATCCGCATCGGCGCGGCCCGGTTCGTGCCGGCCGTGCACGAGGCCATCGCGGCGATGAGCGAGCCGATGGTCAGCCACGACTGCGTGGCGTTCCACCTGCTCTCCGAGGAGGTCTCGCAGCGCATCACAGTGGTGCAGTCCGGGCAGGGCGCCGACGAGATCTTCGCCGGCTACGACTGGTACCCGCCGATGGCCAACGCGGCCCGCGCAGACGCCGTCGAGGCGTACGCCCGGGTGTTCTTCGATCGTCGCCACGACGCGCTCGCCGGGCACCTGGCGCCGGAGTGGATGCTCGACCACGACGCGAGCCTGGAGTTCGTCACCGCCCACTTCGGCACGCCGGGCGCGGACACCGCGCTCGACGCGGCGCTGCGCCAGGACAGCCTGGTGATGCTCGTCGACGACCCGGTCAAGCGGGTCGACAACATGACGATGGCGTGGGGGCTGGAGGCCCGGGTGCCGTTCCTCGACCACGAGGTCGTCGAGCTGGCCGCCGCCTGCCCACCGGCGCTCAAGCTCGCCCAGGGCGGCAAGGGCGTGCTGAAGGCCGCGAGCCGGGGCATCGTGCCCGACGAGGTGATCGACCGGCCGAAGGGCTACTTCCCGGTGCCCGCGATCCGGCACCTGTCCGGCCCGCTGCTCGACGACGTCCGGGACGCGCTGACCGCACGACCGGCGCGCGAGCGCGGCCTGTTCCGCAAGGACTACCTGGAGGAGTTGCTGGAGGCGCCGAACGCCCGGCGGACCACGCTGGGCTCCAACGCGCTCTGGCAGCTCGGGCTGCTGGAGCTCTGGTTGCAGCGGATCGGGGTTTAGATGAGCGTACGGATGGAGGTGCCGCGCCGGGTCCGTCCCGTACGGCACCGGCCGGCGGTGGCCCCGCCTCCCGGCGAGGACTTCGCGCCCGCGCCGTCACCGGACGGCCGACGGGTGGCGTACCTGTCCGACCGGGCCGGAACCCCTGCCGTCTGGGTCCGCGACGTCGACGCGGGCGAGGCCGTCGCGCTGCCCAGCGGCGACGAACCGGTCCTGGCGGTGAGCTGGTCCCCGGACGGGCGATGGCTGGCGTGCGTCGTCGCGCCCGGCGGCGCCCCCCGCACCGAGCTGTGGGTGCTGAGCCCCGACGGCACGCAGCGCCGCCAGGTCGCCGGGTTCGGCCGCCGCAGCGCCGCCCTGGCCGGTTGGCTGCCCGGCGGCGCGCTGCTGGCGGTCACCGAGACCGCCGAGCGGGGTGCCGCAGTGCTCGTCGACGCCGACACCGGGCACCGGCGGGTGCTCGCCGAGGGCGACCTGCTCACCCTCCTGGACGTCAGCCCGGACGGCGGGTCGGCCCTGCTGCGACGCGGTCCGCGAAACGCCCGCTGGCTCGAACTGCTGGACGTGGCCACCGGCGACCGGGTACGCCTGCTGCCGGACACCGGTCGGGGCAGCACCGACCAGGGCTGGTTCGGCCCCGACGGGACGAGCGTGCTGGCGCGTACCGACGCGTTCGCGGAGCTGGCCGCACTGGTGCGCGTCGACCTCGCGCGCCCGGATCGGGCCCCGACGCGGCTCGCGGCGCGTCCGGACGCCGAGCTGGAACACGTCGCGCTCAGCGCCGACCGGCGCCGCGCCGCGCTGTCGTGGAACACCTACGGCGGGCGCAGCGAGTTGAGTCTGCTGGATCTCGCCAGCGGCGTGCAGCGGGCCGTCGCCGCCCCGGGCGAGGTGCTCGACGGCGCGGTCTTCGCCGCCGACGGCGGCCTGCTCTGCGTCACCGCGCAGGGGCCGGTGCAGCCGCGGGAGGTCTGGCTGGTCGACCCGGTGACCGGCACACCCCGTCCGCTGCGGCCGGACACCGGCGCCGCCCGTACGGGGGACAGCGGTGTCGCCCCGCAGCTCGTCGACCTGCGCGCCCGCGACGGGTTGCCGCTGTCCGGCTGGCTGTACCGCCCGCCCGGCCCGGGTCCCTGGCCGACGGCGATCAGCCTGCACGGTGGCCCGGAGGCGCAGGAGCGTCCCGGCTACAACCCGCTGTTCCAGGCCCTCGTCGCGCAGGGCGTCGCCGTGTTCGCGCCCAACGTGCGGGGCTCGTCGGGCTTCGGCCGCACCTTCGTCGCCGCCGACAACCTCGCCGGCCGCTACGGGGCCATCGCCGACGTGGCGGCGTGCGCCGACCACCTGATCGACAGCGGTGTCGCGATCCCGGGCCGGCTCGGCTGCCTGGGCCGCTCCTACGGCGGCTACCTGGTCCTCGCGGTGCTGGTGAACTTCCCGGGGCTGTTCGCCGCGGGTGTGGCCGAGTGCGGCATCTCCGATTTCCGCACGTTCTACGCCGGCACCGAGCCGTGGATCGCCGCCGCCGCCGTCAGCAAGTACGGCGACCCGGTGCGCGACGCCGACCTGCTGCGGGACCTGTCACCGATGACCCGCATCGACCAGCTCGACGTGCCGCTGCTGCTCATCCACGGCGCCAACGACACCAACGTGCCGGCCGGCGAGTCGGCCCAGGTGGCGCAGGCCCTCGCCGCGCAGGACGTACCGCACGGGCACCTCGTGCTCACCGGGGAGGGGCACGACTTCCTGGCCCGCGACAACGCCGAGACGGCGCGTACGGCCACCACCGCATGGCTCACCCGGCACCTCGCCGTGACGGCGGCCACCCTCGGCTGAGGCGTTATCCTGCGCCGGTGGACGTCACGGCGCAGGGTGAGCGGCTGGCCGCCGACCTGGGCCGGTGGCTGGCCGACGTGACCTTCGTCGACCTGGACGTCGACGAGGTGACCGCGCTGATCATCGACGCGGTGGCGCGGTGGGGGCAGGAGCACCGCTGGCGGGTCTACCGGCGCGCACCCAGCGTCGTGCCGCTGCCGCCGCCCATGCACCAGCGGCACTCCGTCCTCGACGTGGCGTGCGCCCGACCGGACGGCCCACCGGTGGTGATCGAGGTCGACCACACCGACCGGGCGCGTACGGTGCAGAAACTCGCCGCCGAGGCCGACGCCGGCCGGATCCCGATCTGGGTGCGCTGGGGCGTGGGCCGCTTCACCGCGCCGCCACCGCCGGTGCGGATGGTGACCGTCGAGGTGACCCGCCGCGCCGGGCCGGCCGGGCGCGGACGTCTGCACAGCCGCACCGGCGACCGGCCCGCGCCCGCGCACTCGTCAGGCGGCGGCACGGCGGCCCCGCAGGCGCTGCCGATCCCGCTGACCGACCCGCTCTAAGGCCCCGCTTCCGGCCCCGCTTTCGGCCCCTCGCAAGGGGACCTGAAGCGAATCGTAAGCGGGGCTCGGCAGAGTTCTGGGTGTCACCGGAGCACACGACACACACCCAGGAGATTCCGATGCGCAAGCTCATCAACTCGACCTACCTCACCCTCGACGGCGTCATCGAGAACCCGATGTGGACCGCGCCCTACTTCGACGAGGAGGCCGCCGCCTTCGCCGGATCGCAGACCGAGGACGCCGACGCGCTGCTGATGGGTCGGGCCACCTACGACGGCTTCTCCCAGGCCTGGCCGACGATGGACGAGAGCGACCCGAGCACCGGCGCGGCGTTCTTCAACAACGTCAAGAAGTACGTCGCCTCGACCACCCTCACCAACCCCACCTGGAACAACACGGAGGTGCTCCAGGGGGACCTGGTCGAGGCGGTCGCGAAGCTCAAGGCCCAGGACGGCAAGGACATCGTCCAGTACGGCTACGGCTCGGTCACCGCGCAGCTGGTCAAGGCGGGCCTGATCGACGAGGTCCGGTTCTGGATCCACCCGGTGCTGGAGGGCGGCGCCAGCCTGAGCACCCCGCTCACCGACGTGAAGGCGACGTTCGAGCTGATCGACACCCGGGTGCACAAGAGCGGCGTGATCATCGCCTCGTACCGGCCGAAGTCGGCGAGCTGAGCTGCTGAGCGGCGCTCAGAGCTGGGCCCGGGCCTCGCCCGGGCTCAGCTTCGCGCCCTCGGCGGCCAGCGCGTCGAACCGTTCCCGGCCGAGCGCGGCGAGCACCCGTTCGGTCACGCGGTCGGTGTCGTCGCGCTCGGCGGGCGCGGCCGGAGTGCCGGCGGCCTGCCGGGCGGCGGCCGCGGCGCCGAGCAGGCGGGCCGCGACCTCGGGCGAACGCACCGCCGACGCCATCCCTTCCAGTGGGCCGAGCGCATCGCGTGCGGTGGCCATCGCCTCGGCGACGTCGAACGCCTCGAGGTGCAGGGCCAGCGCGGCGGCGGGGTCGCCGCTCTGCTCGAGGGCGTAACCCAGCTCGACGAGGACCATCGGCAGGTAGAGCGCCGGCTGGGCCTCGCTGCGCCCCTTCTCGGCGAGGCGGGTGAGGTGGGTGGTGGCCAGGTCGAGCTTGCCGTCGCGGCGGGCGGCGAAGCCCAGGCCGAGCTCGGCGAAGACGATCGCGCTCGGCGAGCCCTGTTCCACCGCCAGCTGGTACGCGCGCTCGGCCAGCTCCCGGGCCTGCGCGTAGTCGCGGGTCTGCACCGCGAGCCAGGCCAGCCAGGACAGCTTGCCGCCCACGTGCGGCCACAGCCCCAGCTCCTCGGCCCAGCGCAGCCCTTCGCGGTGCAGGGCCGCCGCGCGTTCGTACTCACCGCGGATCTCGGCCAGCCCACCCACCCAGTCGCTCGCCTGCAGGCGGCCCCACCGGTCGTCCACCTCGGCGAACAGCGCGGTGCTGCGCGTCGCCGCGCTCTCCAACGCGGCCAGGTCACCGCCGGCGTGCGCGATCATCGCCCGGGAGCTGAGCACCGCGGCCTCGGTCCACGGATCGGTGGTGGCGGTGGGCAGCAGCTCCGACGCCAGCGGCAGGTCGCTGCGCTCGAGTACCGCGTTCGCGGCGAACCAGACGGCTCGGGCGTCGGTGACACCGGCGAGTGCGGCACGCACCTCGGCCGCTGGGATCTGCTCGCCCTGCAACAGCGCGAAACCGGTCCGCCAGGCCGCGGCGCGGCTCTCCTGCGTCGGGTCGCCCGGCGTCGCGAGGGCCCGCCGCGCCTCGGTGAGCCGGCCCCGCAGGTACCAGTACCAGCTCAGCGCGACGGCCAGCCGCAACCCGCCGCCGTGCGCCAGCGCCCCGCGCAGGTTCACCGTCTCCGCGTCGAGCAGCGCCAGCCACCGCTGCTGCTCGGGGCCGCGCAGCTGCGGGTCGGCCTGCTCAGCCAGGTCGGTGTAGTACGCGGCGTGCCGCGCCCGGGTGTCGTCGGCGTCGACCAGGTGCTCCAGGCAGAACGCGGCGACCGATTCGAGCAGCCGGTAACGGGGGCCGGCGCCGGTGTCGTCCAGCACCACCAGCGACCGGTCCACCAGGCGGGCCAGTGTGTCGAGGTCGGTCCGGCAGACGACCTCGGCCGCCTCCGGGGTGCAGCCGTCGCCGAACACCGCGAGCCGGGCCAGCACCGCGCGGTCGCCGTCGTCGAGCAGGTCCCAGCTCCAGCCGATCACCGCGGTCAGCGTCCGCTGTCGCGCCGGCACGTCGCGCTGCTGCGTGGTGAGCAGCCGGAACCGGTCGTCGAGCCGGTCCACCACACCTCGCAGGCCGAGCGCGCGGACGCGGGTCGCGGCCAGCTCCAACGCCAGCGGCAGGCCGTCCAGGCGACGGCAGAGCTGCGCGACCGCCGCCGCGGTGTGCTCGTCGAGACGAAAGCCGCGGTGCTGGGCGGCGGCGCGGGCGGCGAACAGCCGGGCCGCCGCCGAGCGCCGGACCGCGTCCGGGTCGCTGTCCGAGGGCAACGACAGCGGGGGTACCTCCCAGAGCAGCTCCCCGGTCAGGCCGAGCGGCTCCCGGCTGGTGGCCAGCACGCGCACCCCGGGCGCGTCGCGCAGCAGCCGGGCCACCAGCGCGGCGACCGGCTCGATGACGTGTTCGCAGTTGTCCAGCACCAGCAGCAGCTGCCGCGACCGCAGCGCCGCGAGGAGTCGGTCGGTGGCCGACAGGCTCGTGCCGGCGGCCTCGCGCACGTCCAGCGCGCCGAGCACCTGCTCGGCGACGCCCGGGTTCCCGGCCGGCAGCGGCGCCAGCTCGACCAGCAGAACGCCGTCCGGAAGGGACTGGGCGCGGGCGCTCTCGGTGGCCAGCCGGGTCTTGCCGACGCCGCCCGGCCCGATCAGCGTGACCAGGCGCTGCGCGGGCAGCAGGGTCCGCAGCTCGGTCAGCGCCTCGGCCCGGCCGACCAGTTCGTCGAGCTGGGCCGGCAGGCTGTTGCGGATGATCGCGGCCTTGGGTGGCGCGCTCAGGCCGGCGTCCTGTTCGAGGATCCTGCGGTGCAGGGCGACCAGTTCGGGGCCGGGGTCGAGGCCCAGCTCGTCGGCGAGCCGGTCCCGCAGGTCGGCGTAGCTGTCCAGCGCTTCGGACTGGCGACCGGCGGCGTACAGCGCGCGCAGGTGCACAGCCCGCAGGCCCTCGCGCAGCGGGTGTCGGGCGACCAGTTCGGCCAGGTCGGCCGCGACGAGGTCGTGCTCACCCCGGGCCACCCGGGCCTCGGCGAGCCGCTCGTGCACGGCGAGGCGCTGCTCGGCGAGTCGGGTCGCCTCGGCGCGGACGAACTCGGCGTCGGCCACGTCGGCGTACGCCTCGCCCCGCCACAGCCCGAGCGCCTCGGTCAACACGTCGACGTCGGTGTGCCGGGCCAGCTCGGCGAACCGGTCGGCGTCGACCGTGTCGGCCCGCAGCAGGTAGCCGGGAGCGCGGGACTCGACCAGGTCGCGGGCGCCCGGCTCGGCGTCGTTGAGCGCCTTGCGCAGTTGCGACACCCGCACCTGGAGGGCGCCGGCGGGGTTGGCGGGGAAGTCGTCACCCCACAGGTCGTCGATGAGCCGGTCGGCGGAGACGACCTGGTTGCGGTTGGTCAGCAGGTCGGCCAGGAGGGCGCGCACCTTGGCGCCGGGCACCACCACCGGCTCGCCGGCGTCCGTGGTGACGGCGAGCGGCCCGAGCACCCCGAACTGCACGGCGGACATCCTATCGCCGGTAAGGCGACCTGAAGCAGACCGTAAGCGGGCCGGCGCACCGTGTGGGCATGGAGATCTATCACGAGACACACGGCAGTGACGAGGGCCGGCCGCTGGTGCTCATCCACGGCGCGCTCTCGGGTATCGGCACCTCGTTCGGCACGATCCTGCCGTTGCTGGCGAAGTCGCGGCGGGTGATCGCCGTGGAGTTGCAGGCGCACGGCCACACCCCGGACGTCGACCGTCCGCTGACGGTGGAGCACTTCGCCGCCGACGTGGTCGAGTTGCTGGACCGGCTGGGTGCCGAGCGGGCGGACGTGTTCGGCTGGAGCATGGGCGCTGCGGTGGCGCTGCGCCTGGGCACCGACCACGCCGAGCGGGTCGGGCGGCTGGTCCTCGCCTCGGTGAGCTTCGAGGACGACGGCCTGCACCCCGGGCTGCTCGACGGGATCCAGGATCTGCGGCCGGAGCACCTGCACGGCTCGGAGTTCCACGAGGAGTACCTGCGCACCGCGCCGGACCCGGCGGGCTGGGCCAACCTGGTCACCAAGATGAAGGTGCTGGACGCGAACCTGCCGCGCTGGACGCCCGAGCAGATCAAGGCCCTGGCCGCGCCCGCCATGATCGTGCTGGCCGACTCGGACATCGTCCAGCCCGAGCACGCGGTGCTGATGTTCCGGCTGCTCGGGGGCGGGGTGCCCGGCGACCTGACCGGTCTGCCGGCCTGCCGGCTGGCCATCCTGCCGGGCACCACCCACACCACGATCCCGCAGCGCGCCGAGTGGCTGGCGCCGATGATCGACGAGTTCCTGACCGAGGCCAGCTCGCAACGCTAGAGCGCGCTCACTTCCGCACCCCGCCCCACAAGGTCGATCATGGACTTGTGGTGGCCATTCTGGCGGCAAATGTCTGTCTCGTGCACCACCACAACTCCATGATCGACGGGTCGGGGAGGGCTATCGCTCTTCGGGGGAGCGTCGGAGTCGCAGCCAGCTGCGGCGGGGGGTATCTGGGGATGGAGAGTGGAGGACGGCGGACGTTCGGGTCGCGCCCCTTTGCTCTGCTTCAACCCACGCAACAGTTTGGGTCTCCCGGTGTTGCGCGGGTTGAAGCAGAGCAAAGGGCGCGATGGGCAGGTGCCATCCACTAGCTGCTGCCGTGACATCAGGGGCGAAAGCCGCGTGCCGGCCCGCCCAGAAGCGCAAGACCGTGGGAGTGGGCGGGTCAGGTCTGGTCGGGGGCAATGAGTCGATAGGCAGGCTGCTCGGCGGGCTGGCGCGATGATCGACGAGTTCCTGAGCGACGTGTGACACCAGCGCCGGAGTGGCTACTTCTCGAGAAGCAGCGCTTCGGCGCCCACCGGTCGGAAGCCGGCCGCCTGGAAGGCACGCACGCTGCGCGCGTTGCCGGCGGCCTGCTGCGCCCAGACCGGCTGGCCGTCGGGCACCAGGTGCCGGGCTGCCGTCGCCAGCGCCCGGCCCAGGCCCCGGTGGCGAACGTTCTCGTCGACCTCGATCGCTGCCTCCCAGCGACCCGCCACGCCACGGCCGAGGACTACCACGCCGCCCTCGGCCGCCCAGACGCGCACGTCGTCGCGACGCCTGCGCGCCCTGGCCTCGCGGGGGTGATCGGTGTCGGTCAGCTCGCGCAGCGCCAGCGGGGGCGCTCCGGCGAGCGGGGCGGCGACGGTCAGCAGGTCGATGGTGTCCGTCGACCGTCCGGTGCGGTCGAGCAGCGCAGCCAGGAAGCGCGGATTCATCGTGGCTGCCAGCGAGTCGCAGTCGAGGGCGGCCAGGGTGCGGCGGACCCAGTCGGGGTCCTCGTCGGTGAACACCACGGAGTGGGCGGTGAACGCGATGACTCCGGCGTCCCGGGGGCTGTGCTGCGGCACGATGGTGGTCCCGCCGTCCGGGGGCGGGAAGTGCCCGCGTGCTGCCGCGTCCAGGACGTCGGCCAACGTGCTGCCCACGATCGTCGCCTCCTCGGGTTGAGAGCCACCGTCCATTCTCGCCGGCCCGGCCCGAAGTTCGCCGCCCTGTGGTCATGGCGTGGGGCCGCCGGACCGGGTAGAAACACCAGAGAGCGCTCTCACGGCCCCAGCTGCGCCGGGAGTACCACCCGGTCGCGGAGAGGACGAACTACATGACAACCCCGTCCCGACGTACCCTCCTGCTCGCCCTTCTGGTCACCACCGCCCTCGCGGCGAGCGGCACCCCTGCCACCGCCGGCCGCCCGACGCACGGCGCACCCGACTTCGGACCGAACGTGACGATCTTCGACCCGACCATGCCGGTCGGCGAGATCCAGCAGACCCTCGACGCCGCGCACGCCCGCCAGGTCGACAACGAGATGGGCACCGAGCGGCACGCCTACCTGTTCAAGCCGGGCGCGTACGGCACTGCCGAACAGCCGTTGCAGGCCAAGGTCGGCTACTACACCGAGGTCGCCGGCCTGGGCGCGTCGCCCACCGACGTCGCCGTCAACGGCAAGATCGAGGTCTACAACCGCTGCCTGGCCGACGGCGGCACCGGCAACTGCCTCGCGCTTGTCAACTTCTGGCGCACCCTGTCCAACCTCTCGCTCACCGTCAACGCCGCCAGCCAGGACGGCTGCCGGTCGACGGCGAACTTCTGGGCGGTGTCCCAGGCGGTCTCGATGCGCCGGCTGAACATCACCGGTGGCGGGCTGTCCCTGATGGACTACTGCACGGCCGGCCCGCAGTTCGCCAGCGGCGGCTTCATCGCCGACTCACGGCTGCCGGCCACCACCAACGGCTCCCAGCAGCAGTGGCTCACCCGCAACAGCGAGGTCGCCGGGTGGTCCAACGCGGTGTGGAACCAGGTCTTCGCGGGCGTCGAGGGCGCACCTGACGACGCCACGTTCCCGGACCCGCCGTACACCACCCTCGACACCACGCCGGTGAGCCGGGAGAAGCCGTACCTGTTCGTCGACGGCAAGGGCCGCTACAACGTGCGGGTGCCGTCGGCGCAGCGCGACAGCCGGGGCGTCTCGTGGGCCGACGGCCTGACCCCCGGGCGGACTCTTCCGATCGACGACTTCTTCATCGCCAAGCCGTCCGACCCGGTGCAGGTGATCAACAGTCAACTCGCGCGCGGCAAGCACCTGCTGCTCACCCCCGGCGTGTACGACATCGCCCGCAGCATCGAGATCCGCCGGGCCAACACGGTGGTGCTCGGCATCGGCCACGCCACCCTCACCGCGGTGAACGGCGCCGTCCCGCTCGACGTCGCAGGAGTGCCCGGTGTGATCGTCGCCGGCGTCACGATCGACGCCGGCACCGTCGAGTCGCCGGTCCTGCTGCGGGTGGGCCGTCAGCACGGCCGCGACGCCAGCAGCCCGGCCAACCCGACCACGCTGTCCGACGTGTACTTCCGCGTCGGCGGCCCGCACATCGGCCGGACCAACACGGCGCTGGAGGTCAACAGCGACAACGTGCTCATCGACCACACCTGGGTGTGGCGTGGCGACCACGGCGTCGAGGGCTTCACCGAGGGCGTCAACGGCGACACCGACCGCTGGCGCACCAACACCGGCCGCTACGGCGCTGTCATCAACGGCGACCACGTGACGGCCACCGGCCTGTTCGTCGAGCACTTCCAGCGCTACAACACCGTCTGGAACGGCGAGCACGGCACCACGATCCTCTACCAGAACGAGCTGCCGTACGACCCGCCGACGCAGGCTGACTGGATGAACGGCCCGGTCGAGGGCTACGCCGGCTACAAGGTCGGGGACCGGGTGCGCCACCACGACCTCTACGGCGGCGGGGTGTACGTCTTCAACCAGAACAACCCGTCGATCCACACCGAGAACGGGTTCGAGGTGCCGAACCGGCCAGGTGTGCGGCTGCACCACATCATGACCGTCAACCTCAGCGCGGGCACCATCGACCACGTGGTCAACGGTGTCGGCGACGCGGCCGACACGACGAAGGTCGGCGTGCCGGTCTACATCGCGCAGTACCCGGCGTCGTAACGCTTCCGGGCGTACCACCGAAAGGGCCGGCGCCGGTGTGCGGCGCCGGCCCTCCGCGTGTGCCCGACCGTGACGCTCGGTTCCTTCCGATCCCCTGACTTACATTTTCATCGATCAGTCGCACTCTTGCGGGACGGCATCCACTGCTGCCACGATGGCCGTCAATGCCTTCCGTCCCGAAGGAGTGGTCCCCATGGCGGTCTCCCGCCGCAGGTTCGTCACGTCCGTGTTGGCGGGCTCCGCCCTCGCTGCCGCCTCCACCACCGAGCTGCTCACCACCCTCGCCAGCCCCGCGTCCGCCGCCAGCCCGGTCGGGGACGTGGTGGGCAAGGTGACGGTCGGCTACCAGGGCTGGTTCAGCGCTCCCGGCGACTCCGCGCCCATCGGCGGCTGGTGGCACTGGAGCCGCGACCGCTTCCAGCCGCCGTCGCCGTCCAACACCACGATCGTGTCGTGGCCGGACATGCGCGAGTACACGCGCAGCTATCCCACCGCGTACCCCAACCTCGGCAACGGATCGCCGGCCACCCTCTTCTCCTCCTACGACCAGCAGACCGTGGACACCCACTTCCGCTGGATGCAGGAGTACGGCTGTGACACCGCAGCGCTGCAACGGTTCAACCCGACCGGCGACGAGGGGCCGACCCGCGACGCCATGACGCTCAAGGTCCGTGCGGCGGCCGAGCGCTACAGCCGCAAGTTCTACATCATGTACGACGTCACCGACTGGCTCACCATGCAGTCGGACATCAAGACCGACTGGCTGAACAAGATGTCGACGCACACCGCGTCCAGCGCGTACGCCCGCCAGAACGGCAAGCCTGTCGTCTGCATCTGGGGCTTCGGCTTCAGCGAGCCCAGCCGGCCCTTCACCCCCGGGCCGTGCCTGGAGGTCATCAACTGGTTCAAGGCGCAGGGCTGCTACGTCATCGGTGGTGTGCCCACCTGGTGGCGGCAGGGCATCGAGGACTCCCGCGCCGGCTTCCTCGACGTCTACCACGCGTTCCACGCCATCTCGCCGTGGATGGTCTACCGGGCCCGGACGGTGGAGGAGCTCGACTCGTACTACAACAACGTCAACGTCGGCGACATGGCCGACTGCGCGGCACGCGGCATCGACTACCTGCCCTGCGTGATGCCCGGTGACCTGGCCGGGGGGCACCGCAAGCACGGCGACTTCTACTGGCGGCACATCTACAACATGGTCCGACTCGGCTCGCAGGGCCTGTACGTGTCCATGTTCGACGAGTACAACGAGGGCAACCAGATTGCCAAGACGTCCGAGACGCAGGCCACCACCCCGGCCGGCGCAAACATCCGGGCCCTGGACGAGGACGGCGTGGCCTGCTCGTCGGACTACTACCTGCGCATCACCGGCGACGGCGGCCGGATGCTCAAGGGCCAGATCGCCCTCACCGCCGTACGTCCGACCCCGCCGACGGTCGGCACCCCGCCGCCGGCCAGCGGGAACCTCGCCGCCGGCCGGTCCACCTCGGCGAGCAGCCAGAACGGCTCGTTCGCGGCGTCGAACGCGGTGGACTCCGACGCCAACAGCTACTGGGAGAGCGGCGGTGGCTCGTTCCCGCACTGGTGGCAGGTCGACCTCGGCGCCAGCCAGCAGGTCAACAAGCTCGTGGTGCGGCTGCCCGCCAGCTGGGGCGCGCGGACCCAGACCATCACCGTGCAGGGCAGCGTCGACGGCAGTTCCTTCTCGACAATCGCCGGGGCCTCCGCGTTCGCCTTCGACCCGGCGACGGGCAACACCGTCACGCGCACGCTGACGACCACCACGGCCCGCTACGTCCGGCTGAGCATCGCCGGCAACACCGGCTGGGCGGCGGGCCAGCTCTCCCAGGTCGAGGTGTACGCCGCCAGCGGCACCACCGACAACCCGCCGAGCACGCCGAGCGGCCTCACGGTGACCGGCAAGACAGCGAGCAGCGTGTCCCTGGCCTGGACGGCATCCACCGACGACAAGGGCGTGACCGGCTACCAGGTACGCCAGGGCGGCACGGTGGTCAGCACGGTCACGGGCACCACGGCGACCGTGAGCGGGCTCGCCGCGTCCACCGCGTACACCTTCACGGTCGTGGCACGCGACGCCGGCGGCAACACCTCGGCGGCGTCGAACGCGGTCACCGTCACCACCGACGCCCCGGCCAACTCCGACCTCGCCCGCGGCCGATCCACGAGCGAGAGCAGCCACGTCCAGAGCTACGGCTCGGGCAACGTGGTCGACGGCGACGCGAACAGCTACTGGGAGAGCGCCAACAACGCCTTCCCCCAGTGGGTGCAGGTCGACCTGGGCGCGACACGCACTGTCGGGCGGGTGGTGCTCAAGCTGCCGCCGTCATCGGCCTGGGGTGCTCGGACGCAGACCGTCGCCGTGTCGGGCAGCACCGACGGGGGCAGCTTCGGGACGCTGGTCGGGGCCGCGGGGCGGACGTTCGACCCGTCGACGGGCAACCAGGTGGCGCTGACCTTCAGCGCCGCGCAGACCCGCTACGTGCGGATCACGGTGACCGGTAACACCGGCTGGCCGGCCGGGCAACTGGCGGCACTGGAGGTGTACGCCAGCTGACCGGACGTGGGGCGGCCGCCGGACGCCGACCGGCGGCCGCTCCTTCCGTCAGCGCCGGACACCCACAGGGCTGTCCGAGAACCCCGGCCAGGTCAGGCCAAGCCGCTACGCGGCCGCCTCCGGCGAGCCTTGCCCCGACGGAGAACCTCGGGCAGGGGCGAGCCTGCCCGACCGAGGAAACCCCCCAGCGCAGGGGAGCGTGAGCAGCCAACAACCAGGCACAATCCGACCGTGCCGATCACGATCAACAACTACCGAGAACTGTTCGCCAACATCCGCAAGCGCCCCAGAATGTGGCTCATCCGAGAAGATTTCGCCACCGTCGTGGCCTTCATCGAAGGGTGCAACCAGGCATACGCAGGGAACTTGCTGACCGGATTCCAACCATGGCTAGTGACGCAAGCCGGCTGCCTCGACAACCACGTCTGGTGGAGCATCGTCGCTCACCTAACCGAACCCACCGGTCCCAAGAACTTTCGCGACATGGACCACGACCTCGACGCCCGCACCGTCGAGACCCTGTTCGACCTACTCGACGAGTTCCTGGAACTACGCGATGAGCACGACGGCCTGAACCGTATTTTCGCCGCTCACGAGCAGTGGCGCCGCCTCCGCGAACAGAACGGATGCAACGCCACCGACGCACCTACCTGCCCCACCGTCTCATGGCCCAGAGCCGCAAGCCGGATCAAGCCAAATAACCCCAGCCTTGACATCGACCATTGAGACTCGTCCGATAGGGCGCTCCACCTTGCCCCGTCCGGGGAGGCTGGACGGTCTGGCGACTGCCCGACGAGGAGATCCGCCACCACTGGCACACTCCCCACATGACTTACGACCTGGCGGTGTGGGAGGGCGAGCAGCCCGCAGACGATGTCGAGGGCGGGCGCATCTTCAGCCAGATCTACGACGACTACATCGACGCGGACCACGATAGGCCGCCGACTCCTCGCATCCGGGCCTACGTCGACGCGCTGCTCGACCGGTGGATCGACATGACCGAGGACGAAGAGGATGTGAGCCCTTGGTCGGACGGCCCAATGATCAATAACGCTTCGGGACCGATCATCTACTTCGGCATGCGCTACAGCATGTGTGAGGAGGTGTCTGCCGAGGCAGCGAGGATGGCCGCGGACCGAGGTCTGATCTGTTTCGACGTCCAGTGGGACCGTCTCCGACCGGGCCAGTAACGAGTCTCCCTAGCGGGCACCACGGGCACGAACTGTCAACGCGTCAGGTTCCCTCGGGGGGCGATTCCGGCATTTGGGCCGGTTGAGCACGCTCTTCCAGACTGACGGTGCGGTGAGGGTGGCCGTTACTAGAGAGTGTGCAGGTCATCGATGGTCAGCTTGATCGCGCCGGCCTCTTCCCAGACCGTCACCTGCAAGGTCATGTCGCTTCGCCCTTCCTCCTGAGACCACAGGTCGACATCGACTTTCCAAACGTCGTGGCCAGCAAGGAAGTAGGCGTCGACGTGGTGCCACGCCTCGGGCGGCATTGGGATGAACGTTGCGGGGTACTCGCGGGCCCAGACGCCCAGGTCGTGGCCCGACCGCGAGTAGTCCCGCGCTAGGCCGTCGAAATCGCCAGCGGCAATCCGTTCGACCACCTGCTCGATGATGGGCCTGAACCGGGCTGGAAGATCCGCAGCAGTCACCGGTCGAGTATGAGAAGCGGGGACGACGGCTGTACAGCCATCCGTACAGCCAAGCCGGCCGACAGACCGGAGCGAGAAGCGGCAGCGGCCGACAGACCGACCAGGTCAGCCGCAGCAGCGGACGCCCGTCGATAGACCGCATGATCTTTAAAATGTGGGGGTCCGGTGGAAGGCTCCTAGCGTGACCAGCAGCTACATCGAAGGCACGGGGCTTGACTTAGACGAGGTCAACCGCTTGTTCCAACGGATCCTGGTTGCGGACCGCGCCTACGAGGCGGCGGCCGACCTCTGGGAGGAGGTGGGGCCTCCGGAACTCGACGACGCGCTGAGGATGAGTCTGTACCTCCAGTGGGCGGCGTTCACTGACTGGGTGGAACTCAAGCCAGAGGAAGAGGAGAAGGCGAGCCTAGAGATGGTTCGTGCGGCTCAAGAGTGGCTGGCTCTGGACCTCGCGGACGACGCGGCGTTGGACCGGTACTTCGATCACTGGCTTTACGCGGTTCTTGGGTACGCTCGCAGGTCGGCATGACATCGGCTGCGCATCGCCTCGGCCCCGACGTGCCAGTCCGCATCTGGTCCACAAGAGGTCGACGGACGGCGAGGGAGCGGTGAGAGGTGTCGAGAGGCGTTTCCGCTGTTAGGAGCTGACTTTGGCACGTCGCAGGATCACCCATCTTGGTCTCGTAATGCGTAGGCCACCGCACCTTCTTATCAGGGCGTTTCTAGGGCGTCAGGGGCGCCGGCCAGGGTTCTAGACTTCCCGCGTGAGTCCGTCCTTCGGGTTAGCCGAGACAACTTCGCAGCGTCTCCTGCAAGATGCCCTACCCCGTCGCTGGCTTCATGTGAAAGCAGTGGCGGCGAAGGCGGAAGGGCTTGCGCGCCTGGTCGGAGATGATGCGGAGTTGCTAACGGCGGCTGCTTGGCTGCACGACATCGGGTATGCCCCCGACGTCGCCGACACGGGCTTCCACGCGCTTGACGGTGCGCGATGGCTTCGGAGTCATGGCTTCGGAGACCGTGTCGCTGCTTTGGTTGCCCACCACTCCTGCGCTGTCTATGAGGCAGACGAGCGCGGTCTGGGACAGGCTCTAGCCAATGAGTTCCCGCGCGAGGAGACGGCGACCTCGGATGCTCTCTGGTACGCGGACATGACGACTGGCCCGGACGGGCAGGATCTCACCGTCGATGAGAGGCTGGCGGAGATTCGGCAGCGCTACGGGCCGGACGACGTCGTGACGCGGTTTTGGCAGAGAGCTGAGCCAATGCTCCAAGACGCCGTACGCAGGACCGAACGTCGCCTGTCAGCTCAGCCGATGTAGGGGACCGGGCGCCGCTGCAATCCGTGGTCGACCCTGAGCCGCATCGAAGGGTGCATCGGGAGTCGGTCCAGATGGTCACGGGCCACCCACACCACGGACGAGGACTCATTGCTGGTCGTCGGATCACCGGAAAGGTACTGGGCGCGGAAGCAGATCGAGAACTGCTGCCGTACCTCGCCGTCGCTGTACTCCACCACGTGCCGAGGGTCGGAGTAGATCCCGACGATCTCGGTCACCTCGACCTCGATGCCGGTCTCCTCACGCGTCTCCCGCACGGCTGTCTCGGCGATGTATTCGCCGAAGTCCTGAGCGCCGCCCGGCAGCGCCCAGAGGCCGTTGTCGGTCCGCTGGATGAGCAGCACCCGGCCCTGGCCGTCCTGGACGAAGACCGTCACTGCGACGACGATCCTGTTCGGCCTGGGAGCTTTCGGGTTGTCGAAGTGCTCGATCCGCGCCATGGCTCCAGCCTGTCAGTGTTCAGGCCACACAGCCCGCTTCTGCCCGAGCACGCGGTTGAAGCTGGCGACGTAGCTGTCGAAGAGGTCCCCGCCGCCGAGACGTCGCAGGTGGAGCACCGGTGAGTACGCGGCCGGTGTGCCGTAGAGATGAGTGTTGACCAGCATCTCGTCGTCGAAGCGGTAGATGGAGTTGTAGAGGATGGTGTCGTGGAAGTAGATCCCGACGTTGTCCAGATCCCGAAGCTCCTTGTAGAAGGCCAACGCGTTAAGAATCTTGTTGGACATGGCGGGGCCGATACCCTCGGCGTCTCCACGCTCGGCGATGTGCACGCCCTCCGGGTCGCCGAATAGCAACTCCACCTGCGCTCCGGCCAAAGCCTTCTCGCGCAGGGTCGCGATCCAGCGGTGGTTGAACTCGGGCAGAAACAGCCCTCCGTAGACCAGGACACCAACCTGCCGGGTGGCCTGCTCCAGAAGCCGCTGCCAGAGATCGGTCGGAACGGCTCCGCGACGCGGGTAGATGTGGACCAGTTCTGACTGGCTGATCTGCACGGCTCGCTGCGTCGGAAGCGCATCCGGCCAGAGATACGACTCGCTCTCCTCCAGTAGCTCAGCGATGGAGTGGCGATAGCGCGGGTACGGGATGCGAGCCTGGGTGACCCACCGCTCGACAGTCTTCGGGTCGACACCGACTCTCTCTGCAAGTGCCGATGCCGTCAGGCCCTTCTTGAGCATCCCGTTGCGAAGGCGGTCGTTCGGCATCGCGTCTCCTGCTCACTGGGCTCGGGGACGGCATCGGGGACGACTCACCCTAGCAAGGACGTCCCCATTCGTCCGTAACTCACGGTGAAGTCGTCATCACGAGTTCGCAGAGCCTGAATTCACAACACGTGCCATCCAGGTAGGACGCGACGAGCCAACGTGATCGCCGCGCCGATGGCCTTATGGAGGTGGCTATGCGCGGCGACGAGACGGCGAGCAAGGGTGAACAGGTTGAGGCGAGCGAGCGGGAGGCTGCCAAGCAGCGCCTCCTGGATCAGGCCGAGGCGGAGCGTGTACCTGTGGACGACACGACCCGTGCGGTCCCGGACCGGCGGTGGCAGCGTGAGCAGCGATGACCTCCCCATCGGTCGCCGGGTGGCCGGTTGGCGGGTGCGACGGTCGATGACGCAGCAGATGCTTGCCGATCGGTTGCGCAGGTCGAAGAGCTGGGTGGACAAGGTCGAGCGGGGCGTCCGGCCTCTGGATCGGTACTCGGTGATCCAGGAGGTGGCCGGCGTCCTGCGGGTCGATCCAGAGGTGCTGCTCGGTCAACCGCCCAGCGCCCCGGCGAGCACACCGGCCGGAGTGGACGACATCCGAGCCGCCCTCGCGCGCTACGACACCCCGCCGACCTCGCTACACATGCATGAGCTGAGGCGTCAGATCGGGCACGCCTGGTTGGCCTACCAGCACGCGAACTACCCGCAGTTGGTGCGGGCGGTGCCGAGCCTGCTCGACGCCGCCCAGGGCGCGGGGTCGCCGGAGGTGCTGACGCAGGCGTACCGCGTCACCGCTCTGCTGCTGGTCAAGCTCGACGAGGCCGACCTCGCCTGGCTGGCCGCCGACCGGGCCATGGGTGCTGCCCAAGACGCCCCAGTCCTCGCGGCGACAGTGGCTGTCGCAGTGGCTCAGGCGCTGCGCGCGTCGGGCCGGGACCGCCTGGCCCTGTCGGCGACCCTCACAGTGGTTAACCGAACTCTTCCACCGGCACTCCACTTGAGTGATCAAGAGGTTTGCGGGACTTTTGGAGATCACAGTCGACGCGAACCTCTTGATCACCGGGGTGGGGGAGAGTGCCGGGGAGACCGTCGAACGAGGGCGGTCGGTGGGACGCTGCTGGTCCAGGCCGCGCTCGCCGCCGCTGGCTGCGGCGAGCACCACCGCGCAACCGAGCTGATCGACCGGGCCGCGGGCGTCGCCGTCGACCTGCGGGGGTACGACGACTCGTGCGGCACCAGCTTCGGGCCGGTCGCCGTCGACATGGCTCGGGTGCTGGTGGCGGCGCAGCGGGGTGACGCCGACAGCGCACTGGCACGGCACACGACGATCGTTCGGCGGGAGGTGTGGCGGCGGTTGCCGGCCGAGTATCGGGGCGCCTACCTGCTCGACGCCGCGCGGATTTACCTGCACGCCGGTGATCTGCGCGGGGCGGCGCGAGCGCTCGTCGACGCGGACAGTGTCGCGCCGGCCGAGGTTCGGTGGCGCCCGTTGGCGCGTACTCCCATCGCCGATGTCGCCCGTGCCAAGCCGGCGTCGGCCGGCGTGGCGCGACTGGCGACGCTGGTCGGGCTTACCCGGTGACGGACGTGCGTCGGCTTCCATCCGCCACGCCGTCTCGACCTTCGCCAGGAGGCGGACTCCTGCGGGGTCGCCCTCAGTCCTGAGGGCTGAGGAAGTCGGTGATGAGAGTAGCGAGCTCCTGTGGGCGTTCGGCGACCATCGCGTGGCTGGCGCCGGCGAGGTGCCGCACCCGCAGAGACGGGTTGTCCACAGTGGCAAGCCGATCGGCGGTGACCTTGCGGTACGCCTCGTACAGGCTGTGGAACGGCTGTTGTTCGGGCAGGTCCTCGGTGGCGAGGACGAGCAGCAGCGGGCAGCGGGCGTCGCGGTAGGCGGGCATCAGGTCGAGGGAGTCCATGGCGTCCCGGAGCTGCCGGGTGAGGTCCGGGGCGGGCCGCAGCTGGCTGCGGCCGTCGTCGCCGGGCACGAGGTTGCGTTCGAAGGCTGCCACCCAGTCGTCGGGTGTGGCGCCGTAGCGCTGGGCCATGGCCCGTTGCCCCGCACGCATGGCGGCCACCTGTTCAGCGGTCAGCGGTTCGGCCAGCATCGCGGCCATCCCGTCGAAGACGGCCCGCAGCTTGGCCAGCTCGGTCTCGGCCTGCTCCGGATCCAGCCCGGCGAGCTGGTCCGGACGGTTGAGCGGCGGATTGCCGTCGAAGCTGACGACGCCGGGGCACTCCGGGTGACGCTGCGCCCAGAGGGTGGCGAGCATGCCGCCGAGGGAGACGCCGACCACCGCTGGGGAGGTGAGTCGGAGGTGGTCGGTGACGGCGGCCAGGTCGGCCAGTACGTCGTCCCAGCGCCACGGGCCGTCTCCAGACCGGCCGTGACCACGCAGATCGACGGTGACCACCCGGTAGGTCGGGCGCAGGTGCTCGGCGAGGGTGGCCATCTGGGCGAGGTTGCCGCCGGCGCCGTGAAGGAGCAGCAGCGGTTGTCCGGATCCACCGAAGTCGCGGATTGCGATGGGCACGGACCCGGAGTCGACAAAGGTGTCAGACACGTCGGGTTCCTTCCTTGAGCAGTCGGTCGCGTACGGAGGCGGAGCGCACGCCGCCTTCGGGGTGGCGGGCGAGCTTGTCGCGGGAGACCAGGTCGTGGACGCCCTGGCGGGTGATACCGAGCATGGCGCCGGCCACCGCGTACGACACGGATTCGGCGCTCGGGTGGCCGACCCGTCGCGCGACGGCTTGGCCGAAAGGACTGCGCCACCAATCGATGGGCGGGTCGAACGGTCCGTCCCCCGGGTAGAGGGTGGAAATCGCGCGCATGACCACGCCGACGGCGGCCCGGTCGTCGCCGCTGACGATCGTGGTGGCCCAGGATCGGGCCCGCTCCCGGATGACGGCGCGCAGCGGGTCGATGGCGTCGTGGCCGTCGACCAGGATTTCGAGGGGGTCGAGGAGGCGGATGTCGATCAACCGGATGAGATGCTCGGTCAGTTCCTCGTCGGTTGGGGCCATGCTGCCTCCTCCGCTACTTGACGCCCATCGTCAAGTACTTGACGTCGAGTGTCAAGCACAATGCCGTGAGCACGGTGGGCGGTGCGGTCGACCGGCGCCCCGTTCACCGACGACTGACACGGCATTTACATAAAGGCTGAATATAAAACTGCTATGCTTCGAGTGTGAGTCATCACGACACCACTGCTGAGGCGTCCGCCGCCATCGGGGCAGCCCTCTACGCCCTGGCCACCAGGGCCGCGAGACGCCTGCCCCGGGACATGAGCCTGACGTCCGCCGCCACCCTGGCCACCCTGGACCGGACCGGCCCGCGGCGCATCACCGATCTGGCTGCGGTCGAGGGCGTCACCCAGCCCGCGATGACCACCCTGGTCCGGGTGATGGAGGAGTCCGGCCTTGTCGAGCGGCGCAGCGACCCGTCCGACAAGCGGGTCACGCTGGTGTGCCTGACCGAGGCCGGCGCCTCGTATGTCCGGACGCGCCGCCAGGCGGGCGTCCACGCGTTCGAGCGGTTGATCGGCGAGCTGACCGGCGACGAGGTCGAGGCGCTGGTGGCGGCCCTTCCGGCGCTGAAGCATCTGGCAGAGCTCGAAAGCCAGGACCGTGAAGGGTCGAGGCGGTGACCGGGCAGCCGGTCGGCGGGGGCGCGGTGCAGGCGTTCCCGGTGGCGCGGTCCGAAACGCCGCTCCTGGTCCCCGCCCTGGTGTTCATCGCTCTGGTCGTGGCGGCGGTCGCCAGCCTCGGGACGCCGCTCATCACCAGCGTGGCGACCTCGTTCCACGTCTCGCTCGGCAGTGCGCAGTGGACGCTGACCATCGCGCTGCTCAGCGGCGCCGTCGCCACACCGGTCCTGGGCCGGCTCGGAGCCGGCCCGCACCGACGGGCCACCATCCTCGCCACGCTGGCTGTCGTCGTCGCGGGCAGCGCGCTCACCGTGCTGCCGTTGCCGTTCGCGTGGCTGCTGGTCGGCAGGGCGGCCCAGGGCGTCGGGCTCGGGCTGACGGCGCTGATGATGGGCGTGGCCCGGGACCACCTCCCCGAGGAGCGCGGCGCGGCCGTGATCGCCCTGATCTCGGTGGTCTCGATCATCGGGGCCGGCGTCGGCTACCCGCTGGCCGCACTGCTCGCCGAGTTCGGCGGGGTACGGGCCGCCTACGGCCTCGGCCTGGTCGTCACCGCCGCCGCCCTCCTGACCGCGTGGCGCTCCATGCCCGAAGCTCCCGAAGGCCGCTCCGCCCACGTCGATGTGGCAGGCGCTGCCGTCCTGGCCGCTGCGTTGCTCCTGGTGCTGTTCCTCGCCGGCGAACGCAATCTGTGGAGCCGGCACCTCGCCGTGGCGGCGGGCCTCGCCGTCGTCGCGGTGGTGCTGCTCTGCCTCTGGGCCGTCATCGAGCTGCGCAGCACGACGCCTCTGGTCGATGTGCGGGCGGTGCGGCACCCGGCGGTCGCCGGGGCGAACCTCGCCATGTTCGTCGGCGGGATCGGCATGTACCTCCTGCTCACGCTCATCACCCGGTACGCGCAGACGCCACACGGCGCCGGCTACGGCTTCGGGCTGACGACCTTCGTCGCCGGGCTGGTCCTCATTCCGTTCTCGGTGCTGGGGTTCGTCGCCGGCAAGCTCACGCCACGGGTCCGGACGCGGATCGCCGACCCCCTGCTCCTGGCCGGCAGCGCCGTCGTGGTCGGCGGCGGGTTCGCCCTGTTCGCGGCGGCCCGGTCGGACCTGATCGAACTGTTCGTGGCGATGGGCGTGCTCGGCTTCGGCGTCGGCGGCTTCTCAGCCGCGATGCCCGGCGTCATCCTGGCCGTCACCCCCAAGAGCGAGACGTCGAGCGCCATGAGCTTCAACTACGTCGTCCGCAGCGTCGGGTACTCCCTGGGCAGCGCCATCGGCGGCCTGATCCTCGCCGCGGGCACCGGCCCCGGCCACCGCTTCCCCGACGACAGCGCCTACACCACAGCGGCGCTGGTCGGCATCGGCGCCATGGCGATCACGACGCTGACGAGCCTCGCTCTCGCCCGCCGACCGTCCGAGACCAACCCGTAAGCCAGACGCACTCATCCCCACACTGGAGGTTCCATGCCCAAGGGCTACTGGGTCAGCGCCTACCGCACCATCTCAGACCCGGAGAAGCTGGCTGCCTACAACGCGCTGGCCGCTCCGGCCGTCGCGGCCGGGGGCGGTCGGGTCCTCGTCCGTGGCGGTCGGGTCGTGGCGCATGACGCCGGAATCGCCGAGCGCACCATCGTGATCGAGTTCGACAGCTTCGCGCAGGCCGTCGCGGCGCACGAGAGTGCGGCCTACCAGGAGGCGCTTGTCGCCCTCTCCGACGCCGTCGAGCGCGACTTCCGCATCGTCGAGGGCATCGACTGACCGACCGTGATGTCGGCGCGGGCGCCATCCTGCCTGGTCCGAATCGGTTGTTCACTCGGTAGCCGCTGGTTACGGTGCCTCGCGTGCCTGGCGCGGATTGGCGGTGAGGCGAGTGGCGACGAACAAGCCGCCGTTCAGGATGAAGGCGATGCTCAGGCTGGAACGCGGCACCGCGACCGCCGCCGACACTTTGCGCCGCTACGCTCCGCTCGCCGACGAGCTCGGCGCTGACGGGATCGACATCGACGTCGACCGCGCGGACCTGCTGCTGTCGGGCTACCGGGTCGCCAGGAACGAGGAACGCGCCATGCACGCCCTGGCGCAGCCGCTGCTGCACCGCTTCGGCTGGCGCGATCAGGATTTCCGCTACTCGCGCAACGTCCGCTACGCCGAGACTCTGGTACCCCCGTCCGGGCCGCCCGCCACCCGCCTGGTGATCGATCGGGCCGACCAGGAGCTGGGCTGGGAGGGCGCGACCCACGGCTCCGGCCTCACCCCCGACCGCACCCTGGACATCGGGCCGATCGAGGCCGAGGTTGTCGCCCGGCTCTTCGTCACCGTTCCGGCGGACACGATCGCCGGGAGCGTGCAGGCGCTGGGGCCGTGGTTGGCCCGCGTCGAGCCGGCCGCCGTCAGCGTGGACCCGGGCGGTGCGGCCCTGCTCTACCTCGCCCGCGCCGACCTGCGCACCGAGGCGGAGAGGCTGGGCATGGGCCCGGTCGAGACCGGCCGCATCGAGGCGGACGCCGAGCACGTCATCGAGACCGCGACGGCCACCGACGGCACGACCCTCTGGCTGCGCCGGGGCACCGACCCGGTCTCCCGGCACTGGCCCGGCATCATCGAAACCCGAGAGCTGGTCATCCGCGACTCCTACCCGGACTAGTCAGCTCAGTACCCGCGGAACCACCCGATCGCCGGCGCGCTGGCATGGTCCGGCCGCAGCTCCCAAGGATGATCGCGGTGCCAGGCAGCAGCCGCGTCGGCATCAACCGGACCATGGGCACAAGCGGGCGTGTGTACGCACCCAGGCCCACCCACCACTGCCACAAAATCGCGGTGCTCCGCCCACTCCGCTCGTGCCTGCTCCTCGGAGATCGCATGGAGCACGTAGCAGCGCCGTTCCTGATCAACGGGACAGTCGCGCTCGTCCGCAACGGCGATGAACCAGTACTCCCGGCCGTCGAGCAGCGCGAGACCATCCAACGGTCCGTCGTAATAGTCGGCGAACCACAGCATCTGCACGCCGGTCATCTCCGTCAGACCGTCCAGCACGGATGGCTCATGCACCGATGCACCGTATACACCTGGCGACGGCCCGACCAGACCTACCACTGAACAGACACCTGATCAGCACCACCAGCAGCTTCGCTTTGACGCCAGCGGACCCACGCTCAGTAGGATGCGCAAGATGCCTCGGCCGGTGATCTTCGACCTCTTCCATACCCTGGTTCATGGTGCCGATGACGAGCGTGACCGGGTGGTCGGCGAGATGGCGCTCGTGGTCGGGGTGGCTCCGGCCGCGCTGGTTGCCGCGTACCACGCCAGCTGGCGTGACCGGCTGGTCCGGTGGGACGTCGAGGAGACCGTCCGCATTCTCGCCGGACGCCTTGGCGGCACGCCAACCGACGAACAGGTGACACGGGCCGGTGACCGTCGGCGAGCTCTCGCGCGACGGGTGCTGGGGACTGTCTCGACCGCCACCCTGGACGTGCTTGCCGCGCTGCGCGAGGACGGGCACCCGCTCGCCCTCATCAGCAACGCCACCTCGGAGACCGCCGAGGCATGGCCGCTGAGCCCGCTAGCCCGTTGCTTCGACGTCGCGGTCTTCTCCTGTGAAGTCGGGCTCGCCAAGCCCAATCCGGCGATCTACCGCATTGCCGCCGAGCGGTTGGGCGTCGCTCCGGCAGACTGCGTCTTCGTCGGTGACGGCGCAGACGGCGAGCTGGCCGGCGCGGCAGCGGTCGGTATGACCGTGCTTCGTACCACCGAGCACAACGACACCGACCCGAGCTGGAGCGGACGTGCGTTCGCCACCCTCGGCGACCTGCCTGCCATGCTGAGCGAGTCGACCGGCCCCGGGTTGCGCTTCGACGTCTGACGGTCGGTCTGCTGTTCCAGTTGCCGACGAGCCTCCCGCCACAGACGCTCGAAATCCTCCGAGGGCAGGCTTTCCACAGCAGGCTCCACCACCAGGCCCGGTCCAGGGAACGGGGACTCCGGCACACAGAGAGGGCCTGCTCTAGCGGTCAGTCTCCGTCTCGCAGGGGCATCAGCACATCGCCCGAGGGCTGGCGGATGGTGCTACGGGTCAGCCGGCTAGCGCGGCGCCGATCGCCCGCACCTGCGCCGGGGCGACGGACGCCCAGTAGTCGCCGTCGTGGCAGCCCACCCCGATGGTCACCACCTCCGGGTCGGGCAGCCGGTCCCGCAGTGTCTCGACCGCGCCCGCGAACGGGTCGGCCGCGCCGATCGCGATCCGCACCGGCAGGCCGGCGAACTGCGCGGCGCGGGCCGTCACGTCGTACCGGGCCCACTCGTCGGGACCGTCGAACGCGCCGGCGTTGACCCGCTCCGCGTCGGCGTACGAGCGAAAGATCGCCGGTGAGGTGGCCACCACCGCCCGGAACCGGTCCGGATGGGTCAGCGCGGCGAGCAACGCGCCGTATCCGCCCATCGACCAGCCGGCCACCGCGACCCGGTCGGTACGCAGGCCGCGCCCGGCCAGCAGCGGCAGGAACTCGTCGACGAGCATGCCGAGCGGGTCGTCGGTGGCGTGCGGATGCCAGTAGCCGTCCCCGCCGTCCGGTGCGGCCAGCGCGAACGGGGGCACCCCTGCCGCGAGCGCGCCGGCCAGGAACTCGGGATACCGGGCGGCGGTGACGGCGGAGCGGGCGTCGGCCGCGTACCCGTGCAGGGCCAGGCAGACGGGTAGCCGGGCGCCCGGGGCGTACCCGGGTGGGTAGGAGATGGCGAAGGCCACCTCCCGGCGGCGTGCCGCCGAGCGGAAGCTGCCGGTGACCGGCGGTTGGGGTGTGCCCTGCGGCGCGGTCGGCGGTGCGGCGTCGCAGCGACCCAGCGCGTGGTCGAGCACCGACCGGCCGGGCAGCACCTCGGCGTCGACCAGGGCGATGCCGGCCGCGCCGAGCGCGGTGACGCCGCCGCCGGCGGCCACCAACTGGAGGATTCGGCGTCGACTGATCGGCATCCGGTCACCGTAGTCGCTGCGCTCAGCTCAGAGGGGTGTTGAACTTGAGGTTCGGTGGCGGCTGTTGGCGCGTACCCTCATCGCCGATGTCGCCCGCGCGCAGCCGGCGCCGGCCGGCGTGGCGCGGCTGGCGTCGGTGGTCGGCCTCACCCGCTGACGGACTCGCGTCGGCGCAGGTCCTCGGCGGGGTTGATGGTGCGGACGGGGTCTGGGACCGGGCCGCGTCGCCGCCACTCACGCGGGTAACCCAGCGAGACCTCCTCGAACCGGACGCCGTCGTAGAACGTGGTGCGGGGGATGTGCAGGTGCCCGTAGACCATCGTGGACGCGCCGAAGCGTAGGTGCCAGTCGCGGGTGCGGACGGTGCCGCACCACTGGGCGAACTCGGGGAACCACAGGACGTCGGTGGGTTCGCGCACCAGCGGGTAGTGGTTGACCAGCACGGTCGGCAGCGCCGGGTCGCGCTCGGCCAGCCGGCGTTCGGTCTCGGTGATGCGGGCGTCGCACCACGCCTCCCGGCTCGGGTACGGGTCGGGGTGCAGCAGCGCCTCGTCCGTGCAGACCACCCCGGCCGCGTACGCCAGGTCCAGCGACTCCTGTTTCGTGCTGGCCTGGGGCACCCGGAACGTGTAGTCGTAGAGCACGAAGAGCGGGGCGATCGTGGCCGGGCCGCCCTCGCCGTCCCAGACGGGGTACGGGTCCTGCGGGGTGACGACTCCCAGGCGCCGGCACAGCTCGACCAGCTCGTGGTAGCGGGTCTCGCCGCGCAGGTGCTCCGGGTCGCCGGGCGGCGTCCACAGCTCATGGTTGCCCGGCGCCCAGACCACCCGGGCGAAGCGGCTGCTCAGCAGGCCGAGAGCCCACTCGATGTCGGCGAACCGCTCGGCCACGTCACCGGCGACGAGCAGCCAGTCGCCGGGGTGGTCCGGCCGGAGCTCCTGGACGAACGCGCGGTTCTCCGCGTAGCTGATGTGCAGGTCGCTGACGGCTCGCAGCCGGGGCGAAGGGCTCACCGTTCGAGGCTAGGCCGCCGCGGCCGGATCGGGGCACTCCGATCGGGTCGCGTCGCCGGCCGACCGCTCAGCAGAACCAGCCGTCCTGCACCCAGCCGCGTCGGTTGATGTACCCGTAGGCGAAGCCGTAGACGTAGCCGCCGCTGCGGGGACCTTCGACCAGGAACGTCTGACCCGCGTAGAGGGTGCCCATCCATGCGCCGTTGGGCTGCGTGCGGACGAACAGGTCACTCGCGCACACCGTCTCCCGCTGACCGATGGTGCCGTTGGCGGCCTGCGCCGGCGCCGGCGCGGCGAGGGTCGCGGCGACGATCCCGGCCAGCACGCCGGCCGTCACCCGGGCCCTCACCATGAGTCGTACCCGCCGATGCACTCGGAGCGCAGGTAACCCCAGTCGTTCGGGCTGAAGTCGAAGGTGGCCGCCCACCCGTTGTAGACCGGGTGCGCGCCCGGGGTGTGGCCGATCTTGTTGCCGTAGACGAGCGTGCGCTTCAGGCCGGTGGGGCCGCCGGCGGAGTCGTAGTTGGCGTAGAAGCTGGCGCTCTGGCAGATGACTATGGCGTGCCGTGGCACCACCGGGTCGGCCTGCGCCGGCGTGCCGCCCAGGGCGGCCACGGCCGCTCCGACGGCCAGCGCCGCGGGGACTTTTCGAAGCATGCCCACCTCCCGTACGCCGAAACTTTCCTACCGGCGACCCTACCGACGAGGTTGATAAATGTCGATGCCGGGACCGGTCGTCCGGAGCGGGCCGGCGGGCCTGGGCGACGGCGCTCGGCCGCATATCCGGCGACCCGACGGGAAAGCGCGGGGCGTCCGACAGCCCATACCGGAGCAGGAGAAAAACATGCCTTTCATTACCGTGGGGACGGAAAACTCCGCACCCATCGACCTGTACTACGAGGACCACGGATCCGGTAAGCCCGTGGTGCTCATCCACGGCTTCCCGTTCAACGGGGCAACGTGGGAGAAGGAAACCAGCGTGCTGCAGAACGCCGGATACCGGACGATCACCTACGATCGACGCGGTAACGGCAACTCGGCGCAGCCGGCCTTCGGGTACGACTACAACACGTTCGCCGCGGACCTCGACGTGCTGATGACCGAGCTGGACCTCAACGACGCCACCCTGATCGGTCACTCGATGGGCACCGGCGAAGTCGTCCGCTACCTGGCCAACTACGGCTCCCAGCGGGTCAGCCGAGCCGTGCTGCTCAGCCCGCTGCAACCGATGTTGGCCAAGGCCGACGACAACCCCGAGGGCGTCGACCGCAAGCTCTTCAAGGGCTTCCAGGACGCCATCATCAAGGACCGCTTCGCCTATCTGACGTCGTTCTGCGACGCGTTCTTCAACCCGGACCAGAACATGGGCAAGCGGGTCAGCGAAGAGGCGTACCGGGCGCACTGGCAGATCGGCGCCATGGCCTCCGGCAAGGCCACCCACGACAGTGTGGACGCCTGGCAGGAGGACTTCCGGCAGGACCTGCCGAAGATCAATATTCCGGTGTTGATCGTGCAGGGTGACCAGGACCGGGTGCTGCCCTACCCGGTGACCGGCCAGCGGCTCGGCCCGATGATGCCGACCGGCACGCTCATCACGCTCAAGGGGGCGCCGCACGGCATCCCGTGGACGCACGCCGACGAGGTCAACAAGGCGATCATGGACTTCATGAAGCAGCCGGCCAAGGCTCGCGCCTGAGGGGTACCGGTAGCCGATCGGACGCCAGCGTCACGATGACGCTGCGGCACCCGACCCTCTCCGGGTCGGGTGCCGTCGGCGTTCAGGGCCGGCGGGCCACGACAGCGCCGTTGGCGCCGGGGGCGTCGAACGGCACGGTACGGACGTCGACGAACCCGGCGTCGGTGAGCCACGCGCCGTACTCGGCCGCCGAGTAGTTCCGGCCGCCCTCGGTCTCGACAAGCATGTTCATGCCCATCAGAGCGGCCTCCGGTGGCCCGGTGCGCTCATCGTTGAGCAGCAGCTCGCAGACGACGATGGCACCACCGGGCGGCAGCGCCGCGTGACAGCGGGCCAGCAGCGCGCGGTTAGTCGGCTCGTCCCAGTCGTGCAGGATCATGCTGAGCAGGATGACGTCGTGCCCGTCCGGCAACGCCGGATCGGCGAGGAAGTCGCCGGGCACCGCGTCGATGCGATCGGTCAGACCGGCCTCCGCGATCCGCTCCCGCGCCCGTACGCAGACGTGCGGCAGGTCCAGGACTGTCGCCCGCAGCTCGGGCAGCCGGCGGCAGAACTCGATCGGGAACGCGCCGGCCCCGCCGCCCACGTCGAGCAGCCGGCGGTGCCCGGAGAAGTCGTACGCCTCGGCCAGCGCGCTCGCCGTGAAACTCGACGTCGAATACATGGCATCCCAGAACTGCGCCAGCATCAACGGATCCTCGGTGTCGAACATGGACTGCTGGGACTCCGGGTCCCAGGTCAACGGCCGATCGGTGCGCAGCGCCTCGCCGATGCGGTGCCACGGCAGGTAGGTGCGCAGGTCGGAGTAGCGGATCTGGGCGCCGAAGTAGTAGGGCCGACCCTCGACCAGGAACTGCTCGGCCAACTCGGAGTTGCGGTAGCCGTCGCCGGCCTTCTCCAACAGGCCGAGCGAGGCGCACGCGGCGAGCAGCAGGTCCGCCGGCCGGTCCGGCAGCCCGAACTCGGCCGAAGCCTGCTCGACTGTCATCGTCCGTCCACCGGCGAGCCGGGTGAACAGACCGAGGTCGACGCCGGCCGCGAGGGTCTTGAACCCCCACACGCCGGCCACCAGCTGCATGAGGGGAGTCGGGGTGACCATGGCGACATGAGATCACACATCACACGTTTCCACGATGGACGGTCACGCCCGGATCAGCGTCACCAACCCCGCGGCCACCAGCACGCCCGCCCAGAGCCGGTCGACGTTGAACCACGCCCGACGCAGCACCCCGACCCCGAGCACCTGGTAGACCAGCACCGCCACGACCAGAGCGGTGCCCAGCATCGCCACTGTGTGCACGCCCGCCGCGGCCAGCCCGGGCAGCGCACCGAGCGGCGCGGCGGCCAGGTGCCCGGAGTGACCTCCGGGCACCGGCTCGGCGACCAGCACCGGCAGCAGCATCAGCCCGGCGCCGTGCGCGGACGACATGAGGAACGACCATCCGGTGAGCTGCGCCGCCGACAGCCGCATCCCCGCCCAGCGGAAGTGCCGCTCGGAGAGCAGCCGCCACAACCCGAAGCCGACCAGCAGCAGGCCGCCGACCACTGCCAGGGCGGTGCTCGCCGTCACCGACCTGGTAGCGGTGACCAGGGCCGCGACGATCGCCACCGAGGCGAGATGCCCCGCCGCGATCGGCGGCAGGGCGCGCAGCAGCGCCATCCGGCTGCGCTCCTGCAGGCCCCGGGCCACCGCGAACAACCACCCCATCGCCGGGTTCAGACCGTGGAACGCGCCGAGCGCCGCCAGCGTCGCGAGCGTCCCGAGGGTCACGGGAAGCAGTACGAGTCGGAGGACGCGTCCCCACCCTGCAATCGCGTCTGGTGCACGCGCAGCCCCCGGAACTCGTCGCCGTGCGGGAAGAACCGCACGTCGGGGGTGAGGCCACCGGCGTCGACATCCACGTCGAGCTTGGCCAGCCAGGCGCCCACCCCGTCGGGATAGAACTGGTCGTCCCACGAGCCGTAGAGGGAGTTGCTGACGTAGACCCGCCGCCCGTCCCGGCTCACCTCCACCATCTGCGGCCCACCGGCGAGGGCCTCGTCGGGCGCGGACGGGTGCGCCGCGCGCCGGACGATCCCGCCGAGGTGCACCGAGCCGGTCTGCACCGGGTGCAGCGGGTCGCTGACGTCGTACTGACGCAGCTCACCCGTGCCCCAGCAGGAGACGTAGAGGAATTTGTCGTCCACCGACAGGTCGATGTCGGTCACCAGCGGCGGCACCGCGCCGAACGGCTTGAGCAGGTCGGGCAGCTCTGCCGGGTCGGCCGGCTCGGCCGGGATGTCGATCACCTTGGTGACCGCCCAGGCGTCCCCGTCGCGGTGCCACAGCCAGACCGAGGCGGACAGGTCCTCGACGCTGATCACCACCCCGACGAACCCGTACGACTTCGTCGGATCGTGCGCCGGGCGCAGCTCCAGCGGCATCTGGTACTGATCACCCAGGTCGACCCGCTGCACGTGCCGGCGTTTCGCGAGGTCCCAGAAGTGGATGGCGTGACCGTAGCGCCGGCCCAGCAACAGCTCGCCGATGATCCCGTCCTCGACCATCGACGGCGTGCCCCACTCGCTGGTGACCAGCACGTCCTGGGTGAGGTGCCACCACACGTCGTACGCCAGGAACTGCGGGCCCCGGTCGGCCTCCCACGCCCCGCGCACGTCGAACGTGGTGTGGTCCAGGATCGCGATGCCGCCCGGGCCCTCGGCGCCGTCCGCGCCACCGAGGGCGGAGAGGTAGATGCCGTCCGGGCCGCAGTGCACGGTGTGCGGCCGGGAGTAGCCGGCCCGCTTCGCCAGCTCCTCCGGCCCGATCACCTTGACGACCTGCGGCTGGCGCGGGTCGGGCTGCGTGTCGATGACGTGGATCCGCGACGAGCGCAGGCCGGGCACGATCAGGTAGCGCCGCTCGACGTGCGGGTGCGGTGCGGTCGGGCAGAGTGCGCTGCTGCACGCGTTCCACCCGAAGTGGTGCACCTCGTCGCCGAGGTGTGGCAGGTCGGTCCAGCCGACGACCCGGCCGTAGTCGGGGGAGTCGGGGTCGGTGTCCAGCACCGCGATGGCGTCCGGGCGGCTGGCCGTACGGTCGAAGGCCGCCACGTAGGCGAGCTTCTCCGCCGGGGCGGTCGCGGCCTGCGACGGTGACGGGTAGAAGGTGGGGTCGGGCGTCCAGCGGGTCATCGTGTCTCCGCTTCCTCAGGTGGTGGGAACGCCGAGTCGGTCGAGCAGGTGGCGCCGCAGTGCGCCGAAACCCGGGTCGTCCGGCGTACGGGTGGGTGCGAGGTCGACGGGCAACTCCGCGGCGATGCGGCAGTCGTCGAGGAGCAGAATCCGGTCGGCGAGCAGCAGTGCCTCGTCCACGTCGTGGGTGACCAGCAGGGCCGCGAAGCCGTGCTCGGCGCGCAGCCGGCGCAGCAGCACCTGCATCCTGAGCCGGGTGAGCGCGTCCAGGGCGCCGAACGGCTCGTCGAGCAGCAGCAGGTCCGGTTCGCGGACCAGGGCGCGCGCGACGGCCACCCGCTGCGCCTGCCCGCCGGACAGCTCGGCCGGCCAGGCCCGGTGCCGCTCGGCCAGGCCGACCTCGCGCAACGCCCGGTCGATGCGCCCGGCGGTGTCCGGGCCGGACAGGCCGAGCCCGACGTTGGCCGCCACCCGCTTCCAGGGCAGGAGCCGGTGTTCCTGGAAGACCACTGCGGCGGTGCCGTGCACGACTGTCTCGCCGCTGGCGTCACCGTCCAGGCCGGCGAGAACCCGCAGGAGGGTGCTCTTGCCGGAACCGCTGGAGCCCAGCAGGGCCACCACCTCGCCCCGCGCGATGGTGAGGTCGACCCCGGCCAGCACGACCGTCGGCCCGAACGCCCGGTGGATCGCGTGGGCGGTCAGCACCGGCGTCGTGCCGATCAGGTGGCCCGCAGTCCGCGTCGCCATGTCAACATCCTCCTCTCCGCAACGCGCAGGGCAAGGTCGGATATCAGCCCGAGCAGCGCGTAGACGAGCAGGCCGAGGACCACGACGTCGGTCTGGCTGAACTCCCGCGCCTCCATCATCAGAAAGCCGATGCCGGTCTGGGCGTTGACCTGCTCGCCGACGACGAGGCTGAGCCAGGCGGCCCCGATCGCGAGGCGCAGGCCGAGAAAGAGCGACGGCAGCGCGCCGGGCAGCACCACGTGCCGCAGCCGGGCGGCCGGCCCGAGCCCGCAGGCGCGGGCCGCCTCCACCAACCGTTCGTCGATGTCCCGGATGCCGGCGTAGGTGTTGAAGTAGATGGGGAAGAACGCGCCCAGGGCCACCAGGCTGATCTTCAGCGACTCGCCGATGCCGACCCAGATGATCAGCAGGGGAACGAGGCCCAGGTGCGGCAGCATCCGGGCCATCTGCACCGGCGGGTCGACCAGGTCGTCGCCGAGCCGCAACAGCCCGGCCACCGTGCCCAGGACCAGCGCCAGGACGCCGCCGATGAGCAGCCCCGCCCCGGCCCGGGTGAGGGAGTCCACGAGGTGGACGGCGAGCGTGCCGTCGCGGGACAGCCGCCAGCCGGTGGCGAGCACGTCGCTCGGCGCGGGCAGCTTCTCCGGCGCCAGCACGCCGGTCCGGGCGGCCAGCTCCCAGCCCAGCACCAGCACGACCGGGCTGACCAACCGCCGCCACCGCCGCGCCGGCCGGGGCCGCCGGGGGTCGGGCGGAGCGGCGGCAGCGGCCTCCGGCGGCGTTTCCAACAGCTGTGTACGGCTCACTGGAACACCGCGCTGAAGCGGTCGTCCACCCGGCTCCTGATGTCGACCGGTCCCGGTATGAGGTCCAGTGCGATGAAGCTGTCGGTGATCGCCTGGAGCTCGTCGCCGATGGCCGGGGTGACCGGGGCGAGCGGCTTGGCACTGCGGTCCAGGGCGCGACTCGTGACGTCCTCCGGAATCTTCAGCTCCGGCGCGAGCGTGCGGGCCCGCTCCTGCGGGTTGGCGATGCCCCAGTCGGTCACCTCGCGGTAGCGCTGCAGGAAGGCCCGGATGTCGTCCGAGCGCTTGGCGACCGCGTCGGGGGCGGCCAGCACGTACTCGCGGTTGCTGGCCAGGCCTGTCGCGTCCGCGAGCACCCGCACGCCCGGCTGCTCGGCAAGCGCGAAGTACGGGTCCCAGATCACCCAGGCGTCGACCTGCCCGCTGTCGAACGCGGGTCGCCCCTCGGCCGGCTTGAGGTACTTGACCTTGATGTCCTGCAATGTCATCTTGTTGGCCTCCAGCAGCCGGACCAGCAGCCAGTGCACGTTGGAGCCCTTGTTGAGGGCGACCGTCTTCCCCTTGAGGTCGGCGAAGCTGCGGTAGCCGCTGTCGGCCTTGACCAGCACCGCCTCACCCTGCGGGATCGGCGCCGAGGTGCCGATGATGGAGAACGGGATCTTCCCGGCAGCGGCGAAGACGGGTGGCGCCTCGCCGACCTGTCCGATGTCGATCGACCCGGCCTTGAGCGCTTCGGTGAGCGCCGGCCCGCTCTCGAACAGCGACCACTCGACGCCCGGTGTCTCGCCGCGCGCCTTGACCAGACTCAGCCCTCCGAAGCGCTGATAGCCGATCCGCAGCTTGCCCGCGCTGCCTCCGGCGTCGGCGGACCCGCCGCAGGCGCTCAGGGCGACTGCGGCAAGCAGGACCACTGCGGTGAACGCGGCTGTCAGCAGGCGGCGACGCGGGGGATGACTCGGCGAGGGGGTGCGCATGGCGGCTCCTTGGGTCGGGCAGGTGTGCCGGGCCGCATCGACCGGCGTGGGGTGGCGTGGGCGGTAGCCTACTAACCCGATAGGTTTTATGGGTAGGCTGTCGGCGGGATCGTCCCACCCCTCAGGAGGTGCCGCCTCACCGCGCGCGCCGCCCGCACCCGCTCCGCCGCGCACTGGAGGAAAGAGCCCCGATGACCCTCACCTTCCACTGGTTCCTGCCCACCAACGGCGACAGCCGCGACATCGTCGGCGGCGGCCACGGCGTGCCGACCGGAGCCGCCGGAGGCGCCCGCCCGGCCAGCGTGGCGTACCTCGGGCAGATCGCCCGCACCGCCGAGCAGCTCGGGTTCGTCGGGGCGCTCACCCCGACCGGTGCGTGGTGCGAGGACGCCTGGCTGTCCACGGCGATGCTCACCGAGGTCACCGAACGCCTGAAGTTCCTGGTGGCCTTCCGGCCCGGCCTGACCTCACCCACCCTCGCCGCCCAGATGGCCTCGACGTTCCAGCGGCTGTCCCGGGGCCGCCTGCTGCTCAATGTGGTCACCGGCGGCGAGTCGCAGGAGCAGCGGGCGTACGGCGACTTCCTGGACAAGGACGCCAGGTACGCGCGGGCCGACGAGTTCCTGCACGTCATCCGCGCGCTGTGGCGGGGCGAGACCGTCGACCACCACGGCACGCACCTGCGGGTCGAGCAGGCGCGGCTGCACCGGCTGCCCGACCCCGTGCCGCCGGTCTACTTCGGCGGCTCGTCCGCCGCCGCCCTGCCGGTGGCGGTCCGGCACAGCGACGTCTACCTGACCTGGGGCGAGCCGCCGGCCCAGGTCGCCGAGAAGCTGGACCGGGTGCGGGCGCTGGCCGCCGACGCCGGTCGGGACCTGCGCTTCGGCATCCGGCTGCACGTCATCGCGCGCGACACCGCCGACGAGGCGTGGGCACAGGCCCGCCGCCTGCTCAACGGCATCGCCGAGGCCGACATCCGGGCCGTGCAGGACGGGCTGCGCCGCAGCGAGTCCGAGGGGCAGCGCCGGATGCTCGACCTGCACGGCGGCTCCCGCGACAGCCTGGAGGTCTCGCCCAACCTGTGGGCCGGCGTCGGACTGGTCCGGGGCGGCGCGGGCACCGCGCTCGTCGGCAGCCACCGCGAGATCGCCGACCGGATCGCCGAATACCACGCGCTCGGCATCGACGAGTTCATCCTCTCCGGCTATCCGCACCTGGAGGAGGCGTACTGGTTCGGCGAGGGCGTGCTGCCGATCCTGCGCGAGCGCGGACTGTGGCGGCACCCCGACGGCCAGCCGGGGCCGGCGGACGACGTCGACATCCCGTTCGCCGGGACGTCGACACCGCGCCCGGCCCCGGAGCCCGTGGCGGCCCGCTGACCGGCCCACCGCCGGGACCGTCGGACTTGTCGTGCCGTGCTATCACGGAGGCACATCCGCGAGCTGGTGGTGATCGCGTGGACGAATGGGCAGCCGACGCGCCCGCACCCGACGACAGGCAGCTGCCTCGACGCGCAGTTCGTCCGCCGCGCGTCGTCCTGTTCCGCGAAGACCTGATCGAGGTCGCGGACGACAGTCCGGTATCCCGGGAACGGTGGTCCGCATCGTCCGCCGACGATGACCTGCTGTTCGTTGACGACGAGCCCGACAGCACGAGGGCCGACGTCGTCGACTGGTCGGACGAGGGCGACCCGGTCGACGCGGCCGAGGCCGCCGACGGACCGTACGCCGTCCCGTGGTGGGTCACCCATGGGGAGCACATCGACGCGACGACGCGGTCCAACCGCAGGGAGCATGGGAACCGGCTGCACGGCATCGTCGCGGGCTACGACACGTTCTGGGACCACGTCGACGTTGATCCGCAGTCGGTGGTCCCCACCGTACGGGACGCGAAGATCGCGCTGGCCTGGCGGGACGTCTCGCTGCAGTTCCTGCGGACGCCGGGACCGCTACCGCTCCTGTTCGGCGCGGTGGTGGCCGCCGTCGCGGCGTTCGCCATGGTCGGCGGGCCGCTGGCTCACCGGCTGGTGGCCGCCGCCACGAGCCTGTCCGTCGGGGTCGTCCTCGCCCTGGCCGTCTCGCGCCTCGCCGTCCCGTATCGCGGGGCGGCCGTCGGCGGCGGTGCCGCGGTCGCGGCGTGCGTCGCGGCGTCGGCCGTCCCCACGATCCAGGCGACCCGCTGGTACGACGTCCTGGTGGGGCTCGCCTTCGCGGGCGCTGGCCTGCTCTTCGTCGCGCTGTGGCCGGTCGTGCGGGCGTGGCGCGTCGAGCGGGAGCACTGGACCCGCCCCGACGTGGCCCTGATCGCCGCCCTCCTGGAGTTCGCCGACCACGTCGAGTCGGATCCGGCACCACCGGAGCGGCGTCGTGTCGTGGAGGCACTGGACCGCGCCGCCACCACGTTCGAGTTCGCGTGGCATCGCGTCAACCGGACGGGTGTCGACGCCACCGACCGGCAGCTGCGGGCCTGGGCCGGCCGGATCCGCGCCGAGACACGGGAGCTGCAACGGTGGTACGCGTTCGACGCCCCGTCGAAGGTCTACCTGCTCCTGCGTACCTACCTGCTCATCCAGGCGATCGTCAACCGCTACTCCCTCGACGACCACGAGGAGGGCTGGGTACGGCACGGCAGCTGGCGCCGGCCACCGACATCGGCGATCGCCCGGCTGTGGGTACGCGGCAAGCGGTCCGGTCGGTACGTGCGCCAATGCCTGCTGGCCGCCGTTCTCGCCAGCGTCGCCCTGCTGCTGCTCGCGGTCACGGTGTGGAGCGCCGTGCCGACCTTCGTCGGCGTGCACATCTCCCGCGACCTCGGCTCGGCGCTGAACTTCGACCCGACGATGCGCGTGTTCGTCGCCACGATCAGCGTGTCGTTGTTCGCCGTGGCCGGTCGCGCGTTCACCCACCGGCGCTGAACCGACCGGCCGGTGCGTGCCCGACAGGCCACGTCCTAGCCGGAACGCCCGACCCGGGCACGGGCGATCCGGCGTGCGGCGAGGCTCACCGCCGTACTGCCCACCGCCATCCCGACCAGCACCAGAACCGCCCCGACGACCCACAGCCCGCTGTCGTCGCGCGACGCGGCCTGGCGTGACCAGGCGGCGGTGAAGGCCACAGTCATCACGGAGGCCACCAGCCACGGGCTGAGTCGCCACGCGGCCAGGGCGGCCAGCAGCACGAGCGTCAGCACGCAGCCGATCACCTGCCACGGCTCGTACGGGCCGCTTGTCGCGCCGGTCCGCGCGTCGACCGTGTAACCGGTGTCCCAGCCCAGCCAGAGCAGCCATACCCCGACCGTGGCCACCGCCAGGAACAGCGCACCGAACAGTGCGTGCGTACGCCTCGTCGCCGTCATCGGGCGATCATCTCCCGCCGTGACCCGCGCGGGAATGAGTACCCGTACCCCGTCGACAGCGTCAGGCGCCCGGTGGCCGACGCGACGTAGGCCGCGTACGCCTGGGCGGGGTTGCCGCCGGAGCCGGGGCGTCGCCGCCGATCCCGAACGGACTGTTGCCCCGGCCGGTGACGATCCTCTACGGTCTGCTCAAGCGGTGGGCGGTGCGGTCCGCATCCGACCGGACACCGCCGGATGCCCGTCGCGCGGGCCGGGATGGTGGAGTCCCGGGCCACCCCGTCGACTGTGGTTCCGGCGGTCGTGTGACTCCAGCTCGTTCCCGGGTGGCTGCTGCCCGGCGCGGCTCCGTACGGAGCCGACGGCGAGCCGGACACGCCGATCCCCACCGGAGAGTCCCGTGTTCCTCAGCCCCCACGAGCAGGACCGCCTGCTCGTCCACGTCGCGGCCGATGTCGCCCGCCGCCGCCGCGAACGCGGCCTGCGCCTCAACTATCCCGAAGCCGTCGCGATGATCACCGCCTTCCTGCTCGAAGGCGCCCGCGACGGTCGGTCGGTGGTCGACCTCATGTCGGCCGGCCGGACCGTGCTCGACCGCGACGACGTCCAGGACGGCATCCCCGAGCTGCTGAGGGAGGTGCAGGTGGAGGCGACGTTCCCGGACGGCACCAAGCTCGTGACGGTGCACCACCCGATCCCGTGATCCCGGGGGAGATCCTGCCGGCGGCCGGCCCGGTCGAGATCAACGCGGGTCGGCCGGTGACCACAGTGGTAGTGGTCAACACCGCCGACCGGCCGGTGCAGGTGGGCTCGCACTACCACTTCGCCGAGACCAACCCGGCCCTGACCTTCGACCGGGTCGCGGCCTGGGGGCAGCGCCTGGCCGTACCGGCGGGCACCTCGGTCCGTTTCGAGCCGGGCGTGAGCCGCAGCGTCGGCCTGGTCCCGCTCGGCGGCGCGCGCATCGTGCCGGGCCTGCGCGGGGAGTGCGCCGGGCCGCTGGACGAGGCGTCCCCGACCGGGCCGACCAGCGACGGGCCGGCGCGATGAGCGCCGTGCGGCGGGACCGCTACATCGACCTGTACGGGCCCACCACCGGCGACCGCATCCGACTTGCCGACACGAGCCTGCTGATCGAGGTGGAGACCGACCACTGCGTCGGCGGCGACGAGGCCGTCTTCGGCGGCGGGAAGGTGATCCGCGAGTCGATGGGGCAGTCGCGGGCCACCCGCGCCGACGGCGCCCTCGACACCGTCATCACCGGCGCCGTCGTGCTGGACCACTGGGGTGTGGTCAAGGCCGACGTGGGGCTGCGTGACGGGCGGATCGTCGCCCTCGGTCGGGCCGGCAACCCGGACACCATGCCCGGCGTCCACCCCGACCTGGTCATCGGCCCGGCGACCGAGGTGATCGCCGGCAACGGCCGGATCCTCACCGCCGGTGCCGTCGACACCCACGTGCACTTCATCTGCCCGCAGATCGTCACCGAGGCGCTGGCCAGCGGCATCACCACGCTCGTCGGCGGCGGTACGGGCCCCGCCGAGGGCACCCGGGCCACCACTGTCACGCCCAACGCCTGGCACCTGGCCCGGATGCACGAGGCGCTGGACACGCTGCCGGTCAACGTGCTGCTGCTCGGCAAGGGCAACACCGTCTCGCCGGAGGCGCTGTGGGAGCAACTGCGCGCCGGCGCGGGCGGTTTCAAACTGCACGAGGACTGGGGCACCACCCCGGCGGCGATCGACGCCTGCCTGCGGGTGGCGGACGCCTCCGGGGTCCAGGTGTCGATCCACACCGACACCCTCAACGAGGCCGGATTCGTGGCCGACACGCTGCGCGCCATCGGCGGGCGGGCGATCCACTCGTACCACACCGAGGGAGCGGGAGGCGGGCACGCGCCGGACATCATCACGGTGGCCAGCGAGCCGAACGTGCTGCCGTCGTCGACCAACCCGACCCGCCCGTACACCCGCAACACCCTCGCCGAGCACCTGGACATGCTGATGGTCTGCCACCACCTCAACCCGTCCGTGCCGGAGGACCTGGCGTTCGCCGAGAGCCGGATCCGACCGTCCACCATGGCCGCCGAGGACCTGCTGCACGACCTCGGCGCGATCTCCATCATCGGCTCCGACGCGCAGGCGATGGGCCGGGTGGGCGAGGTGATCCTGCGGACCTGGCAGAGCGCCCACGTCATGAAGGAGCGGGTGGGCGCGCTGCCGGGCGACGGCGCGGCCGACAACCACCGCGCCCGCCGGTACGTGGCGAAGTACACGATCTGCGCGGCGATGGCCAACGGACTGGAACGGGAGATCGGCTCGGTCGAACCGGGCAAGCTCGCCGACCTGGTGCTCTGGGACCCGGCGTTCTTCGGCGTACGGCCGCACCTCGTGCTCAAGGGCGGCATGATCGCGTACGCCCAGATGGGTGACGCCAACGCCTCCATCCCCACCCCGCAGCCGATGCTGCCGCGCCCGATGTTCGGGGCGTACGGGGCCGCTGCGGCGGCCACCAGTCTCACGTTCGTCGCGCCGGCCGCCCTGGACGCCGGACTGCGCCTGGACGTACGACGGCGGGTCGTGCCGGTCGCCGACGTGCGGTCCCGGGGCAAGGCCGACCTGCCGGAGAACAACGCGATGCCGCACATCGAGGTGGACCCGGACACCTTCACGGTGCGGATCGACGGCGAGGTGGTGGAGCCGGACCCGGTGCCCCAGCTGCCGATGGCACAGCGGTACTTCCTGTTCTGATGGCGACGTCGAGCCTGCTCCTGTTGCTGGCCGACGGGCGCTTCCCGGCCGGCGCGCACGCGCACTCCGGCGGCCTGGAGGCGGCCGTCGCCGCCGGCCGGGTGAACGACCTGGCGTCGTTGGAGTCGTTCCTGGTCGGCCGGTTGACCACGGCCGGGCTGGTCGGCGCGGCGTTCGCGGCTGCGGCGCACCGGGTGGCGTCGCCGGTAGGCCTTACTGCCGCCGAACGAGCCCCGGCCACCGCCCGGTCGGTCGGCCGCGGCCATCCCGCCGGGCGGGCGGGTACGCCTGCCGATCACGCCGGGGGGTCGGGTGCGCCTGCCGATTCCGCGGAACGGGCGGTTGCGCTGGCCCGGCTCGACGCGGAGCTGGACGCGCGGACCGCCGCTCCGGCGCTGCGCGCGGTGTCCCGCCGCCAGGGGCGGGCGCTGCTGCGCGCCGGACGGGCCATCTGGCCACGGGCGCCGTTCGGTGACCTGCCCGCCACACCTCAAGGAGCGCACCAGCCGCTGGTGCTCGGCCTGCTCTGCGCCGCCGCCGGGCTGAGCCGCACCGAGACCGCCACGGTCGCCGCGTACGGGACGGTGACCGGTGCGGCCAGTGCCGGCGTACGTCTGCTCGGCCTCGACCCGTACCACGTCCAGGCCCTGCTGGTCGGCCTCGCCGAAATCTGCGACGGCACCGCCGCCGACGCGGCCCGGGCCGCCGACGATCCACCCGAGCGGCTGCCGGCCGCCGCCGCCCCGCTCGCCGACATATCCGCCGAAGTCCACGCCACCTGGGAGGTGCGTCTCTTTGCGTCCTGACACTGTTGAGCCGACCGCTGTACCCGCCGCTGCATCCGCCGCCGGGCCGGTCCCGCCGCACGACGAGACAGTTCCGCACACCCACCCCGAACCGGGGGTGGACCCGCACCCGCCGCTGGCACGGTCGGGCCGGGCGCTGCGGGTCGGCATCGGCGGGCCGGTCGGGTCCGGTAAGACCGCCCTGGTGGCCGCCCTGTGCCGGGCGTTCGCCGACGAGTTGCGGCTCGGGGTGGTGACCAACGACATCTACACCACCGAGGACGCCGACTTCCTCAAGCGGGCCGGCGTCCTGGACCCGGCCCGGATCCGCGCTGTGGAGACGGGGTGCTGCCCGCACACCGCCATCCGTGACGACATCGGCGCCAACCTCGACGCCGTGGACGAACTGGCCGAGGCGCTCGGCCCGCTGGACCTGGTGCTGGTGGAGAGCGGCGGGGACAACCTGACCGCCACGTTCAGCCGGGGCCTGGTCGACCGGCAGATCTTCGTGGTCGACGTGGCCGGCGGGGACAAGGTGCCGCGCAAGGGCGGGCCCGGGGTCACGTCCGCCGACCTCCTCGTGATCAACAAGACCGACCTGGCGCCCATGGTGGGCGCCGACCTCGCGGTGATGGACCGGGACGCGCGGGCCCGGCGCGGCGACCTCCCGACCGTCTTCCTGTCGATCGTCGGCGACCCGACGGCGGCTCGGGTCGCCGACTGGATCCGCCACGAGTTGGCCCACCACGCGGTCCTGCACCCCGTCGCCGCGCCGGCCGGCCCGGCCTGATGCGAGCGTTCGCCCGGCTGGTGGCCCGGGCCACCAGCCGGGGCGGCACGGTCCTGACCGAGGTGCACGGCGAGACGCCGCTGCTGTTGCGGCAGACGCCGGGCGATGCCGGCGTCGCGACCGTGCACGTCGTGGGCGGGGCCGCCGGCCCGCTCGCCGGCGACGACCTGCGCCTGGAGATCGACGTGGGGCCGGGAGCGGCGGTACGGGTGCACAGTGTCGCCGCGTCGGTGGCCCTGCCCGGCCGGCCCGGCGCGGTGTCGCGGATGGCGGTGCGGGCGGTCGTGCACGACGGCGCCGCGCTGCACTGGCTGCCCGAGCAACTCGTCGCGGCGGCCGGCTGCGCCCACCTGGCCGAATCCCGGATCGAGCTGGCCGCCGGGGCGCGGCTGACCTGGCGGGACGAGTTGATCTGCGGCCGGTACGGCGAGTCGCCGGGCGGTGCCGTCGTGCACACCCGGGTCGACTACGACGGCCGGCCGCTGCTGCGCCAGTCACTGGCCGTGGGACCGCAGGCGCCCGGCTGGGCCGGCCCAGCCGTGCTCGGCGGGGCGCCGGCCACCGGCTCGCTGCTGGTGGTGGACCCGTCGCGACCCGTCGAACCGGCGGCGGTCGACGGGACCGTCGCCCGACTGCCGCTGGCCGGGGGCCCGGCGACACTGTGGACCGCGACCGCCCCGGACGCGCACACCCTGCGCGCCCACCTTCGTGGGTAGGTGAGCCCTCCCCGGCCCGATGTTCGGCATCTCGGCTCCGGCGGGCTGGGGAGCCTCCTATCCTCGAGAGGATGTGCCAACCGGAGCGACCGCCGTTCGGATGACGGCGCACAGGAGGCCGTGATGAGTGGGAAAGATCGGCCCGAGGGCATCAGTCCGACAGCGGTGGAGGGCGCACCCGGTCTGTGGCGTGTCGATCTCCAGAGACACGATCTCAGCATCGAGGGCCGCGAGGTCATCCAGAGCCGGGTGGAGTTCACGCCGGACTCTCCGCCGTTCAAGCACTTCCATCCCGGCGAAGAGATCATCTGCGTGCTACAGGGATCGCTGGAGTACACGCTCGAAGGCCAGCCACCTGTGGTGTGCACCGTCGGTGACGCTCTCACCGTGCCGTACGGCGTCCACCATCAGGCCCGCAACGTCGGCGACGGTATCGCCGTCGAACTGGCCACCTACGTCGTCGAGAAGGGTAAGCCGCTTCTCACCAAGGTGGAGTGACCCGCCGGGCGTCGGGTCAGTGGCGCGGGCCGGCCGCGTCGGCGTGGTCGCGGCGACGGGCCGGGTCGAGGCGGGCGATCAGGTCGCCGAGGTGGTCGAGCAGGGCAGGGTCGGCCAGTACGCCGAGGTCGGCGAGGCTGGCCCGGATCAGCTCGTCGAGGCGGGCGTGTTCGCGAAGACCCCGGGCCGTCAGGTAGGCGCGGATGCGTCGGCGGTCCAGGGGGTCGATCCGCCGGAAGACGAGATTGCGGTCGACGAGCTGGTCGACCAGCTTGGTGAGGGTGCCCGGCGGGAGGGACGCCTCAACTGACACCTCGCTCATCGGGTGGCCCTGACCGTCGGCGAGCAGGCAGAGCACCCGCCACGCCTCGGTGGTCAGATCATCCTCGGCCAGGACGGCGCCCAGCCGGCGGGAGAGCAGCCGTTCGGCGCGGGTGAGCGAGCGCAGCAGGTCGGCTGGCGCCCCGGGCACGTCTGACATGGATCTCCCTGGGCCGGTGGCCCTGCCATGGTACCGAGTCGTCCCGGTCCGTGGTGAGCCCTGGTCTTCCGAGGTGGGCCGGGCAATCATGTGCTCATGTCCGCGCCGGCACCGCCGTGGCTCACCGTCGATCGGGCCGTGGTCAGCATCGCGCTGGTCTATCCGATGCGCGGGCCGGCGGGAATGTTCGGCCCGACCTGCGAACTCTGCGCCCAGCTCGCGGTCGAGGAGATCAACGCCTGTGGCGGTGTGCTGGGCCGCGAGGTGCGGCTGGTGCCGGTCGACGGCGGCGCCCCGCCGGCCGAGGTGGCCGCCGAGGTCGAGGCGCTGGTGTCGGTGGGCGCCGTGCAGGGCGTGACCGGTTGGCACATCTCGTCGGTGCGGCAGGCGCTGGCGCCCCGGGTCGCACACCGGGTGCCGTACGTCTACACCGCCCTGTACGAGGGCGGTGAGCGTACCGAGGGGGTGTTCCTGACCAGCGAGACGCCGGACGCCCAGCTGTGGCCGGCGATGCGGCTGCTCGCCGGGGAGCAGGGCGTACGCCGCTGGTTCGTGGTCGGCAACGACTACGTGTGGCCACGGCGCACCGCGCGGGCCGCCCAGCGGTACGCGGTGCGCGGCGGTGGACGGGTGGTGGGGCAGTCGTTCCTGCCGTTGGAGACGCACGACTTCGGCGACGTGCTGCGCCACATCGAGCGCAGCGAGGCCGACGCGGTGGTGATGCTGCTCGTCGGCGCCGACGCGGTGCGGTTCAACCGGGCCTTCGCCCGCGCCGGGATGGATCAGCGCTGCCTGCGACTGAGCACCCTCATGGACGAGAACATGTTGCTGGCCAGCGGTGCCGGGGCGACGCGGCGGCTCTACAGCACGGCGGGCTTCTTCGCCGGACTGGTGACGCAGGAGAATCTCGACTTCCACGGCGAGTTCGCCCGTCGGTTCGGGGTGGAGGCGCCGCCGCTGGGCAGCCTGGGGGAGTCCTGCTACGAGGGCGTGATGCTGCTCGCCGCGCTGATCGGGCAAGCCCGCACCCTCGACGTGCGGGCGATCGAGACGGCCGCCGACACCGTGGCGTACCACGGGCCGCGCGGTCGACTGCGGCTGCGGCGGCGACACGTGCGCCAGCGGATCTACCTCGCCGAGGCCGACGGGCTCGACTTCACGGTGCTCGCCCAGCTCTGACCGTCGGGTCCGGCCTTGACAGGCCCACCCGGCTCGACCCTAAGATGCTTCCTGCGTGAAGTATCTGGCCGAGGGCCGGATGCCGCGATTGTGTGTCCACCGTTGGCGCAATCTGTTCGCCGACCATTGTGGTGGCCATTATTCTTCGAATTCCTCATGGCCGGCGCCGTCTCCGACTGACGGCGTCGGCCATTGTGGTGTGCGCCTTCGACCGTGCGCGGGAAACAGTCAATTAAGGGCTGGGAAACACTCACGCAATCAAGTCGGTCGACGCTTTGCGTGCCCGTACCCGATGCGATGGCCACCGGCGACGTCCACCCGTCGACCTCGGCATCGCGCACTTGAGCTCCACCGGACCGCACCGACCGTCCATTCGTCACAAGAGTGCACCGCAGGGAGAATAGATGTCACTTCTTTGGAGCCGCCGCATCCTGGCGGGCGCCATGACCGTCGTCGCCGCCGCCGCGCTGAGCGCGTGCGGCAGCAAGACCAGTGACGAGGGCGGCGCGGCCGGCGTCACCGCCGACGTCTCCGGCGACACCGTCAAGGTGGGCCTGCTCAACTCGCTCTCCGGCACCATGGCGATCAGCGAGGTCACCGTCCGCGACTCCATCATGCTCGCCGTCGAGGAGATCAACGCGGCCGGCGGCGTGCTCGGCAAGAAGATCCAACCGGTTGGTGAGGACGGCGCCTCGGACTGGCCGACCTTCGCGGAGAAGGCCGAGAAGCTGATCTCCGAAGACCGCGTCGCCGCCGTCTTCGGTTGCTGGACGTCGGCGAGCCGCAAGGCGGTCAAGCCGGTGTTCGAGAAGAACAAGGCGCTGCTGTTCTATCCGGTGCAGTACGAGGGGCTGGAACAGTCGCCCTACATCTTCTACACCGGAGCGACGACCAACCAGCAGATCGTTCCCGGGCTCGACTACCTCAAGGCCCAGGGGGTGAAGTCGGTCTATCTGGTCGGCAGTGACTACGTCTTTCCCCGCACCGCCAACAAAATCATCAAGGCGTACGCGGCCGCCAACGGGATGACGGTGGCCGGCGAGGACTACGCACCGCTCGGGTCCACCGAATTCGGCACGATCGTCAACAAGGTCAAGTCCTCCGGCGCGGATGCCGTGTTCAACACCCTCAACGGCGACAGCAACGTGGCCTTCTTCAAGGAGTACAAGTCGGCCGGTCTGACCGCAGCGGCGATGCCTGTGGTGTCGGTGTCGATCGCCGAGGAGGAGGTCAAGGGCATCGGCACGCAATACCTTCAGGGCCAGCTGACCGCCTGGAACTACTACCAGACCACGCCCGGCGCGGCGAACAGCAAGTTCGTGGCCGCGTACAAGGCGAAGTACGGCGCGGACAAGCCGACGAGCGACCCGATGGAGGCCGCCTACGTCAGCGTCTACCTGTGGAAGGCGATGGTCACCAAGGCCGGCGCGTTCGACGTCGAGAAGGTCCGCACCGCCTCCGACGGGATCACCTTCGACGCGCCGGAGGGCCTGGTCACCGTCGACGGGAAGACCCAGCACATCGCCAAGACCGCCCGGATCGGCAAGATCGGCGCCGACGGTCTGATCACCGAGGTGTGGAACTCCGGCAAGCCTGTCGCGCCGGACCCGTTCCTCAAGACCTACCCATGGGCGAGCGGCCTGAGCTGACGACGCCGGCCCGGGCGGCCGTGTTGCCGCGCGGCCCGCCCGGGCCACCCGACCAGCAGTACGGAGTACCCACCGTGACAGTCCTTTTCGGTCAACTCTTCACCGGCATCAGCATCGGCGCGGTGCTGCTGCTCATCGCGCTCGGGCTGGCGCTGACCTTCGGGCAGATGAACGTCATCAACATGGCGCACGGCGAGTTCATCATGGCCGGCGCGTACACCACGTACGTCCTGCAGCAGAGCATCACCTCCGCCGGCCTGTCGCTGGTGGTCGCGCTGCCGGTGGCGTTCGTGGTCGCCGGCACGATGGGTGTGCTGCTGGAGATCCTGCTGATCCGCCGGCTCTACGCCCGCCCGTTGGACACCCTGCTGGTCACCTGGGGTGTGTCGCTGATGCTGCAACAGCTCGCCCGCGACGTCTTCGGCAGCCCGAACGTGCAGACCCGCGCGCCGGACCTGCTGACCGGCAACGTGGCGTTGCCCGGCGGGCTGACCATCGCCAACAACCGGCTGTTCATCCTGGCCCTGGCCCTGGCCGCCGTCGCGGCGCTCACCCTGGCGCTGCGGCTCACCCCGCTCGGGCGTCGGATCCGCGCGGTGGTGCAGAACCGCGACCTCGCCGCGGTGTCCGGCATTCCCACCGCTCGAATCGACCGGACGACGTTCTTCCTCGGCTCCGGCCTGGCCGGGCTCGCCGGGGTGGCGCTCACCCTGCTCGGCCCGATCGGCCCGACAATGGGCACCAACCTGATCATCGACGCCTTCCTGGTCGTCGTGGTCGGCGGGATCGGCCAGCTCAAGGGCAGCGTGATCGTCGCCTTCGCCCTCGGCGTGCTGCAGGCCACCGGGGAATACCTGACCACCCTCAGCGTCGCCAAGGTGATCGTGTTCGTGGCGATCGTCGCGTTCCTCCAGTGGCGACCACAGGGCCTGTTCACCCTGCGGACCAGGAGCCTCGCATGACCGCCGTGACACCCGCCCCACCGGACACCGCCGTGCGACAGGCGCCGGCCGGTGCCGTACCGCCGAACCCGCCGGGGGGTCGGTCGCGGCTGCGCGCGGTGGCGGGCTTCGCGTTCGGCGCGGCGTTGCTCTTCGCCGTGGCGCCGCTGGTCCTGTCGGACTTCCGGTTGGCCCTGCTGGCCAAGTACCTCTGCGTCGCCATGGTCGCGGTGGGCATCGGGATCGCCTGGGGCCGGGGCGGCATGCTCACCCTCGGCCAGGGCGTCTTCTTCGGCCTGGGCGGCTACGCGATGGCCATGCACCTCAAGCTCGCCGACGCGGGCCCGGGTGGGATGCCCGACTTCATGCAGCTGTACGGGCAGCTCGACGAACTGCCCCTGTGGTGGCGGCCGTTCGCCAGCCCGTGGTTCGCGCTGCCCGCCACGGTGCTGCTGCCGATGGCGGTCGCCTTCGGGCTCGGTTCGCTGGTGTTCCGCCGCCGCGTGCGGGGCGCGTACTTCGCCATCCTCAGTCAGGCCCTCGCCGCCGCCATGGTGATCCTCCTGATCGGGCAGCAGGGCACCACGGGCGGCACCAACGGGCTCACCGACATCCAGGGCTTCTTCGGCTACGACCTCGACGACCCGGTCAACCAGCGGATGGTCTACTTCATCATCGCCGCAGTCCTGCTGGCGTTGCTCGCGCTGGCCCGCCAGCTCATCCACAGCCGCTACGGCGAGCTGCTGGTGGCGGTCCGCGACGGCGAGGAGCGGGTCCGCTTCCTCGGCTACGACCCGGCGTCGGTCAAGCTCGTCGCGTACGTGGTCGCGGCCGGTATGGCGGGGCTGGCCGGGGCGCTGTTCGTGCCGGCGGTGGGCATCATCTCGCCCGCGCTGATCGGGATCGTCCCGTCGATCGAGTTCGTCATCGGGGTGGCGGTGGGTGGCCGGGCGACGCTGCTGGGCCCGGTGCTCGGCGCGGTGGCGGTGGCCTGGGCGCGTACCGCCCTGTCGGAGCGTTTCCCGGGGACCTGGACGTACCTGCAGGGTCTGCTCTTCGTGGTCGTGGTGGCGTTCCTTCCCGGCGGCCTGGCGTCGCTGTGGGCGCTGGCCCGCCATCGGGCCCCCGGGCCGGCGTCGGACCGGCGTGGATGGTCGCCGCTGGGCCGGCGACGCGGCGATCGAGCGGAGGTGCCGGCGGCATGAGCGGCGATCTGCTGGACGGCCTGTCCGTCCGTGACGTGCGGGTCAGCTTCGACGGCTTCACCGCAGTCGACGGCGTCTCGCTGGAGGTGCCGGCCGGCGACATCCGGTTCCTGATCGGGCCGAACGGCGCCGGCAAGACCACCCTCGTCGACGCGGTCACCGGCCTGGTGCGGGCCACCGGCTCGGTACGGTTCGGCGACCAGGAGCTGCTCGGCCGCCCGGTGCACCGGATCAGCCGGCTGGGCATCGGGCGGACGTTCCAGACGTCCACGGTGTTCGAGGAGCTGTCGGTCGTGCAGAACCTCGACATCGCGGCCGGCGCCCGGCGGAGCTGGGTGACGCTGGCGCGGCGCCGGCGGGGGATACCCGACGAGGTGGCCGCCGCGCTGGAGACCATCGGCCTGACCGGGCGGGCCGACCAGCTCGCCGGGACGCTCGCGCACGGTCAGAAGCAGTGGCTGGAGATCGGCATGCTGCTGGTGCAGGACGCGCGGCTGCTGCTGCTCGACGAGCCGGTCGCCGGGATGAGCCACGAGGAACGCGACGCCACCGGCGCGCTGCTGGAGACGGTGAGCCGGGACCGCACGGTGGTGGTGATCGAGCACGACATGGACTTCCTGCGCCGGTTCGCGCGCAGCGTCACGGTGCTGCACGCCGGCAAGGTGCTCAGCGAGGGCACTGTGGCGCAGGTCCAGGCGGATCCGCGTGTGCAGGAGGTCTACCTTGGCCACCCGGTCGACGCCGGGGCGGTTCCCAGCGGTCTGGAGGCATGATGCTGACCCTGCGCGGGGTGCACGCCGGATACGGGCGTTCGAGGGTGCTGCACGGGGTGGATCTCGCCGTCCCGCCCGACGGGGTGGCCGCCGTGCTCGGGCACAACGGCGCCGGCAAGAGCACCCTGCTGCGGGTCGCGGCGGGCCTGCTGCGCCCCAGCGCCGGCACGGTCGAGCTGGACGGCGAGGACGTCACCCGTCTCGCACCGCACGAGCGGGTGCAGCGTGGGATGGCGTACGTCCCGCAGGGCCAGCAGTGCTTCGGGCACCTGACGGCCGGGGAGAACCTGCGCCTGGTGGCCGACGGCCGGCGTGACGGCGCGGTGGCCACGGCGGAGGTGCTGGACCTGTTCCCGGCGCTGCGCCCGCTGCTGCGCCGACGGGCCGGGCTGCTCTCCGGCGGCCAGCGCCAGCAACTGGCCATCGCCCGCGCGCTGATCACCCGGCCCCGGCTGCTGATGCTCGACGAGCCGACCGAGGGCATCCAGCCGTCGGTGGTCGCGGAGATCCAGGAACGGATCGTCGAGCTGACCCGGCAGCCCGGCTTCAGCGTGCTGCTCGTGGAGCAGCACCTGGGTTTCGCGCTGCGGGTGGCGAACCGCTACCACGTGCTGGAGTCCGGCCGGGTCACCTCGGACGGCGACGGCGGTGTCACCGCGGAGCGGGAGGTCCGGGCGGCCCTGGCGGTCTGACCGCACCCCGTCGCCGGTCAGGTCGTCGGCGCGGGGCCCGTCGAGTCGCGGACGACCAGCAGATGGCCGGTGGCGCGGCGGCGGGGCCGCGCCGAGCGGGGCTTGAGGGCGAGGGTGAGCGCGGTGCGGCCCATCTCGGCCATCGGCAGTCGGATGGTGGTGAGGCTGGGCGCGAGGTCGGCGGCGACGGACACGTCGTCGAAGCCGACGACGGAGACCCGCGCGGGCACCGGCACGCGGCGCGACCGCAGCGTCGAGAGCACGCCGATCGCCATGGCGTCGTTCAGCGCGATGATCGCCGTGGTCTCCGGGTGCTCGTTGAGGATCTGCTCGGTGGCGGCGCGTCCACCACCGCGGGTGAAGTCCCCGTGTACGACAGTCAGGTCGTCGGGGCGCAGCCCGCGCTGCCGCAGCGCGGACGTGACGCCGGCGAGCCGGTCGGCGACAGTGGTGAGGCCGGCGCTGCCGGCGGCGACCGCGATGCGGCGGTGGCCGATGTCCATGAGGTGCGTGGCGAGCGCGTGGCCACCGGCCTCGTTGTCCGGCAGGACGGCGTCGACGCCGAGCGCGTGCCGGCCGATGGCGGCGACCCGACCGCCGTGGTCCTGGAACGCCGCCAGCTCGGCGCGGGCCTCGGTCTCGACCCGCGGGTCGTCGTACCCGGAGCCGCTGATCAGGATGATGCCGACCCGTTGGGCGATGAGGTGGCGCAGCTGTTGCAGCTCGTAGCCCGGGTCGCGGCCGGACTGGCAGATCTGCACCAGCAGCCCCTGCTCGGCGGCGAGTTGGATGACTCCGGCGGCGATCTCGGAGAAGTAGGGGTCGTCGACCTGGTGGACGATCAGCCCGACGGTGGAGCGGGCGCCGCCGGCCAGGGTGCGGGCGTACGGGTTGGCGACGTAGCCCAGCTCGTGGGCGACCCGCCGGATCCGGTCGGCCACCTCGGTGCTGACCCCCTCGCGGCCGGCGAGGGCCCGGGAGGCGGTGGCCAGCGAGACGCCCGCGCGTTCGGCCACCTCCACGAGGCGGGGCCGCTGGCCAGCCCTGGGCATCCGCAACTCCCCGGAAACATCCATGTCACCCGATCTATTGCCAGTGACGTTCGTCGAAGCCTAGGGTACGTAAGCGCTTACGTAAGCGCTTACGTAGCGGGCACCGGCGTGCCGCGAAACGAGGTGAACGATGTCCAGAGCCCGAATCGTCGCCGTCTCGCTCCTGGTGGTCGGCGTGCTGACCGGCGCGGGCGTACCGCCGGCCCAGGCGGACCGGAGCACCGCCCGCGACGTCCATCCGGCCTTGCGGGCGCACCTGGTCGCCGCGTACGACTTCGACCACCCGGTGCCGGGCGACCCGGCCCTGGAGCGTGACCAGGGCCGCTCGGGCACCGAGATCGAGCTGATCAACGGCGGCGCGGCGATGCGGGTGCCCGATCGCGCCTACCGGGGCAGCGGCAACGCGGTGCAGACCCGGCAGGTCGACCCGGCGACCACCGGCAACGACGACTGGAAGGCCGGGACGTGGTCGGCCAGCGGGGTGCGGACGTTGCGCGCCTTCAGCGCCACCGGCGGCACCACCATCATGGGCTGGTTCAAGCTGAACATGGACAGCCCGGCGCTCAACTCCACCACCGCCGACCCGGACGACAGGTACAACGCGATAGGGCTGGCCGGCCTGCTCACCGGCGACTCCGACGGGCACGGCGTCCGGGCTCTGCTGGAGCTGATCGACGTCGACGGCGAACTGCGCCTCGTCGCGCTCGGCCGCCGCCTCGACGGCGGCAACTCGCAGACGTTCGCCGCGCGGCCGGACTGGCGGGACCTGCTGCCGGTGGGGGAGTGGGTGCACCTCGCGGCCACCTTCGACTTCGGCACCGGCGCGCTGGCCCTCTACCGCAACGGCGAACCCGTCGACGGTTTCTACACCCGCGCCGACGACCCGTGGCTCGTGTCGGGGCCCGGCCTGCACGTGACCACCGCCTCCGACCCGCGGGGCATCAAGATCGGCGGGAGCTTCCCGCAGGACACGCTCGAACGCAACCCCTGCGACTGCCGCATGGACGGCCTGCTGTTCCTCGACAGCGTGGTCTCCGCGCGCGACGTGCGCAGGCAGTACCACCACCTGGCCCGCTGACCACCCTCGGCACCGTCCCACCGAGAAGGAGACACGCGTGCGCACCCTCCACCGCCGACCCACCCTGAGGGCCGGCCTCACCGCCCTCGTGGTGGTGCTGTCCACACTGGTCGCGGCCCCCGCCCGAGCCGCCGACGCGGTCTACGACCCGATCCCCGAGATGCCGACCCAGTCCCGCCTCGGGCTGGTCCTGAGCGAGTACGCGCGCTTCCCGCAGTCGTACCCGACCCCCGCGCCGACGGACCAGCGGCTCATGCGGACCGCCCGGATCAACACGATCATGGAGTTGCCCGACGGCTCCGGCCGGCGCGCGGTGCCCGACCTGAACGGCAACCTCTACCTGGTCGAGAACGGCGTGCCGCACGTCTACCTCGACATGGCGGCCACCTTCGCACCCCAGTTCTTCTCCGGCCGGGGGCTCGGTCAGGGCTTCGGGTACGTCGCCTTCCACCCCGAGTTCGGCGTCAACGGCCGGTTCTACACCATCCACACCGAGCTGGCCTCGGCGACGACCACGCCACCGGACCACGCCCAGGCCGGCACGATCTACCACGGTGTCATCACCGAGTGGACGGCCACCGACCCGGCCGCCGACACCTTCGCCGGCACCCGCCGGGAGGTGCTCCGCATCGGCTTCGGCGGGCAGGTGCACGGCATCCAGGAGATCAACTTCAACCCGACCGCGAAGCGCCACGACCGCGACTACGGCCTGCTGTACCTCGCCGTCGGCGACGGCGGCCTGGGCGTACGCACCACCGACCCGCAGAACCTGGGCCTGCCGCACGGCAAGCTGCTGCGCATCGACCCGCGCGGCACCAACTCGGCCAACGGCCGGTACGGCATTCCCGCCGACAACCCGTTCGTCGGGCAGGCCGGCGCGCTCGGCGAGATCTACGCCGTGGGCTTTCGCGACCCGCACCGGTTCAGCTGGGACCGGGCGACCGGCCGGATGTACCTCGGGCACATCGGTGAGCACGCCATCGAGGCGATCTACGAGGTCCGCGCCGGCGACAACTTCGGCTGGAGCGAGCGCGAGGGCTCCTTCGTCTTCGACAAGGCGGCCACCAACCCCTGCGACCGGCTGTTCCCGCTGCCCGCCGACGACGAGCGCTACGGCTACACGTACCCCGTCGCCGCGTACGACCACGACCCCGCCGCGGACTGGAACTGCACCGCGGACGTCGGCGTCGCGGTGGCCGGCGGGTTCGTCTACCGGGGACGCGCGGTGCCCGCGCTGCGCGGCAAGTACGTCTTCGGCGACCTGGTCGACGGCCGGGTGCTCTACACCGAGGCGAACGAGATGCGCCGCGGTCACGGCCTCGCGCCGATCCACCAGCTCGCGCTCTTCGACGCCGCGGGTGGCCCGGTGCGGATGCGGGACCTCTCCGCGCCGGGCGCCCCCGGCGACCCCAACCGGGTCGACCTGCGCTTCGGCACCGACGCCGCCGGCGAGCTGTACCTCGTCGCCAAGGCCAACGGCACGATCTGGAAGGTGACCGGCATGAGGGAGTTCGCCAGCGGCGACGTCGGCGACACCACGCTGCGCCGCACCGCGGGCGCCGCGAACTGGGCGCCGGTGACGCCCGCGAAGTGGCAGTTCACCCGCGACCAGGTCATCCTCGCCGAGGCCGGGGAGAGCCGGCCGGGCCCGCGCCGGCCATTCGAGTACGCCGTGCTGACCGCCGGCCCGGCGTGGTCGTCGGTGCAGATCGACGCCCGGGTACGACTCGACACACCTGTGGAGATCAGCAACCGCGACGTGATCATCGTCTTCGGCTGGCGCTCGGACACGGAGTTCTACTACGCCCACCTCTCCACCGACAACACGATCTATCCGCACAACGGCATCTTCAAGGTCAACAACGCCGACCGGGAGCGCATCGACCACCAGTGGAACGGCCGCTCCCGTGGCGCCAACCCGGCGATCACCGACGCCGAGTGGCACCGCGTACGCGTCGTGCACCTGCCGGCCACCGGCGAGATCGCCGTCTACGTCGACGGGCACCGCGACCCGCTGCTCACCGCGAAGGACACCACCTTCGGCTCGGGGCGGGTGGGCTTCGGCTCGTTCGACAACGTCGGCCGGCTGCGCAACCTCACCGTCACCGGCACACCGGCCTGAGACCCGCCGGGGACGGCGGTCACCCTGCCGCCGTCCCCCTCGGGCGCGCAACCCGCCCGGAGGGCACCGTCGCGTTCGTAGAATCCGTGCCATGGCGCAGATCGTCGAGTTGCTGGCCTCGCCCGTGCACCGCTTCCTGGGCCGGCCCTCCGACGGCCCGGCGCCGGCCCCTCCCGGCGAACTGGTCGACACCGTCGCGCTCCGCGCCGGCCTCGGCATCGTCGGCGACCGCTACTTCGGCAAGCCCGCGCACCGCGACGCCAGCGTGACAGTGATCGCCCAGGAGTCCCTGCCGGCCGGCATCGGCCTCGCGCAGGTGCGACGCAACATCCTCACCGCCGGCATCGCCGTGGACGAGCTGATCGGCCGGGTCCTGATCCTGGATTCCGGCGACGGCCCGGTCAGCCTGCGGGTGAACCGGGCCGCCCGCCCGTGCGCCTGGATGGACGTCACTGTCGGTCCGGGCGCCTGGAAGGCGCTGCGCACCACGGGCGGCATCCGCTGCACCCCGCTCAACGACGGTCTGCTGCGCGTCGGCCCGATCGACGCCACCGTGAGCTGAAGCGAAACGGATTCGACGACCTGCCCCGGAACCGGCATGGTGTGCACCGGACGTCGGCGGGGGGCCGACGCGGCCCTCGGGGAGGCGACGGTGGAGCACGTGTTGACTGACGAGCAGGTCGACGACCGGACGATCCTGCAGGTGGTCGTCGGCTCCCGTGCGTTCGGCCTGTCCACCGCCTCGTCGGACACGGACCGACGCGGGGTGTACGCCCTTCCCGCCTCCGCGTTCTGGGGCCTGCGCAAGCCGGCGTGGCACCACGACGGCCCGCTCCCGGAGCAGGTGCGCTGGGAGGTCGAGCGGGTCTGCGTCCTCGCTCTGGCGGCGAACCCGACAGTCCTGGAGGTGCTGCACTCACCGCTGGTCGAGACGTGCACGCCGCTGGGCGCGGAACTGCGGGCGCTCACGCCGGCGTTCCTGTCCCGACGGGTGGCCGACACCTACCTGCGGTACGCCGCCGCCCAGTTCGGCAAGGCCGAGCGGGGAATCAGCCGCTCCGGCGCTCCGATCTGGCGGCACGTGATGCACCTGATCCGGCTGCTGACCGCCGGCGGCCACCTGGTCCGTACCGGACGGTTGGTGCTGGACGTCGGCGCCGACCGGGACCACCTGCTGGCGGTCAAGGCCGGCGCGGTCGCCTGGGACGACGTGGTCGCCTGGCGGGACCACCTGGTCGCCCGCATGACGGCGGACCTGGTCACCAGTCCGTTGCCCGAGCGGCCCGACGAGGCAAGGGTCGAACAGTGGCTGATCTCCGTGCGCGACCGGTCCCCGCGGTGGTCGGCGTGAGCGCCTGGGAGGGCGCCGGACTGCCGACCGGCGTCGACCTGGCGGCCATCGTGGCCGAACAGCCGTACCCGCTGGTCTTCGCCACCGTCTCCGGTGCCCACCTGTACGGCTTCCCGTCCAGGGACTCCGACGTCGACCTGCGCGGCGCGCACCTGCTGCCGGTCGAGGAGATGATCGGGCTCGTCGAGCCGTCGGAGACGCGAACGGTGATGGCCGACCGCGACGGGGTGGAACTGGACCTGGTCACGCACGACCTGCGCAAGTTCGTGCGGCTGATGCTGCGTCGCAACGGCTACGTGCTCGAACAGCTGCTGTCCCCGCTGGTCGTGCACACCACGGCCGCGCACGCCGCGCTTGTCGAGCTGGCCCCGCTGACGGTCACCCGGCACCACGCTCACCACTACCGTGGCTTCGCGGCGAGCCAGCGGCGGCTCTTCGACACCACGGGCGAGCTGAAGCCCCTGCTGTACACCTTCCGGTCCCTGCTCACCGGCGTTCACCTGCTGCGGACCGGCCGGATGCAGGCCCACCTGCCGACCCTGCTCGACGCCGAGCCCGCGCCGGCGTACGTTGCCGACCTGATCGCCGCGAAGCGTGCCGCCGAGCACGGCGCACTGGACGACCTCGTCGCGCGTACGAGAATCGACAGTGACCTGGCCGAGTTGGCCGCCCGGCTGGACCAGGCGCAGCAGGACAGCCCGCTGCCCGATCAACCGGCCGGGTCGGCCGAACTCCACGAGCTCGTGGTCGCGGCCCGGCTGCCGTCCGCTCGGGTCGGCCCGGCACGCCGGCCGGCCGGGAGGTAGGGCGGGTCAGACCGGGCTGATGTGTGCGGCGAGGATGCGCCAGCCGTGCGGGTCGTCGTGGATCCAGGTCCGGGTGTAGCGCAGGCGCGCGGCGAACGGCTCACCGTTGAACACCCCGGCGACCCGGCCCAGGAAGAACGTCACGCCGGTCCGCCCGACGACGAGCAGGTCCAGTTCCTCCTCGACCAGCTCCTCGATGATCGAGGTCCGGTCCCGGTGCGCCGCCAGGTCCTCGGCCTTGCCGTGCTGGCGGCCGTCGGGGCCGATCGCGATGAGCTGGTCGACCAGCAACTGATCGAGGGCCGCGACGTCACCGGCCCGCTGCGCGGCCTGCAGGGTGCGTTCGGCGTCGAGCAGCTCCGCCTCGCGTGCGCTGTCCGGCATGGCCGTCCTCCTGGTCTCCGTCGTCCGACGTCACCGTCCGGACTGACCGCATTGTGGCAGCCGGCACGCCTCGACGTGGGCGCATCGGCGGCGCGTCTCGTCCCACCGTGGCCTCCATCTGGTCCGAGCGCCACCTCGATGCGCCGGCCGTGTGCCGTACGCCTGTCGGTGACTAGGCTTCGTGCCATGGCGGACCACGGTGGTCCCGGTGCGTACGCCGCCGAAGCGACGCGGCCGGTCGAGGCGGTCGTCCGGGAGATCCTCGCGGTCGTCCCGGCCGGGTGCACGTGGCTGGTGCCCGTGCCCGACGATCACCGGGCGGCCGCCGACTTCCGGATCGCGGCCACCAGCGGCCAGAGCCACGACATCTACGGGCGGGGCGTCGACCGGGTGGGCGCCCGGCTCAGCGAGCTGTACCCCAGCATGGTCGGCGGCCCTCTCTGGCAGCTCTACCAGCAGGTCCTCGCCACCGGTTCGTCCGGTCGCCTGGCCGACTTCCGGTACGTGGAGAAGCGCACCGGCGTCGTCGCCGACTCGCTGTTCGACATCCACGTGCACCGCGTCCTCGGCGGTCTGCTGGTGTCCTGGCAGCGTCTCGACGAGGACCGCCGGCGCATGGACCACACCGAGCTGCTGGGCAGCCTCGGCTGGGCGGAGTACGACCTGGCCAGCGGGGTCAGCCAGTGGTCACCCGGGATGTACCGCATCTTCGAGCGCGATCCGGCGCTCGGCCCGCTGTCGCGCACCGAGCAGGCAGCCGCCCTGCTCCCCGACGACTACATGCTCAGCGAGACGGCGTGGCAGACGCTGGACAGCGGCGCGTCCTCGGACGTGACGGTCCGGTTCCAGACGGCGGGCGCGGTGCGGTATCTGCGCATCCTGTCCGACGTCTCCCGCGACGCGGACGGCGCACCGCTGAAGATCCACGCCGTGGTGCAGGACGTGACCGCCCGGGTGGACTCCCGGACCGCCATCGAGCGACTCAGCGACCAGTTGCGGACGCGGGAGATGACAGCCCTCGCTGAGCACCGGCTGGCCGGGCAGTTGCAGAACCTCATCCAGCCGGTGCCCCGCGACCCGTTTCCGCTGGCCGGCCTGGAGGCGGTGGTCAACTACCTGCCGGCCGAGAGCACCGCGCGGGTCGGCGGGGACTGGTACCACGCGCAGTCCCTGCCGGACGGAAAGGTGGTGCTCGCCGTCGGCGACGTCGCCGGTCACGGATTGGACGCGGCGAGCGGAATGGCGCACCTGCGCTTCGCCCTGGTCGCCTGGCTCTCGATCGGCATCCGGGACCCGTCGGTGCTGCTGGGGCACCTCAACCAGCTCTGCGGGCAGCTCTCGATCACCGCAACCGCAGTGGTCGCGGTGTACGACCCGGCCACCCGGGTGCTCTGCTGGGGCCGCGCCGGGCACATGGTGCCGCTGCTGTCCCGCGCCGGCGCGACCGCCCCGCTCGACCGCCCCCCGGGTCTGCTGCTGGGCGCCGGCGACGACGACGCGTACCCGGTGCTCGCCCCGCGCCTGAACCCCGGCGACGTCGTGCTGTTCTACACCGACGGCCTGGTCGAGAGACGCGCGCCCGAGCAGGACCTGCTGCCGCAGGTGCGCGAAACCCTCTCGGCGCTCACCGCGACGCCGGGGGAGCAGCCCCTCGCCCGCCTGCGTGACCTGCTCAACCATCCCAGCCCGGACGACGACACGTGCACCCTGGCCGTGCGCGTGCTGCCGTGAGCCGCCGCGCTCAGAGCGCCAGTCGGATCCGGACCACGGTGCCCTCACTGGCGGTCAGCACGGCCACCTCGTCACAGATCTGCTCGACGATGGCCAGCCCGCGACCCCGTACCGCGTCGGCGGCCGGCATGGCCCGGCCGAACGCCCGCGCCGGGCCCCGATCGACGACGTCGCAGAACAACTGGTCACCCTCGGCCCAGAGCCGGACCCGGCCACCGTGGGAGGTGTGCTGCAGCGTGTTCGTGGCCAGCTCGCTGACCGCCAGCGCCAGCAGCTCCACCCGCTCGGCCGGCAGGCCCCGGGCGATCGCGCCGGCGCAGACGAACGCGCGCAGCGCCCGCAGGTCGTTCGCCACCTCGTACGTCATGGTGTCGGTGCGCCGGGCGGGCGAGGGCTGCTCGGCCACGGCACGGGTCTCTCGCCGGTCGGCCGCCATCAGCCCGCCAGCCGCGAGTCGTCGGCGGGCGGGCGCAGCAGGTTGCCGATGCCGGTGATGTCGAGGACGGCCGCTACCGGGCCGGCGGCGTTCACGGCGTACAGATGCCGGCCGCTCGCGCGTGCCTCCTGATGGGCGGTCACCAGGCCGTGCAGGCCGGTGGAGTCGAGGAACCGCAGCCCGCCGACGTCGACCACCACCACCGGCGCGGCGCGCACCGCCGCGGACAGCACGCCCGTCAGCTCAGCCTGGGCGGCCAGGTCACACTCACCGGTCAGCGTGACCACGATTCGCCCGGGTGCCGTGGACGTGCGGGCCTCGAAGTGCGCCATCAGACAGCAGCACCCTTCCTCGTAGCGTCAGCTGTTGTCGGCACATCATGTCATCCGCCGGCCGACTGACCACGTCGTCCGTTCGGCGGGTGATCACGAAAACCCGTTCCGGTCCGCTCCGGGGCCCGACGACGGGACGCGGAACGTCCGGCGCGGGTCGCCGATTCGCCCTTGCAGGGGGTCAGGGCGTCGCGTCGAACGCGACGGACTCGCTCAACTCGCGCCACCGCGCGTCGGACGCGGCGAGCGCCTCGGCGACCGTCGAGGCGGCCGCCACGGCGTCGGCGCCGAGGAGCAACCGGGCGGGCGGGTCGTCGACGCGGGTGATCCGGATGATCGCCTGGGCGGCCCGGGTGGGGTCGCCGGGCTGGTTCCCGCTGGTGCGACGCATCCGCTCCACGACCGGCTCGATGACCGGCCGGTACGGCTCGCTGACCGGCAACATGCTCATCGAGGCGCCTGCCCAGTCGGTGCGCAGCGCGCCCGGCTCGACCGTGGTGATCCGGATCCCGAACGACGCGACCTCCGTGGCGAGCACCGCCGAGAAGCCGGCGACCGCCCACTTGGCGGACTGGTAGGCGCCCAGCCCGGTGCTGGCCACCCGGTCGCCGACACTGGAGATCTGCACGATGTGCCCGCGCCCCTGCCCCCGCAGCACCGGCAGGGCGGCGCGGGTCAGGTTGACCACCCCGAAGAAGTTGGCCTCGATCTGCGCCCGGAATGCCTCCTCGGACACGTCCTCGATCGCGGCCACGTCGGCGTACCCGGCGTTGTTGACCAGGACGTCCAGGCCTCCGAACGCGTCCACCGCGCCCTGTACGGCCGTCCGGGCGGCGGCGGGATCGGTGACGTCGAGCGCGAGCGCCCGGACCTGGTCGCCGTACCGGTCGGTGAGGTCGGCGAGCTGCGCCGGGTTGCGGGCGGTGGCGACGAGCCGGTCGCCGTCGGCCAGCACAGCTTCGGCGAGCGCCCGGCCGAGCCCTCGCGAGCAACCGGTGACGAGCCAGACTCGTGCCACGACGTCTCCTCCTGACGGGCGACCCGCGTGGTCGCTACGGGCGGATGTCCAGGGCACCGATCAGGCCGTCGCGCAGGGTGAACCGGTACCGCAGCTCGATCGGGCTGCCCGGAAAGTCGCCCGACACCCGTGTGCTGACCAGGTACGAGTCGCCCGCCTGGGGCGTCACCCGCAACGGTTCGGCAGTGTACGAGGAGGCCGCCGCCGTCCGCTGTGCCCAGGAGCGGATCGACGGTCGGCCGTCGTACAGCCGGTCCTCGTCGGCCACGCTCGCGGTGTCCGCGAAGCAGGCGACGAGGGCGTCGAGGTCGTTGTCGCCGACGGCTCGGAAGTACCTGTCGATCACGTCGGGCAGGTCGACAGCCATCTGCTCCTCCTGCGGCACGGGCCGCCCTCGGGCGGCTGGCGTGAACCCGGTCCGACCCCACCGTACGAGACGGGGCTGACCGGGCGCGGAGCAACCGACAGAACCGACCTCGGCGCGCGGGGCGCCGGCGGCGGGATCCGCCACCGGCGCCCCGCGGCGCGGGTCAGGGCTTGCGGCCGACGGCGCAGTAGCCGTCCAGGGGTGCCGGGGTGCCGTCGTGCTCGGGCCGCCAGTGGGTGAACGGCACCAGACCGGGCTCGACCAGCTCCAGGCCGTCGAAGAACCGGGCGATCCGCTGCGGACTGCGCAGGTGGTACGGCAGCGCGCCGCTCTCGTTGTACTGGCGGTGCGACTCGACGACGGCCTCGCTGGTGTCGGTGCCGTCGGAGAGCGCCAGGTAGCTGCCGGACGGCACCGCGTCGAGCAGGGCGCGGATGATGGTGACCGCCTCGTCGTCGTCGCCGACGTGGCCCATCACCCCGAACAGCAGGACGGCGACGGGTTCGGTGAAGTCGAGGTGCTCGGCGGCCTGCCGGAGCACCGCCTCCGGCTCGCGCAGGTCGGCGTGGATGTAGCGGGTCAGCCCGTCCGGGCTGCCGACCAGCAGCGCCCGCGCGTGGGCCAGCACCATCGGGTCGTTGTCGACGTAGACGACCCGGCTCCGCGGGTTGACCCGCTGGGCCACCTGGTGGGTGTTGTCGGCGGTCGGCAGACCGGTGCCGACGTCGAGGAACTGGCGGATCCCCGCCTCACCGGCGAGGAAGCGCACCGCGCGGGACAGGAACGCCCGTGACTCGCGGGCGGTCTCGATCATCGCGGGGAACAGCTCGCGTACCTGCTCGCCGGCCAGCCGGTCGATCTCGAAGTTGTCCTTGCCGCCCAACCAGTAGTTCCAGATCCGGGCCGAGTGCGGCACGCTGGTGTCGATCTTGGGCTGGTCGGCGGCCGGCAGGGGGGCGGTTTCCGCCATGGGGCGCGTCCTTCCGCTCGGGGGTGGGCAAGACACGAAGGACAACCATGTTCGCACAGCCCTTCGATGCGCAAAGCGGACGCCCACGCCCTCGGGTTTGCCGCCGGTCGGCCCGGGTAGCCACGCGTCTCGGCAACGGAAAGGGCGGGACCATGGCCGATCTGGGGTTCGTCGACAAGGTCGCGGCACGGGCGGGCATCCCGCCCGCGCAGGCACGCCCGCTGACCGAGGCCGTGCTGCAAACGCTGACCGAGCGCCTCAGCGGCGGCGAGGCCGCCGCGCTCGCTCCGCACCTGGCCGCCGAGTTGAGCCCACTGCTGGTCAAGGCCGCCGAGCCACCGGAAGCGTTCGGGTACGACGAGTTCCTGCGCCGCGTGGCCGACCGCGCCGGGACGGACCGGCCCGGAGCCGAACGGGGCGTACGGGCGGTTCTGCAGACCATGCACCGGGTGGTCGGGCACCGCGAGTTCACCGACGCCCTGTCCCAACTCCCGGCGGACCTGCGCGCACTGGCCCAACCCCTGCCGCACGGCCCCTGACCGACGCCGTGTCCGGCCTGGCCGTCCAACTGTCGGCGCACAGCGCGGTCTGACCGGCCGGCGGCCAGACCGCGCCCCGGGCGTCAGCCCGCGGTGACCACCCACTTCTGGTGCGCGCCACCGGCGTACGTGCCGATCTGGATCTGGGTGCCGTCGGCGCTGGCGCCCCCGGCGGCCTGCAACACCTTGCCCGACTGCGGGTTGCGGATCGACCCGTCGGACTGCGGCTGCCACACCTGCGAGCCGGTGCCGTTGCAGGTCCACAACTGCACCTTGGTGCCGTCGGCGGTGCCGGCGTTGTCCACGTCGAGACACTTGCCCAGCGCCCGGTACGTGTCACCGGACCGGCTCCACGACTGCGCGCCGGTGCCGTTGCAGGTCCACAACTGCACCTTCGTGCCGTCCGCGGTGCCGGCGTTGTCCACGTCCAGGCACTTGCCGCCGATGCCGGTGATGCTGCCCGCGCCGCTGGCGGCGCTGCCGTACACCTCCAGCTCGTAGATGCGCGCGGCGGTGTCGCTGGTGCTGGTCGGCGCGGTGACGGCCAGCCGGACGTAGCGGGCGCCGGGCGCGGTGACGTCGTGCGTCGTGGTGCTCGCCGTGTTGCCGGTCACCGTGGCCCGGGTGGTCCAGTTCGTGCCGTCGGGACTGGACGCGATGGTGAAGTCCCGGGTGTTCCAGGCGGCGTCCTCACCACCGGCGCCGGCGTGCTTCACCACCACCCGGTTCACCGCGTAGCTGCCGCCCAGGTCCACCTGGAGGTACTTCGACGTGCCCTTGGAACACCACTTGTCGCCGTTGCCGCCGGTGACGCTGCCGTTGACGGCCTTGGCCGGCCCCTCGGTCGTCGAGCAGGAGCTGTCCGCGGTGGCCGGCTTGTTGAGCGCCAGGTTGGTCCCGCCACCGGGCGGGGTGACGCCCGGGATGGCGTTGAGCGTGTACCACGCCTCGGTGCTCCACAGCGACTGCCCGCTGGTGGAGGTGAACGGGCGGGGTGAGCGCAGGTACACCACCCGGCCGGCCTTGCGGCCGTCGACGGTCAGGGTGACCTTCCGGCCGTCCGCCGAGAGGGTGGCCCCACTGACTGTCAACGTCTCCTCGTCGATCTTCGGGCCGCCGTAGTTGGATGTCGCCTCGTACCGCCACTGCTTGACCTTGTAGTGGGCGGCCAGGTTGGCGGCGGTCTCCGCCGAGACCGGCTGGGTGTACTCCACCTCGAAACCGGCGGTGGTGGCCCGCATGGCCAGCATCTCGAAGGTGCTGGCGCTGTTCGGGGTGAGCTTCTGCAACCCGTACGTCAGCTTGCCGGTCTGCCCCCAGTTGCCGCCCGCGCCGAGCCCGCCGACGTAGATCGCGCCGTCCGGGCCGAGGTTGACCTCGGAGACGCCCGCCTCCAGGCCCTGGGTGAGCCGGAATAGCGCGCCCTGGTACTCGCCGTTGACCTTCTCCACCGAGGCGCGCTGGAGGCCGCCGTAGGTGACGTCGCCGATGACGAACTGCCCGGCGTACCGCCCGGTGGTGAGGTAGAGCGGCGTGCTGGGGGAGTTGGCGATCTCGTTCTGCGGCATCCAGAGCACCGGCGGGGTGACCGGGTTGGCGTCGAACGGGCCCGCCGGGGTCATGTAGTGGTTGAAGAAGCGCCCCTGCTTGATGTGCACCAGCTTCGACGACGGCAGCCAGCCACCCTGGTTGTCGGTGACGAAGATGCCGCCCTCCGGACCCCAGCCGATGCCGTGCGGCGTCCGCAGACCGCCGGCGATGTAGCTGACCGCGCCGGTGTCCTTGTTGACCCTGATGGTGGTGCCCCGGTTGGCGGCGGGCTGCGGCACCGTTGTCGCGCCGCCGTAGTCGATCGACACCGACAGGTTCACGTAGAACGAGCCGTCCTGGTAGAGCAGACCGAACGCGAACTCGTGGAACTTGCCGCCGTACGGCCAGGTGGCGACGGTGTCCAGGCGGTCGGCCACCTCGTCTCCGGTGGTGTCCACGAGCCGGGTCAGCCGCTGCTTCTCCGACACGTAGACCACGCCGTCGACGACCTTGAGCCCCATCGGCTCCTTGAGCCCGCCGGCGATCTTCTTGGTGGTGACCGACCCGGGGCCGGTCGCGCCGCCGGTGTTGCCCATGATGTACACCTCGCCGTCCTGGGAGGTGCCGGACTGGTCGCTGCCACCCCAGGTGCTGATGACGAGCCGGCCGTCGGCCAGCCAGTCCATCCCGGTGACCTTCGGCTGGAAGCCCGAGGGCCGCAGGTTCGTGAGCGTGTAGCCGGGGTGCACGCCGGTCAGCGGCAGCCCGTCGCCGGGGGAGTCGGTGACCCCCTCGCACTCCTTGCGCCCCGGTGCGGTGACCCGCACGACTCCGGCGTCGGTGCTCAGCGCCGAGGTGGGCACGACCACGAAGGACGACGAGCCGGGCGTCCGCCACTCCAGGGTGATCTGCTGGCCGCCGGTGCGCTCGAAGTGGTCGATGCGCAGGGGGTGCAGCCCGGCCGCGAGGGTGACCGCGCCCTCCTTGGGCGGGGTGGCGCCGTGCAGCCCGTCATGGTTGATCACGACGGTGTTGTCGATCGTCAGCTTGGAACCGTCGTCGCTGCTGAGCCGGAAGGTGTAGCTCCCGGCCTGGGTGATGGTGATGTTGCCGAGCACCTGCGAGACGAAGTTGTCGTCGAAGCCGAAGTCGGCCGGCGACGTCCAGTTGATCGTGGACATCAGCTTGTCCACGTTCGGGGTCTGCGCGGGCTTGAGAGTGCAGATCTCGGAGAGCGGCACCTGGACGTCATAGACGCGCAGAGTGACGCCCGGTTCCTGCTCGGGGGCGGCGTCGGCCGGGTCGGCCCAGAAGCCGACGGCGAGGACGAGCGCGAGCGCGCCCAGGACGGGACTGCGGAATCGGCGCAGCAGCGGTGTGCCCATCGTTCCTCCACAGAGGGTAGGAGTGACCGACGGCCGGTGTGCAGCGATGTGAGGCGGTGGCCGCCGGCCCGGTCCGTAACGTCCTCGACGCCGACGAGTGACGATCCGGAAACACCGGGTTGATGGGTCGAGACATTAAGGGCTTTCGATCTGACTGTCCATGCCTTTGCATCGATACATCAAAAGTTCCCGATGTCCGTGCGAAAGGTCGCGGTGCTTGTCCCCGAATGCCCGGAGATGCCCGTCCGGGTCAGCGGCGGCCGCGACGAGCCGGCCGGCGGTCCGTTCCACCGCGCGGACGCGACGCCGCACCCCGTGGACGCGGCGCTGCGCCGCGCGGACGGGCGGTGCCGCCGGACGCGCGTTGCGCCGGCCGGCGACGGGCTGCCACGACGATGATCGTGCCGACGACCACGACGACGGCGGCGGGCACCACCCAGGGCGGAAGACCTCCCGCCGGTGGGGACGCCGGCGGCGCGGCCGCGGGGGTGGCGTCCGCCGGGAGTGTCGCCGCCGGCACGGCGGAGGCCGAGGGGGTGCCCTCGGCCTGGGCGAGGAGGGCGGGCTCGGGGCCGTTCGTCGGTGCCGTCCAGCCGGCCGGGGCGGGCGTGCTCGGGCCCTGGTAGTCGAAGGTGACGGTGCCCCGCACCGCTTCGCCGTCCGACGCGACAGTGAGATAGCTGGCGGTGTAGCGGCCCTTCGCCGGCCAGTGCGCGACGGTAACCATCGCGGGAAAGCCGGTGTGGTACAGCCGCGGCTCGAAGACCCCGTTGACCATGAAGTACTCCTGGACCGGCTTGTCCAGCCGCTTCGGCTCGCCGTGCGACCAGCCGCTGTCCACCCGTGACCCGTTCGGCCCGGTGAGGGTGAAGTGCGCGTTGGCGGCCGGCTTCTCGGTGAAGTACAACCCGATCTGGGCCAGGGGCTTACGGACGACGGTGCCGGTCAGCGGCGTGGAGGTCGCCAACTGCCCGTGCGCCGACGCCGGGGCGGCGGGCAGCGCCAGGGACACCACCAGCAGCGCCGCCAGCACCGCGACGGTACGGCACACAACGTGACAGACAGTGACCAGCCTCGATCGCATTCGTTCATCATGGTCATTTCCCCACCGCCGAACAAGACGTAGAGTTCACCCTCCGACGATCAGCTCGACACCCCGTCCCCCCGCGTCGTTCGGAGTCCGCCCGTGCTCGTCCGTACCCCCGGTGGCCACCGCACCGCCGTCCCCACCGCCCTTTTCGTCACCGGCCTGCTCAGCGCCCTGCTCACCGCCGGCTGCGGGCAGGACGACGACCCGTCCGTCGCCGCCCCCTCGACGCCGGCCACGTCGACCGCCGCACCGAGCGCCTCCGCGCCGGCCTCGGCGGACAGCCCGACTCCCGCCGCCAGCACGCCCGGGGCCGACCGGGAGATCACCGTGACCATCGCCAAACGACGGATCAGCCCGCCCACCGGCCGGGTGACCGTGACCAAGGGGCAACTGGTCCGGATCACCGTCACCTCGGACGTCGCCGACGAACTGCACGTGCACGGCTACGACCTGGGGGCCCGACTGCCGGCCGGTACGCCCGGCTCGGTGGAGTTCCGGGCCGAGAAGACCGGGCTGTTCGAGGTGGAGACGCACGAGACCGAGCTGGTGCTGTTCCAGCTCGTCGTCCGCTGAGCGGGATGCCCGCCGCTCCCGCGCTGCTGGCGCACGGCGTCGGCGGCCGCCAGGACCTGCCCATCACGCTTGCCGAACTCGTCGTCGCCGCCGCGCTGACCCTGGTCGTCACGTTCCTCGCCCTGGGCCTGCTCTGGCGCGAGCCACGCCTCGACCGGGACGCCGCCGGTGGCCGGCCGCTGCCCGACCGGCTGGCCGGCCTCGTCGACGCCCCCGCGTTCCGGTGGGCGCTGCGCGCACTGGGACTGCTCGCCGTCGGCTGGTTCTGCGTCGGCCTGCTCGGCGGGCCGGACACCCCGGACAATCCGACGGCCGGCGCGCTCTACGTGCTCCTCTGGGTCGGGCTGGTACCCGCCTCGCTGCTGTTCGGCCCGCTCTGGCGGGCCGTCAACCCGCTGCGGACCGTGCACCTGCTCGTCGCCCTGGCGGCGCGGCGCGAGCCCGCACGCGGCGTCCGGGAGCTGCCCACCGGCGTGGGCCTCTGGCCGGCCGCGCTCACCCTGTTCGGGTTCGTCTGGCTGGAACTGGTCGCGCCGGACCGGGCCACCCTGCCGGTCATCACCGCGTGGCTGGCCGGGTACGCAGTGGTCATGCTCGGCGGCGCCGCGCTGTTCGGCGCGGGCTGGTTCGACCGGGCCGACCCGTTCGAGGTCTACAGCGCGCTCGTCGGCCAGCTCGCCCCGATCGGCAGGGCCGCCGACGGAGTGCTGGTGTGGCGCAACCCGCTCGACGGGATCGCCGGACTGCGGCCCCGTCCCGGGCTCGTCGCCGTGGTGATCGTGCTACTCGGCTCGACCATGTTCGACAGCCTCTCCAACGCGCCGGCGTGGCTGCGCTTCTCCCAGGAGAACGGCCTGCCCCCGGCGGTCACCGGCAGCGCCGGACTGATCGTGGTCATCGGGGTCGTCGCCGTGGCGTACCTGCTCGCCACCGGCGCCGCCGCCCGCGTCGGCGGTCCCCGACCGCCAGACGCCGCGGGGCCGCCGAACCCTGCGGAGTCGCCGCGGGTGCCGCGCGAACTCGCGCACTCGATCGTGCCGATCGCGGTGGGCTACGTGGTGGCGCACTACTACTCGCTGCTGATCCTGGAGGGTCAACGCACCGTCGCCCTGCTGTCCGACCCGCGTGACACCGGGGCGGACTGGTTCGGCACGGCGGGCTGGCAACCGCACACCGGGCTGGTCACCCCGTCCGGGGTGGCCAACCTCCAGATCACCGTCATCATCGTCGGGCACCTGCTCGGGACGCTGCTCGCTCACGACCGCGCCCTGTACCTGTTCCCCCGGGCGCGGGCGGTGGCCGGTCAGCTCCCGCTGCTCGCGCTGATGGTCGCGTACACCGTCGCCGGCCTGCTGCTGCTCTACGCCGGTTAGGGCCGCCGGCCCGGTGCCGACGCGCCCGCGCCCACGGGTGAGGATGGGGCGTGGACTCTGCCCTTCGGCGCTACCTCGACGACCTCGTTGACACCGCCCGGGACGTGCTCGGCGGCGATCTCGTCGGGGCGTACGCGGCCGGGTCGGTGGGACTCGGCGCGTACCAGCCCGGCCGGAGCGACGTGGACGTGGCGCTGGTCTGCGCCGACCCGCTGACCGAGGCGGCCAAGCGGACCCTCGTGGCACGGCTGCGGCACGAGGCGCTGCCCTGCCCGGCGCGCGGGCTGGAACTGGTCGTGTACCAGCGGGCCGTGGCCGCGGCCGGCAGCCCCGAGCCCGGCTTCGAGGTCGAGCTGAACACCGGGCGCGCGATGCCGTTCCGCCGCACCCTCGACCCGGCGGACCGCCCGAGCGCCGACGGCCGGTTCTGGTACGGGCTGGACCGCAGCATCCTGCACCAGAGCGGGATGGCGCTGCACGGACCGCCGGCGGCGGAGGCCTTCGCCGACCTCGCCCCGGCCGACCTGCGCCGCCTGCTGATCGAGGCGCTGACCTGGTGGCTGGCCCTGCCGACGCCACCGGGCGACCGGCCCGCGCCCGGCACGGAGGACGCGGTGCTCGGCGCCTGCCGCTCGCTGGTGCGCCACCGCGACGGTGCGTGGCTGTCCAAGGTGGACGCCGGCCGGCGGCTCGTCGACACCGGCGACCCGGATGAGGTGATCCGCCGGGCGATCGCCGCGCGACACGGTGGGCCACCGCCCACGGGTGCCCAGGCGCGTGCCTTCCAGCAACGGGTACGCGCCGAGATCGCCGGCTGACCTCGCCCGGCGGGACGTGCTCAGCGCACCGGGCGGGACGTGCTCAGCGCACCGGGCGGGACGTCAGCGACGCGAAGAGCAGGTTGAGGCCCTCGGCCATTGTCGGATGCGTGATGACCGCGTCCCGCAGCGCGGTCCACGGCATGCCGGCGAGCATTGCCAGCTGCACCGACGTGATCACCTCGCCCGCCTCCGCGCCGAGCAGCGCCGCGCCCAGGATCTGGTCGGTCCGGGCGTCGATCACCGCCTTCCACATGCCCTGCGTCTGGCGCAGGGTGCGGGCCCGGGGGATCGCGGCGACGGGCAGGTGGGCCACCTGGACGTCGTACCCGGCGCGGCGCGCGTCGCTCTCGCTGAGACCGACCCGCGCCAGCTCCGGGGTGGTGAAGACGGTGTACGGGATGAGCCTTCCCGCCGTGCTGCGCTGCGCACCGGCCAGGTTCGCCCGGATGATCCGATAGTCGTCGAGAGAGGCGTGGGTGAACTGCGGGCTGCCCGCGACGTCCCCGGCCGCCCACGTCCGCTCGGCGCTGGTGCGCAGGTACTCGTCGACCAGCACGAAGCCACTGTCATTGAGTCGGACACCTGCCGCGTCCAGCCCGAGCCCGTCGGTGACCGGCGCCCGGCCGGCCGCCACCAGCACGTCGTCACCGGTCACCACGCTGCCGTCGTCGAGCGTGATCCGGGCCGTACCGTCGGCGTCGCGGTCGACCCGGGCGACAGTCACCCCGACGCGTACGTCGATGCCGTCGTCGAGGAAGACCCGCATCATCGCGTCGCCGATGTCGGGGTCCTCCCGGGTCAGCAGCTGGGGACCTCCCTCGATCACCGTCACCGCGCTGCCGAACGACGCGAACATCTGCGCGAACTCCACCCCGACGGTGCCACCGCCGAGCACCACAAGTCGTGCCGGGAGCCGGTCCAGGCGCAGCAGGTCGTCGCTGGTCAGCACCCCGGCCTCGGCCATTCCGGGTACGGACGGCAGGTACGGCCGGGTGCCCGTGTTGACGACCACGTCGTCGCCGCGCAGCAGTCGTTCGTCGCCGTCGGCCAGTGACACCCGCACGGTCCGCGCGGCCACGAAGCGGGCCTGACCGATCACCAGGTGCAGGCCCGAGTCGAGGAACTGCTGCCGGTTGGCGGCGACCATGCCCTCGACGACGTCCTGCTTGTGCGCCCGCAGCAGGTCCACGTCGACGTGCCCGCCCTCGACCACGACGCCGAGCGCGGCGGCGTGGCGCAGCTGGCGGGCCGCCCGCGCGCTCGTCACCAGGGCCTTCGTGGGGATGCACGCGACGTTGATGCAGCTACCGCCGATCATGCCGCGCTCCACCATCGCCACCCGACGGCCGGACCGGGCAACGTCCATGCTCAGCGTCTTGCCGGCCTTGCCGCCGCCCACGACGAGCAGGTCGAAGTCCTCCGGTTGGTCGGTCACTGGCGCTCCTTCCGGCCACGAGGCGCTCCTGGGTCGCCAGTCGGGCCAGCGGCGGTCGGTGCGTGTCGGCCAACCCAGCCTGCCAGCTCCGGCGCCACGTTCGGGATGGTTCGGTGCAGAATCGTCCCCGGTGCGTCGTGCCCGACGACGGGGCGGCGCCGAGTCGGGACCGGCCCGCCGCGCGGCGTCAGGCTTCGGCCGTGACCAGGTACAGGGTGAACCCCGCCAGCAGGGGACCGTCCGTGAGACGTCGCAGCCACGGCTGAACGTCCGCGTCGGTCAGCTCGCCGGCCGCGACGGCGCGGGCCGAATTGCGCCGCAGCCCCAGGATCCGGTCCGCCGTGTCGAAGTCCCGAAAGACGACGGCGATCGCCTCGACCGATCTCACCCGCAGGCCAGCCCGCGCCGACAGCCGGACCAGCTCCCGTCCGACAGTAGCGTTCCGCACCCGCCCCGCGACGAAGCGGGCGAAGCCGCGGCTCGTCCGCACGTCCTCGTCGGCGACCGCGAGGGTGTCCCAGTCCGGCTCGGTCAGCGCGAGCACACCACCCGGGCGCAGCACCCGACGAACCTCCCTCAGCACCATCGCGGGATCCGCGACGTGCATGAGGACCCGGTCGATCCGGGCCCGGTCCATGCTGGTGTCGTCCAGCGGAAGCGCGTGCGCGTCGCCCGCGCGCAGGCCGATCGTCGGCCGGTCGGCCAGCCGCCGACCGGCCTCGGCGAGCATCCGCGCGTCACTGTCGACTCCGACAACCCGGCCGCCGGCCTGGACGGCGTCGGCAAGCCGTCCGAGGTCGGTCCCCGGGCCGCAGCCGACGTCCACCACCGTGTGCCCCGGCCGCAGATCGAGGGCGTCGAGGGCACGCCTCTTGTAGTCGCGTCCGACAGCGGTGGCCGCGGCCGTGTCGAGGTACGCGATCTGATCGGCGGCGGTGGGCGTCGCGCTCGGGTGGTAGCTCATCGGCCCATCCAAACAGCGGATTGTGGGCGTATCGCGAACACGGCGCGCAGATCCGGTGTAGGCCGCCGCCGTCGACGGGCCGGCCCGGTCGCGCCGAACCGCGAGCTCGGGCCCCACGCGCCGCTGCGCGGGGCCCGGGTCGACAAAAGGCGCGGTCAGTGCCGGGCGGTGCCGTTGTCGCTGACCGGTTGCCCGAAGGCCAGGAACGGTACGGGCGTCGGCGGCTCGGGCCGCGTGAAGATCCGCTCGGCGTCGTTGGTGGGCGACCCCGACGTGGCCGTCTGATCGGCCGGCTCCACCGGGTACCGCAGGGGCGGCCGACCGGGCCGCTCGCCGTCGGCGTGGTCGACACCGACGTGCTGACCGTTGGCGTGCTCGGCGTCGGCGTGCTGACCGTTGCCGTGTTCGGCGTCGGCGTGCCGACCGTTGCCGTGCTCGGCGTCGGCGTGCTCGACCTCGGCCCGGGTGTCGTCCGCGTCGGTCCGGTCGGTGTCGGTCCGGTCGGTGTCGGCGCGGTCGGCGTCCACGCGGTCGGCCTCGGCGCGATCGTTCGCGGGCCGGTCCACGGAGAGCAGCTCCACATTCGTGCGGGACGGGTTCGACCGGGAGCCGACCATCGGGTACTCGGCGGTCTCCGTGCCGCCGGCCGCGGCGGCCATCACGGCGGCGGCGGCCAGGTCGGCCACCCGCTTCGCCTCGCGCTGCACCCGGGCGCGGACCTCCTTGGCGTGCCGCTCGGCGGAATCTCCGGCCCGTCGCGCCTCGTCCAGCCGGGTCGCCTCGGCGGTCAGGTCCCGACGCACCTCGCTCAACCGCTGCTGGAGGCGGGACAGCTCGTTCTCCAGGGTCTCGCCCTCGTGGCGGACCTCCGCGAGCTGCTGCTGGGCGGTCTCCAGCTCGGCGTGCAGCTGGTCCGACTCCTGCCGGCGCTCCTCGATCTCCTGCTGGAGCGCGGTCAGCTGCTCCTGGTGGCTGGCCGCCTGCTCGTCGGCCCGGTTACGCAGCTCGGTCACGTGCTGCTGCGCCTCGGCCAGCAGCGCGGCGATCTGCTGCTCGGTGGAGCTGCGCTGCTCGGCCAGCTCCTCCTGGGCCGCGGCCTGCAACTCGGCGATCTCCTGCTCGGCGGCGCTGCGTCGCTCGGCGACCTCGCGCTCCACCCCGGCCTGCCACTGGGCCATCTCCTGCTGGTTCTTGGCCCGGGCGGCCTGGACCTCCTGCTGGATCTGGGTGCGGGCCGACTTCATCAGGGCATCGGCGGCGACCCGGGTCTGGTTGAGCTGCTGAGCGCTCTGTTCGGTGGTGCGCTTCGCCTCGTGCTGGGCGCGCTCGTGCGCGGCCTCGCCGTCGGCCCGCAACTGCTCGGCGCGCTCCCGGATCGCGGTCAGCTCGGCCTCGGCCACGGCACGCCGCTCCTCGTACGCCTGCTCCTGCTCGGCGCGTCGCGCGGCCAGCTCCTCCGACAGGTCGTGGCGTGCCTGCGCGGCCCGCTCGCGGGTGTCGGCGAGGATCTGCTCGGCCTCGGTGCGCAGCTCGTTGGCCCGGTCGCTGGCCGACTCGGTGATGAGGGCGGCCTGCTTCTCGGCGAGGGTCAGAATCTCGCCGACCATCGGGCCCAGATCCTGGAACGAGGCGCGGTCCACCTGCACCGGCTGCTCGTGCAGCTCGGCCAGCTCGGCGCGCAGCCGCTGCACCTCGGCGGTCAGCTCACGGACCCGCACGGCGGAGCGTCCGTGCTCGCCGCTGAGCATCGCGATCTGGCCGTCGAGCTGCTCCAGGTGTCGGTCCACCTGGCGTTTGTCGTAGCCGCGCAGGGTGAGCTCGAAGCTCGGCCGCGAGGCCGCGTCGTCGCGTGCTGCGAGCGGCTCAGCGCCGATGGACATGCACCATCCTCCGTACGATCGGGGCGTCAGGGTCGGCGGTCAACCGCCCCTGCGGGCCGTGAGTGTGGCGCAACGCTACCGCCGAGCCCACCCCCGTGCGAAGGCCCGCCCCGCCTCCGCCCCGCTCCTTGGTCGATCATGGAGCCGTGGTGCCCGGAAAGCCCTGATCCGCGGCTCTTGTCGTCCACCACGACTCCATGATCGACGCGGGCTCAGCGGCGGCGGGCCAGCAGGACCGCGTCGTGGTGGACGACGTCGTGCGGTCCGGGACGGGGGCGGGTGTCGGTGACGAGCACGTCCCACCGGGTCGGGTCCAGCGAGGCGGCCACGTCCTCGGCGGTGTACATCATGTCGGGCATGTGCATCCGGTGCCCCGACGTCCACAGGTCCGACGGGTGGTGCCCGACGATCAGCAGCACGCCGCCCGGGGCCACCGCATCGGCCAGCCCGGCGAACAACTCCCGCCGCTGCGTCGGGGGCAGGTGCATGAACTGCGCCGACACCAGGTCGTACGCCTCCTCGGCGGGCGGCTTGTCGCGCAGGTCGGTGTGCGTGAACTCGATCCGGTCGGCCACCCCTGCGGTCTCGGCGTGCTCCGCGGCCCGGGTCAGCGCGGTGGTCGAGATGTCCACCGCGGTCACCCGCCAGCCGCGCTCGGCCAGCCACACCGCGTCGGCGCCCTCGCCGCTGCCCACGTCCAGCGCCCGCCCCGGGGCCAGGTCCGCGGCCTCGGCGACAAGTTGCGGATTTGGGCGTCCACTCCAGACGGCCGGCTTGGACTGGTAGCGCTCCTCCCACGCCGGCTCCTCGAAGGTGGTGGCCACCAACTGCCGGTACGCGGCCACCGCGTCGCGGGTGTCCTCGGCGATCAGGTCGGCGTTGATCGCCGCCCCGGCCATGAGCCCGGCGGCGGCCGAGGTGATGACCTGACCGCGCAGGTCGGCCACGTTACCGGCCACCCACACCCCAGGAACTGTCGTCGCCCCGGTCGCGTCGGCCGGGATCTGGGTGCCGACCACGTGCCCACCCATCGTCACCTCCTCCGGGGCCAGGCCGAGCCCCACCAGCAGGTCGGCGCGGGGCGCCGTACGGGTCGCGACCACCACCACGTCGAGCGCCACCACCCGGCCGTCGGCGAGGCGGACTCCGCTGAGCGCGTCCCCGCTGACCTCCAGTGCGGCGACCGGGCCGGGCACCACCGCGATGCCCCGGGCGGCCAGCCGCTCGGCCGTCTCCTCGTCCGGGGTCGGGGCGTCGTGCAGCAGGAGCAGCACGTCGGAGGTCCACTGCCGCCACATCTCGGCCTGGTGCACGGACATCGGCCCGGTCGCCAGCACGCCGACCCGCTGGTCCCGCACCTCCCAGCCGTGGCAGTACGGGCAGTGCAGCACGTCGCGGCCCCACCGCTGCGCCAGGCCGGGCACGTCGGGCAGCTCGTCGGTGAGCCCGGTGGCCACCAGCAGGCGGCGGGCCCGCACCGAGGCCCCGTCGTCGAGGGCGAGCCGGAAGCCACCGTCGTCGCGGGTCGCGGCCTGGACCCGGCCGGCGCGGAACTGTCCGCCGTACCCGGCCACCTCGGCGCGTCCGGCCGCGAGCAGCTCGCCCGGCGGCGTCCCCTCCCGGCCCAGGTAGTTGTGCACGTGGTCGGCCGGCGCGTTGCGCGGCTCGCCGGAGTCGATCACCAGCACCGACCGTCGGGCCCGGCTCAGCGCCAGGGCTCCGCTGAGCCCGGCCGCGCCGCCGCCCACGACCACCACGTCATATGTCTCGTCCACCGGAATGTCCCCCTACTTGTCGGCTGAGCCCACCATCCGTCGTAGCCGTTCGGGTGGCAAGTATCCTTGCCGTTATGGCAAACGAGGACAGCGCCGCGCTGGCGGCCGTCGGCCCCCGGCTGCGTGCCCTGCGCCACCAGCGCGGCACCACGCTCACCCAGCTCGCCGAGCTGACCGGCATCTCGGTGAGCACCCTGTCCCGGCTGGAGTCCGGCACCCGCCGACCCACCCTGGAACTGCTGCTTCCGCTCGCGCGGGCGTACCAGGTGGCGCTCGACGAGCTGGTGGACGCCCCGGCCACCGGCGACCCCCGCGTACGCCCCAAGCCGATCGTCATGCACGGCGTGACGTACCTGCCGCTGACCCGCCGACCGGGCGGCCTCCAGGCGTTCAAGCAGATCTTCCCGCCGGACCCGTCCGCCGGGGGGCGGACCCCACAGGCCCACGAGGGGTACGAGTGGCTCTACGTGCTCTCGGGCCGGCTGCGCCTGCTGCTCGGTGACCGCGACCTCATCCTGACGCCGGGAGAGGTGGCCGAGTTCGACACCCGGGTCCCGCACCTCTTCTTCAATCCCGGCCCCGGCACCGCCGAGGCGCTCAGCCTCTTCGGGCCGCAGGGGGAGCGGCTGCACGTCCGCGCCCGCCCCGCGAAGGCCGAGGAGGGGTAGGCGCTGGCTCGGGCGGCCGTGGGCCGGTGGAACGCGGTCCGCAACATAACGGGCCGAAACCCGCGAACGTCACCGGCGGCGTGCACGCAGGGAGCCTCCGGCGCGATGCCGGAGGCTCCCTGGTCTGCCCCGGTCAGTTGAGGGCGTAGATCTCCGCGGCGGTGGTCCACGGGTTGCCGTTGACCTCGCTCAGGGCGCGCAGGCGCAGGTACTGCCCGGTCTTGGCGGTGAACCGGACCTCCTTCTGGCTGGCGTTGTTGGCGAAGGTGCCGGTGGCCACGGCCGTACCCCAGTTGGCGCCGTCGGTGCTGACGTAGACCTCGTACTGGCCGATGCGCCCGTTGGCGGCGCCGGAGCCGCTGTCCTGCCGGGGCAGGTAGCGGATTCCGGAGACGGAGTAGCTGGCACCCAGGTTGATCTGGATCTCGTGGGGCATCGGGGCGTTGCCCCCGGTGTACTTCGTGTGCCAGATCGTGCTGAGGTTCCCGTCGAAGGCGTTGGTCGCGGCGCCGTTCTCGGCGGTCGTCTCCTGGCTGTCCACGTACTTCAGCGACCAGCCGGTACGCGGGATGACGCCGGCGCTGGGCACGCAGACGGTGCTCAGCTGGTGGGCGCCCCGGTCGGGACGGCACCCCTGGGTGACGGCGCCACCGAAGTAGTCTCGGCTGCCCGGGTTGGTCATGGCTTGACCACTGGCCAGGGCCGGGGAGCCGGCGCGCAGCCGGTAGCCACCGGCGTCACTGATCGAGGTGGCGGTGCCCGGCGCGACGAACAGCGGGTCGGCGGTGATCTTGTTCGAGTCGGTGGGCTCGCCGGCCGGGTGCTGGCCGTAGAACACGTTGGAGTCGAACAGCAGAGCACCGGCGTTGTAGGTGGCCTGGGTCGTGGTCACGTAGAAGATGTTGTTGTAGAACTCCACGTTGGCGCCGGCCGAGCCGTTGCCGTTGTTGATGATCTGGGCCGCCTGGCCGACGTAGAAGACGTTGTTGTAGATCTTCGTGTTGGTGAGCTTGCCGCAGACCAGGTCGAAGATCTGGCCACGGTCGTTCTGGCTGATGTTGTAGCGCACGATGTTGTCCGCGGTGGTGGAACCCCCGCCGTTGCACAGCAGGATGAAGCCACCCTCGTTGTCGTGGCTGTAGTTGTACTGGTAAATGGTGCGGATGTTGCCCTCGTCCAGGTCGAGGCCCTGCCCGTCACAGGTGCTCCGGCCGCCGCTCACCTCGTTGAACTGGAACAGGGCGTCGTTGATGTTCCAGCCCCAGATGCCTGCGGCGCACTGCGCGGGCTCGCGGACCCGGAAGCCGTCGACCCGGTTGTTCTCCACCAGGGCGCTCTGGGTGTGGTGCACGTCGATGGCGTCGCCGCCGATGTCGGTGACCGTGTTGCCGCGTACGACGACCCGGGTCTGCGGAAGCCAGGTGCCGCAGGTGGAGCCGCAGTTGGGGTTGGCCAGTTCGGGCCGGACCATCCAGCGGGTCCAGAAGTGGATGCCGTAGCGGTCGACGGTGGCGATCGTGTTGTTGTTGATCAGCACGTCGTCGAACTTCGTCTGCGTGGTGTAGCCCAGAACCTCGAAGAAGATGCCGGCGCTGGCGTCGTCGTCCTTCTTGGTCTGGTTGCCGTTGACGTCGTGGACGCTGAGCCCGGTCACCCGGTAGTAGGTGCCGGTGCCGGAGTTCTCGCGGATGATGTGCACGCCGCGACGGGTGGCGACCGCCGAACCCTTGTTGGAGATGTCCAGGTTGCGGATCTCCCAGTACTGCTGGTTGTAGAGCTTCACGACGTCGACGACCGCACCGTTACCAGCCAGCACCGGCTTGGCGCCGCTGCCGTACGCGTCGACGATGATCGGTGCCCCGGAAGCGCCGGAACCCTTGGGGAAGAGCTGCTGACCGGCGCAGGTCGTACCCCGCCGGATCAGGATCTGGTCGCCGGCGGCGAACGTCCTGGCGTTCACCGGCGTGAAGCTGTTCCAGGGGCTGGCCTGGGTGCCGCTGCCCGACGTGCTCGCGGAACAGTCGACGTAGTAGTTCGTTGCGGCTGCCGCGGCGGGGGGCGCGGCGACAAGTACTGCGGTGGCTAGCGTGGTCAAAGCCACCAACGAGGACCTGAACAGGTGCATCGAGAGTCCTAACCGTGGGGGTGGTTGGGGGAGTCGTTCACTTCCTGGGAGATGTCCGGCGCGCACGACCGGGAGATGACGCCGGCGACGGAACCGGTGGACCGCGGGCCCGTCCGCCGACGGGGGTCCGAGTCACCGGAACTTGCGGTTGTAGTCCGCGAGAAGACCGATCAGAACGGCGAGCGCCACGAGCATGATCGCGAGGCTTCCCCAGCCGACAGTGGGCCGGACGACCACCACCGTGACGACGCAGGCCAGCGCGACCAGAATCCGGGCGACGACGAGCAGTACGACAGACGTCGGTTCCTTCATGACATCCCTTTCTCGGGCCTCAGCCCTTGACGCCGCCGGCGGCCATGCCCTGGATCAGGCGACGCTGGATCAGCGCGTACAGGAGCAGCACCGGCACGATGACGATCACCATGCCGGCGTAGAGCCGCCCGGGGTCCGCGGCCGCCTTCTGGGCGGCCATCAGGTTGAGCAGGCCGACCTGCAACGTCTTGCCCTCACCGGGCAGCAGCGTCAGCGCGATGACGAAGTCGTTCCAGTACGCCAGGAAGTTGAACAGGATCACCGTGGTGACCGCCGGGCGGGCCATCGGCAGCATCACCCGCGTCATGATCCGAAAGCGGGATGCCCCGTCCAGCAGCGCCGCCTCCTCGAAGTCCCCCGGAATCGACCGGAAGTACGCGCTCAACAGGTAGATCGTGAACGGGATCGAGGTGGCCGCGTAGACCAGCGCGAGCATCGCCGGGTTGTCGAGGAAGAACCCGTCCGGGAACACGTCGACGAGCGCGCGGTCCCAGTCGACGAGCATCAGGAAGATCGGCACCACGATGTAGTTGACGTTGACGAAGAGCCCGGCGAGCAGCGCCACCTCGACGATGCTCTTGCCGCGGAACTCGTACCTGGCGACGACGTACGCCGCCGGCACCGAGACCGCCAGCACGAAGACCAGGCCGAGCATTGTGACAAGTACCGAGGTGGCGAAGTAGCGGCCCATGTGCGCGCCGCCGAACGCGTCGACGTAGTTGCGCAGGTGCAGGCCTTCGGGCAGGGTCCAGGGGCTGCCGAAGAACTCGCTCTTGCGCTTGAGCGAGGCCACCAGCACCCAGGCGACGGGGATCACGATGAGCAGGGTGATCCCGCCGACGAGCAGGTGGGTGAGGCCACGGCCGGGCCGCGAACCGGATTTGTTGATCGTGGTCATGGAAGTGTCCTCTAGAACTGGAGGGGCTCACGCCGGGTCGCGCGGCTCACCAGGAGCGACACGAGGAACGAGAAGGCGAAGATCACCACGCCGATGGCCATGCCGTAGCCGTAGGCCGAGTTGGTGTACGCCTGCTTGTACATGTAACTGAGCAGCACCTCTGAGGCGCCGTCCGGACCGCCGCCGGTCATCGCCCGTACCAGCACGAAACTGAGGTTGACGGCGCTGAGGATGAAGAAGGTGAGTGTCGTGCGCAGGTTCTGCCAGATCAGCGGCAGCGTGACGGCGAAGAACTGCCGGGCGGCCGACGCGCCGTCGAGCGCCGAGGCCTCGTACAGCTCCTCCGGAATGCTCGCCATGCTCGACATGTAGATGACCATGTAGTAGCCCAGCGACTGCCACAGCATCGCTGTCGCGACCGAGTAGAGCACCAGCTTCTGGTCACCCAGCCACACCTGTTGCAGGCCGTCCAGCGAGAGCAGCCGGAGTGTGCCGTTGAGCAGGCCGTTCTCCTGGTCGTAGACGGCCGAGAAAATGGCCGCGATGACCACTACCGAGAGCACGTTCGGGACGTAGAGCACGAACCGGTAGAAGGTGTGGCCGCGCAGCTTCTGCCGGGTCATGACGGCCGCGAGGAACAGGCCCATCCCCATCGTCACCACTGTCACGACGACGAGCAGCGCGACGGTGTTCTGGAACGCGCGCAGGAACTGCTCGTCGTCGAGCAGCTTGCTGAAGTTGTCCAGGCCGACGAACCGCATCTGCGTCGAGAAGCCGCTCCAGGTGTAGAGCGACATCCGGAACACGCTCACCGTCGGCCAGATCATGAACAGCGCGAACAGTGCCAGCGCCGGCAGCAGGCAGACGGCGACGAACCGGCCGTCGCCGCGCCGGCCACGCGCGGCGCCACCGCGCGTCGACGTCGGGGATCGACCGGGCGCACGTTTGCTGGCGCCCGGGGTTGGTGGAGTGAGGGTCGTCGTCACCGTGACCAGTCCTTGGCTCTCGCAGGGGGAAGGGAACGGCGGCAGCCCGGAGCCCGGGCTGCCGCCGGGCGTCACTTGCCCGCCTGCCGCAACTTCTCGCTGGCGTCGTTCAGGGCGGTCTGCCACTGGTCGACGGTCTTGTCGCCGCTGATGATGCTGTTCGCGGTGTCGAAGAGCGTGCCCTTGATGTTCACGCCCTCGACGGGGGCCGTGCTGGCGAAGCCACCGACCAGGGCGGTGATGCTCGGGTCCTCGTAGAGCTGGTAGAACGGCGCGATCTCGGCGGGCAGCGTCGAGGCGATGCCCTTGATCGGCTGGATCGCGTTGGCCTTGGCGAAGATGCCGGCGGCCTCGTCGGAGTAGAGGTACGCGACGAAGTCCTTCGCGGCGTCCTTGTTCTGGGCGCCGCTCGGCACCCAGGCCGACTCGACGATGGTGGTCAGGTAGCGCTTGCCACCTGCGGTGACCGCCGGCAGCGGGGCCATCGCCCACTCGAAGCCCGTGGCACGCGGCGCGTCCTTCATCTCGCCGACGACCCACGTGCCGTTCGGCATGAACAGCGTCTTGTTGTCGAGCAGAGACTGCTGGTTCTTGGTGAAGTCCTGCTCGTTCGCGTACCCGACGGTGGTCTTCGCCGCGTAGGTCAGCAGCTTGGCGGTGATGTCCAGGACCTGGCGTGCCTGGGCGGTCTTCCAGACACCCTCGGAGTAGGTCATCGCCTCCTTGTAGAACTGCTCACCGCCGACATCGGCGAGCAGGGCGAAGAAGAACGAGTCCAGGTAACCCGCGGTCGGGTACGTGAACAGCGCGATGCCCTCGGCCTTGGCGGCGTCGCCGAGCTTGAACATGTCGTCCCAGCTGGTCGGGACCTGCCAACCCTTCTGCGCGAAGAGACCCTTGTTGTAGACCAGGCCGGTCGGCGCGTAGTACATCGGCATCAGGTAGGTCTTGTCGTCGTTGTACGGGTTGGTGCTGAGATTGCCGACGATCCCGTCGGCGAGCTTGGACCGCACTGTGGACTGCTCGCCCGGCACTGTCATGTCCAGAACGCCGGTGAGGTCCTCCAGCGCCTTGTCCTTGACCAGAGTCTCGGCGAGCGCGGCCTTGCGGCCCTGGGGCAGCACCACGACGTCGGGGAACTTGCCAGCCTTCATGTTGGGGCTGATCTCGTCCTCAAGGGTCTTCGAGAGCTGCAGCTGCACATCCACGTCGGGGTGCTTCGCCCTGTAGGCATCGACGACCTGGACGTACATGTCCCGGCCGTAACCGCCCTCGAAAGCCGCGATCTTCAGCGTCTTCTTGCCGTCGGCGTCGTCGTTCCCTCCGGAACAGCCGGCGAGCAGGCTCAGCGCTGTCGCCGCGGCGACCGCAAGGACGATTGGTCGTCTCAACATGGTGGGGGGCCTCCAAGGGCGGTGCACACGGCGGTGCGGAATTGAGCGGCGTGGACGAGGCACGGCATCGGCCCACAAGATCGCGGGCGGGCCTCGCGTTGTTACTGTGGCACCCGTAACATGAGTCGTCAAGAACGATGTGCCAACAGCGCGGAGGCGCTCAGGGGTCAGCGGGACCGCGGTGCGGCGGTCGACTCCCGGACGATGAGGCTCGGCTGCGCCACCGATTCGCCGGCGCCCTCGCTGCCCAGAAGGAGCGCGACGGCGGCCGCCCCGGAGCGGTAGAAGTCCTGGCGGACAGTGGTGAGGGGCGGGTGGCAGTACGCCGCCAGCTCGATGTCGTCCACGCTCACTATCGACACGTCCGCAGGCACCGACCGGCCGCGCTCGCGCAACGCCCTGATCACGCCGAACGCCATCTCGTCACTGGCCACGAAAATGGCCGTGACCTCGGGAATCATCGCGAGGATCTGCCCCTGGCGGTAACCGGATTCGGGCGACCAGTCGCCCTCGAGCGCTGGCGGCGCGTCGATCCCGGCGGTGGTCAGACACTCCTGCCAGCCCTGCCGGCGCTGCCGTGCCTCGATCCACTCGTCCGGCCCGGCCACGTGCCACACCTGGCGGTGCCCGGCGTCGAGCAGGTGCTGGGTGGCGATGCGCCCGGCCTCGTGCTGGTCGATGCCCAGCACCCGCGCACCTGTGGTGCGCGAGCCGTCGACAGTGACGGTGGGGATGTCCCGGGTGATGTCCTCCATCCGCTGGGTCACGGAGATCAGCGGGACCGCGATGATGATGCCGTCGACGCCCTGGTCGGACAGCTTGAGCAGGGACTTTTCCATCATGGCGGTGTCCAGCTCGGCGAGGGTCGCGATGCTCACCGAGTAGCCCGCCTGCCCGGCCGCGGCCTCCACCCCGGCGGTCACCGCGGAGCGCGAGTAGTAGCCGCCGGCCTGGAGCAGGACCAGGCCGAGGGTGAAGCTGCGCCCGGACGACAGCAGCCGGGGGGCGCCGTTGTACCGGTATCGGAGCTGCTCGACGGCGGTGAGCACGCGCCGACGGGTCTCGGCGTTGACGTTCGGTGAGTCGCGCAGGGTGCGCGAGACCGTCTGTGCCGACACGCCGGCGGCCCGTGCCACGTCAGCCATGCTCGGCTGCTTGCCACTCATTGTCGCCTCGGTCATCCCCGTCGCCCTCCCGGAACGTGCTACGGGCGCATCCTACCGGCATTGTTACGAATGGCACGGGTAACATAGGCTGCCACCATGATCGAGACCACCCGGCGGGGCAGCGCGGTAGCGCCGCCGACGAGACCCTCTCCCGCACTCGGCTGGCACGACCGCCAGCTCTACCGGCACGGAGTCCCGCACCGCATCCTGTCCGGCGCCCTGCACTACTTCCGGGTCCACCCCGAGTTGTGGCGCGACCGGATCCGGCGGCTCGCCGACCTGGGTCTGAACACCCTCGACACGTACGTGCCCTGGAACTTCCACCAGCCGTACGCCGATCGCGCGCCGCGCTTCGACGGGTGGCGCGACCTCGAGGCGTTCATCGCGCTCGCCGGCGAGGAGGGTCTCGACGTCGTCCTGCGGCCCGGCCCGTACATCTGCGCGGAGTGGTCCAACGGTGGACTGCCGGCCTGGCTCACCGCCCGCGACGTGGCCCTGCGCACCTCCGACCCGGCGTTCACCGGGCCGGTCGGGCGGTGGTTCGACGAACTCATACCCCGCATCGCGCGGCACCAGGCACACGCCGGTGGACCGGTCGTGGCCGTGCAGGTCGAGAACGAGTACGGCAGCTACGGCGACGACGAGGCGTACCTGCTGTGGAACCGCGCCGCCCTGCTCGACCGCGGTATCACCGAGCTGCTGTTCACCGCCGACGGCCCCACCGAGCTGATGCACGACGCGGGTACGGTGCCGGGCACGCTCGCCGCCGCCACCCTCGGCTCGAAGCCCGAGGCCGCCCGTGCCCTGTTCGCCCAGCGCCGACCCGACGAACCGTTCGTGGTCGCCGAGTACTGGAACGGCTGGTTCGACCACTGGGGCGAGCGGCACCACGTCCGCGCAGTGGACAGCGCGGTCCGCACTCTGGACGCCATCATCGCCGAGAGCGGAAGCGTCAGCCTCTACATGGCGCACGGCGGCACCAACTTCGGGCTCTGGGCCGGCGCGAACGCGGAACGAGGCCGGCTCCAGCCCACCATCACCAGCTACGACTCCGACGCGCCGATCGCCGAGGACGGGACACTCACCGCGAAGTTCCACGCCATGCGCCGGGCGCTCGGCGCCACCGGGCCGCTGCGGGTACCCGAGCGGATGCCGGTCCTCGCGCCGGCGCGGGTGCCGTTGACCCACCACGCCGACCTGATCGCCGGCCTGCGTGCGGTGCCGGCGCCGGAGTCGACCGGGCCCCGGCCGGCCACCTTCGAACAGCTCGGCCTGGACGCCGGGATGGTGCTGCTCACGGCCCACCCGAAGATCCCCCCGGGCGAGCACACGATCATCCTGACCGACGTACGCGACCGGGCCGTCGTCCTCGCCGACGGCGTGCCGATCGGGGTGGCCGACGGTGCGCATCCGGAGATACCGATTCACGGCACCGGGGCGGCCGTGCGCCTGGAGGTCCTGGTGGAGAACCTGGGCCGCGTCAACTACGGCCCGTTGGTCGGACAGCACAAGGGCCTGCTCGGCCCCGTGCTCGTCGATCGCCGGATGGTGCACGGCTGGACCAGCTCGCCTGTCGCCCTGACCGAGTGGACACCTGACGACCTGCGCCGTGCGGCGGGTGCCGGACCGGCCAGCACCGGCGCCGGCTTCGCCGTCGCGACGGTGCGCCTCGACGAGCCCGCCGACACCTTCCTGGCCCTGCCCGGATCCGCGCACGGCCTGGTCTGGGTCAACGGATTCCTGCTCGGCCGCTACTGGGACATCGGCCCGCAGGTCACCCTCTACTGCCCGGCACCACTGCTGCAAAGGGGCGAGAACACGGTTGTCGTCCTGGAGACCGACCGGCTCGGCTCGGTCCTGGAGTTGCGCGACCGGCCCGAGCTGGGCCCCACCGAGGAGTACGTCGAGGAGTTCGACTGACCGTCGGCCGGTGGTCAGCGCGCCGGTCGCGCGGCGTGCCGACGCACGACGTCGGTGCCAGGACGGCGGCGGCAGCGCGACGGGCCCCGGACGCCCGCGTGGACGTCCGGGGCCCGACCGGCTGGTCAGTGGCGCCTGCGGTGACGGCGCTTCGTGAAAAGGAATGCCAGGCCGACAGCCAGCAGCGCGGCACCGCCTCCGGCGGCGGCGAGCGGCAGGGTCGTCGAGCTGTCCTCGGCGGCGGCGGTGAGCTCCTCCGGGCCGGTCTCGGTCACCGGTTCGGAGCTGTCGCCCATGGCCTCGGTGGCGGCGCTCGCGCTGGGGGTGGGGGTGACGGCGCTGGGGGTCGGGGTAGCGGACTTCGAGGGGGACGGGTCGAGGGAGGCCAGCGAGTCGCCGTTGAGCGCGACCTTGACCTTGGCCTGGCCGCCCCCCGAGGAGACGACGGCGACGGACAGCTTGCTCGCCTTGTCCGTCAGTTTCGTGATGGCGTCCGTGTTGGGCGGTGCGTTGTTGGCGGCGGTCTTGTTCGCCGTCGTGGTGTCGATGAGGGACGAGGAGCCGTAGGAGCCCTTGGGGACGCGGTAGGCGTGCACGCCCTCGAGCTTCGCGTCGAAGTTGCCGGCCGCATGGCGGTACTCGATGACGAGCCGGTCGCCGCCCAGGGCGATGTCCAGGGCGCGGACTCCGCTGCCCTTGCCGTGCAGGGAGCGCAGCGTGTAGACGCCGGACTTGGTGACCTTGACTGATGCCCCGCCGCCGAGCCATCCGGCACGGATCATCTCCGGCGCGGAGAAGCCGGCCGGCCGGTACCCGCCGGCCATGATGCTCGTGTGGCTGGCGCCCGCCTCCTTGCACGCGCCCAGGTTGCCGCCCGTGCACTGGACGCGACCCTGGTGACCGAAGCCCAGGTTGTGCCCGAGTTCGTGGCCGACGACGTCGATGCCACTGGCGGTGCCGTACAGGTTGATCCAGGTGGTCGGGCCGGGCAGGGTCGCGAGGCCGGCCCAGGGGCATTCGGTCTTCTGTGCCGGAAAGACGATCGAGAGGCTTTCGTAGTCCTTGCCCGCGACCAGTCCTCGTTTGGCGAGTTCGTCCCGGGTCATCTGGTTGATCTTGCCCTGTGGGCAGCCGGCGGCGCTCAGGTCCAGCTTGATCGGGCCGAGGAACTGCTCCTTGATGGCGGGTACCACCGTGTACTGCCCGCGCGAGACCTCGGACAGGAACGACGCGGCCGAGTCGCTCTTCGCCCCGAAGTAGGTGTCCGGCGTGGACGCCTTCACCTTGTCCGGGAACTGGAAGGAGGCGTCGCTGAACTCCACCAGGACGGGGAGGATCTTTCTCTTCACCGGTGCGGCGGACGCAGGGGTGCCGGGGAGCATGGCGGTGGTCAGCACGGCGATGCCTGTGGCCAGAGCGATGCGGCCGAGGGCAGACAGCTTCATGGGGTCCGGTTCCTTCGAGGGGATGCAGGGCGCCAGGGACGCCGACGTCCGTGACACTGTCGCTTCGCCTGGATATCCACGGTGGAGTCCCAGGGAGAGTCAGTTAATCGGACATCCAATGTCTGATGTCGTATGACCGTAGGGCGCATCAATATCTTCGTCAAGTGCTCGCCGAGGGCGGCGGGGGATATCGTGCACGTCGTGACGCACGAACGTGAGCTGCTCTCACCTGTCGATCTGTGCCAACGGAACGGGCGGCTCAACCCCGCGGCGGTGGGCTGGACCCGCCGACCCCTGCACACCGCGAACCTGCGCGGCTGGGGCCGGACCAAGCGGTGGGAGTACTGGGGCATCGTGACCCCACGGCACATCGTCGGGCTGGTCGCCTCGTCGCTGGACTACGCCGGTGTGCACAGCGTCTACGTGCTCGACCGGGACAGTGGCACCGAGACGAAGGCCGACGTGGTGGTGCCGCTGGCGCGGGGGACGACGCTCCCGCCACAGTGCGGCGTGGGCGAAGCGGGAGCGCAGGGCGGTGACCTGGCGATCCGGATCACCCAGCGCCCGGACGGCACCGCCATCTCGGCGAGTGCCCCCGGCGTACGGCTGGCGGTGGACGTGCCGTTGCCGGCCGGTCACGAGTCGCTCGGCGTGGTCGTGCCGTGGAGCCCCACGCGATTCCAGTACACGGTCAAGGACGTCGGCCGCCCGGTCCTCGGCACGCTGGACCTGCACGGCCGGACGTATGAGATCGGTGGACCCGACGCGTTCGCCGTGCTGGACCACGGTCGCGGCAGGTGGCCGTACTCGATCGCGTGGAACTGGGCCGCCGGCGCCGCGCCGGGACGGGCGATCCAACTCGGCGGTCAGTGGACCGACGGCACCGGGGTCACCGAGAACTGCCTGTTCGTCGACGGCCGCCTGCACAAGATCGGCGAGGAGCTGCGCTGGACGTACGACAGGTCCGACTGGCTCCGTCCCTGGCGGATCAGCGGGGAACGGGTCGAGGTCGAGTTCCAGCCGTTCCACGAGAAGGTGGCCCGCACCAACCTGGGCGTCGTCGCGAACGAGACGCACCAGTGTTTCGGGCACTTCTCCGGCTGGGCGACGACGGACGACGGTACGACTGTGCGCCTCGACGGGCTCGTCGGCTGGGCCGAGGAGGCACGCAACCGCTGGTAGTGGGTCAGCGTGGGGCGGCGATCGGTGGCGTCGACGGCCCGAAGGTGGTCAGGAACCGGTCCCGGAAGGTGTCCATGGGCCACACCGGAGCCTGCGGGCCCGGGCGCAGGCCGTCCTGCCAACCCCAGCCGCTAACCCGGTCCAGCACCGCCGGGTCGCGGGCCACGATGGTGATCGGCACGTCCCGACTGGCGCCCTCGCCGGTCACCACCGGGGCCGGCTGGTGATCGCCGAGGAAGACCAGCACCAGATCGTCGTCACCGTAGGTCTGGACGTAGGAGATCAGGGCCTGGAGCGAGTAGGCGACGGCCTGGCGGTAGCCGGCCCGGATCCGGCCGGTGTCCCGGTCGTCGGCGTCGCCGTCGTCCTTCGCGCCGGAGTCGCCGTGGTAGATCGAACCGTCGCCCACCTCGTCCCAGCCGATCATGCGGGGCACCGCCGTCCACGGTGAGTGGCTGGAGATTAGCGGAATCTCCGCCATGATCGGACGGTCCGCGCCGGCGCGCACCCGCCGCTGGAAGAACGACAGCGTGTACTGGTCGGGCATCGGCGCGTAGCTGAACTTCGGGCCCCGGTAGCCCAGCGCCTCGGCGTCGTAGTACCTGTCGTACGAGAAGAAACCCTGCTCAGGCCACGGCTGGGTGGCCGCCGGCAGCACCCCGACGGTCTGCCAGCCCGCCCGGCGGAACGCGCCGTTGAGGGTGAGCCGGTCGCTGGCCAGCAGGCTCCGGTGCCGCTGCTCGTTGTCCGTCCACAGACCGGACAGCAGCGTGTCGTGCGCCAACCAACTGCCCCCGCCGAAGGTGGGGGAGGTGAGAAAGCCGCTGCGCGCGCCGTACCCGGCCGCGCGCAGCCGCTCGGTGCCGGTGTCCAGCACCTCGTTGACCTGCGGCGCCAGCTGCGGATCCTCGACGGCGTCGCGCCCGTAGCTCTCCACGAAGGCGAGGACGACGTCCTTGCCGCGCAGCCCGGTCAGCAGCTGGTCACCCGGGACGCCCTGGAACGGGTCGGCGTCGATCTGGGCGGTGAACCGTTCCCGGTCGTGCAGCCGCGCGTCCACCTGCTCGGCGTGCGCGCCGACCAGCGCGGTGGTCCCGGCGTCGGCAACCGGCACGCCCGGGACGATCCGCACGCCGACGACGGCGCAGAGGACCCAGGCCACGGTCAGGGCGGCCACCGCCCGGGTCGCCACCCGCTCGTGGCCGACCAGCAGCGCCGCCAGCCGCCGCACCGCCGCGGTCGTCACGAGCAGCAGCACACCGACCAGCAGGACGACGCCGACCACCGCGCCGATCGCGCCGGCCCGCCCCGCCGAATCCCGCACGAAACCAAACGCGTCGTCCAGCAGCAGCCAGTCCAGCACCAGATCGAACGGCCGGTCGAGGGCCGTGCGAAAACCCAGGTCGGCGAGCTTCACGATGGCCAGCAGACCCAGCAGCGGCCCGAGCACGGCCACCACCACCCGCCGTGGTCGCGGCGGCAGCGCCAGCAGCAGCGCCGCGACCAGCAGACCCTCCAGCGGGATCCGCACGAACGCGCCGGGCGTCAGCTCGCCGAGCCGGTCCGGGCCGACCAGGACGGCGTACACCAGCAGAACCGCCAGCACCGTGCCCACCCACCCCAGCGCCCGCCGCGCACGGCCGCGCGGCACCGACGACACCACGGGCGTACGCGCCGACGCGTCACCGCTCGACGCGGGGCTCGGGCGGCGCCGGCCGGTCAGCCGGCGCAGCCGGGCGGGAAGGGTCATCACTGCCTCCAGTCGGAGTGGACCGTACCGCCCGAGCGGGCCGCCAGCGCGGGCGTGGGCACCGGCAGCAGCGGCGGTACGACGACCGGTGCGTGCCCGCCCAGCGGCAGCAGGGGCACCGCCACCGGCGCGGCGATCGGGACCGCGGGCGGGGTGCTCGGTGGTGGGGCGGGCGCGGCGGTGATCGCCACGACCGGCAGCGCGTGGGACCGCCGAGGGGCCGGGCGGCGACGCCACAACCAGGCCACGTCCCGGCCGAACGACTCGACAAGCAGCGTCAACGCCGTCACCAGGACCACCGTGGTCCACGGCTCCGGCAGCACCCGCGCGGCGGCGACCGCCAACAACACGCCCTGCGCGGCGGCCACCACCTTGCGCCAGTAGCGCGGCGGCAACGTACCGCGCAGCCAGGGCAGCACGGCGCTGGCCGCGACGAAGGCGTACCGCATCGCGCCGATGGCCAGCACCCAGCTCCCCGCCGCCGGGGCGACGTACACGCTGAGAACCAGGATGAGGAACGCGTCGACCTCCATGTCGAAGCGGGCCCCGAGCGCGCTGACCGTGCCGGTGCGCCGGGCGACCTGACCGTCCACCGCGTCCAGCAGCAGGGCCACCGCGCTCAGCGCGACCAGCAGCCCCACCGGCGTCGGGTGGCCGAACGAGTCCACCACCAGCGCGGTGACCGCGCCGACCAGGACGGCCCGGGTCAGCGTCACCCGGTCGGCGGGGCCGAGCCGCGACGCGCCGGACAGGTGCAGGCCCCGGCTCAACGCGAGGCAGGTGAGCGCGGCGTAGCCGGCGCCGGCCAGCCAGCCCGCCGTGCTCAGACCCACGGTGGCGGCCAGTGCCGCCAGCACGACCAACTGGGCGCTCAGCCCGATCACCGGACCGCTTCGAACTGTGGGCACCGTACCTCCGTGTTTATGATCGACGACCCCGACAGGGAACACGGAAATCAGGGCCGTTCGGTTCGACCGGGACAAAAGGTGAGGTGTGCGAGGGTGATCCGCGAGGCGTACGCCTGCTGGGTGCGCGAGCCCGGCGCGGCGGAGATCCGGCCGGTGTCGCTGCCCGTGCCGGGGCCGGACGAGGTGCTGGTGCGGGCCCGCTACTCCGGCGTCAGCCGGGGCACCGAGACGCTGGTGTTCGCCGGCCGGGTGCCAGTGGACCAGTACGCGTCGATGCGCGCCCCGTTCCAGGAGGGTGACTTCCCCGGCCCGGTGAAGTACGGCTACCTCAGCGTCGGCGTGGTCGAAGAGGGTCCGCCGGAGCTGCTCGGGCGTACGGTGTTCTGCCTGCACCCGCACCAGAGCGCGTACGTCGTGCCGGCGACCGCCGTCGTCCCGGTGCCGGACGACGTGCCGCCCGCCCGCGCGGTGCTCGCCGGCACGGTCGAGACCGCCGTGAACGCCCTGTGGGACGCCGCGCCCCTGGTCGGCGACCGGGTCAGCGTGGTCGGCGCGGGCATGGTGGGCTGCTGCGTCGCGGCGCTGCTGGCGCGTTTCCCCGGCGTGGACGTCGAGCTGATCGACACCGACGTACGCCGGGCGGGGGTGGCCGGGGCGCTCGGTGTCCGGTTCGCCCGGCCGGGCGACGCGACCGGCGACCGGGACCTGGTCGTGCACGCCAGCGCCACGTCCGCCGGGCTGCAACAGGCGCTGGACCTGCTCGCGCCCGAGGGCACGGTGATCGAGTTGAGCTGGTACGGCGACCGCCCGGTGCAGGTGTCGCTGGGCGGGACGTTCCACTCCCGACGGCTCACCGTGCGCAGCAGCCAGGTCGGCATGGTCGCGCCCGCGCGGCGGGGCCGCCGCAGCTACGCCGACCGGCTGGCGCTGGCCCTGGACCTGCTCGACGACCCGGCGTTCGACGCGCTGATCACCGGCGCGTCCCGGTTCGCCGAGCTGCCCGACGTACTCGCCCAACTGAGCACGGGTGACCTGCCCGCGCTCTGCCACCTCATCACCTACGACGACGGGGAGTGACAGTGTTCAGCGTGACAGTTCGGGATCACATGATGATCGCCCACAGTTTCCGGGGCGACGTGTTCGGCCCGGCCCAGCGCCTGCACGGCGCGACGTTCGTGGTGGACGCGACGTTCCGCAGGCCCGACCTGGACGCCGACGGCATCGTCGTCGACATCGGCCTGGCCACCGAGCAGCTGCGGGCGGTGGTCGGCGAGCTGTCCTACCGCAACCTCGACGACGAGCCCGCGTTCGCGGGGATCAACACCACCACCGAGGTGCTGGCCCGTACCGTCGCCGACCGCCTGGCCGATCGGGTGCACGCCGGTGAGCTGGGCCCCGGGGCGCGTGAGCTGGCCGGCATCACCGTCACCCTGCACGAGTCACACGTCGCCTGGGCCAGCTACGAGCGGTCGCTGTGATCGATACGGGCCGGCCGACGCCGGCCCACGCCGCCAGGGTCGTCGGCCCGCACCGCCGTACGGTGCACGTCGTCCTGCCCGGCGACATCGACGACCCGGCGGCGCCCAGCGGCGGCAACACGTACGACCGGCGGGTCTGCGCCGGGCTCGGCGAGCGCGGTTGGCTGGTGCACGAGCACCAGGTGCCCGGAGCGTGGCCGCACCCCGACCCGGCCGCGCTCGCCGCGCTGGCCCGGCTGCTCGCCGCCGCGCCGGACGACGCAGTGGTGCTCGTCGACGGCCTGATCGCCTCGGCCGTGCCGGACCTGCTCGCCCCGCACGCGACACGGCTGCGCCTCGTCCTTCTGGTGCACATGCCCCTGGACGACGAGGCCGAGGGCCGGGCGCTGGCCACCGCGCGAGCCGTCGTCGCCACCAGCGAGTGGACCCGCCGTCGCCTGCTGGCCCGCCACCGGTTGCCGGCCGACCGGGTCCGGGTCGCGCCGCCGGGGGTGACGCCCGCACCGCCGGCGCCCCCCGGCTCGGCAGCCGGCCACCGGCTGCTCTGCGTCGCCGCGGTCACCCACCACAAGGGCCACGACGTGCTCGTCGACGCCCTGTGCGTGCTGGCCGAGATGCCCTGGACGCTGGTCTGCGCCGGCACGCTGGCCCGGGAACCCGAACTGGTGCACCGGCTGCGCGACCGGCTCGCCGGCGCCGGCCTGTCGGAACGGGTCCGGCTGGCCGGCCCGCTGACCGGCCCGGCGCTCGACGCCGCGTACGCCGCCGCCGACCTGCTGGTGCTGCCGTCGCGGGGCGAGACGTACGGGATGGTCGTCACCGAGGCGCTGGCCCGCGGCGTGCCGGTGCTGGCCACCGAGGTGGGGGGCCTGCCCGAGGCGCTGGGCCGCGCCCCCGACGGTGACCTGCCCGGGCTGCTCGTGCCGCCGGACGACCCGGCCGCCCTGGCCGGGGCGCTGAGCTGGTGGTGGGGGGACGACGAGCTGCGGGCGCGGCTGCGCCGGGCCGCGCTCGCCCGGCGCGACACCCTGACCGACTGGCCGGTGACGACCGCGCGCCTGGCCGCTGTGCTGGAGGAGGTGGCGGGATGACCGTCGAGGAGACCCTGCCGTTCGCCGACTGGCTGCGTCTGCGCGAGCCGGCCGACGCGGCGGCCCGCGCCGAGGACCTGGTGGACGCCGTGCGGCCCCGACTGGCCGGCGGCGATCGGATCGTGATCCACGACCTGGGCAGCGGCACCGGCTCGATGAGCCGCTGGCTCGCGGCCCGATTGACCGGGCCGCAGCACTGGGTGCTGCACGACCGGGACGCCGACCTGCTGTCCCGGGCCGCCGACGGCATGGCCGGGGTGACCGCCGCCGACGGAGCGCCGGTCACCGTCGACACCCGCTGCGGCGACCTCACCCGGCTCAGCGCCGCCGACCTGTCCGACGGCGCGCTGGTCACCGCGTCCGCGCTGCTGGACATGCTGACCGCCGAGGAGGTCGAACGGGTGGTCGCCGCCTGCGTCGACGCCGGCCGTCCCGCCCTGTTCGCGGTCTCGGTGACGGGCCGGGTCCGGCTCACCCCGCCCGACCCGCTCGACGCCATCGTCGAGGAGGCGTTCAACGCGCACCAGCGGCGTACCGTCGACGGCCGCCGGCTGCTCGGCCCGGACGCGGCCGACGCCACCGCCGCCGCGTTCGCCCGCCGGGGCGTGCCGGTGCGGGAGCGGCCCAGCCCGTGGCGGCTCGGCCCGGAGCAGGCCGACCTGGCCGCCGAGTGGTTCCGCGGCTGGCTGGACGCGGCCTGCGAGCACCGCCCGGAACTGACCGGCGCAACCCGGGCGTACGCCCAGCGCCGGCTCGCCGACGCCGCCGCCGGCCGGCTCGGCGTGCTGGTCGAGCATCGGGACCTTCTGGCCGGCGGATGAACCGTCGACGCCCTGGGTACGTGCACTAGAGAGAGTGAACGATCTTCAGGGAGGACCGGCGTCGATGGTGTGGGCCTGGGCACGAGTGGTCGGCGGGGTGGGCCTGCTCGCCGCCCTGCTGTGGCAGGTGGGCGGCGGCCCGTTCCTCGCCGGCGTACGGCTGATCAACGCGCCGGCGCTGGCCGCGGCCCTGCTCATCGGTGTGCTCACCACTGTCTGCGCGGCCTGGCGGTGGAGCCTCGTCGCCGGCGGCCTCGGCGTACGACTGCCGCTGGCGACAGCGGTGGCGCACTGCTACCGGGCGGTGTTCCTCAACGCCACGTTGCCCGGCGGGGTGCTCGGGGACGTGCACCGGGCGGTACGCCACGGCCGCGACGCCGGCGACGTCAGCCGGGGCATCCGCGCGGTGGTCTGGGAGCGTACCGCCGGTCAGGTGGTCCTGGTGGCTGTCGCGCTGGTGGTGCTGGCGGCGTTCCCGTCGCCGGTGCGGCCGTACCTGCCGGCCGCCGCCGGCCTGCTGCTCGCGCTCGGGCTGGCCGTCGTGCTGCTGGCGCGGCGCCTGCCCGACGCCGGCCGGTCCCGGTGGGCCCGCGGCGTCCGCACCGCGGTGGCCGACGTGCGGTCCGGGCTGCTGGCCCGGCGGACCTGGCTCGGCGTGCTGGTCGCCTCCGCAGTGATGGTCGCCGGGCACCTGGCCACCTTCCTGCTGGCGGCACGGACCGCCGGTTCGGACGCTCCGCTGACTAGGCTCCTGCCCCTGACCCTGCTCGCCCTGCTCGCCATGGGCCTGCCCCTGAACGTCGCCGGGTTCGGCCCCCGCGAGGGCGTGGCCGCGTGGGTGTTCGGCGCGGCCGGACTCAGCGCGGCCGAAGGTGTCGCCACCGCCACCGTCTACGGCGCACTCGTGCTGGTGGCCAGCCTGCCCGGCGCGGCCGTGCTGCTCGCCCGCCGGGCCCGCAATCCCACCACCACTCGGGAAGCCGCCTTGCGCGGTGGCTGTTGAGTCGTGGTGAGACGGTACGCGTCGCCGTCCCCCGACGGCGCCGGACAAAGGAGTCCCATGCCCGAAGCACTGCCGGTCGCCACGGTCCGTACGCAGGTCACGGTGCCGTTGGCGTTTCCCGACGGCTACACCACCACCGTCCGGGTGTTCACGTTCAAGGGCCTCATCGACGGTCGGGAACACCTCGCCCTCGGCCTGGGCGACTGGGCCGGGGCGCTGGACCGGCTCGCCGCCGGTGGCGAGCCGCCGCTGGTCCGCCCGCACAGCGAATGCCTCACCGGCGACGTGTTCGGCAGCCAGCGCTGCGACTGCGGGCCGCAGCTGCGCGAGGCGGTGCAGCGGATCGCCGAGACCGGCGGGTTCCTGCTCTACCTGCGTCAGGAGGGCCGGGGCATCGGCCTGTACGCCAAGCTCGACGCGTACGCCCTGCAGGACGCCGGGCTGGACACCTACCAGGCCAACGTAGCGCTGGGCCGGGGCGAGGACGAGCGTGACTACAGCGCCGCCGCGCAGATGCTGGCCACCCTCGGCGTGCCGCGCGTGCGCCTGCTCAGCAGCAACCCGGACAAGGCCGAGCAGTTGACCCGGCTCGGCGTGGACGTCGTCGAACGCGTCCCCACCAGCATCTTCCTGTCCCCGGCCAACGCCGAGTACCTCGCGGCGAAGGCCGCCAAGGCGGCGCAGGTCGAGGCGGCGGAGGCTGAGGCGGCGGAGGCCGAGGCGGCGCAGGTCGAGGCGGCGCAGGCGCCGGCGCCGGCGGGTCGTACCCCTGACGGGCCCGTCTCCCGATGAGCTGCCGGCCGGCGTCGCCACGGCCGTACGTGCTGCTGAGCTGTGCCACCAGTATCGACGGGTACATCGACGACGCGTCCGAGCAGCGGTTGCTGCTGTCCAACGAGGATGATCTCGACCGCGTCGACGCGGTCCGGGCCAGTTGCGACGCGATCCTGGTCGGTGCCGCCACGGTCCGCCGGGACGATCCCCGCCTGCTGGTGCGGTCCGCGTCCCGCCGGGCCGAGCGGGTGGCGTGTGGGCGGCCCGCCTCGCCCACGAAGGTGACCCTGACCGCCCGGGGAGACCTCGACCCGACCGCCCGGTTCTTCACCGCCGGCGATCCCGACCGGCTGGTCTACTGCGCCAGCGGAGTACTGGACAAGACCCGCGAGCGGGTCGGTCGGCTGGCCACCGTCGTCGACGGAGGCGACCCGGTCGACCTCGCCTGGATCCTCGCCGACCTGGCGGCGCGGGGCGTGCGCCGGCTGATGGTCGAGGGGGGCGGGACGGTGCACGCCCAGTTCCTCACCGCCGGTCTCGCCGACGAGCTGCACCTGGTGGTCGCCCCGTTCTTCGTCGGCGACCGCCGGGCGCCCCGGTTCGTCGGGGAGGGGAGCTTCCCCTGGCACCCGGGACGCCGCGCCCGACTGGCCGAGGCCCGCCAGATCGGCGACGTGGTGCTGCTGCGCTACGCGCTCTCCGACCGGTGCCGCGATGCCTGACGGCGGCGCAGCAGGTACACGATCGCGCTGAGCAGGAAGAGCGCCGCGCTGAGCACCAACCAGCGCACCAGGTACGGGCGCTGGGTCTGGCCGGTGGCCGCCTCGTGGGTCGTCTCGCCCCAGCGCAGGATGCCGGGGGAGTAGACGACGAACAGCAGCGCCGTGCCGAGCGCCGGCACCCGCAGGTGGTTGAGCAGCGTGACCCGGTCGCGTACCACCGCGCGCAGCACCCGGTCGACGCTCGCGTACACCGGGAACAGCACCAGGTCGTGGGCGATGACCGCGCCGACGAACCAGAGCAGCATCCGGCCGAACGTCGCCTCCTGCGCCAGCCGCAGCGCCACCCAGCCGGCGAGCACGATGACCGCCGTGACCAGGACGAAATGCCACGGCGCGGCGCCGTAGGCGGCGCGCAGTCGGCCGGCCCGTCCCGCGGTCGGCCTGTCTCGTCCCGTGGTCGGCCCGTCCCGCTCAGCCATCGGCCTGACCCCGGAAGTCGATCTCGGCGACCCACTTCGTGCAGTGCACCCCGGGCAGGGCCGGCACGATGACCCGAGCCGGGTAGCCGTGGTCGGGGGCGAGGTCGACGCCGTTGACCCGCAGGGCGAGCAACGAATCCGGATCGAGGATCTGGTTGGGGGCGAGCACCGCCGTGCGGAACAGCCCGGCCTTCTCCAGCGACGACACGCGCGCCGAGGCCGGGTCCGCGACACCGGCGAGCGCGGCCAGGTCACGAAGACGGACGCCGGTCCAGGTCTGCCGGGTCGACCAACCCTCCACGCAGGAGATGGGTAGGTCGGCGGTGTGCTGCGCCATGGCCAGCAGGCCGGGCCGGTCCAGGGTCACGGTCCGGCCGCCGCCCCGCAGCGTCAGCCGCCAGGACGCGTCGGTCTGCTCGGGGCGTACGCCAGCGGCGGCGACGGTGCGGTTGACCGGGAAGCCGTTCGGCCCGGTGCCGGGCTGTCGGCCGCGGGGCAGCAGCAGCGCGGTGCGCCGCAGGGGACCGTCCAGGCTCTGCCCGATGGTGACGACGGCCAGCAGCAGTGCCCCTCCGCCGACCAGTCCGACCGCGCCGCGCCGGCTGACCGTCGCCGGCGCGGGTTCGGCGGCGACCAGGCCGTCCGGGTCGGGCGGTTCGGGTCGGGTCGCGGCGCGCGGGGTGCGCAGCTCCGTGCCCAGCGGGCGGGACCGCAGCGCGGTCACCAGCCGGGGAAACTTGATGATCACGTGCGCCACGAAGGCGCCCGTGAAGATCCACGCTCCGAAGTAGTGGGCGGTGTAGAAGTCGAAACCGAACACGTACGAGTACTGGATGTTGAGCAGGCCGGTGGCGATCTGGAACAGGATCCCGCCGACCAGCAACAGCAGCGTCAGCCGTTCCAACACCTGGGCCAGGGAGCGGGCCGGCGGCCAGTCGAACAGCTTCGGCAGCACCGACCACAGCTTGCCCAGCACCACCGGGACGAGCACGATGCCGAGCGTCACGTGCAGCCCCTGGGTGACCCGGAACAGCCACGACGGCCGCGTCGGCCAGTCGAACGCGGGCAGCCGCAGCCAGCCCACGTTCGTCGGGAACGCCTGGTCGAACTGCGGGCCGTAGGCGGCGTAGTCGAGCAGGCCGGTGATGATCACCAGCGGCAGCGCCACCAGCAGCACCGAGCCGTAGACGGCGGTGAGCCAGGGGCCGCGCAACGGGCTGCGCCAGCTTCGTTCGACGGCGTCCACACCCGGTGGGGCGTGCTGCGCCAGGCCCCGCCAGAACCGGCGCGGAGCGCCGTAGCCGTCCGCGTCCGTTGCCCGGGTCCCGCTGCCGCTCGGGCCGGGTCTGCTAACCGGCACCCGCTGCCCCTTCCTCGCCGTCACACGCCTTGTCGTCCACACCGCTCGGCCCGGCCGGGCGCGTGGGGCGGCGGCGGGCACTGCCGGCAGGTTAGACCGCAGGGGTACGGCCGGGCCGGGTTTACCGCATTACCGAACGCTTACCGGGGCGCGGGGACCCGCCGAGCTGTTGCGAACTCCTTACGGGTCCGCCGAACCGGCCCGCCGGGCGTCCCGTCCGCCCTAGCGTGACCGGCATGCGCGTACTGGTCACCGGCGCGGCCGGGTTCATCGGGTCGCAGGTCGTCGACCTGCTCGTCGAGCAGGGCCACGAGGTGGTGGCGCTGGACGCGCTGCTGCCCCAGGCGCACGGCGGTGAACTGCCCACCTGGTCACGCGGGCACCACGTGGTCCACGGCGACGTCCGCGACGGCCCCCTGCTGGACCGGCTGCTCGTCGGCGTGGACGCGGTCTGTCACCAGGCGGCGATGGTCGGCCACGGCCTCGACCCGTCGGACGCCCCCGACTACGTCACGCACAACGACTACGGCACGGCGGTGCTGTTGGCGGCGCTGCACCGGGCGGGCATCGGCCGGTTGGTGCTGGCCAGCTCGATGGTGGTCTACGGCGAGGGGCGCTACGCCTGCCCCGAGCACGCCACGGTGCGCCCCGCGCCCCGCCGGTCCGAGGACGTGACAGCCGGCCGGTACGACCCGACCTGCCCACACTGCGGCCGAGGACTCGATCCGGTGCTCGTGCCGGAGGACGCGCCGCTGGAACCCCGCAGCACGTACGCCGCCAGCAAGCTCGCCCAGGAGCACCTGGCCGCAGCCTGGGCCCGGCAGACCGGCGGCGCGGTGTGGGCGCTGCGGTACCACAACGTGTACGGCCCCCGTATGCCCCGCGACACCCCGTACGCCGGGGTGGCATCGATCTTCCGGTCGGCGCTGGCGGCCGGCGTGGCGCCCCGCGTGTTGGAGGACGGCCGGCAACGGCGGGACTTCGTGCACGTCACCGACGTGGCGCGGGCCAACCTGCTGGCCCTGGACAGCAGCGCGCCGCCCGCCACGCTGGTGCCGGTGAACGTCTGCTCGGGCGAGCCGCACACGGTCGGGGAGCTGGCCGTCACCCTGGCCGAGGCGATGGGCGGGCCCGCCCCGCAGGTGGTGGGCGGGGCCCGCGCGGCCGACGTGCGGCACGTCGTCGCCGACCCTCGCCGGGCCGTGGAACTGCTCGGCTACACGGCGCGCGTCGGCTTCGCCGAGGGTGTGGCCGGCTTCGCCACCGACCCGCTCCGGGAACCAGCCGCAGTCGCAGGCTGACCGACCGCCGCCGCTGGCGCCGCCCTTCACCGCCGCTGACTGACCGCCTTCGGCCGCACCCCTCCGCTGCCCGCCGCCGCTGACTGATCGCCCTCGGCCGCACCCCTCCGCTGCCCGCCGCCGCTGACTGATCGCCCTCCGCCGCCCCGCCGCCGTCCGTCGTCCGTCGTCCGTCGTCCGCCGTCCGCCGTCGAATGATGCGCGCGGTGGTGGTGGTGCTTGCGGCGATCGGCGCGCGCCGAGGCGGGACCGACAATGAGCGTGATGCCTGTGAGTCATCTTGATGACTCACAGGCATCACGCTCAGCCGGGTGGCCGGGTGGCCGGGCGCGGTGTGGCCGGACGGCGGCGCTGGCTGCCGGGTGGCGGGGTGGCGGGGTGGCGGGGTGGTTGGGCGCGGTGTGGCCGGGCCGCGGCGCTGGCTGCCGGGTGGCCGGCGTGGCGGGATTGCCGCGTGGCGGGACGGTGGTCTGGTGGTGGGGTGGTGGGGCGCGGTGTGGCCGGGCGGCGGCGCTGGCTGCCGGGTGGCCGGCGTGGCGGGATTGCCGCGTGGCGGGACGGTGGTCTGGTGGTGGGGCGCGGTGTGGCCGGGCCGCAGCGCTGGCTGCCGGGTGGCCGGGCAGCAGGATGGCGGGCTGGTGGGGCGTGGCGCGGCCGGGCCGCGGGGCTGGCGGTCGGGTGGCCGGCGTGGCCGAGTGGCGGGCGTGGCTGGGTGGTCGGGGTGGCCGGGTGGTCAGGAGACCGTCCAGACCAGGTGGTTGACGGCCAGGGCGGTGAGCGCCTGCGCGGCCAGCCACCAGCGCCGGGACCCCGTCTCCAGGTGGGCGGTGGCCACCAGCAGCCACACCACGAACGGCAGCCAGATCCGCTCCACCTCGGCCTTGCTCAGCCCGGACAGGTCCGCACCGAGGACCGCCACCAGGGCGGCCAGCGGTAGCAGCACAGTGGGCCCGGCTGCGCGTACCGCTGCTGCCGCAGGCATGGCCAGCCGGCCGACGGCCCGCCACCCGCTCGCGGCCGCGCCCGGCCCGAAGCGCGGCCCACCCGGCGCCGGCCCGCCCGCCGGGGTGGGGGCGGCAGCCGGCAGCGCCGCGCGCAGCCCCGGCCACGGCGACCGTGCGCCCGACAGCACGCGGCGCAGCGCCGGCCCGAGCACGGGCCCGGCGCTGAGCAGCAGCGCGGCCAGGTTGGCCCACACCCAGTAGGCGTACGGACGGTCGGCGGCCCAGCCCTGGTAGTACCGCTCGACGACCAGCTGGTAGCCGACCCACCAGTGAAAACCCGCCGCGCTGAAGGTCGCGATCACCGCCGCGACCCCGACGGCGGCGGCGAGCAGCGCGCCCCAACGGTGCGTACGGCGCAGCGTCACCACGGCCAGCGCGAGCACACCGACCAGGAGAAACCCGTACGACAGGTACAGCGCGAACCCGAGCAGTACCCCGCCGGCCAGAGCGGCGACGCGGCCACGGACCGCCAGCAGCGCCAGGCCGGCCGCGACCACGGCGGCGAAGATGCCGTCGGCCGAGGCGCCCACCCAGACCGCCCCCGGCAGCAGCACCAGGAACGGGAGCACCGCTCGGGCCGCGTCGGGTGCGCCGAGCGCCCGCAGGGTCACCGGCACCGACACCGCGACAGTGGCGCCGAGCAGTACGCAGGCCAGCGCGGCGGCGGCGCCTCCGCCGAGGCCGATGCGGTCCAGCCAGACGAAGATGAGCAGCGCGCCCGGCGGGTGCCCGGCGGTGTGGGTGGACCACGCGTCGGGTTGGAAGTCGACGATCCGCCCGGCGAAGCCGGCCAGCATCGCCGGGATGTCGGTCACCCCGGGGACCTCGTGCAGGTACTCGGCCTGCGGGGTGAGCCGCCGGGTCAGCCCCGCCGTCCAGCCGTCCACCAGGGCCAACGACAACGTCCAGACGACAGCGGTCGACCACGCGGCAGCCAGCAGGACACCCCACCGGGCGGTGCGCGCCCACCGGGCTCCCCAGCCCACCACCGCGACGGCCAGGGCCAGTGCGGCGGGGCTGCCCCAGCCGACGTGCGGCCGCCACGTCGCGTACAGGGGGGCGGCGTCGGCGTGCAGCCCGGCGCCACGCGCGTTGAGCAGGGCACCCACCAGCACGGCGGCGGCGAGCAGCGCCGCCTCCACGCCCAGCACCAGAAAGTCCCCGGCCCGGCGGCGGGGCGGGGTCCGCCCAGGGGCGGCGGCGAGAGCGGTGGTCGAGGCCATGACCACCGGACGGTACGGCGACAGCCCGCCTCCGCGCTCGCCAATCGGCGGCCCGTCACCGGACGGTAAGAAATGCCCAGGTGGTAAGGGTTCGGTAAGCACATTTGCGCCTCCACCGCGGGCTTGCCGTCCTAGCGTCGGCGGTATGCCGACTGAGATCGACGTGGTGCTGCCCTGCCTGGACGAGGCGGCCGCCCTGCCCGGCGTGCTCACCGCGCTGCCGCCCGGCTACCGGGCCATCGTGGTGGACAACGGCTCGCGCGACGGCTCGCCCGAGGTGGCCGCCCGGCACGGCGCCCGGGTGGTGCACGAGCCCCGGCGCGGCTACGGCGCGGCGGTGCACGCCGGCCTGGAGGCCGCCGATGCCGAGGTGGTGTGCGTCCTCGACGCCGACGGGTCGTTCGACCCCACCGAGCTGCCGGCCCTGGTGGCGCCGGTGCTGGCGGGCACCGCCGACCTCAGCGTGGGCCGGCGACGCCCGGTCGGGGCCGGGGTGTGGCCGTGGCACGCCCGCGCCGGTACGGCGCTGGTCGCCGCGCTGCTGCGCCGTCGGGGCGTACCGCTGCGGGACCTCAGCCCGATCCGGGTGGCCCGCCGCGAGGCGCTGCTCGACCTCGGCGTCACCGACCGGGCCTTCGGCTACCCCCTCGAACTGCTGATCCGGGCCGCCGCCGCCGGCTGGCGGATCCACGAGCTGGACGTCACCTACGCGCCCCGGGCCGTCGGCACCCGCTCCAAGGTGTCCGGTTCGGTGCGGGGCACCCTGCGAGCGACCCGTGACTTCGCCGGCGTGCTGCGCACCGTGGAGGGCCCCCGGTGACCGTTCTGCTGGTGGTCGCCAAGGCGCCCGTCGCGGGGGCGGTGAAGACGCGGCTCTGCCCGCCGGCCACCCCGGCGCAGGCGGCCCGGATCGCCGCCGCAGCGCTGCGCGACACCCTCGACGCCGTCCGCGCCACCCCCGGTGTCACGCCGGTGCTGGCCTGGACGGGCCGGCTGACCGAGGCGGAGGACGCCGACGCGTTGACCGCCGCGCTGGCCGGCTGGTCGGTCCTCGACCAGCGCGGCGTCGGCCTGGGCGAGCGGCTCGCCAACGCGTACGCCGAGGTCGCGGCGGCGTACCCGGGACGGCAGGTACTCCAGATCGGGATGGACACCCCGCAGGTGACGCCGACCGGGCTGGCCGCGGCGGTCGTGCGGCTGGGTGCCACCGACGCGGTGCTCGGCCGGGCGCGCGACGGCGGCTGGTGGTCGCTCGGGCTGCGCGATCCCCGGCACGCCCGGGTGTTGCGCGACGTGCCGATGTCGACGCCGGACACCGGCCACGACACGTGGGCGGCCCTGACCGCACGCGGCCTGCGTACCGCGCCGCTGCCGGTGCTGCGCGACGTCGACGAGTGGTCCGACGCCCTCGCGGTGGCCGTCGAGGCGCCCGAGGGCCGGTTCGCCCGACAGGTCGCGGCGGTCCGCTTCGCCCTGCTGCCGGGAGGTCGTCGGTGAACCCCGTCGACACCGCCCCGATCGAGACGACGTCGACGAGATCGCCGGCGCGGGGGCACGACGGGTCGGCGGCGGGCACGGTGGCGGATCCGTTCGCTGCCGCCCTCGCCGACCGTGCGGCCCGAGGACGGTGGCTGGTGCACGGCGACGGTGTCCGCAGCCGGCTACCGGTGGACCGCTGGCACGGACCGGCCGAGCCGGCGGTCGTCGGCTTGGTCGACCGGTGTGCCGGGCCGACCCTCGACCTCGGTTGCGGGCCCGGGCGGCTGACCGTGGCGCTGACCAGGGCCGGCCGGACGGCGGTCGGTGTGGACGTCTCCGCGACGGCGGTACGGCTGACGCGGGCCCGGGGCGCGGTGGCGGTGCACGGTGACCTGTTCGAACCGCTGCCCGGCGAGGGCCGGTGGGCACACGCGGTGCTGATCGACGGGAACGTCGGCATCGGCGGCGAGCCGGTGGCGCTGCTGCGCCGCTGCCGGGAACTGCTCGCTCCAGGCGGCACGGTGCTGGTCGAGCTGGAGCCGCCCGGCGCGGGGCTGTGGCAGGGCCTGGCCCGGGTGGCCGCCGAGCAGCGCGCCGGCCGGATGCTGCTCGGCCCGGCCTTCCGCTGGGCCCGGCTGGACGCGCGCGCCGTGCACCCGGTCGCCGACGCCGCCGGGCTGGCGGTGCGGGACGTGTTCCGGCGGGGGCGACGCTGGTTCGGTGAACTGGCAACGGGCCGCTGACGCCGCGGGCGTCAGGCCGCCGGGAGGCGGACCACGAATCGGCAGCCGCCGACGACGTTCTGCACGTCCACCCGGCCGCCGTGGGCCTCGACCAGCCCGCGCACGATCGCCAGCCCCAGCCCGCCGGAGCCCTCCCCACCGGAGCGCGGCGTACGGGCCGGCTCACCCCGGAACGCCACGTCGAACAGCCGGGGCAGGTCGTCCTCCGGAATGCCACCGCAGGTGTCGGCGATCGCCAGCCAGGCGGCGTCGCTCTCACACCCGGCGTCCACCCGCACCGTGCCGTCGCTCGGCGTGTAGTGCACCGCGTTGAGCAGCAGGTTGCCCACGACCCGGGCCAGCTCGGGCTCGCTGGCCAGCACCGTGGGCCAACCCGACTCGGCGGCCACCAGCCGGATGCGGCGGGCCTTTGCCAGCGGCGCGGTGCCGGCCAACGCGTCGGAGACCACCTCACCGAGCGGCACCGCCGACAGGGTCAGGCGCAGCGCCCCGGCGTTGATCCGGGACAGCTCGAACAGGTCGTCGACGAGGCGGGTCATCCGGTCGGTCTGCAGGCGGATCCGCCGGTGGTACTCGGCGACCGTCGCCGGGTCGTCGACCACCCGGTCCTCCAGCGCCTCGGCCATCGCCCGCAGGCCGGCCAGCGGCGTCCGCAGGTCGTGTGACACCCAGGCCACCAGGTCCCGGCGGCCCTTCTCGACCCGCCGTTCCCGCTCCCGGGCCTGGGCCGCCCAGACCGCGGCCACGGCCAGTCGACGCCCGAAGTACCAGCCCACGCCGAGGCTCACGACCGCCGCCGCGGCGACCGTGAGCAGCACCACCTGGAGGTCGTGCGGAGACAGGAACATCGCCTGGGCGACCACCACCACCCCGGCCACCACGGCGGCCACGGTGACGGTGAGCAGGACACAGACGTGCACGGTGATCGACCTGTGGCGCAGCATCCGCAGGGCTGCCGCGCCCAGCAGGCCCACGCCGAGCGCGGCCGTGAGCGCCGCCCCGAAGATCAGCGCCAGGTCACGCATCGGCCGGCTCGTACCGGTAGCCGACGCCCCAGACCGTGACGATCCGTCGGGGTTCGGCCGGGTCGTCCTCGATCTTCTCCCGCAGCCGCCGCACGTGCACGGTCACCGTGGACTGGTCGCCGAAGTTCCACCCCCACACCCGTTCCAGCAGCTCGGTGCGTTTGAACGCTCGCGTCGGGTGCCGCATCAGGTGTGCCAGCAGGTCGAACTCGCGCAGAGTCAGGGCCAGCTCGCGGCCGTGCAGCCGGGCGATCCGTGGCCCGGTGGCCACCTCCAGCCCCGCGTCGGCCAGCAGTTCGGCCGCCGGCGCGGCCGGCTCACCGGCGCGGCGCAGCACCGAACCGACCCGCAGCACCAGCTCCCGCGGCGAGAACGGCTTGCCCAGGTAGTCGTCGGCGCCCAGTTGCAGGCCGAGCACCCGGTCCGCCTCGTCGCCGCGCGCGGTCAACATGATGATGGGTACGCCGTCCGGCCGCTCCCGCAGCCGCCGGCACACCTGCAACCCGTCCAGCCCGGGGAGCATCAGGTCCAGCACGACCAGGTGCGGCGGCCGGTCCTGGACGGCCTCCAGAGCGGCCAGACCGTCCCCGACGTGGCTCACCTCGTACCCGGCGTGTTCCAGGTAGCGGCACACCACGTCGCTGACGGTGCGATCGTCGTCGACCACGAGCACCCGCTGCGCCACCGGCCACCTCCCGGGCCAGCCTAGCCAGCGGAGCCGACGGCCCCGAGCCGGGAGATCTTGCGGTTCGATTACGTCCCGGCCGCCCCACCACGGCCGATCTGTCGGTGCGACGCGGCGACCGCACCGACCGATCGGGCCGGCGGCATGGACTGCGTACGATGCGGGGCTGAGTTTCCCTCGTCGCGGCGGAGGTATCGGCAGATGGCAGGCCAGCACGAGGGCTACGCCCTCGGTGTCGACCTCGGTACGTCCAACACGGTCGCCGTGCTGCGGTGGCCGGACGGGCGGACCCGTCCGCTGCTGATGGACGGTCAGCCGGTCAGCCCGTCCGCCGTGTACGCCGACCCGGACGGCACCCTGCACGTCGGGATGGACGCCCGGCGGTTGGCGCAGGCCGACCCGGCCCGGTTCGAGGCGAACCCGAAGCGGCGGGTGGACGAGCCGACCGTGCAGCTCGGTGACCGCGCGTACGCGCCGGCGGAGCTGCTCGCCGCGGTGCTGACGGCTGTCGGTCGGGCCGCGGTGGACGCCGTCGGCTTCCTGCCTCCGGCCGTGCTCACCTGCCCCGCTGCCTGGGACGACACGCGCCGGCAGGTGCTGGCCGACGCGCTGCTGCGGGCGGGTTGGCCGCAGGCTGCCGAGCACACCCTCGCCGGGCCGACGCCGCCGGGCACCCGGCTGCTGCGCGAGCCGGTGGCCGCCGCCCGCTACTACACGCAGGTGCTGCACCGGCCGGTGCCGGTCGGCGGCGCGATCGCGGTGTTCGACTTCGGCGGCGGCACGCTCGACGTCGCGGTGCTGCGCAACGAGGGCGCCGACCCGTGGGGTGACTCCGGCTTCCGCGTGGTCGCCGACGGCGGCCTGCCCGACCTGGGTGGACTCGATCTGGACGCGGCGCTGGTGCGGCGGGTGGGCGAGCTGCTCGGCGAGCGGCACGCCCGACGGTGGGCCCGGCTGGTCCGGCCGTCGGATGCGGCGCAGCGCCGCGACCAGGTCCGGCTGTGGGACGAGGTGCGCGGTGCGAAGGAGACGCTGTCGCGTTCAGCAGTGGCCCCGGTCGCGGTGCCGGGGGTGGCCGAGGCGGTGCGGTTGACGCGGGAGGACGTCGAGCGGGTGGCCGCGCCGCTGCTGCACCGGGCGGTGCAGCGGGCCCGGGAGGTCATCGCCGCGGCCGGCCTGCGCCCCGACCAGCTCGCCGGGTTGTTCCTGGTGGGCGGCTCGTCGCGGATTCCGCTCGTCGCTCGGATGCTGCACGCCGAGCTGGGGGTGGCGCCGACGGTGCTGGACCAGCCGGAGCTGCCGGTGGCCGAGGGCGCGCTGACGGACCTGCCGCTGCGCCGAGCGCTGCCGGCGTACGCGGGACCGCAGGCAGCTGCGCCCGCGCTGCCCGTACCGTCATCGGCCGGCCCGCCCGCCCCGGCCGCGCCGGCCTTCGCGGGTCCGCCTGCGCCGGCTGCGGCGTCGAGCGCGCCGACCGTACCGTCGCAACCCGGGCCGGCGGCGGCCCGGCCGGGCGGCCCCGGCTGGCCGCCGGCGCTCGCGCCGACCGTGCCGGAGCCGCCGGGCGCCGGGGGCACGCTGGTCGGCGCGGCGAATGCCACGCCGACGCCCACCCCGCCCGGCGGTACGACCTGGCGGCGGGCCCGGTGGGTGGTGCTCGGGGCGGTGCTCGCCCTGGCCGGGGTGGCCACCGCGGCCACGCTCTACCTGCTGCGGGACCGCTACCCGGACCTGGAGTTCGGAACGCTGCGCGAGCTGTCGAGGGTGCCGGCCGGCGCCGAGCGGCCCGGCGGCATGTGGACAGCGGTGCTCGGCGACCGGGCCTACCTCGGGTACCCGCTGCCGGACGACCGGCTGGAGGTGATCGCCGTCGACACCGGCACCGGCGACGAGCTGTGGCGCCGGCAGACCGGTGTCACCGCCGACGACTGGGCCGGCCTGGTGGCCGTACCGGGGGCGGTCGCGGTCCTCGCCGACGCGCCGGGCGACAGCACGCCGCGTGAACTGGCCGTCCTGGACGCCCGCTCCGGCGCCCAGCGCTGGCACCGGGCGGTCCGCGGTGACGACGACGTCTACTTCTCCGACGACACCGCAGTGCTGGTGGACCGGGCCGCCGGGCGACTGGTCGGCCTGAAGCTGGGCGACGGCACCGACAAGTGGAACAGGCCCAACCCGCGTGACCAGTACGGCGGCGCGCGTACCGTCGTCCGGCCGGTGGGCACCGACGAGGCGGCGGGTGGGCCGGCGTACCTCGACGGCGGCGCCCGCGACCCGTGGACGGGCAAGGGGCGACGGCTCGTGCAGATCGGGGCGGACCGGTCGGCGCGGCTGCTCGACATGTCCTCCGGCTCGGTGCTGCGCGAGTGGGGCAACGTCGCCGACCTCGACGACCTGGTGGTGGCGCACGAGGACCGCCTGTACGTGGCCCCAACCGACGGCGGGTACCAGGTGCTGGCGTACGACCTGGGTTCCGACGCGGCGCCGGTGGTCCTCTACCGGGCCGGGAACGCGGAGTACCGGCCGAAGGCGCTGGTGGCCTGCGGCGAGCGGCGGGCCTGCCTGGTGCAGGTGCGCAACAGCGAGGCCGAGCGCACCGAGGTGGTCGCGGCGACCGAGGGGAAGCCGGCGATCTCCTGGTCGGCGCCGGGCGCGACAGGTCTGGTCCCGGTCGGCGAGCAGGTGCTGACCCAACGGGAGTACCCGAAGGCGACAGTCACCCTCTTCGACGCCGCCGGCAAGGCGGTGCTGACCGACCGACCCGGCGTGGCGGCCCGACTGGACGCCGGCAACCTGCTCGTCTTCGCCGAGCCGACCAGCACGGTGGCGGACAACCGCAGCGTGGCCGGCGTGTGGGCCGAGTCGGGCGACGTCGACGAGTTGGGCCAGCTCGTCGACGTGCGCAGCGCGTCCTGCTCGTGGAACACCCGGGTGATCGCGTGCGGGGCGGACAAGGACTTCGTGCTGTACCGGTTCACCGACGACTGACCGCCCGCGGGACGGCGGTCAGGCGCGGACGATGTCGGTGCCGTCGACCCGTACGGGGATCTCGGTGAGCCCCCGGCTGGCGGGCCCGCCCAGGCGGGAGCCGTCGCCGACCGCGAACGTGGAGTTGTGCGCCGGGCAGGTGATCACTCCGTCGCGCGGTGCGCCGACCCGTACGCCCTGGTGGGGGCAGGTCGCGTCGTACGCGGTGAAGGTGCCGGCCTCGGCCTGGACGACCAGGACCCCGTCGACGACAGTGCCGCCGCCGACCGGCACGTCGCCGGTGCGGGCCAGGACGGTGCCCGGGGCGGCAGCCGCCCGGTCGGCCGAGCTGTCGCCGGCACCGCAGGCGCTCAGCAGCCCCGCCGCGCCGAGTGCGCCGGCTCCGGTCAGCAGCGTCCGCCTGCTCAGGCACCAGCGCTTGTCGCGGAGGAACTCCTGTCCGTCGTACACCCTCGTCACCTCTCTCGTCGGCGGCCCGGACGCCCGGGCGGCGTCGCCGGTGGTCGGCGGCGGTGTGGCCGGGCGGGTCCGATGGTCGCGGGCCCAGCCTGCCGCACGCGCCTGAACGTGCGGTGGGACGAACCTGGATGGTGACTGGGTGCACAGCGGGCCGTCGACGACGGCCCTTAGGATGCTCCGGTGATTCTTCGGGGTACGGTCCGCGCCGATCGTCCGCTGGTGGTGCTCGCGGTGGGGGAGGAGGCCCGCTACCTGCCGCCCGACCTGCCGGTGCTGCTCACCGGCATGGGCAAGGTCAACGCCGCCAGCGCGGTCGCGGCGATGCTGGCCGCGGGCCCGCGTCCCAGCCTGCTGCTCAATCTGGGCACGGCCGGGGCGCTGCGCCAGGGGTGGGCGGGCATCCACGAGGTCGCCACCGTGCTGCAACACGACCTGGACACCGACCTGCTGCGCACGCTCACCGGCGAGACCTACGGGGCGCCGCTGGCCCTGGCCGCCGAGGGGGCGGTGCTGGCCACCGGCGACACGTTCGTGGCCGACGACGACGCGCGGGACCGGTTGGCCCAGCGTGCCGATTTGGTCGACATGGAGGGGTACGCGGTGGCCTGGGCCGCCGCCCAGGCCGGTGTGCCCTGCCGGCTGATCAAGCAGGTCAGCGACGAGGCGGGCGACGGCGCTGCCCGCACGTGGCGGGAGTCGGTGGACGCCTGCGCCCGGGACCTCGCCGACTGGGCCGGTCGGCACCTCGCCTGACCGACGAGGGTCGTCCGGCCCGGCGGGTCATCGTGGTCGGAGCCCGCGCGTGGTTTCCCGGTCGCCGGCACCGGGGATCAGGACGTGCCCGGCCAGCGCGAGGGCCACGATCGCGGTGACCAGCACCGGTGGCCAGCCGCCGGCCCAGGGCAGCAGCAACAGGGGCAGCAGTTGCGTCGCCACTCGCCGCCACGGCACGTGTGAGGACAGCAGGTAGGTGAACAGCGCGCGGCCGAGCACGAACACCAGCGGTCCGCCGATGATCAGCATCAGCCACCGTGCCGGGGTCGGTCCGGTCGGCCGGTCGACGACCAGGTCGAAGGAGGCCGCCGTGACGGCCACGCCGACCAGCAGCACCAGATGGGTGTACGGAGCGATCCGGGTGGACCTGCCGGGCACCGACGCGGCAGCGGTCTCGAGCAACTCGCCGGCTCGGAAGACGTAGATCTGCCAGAGCAGCAGCATGATGGCGAACGCGCAGAGCAGCGAGGTGACCCGGAGGCGGTCGAATTCGCTGCGACTGACCTCCAGGGTGGGCACCAGGATGATGTCGCCGAGGGCCAGGATGACGAACTGCTGGTACCGCTCGCCCAGGTGTGCCGTGGTCCGGTTGTACTGGTCGAGCGGCACCCGGCCGAGCCGCGGTGTGGGATAGCGCGCCGCCGCGGAGAGCAGGTCGATCGCGATCGCGATGATCCAGATCCACCACCGCGCGGTTTCCGCCAGCGCGCCGATGATCCAGAGGACACCGGACACCAGGAACCAGAACAGGAACCGGGTGGCGCGCGCCATGGCCGCGTGGTGCTGCTGCCGGTACAACGTGCTGACCAGGACGATGCCGCGTACCACGTGGGTGCCGACGTAGGCGAGCGCGAAGACCATCGCCTGCCCGGTGGTGATCATCGGCAGCGATGCCGCCATCCCCACCGAGCCGACCATGGCGATCATCAGGATGGCCTGGATGGGGCGCTGCTGCGGGTCGTAGAACTCGGTGGTGGTGGTGGTGACCGACCAGGTCCACCAGATGGCCGTCAGCATCAGCAACGCCGCGCCGCTGTGGGCCCAGGACTCCTGGTCGGCGAGGAGCTTCGAGGTCTGCGCGAGCGCGGCCACGAAGACCACGTCGAAGAGCAGTTCCAGCAGCGTGGCCCGGGTCGACCCGTCCAGCCGGCGTACCAGCGCCCCGGTGCCTCCGGTGGTCATGCCCGGCCTCCCGCCGTGTCTTCGAGGATTATCGGCGGCCTTGGCGCGGGTCGTCCCGGGATCGGCGATTCCCACCGGTCGGGGAAGAGGACGACCGGAGGTTGCCTCGGCGTCGGACGCCGGGCGATGCTTTACCGCATCCATCAATCTCGATCTCTTCGGAGGTTCGGATGCGCCGCTCCCCGTTGGTCGCCCTCGTCCTGACCGTCCTGCTGCTCGTCGCGCCCGGCGCGGCGCAGGCTGCCGTCCCCGACCGGGCCGCCGCGCCCGCCGCCGACCCGGCCGCCCTGCTGACCGGGGTACGCACCGCGGGCACCGCCTGGGGCCTCGACCCCGCAACCGGCCGGATGACAGTCACCGTCGACGACACCGTGGCCCCCGGCGAGCTGACCGTGCTGCGGGCGGTGGCCGACCGGGCCGGTGCGCTGCTGCGCCACGAGCCCGGAACGCTGCGTCCCCTGATCGCCGGTGGGCAGGGCATCTACGGCGGCGGCGCGCGCTGCTCGCTCGGCGCGAACGCGCGCAGCGGCAGCACCTACTACGTGATCACCGCCGGCCACTGCACCACCGCCGCCGCCACCTGGTACGCCGACAGCGCGCAGACCACGGTCCTCGGCACCCGTACCGCCACCAGCTATCCCGGCGACGACTACGGGCTGATCCGCTACACCGGCCGGATCGCCCACCCGAGCGCCGTCTACACCTATCCCGGGCTGCTCACCATCAACGGCCCCGGCACCGCGTACGTCGGTCAGGCGGTGTGCCGCAGCGGCGTCACGACCGGGGTCCGCTGCGGCAGCGTCACCGGCCTCAACCAGACCGTCAACTACGCCACCGGCGTGATCTACGGCCTGATCCGCACGAACATCTGCGCCGAGGCGGGGGACAGCGGCGGCCCGCTGTACGTGGCGTCCACCGGCACCATCCTCGGCATCCTCTCCGGGGGCAGCGGCAACTGCACCTCCGGCGGCACCACCTACTACCAGCCCATCGCCGAGGTGCTGGCCGCGTACGGGCTGACCCTGCCCTGACCTGCGTTGCGCTCAGCGCAACGGGTTGCTCGGCTGGCACAACGCGCCTAGGCTCGGCGGCGCCCCGGACCCTTCCCCGAGGACGTGTGCCGCCATGTCGAGCAAGCCCCGACCCGACCCCGCTGCCGCCCCGGCCGGCTCCCCGCCGGCCGAGGTCGTCACGGTGGGGGAGACCATGGTCGTGCTGTGCCCACCGCCGGGCGAGCCGCTGGAGCACGCCGGGCGGGTCGCCGTCTCGGTCGGCGGCGCGGAGTCCAACGTGGCCGGTTACCTGGCCCGCCTCGACCACCGGACGACCTGGGTGAGCCGCGTCGGCGACGACCCCTTCGGCCGAGCCGTCGTCCGACACGTCGCCGACGCCGGCGTCCGCGTCGACCTGGTGGGTGTGGACCCGGCCGCCCCGACCGGCCTCTACCTCAAGGATCCGGGCCCGACGAGCACCGCCGTGCACTACTACCGGGCGGGCTCGGCCGCGTCCCGGATGGACGCGAGCGCGCTGGCCGACCCACGGCTGGCCGGCGCGCGGGTGCTGCACCTGTCCGGGATCACCCCGGCGCTCTCCGCCTCCTCCCGGGCGCTGGTCGAGCACGCGGTGACCGACCGGCCGCTGCCGGGCGCGCTGGTCAGCTTCGACGTCAACCACCGGGCGCGGCTCTGGCCCGCCGAGCGGGCCGCGCCGGTGCTGCGTGACCTCGCCGACCGCAGCGACCTGGTCTTCGTCGGCCAGGACGAGGCGTACGCCCTCTGGGGCGCCGCCGACGCCGCCGCGGTACGCCGGCTGCTGCCCGGCCCACGGACGGTGGTCGTCAAGGACGGCGCGGTGTGCGCCACCGCCCTGTCCCGCGACGCCGCACCGGTGATCGTCGCGGCGCCCCGCGTGTCGGTGGTGGAACCGGTCGGCGCCGGAGACGCGTTCGCCGCCGGCTACCTGGCCGGGCTGCTGCGCCACCTCGACCCGGAGCGGCGCCTGCGCCTCGGCCACCTCGTCGCCGCGCAGGCGCTGGGCAGTGCCGGCGACAACGCGCCGTTGCCACAGTGGTCCTGGTTTCAGCGGCTGCTCGACGGCCCCTGGTCACCACCCGACCTGACCCGCGTGCCGGCGGAGGGCTGAGGTGTCCGAGGGCGTCGACCGGGCGATGCGCGTGCTCGAACTGCTGGCGCGCGAGCCCGCGCAGCTCGGTGGTGTGGCCGCCGACCTGGGCGTGCACAAGTCCACCGCGCTGCGACTGTTGCAGACCCTCGAGTCGGGCGGCTTCGCCCGCCGCACCGACGGCGGCTGGACTGTGGGCCTGCGACTGATCGACCTCGCGCAGCAGGCACTGGACTCCCTGGACGTACGCGCGGTGGCGCGTCCCCACCTGGCGGCGCTCGGCCGGGACTGCGGGCACACCATCCACCTGGCACAGCTGGTCGACGACGACCTCGTCTACGTGGACAAGATCGAGGCCCGTGGTCAGGTGCGGATGTACTCCCGGATCGGCCGCACCGCGCCCCTGCACGCCAGCGGGGTCGGCAAGGTGGTCCTCGCCTATCGCCCGCAGCTGACCCGGCTGGTCGAGGGCGCCGCGCTGCGGGTGTACACCCCGGCCACCATCTGCGACCCGGCCGCCCTGCGCGCGGAGCTGGCGGCCGTCGCCGAGCAGGGCTGGGCCGCCGACGACGGCGAGTTCGAGCCACTGATCACCTGTGTGGCCGCGCCGGTGCGCCAGGCCGACGGATCGGTCAGCGCGGCGGTGTCGGTGACCGCCCCGACGGTGGTGGCCACCCTCGCCGACCTGCGCCGCCTGCTACCCCGACTGCTGGCCACCACCCAGCAGATCTCCCGTGACCTCGGATGGAGTGGACCATGACCACAGCGGACTTCGCGCACATCTTCGGCGGTGCCCGGGTGATGGCGATCCTGCGCGGCCTGCCGGTCGCCGAGACCGTCCGGCTCGCCGAGCGCGCCTGGGACCTCGGCATCCTCGTGGTGGAGGTGCCGGTGGCCACCCCGGACGCGGTGCCCGCCCTGCGCGCCGCCGTCGAGGCGGGCGCGGCGCGGGGCCGGATCGTCGGCGCCGGCACCGTGCTCGACGCCGAGCAGGTCGCGGCGGCGGCCGACGCGGGCGCAGGCTTCACCGTCGCGCCCGGTCTGGACCTCACGGTCGCCGACGCCGCCGCCGCCCGGGGCCTGCCGCACCTGCCCGGCGTGGCCACCCCCACCGAGGCGCAGCAGGCGCTGCGGCACGGCCTGACCTGGCTCAAGGCGTTCCCCGCGATCTCCCTCGGGCCGGCCTGGTTCCGGGCCATGGCCGGCCCCCTGCCGCAGCTGCGCTTCGTCGCCACGGGCGGCCTGGACGCGGGCAACGCCGCCGCGTTCCTCGACGCGGGCGTACGCGTGGCAGCCGTCGGATCAGCCCTGGCAGACCCGACCCAGCTGGACCAACTGGCCAAACTGACCACCCACCACCCCTGACCCCCACCCCTCTCCCCGCGCCGATCTTGCACTTTCTGTCCCCACGAAAGCCGTGAATCGGGATAGATCGACGACAGTAAGTGCAAGATCGGCGGGGGAAGGCGCGGAGGGAGGGGCGCGGAGGGGGTGGCGGGGTTGCGTCATGGCGTCAACGCGCCTGGGGGCGGCGGGGTACGGGGGGTGGGCGTTGCCGTGATGCTGTGCTGCGTACCGCTCCTCGACACAAAGAGGTCATCGTGGCTCTGTCTTCCAGGCGCCGCCGATCCGGGCTGATCGCCCTCGGTGCCGCCCTCACACTGGCCGGCGGGTTCACCCCACCCGGCACGGGGGCGTCGGCCGCCCCGCCGAACAACCCGGCCCGCCCCGTCGGCCAGCCGCCGGCAGCGCCGGGCCGGGCGTCCACCGTCACCCTGATCACCGGCGACGTCGTCACCGTCACGACCGCGGCCGACGGCAGCACCGTCTCGACCGTCCGCCGGCCGGACGGCAGCACGCCGACCTTCCACCGTACGGTGCTCGACGGCGACACCTACGTCTACCCGGACGCCGCGCTGCCGTACGTCACCGGCGGTCTGCTGGACCGCAAACTGTTCAACGTCACCGACCTCATCGCCGACGGGTACGACGACGCGCACTCGGACGCGTTGCCGCTGATCGTGACGCTCACCGACGCCGCGGCCCGCGCCCGCACCCGGCCCACCGTGGACGGTGCCGAGCTGGTCCGGCCGCTGGACAGTGTGCGGGGCGCCGCGCTGACCCGCCCGCGTGGCACCGCCGAGAAGTTCTGGGGCGCGCTCACCACCGGCACGGCCCGCCGCGCCGGTGCCGCCCCGACGCTCGCGGGCGGCATCGCCAAGGTCTGGCTGGACGGCCGGGTGCACGCCGACCTCGCCGAGTCCACCGCGCAGATCGGTGCGCCGGCCGTCTGGGCCGGGGGCAACACCGCCGCCGGTGTCGACGTCGCGGTGCTCGACTCCGGCGCGGACGCCGAGCACCCGGACCTGGCCGGGCAGATCACCGCGTCGAGCAGCTTCGTGCCCGAGGAGCCCGACATCCTCGACTACAAGGGACACGGGACGCACGTCGCGTCGACGATCGCCGGGACCGGCGCCGCGTCCGGTGGTGTCGAGCGGGGCGTCGCTCCCGGCGCCCGGCTGCACGTCGGCAAGGTGCTCAACAGCGAGGGCAGCGGGCAGGACTCGTGGATCATCGCCGGCATGGAGTGGGCCGCCCGTGAGCAGAAGGCCCGGGTCGTCAGCATGAGCCTGGGCGGTGAGGCCACCGACGGCAGCGACCCGATGAGCCAGGCGGTCGACCGCCTCAGCGCCGAGACCGGCGCGCTCTTCGTGATCGCCGCCGGCAACAGCGGCCCGGCGAGCATCGGCAGCCCGGGCGCGGCGAACTCCGCGCTCACCGTGGGCGCCGTCGACTCCACCGACCACCTCGCCGACTTCTCCAGCCAGGGTCCGCGCGCCGGTGACGGTGGGCTCAAGCCCGAGATCACCGCGCCCGGCGTGGACATCCTGGCCGCCCGCTCCCACCAGGTACGCGGGTCCGGGGACTACACGCTGATGAGCGGCACGTCGATGGCGACGCCGCACGTGGCGGGCACGGCCGCGCTGGTCGCCGCCGCGCACCCCGACTGGACCGGTCAGCGCATCAAGGAGGCGCTGGTCAGCACCGTCAAGGCCACCCCGGACTACACCCCGTACCAGGCCGGCGCGGGCCGGGTGGACGCGGTCGCCGCCGTGCACGCCACCGTCTTCGCCACGCCGAGCGCCTACTCCGGCTTCCAGGCGTGGCCGCAGCAGCCCGGCGGGACTGTCGACCGGACGGTCACCTACACCAACACCGCCAGCACGCCGATCACGCTGACGTTGTCCGTCGACGCGCCGACCGCGCCGGCCGGCCTCTTCGCCCTGTCGGCCGACACGGTCACCGTGCCCGCCGCCGGCACCGCGACGGTGACGCTCACCGCGGCGTACGACCGGCTGCCGGTCGAGAAGCAGGTCAGTGGCGCGATCATCGCCACCGACGGCGCCGGTACGGTGCGCGGTCGCACCCTGATCGGGGCGGGCAAGGAGGGCCAGCGGCAGAACCTGACGCTTGTCGCGAAGGACCGGGACGGCAAGCCGCTCGCCGGCAAGGTCATCCTCACCACCGACGGCCTGTTCACCGCCGTTGACCTGCCCGAGAGCGGCACCGCGACGCTGCGGCTGCCGGTGGCGAACTGGTCCGGTTGGCTCACCACCGACGTGCGCGGTGTGCACGGGCCGCGCTCCAAGGGCATGGCGATGCTCGGCTTCACCGACGTCAACCTGAACACCGACCGCACCGTCACCCTGGACGCGCGGGCCGCCCGCCAGGTGCGCGCCGAGGTGCCGCAGGAGGCCACCGCCACCGCGCTGCGGATGGACATCCACCGGTCCACCGCGAACGGCCTCACCGAGAGCCAGGTGCTGCCCGACGACTCGTACGACAGCATGTGGGCGCTGCCGACGGGCCGCGCCGTCACCGACGGCGAGTTCGAGTTCGGCGCCCGGTGGCGGCTGGAACAGCCGGCGCTGACCGTGGCGGCCGGCGGCCGGTCGTACGACGATCTGCTGGTCAAGCGGGCGACCCCCGCACTGCCGGCGGGTCGCCGCCAGATGGACGCGGTGTACGTCGCCGACGCGTCGGCGGCCGGGCTGGCGAAGCACCCCGTCCGGGACCGGGCGGTGGTTGTCCGGCGCAGCGACACCGTGGACATCGCCGCCCGGGCGCAGGCCGCCGCGGCGGCCGGGGCGACGCTGCTGCTGGTGGTCAACGACGGCGTCGGCCGGCTCCAACCGTGGGACGAGGCGGCGTGGAGCCCGGAGAGCCCGGCCCCGGTGACCGTGGCGACGCTCGGCGCCGACGAGGGCGACCAGCTCATCGCGGCGCTGGAGCGCGGCCCGGTGCGGCTGACCGTCGACTCGCACCCGGAGACGACCTACCTGTACGACGTGGCGCACCACTGGAGCGGCGCGGCGCCGGCCGACCCCACCTACCGGCCGACGAAGCGGCAACTGGCCCGGGTCGACGTGGAGTTCCGCAACTACCGGCAGGGCAAGGCGCTGGAGTTCCGCACCGACGTCTGGCGGGGTTGGGCGTCGAGCAACCAGGAGCCCGCCCCGGCGCAGGGCCGGCGGACCGACTGGGTGAGCGCCGACCAGCGGTGGGTCGACGACGCGTTCATCGCCGGTGAGACCGGCCAGCACCTGATGGCGGTGGCCACCTACCCGGCGGACCGGTCGAGTCGGGTCGAGTGGTTCGGGCCGATCCAGCGGCCCCGGATGGGCGGGGGTTACGTGCCGGTCCGGTACCTGGACACCGTCTACCTGCCCGCGCCCGGCTGGGGCGACGGTGGTGGGCACATCGGTGAGGCGTACGCCAACTTCGACATGGTCAACCGGACCACCCTCTACCAGGGCGACAAGGAGCTGAACTGGGGTAACGCCGAGTACCTGCAGGTGGGCGGTCTGCCCGCGCAGCGGCTGCCGTACCGGTTGGTGGTGGAGAACGACAGGGCGGCGTGGACCAACCCGTACTCCCGGCAGACCCGCACCGAGTGGGGCTTTCGCTCGGCGGCCACCGGCGCGGAGTCCTCGGAGGTGCTGCCGATGATCCAGCTGGACTACCAGGTGGCCATCGACCGCGACGGTACGGCGTCGCGGCGGGTGCCGCTCACCGTGGTCGCCTCCCACCTGCCCGGAGTGTCGGGCACGGTGGGCCCGGTGACCGTCGAGGTGTCCTACGACGACGGCAGGACCTGGCAGAAGCCGCGGCTCACCCGCCACGGCGACGGTTGGCGTACCACCCTGGACGCCCCGGCGAAGGCCCGCTTCGTGAGCCTGCGGACCAGCGCGCGGGACACGGCCGGCAACACCGTGAGCCAGAGCATCACCCGGGCGTTCGGTCTGCGGTGAGGGCGGCCGGCCGCCGGTCGGGGTGCCGCACGCATCCCGGTCGGCGGCCGGCGTCGTCGCGGGCTCAGTCGGCGGTGTGGCTCAGTCGGCGGCGGTGTGGCTCAGCCGGTGCCCTCCGGGCGGTCGAGGAAGTGCAGCCGCGCCTGCTTCTCGGGCAGGTCGATCACCGGGCCGGCCCGGAACCCGCTGCGCAGGAGCCGCCGCAGCATCCGGTCGTTGCGGACGTCCGGTTCCATCACGACCCGCAGTCGGGTCGGGTCGGTGAAGACGAACTCCAGGATCGCGCCGAACAACGCGCCGGTGAAACCCCGCTCGACGCTTCCCGGGGGCCCGACGAGCAGGTGGACGCCGATGTCTCCGGGGCGCACCTCGTAGCACCCGCCGACCGGATCGGCTCCCGGCTCGTACGTCTGCACCAGCGCCGCCGGCACGCCGTCGCGGTGCGCCAGGTACGCGTGGTGCGTGGTGAGCGAATCCAGGTACGCGTAGATCTCCCGCACCCGCTCGCGGCTGGCCTCGCGCATTCCCCAGAACCGGGCCCGCTCGGTCGTGACCCAGCCGTGCAGCAGGTCGGCGTCCTCGTCCGGGCGCACCGGGCGGATGGTGACCACCCCGAACCCGGGGACGTCGCGCCGGTGGTGCTGACCGTCAGTGCTCATCGGTCTCCTCGGTGAGGCGGTCCCAGTCCGTGGTGACCGGCAGCAGTTCGCCGGCCAGCCACGCGGGCTGCTGGTCGTCGTGGTGCGGATCGCCGGGCACGCCGCTGGCGCCCAGCGGGACCACCCAGCGGCTGTCCTGGCGGCGGGCCAGGTCCCAGACGAACCGCGCGGCCGGCCCCCGGAAGCACGCGTGGGTGACCCCGGGCACGCTGGAGGTGGCCAGCACGCAGTCGTGGTCGCCGTCGAGGCGGGGACCGGGTGTCGCGTCCGGGTCGGGCAGCGCCCGCCAGGCCGCCAGCCGGTGCAGGTCACCCCAGGGCACCGGGCCGGCCGCCGCGGCGGCGACCTCCTCGGCCGCCGCGCGTACCTCCGCCGCCGGGTCCACGCCGGGCAGCGACCTGCCGGCGAGCAGGTGCTCCAGCGCGTAGCCGACCCGCGGCGTCAGCGCCAACCAGGGCGCGAACACCTCGGGGTACGCGGGCGGCTCGGCCAGCGTGGCCAGGGCCGGGTGGGCGGCGATCCGCCGGACGACAGCGGCCCGCAGGAGGGCGAAGTCCGCCGCGTCGGTGCTGTCGGCGCTCATCCGGCGGTCCCAGCGCAGCAGCCGGTCGCGCAGCGCGGCGGCGGCGGGGCCGAGCCCTCCCAGCCCGTCGAGCACCGCGAGCAGCGGTCCGGCCGAGCCGAGGTGCGTGTCGGTGTGCACGGCGGGCATCTGCGTGGCCGTCCAGTCCCGGCCCGCGTCGAGCAGCTCGGTGATCCGGCGCGCGCGGTGCCCGGCGGCGAACTCGACGCCGAGCGGCGCCGCCAGCCCCCGCTCGTTGGCCATCACCGCCCGGCCGGTCACCTCGGCGCGGGGCATCGGCGCGTGCCAGCCGCGCCAGGCGTACGCGGCCTCCCAGGCCGGGACCACCCGGCGGCAGTTGTCCGGGTGCCGCAGCGGCACCACCCCGGCGACCCGGTGCAGCAGCCCGCCGGCGGTGTCCGCCGCCTGCACCACGTTGACCGGCTCCACCCAGTGCCGCAGGGCGTTGTCCACATCGGACACGGTGCGGGCACGCAGGAGCTCCGGTAGCGCCGCGAACCCCAGCTCGCCGCGCACCCGGGGCGGGTAGCGCAGGCTCACCGCCGTCTCGTCGTCCGGCCCGCCGGCGATCACCGGCCCCCGGTCGGTCTCCACCACCTCCACCTGGACCGGGTCCGCGCCGGCCACCTCGATCGTCTCGACGTGGACGTGCGCCTCGCGCCAGCCGTCCGGGCCGAACGCCTGCACCCCGGTGTCGTGCCGGCGCAGCCGCTCGGCGTAGACGTCCTGGTAGTCGGCCATGGCGTTGGTGATCGCCCACGCCACCGCCTGGGTGTGGCCGAAGTGCGCGATGCCCGGGACGCCGGGCACGGCCAGGCCGACAACGTCGTACTCCGGGCAGGCCAGCCGGATCTGCTGGTAGACGCCCGGGTCCTCCAGAATCCGGTGTGGGTCGCCGGCGAGCAGCGCGGCGCCGGTAGCGGTGCGGGAACCGGCGAGCAGCCAGCCGTTGCTGCCGGCGACGGCCGGCCCGTCGGTGGCGAACACCTCGACCGCCGCCGGGCCGAGGCACCGTGCGACGTGCTCGCGCCAGAGCTTGCCGGGGAACCCCGCGAACAGGATGTGGTGCCCCAGCCACACCGCGAGCGGCGTCCACGGGTCCCACCGCCCCGGGGTCAGGCCGGTGGCGGCGAACTCCGGCGCGCGGGCCGCCCCGGCGGCGAGGCCGGCGTTCACCCCGTCCACGTACGCGCCCACCCATTCGGCGGTCGCCGCGTCCAGGTTGGCGTGGCAGCGGCGGGCGGTGTCGTCGAGCCGGACCTGGCGGGCGAACCGGTCCCAGGCGAGCGCGTCGACGCCGAGGAAGGCCGCGCTGGTGCCCGCCGACCGGTGCCGCTCCACCTCGATCTGCCACGCCCGGTCGTACGCGGTCACCCGACCCTGTGCCGTCGCGAGGGCGAGCGGGTCGTCGGCGCGTACGTGCGGCACGCCCCACCTGTCGCGAAAGAGCCGCGTGCTCATGCCGGCTCGGTCGCGCGTCGACGGGCTGCGGGGACGACAAGCGGGGTGCCCGTCTCCGGGTCGTCGATGACCCGGCAGGGCAGCCCGAACACGTCGGCCACCAGATCGGCGGTGACCACCTCGCGGGGATCACCGGCGGCCACCACCCGCCCGTCACGCATCGCGATGAGGTGGGTGGCGTACCGGGCGGCGTGGTTGAGGTCGTGCAGCACCGCGACCAGCGTACGGCCCTGCTCCTCGTGCAGCCGGGCGCACAGGTCCAGGATCTCGATCTGGTGGGCGATGTCGAGGTACGTGGTCGGCTCGTCGAGCAGCAGCAGTGGTGTCTGCTGGGCCAGTGCCATGGCGATCCAGACGCGCTGGCGTTGGCCGCCGGACAGCTCGTCCACCGGCCGGTCGGCGAGGTCGGCGACCCCGGTGGCGGCCATCGACTCGTCGACGATCCGTTCGTCCTCGCGCGACCACTGCCGCAGCAGACCCTGGTGGGGGTAGCGGCCCCGGGCGACCAGTTCGGCGACGCCGATCCCGTCCGGCGCGATCGACGACTGCGGCAGCAGGCCGAGGGTGCGGGCGACAGTGCGGGCGGGCTGGTCGTGGATGTCCCGACCGTCCAGCAGCACCGCGCCGGCGCTCGGGCGCAGCATCCGCGACAGCGCGCGCAGCAGCGTCGACTTGCCGCACGCGTTCGGTCCGATGATCACCGTGAACGACCGGTCGGGCACCGCCACGGTCAGATCCTCGGAGATGGTGCGCCGGTCGTAGGCGAGGGTCAGCGCGGTGCCGCCGAGGCGGGATGTCATGGGGGCTCCTTCGAAAGGGGTGTTCACAGCCGGCCCGCCCGGCGTTCGACGGCCAACAGCCAGACCAGGTAGCCGCCGCCGAGCACTCCGGTCACCACGCCGACCGGCAGTTGGTGTCCGCTGAACGCGCGTTGGGCCAGCAGGTCGGCGCCGACCAGCAGGGCCGAGCCGACCGCCATCGAGGGCAGCAGGTTCGGGCCGGGCGCCCGGGTCAGCCGCTTGGCCACGTGCGGCGCGACGAGCGCCACGAACGACACCGGGCCGGCGGCCGCCGCCGCGAACGAGACCAGCAGCACTGCCGCGGCGAGCAGCACCAGGCGCAGCCGGCGGACCGGCACGCCGAGCGCGTTGGCCGTGTCGTCGCCCAGCTCCATCATCCGTAGCGCCGGGGCGCAGGCGACGAGCAGCAGCGGCGCCAGCACTGCGGTGACGGCGAGCAGCGGCCCGGCGTTGGCCCAGCCCCGCCCGTCCAGGCTGCCGGTGAGCCAGAGCACCGCGCGGGCGGCGTCCATCAGCGGGGCCCGGGTCAGCAGGTAGCCGTTGACGCCGGTGAGGATCGCTGCGACTCCGATGCCGACCAGGACGAGCCGGTAGCCGTGCACGCCGCGTCGCCAGGCGAGCGCGTAGATCAGCAGGCCGGTGGCGAGCCCGCCGACGACCGCGGCGCCGGCCAGGGCCAGGCTGCCGCCGCCCAGGACGACCACCACCAGCGCGCCGGTCGACGCGCCCTGGGTGAAGCCGAGGATGTCCGGGCTGCCCAGCGGGTTGCGGACCAGCGACTGGAAGACCGTGCCGCCCAGCGCCAGCGCGGCGCCGACCAGCAGGGCGGTGACCAGCCGGGGCAGGCGCAGCTCGGTCACGATGAACTGCTCCGCCGCGCTGCCGCCGCCGGTCAGGGTGCGCAGCACGTCGGTCGGGCCCATCGGATAGTCGCCGCTGCCTATCGCGACCAGACCGAGGCCGGCGGCGAGCACCGCCGCGCCGACACCGACGGCCAGGGCGCGGGGGCGGAACCGGACCGACAACCCACCGGGGGTACGGATCACCGTCACCTCGCGGCTCCCATTCGCCGTGCGCGACTGCTGGTGCGCGCGCTCACGGGTGCGCCACCCGTCCCCGGGTGACCAGCCACAGAAAGAGCGGGCCGCCCAGCACTGCGGTGACCATGCCGACCTGGAGTTCGCCGGGGCGGCCGAGCACCCGGCCCAGCACGTCGGCGCCGAGCAGCAGCACCGGCGCGAGCACCGCGCAGTACGGCAGCAGCCAGCGCAGGTCGGGCCCGGTCAGCGCGCGTACCAGGTGGGGCACCAGCAGGCCGACGAAGACGATCGGGCCGCAGGCCGCGGTCGCCGCGCCGCAGAGCAGGGTGACCGCGACGATCACTGCGGCCCGGATCAGGGCCGGTCGGGCGCCCAGGGCCCGGGCCGCGTCGTCGCCGAGCGCGAGGGCGTTCAGCGGACGGGCCGCGCCGAGCGCGACGAGCAGGCCGACCAGGATGAACGGCGCCACCCGGGTCACGGTCGCGGAGTCCGCGCTGGCCAGCGAACCGACCGTCCAGAACCGCAGCCGGTCCAGCGAGGCGGTGTCCAGCAGCATGACCGCGCTCACGAACGAGTACAGGGTGGCGTTGAGCGCCGCGCCGGCCAGCGCGAGGCGGGCCGGGGTGGCGCCGCGCCCGCCGCCCACGGCGTAGACCAGCGCGGTGACCACTGCGGCGCCGAGCAGCGCGAACCAGACGTACCCGCCGATGGCGGTGACGCCCAGGAAGGCGGCGGTGGCCACGGCGGCCGACGCGCCCGCGTTGATACCGAGCAGCCCGGGGTCGGCGAGGGGGTTGCGGGTGAGTGCCTGCATCACGGCGCCGGCCACTCCGAGCGCCGTGCCGGCGAGCAGCCCGAGCAGGGTGCGGGGCAGGCGCATCCGGTGCACCACCGCGTACTCGGCGGCGTCGCGGTGCAGCAACCCGGACCAGACGTCGGCGAGCGGCAACGACTTCGCGCCGACCGCGATGCTGAGCACCAGGATCACGCCGAGCAGCGCGACGGCGCCGAGCAGGCCGGCGGCGCGGGCCGCCCGGTGTCGCTTGGGGTGAGGAGCCGTCGACCGGTCCGGCACGGAGGGTGCCGGTGCGGTGACGGTGGGTGTGGCGTCCAGTGTGGGCTCCGGGGGTGTGGCGACACGGCGAACCGCTGTTGACAACAAGCGAGGTTAGGCTAACCTAACCCCGCAGTCCCGGTCGACCCCGACCTTCCCTTGATCGAAAGACGACACCATGCCCGATGCACTCTCCGCCCGTCGCCTCTCTCGTCGTGGCCTGCTGGCCGCCGGCGGTGCCGCCACGCTGGCCGCGCTGCTCGCCGGCTGCGGCAAGGATGACGCCGCCAAGCCCGCTGGCAACAGCAACGCTGGCGGCCCCTGGTCGTTCACCGACGACCGCAACAAGAAGATCGAGGCGGCGGCCCGCCCGACGCGCGTGGTGGCCTTCACGGGAGTGGCGGCAGCACTGGTCGACTTCGGTCTCGACAAGCAGCTTGTCGGGGTGTTCGGGGAGACCAAGCGGGCCAACGGCACCGCCGACCCGCAGGCCGGCGACCTGAACATCGAGGGCGTCGAGATCCTCGGCAACGTGTGGGGTGAGTTCAGCCTGGAGAAGTACGCGGCCCTGCGCCCCGACCTGCTCGTCACCCACATGTACGACCCGGACGCCCTCTGGTACGTGCCGGACGAGAGCAAGGACAAGATCCTGCCGCTCGCGCCCAGCGTGGCGGTCACCACCGCCCGGGTGCCGATGACCAAGCCCATCGAGCGGTACGCCGCCCTGGCGCAGTCGCTCGGCGCCGACCTCTCGGCCAAGAAGGTCACCGACGCGAAGACCCGCTTCGACGCCGCCGCCGACGCCGTCCGCCAGGCCGTCAAGGCCAACCCGGGCATCAAGGTGATGGCCTGCTCCGGCAGCCCCGACCTGTTCTACGTCTCCAACCCCAAGATCAGCACCGACCTCATGTACTTCGCCGAGCTGGGCGTCGACATCGTGGTCCCCACCAAGCTCGAGGCCGGCGACTACTTCGAGGCGCTCAGCTGGGAGAACGCCGGCAAGTTCCCCGCCGACCTGATCCTGCTGGACAACCGCAGCACCGCCCTGCAACCCAAGGACCTCACCGCCAAGCCGACCTGGCAGCAGCTGGCCGCCGTACGGGCCAACCAGGTGACCCCGTGGGACGCGGTGCCCCGCTTCTCGTACGCCGGCGCCGCGCCGCTGCTGGAGAACCTCGCCACCGCCATCCGGAACGCGAAGAAGGTCAGCTGACGCCATGAGTACCAGCACCGTCGAACCCGTCGCCCTGCAGTACCGCTTCTTCGCCGCGCACGTCGTGCGGGCCCGACAGGTCGGCGCCTCGCTGATCCGGGTCACCTTCGGCGGCGCGGAGCTGACCGGCTTCGCCGGCGGCGGCCGGGACCAGAGCGTCTCGCTGTTCCTGCCGCAACCCGGGCAGGACGCCCCGGTCGTCCCGGTCGAGCGGGGCGAGGACTGGTTCGGCGCGTGGCGGGCCCTCCCGCCGGACGTCCGGGCGGTCATGCGCTCGTACACCATCCGGGAGCACCGCCCGGCGGCCGGCGAGGTGGACATCGACTTCGTCGGCCACGGCGGCACCGGTCCCGCCTCCCGGTGGGCCAGCCTGGCGGGGTTCGGTGACCGGGTGCTGCTGCTCGGCCCGGCGGTGTACGACAACCGCAGCGTCTGCTTCCGCCCGCCGGACGACACCGACCTCGTGGTGCTGGCGGCCGACGAGACGGCGTTGCCGGCCACCGCCGGGATCCTGGCCTGGCTGCCCGCCGGCACCCGGGTGCGGGCCTGGATCGAGGTCCCGGACGCCGCGGACATCACCGACCTGCCCACCGAGGCCGCTGCGGAGATCCGCTGGATCGTGCGCGGCAGCACCGCACCCGGCAGTGACCTGCTGGTCAGCGCGCTGCGCGCCGCGCGGCTGCCCGCCGGCACCCCGTACGCCTGGATCGCCGGCGAGTCCGGCGCGGTGCGGGCGCTGCGCCGGCACCTGGTCGGCGAGCGCGGCTTCGACCGTCGACGGGTGACCTTCGCCGGCTACTGGCGGCGCGGGCGGTCCGAGGAGGACCTGCGCGCCGAGGCGCTGGCCGGCGCCACCGCCTGAGTAGCGACTCACCACACACGCAGCACGGCCCCCGGCGCGGACGCGCCGGGGGAGGGTTCCGGCTGCCCATCGTCGAGAACGTGGAGGACATCTTCGTGACCGTGCCGACGTACCCCGTCGAGACCGACCCGCCCGTGCCGGCCGGGGCGCAAGCCGCCGCACCACCGGTGCCGACCGGCGCGCTGCCCGCGGCCCGGGCGCAGCTGCTGCACGACGGCTCGGTCGAGCAGTACCGGCGGGCGATCGCCGACGGCGTCGACCGGGTCGCCCGCCGGGTCGCCACCGTGGACCGGCCCGTCACCGGCATCGCTCCGGCCGAGCTGGCCTCCCTCGTGAGCACCGTCGACCTGGACCGGCCCCTTGGCGACGCCGGCGCGGCCCTGGACGAGCTGGAGGACGTCTACCTGCGCGACGCCGTCTGGTTCCACCACCCGCGCTACCTGGCCCACCTCAACTGCCCGGTGGTCATCCCGGCGCTGCTCGGCGAGGCGGTGCTGAGCGCGGTGAACTCCTCCCTGGACACCTGGGACCAGAGCGCCGGCGCCACGCTCATCGAACGTCGACTGATCGACTGGACCGCCGCCCGGGTCGGCCTCGGCCCGGACGCCGACGGCGTGTTCACCAGCGGGGGCAGCCAGTCCAACCTCCAGGCGCTGCTGCTGGCCCGGGAGGAGGCGTGCGCCGGCGCGACCACCCCGGCGGCCCGCACGGAGCTGCTGCCCCGACTGCGTGTGCTCACGTCCGCCGCCGGGCACTTCAGCGTGCAGAAGTCGGCCAAGCTCCTCGGCCTCGCCCCGGACGCGGTGATCGCGGTGCCCACCGACGCGCAGCGGAGGATCCAGCCCGCCGCCGTCCACGACGAGATCGCCCGGTGCCGGCAGGCCGGACTCGTCGTGATGGCCGTCGTCGGCACCGCCGGCACCACCGACTTCGGCTCCATCGACCCCCTGGCCGAGCTGGCCGGGATCTGTTCGGCGGCCGGCGTCTGGCTGCACGTCGACGCCGCGTACGGCTGCGGGTTGCTCGTCTCGTCGACGCGCCGGCACCTGCTCGACGGCATCGAGCGGGCCGACTCGGTGACCGTCGACTACCACAAGTCGTTCTTCCAGCCCGTCAGCTCCAGCGCCCTGCTGGTCCGCGACCGGCGGGCGCTGCGGCACGCCACGTACCACGCCGACTACCTCAACCCGGCGCGGATGGTGCAGCAGCAGATCCCCAACCAGGTCGACAAGAGCCTGCAGACCACCCGGCGGTTCGACGCGCTCAAGCTCTGGCTGACCCTGCGGGTGATGGGCCCGGACGCGCTCGGCGCGCTCTTCGACGAGGTGGTCGACACCGCGGCCGTGGCGTGGCAGCTCGTCAGCGAGGACCCGCGTTTCGAGGTGGAGACCCCCTCGCAGTTGAGCACCGTGGTCTTCCGCTACCTGCCCACCGGCCCGGGCCGCGAGCTGGCCGACGCCGCCAACCTGTACGCCCGGGAGGCGCTGGCCGCCTCCGGCCTCGCCGTGGTCGCCGGCACCCGGGTTGACGGCCGGCACTTCCTCAAGTTCACGCTGCTCAACCCGGCCACGACAGTCGACGACGTCGGCCAGGTGCTCGAACTGATCGCCGGCCACGCCACCCGGTACGTGCGCGACACCCTCGCCGCCGACCTGACCTGCCCCGTCGGCTGACCCCTAACCCGCGCCTGGAGAAGAAGATGTCCACCCACGACTTCGTCGCCATCGGGCTCGGCCCGTACAACCTGGGCCTGGCCTGCCTCACCGCGCCGATCGACGAGCTGGACGGGGTGTTCCTGGAGGCCCGTCCGAGCCTCGCCTGGCACCCGGGCATGCTGCTGGAGTCGGCCCGGTTGCAGACCCCGTTCATCGCCGACCTGGTCAGCCTCGCCGACCCGACCTCGCCGTACTCGTTCCTCAACTACCTCAAGGGGATCGGCCGGCTCTACCCGTTCTACATCCGGGAGAGCTTCTACCCGCTGCGCAGCGAGTACGACGCGTACTGCCGGTGGGCGGCGGCGAAGCTGCCGAACCTGCGCTTCGGTCAGACGGTGACCACAGTGGAGTACGACAGCGCCGACGAGCGGTACGTGGTGCGGGCCACCACTGGCGGGTCCGAGACCGTCACCTACCGCGCCCGGCACCTGGTGCTCGGCACCGGCACTCCGCCGCACCTGCCGGCCGCCGTCGCCGGGCTGAGCGGGGACGCCGTGCACAACTCGCGCTACCTGGAGCACCGGGACGCGCTGCGTACCAAGCGCAGCATCACCGTGGTAGGCAGCGGGCAGAGCGCCGCCGAGATCTATCACGACCTGCTCGGCGACCTCGACCGGTACGGCTACCAGCTGAACTGGGTCACCCGCTCGCCCCGGTTCTTCCCGCTCGAATACACCAAGCTGACGCTGGAGATGACCTCACCGGACTACGTGGACTACTTTCACGCGCTGCCCGAGGCGACCCGCTACCGGCTGGAGGCCGAGCAGAAGGGTCTGTTCAAGGGGATCAACGCCGACCTGATCAACGACATCTTCGACCTGCTCTACGCGCACAGCGTCGACGGGCCGGCGCGCACCCGGCTGCTGACCAACACCGAACTGGTCGACGCCGCCCACCGCGACGGGGAGTACACGCTCGGGTTGCGGCACGTGGAGCAGGAGCGGGACTTCACCCTGCGTACCGAGGGGCTCGTGCTGGCCACCGGCTACCACTACCGGGTGCCGAAGTTCCTGGCCCCGGTGCGCGAGCGGATCCGCTGGGACGCGCACGGCCGCTTCGACGTGGCCCGCAACTACAGCATCGACCACAGCGGGCGGGGCATCTTCCTGCAGAACGCGGGCACCCACACGCACAGCATCACCTCACCGGATCTGGGCATGGGCGCGTACCGCAACTCCTGGATCATCCGCGAGCTGCTCGGCCGGGAGCACTACCCGATCGAGAAGAGCATCACCTTCCAGGAATTCGGGGTGATCTCGTGAGCGTGGTCTTCACCCGCGTCGACGACCGGCTCGGCGCGTTCGCCCTGCGTACCCTCGATCCGGAGGCCGACGCCCCGCTGCTGCACGGCTGGGTGACCCACCCGAAGGCGGCGTTCTGGCTGATGCAGGACGCCGACGAGGCGCAGGTGATCGAGGAGTACCGGCGCATCGCCGCGCACCCGCACCACGACGCGTACCTCGGCCTGTGGCGGGGGAGCCCGGCCTTTCTGGCCGAGCGCTACGACCCGGCCCACGTCGAACTGGTCGGCCTGTACGACCACCAGCCCGGCGACGTGGGCATGCACTTCCTGTGCGCACCCGCCGGCGCTCCCGTGCACGGTTTCACCCGCGCCGTGATCCGCACCGTCATGGCGTGGCTCTTCGCCGACCCGGCGACCCGGCGGGTGGTGGTCGAGCCGGACGTCCGCAACACCGCAGTGCACGCCCTCAACGCCGCCGTCGGCTTCGAGGTGGTCGGCCCGATCGCCAAGCCGGAGAAGGACGCGCTGCTCAGCGTCTGCACCCGCGCCCGGTTCGAGGCCGCCGCCGGCCACGCCGGGCCCACCACCGCCGCCGATCCTGCTGCCGCCACCCGAGAAGAAGGAGCCCCGGCGTGACCACCACCGCCGTCCCCACCCCGCCGACCGTCGCCGGCCACGCCGCCCCCGGCGACCCGGTCGCGCACCTCACCCCGCAGCGCTGGGCGCGGGCCAACCGGATGCTGGTCCGCAAGGCGCTCGCCGAGTTCGCCCACGAACGGCTGCTCACCCCGGAGCCGGTGCCGGGCCCCGACGACAGGCAGTGGTACGAGGTCCGCAGCGACGACGGCGCCGTCACGTACCGGTTCGTCGCCCGGGTGCTCGCCCTGGCCCACTGGCAGGTCGACGCCGACAGCATCACCCGGCACCGGGACGGCGCCGCGCTGGCGCCGGACGCCGTGGACCTGATCGTCGAGCTGCGCGGCACCCTCGGCCTGTCCGCGCGGGTGCTCCCGGTCTATCTGGAGGAGATCACCTCCACCCTCGCCGGTACGGCGTACAAGCTGGCCCGGTCTCTGCCGAGCGCCGCCCAGCTGGCCGGGGCGGACTTCCAGACCATCGAGACGTCGATGACCGAGGGGCATCCCTGCTTCGTGGCCAACAACGGCCGGCTCGGCTTCGGCGTCGACGAGTACCACAGGTACGCCCCCGAGGCCGCCGCGCCGGTACGCCTGGAGTGGCTGGCCGCGCACCGGGACCACTCGACGTTCAGCAGCGCCGCCGACCTGGACTACGACACGCTCATCGCCGGTGAGCTGGACGCGCAGACCCGGGCCCGGTTCGCCGCCACGATGGCCGATCTCGGCCTGGACCTCGCCGACTACCACCTCATCCCGGCGCACCCGTGGCAGTGGTGGAACAAGCTGGCCGTGACGTTCGCGGGGGAGTTGGCCCAACGTCGGCTGGTGCACCTCGGTCCCGGGCCGGACTCGTACCTGGCGCAGCAGTCCATCCGCACCTTCTTCAACGTCACCGAGCCGCGCCGGCACTACGTCAAGACGGCGCTGTCGGTGCTGAACATGGGCTTCATGCGCGGGCTGTCGGCCGCGTACATGGCCGCCACCCCCGCCATCAACGACTGGCTGGCCGACCTGATCGCCGGCGACGAGGTGTTGACCGGGTCGGGCCTGACCGTCATCCGGGAGCGGGCCGCGGTCGGCTACCGGCACCTGCAGTACGAGGCGGCCACCGAGCGGACCTCCCCGTACCGCAAGATGCTTGCCGCGTTGTGGCGCGAGAGCCCGGTGCCCGGCCTGGCACCGGGGCAGCGGCTGTCCACGATGGCCTCGTTGCTGCACGTCGACGACGACGGCGGCTCGTTGGCGGCGGCGCTGATCGACAGGTCCCCCCTGGCGCCCGAGGTGTGGCTGCGCCGCTACCTGGACGCCTACCTGACCCCGCTGCTGCACAGCTTCTACGCCCACGACCTGGCCTTCATGCCGCACGGCGAGAACGTCATCCTGGTCCTCGACGAGCACGACACCGTCCAGCGGGTGATCTTCAAGGACATCGCCGAGGAGATCGCGGTGCTCAGCGCCGACGTCGAGCTTCCGCCGGAGGTGGAGCGGATCCGGGTCGACGTGCCCGACGACACCAAGCTGCTGACCATCTTCACCGACGTCGTCGACTGCTTCCTGCGGCACCTCGGCGCGGTGCTGGTCGAGGCCGGCGCGCTCACCGAGGACGCCTTCTGGGGCACCGTCGCGACCTGCGCCGCCGACTACTTCGAGCGGGTGCCGCACCTGGCCGAACGGGTCCGCCACTACGACCTGTTCGCCCCCGAGTTCGCGCTGTCCTGCCTCAACCGCCTCCAGTTGCGCGACAACCAGCAGATGATCGACCTGACGGACCCGTCGGCCGCCCTCCAGTTCGTCGGCACCCTCACGAATCCGCTGGCCGCCCACGCCCCGGGCCGCTGACGCGTGGCCCCCGCCCCGGGCCGCTGACGCGTCGCCCACGCCCCGGGCCGCTGACGCGTCATCCGCGTCCCGGCCGGCTCTAGGGGTCCGTCCGTCGGTCGGGACGCGTCATCGGTAGTCGGCGACGATCCGACGCTCCACACCGTCGACGGTGATCGGGCCGCCGTGGGGCAGGATCCACTGCGGCCTGGTGTGGCCGAACGGGACGCCGACGCAGACGACCGCGTCCGGGTTGTAGCGGCTCACCACGTCGACGACCGTGTCGCGCTGCTCCTCGCGTAGGCGCGTCCGCTGTTCGGCGGCGGGCCGGCGGGTGTGGTCGGAGACCGGGGGACGGGCGACCAGGACCGCGTCGACGGCGCCGAGGAGACCGCGTTCACCCATCGCGCGGACGATCCAACCGACCTCGCGGGCGGGAAGGAGTTCCTCCGACGTCTCGATGATCAGCACACCGCCGCGCAGGACCTCCGGAGGAAACGGGAAGCGTCCCGCCGTGAGGGTCCACTGGAGGACCTCCAGGCAGCCACCCCAGGCGGGGCCGGTGGCCGTGCGGCGCGGCCCGTACCAGCTCCACGGCTCCGTCGGTTCGCGCTCGCCGAACGACTGCAACGCCCGTGGGTCGGCCCAGTCGATTCCGATGTCCTCGGACTCACCCGGATCGGTGATCTCCAACCGCTCGCCGGTGAGGAGCGCGGCCCGCAGCGACCGGGCGTGGATGTCGTCCACGGCGGGACCGGCGCCGAGGTGCACCTGGGAGGACCCGCCGTAGAAGCTCGCGATGCCGAGCCCCCAGAGCCACTGGTGCAGGTTGGTGTTGTCGCTGGTGCCCAGGAACGGCTTCGGGTCGGCGCGGGCGAGATCGACGTCCAGGTGGGGGATGACAGTGATCTGGTCCTCGCCGCCGATGACGGCGAGAATGGCGCGTACCCGGGGATCGGCGAATGCGGCGTTGATGTCCGCCGCGCGTGCCTGCGCGCTCGCGCCGACCGTGCGGGTGGTCGGGTACTCGACCGGGACGAGGCCGGTCAGGTCGGCGAGCCGTCGCATGGCCTGCTCGTGGATCTCGGGATAGGCGCCGGCAGCGGCGAAGGACGGCGACAGGACCGCGATGCGGTCACCCGGTCGTGCCTTCGGGGGACTCACAAGATCATGCTTCATCCCGAGATTCCACCAGCGACGCCACCGGCGCGCATCCCGTTTTGGGTGCGCCGACCCGGGGACACCGGCCTCGCCGTCTTCGCTGGGTGTTATCGATAACACGAGGTGGCACGCCCTACCGTATCCCCTTCACGGCACCCGCCCTCCCGGCTTCGTACAGAGGTGTACGGCGTACGACTACAGTCATCATCTTGAATTCCTGGGTCGGTGGGCCGTAACATGCCGGACACGGATGTGAACGCTAACGTTCGGACCCCTGCATCCCACCGAGCCCGTCCCGCCCGGTTGTCGCCCCGTCGCCGGTAGCGCTCATCTGGAGGTCCCATGTCGTCCCTGCCCCTCAGCCGACGCCGCGTGCTGCAGGCCGCCGGCGCCACCGCCGTGCTCTCCGCCACCGGAGCCACGACGCTCGGCGCGGGCCCCGCCGCCGCTGCCGAGGTCCCGCCAGCGCGGTCGGACATCGGCGTCGGCGCCTACCCCTTCGAGTTCGGTCAGGTGCGACTGACCGCCGGCCGCTGGCTCGACAACCAGACCCGCACCCTGAACTACCTGCGCTTCGTCGACGTCGACCGGATGCTCTACAACTTCCGCGCCAACCACCGGCTCTCCACCAACGGCGCCGCCACCAACGGTGGCTGGGATGCGCCGAACTTCCCGTTCCGGACCCACATGCAGGGGCACTTCCTGACCGCGTGGGCGCAGGCCTACGCGGTGCTGGGCGACACCACCTGCCGGGACAAGGCGAACTACATGGTCGCCGAGATGGCCAAGTGCCAGGCGAACAACGGCGCGGCCGGGTTCGGCTCGGGATACCTCTCCGGCTTCCCGGAGTCCGACTTCACCGCGCTCGAAGCGCGCACGCTGTCCAACGGCAACGTGCCCTACTACTGCATCCACAAGACGCTCGCCGGCCTGCTCGACGTCTGGCGCTACACCGGCAACACGCAGGCCCGTACGGTGCTGCTGGCCCTCGCCGGCTGGGTCGACACCCGCACGTCCCGGCTCAGCTCCAGCCAGATGCAGTCGATGCTCGGCACCGAGTTCGGTGGCATGAACGAGGTGCTCACCGACATCTACCAGCAGACCGGTGACAGCCGGTGGCTCACCACCGCCCAGCGGTTCGACCACGCCGCCGTGTTCAACCCCCTGGCCTCCAACTCCGACCAGCTCAACGGACTGCACGCCAACACGCAGGTGCCCAAGTGGGTGGGCGCGGCCCGCGAGTTCAAGGCCACCGGGACGACCCGCTACCGGGACATCGCCAGCAACGCGTGGAACATCACCGTCCGGGCGCACTCCTATGTCATCGGCGGCAACAGCCAGGCCGAGCACTTCCGGGCGCCCAACGCGATCGCCGGATACCTCAGCAACGACACCTGCGAGCAGTGCAACACCTACAACATGCTCAAGCTGACGCGGGAGCTGTGGCTGCTCGACCCGAACCGGACCGACTACTTCGACTACTACGAGCGCGCCACGATCAACCACCTGATCGGCGCGCAGAACCCGGCCGACAGCCACGGTCACATCACCTACTTCACCCCGCTCAAGCCGGGCGGCCGGCGGGGTGTGGGCCCGGCGTGGGGTGGCGGCACCTGGAGCACCGACTACAACTCGTTCTGGTGCTGCCAGGGCACCGGCGTGGAGATCAACACGAAGTTGATGGACTCCATCTACTTCTACAGCGGCACGACGCTCACCGTGAACCTGTTCGTGCCCTCGGAGCTGGACTGGTCGCAGCGAGGGATCACGGTCACGCAGAGCACCACGTACCCGGTGAGCGACACCACCACGCTCACCCTCGGCGGCACGATGAGCGGCTCGTGGAGCGTCCGCGTCCGCATTCCGGCGTGGACCAGCGGCGCGACGATCAGCGTCAACGGTGTGGCGCAGTCCGTCACCACGACGCCCGGCAGCTACGCCACCGTCACGCGTACCTGGGCCGCCGGTGACACCATCACGGTGCGTCTGCCGATGCGTGTCGTCGTGCAGCCGACCAACGACAACCCCAGCATCGCCGCCGTCACCTACGGCCCGAGCGTGCTCAGTGGCAACTACGGCAACACCACGCTGAGCGCGCCGCCGGCACTCAACGTCTCGTCCATCGCGCGGACCAGCACCAGCTCGTTGGCGTTCACCGCCACCGCGAACGGGTCCACCGTCAACCTCGGGCCGTTCCAGGACGCCCACGGCTTCAACTACACCGTCTACTGGAACACCAGTGGCAGCAGTGGTGGGGGCAGCCACCGGCTGGTCAACGTCGGCAGCGGGATGGTGCTCGGCATCCAGAACATGTCCACCGCGGACGGTGGGCTGGCTCTGCAGTGGGACGACAGCGGCACCGCCGACCACAACTGGGTGGTGGTGACCGACGGCAACGCCGTCCGGTTCCGCAACGTCAACAGCGGCAAGGTCCTCGGCGTGGAGAACATGTCCACCGCCGACAACGCCCGCGTCCTGCAGTGGGCCGACAACGGCACCGCCGACCACCGGTGGACCCTGGTGGACAACGGCGACGGCACCTACAAGATCCGCAACGTCAACAGCGGCAAGCTGCTCGGCATCCTCAACGGGTCCACCGCGCGTGGCGCGCAGGCCGTCCAGGACTCCGACAACGGCAGCGCGGACAACCGCTGGCGGCTGGTGGCCAACGCCTAGACCGTCACGTCGGCGGCTCGGCCTGTCCGGGGCGTGTGTCGAAATCCTGAACCGGGGACTTCGACACACGCCCTCGGTGCTGTCTGGGCACGGTTCGGGAGATGTTGGAGCACTCTCTTGCGCGGACAGGTCTGTAATGCAAAGCTAACTTCATGACACACGAATCCGCTCCGCAGGCAGACGGTCCTCGCGAGCTGTTGGCGGCCGTGCGCGACCTGACCCGCCAGGTCCATGTCGCCCAGCGCGGCACCTGGTTTCCGCTGCTGGTCCTCGCGGCGGTCACCCTGGTCGCGATACCCGTCTACCGGTACGCCCCCTACCTCGACCTGTTCGGCACCTGCCGGTCCCGTCAAGGGCAGACGGTCTGCATGGAGCCCAGTCCGACGCAGCTCGGATACTGGACCGTCGCGCTGGTGCTCGCGTACGTGGCGATCGCCGGCTTCTACGTCAAGCAGTCCCGACGACGTGGCGTGGGCACCCCGATCCGCCCCTACGTCGTCGTCGGCGTCGCGCTGGCCGCTCTGATGGCCGCCGTGTCGATCTGGCTGACGTACCACCCGCTCGTCCCCGTCCCCGCCGACCCCTTCTCCGTCGACCCGGTCGAGATCGAGGTCGGGCCGACGGCGTGGCTCGTCAACGGGCTGGCCAGTCCCATCGCGGTCATCGCGCTGGCGCTGCTGGTGCTCGCGTGGGTCGAACGCAACCGGGCACTGCTGGCGTACACCCTCGTCTACCTGGCGATCGTGCTGGTGCAGGGCAGCCAGGTCATCCACTCGACCTCGCGGTGGTTCTTCCTGCCGCACCTGCTCGTCCCGGCGGCGCTGCTGCTGCTCGGCAGTGCCGCGTTCGCCCTGTTCAAGCCGAGCACCGAGGTTCCGGCGCGATGACCGACCATCCCACCAACGGTCTCGACGACGTGGTCCACCAGCGCGTCCGGCTGGGCATCCTGGCCATCGCGCACCAGGCTCGCCAGGTCGAGTTCGGCTTCCTGCGCACCACTCTGCAGTTGACCGCAGGCAACCTCGGGCAGCACCTGACCGTCCTGGAGAAGGCCGAGCTGATCCAGATCGAGAAGGGCTACGAGGGCAAGCGCCCGCGCACCTGGGTGACGCTCACCGCTGCCGGTCGGGCGGCCCTGCGCGTCGAGATCGCCCACCTCAAGCAACTCATTCAGGAGGTCGAGCAGGGGGAGGCGGCGCCGGCCGCCGACCGGTGACCGGCGGGCTGAATCACCTCGACGAACCAGCTAGTCGACTGCTCCCGCGCGCCCGAACGCGCGGGCCAGCTGGGCCAGGTCGAGGCCCTCGAAGTGGCGCAGGAACCGCCGGCGTACGGCGGCGAGGTGGCTGGGCCAGGACTCCTGGAGCCGGGCGAAGCCCGCGTCGGTGAGCACCGCGTTCCAGCCGCGCGCATCCTCCTCGCACCGCTCCCGCCTGACCAGGCCCTGCGTCTCCAGCCGGATGATCGTCCGGGTCATGCCGCTCAGGGAGAGGTAGCAGGCCGCCGCCAGCTCGTGCATGCGCATCCGCCGGTCCGGCGCCTCGGAGAGGTTCATCAGGGCGGTGTACTCGGTGAGCGGCAGCTGCCGGTCGTTGACCATGTCGGCGTCGATCGTGCGGGGCATCACGTACATCACCCGGCCCAGGGCGCGGACGAGCGCCTCCTCGTCGGAGTCGAGGGGCCGCAGCGGCTCTGCGGTGGGGTCGGTCATGGTCCCAGCGTAGTTGCTTGATTGAGCAATTGCTTACCCAGCGTGTGATCACGCCCATAGGTCCGTCATTTGCTTGACCAAGCAAGGACCGGCTAGCGTTCCGGCGCCAGGTTCGGACCACTGAAAGGCGCAGCCATGACCAGGATCGGGATCATCCTCGGAAGCACCCGCCCGGGGCGCAACGGCGAAGCCGTCGCCCGTTGGGTCCAAGAGATCGCCCAGCAGCGCACCGACGCGCAGTTCGAGCTGATCGACCTGCTCGACTACAAGCTGCCGCACCTCGACGAGGCGTACCCGCCCGCGATGGGTCAGTACAGCCAGCCGCACACGCTGCGCTGGGCCGAGACCATCGCGTCGTTCGACGGATTCGTGATGGTGACGCCCGAATACAACCACTCGACCTCGGGTGCGCTGAAGAACGCCATCGACTTCCTCTACGCGGAGTGGAACAACAAGGCGGTCGGCTTCGTCAGCTACGGCTCGGTCGGCGGCGCCCGGGCCGTCGAGCACCTGCGCCTGATCGCCGGTGAGCTGCAGATGGCCGACGTGCGCTCGCAGGTCGCGCTGTCCCTCTTCACCGACTTCGAAAACTTCAGCGTCTTCAAGCCCAACGACCACCAGCGGGACGCGCTCAACGTGACCCTCGACCAGGTCGTGGCCTGGAGCGCCGCGCTCGCGCCGCTGCGCCAGGGCTGACCCGCTGCGCGTACGCCCCTGAAACGGCCCCGGGAGTCCCTCCCGGGGCCGTTTCAGGACGACCAGACGTCGTGGGCGGCGCCGGTGGCGACGGCCCGCAGCTTGTCGGGATTGGCGACGTTGTGGATGGCGGCGACCCGACCGTCGGCGTCGACATCGAGGGTGACGGTGGCGATCACCCGGCCCGCGCCGCGGAACACCACGCCCGGCCCGCCGTTGATCTCGGCCAACGCGACTGTCCTGTCGGCGGGCTGGACACCCTGGTAGGGCACCGTGCCGATGGCGGCGAACCAGGTGGCCACCGTGCGGGCGCCCACGATCGGCCGCAGGGCCTGGCGGACCTTGCCTCCGCCGTCGGTCCACAGCGTGACGTCCGGGGACAGCAACTCCAGGAGGGTGTTGATGTCCCCACCGGTGGCGGCGGCGACGAACCGTTCGGTGACCCCGCGCTGGCGGGCGCGATCCGCCGGGAAGCGGGGACGTCGGGCCCGGACGTGCTCGCGGGCGCGGTGCGCGGCCTGGCGCACCGCGGCCTCGGAGCGCTCCACCGCCTCCGCGATCTCGGCGTGGCTGAAGTCGAAGACCTCCCGCAGGACGAACACCGCTCGCTCCAGTGGGCTGAGTGTCTCCAGCACGACCAGCATGGCCATCGACACCGACTCGACGTCCGTGACGGCGTCGGCGGTGTCACCGCTGGTGAGGATCGGCTCCGGCAACCACGGCCCCACGTAGGTCTCGCGTTGACGCTGGGCCGAGCGCAGACGCTGCAACGCCACGTTCGACACGATCCGCGCCAGGTACGCCCTCGGGTCGGCGACCTGCGAACGGTCGGCCGCCGACCAGGCGATCCAGGCGTCCTGCACCGCGTCCTCGGCGTCGGCCGCACTACCGAGGACGCGGTAGGCCACCGCGAACAGCAGGTTGCGGTGGAGGTGGAACACCTGCTGGTCGGCGCCGTCGCCGGGCCGGGTCACCGCGCGTCCCGCAGGCGGGTGAAGCGGCCACCGCGCGGCCAGAACGCGCCGGACGCCGGCATCCGCGACATGCGACGGTACGTCGGCCAGGGGGAGGCACTCACCGTCTCCTTGTACCAGACGGCGGTACGGCCGGTGAGGCACAGCCGGCGCGGACTGTCGTCGGGATGGGTGAACTGCACGAGGGCTTCACGCCGTCCCAGGCTCACCGGTGTGTGGTAGTAGCCGAAGCGGAACGGCTGCGGCTGTCGACCCCGCACGCTGCGGGCGATCGACACCCCGACGTGCACACCTGTCGGCATGCCGCTCTGGCACGTGCCGTGCAGGACGCCGTAGCCCTGCCGGACCGCCGCGGCGTCGCCCACCGCGTACACGTCCGGATGTGAGACCGAGCGCAGCGTCGCGTCGGTGACGACGCGACCGCGATCGTCGACGGTCAGCCCCGCGGCTGCTGCCAGCGGCGACACCCGCGTGCCGCCGGTCCAGAGCACGACCGCGGCGGCCACCGTCCGCCCGTCGGCCAGTTCGACCCCGTCCGGCAGCACCCGCGTCACCGCCGCGCCGGTGTGCACCTGGACGCCCAGGCGCGTGAGGGCGTTACGCAGGTAGGCCCGTGCCTTCGCGTTCATGCCCGCCCCGGGCTCCCGCTGGCCGACGAGCACGACAGTCAGTTCCGGGTGCCGCTCGGCGATCTCGGCCGCCGCCTCGACGCCCGTCAGCCCGCTGCCGGCGACGACGACGGTGCCCGCGCCGAGCCGCGCCAGCCGGTCGGCGAGCGCCGCCGCGTCCGCCGGGCTGTCCAGGGTGTACGCGTGCTCCTGCGCGCCCGGCACCGCTGCCGTGTCGGCGACGCTGCCCAGCCCGTAGACGAGGGTGTCGTAGTGCAGCATCTGGCTGTCGTCGACCCGGACGGTCCGCGCGTGCGCGTCCACAGCCGTCACCCAGCCGCGGACGAACCTCGCGCCGGTTTCCGCCAGCAGGGTGGGGATGGTCAGCTCGGCGACGTCCTGTCCGGTCGCCGTCATGTGCAGCCGCAACCGCTCGGTGAACCGTTCCTGCGCGTTCACCACGGTCACCCGCACGTCGGAGCGTCGCCGGGTGCGCGCCGCGAGTTGGATCGCCGTGGCCATGCCCGCGTAGCCCGCGCCCAGGATCACGACCCGGTGCGGGGTCTGTGCTGTGCTCATCGTGGTGCCTCTCCGCTCGCCGTCCCTCGCCGATCGAGGTGACGACCACGAGATGCGGTACGCCGACCGGTTCGTGACATCGGCCCGGTGTGACGGTCGGCACGGCGCTGCGAGGGCCACTACCCTCGACGGGATGAGCCGAGCTGCCAGCCCTCGGCGGGCTCCGCTGTGGCGGGACCGCTCCTTCGGCACGTACTGGATCGCGCAGTCGCTCTCCGCGGCCGGTGACGCGTTCGCCTACCTGGCGGTGCCGCTGCTGGTGTTGCAGGCGACCGGGTCGGTGGCGCAGATGGGCCTGCTCACCGCAGTCGCCGGCGCGGCGTCGGTGGTCGCCGGGATCTTCGGCGGGGTGCTGGTCGACAGGTACGACCGCCGTACGCTGATGATCGTCGCGGACCTGGCCCGTCTGGTCCTCTACGCCCTGGTGCCGCTGGCCTGGCTCGCGGGCCCGCAGGTCTGGCTGCTCTTCGTCGTGCTGCCGATCTGCGAGGCGGCCGGCATGCTGTTCCAGGTCGCGGCGGTGACCGCGGTGCGCAACCTCGTCGACTCCGACCGGCTCACCGAGGCCAACGGCCGCCTCCAGGCGACGTTCGCGGCGGCCGCCGTCCTCGGACCGCTGCTCGCCGGCGTGGTGTCGGCCCGCTTCGGTCCGGCGGTCGCCATCGCCGTCAACGCGGCGAGCTTCGCGCTCTCGGCGGCCGGCCTGCGGCTCATCCGCTTGCGCAGCGCTCCGGCCGCCGACGTCGCGGTGCCGCGGGAGCGCCCGCTGGCCGAGTTCCTGGCCGGGGCGCGGTTCCTGTGGCGACAGCCCGTGCTCCGCGCGCTGACCGTCCTGCTGTCGGTGTTCATCTTCCTGACCTACGGCTTCACCGATGTGCTGATCTACCACGTCACGCACGACCTCGGCGGCACCGAACGCACGGTCGGCGCGGTGCTCGGCCTGGCGGCGCTGGGCACTGTCGCCGGGGCGCTGCTGGTGGCCCCGCTGCGCCGTCGGCGTGGCTTCGGCGCCACCTGGATCGGCGCGCACGCCGTCTGCGGGTTCGCGGTGGCGGGCGCCGGCATGGCGACGACAGTGCCGGCGGTCACCACGCTCACCGCCGTCTACCTGTGCTGTCTCAGCGTCGGCGGGATCTGCTCGATGTCGCTGCGCCAGGAGATCACCCCCGACCATCTGCTCGGCCGGGTCACCTCGGCGTTCTGGAGCACGCACTACGCCCTCGGGCCGGCCGGCGCCGCCATCCTGACCTGGGCCGCCGGCCGGTACGGCGTCGCGGCTGTCGCGTTCGCGGCCGGAGCGGGCTGCCTGCTGGTCGCCGTCGGCGGGCTGTTCACCCCGATCCGCCGCGCTGGCGCGCAGACACATCTGTCGCCTCCGGCCGTCCCGGTGGGTCAGGCCGGCTGACCACCGGCGGGGGCGGTCAGAACTCCTGGTACATGACGTGCAGACCGACCCGGCCGAGGGTGGGGTGGCAGAAGGCGCCCGGCACGGTGCCGACCACGTCGAAGCCCTCCCTGCGGTACAACTCGACCGCCACCCGGTTGGTCTGCACCACTGCGTTGAACTGCATGCCTGCGTACCCCCGGCGCCGTGCCCAGGTCAGGGCGTCGCGGCACAGCGCGGTGCCCACACCCCGGCCCCGCGCGTCGGCGGCGACCAGGAAACTGGCGGTGGACACGTGCGCGCCCGGCCCGGGCCGGTTGGTGCCCATCTTCGCCGTGCCGAGCACCCGCTCGCCGTCGACCGCGACGACGGTCCGGCCGGGCGGGGCCTCCACCCAGACGCGGTACGCCGTGTCCGCTGTCATGTCCGGGTCGTAGGGGAAGGTCTCCTGCGCCCGGACCACGTCCTCGATCATTGGCCACACCTGCGACCAGTCCTGGTCGTCGAACTCACGGATCAGCACCGGCGCAGGCTACGCGGGGCGCCCGGGCGGGGACAGCGGATTTCGGCTGCCGAACTTTCCCGGCGACGGCTGCATCCGGGCGGTGTGCCGGCCGCGAAGCATGTGTCGTGACGAGACGTCACGGATCCGTCGCTTCGACGAAAGGCCCGCTGATGAAGATCGCACGATTCGCCGCCCGGATGGCGGTGGGCGCCGTGGCCACCGCGCTCGCCACCACCGCAGTGGCCGTGCCGGCCCAGGCGACCGGTAAGGCCAAGCCGCTCGGCACGACGTCGCTCGCCCAGGTGCTCACGAAGGACACGAGCGGCTTCGACCGCAACTCGCGGGACTTCGACGTCCTGACCGCGGCCGTGCTGGCGGTGCTCGAGGCCAAGCCGGACTCGCCGGTGAAGGTCCTCACCGACGGCACCGTCGCACTGACCGCGTTCCTGCCCAACGACGCCGCGTTCCAGCAACTGGTGCAGGAGCTGACCAAGGCCAGGAAGCTGCCCGGGGAGAGCGCCGCGTTCGCCGCGGTCGCCGGGCTGGGTATAGACACCGTGGAGACGGTGCTGCTCTACCACGTCGTGCCGGGCTCGACGATCGACCGCAGGGCGGCCCTCAAGGCCGACGGCGCGGAGCTGACCACCGCCCTCGGCCCGAGCGTCAAGGTCGACGTCCGCACCTACTGGTTCATCTTCCGCCAGCTGCGACTGGTCGACGCCGACACCAACGACCGTGACGCCCGCGTGGTCACGTTCGACGTCAACAAGGGCAACCGGCAGATCGCGCACACCGTGGACCGGGTGCTGCGCCCGATCGACCTGCCCTGACCCACCCCGGTGGCGGCCGACCCCGCGTCGGCCGCCACCCGCACGGGCCGCGCCGTGCGCCGTGATCTGCTCGTTCGCGCGACGCCGCCGGGAGGACGTACCGCAGCCGGTTCGTCCTCGATCCGCAACCCAGCTACGCCGTCCGTCCTGACCGGACTCCGCGGGGCCGAGCCCGGTCAGGAGGCGGCGTCGGCTCGCCGGGCGCGGGGCGCCGACGCGGTCGCCTCGCGCCGCTGGGTCGGCGCCGGCCCGGACGTGTCCCGGCGGATCAGCTCGGCGGACAGCACCTCGACCCGGGGAGCCGGCGCCTCCGCGCCGAGCACCAGGGACATCGCCCGGACTCCCATGTCGACGAGCGGCAGCCGCACGGTGGTCAGTGCGGGCGTCACGTCCCGGGCGATCGGCATGTCGTCGAAGCCGACCACGGAGACCTGCCGCGGCACCGCCAGCGAGCGGGCCCGCAGGGTGGCCAGGGCGCCGATGGCCATCGAGTCGTTGAGGGCCACGATCGCGGTCAGCCCGGGGTCGGCGTCGAGCAGCCGGGCGGTGGCCTCGGCGCCGCCGTCGCGGTCGAACTCGGCGTACCGGATGCGGTGCTCGGGCAGCTCGCGGCCCTGCTCGGCGAGGGCCTGGCGGAGCCCGGCCAGCCGATCGGTGGTGGTGGTGAGGATGCGGGGGCCGGCGACCACGCCGATCGCCCGGTGCCCCAGCTCGCACAGTTCGCGACCGGCGAGGTGACCACCGGCCCGGTTGTCCGGCATGACGGCGTCGCCGGAGTGCTCGTGGCGACCGATGACCGCGACCCGCCCGCCGGTCGCCTCGTACGCGGCGAGCTTCTCGTTGAGCTGCCGGGTGAACGCCTCGTCGTGGTAGCCGGAGCCGGCCAGGATCAGCGCCGCCACCTGGTGGCCGCGCAGCAGCTCCACGTACTCCAGTTCGCGGTCCGGGTCGCGGTAGCTGTTGCAGATCATCAGCAGCCGACCCTGGTCCGTGGCGACCCGTTGGAGCCCTCGGGTGATCTCGGCGAAGTACGGGTCGGAGACGTCGTGCACGATCACGCCTACCGCGCTGCGGTGCGAGCGGGCCAGCAGTTGGGCGTGCGCGTTGGGCACGTACTGCAACTCGGCGACGGCGGCGAGCACCCGCTCGCGCAGCTCGTCGGTGACCGGTTTGCTGCTGCCGTTGATGACGCGGGAGGCGGTGGCGGGTGAGACGCCCGCGCGTCGCGCCACGTCGGACAGGGTCGCCATGGCCCGCCCCCTCGGTCTGTTGACGGCGTTTCGCCGCGCCGGCTAGCGTCACCGTACCGCAGAGAAAGCCCTTTCCCGCAGGGAGGCCCGGCCATGTCCGATCGCTTCGCGGCGCTTCCCGGCGGGATCGGCGTCTCCCGGCTGCGCGTCTACGACACGGGCGCCCCGGACGGCGTCGTCGGTGGCACCCCGCACGTGCACCTGTGCTGCACCGAGGGGTACGTGGTGACCGACGGCGAGGGCGCGGTGCAGACCCTGACCACTGCCGGGTTCCGGGAGACGCCGCTGCGGCCGGGGGCGGTGGTCTGGTTCGAACCGGGCACCGTGCACCGCCTGGTGAACACCGGTGGGCTGAGCATCGTGGTGCTCATGCAGAACAGCGGCCTGCCCGAGGCCGGCGACGCGGTGCTGACCTTCCCACCCGAGGTGCTGGCCGACCCGGCGGCGTACGCCGCGGCGGCGGCGCTGCCCGACGGGGGAGCGCCGGGCGCGGACGTGCGTGCCGCGTACCGCCGGCGGGATCTGGCGGTGACCGGCTTCTCGGCGCTGCGGTCCGGCGGGCCGGCGGCGCTGGCCGCGTTCCACGCCGCCGCGATCGCGCTGCGCCAGCCGTTGCTCAGGCGGTGGCGGCAGCGGTGGGAAGCCGGCGCCGGCCGCGCCGCCGCCGACACCGCCGTGCAGCTCGACGCCCTCGGGCGGGGGGATCCCGGACACCTGGGCGACGCCGGGGTGTACGCGGTGGCCGAGCCGGTCGAGCGGGGTCGGCTCGGCATGTGCGGCCTCCTCGACACCTACCCGGCCGGCGACTGACGGCGCTCGTCGCGTCGTCCGTCCGGAGTGGAGGGTCCCGATCCGCCGCTGTCTCGCTGACGGCGGGGTGTGCGCGGGCCGCCGGTGGCCCGGCGCGTGCGGGGCCGGGCCGATCGACGAATAGATCGAGGAAAGGCCTTGCCCGGCGTGAGGGGGCCGCCTACGCTCCAGGAAAGCGTTTGCCTGATCCGCCGACCGGCCCGCTCCACGAGTGCCGTGCCGGGCCCCGAGGAGGTTCCGCGTGACCGAGAACTCTTTGGACACGGCGGGCCGGTCGGCCGCCGCCGACCAGGCGAGCGGTGCGCGGGCAGCCGCCTCCGCGCCAGGAAAAGTCGGTGCGACAGTCGTCGACGGTCCGTCCAGGGTGGCGCAACCGCCGTCCGGTGGTGGCCGTGCACCACGCCCCACGCTCGGTCGGCGCGCGGCGGCCCTCGCCGACTCGCTGTGGCGACCGGCCCTGGTGCTGGTCGCCTTCTTCGTCGCCTGGTGGTTCGTCGCCGCCCGGGAGTACGTGCCCAACTACCTGGTGCCCACTCCCGGCCAGGTCTGGACCACGATGACCGGCCAGTGGTCCGAGCTGGCCCGGCACACCATGGTCACGCTGTACGAGACGGTGCTCGGCTTCGTGCTGGCCGCCGCCCTGGGGCTGGCCACCGCTGTCGCCATCGCCTACTCGCGCACCCTGGACAAGGCGCTCTACCCGATCGTCCTGTTCGCACAGGTCATCCCGAAGATCGCCATCGCGCCGCTGCTGGTGGTCTGGTTCGGTCTCGGCCTCACCCCGAAGATCATCCTGGCCGTGCTCATCGCGTTCTTCCCGGTGGTCATCTCCGGGGTGGCCGGCCTGCGGTCCACCGACCCGGAACTGCTCGACCTCTCCGCCACCATGGGCGCCGGGCCGTGGCGCACCTTCCGCAAGATCCGTTTCCCGAACGCGTTGCCGCACCTGATGGCCGGCCTCAAGGTGGCCGTCACCCTCGCCGTGGTCGGCGCCGTGGTCGGCGAGTTCGTCGGGGCCAGCGAAGGGCTCGGCTACGTCCTGTTGCTGGCCAACGGCAACCTCGACGCCCCGCTGCTGTTCGCCGACCTGATCCTGATGTCCGCCATCGGCATCGTCCTGTTCGTCCTGGTCGAGATCGCCGAGGCACTGCTCATCCCGTGGCACGCCAGCCGCCGTGCCGGCGTGTCCCTCACCACCTCCTGACCGGCCCCATCACGGAGGCACCGATGAAACGCACCGCCACCACCATCCTGGCCACCACCGCCCTGCTCCTCGCCGCCACCGGCTGCGGTGCCGACGACACCACGGGCAAGACCGGCGCCGACGGGAAGAAGCAGGTCACCCTCACCCTCAACTGGGTGCCGTACGGCGAACACGCCCCCTTCTACTACGGCCTGCAGAAGGGCTACTACTCGGCCGAGGGCATCGACCTGAAGATCCTGCCCGGCAACGGCTCCGGCAACACGGTCAAGCAGGTCGCCCAGAAACAGACCGACTTCGGCTGGGCCGACAGCCCTGTGCTGCTCAAGTCCGTGGCCAGCGGGATGCCGGTGCGCAGCCTCGGCGCGTACCTGGAGAAGGGGCCCTCCTCGGTCGAGTTCTTCACCGAGGAGAACATCAAGACACCGGCGGACCTGAAGGGCAAGACCGTCGGCGGTACGCCCGGCGACGCCCTCTACGCGACCTTCCCGGCCTGGCTGGAGAAGAACGGCGTCAACAAGAACGACGTCAAGGTGGTCAACGTCGACGCGGCCGGCAAGATCGCCGCGCTCGCCGAGGGCAAGGTCGACGCCATCATGGGCTTCTTCCACGACCAGGCCCCGACCATCGAGAGCAAGACCGGCAAGAAGGTCGACGTGCTGCTCTTCGCCGACTACGGGATGAACCTGCTCGGCACCGGCCTGATCGCCAACACGCAGACCCTGCAGAAGGACCCGGAGCTTGCCCGCAAGTTCGTCCGGGCCACCCAGAAGTCCTGGGCCGACGCCGCCCGCGACCCCGCCGGCGCGGTGAGCGCCATGGCGGCCCTCGCCGAGAACGAGCCCGCCCCCGAGGTGCTCACCAAACAGCTCACCCTCAACCTGCCGCTGCTCGGCGGGGACGGCCCGCCCGGAGTCAACACCGAGGCCCAGTGGTCCGAGACCATCGACCTGATGTCGCGCTACGCCGAGCTGAAGGACCCGGGGGCGCCCAACGCGTACTGGGACTCCTCGTACGCGGCGCAGGGGTGACCCGGTGAGCGCCGCGCCGGCAGCTACCGGCACCGCCATCGGAATGTCCGGGGTGACCGTCCGGTTCACCACCCGACGGTCGCAGACCACAGCCCTCGACGACGTGTCGCTCGACATCGAGCCGGGGGAGTTCGTCACCATCGTCGGCCCGTCCGGCTGCGGCAAGTCCACCCTGCTGAAGATCGTCGCCGGGCTGGTCAAGCCCACCAGCGGCGAGGTGTCGTTGCTGGAGCGCCCGGTACGCGGCCCGCAGAAGGAGATCGGCTTCGTCTTTCAGAAGGCCGCGCTGCTCGAGTGGCGCGGCGCGCGGGCCAACATCCTGCTCCAGGCCGAGATGCGCGGCATGGACCGGGCGCAGGCGGCCCGCCGCGCCGACGAGCTGATCGAGATGACCGGCCTGACCGGTTTCGAGAAGGCGTTACCGCACGAGCTGTCCGGCGGCATGCAGCAGCGGGTGGCGCTGTGCCGCGCGCTGCTGCACGCCCCGCCGGTGCTGCTCATGGACGAGCCGTTCGGCGCCCTGGACGCGCTGACCCGGGAGCAGATGAACGCCGAGCTGCACCGCATCTGGCGGGAGACCGGCACCACCGTCGTGCTGGTCACCCACTCCATCGCCGAGGCGGTCTTCCTCGGCACCCGGGTCGTGGTGATGAGCGCCCGGCCCGGCCGGATCATCCGCACCTTCGCGGTCGAACTGCCGGCGCACCGCGACTACGCGCAGGTGATGTCGGACCCCCGCTTCGACCGCCTCGCCACCGAACTACGCGGGTTGCTCGGCAGCGCGGCCGCCAACCACTGAACGCGGATCGGCACCACCCAGCACGACGGAAGGAACACCATGACCCGCAGGTCCATCGGCATCATCGTCAACGGCGTGACCGGACGGATGGGCTACCGCCAGCACCTCGTCCGGTCCCTGCTGGCCATCCGCGAGTCCGGCGGCGTGCCGGTGGCCGACGGCACGACCATCTGGCCGGAACCGGTCCTGGTCGGGCGCAACGAGACGAAGCTCCGCGAGCTCGCCGAACGGCACGGCCTCACCGACTGGACCACCGACCTGACCTCGGCGCTGGCCCGGGACGACGTCGAGATCTACTTCGACGCCCAGGTCACCCAGCAGCGGGAGAAGGCGATCCGTCAGGCGATCGAGGCCGGCAAGCACATCTACACCGAGAAGCCCCTGGCCGAGGACACCGCCGGCGCGCTCGACCTGGCCCGGGCCGCCGCCGCGGCCGGCATCCGCACCGGCGTCGTGCAGGACAAGCTGTTCCTGCCCGGTCTGCGCAAGCTCAAGCGGCTCATCGACGGCGGCTTCTTCGGCCGGATCCTCTCGGTGCGGGGGGAGTTCGGCTACTGGGTCTTCGAGGGCGACTGGCAGCCGGCCCAGCGCCCGTCCTGGAACTACCGGGCCGAGGACGGCGGCGGGATCACGTCCGACATGTTCCCGCACTGGCATTACGTCCTGGAGGAGCTGTTCGGCCGGGTCAACGCGGTCTCCTGCGTGACAGCCACCCACGTGCCCGAGCGCGTCGACGAGGACGGCCGCACCTACGCGGCCACCGCCGACGACGCCGCGTACGCCATCTTCGAACTCGACGGCGGGATCATCGCGCAGATCAACTCGTCCTGGGGCGTGCGGGTGTACCGCGACGAGCTGGTGGAGTTCCAGGTCGACGGCACCGAGGGCAGCGCCGTCGCCGGGTTGCGCAACTGTCGGGTGCAGCACCGGGCGGTCACTCCGAAGCCGGTGTGGAACCCGGACCTGCCGGTCACCGAGGACTTCCGCGCCCAGTGGAGCGAGGTGCCCGACAACGAGGAGTTCGACAACGGCTTCCGGGTGCAGTGGGAGGCGTTCCTGCGGCACGTCGTGGCCGGCGAGCCGTTCCAGTGGGACTTCCTGGCCGGCGCGCGCGGCGTGCAGCTCGCCGAGCTGGGGCTGCGCGCGGCCCGCGAGGGCGTCCGCGTCCAGGTTCCGGAGCTGCGCGCGTGAGCGCCGCCGACGTGGTGCTGCCGGGCGGGCGGCGACACCGGCTGGCCGGGGGGACCGGCTTCGCCCGCCCGGCCGCCCCGGCGACCGGCCGGATCGCGTACGCCGCCGCGCACGTGGTCGCCGACCCGGGCGCGGAGAACGTGCCGGGGGCCCCGGCGGCCGTGGACTGGGACACCACACTCGCGTTCCGGCGGCACCTGTGGTCGTACGGGCTGGGGGTCGCCGAGGCGATGGACACCGCCCAGCGGGGGATGGGCCTGGACTACCCGGCCACCCGGGAGCTGATCCGGCGCAGCGCCGCCGAGGCTCGTGCCGTGGGCGGCCGGATCGTCGCGGGCGTCGGTACCGACCAGCTGCCGCCCGGCCCGGCCACCCTGTCGGCGGTCGCCGCCGCGTACCGCGAACAGCTCGACGACGTCCGCGCGGCCGGCGCCCGGCCGGTGCTGATGTGCAGCCGGCACCTGGCCGCCGCCGCCCGCGGCCCCGAGGACTACCTCCGGGTGTACGACGAGCTGCTGACCGCCGCCGACGAGCCGGTGGTGCTGCACTGGCTGGGCCCGATGTTCGACCCGGCGTTGACCGGCTACTGGGGATCCGCCGATCTGGACCTGGCCGCCGACACGGTCGTCGAGCTGATCAAGGCGCATCAGTCCACCGTGGATGGCATCAAGGTGTCACTGCTGGACGCCGGCCGGGAGGTCGCGTTGCGCCGCCGGCTACCGGCGGGGGTACGCCTCTACACCGGCGACGACTTCCACTACCCGGAGCTGATCCGGGGTGACGAGGTGGGCCACTCGGACGCGCTGCTCGGGGTGTTCGCGGCGATCGCACCGGCCGCCGCCGCCGCGCTGGCCGCCCTCGACCGGGGCGACCTGGCGACGTACGACGAGATCTTCGCGCCGACCGTGCCGCTGGCCCGGCACCTGTTCGCGGCACCGACCTGGCACTACAAGACGGGGATCGTGTTCCTGGCCTGGCTGGCCGGTCACCAGGACCACTTCACCATGGTCGGCGGCGCGCAGTCCGGGCGGTCCCCGGCGCACCTGGCGACGCTGCTCACCCTGGCCGACGCGGCCGGACTGCTGCCCGACGCCGACCTGGCCGCCGCCCGAGCGCGGGCGTTCTTCACCGTCGCGGGTGTCGTCCAGTGAGCGCGAGGAGTGAGCCGGGTTTGCGAGCCCCGCAGTCGCGAACGAAGAACAGCCCAGTGAGCGCGAGGAGTGAGCCGGGTTTGCGAGCCCCGCAGTCGCGAACGAAGAACAGCCCTGTGAGCCTCACGCGCTTCTCGTTCAACCAGGCCACCGCCCAGCACTGGGCGCTGCCCGACGTGGTCGCCGGTTGCGTGGCGGCCGGCGTGCCGGGCATCGGGTTGTGGCGGGAGCCGGTGGCCGGGTACGGGCTGGCCCGCTCGGCGAAACTGGTCCGCGACGCCGGCCTCGTCGTCACGTCCCTGTGCCGGGGCGGCTTCTTCGCCGCCGACGACTGGCGTACGGAGAACCTGCGAGCCATCGAGGAGGCCGCCGCGCTGGGCGCACCCGAGCTGGTGCTGGTCTCCGGCGGTCTGCAGCCCGGCAGCCGGGACATCGACGGCGCCCGCCGTCGGGTCGCCGACGCGATCGGCGAGCTGGCCCCGCACGCGGCGGCGGCCGGCGTCCGGTTGGCCATCGAGCCGCTGCACCCGATGTTCGCCGCCGACCGGTGCGTGATCGCCACCCTCGGCCAGGCGCTGGACATCGCCGAGCGGTTCGACCCGGCGGTGGTCGGCGTGGTCGTCGACGCGTACCACGTGTGGTGGGACGACACGGTGTACGCGCAGATCGCGCGGGCCGGCGCGCGAATCGCCGCGTTCCAGGTCTGCGACTGGGTGACCCCGCTGCCCGAGGGGGTGCTGCTCGGCCGGGCGCTGCCCGGCGACGGGTGCATCGAGTTGCGCCGGCTGCGCGAGGCGGTCGACGCGGCCGGCTACCGCGGGCCGATCGAGGTGGAGGTCTTCTCCGCCGAGGTGTGGGCGCGTCCCGGCGCACAGGTGCTGGACGAGGCGATCGCCGGTTACCTGCGCCACGTTGTCTGAGCGACTGCCCGACGGCGGGTTGGCCGGCGCGCGGACGTCGTCCCGGGATGACCCACCCGGACGGCGCTGGCCGTCGGCGGCCGGCGCCTGGCTGGGCATCGGCACCGCGCCGGCCACCCTGGTGCTCGGCGCGGCGATGGCCGCCCGGCACGGCGGCGCGGTGCCGGTGACCGGGCTGCTGGTCGGCGGGGCGCTGATGGCGGCGCTGCTCTGGGGGCAGGGCCGGATCGGCCTGCGCCGGCCGCTCGGTGACGGCGGGACGTTGACGGCGGTGCTGCCCGCGTACCTGGGCGACACCTCACGGCTGTTGTTGGCGGCCGTGCTGACCGTGTCGATGATCGGCTGGAACGGGTTCAACGTCGGGCTCGGCGGCGCGTCCCTCGCGGCGTTGGCGCACCTGCCGGGCTGGGCCGGGCCGGCGCTGCTGGAGGTGGCGGTCCTCGCCGTCTCCTGGGCGCCGGCCCGGTACGGCAACCGGGTCGCGGTGCTCACCACGCTCAGCGCGGTGGTGCTTGTCGGCTGGTGCCTGACCGTGCTGCCGCCGCCCGGTGCCCCGGTGCGTCTCGCCGCCGGTGGGCTGGCCGACGGTGCCGCGCTGATCGGCTACGCGGCGGTGTTCGCGTTGCGGGCGCCGGACTTCAGCGTGGGTCTCGCCCGGCGGCGGGACCTGGCCTGGTGTGTGGGGCTGCTGATCGGGCCGGCGTTGCTGGGTGTGCTCGCGGGTGCCGGCCTGTGGCTGCGTACCGGCTCGGCGGACGTGGTCGCGCTCCTCGCCGCCGGGTCGGGGCTGGCCGCGTACGCCAATCTGTTCGTCGCGGTGGCCGTCTTCGCCGCGGCGTTGACCACCACCTACTCCGGGGCGCTGGCGGTGCGCGGCCTGACGCCGCGGGTGCCGGCGCGGCCCGCGATGGTCGCCGTCGCGGTGCTCGGCGGGCTGCTGGCGGTGGCGCGCTTCGACCGTCTCGTGCTGCCCTGGTTGACGCTGCTGGCCGCCGCGCTGCCGGTGCTTGTGGTGCCGATGGCTACCGAGGCGGCGGCCCGCCGCCGCGGCCGGACCGCGCGGAGGGTGCCCGCCTGGTGCTGGATGCCGCCGGCGCTTGTCGCGGTCGCCTGCACGCTCGCCGGGATCGGCGTCGCCCCGCTGCTCGGCCTGGGCCTCGCCGCACTGCTCACAGTGCTCTGGAGGCGTCTCGCGTGACGCTGGCGAGAAGATGCCGGCCGCGCGGGAACGCCGGCCGGCGGTAGAGTCGCCCGGTGGACGTGGACGACACCGCCGCCCGGCTCGGGGTGCCCGTCGAGGCGGTCGAGCGTGTGCACCGCCTCGCCGGAGACCGGCCGTCGGCCCCGCTGCCCGCCAAGGCCGACGCGCTCGCGATGCTCGACCGGCTCGCGGTCCGCCCGGACGACGCCGCCGAGATCATGGCCGGCTGGCCCCACCCCGACTCGCCACTGTGGACTCCGGAGCTGCGCTGGCTCCTGGACCGCTCGATCGCCCTGGTCCGCGCCGATCTCGGCGGCTACGTCTGGCTGCCGCCGGGCCCGGAGCTGCCGCGCGAACGGGGCCCGGCGTGGCAACACCTCTACGTGTACGCGTACCTCGCCCTCGTCGGTGTCGTTCGGGACTACCACCGCGACCACGGGGTTCCCGACGCCGTGTCCTGGGCGACCCTCGCGGACCTGGGTCGCAACCTCGCCGTCGACCGGCGGATGCGCCGCGAGGGGTGGCCGGTCATGCAGAGCTGGTTGACGCTGCACGTGCGGGGCGCCGTCTACGAGCTGGGCCGGTTGCAGCACCACCGTGGTGACGGCGCCATCGGCCTGCACATCCCCGACTCGGGGCCGCTGACCCCGCAAGCGGTCTCGGCGTCGCTCGACGAGGCCCGCGCCTTCTTCCCGCGCCACTTTCCCGACGAGCGTTACACGGCGTTCTCCTGCGGCTCGTGGCTGCTCGACCCGCAGCTGCGGGACTACCTTCCCGAGGATTCCAACATCGTCCGCTTCCAGCGACGATTCGAGCTGGAGCCCTACGAGGAGCCCGAAGGGCTGGACGCCGACGTCGAGGTGCGGCGCTTCGTGTTCCGCACCCTGAGCACGCCGCTCGACCAACTGCCGCGCCGCACCGCCCTGCAACGGGCGATCGTCGACCACCTGACGGCCGGCCGTCACTGGCAGTGGCGTCAGGGCCGCTTCGCGATCTGAGCGGGCCCGTCGTTCCGGCTGGTGCCGTGGGTGCTTCTGGTGCGCCACGTTGTGCTGCCCGCGATCGTCATCGCCGTGGTGTGGTTCGGGCCGCAGCAGGGGTGACCTGCGACCGGAAAACATGATCTAGGCACGGCTGACGCATCGTGATCTTATGTGCACCAGCGATCCGTAACACCGAGCAAACCCTCGATTAACCGTCGCGGGCTTAGGTGGGGGAGCGCTCCCATGAGCGGGTCGCGATCGATGAGGCAGCTCCACAAGGGAGCGATGGAAAGGAGTCTCGTGTCTTCACGCACGAGCGGGAACAGGCTGCGAAGGCTGGCGATACCGACGCTGGTCGTCGCGATGATCACCGGCACAACCGGTGTAGCGGGATCGGCGTCGGCGGCCCCGGGGGACCGGCCAGCCAGCAGCGGGCCGGGTTACTTCTCCACCGGATCCGACCGGCGCACCACCCTGACCGACGGGGCGGACCGTCGCCCCGGCAACAGTGAGACCAGCCCGAAGGCCGCCGTGGACGCGTCCGGCTCCGGCGTCTACATCGTCGAACTGGCCGAGGCCCCGCTGACCACGTACGTCGGTGGGACCTCGGGGCTGGCGCGAACCCGCCCGACGCCGGGTGGCCGGCTGGACGTGACGTCCGCGCCGTCGCAGGCGTACCGCCGGCACCTCGACACGCAGCGGGCCGCCGTCGCCGCCGCGGCCGGTGTCCAGGTCAAGGCGGCCTACACCGCCGCCTTCAACGGCTTCTCGGCGAAGCTGACCGCTCAGCAGGCGACCGCGTTGCGGGCGGACAAGCGCGTTCGCGCCGTCACCGCCGCACGCGCGCTCGGCACCCGATCGACGTCGCCACTCGCGACCACCACGACGGCCCCCACCCCGACCGCCGCCACCCCGGGTGAGGCCGAGCGGTCCGCGGCCGAGCGCACCACCACCAAGCCGGTCAAGCCCGGTCCCGCGACCGGCGCGGGCACGGTGATCGGCGTCCTGGACACCGGCATCTGGCCGGAGAGCGCCTCGTTCGCCAAGAAGATGCCCGCACCCCCGACCTGGCACGGCACGTGCCAGACCGGCGTGGCCTTCGTGGCCGAGCACTGCAACGGCAAGATCGTGGGTGCCCGGTACTTCGCCGACACGTGGCTCGCGGGCGGCGGCTCGGTGCCCGAGGGTGAGCTGCTCTCTCCCCGCGACATGGAGGGGCACGGCACGCACACCGCCTCGACTGCCGCCGGTCTGCCGATCTCGGACGTCACCATCGACGGTCGGCGCTTCGGCCCGATCTCCGGGGTGGCGCCGGACGCCCAGATCGCCGTCTACAAGGTGCTCTGGGCCGGGATGGGCTTCGACGCCGACATCATCGCCGGCATCGACGCGGCCGTCGCCGACGGCGTGCAGGTTTTGAACTTCTCGATCGGCTCGCAGCTGGGCGACTGGGAGGCCAACACCCCGATCGGTGTCGCCTTCCTCAACGCCACCCTGTCCGGGGTCTTCGTGGCGGCGTCGGCGGGAAACACCGGCATCGTGAGTGGCGCCATCAGCAACGCGGCGCCCTGGGTGACCACTGTCGGCGCGGCGGTGACAAATCTCGACGAGGCGACGCTCAAGCTGGGCGACGGCACGAAGCTCGTCGGCGGCTCGCTGGACGCGCTGCCCGGTGGCACCGCGCGGGCGATGGTCTTCGGCGACCAGGCCGGATCGCCGGAGCTGGGCGCCGTCTACTGCGAACCGGGCAGCCTGGACCCCGCCAAGATCAAGGGCAAGGTCGTCGCCTGCGCGCTGTCCGACACGTTCGCCTCCGCCGCCGAGGTCAAGACCAAGGGCGGGGCAGCGATGGTGCTGTTCGACCCGGTCGGCAACTACCGGGTCAACTCGATCTACAACTTCCCGGTGGTGTACCTGCCGACCGAGAAGCAGGCCGGCACGCTGTTCAACTACCTGATGCGGCACCCCACCGACGCGACGGTGTCCCTGCGCACCGGCGGTGACGGCTCCAGCGTTCCGGGCGTCCCCAGCGTCGCAGACTTCTCCTCCACCGGCCCCGACAAGGTGACCTTCGGCGTCTTCAAGCCGGACCTGGTCGCCCCGGGGTCGGACATCATCGCCGCCGTCTCACCGGCGGGCAACTTCGGACGGGACTTCGACGCGTACTCGGGCACCTCGATGGCGTCGCCGTACGTGGCCGGCGCGGCGGCGGTCCTGCGTGCCACCCACCCGGACTGGACGCCGGGCCGGGTCGCCTCGGCGCTGCGGACCACCGCGACCGACACCGTCGGCACCACCAGCCCGCTGGACCAGGGCAGCGGCTTCATCAACCTGAACCGGGCCACCGACCCGGGCCTGGTCATCGAGCCGACCGCCGCGGAGCTGGTCGCCTTCAGCCAGACGGCCCAGCCCGACGGCAAGGAACTCAACCTGCCGGCCATCTCGCTGCGCGAGTACGACGGCACCCACCCGGTGACCGTCACGCGCACGCTGACCAACGTGGGCAAGGCGCGCGAGACCTACCGGTCGTCGGTGTCCGGCCTGCCCGGCATGAAGGTCACCGTCACCCCGGCGTCGGTGACGCTGGCGCCGGGCAAGTCCGCGACGGTGACCATCACGCTGCGCCGGGGCAACGCCCCCTGGGACCGGTACGTGACCGGGTCGATCACCTGGAAGGGCAAGGGGCACAGCGCCCGCATCCCGGTCGCCGCCCGCCCGTGGGGGATCAGCGCCCGGCCGTACGGTGACGACGGCGAGGAGTTCGGTCGGATGACCAGCGGCTCCTTCGGCTTCGTCCAGCCGGGCTTCACCGGGCCGCTCGCCGGTCGCAGCACCGGTTACACGCCGATGCTGCGCAAGTCGTACTCGATGCCGGCCGGCGTCTACGGCGGCGTCTTCGACCCGAGCGCCTCCGGCGTGAAGGCTGTCGACTTCACCGTGCCGGCGAACACCGCGGGCATCATCGTCGAAGCCAACACCGAAGACCCGAACACCAACCTCGACCTGTACCTGTACAAGGGCGACACCCTGGTCTACAGCAGTGACAGGTACTGGACCAGCTTGGAGCAGGCGTACAAGTTCCTGCCCGAGCCGGGGCGCTACACCGCGTACGTGTTCGCGCAGGTGCCCGGTGGCCCGGTCGTCGACTTCGAACTGCGGCACGCCATCATCGGTCGTAACGCCAAGTATTCGCCCGCCACGCTCACGCTGCCGTCGACGACGGAGCGCGGTCAGAGCGTCAACTTCACGTTGAAGCCCAACGGGCCGCTGCCCGAGGGCGACTTCTGGGCGTACACCGAGTACAACACCAACGGCACGATCATCCCCGGCAATCTCGTCTCCACCCAGCAGAGTGCCTGGCAGTAGTTCCTGACGGAGCGTGGGGCGGTGCCGTCGGCGCCGCCCCACCTTCCGTTATCGCTGCCAGGCGTCGATGGCCCGCACACCGTCGCGCACGGTCCGGTCCAGGATGGTCGGGTTGCCGCTGCTGCCCTCCCAGCCCTGGTCATGGAACACGGTCACCGCCCCGTCGACCCGGGCCACGGCGATCTGGGCGGAGGATTCGCCCTCGCCGGTACGCTCGCCGCTCAGACTCGTGGTGGCCCACGTACGGGTCACCAGCAACGCCTCGTCCCCGACGCCGGGCAACGCCTTGCTCGTGACCGTGACGGGGTTGCCGCCCTGGTCGTACGAGGGGCACGCCTGCACCGCGTCGCGCAGGCGTCGCAGGTAGTTCGAAGCGCCGTCACCCTCGAAGGTGAAGATGGTCTGGTGGATCATGCCCTGCGGCGTGTTGCTGTCGGCCTCGCCGGCCTTCTTGTAGGTCACCGTCATCGCCGCGCTCGCGGTGACCTGCCGGCCCCCGGTGCCGAACTCGTTGCCACACAGCGTCGGTAGGGCCTCGGTGACGGGCGTCGTGCGGCGGGGGGACTTTCGCAGCTCGGCAGGCAGCTCGACGAACGCCGACGTGGGGATGGTGACCGGCCCACTGGCGCTCGCGGATGGTTGCCCTGTCGGGCTCGGGGTGGCGACCGCGCTCGTCGACGACCCGGTCGACGACGCCGCGTCGGGCGTGTCCCCACCCGTCGTGCAGGCGGTGGCCAGCGCGACGGTGGCCAGCAACGGCAGGATCAGCGCCCGGGTGGTCGGCGACAGTACGTACCGGCTCATCTTTTCCCCTCACCTCTACCCCGAGCAGTTCCCCGCGCCGAGCCGGCGGAAACGGTCAGCGCTCCAGCGCGCGCACCGCTGTCGACGAGACGGCGGCCAGTTCGGGCTGCGCGGGCAGGAACACCGTAGGAACACCCAGCGCCTGGTTCATCGCGGCGAGTTGGTGCTCGTACCGGAGATCGGTGGTGTTGCGCACGCCTCGAACGATCACTCCCACGTCGTGCCGGTGGCAGTACGTGGAGGTCAACCCGTTCCAGGCCACAACGGTGACGGACGTCCACTCGACCGGCAGGACGGCCCGTACGGCGGCCGCCCGCCGCACCTCGTCGGTGCCCGGACGCTTGCTGCTGTTGACCGCGACGAGCACGACCACTTCGTCGAAGAGCTCGCGTGCCCGGTTCACCACGTTCACATGCCCCGGGGGTGAAGGGATCGAAGGTGCCGGGGTAGACGGCTCGCACGCGTCCGGGTGTCACGCCCCCAGGACCCGCTGCGCGTCGTGAATGACCGGTGCGGAGGCCGCCGGAGCCCAGGAGGCGAACAGTTCCCGGAAGTAGGCGCCGTGCCGCTCGGCCACCGCGCGATCGTGCTCGATGACGTCCAGTTCGTTGACGATGCTCAGGTCGATGAGCGACCGACGTCGATCCCCACCCGTCGTTCTCACCTGACCGACGAACCTGTCGAACACCTGGCCGGTCGTGGCCAGCTCCGGCCAACTGCGTTCCCGGTCGCAGGCGCCGTACAGATAGACGAGTTCCTCGGCGTCCGCGCCGATCAGATCCCGCAGGACCGCACGATCGGCCCGGTCGAGCAGGGTGCGGTCGAACCCGTCGGTGCCGTAGACGGCGTGGGTGAGGCCCGCAACCTGTACGTCGCCGTCGCAGCCGAGCGCGGCGAGTCGTTCGCTGACGCGACAGAGGTGGGCGTACAGATTGCCGCCGGGATGTGCGATCTGCTCAGCGCCCCGGTCGCGGAGCCAGACCCGCACGGCGGTGTCGGTGCTCATGGCCCGACTGTAGGTACCGACTGCCGGAACCCGCTGCCCCCGGACGGGGGCAATATGTCACAGCGCCTGGGTGGATCTCTGCCGGCAGCGGCTCCGCGCGGCCGTCTCGCCGGTGGCGGACGGGGTGTGGCCCGTCCGCCACCGACCTGTGATCAGCTGACCGTGACGGTCAGGTTGAGTGAGCGGGTCTCCCCGCTGGTGTACGTGACCGTCACCCGGGCGGTGAAGGTCCCCCTGCGCGCGTAGCTGTGACTCGTCGACCGCACTGTCGCGCCGTGCGAGACGGCGCTGTTGTCGCCGAAGTCCCACGCGTAGTCGGTGATGCTCTGCCCCGACGGTGCCGTCGCGGTGGCGGTCAGCGTGGTGGTCAGCGGCGCGGTGCCGCTGGCCGGGTTGGCCGCGAGCGACAGCGTTCCGCCCGGTTCCTGTTTGACGCCGGCCCCGTTGAACCGCAGCCAGTCCAGCGACATCAGGTCCGGTGTGCCGCCGACCTGTGCGGCGTTGACGAACTTCACGTACAGGACCGTGGTGCCGGCGGGTTTGTTGGTCAGCGTGACGGTGGGCGAGACCAGGTTGTCCCACCCGCCGGTCGAGCCGATGGTGGCCGAGCCGATCAGGGTGCCGGTGGGGGAGCCGGTGCGCAGCTCGATGACGCCGCCGAGGCCGCCGTTGGTCACCCCGAGCGTCACCGAGCCGACGTTGCGCAGGTCCACCGGCCCGTACGCCGCCCAGTCGTTGTGGTCCACGTCGCCGAGCCGCTTGCCGGCGCGGGCGGTGGTCCGGTCGTTCACGACGAGGCCGGACTGGCCGCTGACGTGCTCGGCCTCCTTGCTCTTGGGTTGCAGCTGCGCCCGGGTCGAGCCGGTCAGCGCCGGTACGCCGCCGGCCGCGCCGCCGTCGGTGTACTGCGCGGTGACAACTGTGTAGAGGTTCTGCCCCGGCCCGTGGCCGTCACCCGCGTCCGCCTCGGTGGCGAGCAGGCCCGAGCAGCCGGTGTAGACGTCCAGCGGGTGGGCGTGCGTGTCGTGGCCGAGCTGGGTCTGGACTGTCACCTTGGCGCAGTCGATGGTGGCGTCCTCCGGGTCGGTGACCGTCACCGTGTAGGGGATCTTGTCGCCGAAGTCGAAGAACCCGCCGTCGGGCACGGTGATGGTCACCGTGGGCCGGGTGTTGCCGACCACCACGTCGGTGACGGCGCTGGCGGTCAGGCCGTTGCCGCTGTTGCGTACGGTCAGCCGGGCGGTGAACTTGCCGGCCGCCGAGTAGGTGAAGCTCGGGTTGGCGGCCGTGGAGTCGGTGGTGCCGTCGTTGGTGAAGTCCCAGGCGTAGCTGAGCGCCGAGCCGTCACCGGCCGCCGTACCGGCCGAGGAGAAGCTGACCGCGAGCGGCGCGCGTCCGCTGTCCGGCGTGGCGGCGATCTTCGCGGTCGGCGGTCGGCCGTTGGCCACGTAGTCGATCCGGTAGATGCCGGCGCCGGCGTTGCTGCCGCCACGACCGCTGCCGGTGCCCTCGCCGAAGTCGATGACGTAGAGCGAGCCGTCCGGGCCGAACTCCGCCTCGAAGGGCTGGATCCAGCTCATGTTGTCGAAGATTCCGTTGATGGACTGGAGGTCGCCGACGGCTGTGGGACCGAAACGCGAGTTGGTGAAGGTCTGCGCGGTCCGGTGGATCGAGAGCGTCTTGAACCACTTGCGGGTGAACTCGTACGTGATCCACTTGCCGTCGAAGTACTCCGGGAACTTCGTCGTGCGGGGATTGGCCGGGTCGTAGTCGTAGACCGGCCCGCTCATCGGGCCGCCGCCTCCGGTGCCCACCTCCGGGAACTGGCTGGAGGCGGAGTACGCGTACCAGACAAGCGCCGGCTTCGCCGCCGGCAGAGTGGTCAGGCCGGTGTTGTTGGGGGAGTTGTTCGTCGGCGCCGCGCAGGTGAACTTCGCCCCGGAGGTGCTGGTGGCGAAGTTGTAGTCGGTGAACGGGATGTTGTTGCCCACGCAGTACGGCCAGCCGTAGTTGCCGGCGGCGGTGATGCGGTTGAACTCGACAGTCCCCTCCGGGCCACGGTTGGGGTCGGCGGCGCGGGCGTCCGGGCCGTAGTCACCGACCAGCACCGCGTTCGTCTGCGGCTCGATGGTGATCCGGAACGGATTGCGCATGCCCATCGCGTAGATCTCCGGCCGGGTCTTCGCCGTGCCGGCCGGGAAGAGGTTGCCGCTCGGCACGGTGTACGTACCGTCGGCCTGCGGGGTGATGCGCAGGATCTTGCCGCGCAGGTCGTTGGTGTTGCCGGCGGTGCCCTGCGCGTCCCAGGCGGCCCGACCGGCCTGCTCGTCGATGGGGGTGTAACCGCTGGAGGCGAACGGGTCGGTGTTGTCACCGATCGCGGCGTACAGGCGACCGGCCGCGTCCATGGCCAGCGAGCCGCCCATGTGCGAGTTGGCGCGACCCACACCGCGGTACGTCGGAACGGTCAGCAGCCGCTTCTCGGAGGACAGCGCGACGCTGTTGTTCGCCACAGTGAACCGCGACAGGTTGAGCTGTTTGAGGGTCTTGTCCGACCAGAGCAGGTAGACCCAGCCGTTGCTGGCGAAGTTGCGGTCCAGGGTCATCCCGATCAGCCCGTCGGACTGGTCGGTCATCGCCGAGGTGTAGGCGAAGTCGAGCAGCGTGGTGACCTGGAGGGTGTCCGAGTTGACCACCTTGAGCGCGCCGGTGCGCTGGATGTAGTAGACCTTCCGGTCCGGGCCGACGGCCAGCTCGAAGGGGTCGGCCAGGTTCTCGGTGACCAGGCCCACCCGCTCGAAGTTTCCGGTTCTGGTGGCGGAGCAGTCGCCGGCGACCGCGCCGGCGGCCCACTCGATGCCGTAGCGCAGATGCTCCAGGAACGCCGGCTCGCTGAACCGGGAGCTGGCGTGCCCGCCGGCGGTGAACCACGACCGGCCGCCGTCGTAGCGCTGACACCAGGAGTACGCGTGGTCGACGCCCTCGTCCAGGCCGCTGATCCCGTCGCGCACCTTGATCTGCGCGAGGGTGTGCACGTTGCCGGTGGGGTTGGTCCGCCAGTTGTACCACTCCTCGCTCTGCTCCCACAGCTCCGGCAGGTTGCGGGTGGAGGGGTGGGCACGGTCGAGGACCTTGACTCGGCCCGGGTACGTGCCGCCGGTGGCCGAGAAGTCCGGGTGGTAGTCGAAGATGGTGCCGACCAGGCCCTCGTACCACGGCCAGTCGCGTTCGCTTGCCGAGGCTGCGTGCAGGCCGGCCCAGCCGCCGCCGTTGCGGATGAACGTCTGCAACGCCGCGCGCTGGCTGGTGTTGAGCAGGTCACCCGAGGCGGGGGTGGAGTTGGTGTTGTTGAAGACCAGTGCGTCGAAGGTGGCGAGGTTGGCGTCGGTGAAGGCGGCCGCGTCGGTGGTGGCGACGACGTCGAAGTTGTGCGTGGCGCCGAGCTGCTGGATCGCGGCGACGCCGGCCGGTATCGAGTCGTGGTAGTAGTTGGTGATCTTCGAGAAGACCAGCACCCGGAAGCGCGGCGCGGCCTGGGCGGGCAGGGCGGTGGTGGTGCTCAGCACGGTGGCGATGGTGAGCAGGGCGAGGCAGATCGCGCGCAGGTGTTTGGGCATGGGGGCGCTCCCTGTCGGACGGTGAGGGTCGGAAAGCGCTTTCTCGCTGCCCGCATCACGGTACTGAGAGCCAACGATGACCGTCAATAGCCGCTGGGTAAGCGGTTTCCTGCGGTAATGGCCGCGCCCGCGAACCCTGGTCGGGTCTCGGACAGATCACCCGCGTGCCGTCGGGTCGAGGGGACAGCGGGCGTCCGCCGGTCGATGGCAGGATCGGCCGATGCGCGTTCTCTTCGACGGCCCGGCGCCGGTCGCCTACGGGCAGATCTACGTGACGAGTCGTGAGCTGCCGGACATGAGCGGGGCGTTCGCCGGGCAGGCGAACGGCCTCTGCGGGGCCGGCCAGGCGGGCGCGCTGTTCCTGATGACCGGCACGCACACCGGGCGGGTCCACTTCCGAGTCGAGGTGTACGACGGTGAGCCGTCGGCCGCGGCGCAGGAGTGGGAGGAGGTGGTGGAGGCGTCGTTTCTGCCCAGGGCCCCGGTGGTCGACCTGGTCCCCTGGGGCGAGGGGTCACTCGCCCCGTTGCCGCTGACCCCCGAGGGGCAGGACGCCGGCCGGCTGCCGGTCTACCGCGTGCGGTACTGCGCCACGGGCATGGACGAGGGGCGGGACCCGTTCGGCGGGTTCGACCCCGACGAGCTGGACGAGGACGACTACACGTACATGGATCAGCGGCCGGACCGCTACCTGCTGTGCCTGTGGCCGGAGGGCTCGACGGGCGAGGGTTCCCGAGCCGCCGTGCCGCGCGCCGACGCGATCGTGCGCCAGACCAGCCGGGCCGCCGCGTACTGGCACGGCTGGGCGGCCGGGTTGCCGCCCCCGCCGACCCTGTGGGAGCAGGTCGAGGCCGAGATGCTCAGGCGGGTGGAGCGGGAGCGCCGCGATCAGGAGTACCGACGGCGGGATGAGCTGCGGCGCTGGGGCGGTCGTGCGCCAAGTGATCGGCTCCGGCAGGTGCGCGGCAACGTCTACGGCATCGCCGTGCTGGACCGCGACCTGGTCGACGGGGTGGCGGCGGCCGGCGCCGAGATTCAGCGCCAGATCGCGATCTGGGCCGCACGGCGGGCGTTCACCGTCGCCGGCATCGCGGACCTGGACTGGATGACACCGGCGTGGACGGCCCTGGATCGGGGCGAGCCGCCACCCGCCGAGTTCACCGATCACACAGCACTGTGGACACGGATCCGGGGCGAGCCGCCCGTCATGTTCTCCACCGTCTCGCTGCGCCCGGCGGGTCACGGCCCGGCCGATTCGCTCGGCGCGGTTCTCGACGCCCCGGTGGACCCGGTCCCGATGGCGCTTCCGGCACTGATGGCCGCCGGTGAGTCGGACCCGCTGCAGGCCGCACTGGAGGCGCTGTGGGCGGCGGTCAGCACGTACGCCGCGCGGCGGGACGAGCTCCTGGCGGAGGTGCGGCGGGCCTTTCCGATCGTCAACGAGCCAGAGCGGCACTGACCCGGTCAGGTGTCCTGCTCAGCCTGGCTCGGCAGTGGGAGGATGGCTCGATGGAGGACAACGGCGAAGCCGCCGAGACGTGGCGGAATCTCGTGCACGGCGCACCGAATTGGTGGTCCGGCGATCCGGTGGTGACCGCCGCCTACGAGCACCCGACGCTGCGAACGCTCTTCCCGCTTCCCACGCACGGAACGCTGAAGTTCTTCCGGACCGCCCGGCCACCGTACCCCGCTGTCCGCACCGACGACCTGCCCTTCATCGTGTGTGGCGGCCCTCCCTACCAGGTCTACACCCCGGGCTATGGACGGCTGCTCGGTGAGGCCACGACAGCGGCGGAGGCCGTCGAGCTCGTCGTCACGAACCTTCCGGGGTCGACGTCCCCTGGCCCGAGGGACTGATTGCCGCTCATCGCGGCAGCCGCACCGTCTCGCGGCGAGGGTCACAGGTTCCCGGACTCCGGCCAGTGGGACCAGTGTGTGTTGGGTGGCAGGTCTGGCGCGTACCGTCTCACGTCTCCCGTCGCCAGCACGTCGGCGAGCTGGCGGAAGGTCGTTGAGCCGCTGGGAAGGGTGTCCTGGACAAGGTCCGGGTGATGCCATCGATCCAATCGCATGATCTCGGGGAGGTCGGCCGGGATCCGCCGCCGCAGCTCGACGTCGTCGGCCAGGAGCAGCTCCCGGTGTTCCGGAACGAGCCGGCGAAACACGTCGATGAGTTCCTCACCCGGCTCGGCTGCTACGGCGATCCGCCGGCCTCGTACCTCGATCGGGTTTCCGCAGTAGATCTCTGGCTCGTCGACATCCTCGATCTCGTCCCAGTTGTCGATCCGGCTGAGGAAATCTTCGTTGCCAAAGCCCGGCTGTCCCGTGGTGAGGCAGTTGCCGAAGACGTGCAGGACGTCGATGAGGTTGCCGGCCCTGGGCGAATATCCCAACGCCTCCACGATGAGCGCCCACCGGTGCGCGTCGCGATAGGCGTGCAGCCGTGCGTCGACCGCGTAGTAGTAGCCGTGGCCCAGGTCCGGGAACCGGAAGTCCTCGGCCGCGGCGTCGAGCTGGTCGAGGATCTCGGCGGAGAGCATGGTCGTGCAGTGTAGCCACGGGTTCACCGACACGATCATGCGCGAGTGTCTGCTGCGATCCGTGCCGCAGGGTATCCCGGATGGTTTACGACATAGATATATGTCAGTCTTAGTCTGGACCGAGTCAACTTTTGGTCCGCCCTCTGACCACCGTCCCGAAAGGACCACCCATGCGCACATCCGCCCGCCGGACCACCGCGAGTCTCGCCGCCGTCCTGATAGCCGCATCGGCCGTGACGCTGCCGGGGTCGCCTGCGGTGGCTGGCGAACCGTTCCAGAGCCCGGACCAGGGCCTGGTCTTCTACTCGAGCTACCCGACCGAGGTGGCCGGCAGGCTGGCCACGCCCGACGGCATCTGCCATCAGGTCCCGGCCGACGCGGCCTGGATGCTCACCTGGAGCGGTGGCTTCCGTTCGGTGCCCGGCTACCAGAGCACCGACTGCAGCGGCCCGGCAACCGAACTCAACAACTTCCACAGCTGGACAGAGGGCCGCTACCTCACCTACCGGGCCAGCTGACAGCCGGCCGGCCGTCGCGGCGTACGACGATCAGCCGGCGCCGTCGTCGTTCGGCCTGTCCCGCAGTGGTCGGTCTGCCCTCTGCGTTCCCGCCGGCGCCAGCCGACCGTTGGGCATGTGCACGACCCGCAGGAACGCGGGCAGCCGCCACGGCCGTGGCCCGCCGATGACGACGTCGCGCCGCAGCACCGCCTGCGCGATGCTGATCCGGCCGAACATCATCAGGTTGAACCGGGCGGGCCGGAACGTCACGCGCGCGTCGAACGGACCGTCGGGCGGCGCGATCCACACCCTGCGGTCACCCAGCGTCAGCGTCGTGGTCGACGTGAACTCCGACCGGAACTGCACCGACACGTGGTGGCGAGGCATCGGCAGCTCGGTGTTGAGCAGCACTCCGTACGAGTCACGCAGCATGTCGAACATGAAGAGGTCCCAGTAGAGCGCGGCGTGTTCGTCCGGCATCGGCCACGGTCGGCGCAGCGCCCGCGCGACGTCCCAGCCGTGCACGAGCAGCTCGTTGGTCAGATGGGCGAACAGGCCGCCGACCGTCACCCGCGCGTTACCCAGCCAACTCACCGTCGACAGTGAATCCGCGGTCGTGGCCAAAAGGCGGGCGATCGCGGTGTTCAACCGCGACAGCAGGACTTCCGGATCCCGCTCGGTGAAGTGGGCGAGCACGTGGCTGTTGACGTCGGCGACCGTGTCGACGTTCGTGACGGCGAGCATGTCCTCCAGGCCCGGCACCCGGATGGCGACCTCGGTGCCGTCCAGCCGGGAGACGTACAGCGCCGCGATCGACACCACGTGCGCGACGGTGTCGGCGAGGGTCCAGTCGTCGGTGACCATGGCCGTGGGCGACGGCGCGGCGGCCACCAGCTCGGTGAACCGGTCGGCAGCCGAGCGCAGTGCCGTGTTGGCCACATCCCAGCGGCCCGGGCCTGCCGTTTCACTCACGTCGAGCAGTATCGGGCTTTCGCGCCGACCGAACTTCTCCGAACGTGCGCTCATTCGCCACGTCAGCGGTCTGGACAACGTGGGAACCGCTCAGGTGGGTTCCTCGATGGCCTGATCGCCCGCACCGGCGCAGGGGGCGGCCGGCACGCCGCATCGGCGGTGACGCCGGAGGTGTGGCTATCGTTTCGACATGCTCCCCGACTCGTCACTCGCCGTCGGTGCCGCCTTCCTCGCGGACGGTCCGGCCGATGGCGTCGACCTCAGCCTGTTCGGACAGTTCACGGGTTCCTGGGCACTGGACTGCACCGAGTACGACCCCGACGGGTCCTCGTCCGTCCGGCGGGGCGAGTGGCACTTCGGGTACGCGTTGGGCGGCCGTGCGACCACCGACGTCTGGATCCTGCCCGGCGTCGAGCACGGCGTCAGCGTGCGCTTCCCCGATCCGACGGCAGGGCCGGGCATCTGGCGTTCGACGTGGGTGGGGCCGGGCCGGCATCGGACGCACACCTTCCGGGCCGCCCGCGTCGGCGAGCTGATCGTGCTCGACGGCGGTGATCTGCGGTGGACCTTCTCCGACATCGCCGCCGACGAGTTCCGCTGGCGCAACGAGGCGCGGCAGCCCGACGGCGCGTGGCGGGTGCAGCAGACGTTCCAGGTGTGGCGACAGGGCTGACCGTTCCCCGGCCACGCTCCGCCGCTGGCACGCCGGACCGCAGTTCGCCGCGACGATCCGGTCAGCCGGCGGTGGTGAAGGTGAGGAAGGTGTCGGGGGGCCGCGTCTCGGCGGCGGGACCATCGTGGACCTGCCACGCGTCCCCGACGACCTGGTCTGCCACCCGCGACCAGAACGCCTCGACGCCTGCGTTGTAACGCTGAAAGCCGATGCTCCACCTGCCGGGGAACAGCGAGATGACCTGCACGGCGGCGGTACGGCCGACGCCGGTGCGGCGCAGCGCGCGCACGACGAAGAAGCTGGTGACGGACGTGCCGCCGTCCTCGGTCGGCGTGGTCATTACGAACCCCGCCGTACGGCCGGCCGCGGTGATCAGCCAGGCCCGGCGCTGCGGATCGACGCCGGCGAGAAACCGGTCGAGTGGCCGGTCGTTGAATGTGCCGTCGTCGTTGGGCAGGTGACCGTACGCCTCGGACAGGTCATGGCGGTACAACTGACCCAGGTTGCCGAGCACCGCCCGGTGCGACCGGTCGACAGGTGTCAGCGCGACGGGGTGCGAGGGCGGGCGGGGCGGCGTCGTGGCTTCCCAGGGCACCGCGGCAGTCTCGCATGCCGACCGGTGCGCCCTGACGGCGCGCGACAGCTCTGCGGGCCGGTGCCAGCGGCGCCGACCCGCAGAGCTGGCCCACGTCAGCTTCCGGCGCAGGTGGCGGTCGTGCCGGTCCCGTTGCCGGTGCCCTGGAACCCGAAACTGGCGCTCTGGCCCGCCGCCAGTCGTCCGTTGTAGCTCTGGTTGGCCACGGTGATGGTGCCGCTGGTACCGCTGGCGACGCCGTTCCACAGCGAGCTGACCGACGCTCCGCTCGGCAGGGTGAGGGTGACCCGCCAGCCGGTGAGCGCGGCGGTCCCCGCGGTGACGGTCACGGTGGCGACGAATCCGCCGTGCCACTGGTCCTGCACGGCGTAGACCGCGGTGCAGGCCGGGGTGCCGGTGGGCGGCGGCGTGGTCGGCGGGGGTGTCGTGGGTGGTGGCGTGGTGGGCGGGGGCGTCGTGGGTGGCGGCGTGGTGGGTGGCGTGCCGCCGTCGAGCGTCAGGTTCTTCTGCTGGACGGTCCACTGGCTGCGGCACAGGCCGCAGTCGGGGCCGACGAAGTTGGCGCCGGCGGTGGTGTCGCCCTTCAGGCGCCACTTGAGGTAGAGCACCGCGACGCGGCCGAACTCGCCGCCGTTGGCCTGGTCGTAGGTGCCGCCATGACCGACGTTGAGGTTGCCCATGAAGGCGGGGAGCCCGGCGGGCAGCTTGCCCCAGTCGTCCATGGCGTTGGGGTAGGCGATGTCGCTGGGCCCGCCGATGAAGTAGGCGATCGGCTTGGTCAGCCGCCTGAGCTGGTAGTCGTCGGCGTCGTTCAGCAGTCCGCTGCTGAAGATGCCGGTCGTGGTGACGCGCGGGTCGGCCGAGACGGCGTACGCCTCCAGCCCTCCGCAGGAGAAGCCCGCGACGGCGACCTTGGTGGTGTCGAGCTTGTTGAAGTATTTGCTGCCCTGCCGGGAGTTCTCCGCGACGGCCCAGTCGATGGACTGGGTGAGCATCTGGGAGGTGGTGGAGCCGGATCCGTTCGGGGCGCCGTTGGCGATGGCGAGAAAGCCGTGGGAGGCGATTTCGCGCAGGAAGTTGCCCTGGGAGAGGCCGTTGGCCGAGCACCCGCCGTTGCCCCAGACAAAGATGGGGAGGCGTTCGGACGGGAGCGTCTGGGGCCGGAAGATGGTGTGGTTGGCCAGGCTGGCCGAGGTCTCGTAGTCGGCGGGATAGGGCCCGGAACCGCCGACGGCGGCGTCGGCAGGTGTCGCGCCGAGCATCACGATCACCGAGGCGACCGGGACGATGACGCTCACCAGCCCGGCGTAGATCTTCGATCTCCTTCTCATGCACCCCTCCAACGGATGTCACGGTGGGCTCCCTGCGGCGGCGGTGGCGGCTGTTCGTTCGCGCTGCGACCACAGCGGTCAGCGCAGGCCACGGGCCAGGTCGAGGCGCGATCGCGTCGACCACCCGGCGGGGTCCCCACAGGCGATCCGATGGGAGCGGTACGCAGTTACTATCACCGTCGTAACGAAAAGTGTCAATCGATGGGGGCGCGCTGCGCCGGTCCTGGGTCCGCTGACTCCGACGCCTTGCGCAGCAGCACCGAGCGTTCCCGCTGGTTGGCGCACAGCCGTGCGGCCAACTCCAGCTCGGCGCGCGCTTCCGCCCGCCGTCCGAGCCGGGCCAGCAGCTCTCCGCGTACGGTCGGGACCAGGTGCGACCCGGGGAGCCGGTTCGCGGCGATCAGCTCGTCCACGATGGCCAGGGCGTGCGCCGGGCCCGAGGCCATGGCCACGGCGACGGCCCGGTTGAGCTCGACCACCGGTGAGGGGGCGACCCGGCCGAGCGCCTCGTAGAGCACGACGATCCGGCCCCAGTCGGTCGCCTCGACAGACGGCGCCGTCGCGTGGGCGGCGGCGATCGCGGCCTGCAACCCGTACGGGCCGAGCCCGCGAGTCGACGCCCTGGCCAGCGCGGCCAGCCCGCGACGGATCGCGGAGACGTTCCACAGCCGTCGGTCCTGGTCCGCCAGCAGGACCGGGGAGCCGTCCGGGCCGGTCCGGGCCGGAAAACGCGCGGCCGTCAGCTCGCACAACGCGAGCAGGCCGTGCACCTCCGGCTCGTCCGGTGCAAGCGCGGCCAGCGTACGGGCCAGCCGGATCGCCTCGTACGCGACGTCGGGGCGCAGCAACCGGTCGCCCGACGTGGCGGTGGAGCCTTCGGTGAAGATCACGTACAGGACGCTGAGCACGCCGCCGAGCCGTTCCCGGCGCTCGCCGGCCGGCGGCAGCGCGAACGGCACCCGGGCCGCCGCGATCGTCTTCTTGGCGCGGGTGATGCGGGCCTGCACGGTCGGCACGGAGACGAGGAACGCGCGGGCGATCTCCTCGCTGGTCAGGCCGCCGACCACGCGCAGGGTCAGCGCCACCCGGGCCTCGGGGGAGAGCACCGGGTGGCAGCTGACGAACATCAGCGCCAGTACGTCGTCGTCGATCCGGTCGGGGTCGATGTCCTCGTCGACCACGAGCCCGGCCGCTGCGTCACCTGCCGCGTCGGCCGCCAGCAGGGCGTACCGTTCCTGGAGCGCTTGTCGGCGACGGATCGCGTCGATGGCCCGCCGTCGGGCCGTGGCCATCAGCCAACCGCCCGGATTGGCCGGGGAGGCACGCCGCCACGACACGAGCGCCTCGGCCACCGCCTCCTGGGCGGCGTCCTCGGCGAGCCCGAAGTCGCCGGTGAACCGGGTCAGCGCGGCGACGATCCGCGCCGACTCGATCCGCCAGACGGCCTCGACGTCGGCCGTAACCATCAGAGGTGGCCGCTGCCCGCGCTGTCCGCCGGGACCTCGTCGGCCCCGGCCACCCGCCGGACCTCGATCTTGGATCCGCGCACCGCGGGGAACCTCCTGGCCCACTCCACCGCCTCCTCCTTCGAGGCGACATCGAGCAGGAAGTAGCCCCCGAACAGTTCCTTGGTCTCGCCGTACGGCCCGTCCGTGACCACCGGGGCCTCGCCCGCGAAGTCGACCACGACGCCTCGGGCCGGGTCGTCCAGCCCCTCGGCCGCGAGGAGGACGCCGGCCCTGACCATCTCCTCGATGAACGTGCGGGTCGCGACCATCGCCTCGTCGATCGAGGCCATCATGGCGGCGTTCGACTCGTCGGTGCCTCGCATGATCAGCATGTACGTCGACATCGCGTTCTCCTCATCCGGCGGGCCGCCCCTCGGCCCTCACCCCACACGTCGAACGGGCGCACGGTGGATCGACGCGGCGCCGCAAGAATCTCGTCGCAGTCCACCTCGTGGCCTCGCGTTCCGTCCGTCGGACCAGCTCCGAGCGTCGACGGACACGGACGCTCGACAGATCACCCGCGCATTGTCACAGCTCCGCGAAGCGGCGACCCGCAACCGGATCGACAGGGCCGGCATCGACCGCGGGGCCGCCGGCTCCCGGTTGCTTGACAGGCAGACCACCCGGGGGGATTGTTGCATCGACAAATATCGTTCTTATCCGGCGTCGGGTCCAGCGTGTCGACGACCCACCGCCGCTCGGCGGTTGCGGGATCGTCGGTGTTTCCCACCGATGTCGGCCGCAGAGGACAGGAGTCGATGGTGAAGTTCTCCCGCACCGCCGCACGGATCGCCGCCGCCGCGCTGGCGACAACGCTGCTGGCCCTCGTCGGCGGCACGCCCGGTTCGGCAGCGCCCCCCACGACGACCACTGGCACCCCGTCGACCTGGACGCTCGTCGACCTGCCACAGCGGCTCTGCGCGACCCCCGACGACCCCCGCACCCTGTACTTCTTCGTCGTGCTCGACGGGACCTGGTCGGCGCAGCTCGCCGTCGGCTACACCGGCATGCCCGACGGCGTCGAGGTGTACAGCCCGCTGACCGTGCCGCCCGGCTCCGGGGACGGCCACCTCGTGCAGAGCCTGGCCGCGTTCCGCGTCAGTGGTGTCACGCCCGGCCGGTACGTCCCGCAACTCGGGGTCACGGACGGCGCCGTGACGCAGAGCGCTCCGGTCGTCCTCGACATCCGCTCATCCTGCTAGGTCGGGTCCGGTCGGCCGACGGGGTGGTGCCGGCTCCCGTCCGTCAGCTTCCGGAAGGCCGCCCGGCCCGCCGCCAACCGGCTTCGCTGCCCAGGACGGGCGCCACGTCGTCGCCGGGGCTGGCGCCAGGCTCGCGACGTGGTCGATGACCGCCTGGAGCCCCGGGTGCGCGTTCACGCGCAGCAGGATGAGCGAGAGCGGGTACGCGAGCGTCGGGCGCGCGATCGGGATGCGGCGCAGGTCGTGGTTCGTCGGCCAGAGGTACCTGTCGCGCGTGCCGACGAAGGTCGCCACGTCGGCGGAGTCCGCGAGGATGTCGAGCAGCACCTCGTCGCCGAAGTGCGGGCCGGCGGCGTCGATGCGCAGGTCGAATTCGGTGGCGAGCTGGTCGTAGAAGTCCGACCACTCGCTTTTCGGCGCGATGCCGGGGACCCAGATCCGGTGCCCGCCCAGCTGGGCCGGTGTCAGAGTGCGCGCGGAGGCGAGCGGGTGCCGCGGGCCGACGAGCAGTTCCAGGGGTGAGTCGAACGCGTGGATCATCCGCACGTCGCGCGGCAGCGTGGCCGGGTCGGTGACCGAGCGGAACGAGGCGTCGATGTCGCCCGCCTGGACGGCGGCGACGGCCGCGCGCGGGTCGTTGACCCGCAGGGTCACCACGTCGAGCTTGGTCTCCGGGTGGGACCGCCAGTAGTCGTGCAGCACGACTGCCTGCGCGGACCGCAGGCCGAGAACGTCGATCCGCAGGGCCCGCGAGCCCGGCCTGATCGCGGCGAGGGCGCGGTCCACCCCGGCCACGATGCCCCGGGCGTGCGGGAGGAACGCCTGGCCGTCGAGCGTCAGCTCGACCCCTCGGGGAGTACGGGTGAACAACCGCACGTCGAGGGCGCGCTCGAGGGCGGCGATCCGCTTCGACACGGCCTGCTGCGTCACGCCCAGCTCCTCGGCCGCGTGCTGCAACTGCCCGAATTCGGCCGCTCGGACGAACGACCGCACCGCCTCGGTATCCACCGGAACATCATCCACCCGCACAACAGATGGTTGTGACGCGCCTGGACGTCGGTTGTTTGCGCCGACGTCGGCGGCGCTGGTGTGCTGCCCGGACCCGAACGTCGGTTGTCACGAGGGGGGCGGATGCGCGCGCGGTTGGGGTCCAGTTTCGGTTGGCTGTGGTCGGCGTACGCCGTCAGCACGTACGGCACGTGGATCGCCTTCGGCGCGTTCCCGTTGATCGCGGTGCGCGTCCTGCACTCGCCGGCGTTCGCCGTGTCGATCCTGGCGGCGGTCGGGCCGGCCGTCGCGGCGGTCGTGGCGTTCTCGCTCGGGCCGTGGGTCGAGCGCCGGGCGAAGCGTCAGGTGCTGGTCGCCATGGACCTGCTCCGGTTCGTGGCCATGGCGAGCGTCCCGCTCGCGTACGCCTTCGGTCTGCTGTCGTACGGCCAGTTGCTTGTCGTCTCGGTCCTCTCCGGGGCCGCGGGCATCGCCTTCGCCGCGGCGTCCGGGGCGTACCTCAAGCATCTCGTCCAGGGTGATCACCTGGTGGTGGCGAACGGACGGTTCGAGGCCACGAACTGGGCGGCGGTCGCGGTGGGTCCGCCCCTCGGTGGCGCGCTCGTCGGGCTGCTCGGGCCGGTCGTCACCGTCGCCGCCGACGCCGTCAGCTATCTGCTGTCGGCGCTCGCGGTCCTGCGCATCCGCGGCGGCGACGTCGCGGCGCCCCCGGACCGGGCCGGCCGGCTGCGCGGTGCCGATCTTCTGGTCGGCTGGCGGTTCATCCGGCACGACCGCGTCGTGCGAGGGCTGTTCCTCAACTCCATCCTGGTCGGCGGTCTCATCATGGCGACCGCTCCGCTCCTGGCTGTCCTCCTGCTGGGCCAGTACCACCTGCCGGCCTGGCAGTATGGCCTCGCCTTCGGCGTCCCGGCGCTCGGCGGCCTGGTGGGCGCCCGCCTGTCGTCCCGCCTCGTGGCCCGCCACGGTCAGCACCGGGTCATGATCGTCTCCGGGTGGCTGCGCTCGGTCTTTCCCCTCGGTCTCGCGTTCGTCCAGCCGGGCATCCCCGGACTCGTCACCGTGATCGTCGTCGAGGGCCTGCTGATCACCTGCATGGGCGTCTTCAACCCGATCTACGCGACCGAGCGACTGCACCGCACCCCACTCGGCCACACCGCCCGCGTCCTCAGCACGTGGAGTGCCGCCAGCAGACTCGTCCAGGCGGCCCTGGTGGTGATCTGGGGAGTCCTCGCGACGCTCACCAGCCCTCTCGCGGCGATCACCATCTCCGGCGTTCTCCTGCTCGCGACCCCGCTCCTGCTGCCCAGGAGGACACCGTCGGTGGTCGCCGAACCCGCCGCCTCCGCGAGGGACGTTCGGGTCGGATGAACGGGTGGCTCACCCTCCGTGCCCGCCACCTTCATATTTCCAATCATCGATGTTAACGTTAACTTAACTCCGTCGTCCGCCGGTCGACATGATCTCCGGCGGAGGCCCGCTGAGATCGGAGAACGCTCATGACCACACCCGGCAGGGTTCTTCGCGTGCGCTCGGTGGCGGTGGTGACCGTGTGCGCTCTCGCAGCCGCAGTCCCGATGGCCTCCGCCGCGTCCGCCTCCGCCTCCATCACCGTGGCCGCCGACGGCAGCGGCAACTACACGACCGTGCAGGCGGCGATCGACAGTGTCGCGGCGAACAACAGCGTTCCGGTCACCATCACCATCAGACCCGGCACCTACCGGGGCGTGGTCACCATTCCCGCCAACAAGCCCTACCTCACCCTGGTCGGCGCGGGCAGCTCCGCCGCCCAGGTGGTGATCGTCGAGGGGCACGCATCCGGCCAGACCAAGCCCGGTGGCGGCACGTACGGCACGTCCGGCAGTGCCTCGGTCTTCGTCAACGCCAACGACACCACGATCAGCAATCTGACCATGTCGAACGACTTCAACGAGGCCGCCAACACCCTCGATGCCGAGCAGGCCGTCGCCGTCAACACCTCCGGCGACCGGGTGCAGTTCGACAACGTCCGCATCCTCGGCAACCAGGACACCCTCCTGGTCAACGCGCCGAGTGTCAGCTCGGTCCGGCGTCTCTACGTCCGTAACTCCTACGTGGAGGGTGACGTCGACTTCATCTTCGGGCGGGGCACCATGGTCTTCCAGAACGGCACCGTGCACTCGCTCACCCGGGGCTCGTCGTCGAACAACGGTTACATCACCGCGGCGGCCACCGACATCAACAACAAGTTCGGCTTCCTGTTCTGGGGCACCACCCTGACCAGCAACGCTCCCGCCAGGACCGTCTATCTGGGCCGACCCTGGCACCCCAGCGGCGACGTCAACGCCCGCGGTCAGGTCCTCTACCGGGGCGTCGCGATGGGCGCACACATCCGCACCGATCCCTGGACCGACATGTCCGGCTTCTCGTGGCGGACCGCCCGGTTCGCCGAGTACAGCAGCACCGGGGCCGGCGCCGGCGTCAACGCCAACCGCCCCCAGATGAGCGCCTCCACCGCCACCCAGTACACGCCCACCGCCTACCTGGCGGGTAACGACGGCTGGAACCCCATCCGATGACGAAGATCCGTTCCCTGCGTACCGCGGCCCTCATCGCAGTCGCCGCCGGCGTGCTCGCCGCAGGTCTGCCGGCCCTCAACGCCGAGGCCGCGGTCGGTGACGGCACACCTGCCGACTCGAACATCAGCTTCGTCGGCCGGTGGAACAAGACCAACGCCTCGGCCTACGTGCCGTACTGGGCCGGCGCGTACCTGCGGGTCGGGTTCACCGGTAAGACGGTGAAGCTCCGGCAGCGCAACACCATCCAGCTGTGGGCCAGCATCGACGGTAGGGCGTTCACGTCCTTCACCGGCTCCGGCACGATCAACCTGACGCCGACCGCGCTGGCGGCCGGCAACCACACGTTGATCGTCAGTTACCGGCAGGTGGCCGGCTCCTACACCGGTGACGCGGTCTTCCAGGGGCTGATCCTGGAGTCGGGCGCTGCCACCTTCGCGCCACCGGCCCGCCCCAAGCTTGTCGAGTTCGTCGGTGACTCGATCACCGCGGGCGCCACGAGCAGTCAGCTCGCCGTGACGGACTACGGCTTCAAGGTCGGTGAGAGGCTCGGCTACGACCACACCCAGATCGCGATCGGTGGCATGTGTCTGGCCGAGACGGCCGACGGGTGCTGGGCGCAGGAGACCCGCTACTGGATGTCGTCCGGTGGCCAGGCCGGCACCGACCCGTGGGACTTCTCCCGCTACACGGCCGACGGCGTGGTGATCAACCTGGGGACCAACGACAAGAGCCATGGCGTGAGCGCCACGGCCTTCCAGGCGACGTACACCACCTTCCTCACGCGGATCCGGGCCAGGTTCCCGAACGCCAAGCTCTTCGCCATGCGGACGTTCATCGGTCGTTATGCCGCGGAGACGGAGGCGGCGGTGCGGGCACGCAACGCCGCAGGCGACGCCAACGTGTTCTACGTGGACACAACCGGCTGGCTGCCGTCCGGTGGTCTGAGCGACTCGGTGCACCCGAACGACGCGGGCCACCAGGCCATCACCGACCGGCTGGCCCCGGTCCTCAGCGCACGATTGACCACAACCCCGGACCCCACGACTCCGGCCCCCACGAGCCCGGCCCCCACGACTGCGCCGACCACACCTGCGCCTACCGCTCCCGCGGGCGGGGCCTGCGCCCTCACCTACCGCAAGACCGGTGACTGGGGTACGGGTGCCCAGTTCGACGTGACGCTCAGCAACACCTCCACCGTGCCAGTCAACGGTTGGACGCTCACCTGGTCCCTGCCCGGCAGCCAGCGGATCACGCAGTCCTGGAATGCCACAGTCACCCAGTCCGGCAGTGCGGCCACCGCGGTGAACGCCGCCTGGAACGCGGTGATCCCGGCCGCCGGTTCGACGAGCTTCGGATTTGTCACCGACAGCCCGCTCGGCGGAGCGACCGGGTTCGCCCTCAACGGCTCCCCGTGCGCCGCCGCCACCTGACGGCGGGCATCTCCGATCGAGGCAGGAGTAACCCGATGAAGGTTGGCCGATCGCGTCTCGTGGTCCTGGCGGCAACGGTCCTGACCGTCGCGGCCGGCGGGCTCGGCATCGCCACCGCCCAGGCCGCCGCCCCGGCGTGCGGTGTCGCCTATCGGGTCACCAGCGAGTGGACCGGCGGATTCGGAGCCGATGTCGTCGTCACCAACCTCGGTGACGCGGTGACCAGTTGGACCCTGGGCTGGAGTCTCGCCCCCGGACAGGGTGTGACGCAGGCGTGGAACGCCACAGTCACGGTCACCGGCACGGCGGCGACCGCGACCAACGTGAGCTACAACGGTGCCGTCGGCTCCGGCGCATCGGTCAACTTCGGCTTCACCGGCTCGTGGAGCGGCAGCAACCCGGTGCCGTCGTCGTTCTCGTTCAACGGCGTCACCTGCGCCGGCCCACCGGCCGCGACCCCCACCGCACAGACGCCGACGCCGACACAGACGCCCGGGCCAACGCCCTGCCCCGAGCCGAGCACACCGCAGGCGACCCCATCCACGTCATCGCCACCCGCGCCGATCAGGGTGTGGATGGCCGGCGACTCCACGATGATGAATGCCAGCGCCTGTCCGATCGGCTGGGGCAGCCAGTTCGCGTCCTACCTCACCTCGAACGTCACCGTGCAGAACAGCGCCGTCGGCGGTCGCAGCATCCAGACGTGGCTGTACGAGGGCAACGTGACCTCCACCAAGAACTCGGCCGGCGAGTGCACGCTCAGCTCGACCGCCTACAGCGCGCGGTGGTCGGCGATGCTGGACACCGCCAACGGCTTCAAGACCGGTGACTATCTGATCGTCCAGTTCGGCATCAACGACGGCGACTCGGCCTGCCCGCGACACGTCGGCAGCAACCGCTTCAAGGAACTGCTCGGCGTCATGGCGACGGCCGCCAAAGCCAGAGGGGTGAAGCCGATCTTCGTCACCCCGGTCGCGGCGATCACGTGCAGCGGCGGCACCGCCGTCGGCAATCGCGGTTTCGTCACCGAGACGACGGCCGCGGCCGCCGCCAACGGCGTACCGGTCATCGACCTGCATGCCAGGAGCGTGGCGCTCTACAACACGCTCCGGCTGTGCCCGAACAACGGTGACTACTCGACGGGCGCGGTCGGCGCGTTCTTCTGCAACGACCACACCCACTTCGAGGCCGCCGGCGCCCGACAGATCGCCGGCCTGATCGCCACCGCCCTCAAGGCGCAGAACATCCCGCTCGCCGCCTACCTGAAGTGACGCCACACCTCCCGCAGCGCTAGCCGACGACGGGAGCCAGCCGACTCCAGGTAATCAATTCGTCAATTCGGGGCCTGACGTCACGCCGCCGCGATCGGATATCCAATCGCGGCGATGTCCTCGCGCAGCCGGCCAACTGTCACTTCCGGGTTGAGGGCTTGGACGACGGCGTCGGTGAGTGGACGGTACGTGACGACGTGCTCGACCACCCTCGGATCCACCTCGATCCGGTAGTAGTCCTCGGCGAACTCGACGTACCGGTCGACGATGTCGTCGAGCAGGATCTCGAGCAGGCCGGCGCCGTCCGGGTCGTTGTCGCCGTGCGGTCCACGGAGCGGGGGGAACGTGATGCCTTCGCCGGCGTGCCAGCGGTCATCACTGGAGAGCCGCCACAGCACAGCGGTGGCGACGAACAGGCCCTCTTCGTCGCCGAACGCCGGCTCCTCGATCAGCGGACGGAACGCCGACGGGATGCCGTCGAGGAGCCCGGTCCACAGGTCGTGGTGCGGATCGCGGTAGGGACTCATCGCCGACTCGTGGTCGAACACGCGGATGAACGCGCCCGCAGTGGTGAACACGACGGTCCACTCATCGCCGCTACCGTTGTCCATCAGCGCCGCTTCGTCGTCACCCCACCTGCGGGTGTAGGCGTAGTAGGGCTCGCCACCGTCGATGATGCGCTCCAGCACGGCGAGTGCCTTGCAGCGGTCCCGCAGCACCTCGATCGGGGGCAGTCTGGCGGCGATGTCGTACACGGTCACCCGGTGAACCTACGCCCAGTCAACGCCCGGGCTCGTCGGTGGAGTCCGACGCCGTCGCCAACGGAGCGCGACGACTCGGGCAACGCGCCGCAGCGCCGGATGAGAGAGGATGCGCCGGTGCGTCACCAGCATCACGTCTTCCACAACCCGCCGCCATCAACACCGGACGAGGTACGCGCCGCGCTCGACCGCGGCGACCTGTCGGCCGCGCTGGACGCCATGGTCGGCACCGCCCTGTACGGCGACGGGGACTGGCGGGAGCTGCAGGAACTGCACCTTCGGTTGCTCGAACACGACGATCGTCAGGTCAGTGCGCTCGCCGCGACGTGCCTGGGGCATCTCGCGAGGGTCCACCGTCAACTGGATGAGCGCCGGGTGGTCACCGCGCTGCGCCGAGCCCGGGCGCTGCCACACCTCGCCGGTACCGCCGGTAACGCGCTGGAGGACATCGAGGTCTTCCTCCACCCGCGGCGCGCACGGATGCGCGGACGGGTGTGGAGGGCGATCCGCCCCTGGACGTGGCTCTGAGTCGAACGCGGAGGCGCCACCGACCCGTGGTGGAACCCCATCGGGCCCTCAACTCTGCTGGTAGTTCACCGCCGCGAACCCGCACGGCTGGTGCAGGTGCAGGTAGTAGGCGCCCTCGCCGTATTCGTCCAGATCGGCGCCGGCGATCAGACCCACGTAGTCCATCGGTTCAGCGCAACCGGGGCAGTCGGCGTGCTCGGCGTCCTGGATCCACTCGGGCCGGCCGCCCAGTGTCGATCCACCCTGGTTCCAGGCGCTGACCTGGTACGGGCTCGCCAGGGCCAGACCGAGGACCGGCGTCAGCGTCGGAGGTTCCTCCGGTTCGTCGGCGTCCGGGAGGTAGCTCGGGCGGGCGTTCCCGGCCCACCAGGTGGCGCCACCGGCCGGAGTGACGTGGCTGTACAACGTCGTGTAGCAGGCGCAGAAGTGGCAGGTCTCGATCACCAACCGCCCGGACCAGCCGGTGTGGGCCAGCGCCGCGGCGATGGCGGCATCGGTGGTGTCGAGGTCTGCGGCAACCCACAGCGGCGAGGCGCACCAGGGGCAGCCGGGCCGATCGGGGCCGGTCGCTGTTTCGCGCAGGAGCCACCGGTACGCGGTGTCCCCGCACAGGTCCCGTCGCCGGCCGTCCGAGCCGACCGCCCAGCCGCCCTCGTGAGCGTAGCTGAGCGCATCGACGTGCAGCTCGCCCGAACCCGCGGGAGGCTGCGCCGTCCAGCGGCGTAGTGCGCTCTCGGCGTACGGGTGAGCACTGTGCGCCAGGACCATGAGCAGGTGGTTGAGCCGATCGGGCGTGCGGCCGCTGTCGACCTGCTCGACGACCCGACGGACCACGTCGGCGTCCGCAGCGCGGTACAACTTCGCCGGGTACAGCACATCGAGGTCGAGCAGGAGACCCAGGTGCGGGGTCAGCCTTCGGGGGTCGGTGTCCGCGATCGCGCACAACTCCTCGATCGCGTCGTCGTCCTCGGCGGCAGCACGTCTGATCAACTCCTCGATCACGACAGGATGGTAGCCACGTTGATCCGTCCGCCATCCAACGGATCGATCTCTCTCCGGTGTCGCAGATCAATGGCAGACCGATCATGAGACACCGTCCACATCGGCTTCGTTCGGCGACGGTCCGACTGCTACCGTCCAGCACCGGAGTGACGATCATGATGAATGCTGGGGGAGTTGACGTGGATGCGTAGGAAGCCGAGTACGCGGTTGGCGGGTGCCCTGGTCATGGTGCCGACGACAGTGGCCCTCGTGCTGGTCGGAACCGCCTCGGCGGCGTCGGCGGCCACGGGCACGCCGAGCGGTGCGCCGCCGGCGGCCAACGGTGTCGACGTGTGGTGCGTGTCGACGACCGGCGCCAAGGCATGCTTCGCCGCGTACGGGGACCGGGTCTGGGTGAAGGACACCAAGGCGAACGGCGCGTCGGCCGCCGGCACGATCCAGGGACCGGACTGGAGTCGGCAGTGCTTCAACGGCAGCGGAGCTGACGCCGGCTGGGTCATGTGCAACTTCGACGTGCCGGAGTACGACGAGGGCCTGCTGTGGGCCGTCAACAACCCGTTCATCGGCAACGAGAGCAGCACGAGGATCTACACCAGCGGCCCGATCTGACGCTGGCGTTCGCCTAACGGGCCCCGGTCCGTCAGACCAGGGGCGCCTGCGCGGATCGGCCGCCGTCGTCGGCTGCGCGGACGCCCCCGGGAGCGGCGATCGGGGCGGTGACGATCCGGCGCGGCAGCACCGGCGCGTCGCGGCCGGTGCCCCGCCGACCGTTTCCGGTCGACTGCTCGTGGTAGTCCTGCTCCACGTTGACCGACCAGACGTCGTGGGTTGCGCCGGTGGCGATGTTCTCGACGGTCAGCATCGCGGTGAGCATCGAGTGGTCCTGATTGTTGTAGCGGTGCATGCCGTTGCGCCCCACCGGGTGCACGTTCGGCACGGCCTCCGCCAGCCAGGCCCGGATCACGTCCACGTTGTGCTGGTAGCGCTCGTCGTACACCGGGTAGGCCTTGGGCATCCGCACCACGTGCCCGGCCTCGACCACCCCCGGGCGGACCAGGCCCAACCGTTCCAGCTCCGCGGTGGCCAGGGCCACGAGGTCGGCGTCCGGGGTACGCCACATCTCGTCGTCCTCGAACACGAAGTACTCCAGGCCCAGGCAGGTGCGCCCGTCCTTGACCAGGTAGGGCGACCACGAGCCGAAGTTCTGGATCCGGCCCACCCGCACCGCCGGGTCGTGTACGTAGATCCAGTTGTCCGGGAACGAGAACTCGGCCGTCACCACCAGGGCGACCGTCAGGAAGTCGCGGTAGCGCAGGTCGGCGGCGCAGGCCAGCACCTCCGGGGGCGCCGGCGGACGCAGCGCGGCGACCAGCTCCGAGATCGGCATCGACGAGATCACGTCGTCGGCCGGCTCGGTGCGCTGCCCGCCCGCGCCGTTGAGCGTCACGCTGATCGCCCGTCGTCGTTTCGGGTCGCGGTGCACGGCGGTCACCCAGGTGCCCGTCGACACCTCCCCGCCGCGCCGACGCACCTCCTCGGCGCAGCGCTCCCACATCATCCCCGGCCCGTACTTCGGGTACTGGAACTCCTCGATCAGGCTTGTCACGTCGGTGCGGCGGCGGCGGGGCAGCACCGCGTTGCGGATCGCCGTGGCCAGCGACAGGTTCTTGATCCGCTGCGCGGCCCAGTCGGCCTGCAACCGGTCCGCCGGCATGCCCCAGACCTTCTCGGTGTACGTCTTGAAGAAGATCGAGTACAGCCGCCAGCCGAACCGCGCCGACACCCAGCCCTCGAAGTGCGACTGGTCCTTCGGCGGGCGCAGGCGGGCCCGGGCGTACGAGCCCAGGCAGCGCACCGCCTCGGGCAGCCCCAGGTTGCGCAGGGCGTTCGTCGCGCTCAGCGGGTAGTTGAACAGGGCGCCCCGGTAGAAGATCCGGCTCATCCGGGGTCGGGTCAGGAAGTCCTCGTCGGGCAGGATCTCGTGCCAGAACGCCTCCACCCGGGGCACCTTGGTGAAGAACCGGTGCCCGCCGATGTCGAAGCGCCACCCGTCGCGCTCCACGGTCCGGCTGATCCCGCCGACCACCTCGTCGGCCTCGAAGACCCGGACGGACCGCCCGTGTCGAAGCAACTCGTACGCCGCGGTGAGCCCCGCGGGCCCCGCGCCGATGACCACCGTGCCGTGCTGCTCGCTCATGCCGCCCGTACTCCCTGCCGATGGTTGAGGCGCGGCGCGTACCCGTTATGCCCGGGATGTCACCTGCTGGTCGTGGTCGTTTCGCTCCGGCGGGGCGCATCGGGGCGTACAACGAAAGGGGCGGCACCGCCACGCGGCGGGTGGGTCGGCGGACCGGGGGAGCGGGGCGGATGCACCGGTGGCGAAGCGGCCGGCGGCACGCAGCGATGCTGGCTGCCCGGCCCGCCGGAGTGGCGTGGACGGCCCGGCTGGCCGGTACGGCCGGGGCGGGCGCGCGGCTGGCCCGGCGCGTGCCGGCGCCCTGGCCGTACCTCATCGGGCTCTTTCTCGGCGCGAAGCTGCTGCTGACCCTGCTCGGCCTGCTGGTCCTGCATGCCTGGGACGGCATCGGAGGTGCGCCGCCGCCGGACGAGGCGATGATGTGGGCGCAGCAGCGGGAGGTCTCCGGCCATCGGTGGATCTCCTTCTGGTTCGCCTGGGACGCGCTGCTCTACCTGCGGCTGAGCGAGCTGCCGCTGACCGGACGGCCGTGGGGGGACTTCGGCTTCCCGCTGCTCTACCCCTTCCTCGCCCGGCCGGTCGGCGCGCTGCTCGGCGGCGACAACGCGCTGGCCCTGCTGCTGATCAGCAACGTCGCGTTCCTGGGCGCCCTGGTGTACGGCTACCGGCTGGCCGAGCTGCTGCTCGGCGACCCGGACGCGGCCCGTCGGTTCACCCGCTACCTGGTGCTGCTGCCGACGGCTTTTCTGTTCCAGGCCGCGCTGACCGAGTCGCTGTTCGTCTGCCTCGCGCTGGCCGCGTTCTACTACGCCGAGCGACGGCGGTGGCTGCTGGTCGGCGTGCTCGGCTACTTCCTGGCGATGAGCCGGTCCCTCGGGCTGCTCGTCGCGTTGCCGCTGGCGCTGGTGCTGCTGCGCCAGCACGACTGGCGGCTGGGCCCACGCGCCCTGCTCGGATACCTGCGGATCGGCTGGCCGTTGCTGCTGCTGCCCGCCGGGTGGTTCACCTTCATGGCGTTCTGCCGGTGGCGCGGCGGGGACTGGTTCGCCTACCAGCACGCCCAACGGGTCGGCTGGGGGATCACGATGCAGAACCCGGTGCCGGTGGTGGTGGACGCTCTGGCCGGCGAGCCGCGCGACGCCGGACGGGTCCTCTTCGCCCTGGTCGTGCTGGCCGTGCTGGTCGCCGGGTTCCGTCGCCGGGAGCTGCCGTATCTGGTCTACGGCGTGCTCATGATCCTGGTGCCGCTGTCGATGGGCCCGGCGGTCTACAAGAGCCTGTTGCGTTACCTGCTGGCCGTGTTCCCGGTGGCCCTGGTGCTGGCCCGCTGGGCCCGTTCCGCCGGCGTCGACGTGTGGCTGACGGCGGCCCTCGCCGTGGTGCAGGGTGCGCTGTTCGTGCTCTGGCTCACCTACTGGACCCACATGATCATCTGATTGGAGGGCCGCCGGCCGGGGCAGGATGAGGCGATGACCGAGCCACGGGTGCGCCTCGACGATCTCGGCGCCTGGCTGATCAAGGGCAACGCCGACACGGTCGACCTCACCGCCCGGTTCGCCCGCGAACCGCTGGTGACGAGCTGGTGCGTACGCCCCGGCTACCGTGCCCGGCTGATGCGCGCCGGGCAGCCGGTGGTCTTCTGGGCCAGCGGCAGCCGCGCCCGACTGCCGTACGGGGTGTGGGGCGTCGGGCGGGTCACCGGGGTGGCCGAGCCGGGGCCACCGGAGCGACAGTGGTCGGTGCCCCTGGAGTTGCCCATCCTCCCCGAGCGCGAGCGGGTGCCCCGGCAGGCGTTGCGCGCCGACGACCGGCTCGCCGCCCTGGAGGTGTTCCGGCAGCCGCAGGCGGCCAACCCCTCATACCTGACCGTGGCCCAGTTCGCCGCCCTGCGGACGTACCTGCCGGTCTGAGGCCCGGTCGGGGCGAGCCGGCGGACCTGTGCGAGCCTGCTACCCGTCGTCGTGCACCCAACTGTCCCGGGAGGCCCGGTGTTCGCCCTGCCGCTGACCGACGAGGTCGAACTGCGCCCGCTGGAGCCGTGGCGGGCCGAGGAGTTCCTCGCCCACCTGGACCGGGCCCGCGAGCACATCCGCCCCTGGGTGTCGCCGACCTTCGTCGCCACCGACCTGCCGTCGGCCCGCGCGGTGCTGCAGCGCTACGCCGACCGCTGGGCCAGTGACAGCGGAGGCATCTGGGGACTGTGGCGGCACGGGACCCTGGTCGGCGGGGTCATGTTCGTGTCGTTCGACGTCACGCTTGGCGTCTGCGAGGTCGGCTGCTGGCTGGAGCCGGACGCGCAGGGGCGGGGCCTGATGGCTCCCGCGATCCGCCGCATCGTCGACTGGGCGGTCCGCGAGCGCGGCATCCAGCGGGTCGAGTGGCGCACCGACGCGGCCAACACCCGCAGCATCGCCCTGGCCCGGCGCCTCGGCCTGCGCCACGACGGCACCCTGCGCCAGGTCCACCCGAGCCCACGCGGGTGCATCGACCTGGAAATCTGGTCGGTGCCGGCCGACGAGTGGCTGGCCCGGCCCACAACGCTGCCGCCCACCGTCCACTGACGACTGCGGATTTCTGTCGTACCCGGGCGGCACCATGCATTCATGGCCGTCCCTGCGCTCACCCCTGGATCCGACCCGCCGCGTTCCGTGCCGCTGCGTGAGGCGCGCACCCGGTTCAGCCAGCTCGTCGCGTTGGCCGAGCTGACCGACGCCGTCACCGTCGTCACCCGCGACGGCGATCCCCGCCCGGTCGCCGCGATCGTTCCCGCAGTCGCCGCCCGCAGCGGCGCGCAGGCCCGCGCCGACGGCGACCGGCTCGCCGCGGTCACCGCCGGTTGGGCCCGCCGGCTCGACGAGCAGCACCGTCGCAGCAGCCAGCGGCACGCCGCCGAGCTGGGGGCGGTCCGCGCGGCGCTGGCCGAGGTGTGGGCCGAGCTGGACCGCCGCGTCGTCCCGGGCAGCGACCCGGCGCTGTCCCGGCTACGCGCCGCGCACGCCGACCTGCTCACCGACTGACCGCCGCTCGTCGCGGGCCGTCGCCGACCCCGGCAGCATGCAGCGCGGGTGTCAGGTCGTGGCCGGGTAGGCGTGGGTCTCGGTGGCCTTGACCGCGACCCAGACCCGCTGGCCGGGGATCAGCCGCAGGTACGCCGCGGCCGCCGGCGTGACGTCGGCGGCCACGCCGATCGGCCCGTCCACCTGCACGCGCACGTTGTCGCCGTGGCGCTGCACGCCCGCCACGGTGCCCGCCCAGGTGTTGCGGGGGCTGCCGTCGGGCCGGGCCGGGTGCAGGGCCACCGCCGCCGGGCGGAATGCGACGAACGCGTCCCCGTCGAGCCGGTCGGCCACGCTGAGGGTCAGCTCCGGCGTGACACGTACCGCGTGACCCTGTGCCCGGCCCCGGTAGAGGTTCAACCCGACCAGCCGTGCCACGTAGTCGGTGCGCGGGCGGGCGGTGACGCTCGGGCCGTCGCCCTCCTGCACCACGCGCCCACCCTCGACGATGACCAGGCGGTCGGCCAGCGCCAACGCGTCGAGCGGGTCGTGGGTGACCAGCACCGTGGCGCCCGGGTGCGCGGCCAGGTGGCGGTGCAGCTCCGCGCGGGTGTCCAGGCGGGTGCGGGCGTCCAGGGCGGCGAGCGGCTCGTCGAGCAGCAGCAGCGACGGCCCGACGGCCAGTGCGCGGGCCAGCGCCACCCGCTGCGCCTGCCCGCCGGAGAGCTGCCGGGGCCGGCGGTGCGCCTGGCCGGCCAGGCCCACCCGGTCGAGCCAGTCCCGGGCCGTGGCCCGCGCCGTCCGCCGGTCGACGCCGTGCCGGCGCGGCCCGAAGGCCACGTTGTCCAGCGCGTCGAGGTGCGGAAAGAGCAGGTAGTCCTGGAAGACCACCCCGACCGGGCGGCGTTCGGTGGGCACCCAACCCCGGTTCGCCGGCCGATCCAGGTCGACGCCGCCGAGGGAGACGTGCCCGGCCGTGAGCGGATGCAGCCCGGCCAGCGCGCGCAACGCGGTGGTCTTGCCGGCGCCGTTCGGCCCGAGCAGCGCGACGACCTCGCCCGACGCGACCCGCAACGGCACGTCCAACCGGAAGGCGCCCCGGTCGACGACGAGCCGGGCGTCGAGCAGCGGTGCGGGCCCAGCCTCGTCGTCCCGCGGCGCGGGTCCGGCAGCGTCCAGCGGCGCGGTTCTGGTCTCGTCCATCGGCGCGGTCACGGGCTGGCCAGCCAGCGGTCCCGCAGCGCGGCCAGGATGCCCACCGAGACGATCAGCAGCACCAGACTGAGCACGATCGCGGACTCCAGGTCGGTCTCCAACGCCAGGTAGACGGCCAGCGGCATCGTCTGCGTACGCCCGGGATAGTTGCCGGCGAAGGTGATGGTGGCGCCGAACTCGCCGAGCGCCCGCGCCCAGCACAGCACCGCGCCGGCGGCCAGACCCGGTGCCACCAGGGGCAGCGTGACGTGGGTGAAGGTGGTCCACCGTCCGGCGCCGAGCGTCGCGGCCGCCTCCTCGTAGCGGTGGTCAGCGGCGCGCAGCGCACCCTCGACGGCGATGACGAGGAACGGCATGGCGACGAACGCCTCGGCCAGCACCACGCCCGCTGTCGTGAACGGCAGGGTGACGCCGAACGTCGCGTCGAGCCAGCCGCCGAGCAGTCCGCGCCGGCCGAAGACCAGCAGCAGCGCCACGCCGCCGACGACCGGTGGCAGCACCAGTGGCACGGTGACCAGGGCGCGGACCAGCCGGCGGCCGGGAAACTCGACCCGGGCCAGCAGCCAGGCCAGCGGCACCCCGAGGAGTAGGCAGAGCAGGGTGGCCAGGGTCGCGGTCTGCACCGACAGCCGCAGCGCGGTCAGCGCCCCCGGCGCGGTGAGCCGCTGCGGCAGCGTCGTCCACGGCGCTCGGACCACCAGCCCGGCCAGCGGCAGGACGAGGAAGAGCAGGCCCAGCCCCGCGGGGATCAGCAGCGCCGCCGGCACCCGCCCCCGTCGGCGCGGCACGACGCGGGCAAGGGCCTGACTCACGGCGCCTGGAAACCGGCCCCGGCGAGGACCGCCTGTGCCGGCGCCGAGCGGACGTACGCGACGAAGGCCCGCGCGCCGGCCGGATTCGGCGCGTCCTTCAGCGCGACGATCGGATAGTCGTTGACCGCCCGCGCCGACTCGGGAAACTCGACGCCGGCCACGTCGGCGCTCGCCGCACGGGCGTCCGTGCGGTAGACCAGGGCCGCGTCGACCTCGCCGAGCTTCACCTTGGCGAGCGCCCCCTTGACATCCTGCTCCAACGTGACCGGGGTCAACGCGACGCCGGCCGCGGTCAGGGCGGTACGTGCCGCCGCGCCGCACGGCACCTGGTCGGCGCAGAGCGCCACCTTCACCCCCGGACGGGCCAGATCCGCCAGCCCGGTCACGCCCCGCGGATTACCGCCGGGCACCGCGATCACCAACTGGTTGCGGGCGAAGACGCTCGGTGTGCCCTCGGCGTTACCGGCCTCGGTCACCGTCGCCATGTTCTTCTGCGCGGCCGAGGCGAAGACGTCCGCCGGGGCGCCCTGGTTGATCTGGTTGGCCAGGGCCGAGCTGCCGGCGAGGTTGAGGGTGACGGTGACGCCCGGGTTGGCGGCCTCGAAGTCGCTGGCGATCCGGGTGAACGACTCGGTCAGCGAGGCGGCGGCGAACACGGTCACCGTGCCGGTGACCCGGCCGTCGGCGTCGTCGCCCGCCGGGTCGTCGCCTCCGCCGCAGCCGGTCAGCGCCAGTACGGCGATCGCCGTCAGCGTCGCCAGCACGCTCCGGCCGCTCATCCGCCGACCCTCGTCCGGGTGGGCGTGGCCCGCTCCACCACCACTGTCGTCGACTTGATCACCGCGACGGCCATCGACCCGACCTGGAGGTCGAGATCGTCCACCGCCTCCCGGCTCATCAGCGACACGACCCGGAACGGGCCGGCCTGGATGTCCACCTGAGCCATCACCGTGTCCTTGCGGACGTCGACGACGATGCCGCGCAGCCGGTTGCGGGCGGAGGAGAACTCCGCTCCCGCGTCCGGGTCGGCGGCGTGCGAGCGGGCGAACGCCGCGAGGTCGACGCCGTCGATGACGCGGTGGCCGTGCTCGTCGCGCCCGGCGGTCAACCGCCCGGCGTCCACCCAGCGGCGGATCGTGTCGGCGCTGACGCCGAGCAGGTCGGCGGCCTCGCCGATACGGAACATCGTCACCGGGTCACCCTAGCCCTCGCATCTGCGAGCGCGAAAGGGTGCCGTGGGCCGCTTGTGCGCTGATATTGCGATCGCAGGGCCGCAGGTGCGGTCAGGGGCGTCGGGGGTGGCCCTTCAGGTGCCGGCCCAGCTCCCGGGCGATCTCTCGGTTGGCGTCCCGTTCGGCGAGGGTCTGGCGCTTGTCGTACGCGCGCTTGCCCTTGGCCAGGGCCAGCTCGACCTTGGCCCAGCCGTTGTCGAAGTACAGCGACAACGGCACCAGCGTCACCCCGCCCTCGCGAACCTTCTCCAAGATCCGGCTGATCTCGGAGCGGTGCAGCAGCAGCTTGCGGTTGCGGCGCGGCGCGTGGTTGGTCCACGTGCCGTAGGTGTACTCGGCGATGTGCAGCCCGTACAGCACGATCTCGCCGTCGCGTTCGTGGGCGAACGCGTCGACAAGCGACGCCCGCCCCTCGCGCAGCGACTTCACCTCGGTGCCGACCAGCACGATGCCCGCCTCGTACGTGCGCAGCACGGTGTACTCGTGCCGGGCCTTCTTGTTCGAGGCGATCAGTCGACGCTCGGGCTGCTTGGACGGGCTCACCCGGCGACGATATCCGGCCGCCGCCTCAGTCCGTCGTCCGGCGCTGAGCGCGCAGCCGCCCGGCCAGGTCCCGCACCGCCTGCGTGAACTCCTCCTGTGACTCGCACGGCCAGTGACCCAGGATCGGCGGCGGCACGCTGTCGCTGGGCGGCGGCATCACGCCCTGCGGGTCGGTCAACCGGCGGTCCACCGCCGCCTCCGGCCCGGTGAGCGTTCCGGTGTCCCCGGGCCGGTGCGGAGCGAACATCCACCCGCCGATCGGGTCGGTGTCGCGCCACAGGTTCACCCAGCGCCAGCCGACGCGCTCGCCGATCTCCCGCAGCGACGACTCGTCGACGTAGGCGGGGAACAGACGCGAGTACAGCCGGCTCAGCGGCGACCCGTAGGTGAGCAGGGCGACCCGGTCGGTGACCCGCGGCGGCAGTTGCAGCAGCGTGGCCGCGAGCAGCACCGAGCCGTGGCTGTGCCCCGCCAGCAGCACCCCCGCGCCCTGGTCCACGAGGTAGGTGATCCGCTTGGTCAGCTCCGGCACGGCCCGCTCGGCGTAGCAGGGTGGGGCGAAGGGGTGCGCCCCCCGGGGCCAGAAGGTGCCCAGGTCCCACAGGACGCCCACGTACCGGCGGAACCCGGCCGTCCGGTACGCGAAGATGCCGCCGATCACGAGCCCGACCAGGATCGCGGCGATCGTGTAGCTGCCCGCCCCGATGAGGAAGTTGACGAAGCTGTCGGGCACACCGACGTACTGCTCGAACACGTCCCCGGGGTAGATCTGGAGCAGGCCGAGGAAACTGGTGGCCAGTCCGAGCGCGGCGGAGCCGGCGTAGACGACGGTGAGGGGCTCCAGCCGTTCGGTGAACCGGGCCCGCGCCACCGCCTGCTCGACCCGGCGCAGCCGCGCCCCCGCCTCCGGCGGTGCGTCCGGGAAGTCGGCGGCCACGATCGCCCGCGCGGCCCGCCACCGGCTGGGACGGGTCGCCACGGTTGCCACCACGCCCACCAGCAGCGCGGCCAGCACTGCCAGGAAAAACCCGAAGATCGCCCACTTGTACGCCAGTGGCGGGCTGAAGGCTTCCGGCGCGGTGGGCCCGCCGCCGCGGTCCAACACGTCGGCAACCCGGTAGACCAACTCGGCGGAGAACGCCACCGCGAGCCCGGCGGCGATCGTGACGAACACCGGAGAGCCCAGCGCGCGCAGCCGGGAAAGCCGCTTTCCGTCGGCGCGTCGCCCACTGCCGCGCACCCAGATCACCACCGCCGCGAGGATCACCAGCAGGACGGTCTGGCTGACGAACAACCAGGCCACGGTGGCGCTGTAGCCGGGCAGCATCCTGCTCTGCGGCCACGGCTCGCGGCTGGTCAGGGTGTACGCGATCACCAGGATCGTCAGGCCGCACGCGATCGTGCGCAGCCCGCGCGTGGCCGCCTCCAGCCGGGGCACCGGGCTGGGTCGGTCCATGCCCCGCACCCTCGTCAGCAGCACCACGCAGGTGAGCAGAACGGCCCCGGTCGCCACCGCCAGCGCCGCCCGCACCAACGACTCGTTCTCGCTGTCCCAGGCGGCGAGCAGGCTGCCGTCCAGCGTCGCGAACGCGGCCGCGACGTGCACCGAGCGCAGCCGTCCCACCACCGGGGTCCCGTCCCACTGGCCGACCGCGCTCAACTGCTGGACGGACGTCTCCTGGGTCGCCCCGGTGCGAAAGGCGTCGAACGAGTGGCTCGGGCGCGCGCCGAGCCACCACACGATCCCGATCGCGGCGACCGGCGCCAGGGCCGCCACGCCCAGCCGTACCCCTGGCGGACGCCCGCCGAGCCAGGACAGCCAGCTCCGTCCGGCCGTGCAGGCCGGCGTGCCCATGCAGCGCCAGGCGATGAGGTCCACCGCCATCCCGACGATGGAGAGCACGTAGAGCATCGTCAGGGTGAGCGCGAGCACCCGACACAGCGCGACGATGACGTGTTTGCCCGGCAGGCTCTCCGGGCGCATCCAGAGCGCCACGTTGCAGAGCATGAACGGCAACAGGAACACCAGCGACAGCGTCCGTACGGCCGTGCCGGACGGCAGGTCGCTCCAGCGGTACGCCTCCAGCGTCACCCCGTCCGTGCCGGTCGAGTCCGGGTAGCCGGGTCGGGGGCGGTAGAACCCGCCGCTGCGGTCCCCGGCGACCTGGTGCACGTACGGCCGGTTGAGGACCTGGTCGGCGCCCGCCCCGGAGACGCCGTGCACCCGCAGCTCCACGACTCGACCCGACGTCGTCGGTTCGGTCGGCGACGCGTCCGTCATCAGCCCCCCGAGGTGTGCGACCGCCGGCGGGTCGGCGGTCGCACACCGCCCGCGGCGGTGCCGCTTACCCGTCCCGGACCTTCTCACGCCTGCGTCGGTGCCCACGCGGTGGTGCGACCGGGCCCTGCGGGGTGGTTCTATTGGCGCCATGGCAAACCCGGTGATCCTGACCGTCGACGACGATCCCGCGGTGTCCCGCGCGGTGGCCCGGGACATCCGGCGCCGCTACGGCGACCGTTACCGGGTGCTGCGGGCCGCCTCCGGGCCGGAGGCGCTGGACGCGCTGCGGGAGGTCAAGCTGCGCGGCGAGCAGGTGGCGCTGCTGCTGGCCGACCACCGGATGCCGGAGATGACAGGCGTCGAGTTCCTCGAAGCCGCGATGGACATCTTCCCCGCCGCGCGCCGGGTGCTGCTCACCGCGTACGCCGACACCGACGCGGCGATCGAGGCGATCAACGTGGTCGACCTGGACCACTACCTGCTCAAGCCGTGGCACCCGCCGGAGGAGAAGCTGTACCCGGTGGTCGACGGCCTGCTGGAGGCGTGGTCGGTCACCCCGGACGCGACGAGCGTCGAGATCCGGGTCGTCGGGCACCGCTGGTCGGCGCCGTCGTTCAAGGTCCGTGACTTCCTGGCCCGCAACCTCGTGCCGTACCGCTGGTTGTTGTCCGACGACCCGGAGGGCGCCCGCCTGCTCGACGCGGCCGGGGCCACCGAGGCGGACGTACCCCTCGTGGTGACCGCCGAGGGCAAGGCCCTGGTGGCCCCCAACGAGACCGAGCTGGCCGCGCTGGCCGGGTTGACAGTGGTGCCGGCGTCCGACTTCTACGACCTGGTGGTGATCGGCGGCGGTCCGGCGGGCCTGGGCTCGGCCGTGTACGGCGCGTCGGAGGGGCTGCGCACCGTGCTCGTGGAGCGGCGGGCGACCGGCGGGCAGGCCGGGCAGAGCAGCCGGATCGAGAACTACCTGGGTTTCCCGGACGGCGTCTCCGGCGCGCAGTTGACCGACCGGGCCCGACGGCAGGCGGTGAAGTTCGGCGCCGAGCTGCTCAGCGCCCGGGAGGTGGTCGGCCTGAGCGAGGCCGGCGGGGCCCGGCTGCTGCGTTTCGGCGACGGCAGCGAGATCGCCGCGCACACGGTGGTACTGGCCACCGGGGTCTCCTACCGGGTGCTCGACGCGCCCGGTCTGGCCGACTTCACCGGCCGGGGGGTGTTCTACGGCGCCGCCGCCACCGAGGCGCCCAGCTGTGTCGACCAGGACGTCTACATCGTGGGCGGGGCCAACTCGGCCGGCCAGGCCGCCGTGCACTTCTCCCGGTACGCCGCCCGCGTCCACCTGCTGATCCGCGGCGCGGACCTCACGGCGTCGATGTCGCGGTACCTGATCGACCAGCTGGAGCGCATCGACCGGATCACCGTGCACCCGCACACGGCGGTCGTCGGCGCAGGCGGGCAGGGCCACCTGCAACAGCTCAACCTCTGCGACACCCGCACCGGGCAGGCCCGCACGGTCGAAACCTCCTGGCTGTTCATCTTCATCGGCGCCGAGCCCCGCACGGACTGGCTCGACGGCGTGCTCGTCCGCGACGGGCGTGGCTTCATCGTCACCGGCCCGGACCTGCTGAGCGGTGGCCGGCGCCCAGCCGGGTGGTCGCTGTCGCGTGACCCGTACCACCTGGAGACCAGCGTGCCGGGGGTGTTCGCCGCCGGAGACGTCCGTGCCGAGTCGGTCAAGCGGGTCGCCTCGGCCGTCGGCGAGGGCGCGATGGCCGTCTCGCTCGTGCACCGTTACCTGGAGGCGCAATGACCACCCCGTCGGAGCGGGCGACGCCCGCGCAGCTGCGTGCCCTGTTCCTGTTCGAGGCGCTCGACGACGAACAGCTCGACTGGCTGGTCGAGCACGGCCGGGTGGAGCAGCGGGCCGGCGGCACCCTCGTGTACGGCGAGGGGGAGGCCGCGACCTGCTTCTTCGTGCTGCTGCGCGGCGCGGTGGCGTTGAGCCGTCAGGTCCGTGGCGACGACGTCGAGGTCAGCCGGACCGACCAGCCCGGGGTGTACGGCGGCGCCACCCAGGCGTACCTGGGCGACCAGGTCGAGCAGACGTACCGCAACAGTCTGCGGGCGGTTGTCGACTCGGACTTCTTCGTGCTGCCGGCGGAGGATTTCGCGTACGCCCTGCGGTCCTGGTTCCCGATGCCGATGCACCTGCTGGAGGGGCTGTTCTTCGGCATGCGGGACAGCCAGACCATCGTCGGCGAGCGGGAGCGGCTGCTGGCGCTCGGCTCGCTCTCGGCGGGGTTGACCCACGAGCTGAACAATCCGGCCGCGGCGGCGGTGCGGGCCACGTCGGTGCTGCGCGACCGGGTCGCGGGGATGCGGCACAAGCTCGCGATGATCGCCGACGGTCGGCTCGACGGCCGGGCGCTGCACGGGCTCGTCGCGTTGCAGGAGGAGGCGGTGGCCCGGGTGGCGACCGCGCCGAAGTTGAGCCCGGTGGCCACCGCCGACGCCGAGGACGTCCTCACCGACTGGCTGGAGGAGCACGGCGTGGGTGGCGCCTGGGACCTGGCGCCCATCCTGGTCGGCGGGGGTCTCGACGCGGCCTGGCTCGCTCAGGTGAAGGCGGCCGTCGGCCCGGCGGATCTGGAGGCCGCGGTGCGGTGGCTGTCCTACACCGTCGACACCGAGCTGCTGATGCGGGAGATCGGCGACGCGGTGACCCGGATCTCGGGTCTGGTGGGCGCCGCCAAGCAGTACTCCCAGTTGGACCGCGCCCCGCACCGGGTGGTGGACGTGCACGACCTGCTCGACGCCACGCTTGTCATGTTCAAGGGCAAGGTCCCCGCCGAGGTCAAGCTCGTCCGGGAGTACGACAGGTCGCTCCCGCCGATCCCGGCGTACGCGGCCGAGCTGAACCAGGTGTGGACGAACCTGATCGACAACGCGTTGGGCGCGATGGGGGAGAAGGGCGTGCTGACCGTCCGCACCGGCCGGGTCGGCGAGCTGCTGGCGGTGGAGATCACGGACACCGGTCCCGGTATCCCGCCCGAGGTGCGTCCGCGCATCTTCGAGCCGTTCTTCACCACCAAGCCGGTCGGTGCCGGCACGGGTCTGGGGCTGGACATCTCGTACCGGATCGTGGTCAAGAAGCACCACGGCGACATCCGCGTGGAGACCGAGCCCGGGATCACCACGTTCCGGGTGCTGCTGCCGATCACCGAGGACGTCGCGCCGACTGTGTGAAACACCCGTACGACGCGCCGACTACCTAAAGACATCAGGCGGTCGCTGGCAGTAGTCTCGGGCGGCGTTCGTGCTTCCCGCCCCCCGAGGAGCGTCCGTGGACTCGATGGCCCGCCCGCGCACCGCGCCCCACGACGACGACCAGCCGATCGACCCGCCCACTGACGGCTCCATGCTTCCGGAGCTGGAGGACGCCGCCTGGATGCACCACGCGAACACGTTCGCGCACACCAGTTTCTGGGCGGTGGCCCGCCGCCTGCCGAGGTTGGTGCGGGAGGCGGTGGCGCTGGCCTGGGCCACCAACCGCATGGACGCGGTCGCCTCCATCGGCCTGAACGTCGCCGCCGGCGTGATGACCACCTTCGGCCTGCTCGCCACGACAAGCGTGCTGCGGGAACTCTTCGCCGCCGGTCCCACCCCGGACCGGGTGCGCTCCGCCCTGCCGGCGCTGATCGTGGCCGCGGCGGCGGTCTCGGCGCGCGGCGGCCTGACGATCGCGGCCGGTTGGGCCCAGGCGCGGCTCACCCCGCAGATCAACTACCAGGTGGAGTTGCGGCTGTTCGAGGCCACCACAGCCGTGGATCTGGCCGCGTTCGACGACGCCGGGTTCGCCGAGGAGATGGATCGGGTCCGCGACCGGGGGATGGGCGAGGCGGCGTGGATCGTCGACCACACCGTCAACCTGGTCACCGGCGTCGTCGGGATGCTCGCCACCGCCGTGGCGGTCACCGTCATCCAGCCGCTGCTGCTGCCATGCCTGCTGCTCGCGGCCGTGCCCCAGGCGATCACGGCGGTGCGGATGGCCCGCCGGGAGTACCTGGCGATGCTGGCCCGGATCACCCGCCGCCGGCGGATGTGGATGCTCGCCCACCTGATGGCCAACCGGCACACCGCAGCCGAGGTGCGCGCCTACCAGATGCGCGACTTCCTGCTCGCCGAGTACCGCGCTGTGATGGCTGTCGAGACCCGCGCCCAACTGCGGCTGGTGCGCTCGCAGGCCGGCACACGCGTGGCCGGCGCCAGCGTGGCGGGGCTGGCCACCTTCGGGGTGTACGCCGTGCTCGGCGGCCTGCTGCTGGCCGGCATGGTCGCCCTCGCCGCCGCGGCGACCGCCCTGCTCGCCCTGCAGTCCGCCCGGACCAGCCTGGGCGTCGCGGTCGTCGCCACCAACTCGCTGTACGAGGACGCGCTCTACTACCAGGACTACCGGGATTTCCTGACCCGGGCGCAGGGCCGGGTGCCCGTCGGCGGCGACCAGGTGGTCGACGGCGTCGAGACGATCGACCTGCACGAGGTGAGCCTGCGCTACCCCGACACCGACACGCCCGCGGTGGACCGGGTCAGCCTGACGATCCGACGCGGTGAGGTGATCGCGCTGGTCGGCGAGAACGGCTCCGGCAAGACCACCCTGGCCAAGTTGATCGCCGGGCTCTACCAGCCGACCGGCGGGACGATCCGCTGGGACGACGTCGACGCCGCCGAACTGGATCCGCGGACGCTCGGCGCGCAGGTGGCCGTGATGACGCAGGAGTACTGGAAGTTCCCGTTCACCGCGGGGCAGAACATCCGCGTGGGCCGGCACGACCGTACGCCCGACCAACCCGGCCCCGACGTGCAGGCCGCCGCCGCGGCGGCCGCCGCCCACGACATGATCGTCGGTCTGCCGCACGGCTACGACACCCTGCTGGACCGGGAGTTCAAGAACGGTCACGAGCTGTCCGGCGGGCAGTGGCAGCGGCTCGTCGCCGCCCGTGGGCTCTACCGCGACGCCGCCCTGCTGATCTGCGACGAGCCGTCGGCGGCTCTGGACGCCCGCGCGGAACATGCCCTGTTCCAGCACCTGCGCCGCCGGCCCGACCGGGCGGTCGTCCTGATCACGCATCGGCTGGCCAACGTCCGGCACGCCGACCGGATCTTCGTCATGGACCGCGGTCGCCTCGTCCAGCAGGGCAACCACGACGAGCTGATGACGGCCGGCGGCCTCTACCGCGAGCTGTTCGAGTTGCAGGCCAGCGGCTACCGCGCCGGCGCCGCAAACCACTGACCGCCCGTCCCGCACGGCACCACTTGCGTCGATCTTGCACTTTCGGTCGCCGAGATGAACCGAGATGCCCCTTGTGTCGCGACAGAAAGTGCAAGATCGCGGGGTCAGGGGGTGAGGAAATCCTTGAGGACCCGCGTGTGGGTGGAGAACGCCAGCTCGACCGGGTCGGTGAGCACCAGCCACTCGGTGGCCTCCTCCGTGGGCGCCGACGGCGGCAGGTCCTCGACGGCCCGCTCGGGCAGCACTCCGAAGACCATCATGGTGCCGCCCGCCGGGGCGCCGTGCACGGCGAAGAGTCGGGCGTCCTCGGCCGCCGCGACCAGACCGGTCTCCTCCCGCAGCTCACGCACGAGCGCGTCGGACCACTCCTCGCCGTACTCGATGAAGCCGCCGGGCAGCGCGAGCAGCCCGCGGGCCGGTTCGATGTCCCGGCGCACGACCACCACGCCGAGGCCGTCGGCGGTGCGGACCGGGAGCACCGCTACCGCGACGGGCAGCGGGTTGCGCCAGACGGTCTCGCCGCAGACCGCGCAGACCCGCGGCCAGCCGGCCGCCGCCGGGTAGGCGGCGCCGCAGTAGGAGCAGTGCGAGTACGGCGGACCGGTCATGTCGCAGCACGTTACCCGCGCCCGATCGGATCGACCCGCCGCCCGAGGTTCAGTCCTCGCGGTCGAGCAACGGGCGCAGTTGGTCGAGCAGCTGCGCCCGGCTCACGTTGCGGGGCAGCTCGATGGTGAGATCCAGGCCCGGGCCTCGCGCGGTGAGCGTCACCGTCGGGCGGGGATCGCGCAGCCGCCAACCTCGGATGGCGGAGACCAGCGCCTCGGCCTGCGGTTGCAGGGTGGCCAGCGTGGCCAGGTTCGCCAGGACGCTGATTCCCTCGATGGCCAGCGTCAGGGCGCCCGCGTCCCGAACGCCCTCGTGCGGCAGGCGCAGCTCGGCGACAACCTCGGGCGGCAACAACAGTCGAACGCTAGTCATCCTCACCTCTCACCATCGCGGCGATCCGCTCCCGGACGCTCTGCCCGAGCGGACGCAGCGACGTCGACGCGGTCTCCCCGCAGATGAAGCCCTGTACGTGCCGGATCCGCAGGTCGTAGATCTGCTTGAGGGTCACCGGCGCCTGCTCGTCGAACCCCTCCACGATGACGGCGCGGGGGTTCGGCGCGTGGCCGAGGTCGCTGGCGTAGCGGGCGACCCGGGTCACCAGGTCCAGTTCCTCGACGGCCAGCGGGTGGTGCAGGACGGCCCGGTCCACTTTGATCTGGGTCAACGGAAGCTCCGCCATCCGGGCGAGCGAGGAGTAACCGACCCCGAAGTCGTCCACCGCGAAGCTGATCTCCAGGTCACGCGCCAGGCTGGTCAGCCGACGGTGAAAGTACGTCAGCGGCTCCTGCGGCCACACCTCGCCGGGAGCGGGCCGGATCGGGTCCTGCTCGGAGATCTCCAGCGTGACGGTGCGCGGATCGAGGTTGGCCTCCATGATCGCCGTGCGCACCTGGGCGATGTACGCGTCGCTGAGCAGGGAGCGCACCGCGACGTTGACCGAGATCGGCTTGGTGACGTCGAAGACGGACGCGACGTCGGCCTCGGCGTACGAGTCGATCGCCTTGGCCAGCAGCAGCGCGTCGCGTTCGATGACGAAGCGGTCACCCCAGGCGTACGCCATCTGAAGGGCCGCTACCGGCGCGCGTACGTCGGTCTCCAGTCGCCTCGCCAGTGCCTCGTAGCTGTGGATGCCCACCCCGGCGGGCCGCCGGTCCAACGACATCACCGGCTGGAACACCATGATCAGCGACTCGATCAGCTTCTGGTACAGGCTGAAGGCGTGCGAGTACAGATCCACCGGCAGCCGGCCGTAGGCCGAGCGCAGGGCGGTGAGCACCTGCATCTCGGCGTGCACCGGATCGTCGCGGACATCGGAATTCCAGATGGCGCGCAGCATGGTGGCCAACGGCTCGCCCATGTCCAGCGCGGCGAGGGCGGGATCGACCACCGCGAGGGTGAGGTTGCGGCTGTTCTCCTGGGACAGGGGGACGCAGAGGATCCGTCGGCCGGCGTCGTCGGCCACCACGTGCCCGGGGGAGGAGGTGCGGACCAGGGTCGTGTCCGCGGCGCTCAGTTCGAGCAGTGGCCGCAGCTCCTCCTTGTTGAACCGGGCCGTGGAGGTGACCTGGCCGATACCCGTGGGGCCGGATTCCACCACCGCCACCGAATCCGCCTCCAGGGCGTACCGGATCACCTCGACCCGTTCGGCGTGCCCCGCCTGCTGGGCGGAACGCGGTGGACGGGACTGCGAGCGGAACACCCGTCCGAGCAGCTGCGTGATCGAGCTGGACAGGTCGTCGAGCGGGTTCTTGCAGGGCCGGATCGTGCCGGAGTTGACCGGGGCCGTCAATGACTGCCGCTCGTGCCGGGACACCGGCGGCTGGGTGAGCACAGTGGTCGGACCCCACATGTGGACGAGCTGCCCGGGCGCGGGGTGGATGCCCTGCTCGGCGACGAAGGTGGCCATCTGGGCGAAGGAGACCCGGCCGCCGGGGTCGGCGGCCTCGCCGCGCAACGCCCGCAGCAGCTGGTGGGTGAGCACGCCCTGCCGGTGTTCCTCGCTCTCCCGGGCAGCGGCGCCACTCGGGCACGCCAGCAGGGCGCTGTGCCTGTCGACCTGGGTGCGGTACGTCTGCATCGCCTCGGTGTGCCGCAGCTCCGAGTCCAGGTAGACGCCCGCGTGGCAGCAGTCGAGGATCAGGAACGAGGTGCCGGCGAACGCCTCGAAGACGTCCCGCTTGAGGAACGCCATCCGCAGTCCGTTGTCCGGCTCGCGGCGCAGCCCGTCGGCCTCCAGGTCGGCAGTCACCAGATACGCGTCGGACTGCGTGCCCCATTCCGGCACGAGGGCGTGGCCGGCGAAGTAGACCAGCAGCACGTCGGAGGGGCGCGACTCCAGCACCCGCTCGCGCAGCCGGGCCTTGATCTCGCGCCAGCTGGCGCCGTCGCCGATGAACAGGTCGACGTCGCCGTCGTCGAACGTGCCGATCCGCTCGTCCAGCAGCACCGCCCGCACCGCCCGCGCATCGTCCTCGGCGTAGCGCAGGCTGGGCAGGTTGACGTCATACCCGCAAGCGTTGGCTCCGATCAGGATCGCCCACCGTCGGCTCATCGCGGCACCCCCAGGTGATCCAGTGGGCAATCACGTTGCGACAGCACGGCAACGCTTTGCGTGACCCTACCGGATCTAGGACAGGGCGCTGATCCAACCGATGAGTCGGATTCACGTCAGGCTCGAATCCGAGCCGGGTACGCCGGACGACGGCGGCGGCAGGTCGGCAGCCGCCGTCGTCGGCGCCGCTCAGGCCTGGGGGGCGCCCGTGTAGAAGGCGGTGGTGCGCTCGGCGGCGGCCTTGGCCTCGTCGGCGTCGGTGCCGGCGGCGATGCTCGCCTCGCACCACAGCTGGCTGCTCAGCTCCATGGCGCGTCGTCCCTCGGCGGAGGCGACCCACTCGGCGCTGTCCTCCGGCCGGACGCCGCTGCCGTCGCCGGAGAGGTAGGTGGCGAGACCGAGCAGGCCCAGGTCCCAGCCGACGCCGACGGCGCCCGGCCCGAACTGTGCCCACCGGTCCTGGTCGACGTGCGCGATGTGGTCCAGGTCGAGGCGGGCCTGTTCGTCGCCGACCGGCGTGACCCGCACCTCGATCCAGCTCACCTCGCCGCCCATCTCCCAGGTGGCGGTGAAGCGGTGCGGAGGCTCGCAGCTCTCGACGGTGCCGTGGGCGTTGCCCTCGAGCTGGTACGTGCCGTGCAGCCGCAGGTCGCCGCTGATCGGCAGGAACCAGCGGGGGATGCGCTCGGCGTTGGTGCAGGCGTCCCACAGGTCCTCGGCCGTCGCCTGGTAGGTCTGGCTGATCGTGGTCACCCGGGCCTCGCCCGCGGCCAGGGTGCGGCTGCCGACCTGCCGCTGGACGGCGTTGATCTGCTCGGTCGCGTCGAACATCAGGTGTTCCTCTCCTCGGGTGGGTCGGCGGGCCCGCGCAGGCGACGGTCGCGTCGGCCCCGGGCCAGCTCGGTGGCGAGTGCCGCCAGGGGTGGCGTCCAGAACCGGCGGAAGTGCTCCAACCAGCCGTCGACCTCGCGCAACGGGCGTGGGTCGACCGCGTACAGCCGCCGGGCGCCCTCCGGCCGCACGGTGGCGAAGCCGTTGTCCCGCAACACCTTGAGGTGCTGTGACACGGCGGGCTGGGAGATGCCGAACTCGTCGCGGATGAGCGCGCTGACCGCGCCCGCGGTCTGCTCGCCGTCGGCGAGCAGTTCCAGGATGCGGCGCCGGACCGGGTCGCCCAGCACGTCGAAGGCGTGCACGGCGACAGTTATATCACCGTCGGCTTATTTAAGCCAAGCCTGAAACCCCGATGAGCTTGTCCAACCGGATCGGCAGGTCCCGGATGCGGACGCCGGTGGCGTGGTGGACGGCGTTGGCGACCGCCGCCGCGGTGCCGACGATGCCGATCTCGCCGATGCCCTTCACCCCGGCCGGGTTCAGCTCGTCGTCCCGCTCATCCAGCCAGTACGCCTCGACGGCCTCGACGTCCGCGCAGCCGGTGATGTGGTATGTGGCCAGGTCGTGGTTGACCCAGTCGCCGTAACGCTCGTCGAGCAGGCCCTCCTCGTGCAGCGCCATCGACAGCCCCATCGTCATGCCGCCGATCAGCTGACTGCGCGCCGTCGTCGGGTTCACCACCCGACCGGCGGCGAACACCCCGAGCAGCCGGTTCACCCGCACCTCGCCGGTGTCCGCGTCCACCCGTACCTCGACGAACTGCGCCCCGTACGCGTACCGGGGTCGGGCGGGTTGCGCACCCACCTCGTCGGTGGTGTCCGCCTCGGCGCTGACCTCGGTGCCCGGCGACGCACCCTCGCGCAGCTTGGCGCGCAACGCCTCGCAGGCCCGGATCACGGCCCAGCTCCACGAGGCGGTACCCATCGAGCCCCCGGCCACCGGAGCCACCGGCAGGTCGCTGTCGCCGATGCGGATCTCGACCCGCTCGGGCGGCACCCCCAGCGCGTCGGCGGCCACCTGCCAGAGCGCCGTCCGGGCGCCCGTGCCGATGTCGGTGGCGTCGATCCGTACCAGAAAGGTGCCGTCGGGCCGGGCGGTGGCCGCCGCCGACGACGGTCTCGCCCGGGCCGGGTAGCTCGATCCGGCCACGCCGGTACCGATCAGCCACCGCCCGTCGCGCCGGGCCCGGGGCGTGGGATCCCGGCCCGTCCAGCCGAACCGCTGCGCCCCCTCGCGCAGGCAGGCCACCAGGTTGCGGCTGGTGAACGGCTCGCCCTGGTCGGGGTCGACCTGGGCGTCGTTGCGGATCCGCAGCTCCACCGGGTCGACCCCCACGGCGATGGCCAGCTCGTCCATCGCCGACTCCAGGGCGTACGCGCCGGGGCACTCGCCGGGGGCGCGCATCCAGAACGGCGTGGGCACGTCGAGGCGGACCAGCCGGTGGGTGGTGCGTCGGTGCGGGGCCGCGTACATGCTGCGGGTGTAGACGGCGATCTGTTCGGCGAACTCCCGGACCGTCGAGGTCTGGCTGATCGCGTCGTGACAGACAGCGGTGAGCCGACCGTCGGTGTCGGCGGCGAGGCGGACCCGTTGGATGCTGGGCGTGCGGTAGCCGATCGGCCCGAACAGCTGCTGGCGGGTCAGCGCGAGCTTGACCGGGCGGTCCACGTGCCGGGCGGCGAGCGCGGCGAGCACCACCGCCGCCTTGGCGTAGCCCTTGCTGCCGAAGCCGCCGCCGACATGCTCGGCGATGACCCGGACGGACTCCTGGGGCAGTTCGAACAGCTCGGCCAGCGCGCTCTGCACCGGCACCGCGCCCTGGGTCGAGTCGTGCACCAGCAACCGCCCGTCGTGCCACAGCGCCGTCGTGGCGTGCGGCTCCATCGGATTGTTGTGGTACGCCGGTGTCCGGTAGGTGGCGTCCACCCGCACCGGCGCGGCGGCGTACCCGGCGTCGAAGTCCCCCTCGGCGGTGTCCGTCGGATAGCTGGGGTTGACGTGCTCCGGCTTGTACAGGCCCGGGTGGTCGGCGGCGAGCACAGTGCTGTGCGGGCCGGCGTCGTAGTCGATCCGGACCAGCCGGGCGCCCTCGCGGGCGGCCTCCAGGCTGGTGGCGACCACCACCGCGACGAACTGCCCCCGGTAGTGCACCGCCGGCTCCTGCAACAACCAGAGCTCCGGCTGCGGCCCGGGTGCGAGCCGGGGCGCGTTGCCGTGGTGCACCACGGCCAGCACGCTCGGGGACGCGAGCGCGTCCGTCGTGTCGATCCGGGTGATCCGGCCCCGGACCACCGTCGCCGGCACCGCCCAGCCGTACGTGACACCGTCCACCGGGTACTCGACCGCGTACCGGGCCGTGCCGGTGACCTTCTCCCGGCCCTCCAGCCGGGGATGCGCCCTACCGACCGCGCCGGTGCTCACGAGGCCGCCAGCTCGCTGAGCACCCGCACCGTGATGGCCCGGGTCAGTGGCAGCTTGAAGCCGTTGTGCCGCAGCGGCCGGGCCTCGGTCAACTCGGCGTCGGCGGCCCGCGCGGCCAGCTCGGGGCTGAACAGCCGACCGCGCAGCTCCTCCTCGGCCCGGTACGCCCGCCACGGCCGGTGCGCCACCGCGCCGTACGCCAGGCGGACGTCGCGGACCACGTCGCCGTCGAGGTCGAGGACCGCGGCCACCGAGCCGGCGGCGAAGGCGAACGACGCCCGGTCGCGCACCTTGAGGTACGCCGAGCGGCGCGCGGCCGGCAGCGGCGGTAGCCGGACGGCGGTGATCAGCGCACCCCGGGCCAGGGTGGTCTCCCGTTCCGGGTGCGCGCCGGGGGAGCGGTACAGCGCGGCGAGCGGGACGTCCCGGGGGCCGTCGGACTCGTGCACCTGCACCACGGCGTCCAGCGCGGCGAGGGCGACCGCCAGGTCCGCCGGGTGGGTGGCCACGCACTGTTCGGACCAGTCCAGCACGGCCAGGTCGCGGTTCTGCCCGTGCAGGGCGGCGCAGCCGCTGCCCGGGTCGCGCTTGTTGCACGCCTTGCCGGTGTCCTGGAAGTAGACGCAGCGGGTGCGCTGCAACAGGTTGCCGCCGGTCGTGGCCAGGTTGCGCAGTTGACCGGACGCCGCGGCGAGCAGGGCGCGGGCCAGCACCGGGTAGTCGCGGCGAACCGCGGGGTGGGCGGCGAGGTCGCTGTTGCGCACTGTCGCGCCGATCCGCAGCCCGCCGTCGGGCAGCTCCTCGACCGTGTCCAGCGGCAGTCGGGTCACGTCCACCAGCAGCTCGGGCCGCTGCACCCCGAGCTTCATGAGGTCCACCAGGTTGGTCCCGCCGCCCAGGTACGCCGCGTGCGGCTCGCCGGCCAGCACGGCGACGGCGTCGGCCACGTCGGCCGGCCGGTGGTAGCGGAACGGCCTCACGGCGCGGTCGCCGTCTCGCGGATGGCCGCGACGATGTGCGGGTACGCGGCGCAGCGGCAGAGGTTGCCCGCCATCCGCTCGCGGATCTCGGCGTCGGTCAGCTCGGGCGGCGAGTCGAGGTCGTCCGTGACCGCGCTGGGCCAGCCCCGGGCGACCTCGTCGAGCATGCCCCGGGCCGAGCAGAGCTGCCCGGGGGTGCAGTAGCCGCACTGGAACGCGTCGTGCGCGACGAATGCGGCCTGCAACGGGGACAGGTCGTCCGGACCGGCGAGCCCCTCGACTGTCACCACCGACCGGCCGTCCACCGTGACCGTGAAGACGAGGCAGCTCTTGGCCCGGCGGCCGTCCAGCAGCACGGTGCAGGAGCCGCACTGGCCGTGGTCGCAGCCCTTCTTCGCCCCGGTCAGGCCCAGGTGTTCGCGCAGCGCGTCGAGCAGTGTGGTGCGGTTGTCCAGCGTCAGCTCACGGCGGTCGCCGTTGACCTCGAACGCCACCCGGGACGAGTGACGCTCGTCCGTCGTCGTCTCGTTCTCCGGTCCGTCCCGCACCGGCCCAGACTAGCGGCAGTGGCACATAAGCGGGCGAATTACGCACAGAGCCCACCGTGGTGCGGCCCGGGCGCCGCCGGCCGCGGCGCCCGGGACCGGCGGCCTCAGGCCACCGGCGCGGCGGCGTCGGTGGCGCGGGCGAGGTGGCGGTGGGCGCGGATCAGCTCGGCGTAGCGCAGGCCGCTCGCCTTCACCGTCCGCCGCTGCGTGGCGTAGTCGACGTGCACCAGCCCGAAGCGCTTGTCGTAGCCGTACGCCCACTCGAAGTTGTCCAGCAGCGACCACACGAAGTAGCCGTCCAGCGGCACCCCCCGGTCCACCGCCGACGCGCACGCCGCCAGGTGCTGCTCCAGGTGGTCGGTGCGCTCCTTGTCCTCGACGGTGCCGTCGGCGGTGACCTCGTCCGGCCACGCCGAGCCGCTCTCGGTGACGATGATCCGGCCCGGCCGGTACTCCTCGTGCACGTCGACGAGCAGCCGCTCCAGGCCCGCCGGGTACATCTCCCAGCCCATGGCCGTCTCCACCGAACCGGGCACCGGCACCTGCTTCGCGTACGGCGCCGGGCCGGTCGGATCGTCGACCACCAGCTGGCGGAAGTAGTAGTTCACACCCAGGAAGTCGGTGGGCGTGGCGATCACCGCCAGGTCGTCACCGCGTACCGGCGGCTCGACCCCGTACGTGGCGATCATGTCGGCGGGGTAGCCGCGACCGTGGATCGGGTCGAGCCACCAGCGGTTGACGTGCCCGTCGGCCCGCCGGGCCGCCGCGACGTCCTCGGGTCGGTCGGTCGCCGGCTCGATCGGACTGAGGTTGAGCACCAGACCGACCGACGCCGCGCGGGCGGCGTTGGCCCGGATCGCCTGGGTGGCCAGGCCGTGCCCGAGCAGCGCGTGGTGCGAGGCGTGCACGGCGCGGGTCAGGTCCCGCTCGCCGGGGGCCATGTTCCCGTCCAGGTGCCCGATCCAGCACACGCAGAGCGGCTCGTTGACCGTGTTCCAGTCGGCCACCCGGTCACCGAGGCGGGCGGCGACAACCGCCGCGTAGTCGGCGAACGCCTCGGCCGTGGCGCGCTCCGGCCAACCGCCGCGGTCCTGCAGAACCTGCGGCAGGTCCCAGTGGTAGAGCGTGACGAACGGCCGGATCCCGTCGGCGAGCAGCGTGTCCACCAGCCGGTCGTAGAAGTCCAGCCCGGCGGGGTTGACCCGCCCGACACCGTCGGGCATCACCCGGGGCCAGGCCACCGAGAACCGGTACGCGTCCACGCCGAGCCGGCGCACCAACGCGAGATCCTCCGGCCACCGGTGATAGTGGTCGCAGGCCACCGCTCCGGTGTCGCCGTTGTCGACGTTGCCGGGGACGGCCGAGAAGGTGTCCCAGATGGACGGCGCCCGGCCGTCGACGTCGACGGCCCCCTCGATCTGGTACGCCGCCGTGGCGACGCCCCAGAGGAAGTCGGGTGGCAGCTTGGACAGGTCGGGCACGGGAAGGCTCTCCTCTGGGATGGGGTGACTCACTTGACGGCGCCGGCGGTGAGGCCGGCGACGAAATACCGCTGCAGGGCCAGGAACCCGGCCACGACCGGGATGCTGACCACCAGCGAGGCGGCCATGATCTGGTTCCAGTAGACGTTGAACTGGGTGGAGTAGCCCTGCAGGCCCACGGCCAGGGTGCGGCTGCCCTCGTCGGTCATCACCGAGGCGAACAGCACCTCACCCCAGGCGGTCATGAACGCGTACACGGTCACCGCGACCACGCCGGGCACGGCGGCCGGCAGGATGACCCGGAACAGGATGCGCAGCGGCCCGGCCCCGTCGACCTGCGCCGCCTCGTCCAGCCCGCGCGGGATCGAGTCGAAGTAGCCGACCAGCATCCAGATCGAGAACGGCAGCGAGAAGGTCAGGTACGTGATGATCAGGCCGGTGCGGCTGGCGTACAGCTCGATGCCCGTGGCGTTGCCCAGGTTGACGTAGATGAGGAACAGCGGCAGCAGGAACAGGATGCCGGGGAACATCTGCGTGGACAGCACAGTCACCGAGAAGACCCCCCGGCCGCGGAAGCGGTACCGGCTGACGGCGAACGCCGCGAAGATCGCCACGGCCACCGAGCAGACCGCCGCGACGCTCGACACCACCAGGCTGTTGACCAGGTAGCGGGCCAGCGGCACGGTGCTCCACATGTCGACGAACGGTTGCAGGGTGGGCCGGCTGGGCAACCAGGTGAACCCGTTCTGCACGTCCCGCAGCGGCTTGGCCGCCGAGGTGACCATCACGTAGAGCGGAATGACGACGAAGAGAGTGAGCAGGGTCAGCACGATGCGCCGGCCCCAGCGCTCACCTGCGGTCTCACGCATGGTCGTCCCTCCGGCGGTTGGTGATCAGCAGGTACGCGGCCGAGACGACCAGCAGGAACAGCAGCAGCGCCACCGACATCGCCGAGCCCGACCCGAAGTCCCAGGTCTTGAAGGAGCTGCGGTAGATGTGGATGGAGATCAGGTCGGCCTGTTCGGGCGCGGACCCGCCGAACAGGACGTACGGGGTGTTGAAGTCGTTGAACGTCCACAGGAACAGCACCAGCAGCAGCACCAGGTTCACCGGCCGCAGCATGGGCAGGGTGACCGAGCGCAGCCGGCGCCAGAACCCCGCGCCGTCGATCGCGGCGGCCTCGTACAGCTCGCCCGGCACGTTCTGCAGGCCGGCCATCAGGCACAGGAACGCGAACGGCCAGTTGCGCCAGACCGACACCACCAGCAGCGACCAGAAGCTGTTGTCGCCGATCAGCCAGAACGGGCGCTCGTTGAGCAGCCCGAGCTGGTCGACGAGCACGTGGTTGACCAGGCCGGTGTCGCGCTGCAGCAGGAAGCTCCAGGTGATCACGGCGGTGTAGACCGGCAGGGCGTACGGGGTGAGGAACAGCGCCCGCAGGATGGCCCGCCCGCGAAACGGCTTCTGGAGCACGACGGCCGCCGCGATGCCGAGCAGCCAGGCGAACCCGACCGAGAGCACGCTGTAGATCAGGGTCACCCAGAACGAGTGCAGCAGCTCCTTGCCGGCGGCGGAGTTCAGATCGAGCGTGGCCCGGTAGTTCTCCAGGCCGACGAAGGGCGCGGTGGACCAGTCCCGGATGTGGAACTGGGTCAGCTCCAGCAGACTCATCCAGACCCCGACCACCATCGGGATCACGTGGACGGCGAGTTCCAGCACGATGGCCGGGGCGAGCAGCAGGTACGGCAGGAGGGAACGGCGCGGGCCGCGCGGCCGGCGGGCGGCCCCCCGGGCGGGTGACCCGGCCCGGGGTACGCGCCGGTCGGCGTCCGGCGCGGTGGTGCTGGTTGCCATCGGGGTCCTCTCGGAGGCGGTGGCCGTGGTCGGGCTCGTCGCCCGACCACGGCCACCGGCGCTGCGTGGGTCAGCGCATCTTCTGCTGCGCGTCGGTCAGCTTCGCCTTCACCGATGCCTCGGTGACCGGCTTGCCGCTCGCCGCGTCGGCGAACAGCTCCTTCATCGCGGTGCCGACCAGGGTCTCGAAGGTGCTCTCGTCGGGCACCTGCGGCAGCGGGGCGGCGGTGGTGACGAGCGTCTCCTGGATGCTCTTCTGCTCCGGGGCGCTGAACGCCGGGTCGGAGGCGGCGGTCTTGACCGCCGGCAGCGACCCGTACGTCTTGTTGAGGATCGTCTGCTCCTCGTCGCTGGTCATGAACTTGACGAAGCTCAGCGCGCCGTCCTTGTTCTTGGTGTGCTTGAAGACCGCCATGTTGATGCCGGCGACCATGCTGTTGACCTTCTTGCCGCCGGCCGGCGGGCTGGCCAGGAACGGCACCGGGGCCACCCCGTACGCGTCGGCGGGCATGTTCTGCGTCTTGAGGTTCGAGCCGGCGGACTGCCAGAGCAGCATGGCGGCCTTGCCGTTGGCGAAGTCGGAGACCGACTGGTTCTGCGCGTACTCGGCGTTGCTCGGGTTGGTGATCTTGTCGGCGGCCATGAAGTCGATGTAGCGCTTGATGGCCGAGACGTTCTGCGGGGTGTCGAAGGTCGGCTTGCCGGCCGAGTCGAACCACTCGCCGCCGTACTGCTGGCTGAAGGTGAAGGCGTGGTGCGCGTTCTCCGACGGGTTGGCGCCCTCGATCGCCAGGCCCCACTTGCCGCCCTTGGTGAGCTTCTTGCCGTACTCGGAGACCTGCTCCCAGGTGGTCGGCGGCGCGGTGATGCCGGCGTCGGCGAACGCCTTCTTGTTGTAGTACAGGCTGTACGCCATGCTGTAGAGCGGCACGGCGGCCGGCGGCTTGCCGGGGGCGCCGGCGGCGGCGAGCGCGGCGGGCACGATCCGGTCCTTGCCGCCCACGGCCTGCAGGGTGGCGTCGTCGAACTCGACGAGCGCGCCGGTGGCCTGCAACGACGCCGACCAGGTGTTGCCGATGTTCACCACGTCCGGGCCCTTGCCCGACGCGGCGGCGGCGAGCAGCCGGTTGAGCAGGTCCGACCAGGGGACGACCTCGAGGTTGACCTTGATGCCGGACTGCTTCTCGAACTTGTCCAGCTCCGGCTGGAGGGTGGTCTTGTCGACCTCCAGGCTGGCGCCCTGGTTGCTGGCCCAGTAGGTGAGGGTCTTGGGCGATGCGGCGGAGTCGTCGCCGGAGCCGCCGCAGGCGGTCAGCGATGCGGCGGCCAGTACGGCGGCGGTGAATATCCCGAGGTGTCGTCTCGACACGGTCAGCCCTTCCGGTGCGTGGTGGGGGTCCGCCGACCGCCGTCGTCGATAGGGGTGCGGCGACGGTTGCCGGCTGCGGACGGGGTTTCTCCGGATGCGCCGTCGGGGGTCCGTCGGCGTTTCCCGGGAGTTACATCACGGCTTAATGAATGTCGTCATTAAAGTTGCTGGCAGGTGGGTCGTCAAGCACGGTGCGGTTACAGTCGCCACCAACGGCCGACGGGAACGAGGTGACGAGTGGAGCTGGCGCGTGCCACCAACCGGAGCGTCCGGCTGCGCAACCGGTCCGCCCTGCTGACGAAGCTCTTCCTCGATGCCCCGCTCACCCGGCAGGACCTGGTGCGCAGCACCGGGCTGAGCCAGCCGGCGGTCAGCAACGTGGTGGCCGATCTGATCGACGAAGGCATCGTCGCCGAGGCCGGTGCCGCCGAGTCCGACGGCGGCCGCCCCAGCATGCTGCTGCGCGTCGCCCCCCGGTACGCCTTCGTGATCGGCGTGGACGTCGGCGAGACCCGGGTCCGGGTGGAGCTGTTCGACTTCGCGATGACCCTGCTCGCCAGCATCGAGTACCCGCTCGACCCCGCGCGCACCGAGCCCGACGTGGTGGCCGGGCACGTGCTGGCCGGCATCGAGGTGGTCACCGGCAAGGCCCGGGTGGCCACCGCCGACGTGCTCGGCGTCGGCATCGGCGTCTCCGGCGTGGTCGAGCAGGGCGTCGAGGCCGTCGTGCACGCCCAGGCCCTCGGCTGGGACCGGGTGCCGCTGGAGCGGCTCATCGGCGCCGGCACCGACCTGCCGCTGCACATCGACAACGGCGCGAAGACCCTCGGCCAGGCCGAGATGTGGTTCGGCGCTGGGCGCGGCGCCCGGCACGCCGTGTTCGCCCTGGTCGGCTCCGGCGTGGGCGCGGCAGTGGTGACCAACGGCGCCACCTACCGGGGCGCGTCCAGCAGCGCGGGGGAGTGGGGGCACACCACCCTGGTGTACGGCGGCCGGGCCTGCCGGTGCGGCGCGCGCGGCTGCCTGGAGGCGTACGTGGGGGCGGAGGCGATCATCGACCGCTACCGCGAGGCGCGTCGGGGTCGCGCCGTGCCGGGCGAGGACGAGGAGTCGCAGCTCGCCGCGCTGGTCAGCGCCGCCGATTCGTCGGCCACCGCCCGCCGGGTGCTGAACGACACCGCCGGCTACCTCGGCGCGGGGGTGGCCAACCTGATCAACCTGTTCAACCCGGAGCGGGTCGTCCTCGGCGGCTGGGCGGCGATGGCGCTGGGCGACCTGCTGCCGGCCGTGCGCGAGGCCGCCGGTCGGCAGGCGCTGCGCCAGCCGTACGAGCAGGCGTCGATCGAGCTGTGCCGCCTCGGCGTGGACGCGGTGGCGCTGGGCGCGGCGACCCTCCCGATCGCCCGCTTCCTCACCGAGGGTGGTGTCCGCCGCTGAGCGGGTACGACGGCGCCGCCGACGGCAAATTACACAAAGTCGAGCTCTCGGGATAAATAACGAAGTTATAGATCGATGTCTTGACGCCGTCGCAATCTCGCCGCAACACTCCTACGAGAGCGCTCTCCTCCCCGCGGCGTCGCATCGGCGGCTCCACCCACGGCACCACGGGCGAACACCGATCCCCACCCTCTGGCGTCCGTAACGCCCTATCGACAGGCGATGTCATGACATCTCGTGCTACATCCGTACGCCCGCGTCCCCGGCGGCGGACCGTCCGGCACCTCCTCACCGGTGTCGTCGTGGCCCTGGTGGCGGCCCTGACCCCGGCCGTGGCCAGCACCGGCGCGCAGGCCGCGCCCACCCTGCTGTCGCAGGGACGCCCGGCGACTGCCTCGTCCACCGAGAACGCCGGCACCCCCGCGTCGGCAGCTGTCGACGGCAACACCGGCACCCGCTGGGCCAGCGCCTTCAGCGACCCCCAGTGGCTCCAGGTCGACCTGGGCGCGCGGGCCACCATCAGCCAGGTCAACCTGCTCTGGGAGGGCGCCTACGGCCGCGCCTTCCAGCTCCAGACCTCGGACGACGCCGCCACCTGGACCACGATCTACTCGACCACCACCGGCGCGGGCGGCACCCAGAACCTGACCGTCACCGGCACCGGCCGGTACGTGCGCATGTACGGCACCGCCCGGGGCACCGGCTACGGCTACTCGCTCTGGGAGTTCCAGGTCTACGGCGAGACCGGCGGTGACACCTCCACCTGCGGCAGTGCCAACGTGGCGCAGGGCAGCCCGGTGACCGCCTCGTCCACCGAGAACGCCGGCACCCCCGCATCGGCAGCTGTCGACGGCAACACCGGCACCCGTTGGGCCAGCGCCGCCAGCGACCCGCAGTGGCTGCGCGTCGACCTCGGCAGCACCCGCACGATCTGCCGGGTGACGCTCACCTGGGAGGCCGCGTACGCCCGGGCCTTCCAGCTCCAGACCTCCGCGGACGGGTCCACCTGGACCACCATCTACTCGACCACGACGGCAACCGGTGGCACCCAGAGCCTCACCGTCACCGGCAGCGGTCGCTACCTGCGGGTGTACGGCACGGCCCGGGGCACCGCCTACGGCTACTCGCTCTGGGAGCTGGCGGTGAACACGACCGGCGGCGGCACCACCGAACCCCCGGTCGGCACCACCGACCCGTACAACCCCAACCTCGGGCCGAACACGTACGTCTTCGACCCGGGCACGCCGACGTCGACGATCCAGAGTCGACTGAACACCCTCTTCACCCAGCAGGAGACCAACCAGTTCGGCCCGCAGCGCTACGCCGTGCTGTTCAAGCCGGGCACCTACACCGCCGACGTCAACCTCGGCTTCTTCACCCAGGTCGCCGGGCTCGGCATGGGCCCCGACGACGTCAACCTCAACGGCCACGTCCGCACCGAGGCGTTCTGGATGGGCGGCAACGCCACCCAGAACTTCTGGCGGGCCGCGGAGAACCTCTCGGTCACCCTGCCCGCCGGGCAGACCGTGGAGCGCTGGGCGGTGTCGCAGGCCGCGCCGTACCGGCGGATGCACCTGCGCGGCGCGCAGAACCAGATCCAGCTCTGGAACGGCGGCGACGGCTGGTCCAGCGGCGGCCTGCTGGCCGACACCCGCATCGACGGCCTGGTCGTCTCCGGTTCGCAGCAGCAGTGGTACTCCCGCAACAGCGAGTTCGGCAACGGCTGGACCGGCTCGGTGTGGAACATGGTCTTCCAGGGCGTCGTCGGCGCTCCGGCGCCGAGCTTCCCCAACCCGTCGCACACGGTCATCGCGCAGACCCCGCAGGTGCGGGAGAAGCCGTTCCTGTACGTCGACGGCAGCGGTGAGTACCGGGTCTTCGTGCCCGCCCTGCGCACCAACTCGACCGGCACCAGCTGGTACAACAAGACCCCCGCCGGCTCGTCGATCTCGCTGTCGCAGTTCTTCGTCGTGCAGCCCGGCACCAGCGCGGCCACCATCAACGCCGCCCTCGCCCAGGGCCGGCACCTGCTGTTCACCCCGGGCGTGCACCACGTGACCGAGCCGATCCAGGTCAACCGGGCCGACACGGTCGTGCTCGGTCTCGGCCTGGCCACCATCCAGGCCGACAACGGCAGCGTGGGCATGCGGGTGGCCGATGTGGACGGCGTCAAGGTCGCCGGCCTGATGTTCGAGGCCGGCACGACCAACTCGCCGGTGCTCATGGAGGTCGGGCCGTCCGGCTCGGCGGCGAGCCACGCCAGCAACCCGACCTCGCTGCACGACGTGTTCTTCCGCATCGGCGGCCCGCACGTCGGCAAGGCCACCAACACGCTGACCGTCAACAGCGACAACGTGATCGGTGACCACATGTGGCTGTGGCGGGCCGACCACGCCGCCAGCGGCGTACCGACCGGGTGGACGTTGAACACCGCCGACACCGGGCTGACCGTCAACGGCGACAACGTCACCATGTACGGCCTCTTCGTCGAGCACTACCAGAAGTACCAGACCGTCTGGAACGGCAACGGCGGCCGGACGTACTTTTATCAGAACGAGCTGCCGTACGACGTGCCCAACCAGGCGGCCTGGATGAACGGTTCGACCCGGGGCTACGCCGCGTACAAGGTCGCCGATTCGGTAACCAGCCACGCGGCGTGGGGGCTCGGAAGTTACAGCTACTTCAACGTCAACCCCGCGGTGGTCGAGGAGCACTCCTTCGAGGTGCCCGTCAACCCGAACGTGCGATTCACCAACATGGTCACCGTCTCGCTCGGTGGCGTCGGCACCATCAACCGGGTGATCAACAACGCCGGTGGCACCGCGAACGCGGCCAACCAGACGGTGTACCTGACCACCTACCCCTGACCGGGGCGCCCGCGCCGGCCCGCTCGCACGAGCGATCGGGCCGGCGCGGGTGGCACCCAGGGCCGAGCCGGCCCGGTCCCGCCGAAGACCGGGCCGGCCACGGTCCTGCCTCAGTACGCCAGCACCTCGGCCGCCGCGCGCTCACCGGCGCGTACCGCCCCCTCCAGGTAGCCGGCCCAGCGGGTCGCCGTCTCGGTGCCCGCCCAGTGCACCCGCCCGACCGGCGCGCGCAGCCGCGGCCCGTACGTGCGCCACGCCCCCGGAGTCAACACGCCGCCGAAGCAGCCCCGCGTCCACTCGTCGGCCGACCAGTCGTACTCCACCAGCGCCACCGGATCCGCCGCGCGCGGCCCGACCACGGCGGCGAACGCGTCCAGCACGCACTCGCGCCGTCGCGCCGGGGACATCTCCCGCAGCGCGGCGGCGTCGCCGGCGTAGCTGAACCCGGTCAGCACTCCGCGCGGCGAGGTCGGGGTGGAGTTGTCCACCGTCTCGGTGAGCGGTCCGGCGCTGCTGGTGGACACGCCGGAGCGCCCGTCGGCACGCCAGAACGGCTCGGCGTACACGGCGTGCACCTTCCACGCCGACCCCATCGGCATCCGCTGCGTCAGGCCGTCGCGCACCGCCGGCAGCGGCGGGTCGTACCGGATCCGCCCGGCCAGCGCCGGCGCCAGCGCGACCACCACGGCGTCGCCGTCGACGCGCCCGTCGTCAGTGCACACCGTCACCCCGTCGGCGTCCTGCCGGATCGTGCGCACGGCGACGCCCAGCCGCAGCGTCTCCGGCGGCAACCCGGCCGCCATCCGTTCGGCCAGCGCCGGTGGGCCGCCCACGATCCGGTCCTGCTGCGCGCCGCCGGCCATGCCCAGCAGTGGCCCGGTGCCGCCCGCGCTGCGCAGGTAGAACAGCAGGTGCAGCAGGGACAGCTCGTCCGCTCCGGTGGCCAGCAGCCCGCCGGCCAGCAGCCGCCCCAGGTAGTCGGCCGTGTCGGCGTCCCCGGCCGTGGCACGCAACCAACCGCCGAGCGTCGTCGCGTCCCACCGCGCGGCCTCCGGCGCCCGCCACGGCTCGGCCGGGTCCAGGACGGAGGCGTACTCGTCGAGCAGCCTGAGCACCCGGGCCACCTGCGCCGGCGGATCGGGTCGCCGCCCGCCGGCCCACAGCACTGTGGACGCGCCGACCGCCGCCGAGGCGAAGGTGACCAGGCCGTGCTCGGCGACCAGCGCGTACATCCGGTCCTGGGTCGGGCCGATCCACTGGGCGCCCAGGTCGAGTTGCGTGCCGTCGGGCAGCCACCGGGTCAGCACCCGCCCGCCGACGCGGTCCCGGGCCTCCAGCACCCGCACGCGCGCGCCGGCCCGGTGCAGCGCCGCGGCGGCGGCGAGACCGGAGAAGCCGGCGCCGACCACGACCACCCGGATGCCCTCGGACACGGCCACGGTCTACCCCAAAGCGTCGGGCATATGACTCTGCGCGGGCCAGCGGCGATGATCGCGGCCCGGGTGAGGTGGCATCGACGGTCCTATACTGTGCCTACCGGTCGTGGAACCCGTGAGCGGAGGCGGGCGTGCCACTCTTTTTCCTGAGTTACGCCCAGGAGGACAACCGCAACAGCCAGATCCAGGAGTTCTTCGTCGATCTCAGTGAGGCCGTCGCCGGGCTGGCCGCCCTCCATTGGGACGAGGCAGGGTTCATCGACGGGCACATCCCGCTCGGCAGCACCTGGCCGGACACCCTGTCCGACGCGTTGTCCACCAGCGCCTGCCTCATCGCGCTCACCTCGCCCCGGTACGTCGTCAGCGACTACTGCGGCCGGGAGTTCCAGGTCTTCGTCGACCGGATCGACGAGCACGAGCGGCAGTTCCGCGTCCGTCCACCCGCGATCGTGCCGGTGCAGTGGCTCCCGTGCGACCGGCTGCCCAAGGCGGTCGCCGGCTTCCAGTACCGCAACTTCCACACCGGCACCGCCTACGCCCAGGACGGCCTGCTCACCCTCAAGCAGCGCAAACGGCACGAGGACGACTACAAGGACTTCGTCGACGCGCTCGCCCGGCACATCGTGCAGACCGCCCGCGACCACACCCTGCACCGGCCGGCGCAGCGTCCCGTGCTGTCCAAGGTGACAAGTGCCTTCGACCGGCCGACGCGGCCGCAGGCGCACCACGGCCCGAGCGTGTCGACGACTGTGCAGCGGGCCACCAGCGCCCGGCACGTGCACATCGTGCTGGTCGCCGGCAGCTCCGCCGAGCTGGCCGGCAGCCGGCCCGGCGCCGAGGAGCGCTACGGCGCGGTCTCGCGGGACTGGCGGCCGTACCGGCCCGAGCTGGAGGTGCCGATCGGCAGCTGGGCCGGGGCCATCGCCACCACCAAGAGCTACGGCTGGACGGTGGAGGACGCCGAGGAGCTGGCGGCGGTCCGGGAGTGGGCGCGGGCGCACAACCAGATCGTCGTGCTGGTGGTCGACGTCTGGTCGGCCGACCTGCCGCGTTACCAGGTCAGCCTGATCGGCTACGACCGGGACGTGGACTCGCCGCGGGCGCCGGTGCTGGTGCCGTGGACGGCCGCCGACGACGCGGCCGCCGGCGGCAACCGCAAGATGTGGGACACCCTGGCCCGGGTGCTCCCGCATCACGTGCTGCACAACACCCGCGACGTGTGGCGCACCGAGATCGCGACCTCCGCACGCTTCCAGGAGGAACTGGAGGACGTGCTGGTGGTCGAGCAGGGCCGGATCTACCGCACGGGCACGGTCTACCAGGAGCCGCCCACCGACGGCTCCGGTCTGCGCCCGATCCTCGAAGGTCCCTAGGGGAGGCACGCCATGGCGGTGAACGAGACGGCACGCGGCCAGATCGTGACCTTCTACTCGTACAAGGGCGGCACCGGCCGCACGATGGCGCTGGCCAACGTGGCCTGGATCCTGGCCAGCCAGGGGTTGCAGGTGCTGGTCGTCGACTGGGACCTGGAGTCTCCGGGCCTGCACCGCTACTTCCACCCGTTCCTGCGGGACAAGGAGTTACGCGCCACCCCCGGCGTCATCGAGATGATCTGGGATTACTCGATCGCCACGATGCAGCGCAACCGTGACGAGGACTCCCAGGAACTCCTCACCGGTCACGCCAAGATCCAACGTCGTGCGGTCTCGCTGAACTGGGACTTCAGCCACGGCGGCGTGATCGACTTCGTGGCCGCCGGGCAGCAGGACTCGGCGTATTCGCGGCTGGTGAGCACCTTCGACTGGGCCAACTTCTACGAGCGCCAGGGCGGCGCGTCGTTCATCGACGCGGTCCGGGCACAGATGCGCACCGAGTACGACGTGGTGCTGATCGACAGCCGCACCGGTCTCAGCGACGTCGCCGGCATCTGTACCGTCCAACTGCCCGACCTGGTCGTCAACTGCTTCACCATGTCCACCCAGAGCATCCGCGGCGCGGCGGCGGTGGCCCGGTCCATCCGCAGCCAGCGCCCGGACGACCCGCCGCTGCTGCTGCCGGTGCCGATGCGTGTGGAGGACGCCGAGCTGCGCAAGTTGGAGACCGGCCGAGACCTGGTCCGCGCCGAGTTCGCCCCGTTCCTGGACCACCTCTCCGACGCGGCGGCCGCCCGCTACTGGAACACCATCGAGGTGCCGTACCGCACCTTCTACGCGTACGAGGAGATCCTCGCCGCGTTCGGCGACCGGCCCGAGCAGGTCGGCACCCTGCTCGCCGCGTACGAGCAGCTCGCCTCGGTGATCACCGACGGGCGGATCACCCAGCTGCACCCGATCGGCGAGTCGGACCGTCGCCGCTCGCTGGCCGAGTTCGAACGGAGCCGGCTCACCGCCGAGCAGGCCGTGCTGCTCAGCTACGCCTCCGCCGACCGGCTCTGGGCCGAGTGGATCACCGACCAGTTGGAGGACGCCGGGTTGCGGGTGGACCGGCGCGCGCTGGACGTGCCGCTGCTCGCCGGCGGGCGGGCCGAGTTCGACCGGGCGGTCAGCGGTGCCAGCCGGGTGCTGGCCGTGCTCACGCGGCACTACGCGAGCACCCCCCTCGCGGGTGAGGTGTGGAAGAGCGCCACCGGCCGCGACCAGCTCGGCGGCGGGGGAGTGCTGGTGCCGCTGCGGGTCGACGAGTCGCGGCTGACCGCCCCGTACAGCGAGCACAGCCCGGTCGACCTCACCGACAGCGACCCGTCCACGGCACGGACCCGGCTGCTGGAGGCGGCGGGAACGGCGACGGTCACGGCCGGCGGCCGCGCGGTCGGCCGGTTCCCCGGCCCGTTCCCGGCGATCTCCAACGTCCGCCAGCACGGCACGCCCTTCGTCGGCCGCGCCGCCCAGTTGGAGGCGCTGCGCGACCGGCTCACCACCTCGCCGGACTCGGCCACCCAGGTCGTGCACGGCCTCGGCGGCGTCGGCAAGACCCAGCTCGCCGCCGAGTACGCGCTGCGCTTCGGCCGCGACTACGACCTGGTCTGGTGGATCCCGGCGGACAGCGAGGACCGCATCCGCGGCGGTCTGGCCGACCTCGGCCAGGCGATGGGTCTGGGCACGGGCGGCGGCGCCGAGGCGGCCCGCCGGGTGCTCGACACGCTGCGCCGCGCCGGGCCCGACCGGCGCTGGCTGATCGTCCTGGACAACGCCGACAAGCCCACCCGCGCCACCCGGGCGCTGCTGCCGCAGGGGCCCGGCCACGTCCTGCTCACGACCCGCGACCAGAGCTGGAGCGAGTACGCCACCGCTACCGAGCTGACCGTGTTCGACCGCGCCGAGAGCGTCCAACTGCTGCGCGACCGGGTCCGCGGGCTCACCGACGCCGAGGCCGCGCAGGTGGCCGAGAAGCTGGGCGACCTGCCGCTCGCCGTCGAGCAGGGCGCGGCGTACCTGCGGGCCAGCGCCATGCAGGTCGAGAAGTACCTCAGTTCGCTGGACACCCCCGGCCTGCTGCGCATCCTCGACGGCCGGCAGTCCGCCGGCTACTCCAAGGCGCTCGCCGCGACCTGGCTGTTCACCCTCGGCCAGTTGCGCGAGGAGAAACCGGCGGCGGCCCGGCTGCTGGAGCTGTGCTCGTTCTACGCGCCCGAGCCGATCCCGGTCGCGATGCTCACCGGCGACCGCTTCGCCAGCTTCATGGCCCCGATCGACCCGACGCTCACCGACCCGATCCTGCAGGGTCTGGTCACCGCCGAACTGGGCCGCTACGGTCTGGCCCAGGTCGACGCGGAGAACAACTCGGTGCGGATCCACCGGCTGGTGCAGCTCGTCATCCAGGACCAGTTGGACGACCCCGACCAGGCCCGCCGGGAGGCGCAACTGCTGCTCGCCGCCGCCAGCCCGCGCGACCCCGACAAGCCGGTCAACTGGCCGCGGTACGCCGAGCTGTGGCCGCACGTACGCCCCAGCGGTCTGCACCTGTCCACGATGGACGAGGCCCGGCAGCTGGTCGTGGACATCGTGCGCTACCTCTACCGCCGGGGTGACTACGACACCAGCCGTGCGCTGGCCGAGGAGTCGCTGGCCGCGTGGCGCGACACCGACGAGGACGACCCCACCACGCTGCGGATGCGCTTCCACCTGGCGAACGTCCTACGCGCGCAGAGCCACTTCGACCGGGCGTACGAGATCGACCGGGACGTCTACGACCGGCAGCGGCGGATCTTCGGCGAGGAGCACCTCTACACCCTGATGACGGCCCGCAGCCTCGGTGCGGACCTGCGCGCCCAGGGCCTGTACCACGAGGCCGAGGCACAGGACCGGCGCACCCTGGAGCTGAGCGTACGCAGCTTCGGCGACGACAGCGGTCGTACGCTGACCGCGGAGAACAACCTCGCCGTGTCGCTGCGCCTGGTCGGCGACTTCCGGGGCGCCGCCGCGCTCGACCAGCACATCCACGAGCGGCGGCGGGACCGCTTCGGTGAGGAGGACCCGTCCACCCTCGCCTCGGCCAGCAACTACGGCCGCGGCCTGCGCGACACCGGCGAGCTGTGGCGGTCGCACAGTGTCCTGCAACGCACCTACGCCACCCAGCAGAAGGTGATCGGCGCGGACCATCCGGAGACCCTGCGGACGGCGAAGGAGTTGGCGCTGACCCTGCGTCAGCTGGGGCGCTTCGCCGACGCGCACCGGCTGATCGAACGGACCGTGGTCCGCTACCAGCGCACCCTCGGCGGTGAACACGCCGACACGCTCTCCGCCGAGATGGCCCTGGCCACCACCTGGTCGGCGGTGGGCGACAACCAGACCGCCCTGCGGGTGGCACGCCGCCTGCGCGACGGCTACAACGAGGTGCTCGGCGAGTCGCACGCCATCACCCTGGCCTGCCTGAACAACCTCGGCGTGCTGCTGCGCAAGCAGGGCGACCACACCCAGGCCCGCGAGCTGTCCCAGCGGGTCCGTGACCAGTTGCTGACCAACCTCGGCGAGCGGCACCCGCACACCCTGCTGGCCACCCTCAACCTGGCCAACGACCTGTTCGCCCTCGGCGACGGCGACAACGCCCTGCTGCTGGACACCACCGCGTACGTGGAGCTGACCCGGGCGCTGGGCGCCGAGCACCCGGACACGCTCTCCGCCTCGGTCAACCTGGCGCTGAGCCGGCAGGCCACCGAGAGCGAGGCGGACGCCGGCCGGGCCCTCTACGACGAGGCGTTCGGCCAGTTGGTGCAGCTCTTCGGCGGTGACAACCCCCGGGTGACGCAGGCCCGCCAACGCGAGCGCTCCAACGCCTACATCGAGCCGGCGCTGCTCTGACCCGTCCCGCCCCGCCGTCCCGCCCCGCCGCCCCGCCGCCCCGCCGCGCCGTCCCGCCCCGCCGTCTCGCGCTGCCGTCTCGCGCTGCCGTCTCGCGCTGCCGTCCCGTGCCGCCGTCCCGCGCCGTACCGGGGCCGCCGTCCTGTGCCGCCGCCCGCCGCGCCGTCCCGCGCGGCCCCGCCTCGACGGCGTCGCGGTCCCGCCTCGGACATCTCTCGTGCGTCCTTTGCTCTGCTTCACTCCACGCAACACCTCTCGGCCGCAAGTGTTGCGCCCGTTGAAGCAGAGCAAAGGACGCAACTGCCCCCTGCCCCCTGGCCTCGCGGCCGGGCCGGGGCAGGGCGGGGGCAGGGGGCAGGGGCGGGCCGGGGCGGGCAGGGGCGGGCCGGGGCAGGCCGGGGCAGGGCAAGGCAGGCCGGGGCGGGCCGGGGCGGGGCAGGGCGAGGCAGGCCGGGCCGGGGCGGGGCAGGGCGAGGCAGGCCGGGCCGGGGCGGGGCGGGGCGGGGCGGGGCGGGGCGGGGCGGGGCGGGGCGGCGTTACTGTCCGCAGCCGACAGGTCAGGCGGGCTGCGCCAGCCAGGTCGCGAGCGCGAGCGGGTCGGCATCGGGGAGCGTGTGGCTCAGCGCCCGCACCAGCTCGGGCCGGCTGGTCAGCACCCCGGCCGCGACCGGCTGCCCGGTGTGGTGGGCGGTCAGGGCCAACCCCACCCAGGCGTCGACGTCCCCGCAGTCGGCGGCGACACGTCGCCGGTACCCGGCCAACGCGTCCTCGGCGTTGCCCGCCGCGTACGCCTGGTCGCTCGGGCTCGACCCCGGCGGCCCGCCGGAGCCCAGGAGCCGATGGCGGACGGCGCCCTCGGGACCGCTGCCCATGGTGAGGGCGGGACGCGGCGCGGCCGGGACGACCGTCGACGCCTGGCGACCGGTCTCCGGCGGCACGCCCTGTCGCCAGGCGTGCGCCAGGCGGGCGACCTGGTCCGGGTCGGGGAGCAGGTTGGCCAAGCCCCAGCGCACCGCGCTGGCGTCCGCCACGTCCCGCACGGCCGCCTCGACCGCGCCGTCGACCGGGTCACGCCAGCCGCGCAGGGTGCTCGCCATGTCTGCCACGAAGGACCGGCCGGCCGCGGTCAGCTCGTCCGCGTCGGCGAGCTGCCGGACCGCGCGGATGGTCTGCTCCCGCCAGTACGCGTACTCGAACGCGGCGGCGGTCCCCTCGTGCCGCCGGCAACGCCACACCTCGGCCACCCCCAGGTGCGCGTACGCGCCTTGCAGCAGCGCGCCGACGGGGCGTGGGTCCAGTCGCCAGGGCGCCCGGTAGCGGGCCGGCCCACCCGGGCGGTGCAGCGGCACCAGATCGGAGAGCGCGCCGAGTTTGGTGTGCTGCAACTCGTGCACGAGCAACAGCGCCAGGGTCGGCGCGTCGGCGGGCACCGAGAGCGCGATGGCACCGAGAGCGTCCCTGCTGGTGGCGCTCACCGGGTTGCCCGAGGGCGGCGGTCGCAGCGGCACGAGTGTGCGCAGCAGCCCGGCCAGCGCGTCGGCGTGCGCCGGAAGATGGGCCCGCAGCCACCGCCCGGCCTCGGCGGTGAGCCGGGTCAGCCGGTCGGCCGACACGTCGTCCAGCCGGGGTGCCGACGGCCGGTGGTAGCAGTCGCGCCACGGGTCCTGGTCGTCGACCAGCACCTCGACCGCGTCGAACGGTGTGGTCCGGCGTATCGGCAGCCAGCCGATTGCGCCGCCACCCGCGTCGAGTAGCCGGCCACCGCCCGCCTCGATCCGTACGCCCTCGTCCGCGCCGCTGCCGATCCGCACCGTGCCCGCCTCGCCGGTGAGCCGTACCGGGCTGTCGAAGGGCAGGCCGGTCGCCGCGCCGACGGTGGGCAGGGACAGGACACCGTCGCCCGGGCGGGGCAGTGTCAGCGTGAACGTCAGGCCGGCGCGTGTCGCCGCGGCCGCCGCGAGGGCGGCCAGGTAGGCGGGGCCGGCGGCGCCGTCGAGCGCGGCGCGGGCCCATCCGGTCACCGGTGGGTGGGTCAGCACCGCGGCGACCGTTGCCGGGTGGGCGTGCTCGGCGCGGGTGAGCAGCTCCAGACTCTGCCGGACCAGTGGCTCGCCACGGCAGGCGCGGGCGGCGGCCACGGTCAGCAGCCGACGGCGACCGAGCTGCCCGCCCCGCAACACCGCGATGGTGGAGGCGTCGCCGTGGCCCTGGGCCAGTCCGGCGAGCTGCGCCGCCGACAGGGGGCCCGTCACGGGCGTGCCACAGGCGTCGGCGCGCTCGCCCCGGCGACGCGGCGGCGCAGCGCGTCCAGGTCGGCGGTCACCACCGCCCGCACGTGCTGGATCAGCCGCAGCAGGTCGGCACAGTAGACGGACGGGTGGGTGAAGCCGGCGCCGTCGCGGAAGCGGTGCGCGTACAGGCCGCCGCCGCAGACGTCGACGACCGGGCAGGCCCGGCAGGCCGCCGCGAGCGCCGCGGTCCCGGTGGGACGCCCGGCCAGCGACGGGTGACGCAACGCCTCGTCGAAGCTGTGCCGAAAGACGTCGAAGCCGGTCCGCATCGCCGACGCGGTGGTCGTCTTGAGCGTGTCGGCGCCCTCGATCGTGCCGTCGGTCTCGATCGTCATGACGTCCGGCTCGGCGGCGCCCAGCGCCTGGGTACCGCTGCGTCCGCCCAGCAGCAGCACGATCAGTGACTCGAACAGTCGGATGCCGGTACGCCGGGGGGTCTCGGCGTACCAGCGATCGAAAATGGCGATCAGCCAGTCCGCGTACGGGGTGGCGGGGTCGTCGGGGTGGCGCCCGGGTGGGGGAATGCTCCAGTTGCCGTGCGGCAGCAGCAGATCCAGTCGGGGCGGGTCGAACTCCCGCAGGCCCTCGTAGACGGCGATCGGGTCGTTGGCCAGGTCGACGGTGCACAGCAGGCCTGCGTAGCGGGCCCGGTGTTCGGGTCGGGCCAGCAGGCGCAGCGCGGCGGCCACCTCGGCGAAGCTGCCCCGGCCGTCGGCGTGGCGGCGGTGGCGGTCGTTGGCTACGCGGTCGCCGTCCACGCTCACCCCGACGTCGATGCCGTGCGTGTGGCACAGGTCGAGCGCCGCCTCGTCGAGCAGGAGCCCGTTGGTCTGCATCGCCACGTCGAGTGCGACGCCGCAGGGCATCGCGGCGCGCAGTGTGCGTACCGTCCGGTCGAGCACGGCGGGGCCGGCGAGCAGCGGCTCCCCGCCGTGCAGCACCACCCGGACCCGGTCGGTGCCGTGCCGGGCCACGTGGGCGGCGAGCCGGTCGGCGACCCGGCTCACGGTGCCGGGTGCCATCACCCGTGGCCGGTCCCGCCAGCCCTGGTCGGCGTGGCGGTAGACGTAGCAGTAGTCGCAGGCCAGGTTGCACCGGGAGTGGACCTTCAGCACCACCTGACGGATGCGGGGCGCGGCCACGGCAGGGCGGTGTCGGGTGGCCGACGGCGGGGCGTCGGCCGGCACGGTCAGAAGCTCGACTCGAATGCCGACACGTCGCCGGGCCGGCCCGGCTCACCCTCGGCGGCCAGCGTGCCCAGCACGTGGGCCAGGACGCCGTCACCGGCGCCGGCCAGCAGGTCCGCCAGAGGGACGTCGCCGAGCTGCACCAGAGCGGCGCCGACAGTGCCTCCGATGGGTGGCTGGTCGTGGTCAGCCACCGTGGACCGTCCTTCGGTCGAAGACCGGCACCTGAGTCACCGCTGCGCTCACTCCGCCTTTCTACACCATCGCACCCGACCCCGGACGGCACGACACCGCGGCCCGTACGCGCTGGCCACCGTGCCGTTACCTGGCGTACGACAGGGCCGCCCGGCGCGGCGTGGCACACCCGGTGGCCGGGACCGCCGATTTTTCCGGCCGGCCTGTCGAGATGGGCGCTGGTCGTTCGTGTGGAGGATGAGAGGTCGGCGTCGCGCCGGCCGTCACGAGGAGGAACGATGACGCTCTACCTGCTCAGCATGCACCAGCCGCAGGGTGGGGTGCCGGAGCCGGAGTTTCTGGCACAGGTGATGCGCGAGGTCGGTGAGCTGCGCGACGAGCTGGCAGCCGCCGGGTCCTGGGTCTTCGGTCAGGGTCTGCACGGTCCGGAGACCGCCACGGTGCTGCGCGCCCGCGACGGTGACGTCCTGACCACCGACGGACCGTTCGTGGAGGGCAAGGAGTACCTGGGCGGCGTCACCATCATCGACGTGCCGGACCTGGACGCCGCCCTGCACTGGGGTCGCCGCTACGCGCTGGCCACCACCCTGCCGATCGAGGTCCGCCCCTTCCGGGCCGGGGCCGGAGACTGACCGTGCCCGACGTGGAGGCGGTGTTCCGCGCCGAGTACGGCCGCGCGGTCGCCGTGCTGGTGCGCCTTCTCGGGGACATCGACCTCGCCGAGGAGGCCGTCCAGGACGCCTTCGCCATCGCGCTGCGACGCTGGCCGGACAGCGGCCCGCCGCCCAGCCCGGCCGGTTGGATCATCACGACGGCCCGCCACCAGGCCATCGACCGGCTGCGCCGGGAGGCGACCCGCGCGCACCGGCACGCCCAGGCGGCCCTGTTGTACGCCGCCGACCCGCCCGACGAGGAGGGGCCCGTGCGCGACGACCGGCTACGTCTGATCTTCACCTGCTGCCATCCGGCGCTCGCCCCGGCCACCCGCGTCGCGCTCACCCTGCGTCTGCTCGGCGGTCTGCGCACCGCCGAGATCGCTCGCGCGTTCCTGGTGCCGGAGGCGACGATGGCGCAGCGACTGGTCCGGGCCAAGTCGAAGATCCGCAACGCCCGCATCCCGTACCGGGTGCCGCGCGACGCCGACCTGCCCGACCGGCTGCACGCCGTGCTCGCCGTGCTGTACCTGATCTTCAACGAGGGGTACACGGCCAGCGCCGGTCCGCACCTGGTTCGAGCCGAACTGTGCGTCGAGGCGATCCGGCTGGCCCGGCTGCTCGTCGAGCTGATGCCGGACGAGCCGGAGGCGTCGGGCCTGCTCGCGCTGATGCTGCTCACCGAGTCCCGCCGGGCGGCGCGCACCTCGGCGGCCGGCGAGCTGGTGCCGCTTGGCGAACAGGACCGGGACCGGTGGGACCGCGCCCTGATCGCCGAGGGGCAGACACTGGTGCGTCGCTGCCTGCGCCGCGACCGGCCGGGGCCGTACCAGATCCAGGCCGCGATCGCCGCCGTGCACAGCGCCGCGCCGCGCGCCGCCGACACCGACTGGCGTCAGATCCTTGCCCTGTACGACCAGCTGACGGTGGTCGCCCCCGGTCCGGTGGTGGCGCTGAACCGGGCTGTCGCGCTCGCCGAGGTCGCCGGCGCGGCGGCGGCGCTGGCCGAGGTGGACCGCCTTGATCTGCCCGGCTACCACGTGCGGCACGTCGTGCGCGCCGACCTGCTGGCCCGGCTCGGCCGGGGCGGCGAGGCCGTCGAGGCGTACCGGACGGCCGCCGCGTTGACGGACAACGCGGCCGAACGGGCCTTCCTCGACAGTCGGGCGGCGGCGGTGTCGGCGCTCTGACCGCGCGTTTGCCGACGGCCCGGGCCGGGAAACCGAGCCGCCCGGCCGGGGTGTCCACCCGTGGCCGCAGCAGCGGATGGAGGCGGCCATGGCGTATCGTCCGACGACCGTCGACACCGTGCCCGACATCGGCACCCTCACCCTCGGCGTCGAGGAGGAGTTCCTGCTCCTCGACCCGCACAGCGGCCGGAACCTGCCGGTGGCCGACCAGGTGCTGGCTGCGCTGCGCGGCCCGGCCCGCGACCAGAGCCGCCAGGAGTTCCGGCACAGCATGGTGGAGATGGTCACCCCCGTCTGCGCCGATCTCACCGAGCTGCGCACCCACCTGGTGACGCTGCGCCGCTCCGCCGTCGAGGCCGCCGCAGCGGCCGGGGCCCGGCTCGTGGCGGTCGGCGCCACCCCGGTGGCCGAGCCGCACCGGACGGTGCCCGACCGGCCGCGCTACCACGCGATGTCCCGGCGGTACGGGCCGGTGGCGCACGACCCGGCGGTCTGCGGCTGTCACGTGCACGTCGGGCTGCCGGACCGGGAGCTGGCCGTGCAGGTCTGCAACCACCTGCGGGTGTGGCTGCCGGTGGTGCAGGCGATCACCACCAACTCGCCGCTGCACGACGGGTACGACACCGGCCACGCCAGCTGGCGGTCGATGCAGTTGGAGCGCTGGCCCAGCATCGGGCCGACGCCGTACTTCGACTCGGTCGCCGACTACGACCGCACCGTCGACGAGCTGATCGCCGCCGGCATCATGCTGGACGCGGCGATGGTCTACTGGTACGCCCGGCCGTCGTCGGCGTACCCGACGGTGGAGGTCCGTGTCGGTGACGTCTGTCCGACAGTGGACGACGCCGTGCTGGTCGCCGCCCTGGTCCGCAGCCTGGTCGCGACACTTGCCGACGACGTACGCGCCGGTGCGCTCGCGCCGCCCGTGCGCGACTGTCTCGTCGCCGCGGCGCACTGGCGGGCGGCCCACGACGGCCTGGACGGCGAGCTGATCGACCTGCGCGCCGGCGGCACCCGACCGGCCTGGGACCTGGTGGACGAGCTGATGGCGGCGATCGCCCCGGCGCTGCTGCGTCACGGCGATCTCGGCTACGTGCTGGCCCAACTGGCCCGGCTGCGCCGCGACGGCACCGGCGCGACCCGACAGCGACGGGTGCTGGAGCACACCGGGGACCTGCTCGCGGTCATCGACGACCTCGCCGCGCACACCGCCGCCGGCTGACGGGCCGTCCTCACCGGATGTCGTGGGTCTGCAACCACAGTTCCAGCAGACCGAGCTGCCACAGCTTGTTGCTGCCCGCGGCGGCCTCGGCGCGGTCCGGCTCGGCGAGCAGCCGCGCCACGTACTCGGGGCGGAACAGGCCCCGCTCGCGCGCGACCGGAGCCTGCAACGCCTCGGCGACGAGCTCGCGCACCGGCCCGTCCACGTTGCGCAGCGCCGGCACCGGGAAGTAGCCCTTCGGCCGGTCGATCACCTCGGCCGGCAGCACCTCCCGGGCGACCTCCTTGAGCACCCCCTTGCCACCCTGGGCCACCTTGTGCTCCGGTGGGCAGTGCGCGGCGAGGGTGACCAGGTCCTGATCCAGGAACGGCGTACGCACCTCCAGCCCCCAGGCCATGGACATGCTGTCCACCCGCTTCACCGGGTCGTCGGGGAGCATCAGGTGGGTGTCCAGGCGCAGGACGGCGTCCAGCGCGGTCTGCGCCCCGGGCGCGGCGAGGTGGCCGGTGAGCAGGTCGCGGCTGGCGTCGTGTTCCAGCGCGTACGCCGGGCCGACGATGGCGCGCAGCTCGTCGTGGTCACGGTCGAAGAAGGCGGCGGCGAACGTCTCGGCGGCGCCGTGGCGGGGCGCCTCGGTCAGCGGCTGGTGGTAGCCGTAGCCGGCGAACACCTCGTCGGCGCCCTGCCCGGACTGCGCCACCTTCACGTGCCGCGCCACCTGCTCCGACAGCAGGTGGAAGGCGACCACGTCGTGGCTGCCCATCGGCTCGGTCATGGCCAGCACGGCCCGTCGTACGGCGGGCGCCAGGTCGTCGTCGGCGAGCCGGATCCGATGGTGGTCGGTGTCGTACGCGCGGGCCACCAGGTCGGAGTAGTGGAACTCGTCGCCGGACTCGTCGCCCCGGCTGTCGAAGCCGATGCTGAACGTGCGCAGGTGCTCCTGGCCGGCCTCGGCGAGCAGCGCCACGATGAGGCTGGAGTCCAGGCCGCCGGAGAGCAGCACCCCGACCGGGACGTCGGCGACCAGCCGCCGGCGTACCGCCGCGCGCAGCGCGTCGCCGATCGCGGCCCGCCAGTCGGCGGCGTCCATCCCCGCGTCGGCCGGCTCCCGCACGTAGTCGGGCTGCCAGTACACCTGCTCCCGGCTGCGCCCGTCGGCCTCGATCACCCGCACGGTGGCGGGCGGCAGCTTGCGCACACCGCGCAGCACGGTGCGCGGCGCGGGCACGATGGAGTGCCAGGACAGGTAGTGGTGCAGCGCCACCGGATCGATGCCCGTGTCGACGTCGCCGGCGGCCAGCAGTGCGGGCAGGGTGGAGGCGAACCGCAGCCGTCCCGGTGCCTCGGCGAGGTAGAGCGGTTTGATGCCGAGCCGGTCGCGAGCCAGGATCAGCCGCCGCCGGGGCCTGTCGACCAGCCCGATCGCGAACATGCCGACCAGGTGGTCGACGAAACGTTCACCCCAGTGGGCGTACGCCACCAGGATCACCTCGGTGTCGCTGGTGGAGCGGAAGGAGTACCCGGCGTTCCGCAGTTCCTCGCGCAGCTGCGGGTAGTTGTAGATGCAGCCGTTGAAGACCAGTGCCAGGCCCAGGTCGTCGCGCACCATCGGCTGACCGCCGGCATCGGACAGGTCGATGATGGTCAGCCGCCGGTGCCCGAGGAGCACCCAGTCGTCGGCGTACAGGCCCTCGTCGTCCGGGCCGCGCGAGCGCATCGCCTCGGTCATCCGGGTGACCGCCGCCGCGTCGGGCGGCCGGCCATCGAAGCGCGCCTCCCCGCTGATCCCGCACATCAGGCGGGGTGGTGGTTCAGGGCAGACATGGGCGCCTCCTGTCACGTCTCCCCGGCTGGTGGTGGCGGGGGTCCGGCGAACGAACGGGGCGGCTGCCTACCCGCGCGTGGGGCGGTTATGCGCGCAGGGTGCGCAGGATGCGGGCCAGTTCGGCGCGGTCGCTGTCGGGGAGGTGGCCGAAGAAGCGATCCGCCTCGGCACGGCGGGCGGCCCGGATGGCGGCGCTGACGCGGGTGCCCTCGTCGGTGAGCGCGACCAGGGTCGCCCGGCGGTCGGCCGGGTCGGGTCGGCGCTCGACGAGCCCTCGGGCCTGCAGATCGTCGACGACCTCGGTGGCCGAGCGGGGCGCGATGTGCAGGTGCTCGGCGAGCGTGCCGGGGCGTACCTCGCCGTGGCGGCCGAGCACCCCGAGCGCCCGGGACTGGCTGGGGGTGACGTCCCACGGCGCCAACGACTCCCGGGTCTGTCGGCGCAGACGGGACGCCACCGCCCAGAACGTCTCGGCCAGGCTCTCGTCGCCGCTGTCGGTGGTGTCCTCGGTCACCGGAATACGGTAGCAGCCGATACTGTTGTTCCCTCATGTTGAGGTAACCTCAGCATATCCCGACTGGAAGGCAGTGCCCCTTGGAACGCACCCCCATGGGCCGCGACCGCGGCCACCGCACCGTCAGCGCCGAGGAGAAGACGCAGGCCCGCCAGGTGTCCCTGCGCCGCATCGGCCGCCTGTTCACCCCCCACCGGCCCGCGCTGGCCATCGTCACCGCGATCATCGTGCTCTCCTCGATCGTCGCGATGGCCAGCCCGTTCCTGCTGCGGGAAGTGATCGACAGTGCCCTTCCGCAGGGCGACGTGACCCTGCTGGTCTGGCTGGTCCTCGGCATGGTCGCCGTGGCCGCCGTGACCGCCGCCCTCGGCGTCGTCCAGACCTGGATCTCCACCCAGGTCGGGCAGCGGGTCATGCACCGGCTGCGCACCGACGTGTTCAGCCACCTCCAGCGGCAGTCACTCGGCTTCTTCACCCGCACCCGCACCGGCGAGGTGCAGTCCCGCATCACCAACGACATCGGCGGCATGCAGTCCGTGGTCACCTCCACCGCCACCGCCGTTGCCGCCAACCTCACCACTGTGGTCGCCACCGCCGTCGCCATGGTCGCGCTCTCCTGGCAGCTCTCCCTGGTCTCGCTCGTGGTGCTCCCGCCGGCCGTCTGGCTGACCCGCCGGGTCGCCCGGATGCGCCGCGAGATCACCGACCAGCGCCAGCGTGAACTCGCCGACCTCAACGTCACAGTCGAGGAGGGGCTGTCGATCAGCGGCGTACAGCTCGCCAAGACCCTCGGCACCGGCCCCGCCCTGATCGACAGGTTCACCGCCTCATCGGCCCGCCTCGTCGACCTGGAGCTGCGCAGCGAGCTGGCCGGCCGCTGGCGGATGGCCTCGATGAGCATCATCTTCGCCGCCGTACCGGCAGTCATCTACCTCGCCGCCGGCCTGCCCGGCACCGCCGGCACGCTGAGCATCGGCACCCTGGTCGCCTTCACCGCCCTGCAGGGCGGCCTGTTCCGCCCCCTGATGGGCCTGCTCAACGTGGGGGTGTCGCTGACCGCCTCGCTGGCGCTGTTCGCCCGGATCTTCGAATACCTCGACCTGCCTGTCGACGTGGCCGACCCCACCGAGCCGGTCCACCTCGACCCCGCCCAGGTCCGCGGCCACCTGCGCCTGGACGACGTCACCTTCGGCTACCCCGGCAGCGACACCGCAGCCCTCGCCGGCATCACCCTCGACGTGCCGGCCGGCACCAGCCTCGCCCTCGTCGGCGAGACCGGCTCCGGCAAGAGCACCCTCGCCGGACTGGTCAGCCGCCTGCACGACCCCACCGCAGGCCGCATCACCATCGACGGCATCGATCTGCGCGACCTGCGCCTGACCGACCTGGCCGCGATCGTCGGCGTCGTCAGCCAGGAGACGTACCTGCTGCACACCACAGTCCGGGAGAACCTGCGCTACGCCCGGCCGGACGCCACCGACGCCGAGATCGAGGCCGCCGCCCGTGCCGCCCAGATCCACGACCTCATCGCCGGCCTGCCCGACGGGTACGACACGATGGTCGGCTCCCGCGGGCACCGGTTCTCCGGCGGCGAGAAGCAACGACTCGCCATCGCCCGCACGCTGCTGCGCGACCCGCGCATCCTGGTGCTCGACGAGGCCACCAGCGCGCTGGACACCGAGACCGAACGCGCCGTGCAGCGAGCGTTCGACGTGCTCGCGCAGGGGCGTACGACGATCACCATCGCCCACCGCCTGTCCACGATCCGCGACGCCGACCAGATCGCCGTGCTCGACCACGGCCGGATCGTCGAGACCGGCGACCACGACAGTCTGCTCAACCGCAACGGCCGCTACGCCACACTCGCCGCCTGAGAACGGCGAATACAACACCACGGTGGCGGGATGACAGGCTCAGCATATGGAGAGCGTTCTGACGCAGCTGCCCGCCCTGCTCGGCGTACTGGTCGGCACCATTGGCACGATGGTCGCCACCACGGTGACGGAGCGTGCCCGATGGCGACGCAGCCAGAACGTCCGCTGGGACGAGCGGCGGTTGGACGCGTACGCCGATTTCACCCGCGCAGTGAAGGAGATCCACCTGGTCTCCCTGGGGATGCTGAGCGGTCACCGCCCCGGCTCCCGTACGCCCACGTTGGACCGCGAGGACGGGCTGGCCCGGCTGGCCGAGGCGGACGTGCGTCATACCCTGACCTGGGAGGCGGTCCTGCTGCTCGGTGACGCGACGACCGTACGTGCGGCCTCCACCTGGCGGCGTGCCGTGCGGAACCTGGAGCAGGCGGCGCGGAGTCTGCCGACCCCACCGGACAACCTGGCAGCCATGGTCGGGCAGGCCGACGAAGCCCGCGACGACTTCTACCAGGCCGCCCGCGACGGCCTCGGCGTACGCGGCGGGACCGTGGAGCAGTTTCGGCGTCCAGTCGAGGGACGGATCCCGACGGCACGGCACTGAGCAGTGTGGAAGCCGAACTCGTTGCCACGCGAGGACCGGCTCTGATCGAACATGTCTAGACATGCTAGGTAAGTCAACGCTGCTTGTTAGGTGCGTCGCGGTGTGATCAAATCGGGTTGCCACGCGAGGAGTGCCATGCGAGAAGTGCCGGATTACTGGCGCATCGCCGATGATGTGATCGCCGACGTCAGGTCGAAGAAGGTCAAGCCGGGGGACAAGCTGCCCTCGATCGCTGAACTGCGTTCGCGATACGACGTCAGCCACGGGACTGTGCAGATGGCCTACGCCCGGTTGGAGGCGCTGCGCGTGATCCGGCGGCAGCAGGGCAAGGGCGTCTTCGTGACCGACCCGAAGACGTGGATGCGCGAGCCGTAGGTGGCGTGGGACATCTCGGAACACGCCGCCTACGCGGGCGGCCTCGCTACACGTGTGGCCAAGTTGCGGCAGCGTTTTCCCGACGCGCTCGTGACGTGCGACGTTGCCGGCAAGTTCTCCGGGCCCGAGCTCATTTGCTGGAACGCGCACCCGCGCGAGACCTGGGTGTGGGTGTTCGAGGCGGATGATTCTGCGGGGGCACGGCGTGCTTCGGCTCGGCTGGAGCAGCTCCTCACGGCTCCGCACGAGCTGACCGCTGTCGTGGACAAGCCGGTGGTGGCCGGCCCGAACGACGTCTTCGAGAAGGACTCCGTCACCGCGTCCAGCTATGTCGACGTGGACCGGCGGATCGAGGTCCGGAACGGGCCCGGAGACGGCATCCAGCTGTTCCGGGCGTTCGACATCGAGGGTTTCGACGACACCGCGGAACGGGTCGCGATCAACCTGGCGCTCGGTGCCGCCTACAAGGCGGATCGCGCCTCCCGAAGGGCGTTGGGTTTCCGGCGCGACGGTCTGTCCACGCACTCGCGTGGTGACGAACGGCATTGACACAGATCGCTTCGCATCCCATGGTCGATGGATTCATCCCTCCGTCGAAGGGCCGCAGGATGCTCAGCAGTGAACACCGGTACGTCATCGTCGGGGCGGGGCCTGCCGGCCTACAACTGAGCTACTACCTCCAGCAGCACGGCGCCGACTACCTGACGCTGGAGAGCGGCGACGAGCCCGGCGGTTTCTTCCGGCGGTTCCCGCGCCACCGTCGGCTCATCTCGCTGAACAAGGTGCACACCGACAGCGCCGATCCGGAGATCCGCCTGCGCTGGGACTGGAACTCGCTGCTCAACGACTCCCCGGACCTGCTGTTTCCGCGCTTCAGCGAGGAGTACCTGCCGGCCGCCGACGACCTGGTGCGTTACCTCGCCGAGTTCCAGCGGGTCCACGCGCTCAACATCCGTTTCGGCACGACCGTCGAGCGGATCACGCGCAGCGGCGACGGCTTCGTCGTGGGCACCGACCAGGGGGAGGTCCGCGCGCGCTGCCTGGTCGTCGCGACCGGCTGGGGCCGGCCCTTCGTGCCGGCCATCAAGGGCATCGAACATGCCATCGGGTACGAGGACATGGACGTCGATCCCACGGCGTACGACGGTCAGCGGGTCCTGATCATCGGTAAGGGCAATTCGGCTTTCGAGACCGCGTCGGCCATCCTCGGCCGCGCGTCGATGGTGCACCTCGCCAGCCGGCAGCCCCTGCGACTGGCGTGGAACACCAAGCATCCCGGGGACGTACGTGGCCAGTACGGCGCGATCCTCGACAGCTACCAGTTCAAGACGTTGCACTCGGTGCTGGACTGCACCATCGACGAGATCCGGCCCGTCGACGGGCGGTTCCGGGTGTCCATCACGTACACCCACGCGGAGGGGGAGACCGCCGAACTGGACTACCACACGGTGCTGCGGTGCACCGGGTTCCGGATGGACACGACGATGTTCGACGAGACGTCCCGACCCGACCTGGTGCGTGACGGCCGCATGCCCGGCCTGCGCCCCGACTGGCAGTCCAGCAACATCGACGACCTGTACTTCGCCGGCACGATCGCCCAGGCGCGGGACGCGAAGCACGCGTCGTCGCCGTTCATCGACGGCTTCCGGTACAACCTCCGCACCTTCACCCGGATCCTGCGGGAGCGCTACGAGGGCGTGCCGCTGTCGTACGCGACGACGCCCGCCGATCCCGTGTCGCTGACGAAGCTGATGCTCGACCGCGTCAACTGGTCGTCGGCGTTGTGGACCCAGTTCGAGTACCTGTGCGACGTCTTCGTCCGCGACGACGAGACCGGCGACATCCACCACTACGAGGACCTGCCGGAGGACTACGCCGTGGAGCGCTTCGCGGCGGCCACGCAGTGGTACACGCTCGCGTTGCGGTGGGGCCGTGACGACTACGGCGACGTCTTCGCCATCGACCGGCACCCGACGCCCGACCGGGCCCGGGAGAGCGCCTTCATCCATCCGGTGATCCGGCGTTACCGCGGCTCGGAACTCGTCCACGAACAGCACCTGCTGGAGGATCTGCTGGCCGAGTGGCGGCGCCCGGACCGGCACGTCGAGCCGTTGGTCGAGTTCCTGACCGGGGACCTCACCAGCGGATCATGATCTCGTCGAGGGGTTTGCGGGCCAGATCGGGGACGTGGGCGTCCGCTGTGGGATAACCCACGGGCATCACGACGTACGGGCGCTCCTCCGCGGGTCGCTCGCACACCTCGTTGAGGAACCGCATCGGGCTGGGCGTGTGGGTCAGGGTGACCAGGCCGGCGTGGTGCAGCGCGGTGATCAGCAGGCCTACCGCGATGCCGACGGACTCCTTGACGTAGTACGGCTTCGGGCTGTGCGGCCCCTGATGCACCTCGAACACGACGATGACGGCCGGTGCGGTCTCCAGGAACGGTTTGCGCCAGTCGGTGCCGAGCCCGGCGATCGCACCCAGCCACTCCGGCGAGGCACGGCGGTCGTAGAACGCCCGTTCCTCGGCCTCGGCGGCCTCGCGCAGCCGGCGTTTGCGGGCCGGGTCGGTCAGGACGACGAACCGCCACGGCTGCACGTTGGCGCCGCTGGGCGCGGTCGACGCCGCCCGGATCGCGGCCTCGACGACCCCGTCGGGCAGCGGGTCGCTGGCGAAGTCCCGCACCGACCGGCGCTGCGCCATCCGCTGTGCGAACGCCTCCGCCTCGCGCACCATCTCGGCCGCCGGTCGGCGGTGGTGCTGGATGGGCACCCTGGGTACCAGGTCGGTGTCGTTCACCTGTGGCCTCCGTGCTGACGTGTGCCGGCCTTCCGGTTCGTCCAGCATCTCGGAGCCGACGCCGCCTGTCGTTACGCAGGCGTGCCCTCTTCACGGGTGGGCACGTCGGGGGCGGTCCGGCTGACGAGCTCGTCGACCACGTCGCTCAGACGGCCGCGCACCGTCCGGGCGGCACGCTGACGGGTCGCGCCGTCGCCGTCCGCGGCGAGCCACTTCAGCCAGCCCTGCACCCGTTCGCGGTCACCGGCCGCGTCCAACGCCGGCCGGGCGCGCTCGACGAGCCGCTCGGCCAGGGCGGACGCGGGCAGCAGCCGGCCCGTGCCGACGTCGACGCCGTGGCCGCCCATCCCGTCGCGGGCGGCCCGCCAGTACGCGAGCCGCAGCAGGTCGGGAACCAGTCGGGGCCCCTCGTCGCCCTCATCGACGGCCTCCCCGGCGACGACGACCAGGGCCCGCACCAGGGCGGCGAGCGCCGCGGACTCGGCGGCGGTCACGGGAACGTCGGCCACCCGTACCTCGAGCGTGGGGTGGTGTGCGGACAGGCGCAGATCCCAGAAGATCGTGCCGTGGTCGACCAGCGCGCCCGCGTCCAGGAGCATGTCCACGTGGTCGTCGTACTGCCGCGCGGACGTCAGGTACGGCGGCGGGCCGGCCACCGGCCAGCGCCCCCACGTGACGCTGCGCCAACTCGCGTAGCCGGTGTCGCGCTCCGCCCAGTAGGGCGAGTTGGCGGTAAGGGCGATGAGCACCGGCAGGTGCGCGCGCAGGTGGTTGCCGATCAGCACGGCCCGGTCCCGGTCGGGCTGCTGCACGTGGACGTGCACGGCGCAGATCGCCAGCTCGTCGTGCAGCCCACGGAAGGTGGCGGTGCCCCGATCCTGCCGTGGCCCCTCGGTCAGCGGCGGCGGCACGGCACGGCCCAGCACCGGCGAGCCGCTGGCGATCACCCGCAGACCCGCCGAACGGGCCGCGGTCTGTACGGCGGCCCGGCCCTCGACGAGCTGCGCGGCGAGATCGTCGACACTCTGGCACGGGTCGGTGCGGGTTTCGAGCTGGAGCTTGGTGATCTCACCGCCCACCCGGGCACCGAGCGTCGGGCGCGCGCCGTCGACGACGGTGGCCGCCTCCGGTACGACCTCGCCCCGGTCGGCGTCGACGACGAGGAATTCCTCCTCGACGCCGAGCGGGGGAATGAGCGATTCCGAGTGCTGTCCCGTAGGCATGCCGAAGCCGACCCCTCGCTGCCGGTCACGCACCGGCGAGAAGCACGTTACGGGATGTCGTCGATGGGTCGCACCCTGCCATCCTCCATCGTGGACAGCGCGTCGACGAGTCCGGCGAGCAGCGCCGTCCGTTCGGGCATCCGGTCGAGGCAGACGTACTCGTCGGCGGCGTGTGCCCCGCCGCCGACCGCGCCCAGGCCGTCGAGGGTCGGTACGCCCAGCGCGGCGGTGAAGTTGCCGTCGGACGCGCCGGCCGCGTACGCGCCGGTGAGGCGCGGGATGCCCAGCCGGCGGGCGATCGACTGGGCCACCTCCAGCAGTGGCCGCGCGAGCTCCGGGGCCATCGGGTAGCGGTTGATTCCACCCTGCACGGCCAGCGTCGCCTCGGGCAGGAACGGGACGAGCCCGCGGATGGCGTGATCGACGCGTTCCAGTTCGTCCCTCGTCCAGGCCCGGACGTCGACGGCCAGGCTGGCGCGCTCGGGCACCGTGTTCGTCGTGGTGCCGGCGGAGAGCAGGGTAGGTGTGACGGAGGTGCCGCCGCTGTCGGCCGCGCCGAGCGTGCCCAGGGTGAGCACCTGGTGGGCGACCTCGACCGTCGCGTTGACGCCGCGCTGGGGTTCGACGCCGGCGTGGGCCGCCCGACCGGAGACGGTGAGGCGGTAGACCGAGCCACCCTTGCGGGCCACCTTCAGGTGCCCGTCCGGGGTGGCCGCCTCGCAGACGAGGACCGCGCCCGAGCGCCGCGCCTCGCGCTCGATCAGCTGCCGCGACGAGCCGGACCCGCTCTCCTCGTCGCAGGTCAGCAGCACGCCTACCGACGAGGTGTCCTCGATCAGGCCCAGGGCCGTGAACATCTGCACGATGCCGGCCTTCATGTCGCACACGCCGGGCCCCGTCGCCACGTCCCCGCGGACGGTGAACGGCCGGGACCGGATCGTGCCGACCGGGAAGACGGTGTCGAAGTGGCCGAGCAGCAGCACGCGCTGATCGACGGCCGGCCACAGCAGGTGCGGCAGGCCGTCGATCACGACCCGCTGGGCGGGCCGGCCGAGCACGTCCTTTCCCCAGTCGGCGAGCAGGTTGGCGCAGGACTCCAGCTCCGGCAGCGAGCCCGGCGCCGACTCGCAGGCGACGAGTGTGCTCAGCCGGTCGACCATGTCGGCTCGGAGCCGGTGGGCGGCGTCGAGCAGGAAGCGGGGACGGTCCATCGATCCCTCCTACCGCACGGCCGACGGGCTTCATCAGGCGTGCCCATCGACAATCGCAGGGGGATCGGGGTGCGGTCACCCGTGGTTGTGCTCAGACCGTCGGTGTCGCGGCCGCCGACCCGTAGCCGACGTCGACGATCCGCTGTGCCATCTGCGCGTACGCCTCCTGGCCCTCGGGTGCGAACGTGCCGAGCCCGTCGACGTACCTGTTGAACATGCAGAACGCGGCGGCGATCAGGACGGTGTCGTGGATCTCCAGGTCGGTGGCGCCCTCGGCGCGGGCGTCGGCGACCAGCGCGGTGGTGACGTCGCGGCCACTGATCTGCACCGCGCCGGCGATGCGCAGCAGCGCCCGCAGCTTGGCCGAGATGGGCGCGCTGTCGAGGTCCGCGCGTACCTGGTCGACGAGGGTCATGCCCTCGTCGAGCTGGGCGGCCGCGAACGCCGAGTGTGACGCGCAGCAGAAGGTGCACTCGTTGCGCCCCGAGACGTACGCGGCGATCAGCTCGCGCTCGCCGGGCGGGAGCGTGTGCGGGGCGCGCAGCAGCACCTCGGCCAACTCGTTGAGCGGTTTCGCCGTTTCCGGACGGTACCGCATCGGGCCGGTGACGCCGGGAAACTCCTTCTCGTCGATCCCGAGATCGATGTGCGCCATGGTGATCCGCCCTCCAACCGTGAACCGCGGCCCGACCGGGAGGACACCTCAGCCGGCGTACGACTGCCCGAGCGGGGCGGCGTGACAGGCGCCGCGCAGCCACGATCTCATCCCGTCCGATGTACGTCTTTCTTCATTCATGCTCTTTTCCACGCCGCAACGCGGCCCTGACCACCGCCTACCACAATCGGATGCGACGTGGGTCGTCGTCCACAGGTGTTGTCGCCGTCCACAGGGGCCTCCGGGCGAACACCTGTCGGCGGCAGGTCGGGGCAGGGTCGGTGCCATGGACCCGAGGCCGTGCGACAGGCTCGTGCGTGGCGGCGGGCTCCTCGTTCGTCGGGACGTGGCGCGTGTGGCGCCGGCGTGGACGATCCAGACCGCCTGGCGCGCGGGGCGGATCGTGCGACTGCTGCCCGGGGTCTACGTTGACGCCGCGCTGATCCGGGACCGCACGTCCGACCTGCCGCCTCTGGCCCGGGTCGAGCCCGAAATGGCCCGCCGGGCGGCACTCGCGTACGTCAATGGGCGTGGCGCGCTCAGTCGGCTGACCGCGCTCGACGCGTGGGGCCTGCGCCGGCAACCACCCGGTGAGCCGGTGCATCTCGACCTGCCCACCGGGTCGGGCCTGCGTAGTCGACCGCATCTCGTGGTACGCCACCGCGTCGGGTTCGCGATTGCGCCGCCGCAGGTGGTGGTACGGGGCGGGATGCTGGTGACGCGACTCGACAGGACCCTTGTGGACTGTTGGTCGCTGCTGGCACCGGTCGACCGGCCTGGGCCCCTCATCAGGGCGGTCGATGACCGACTCACCACGCCACAGCGGCTCGTCGTCGCCCTGGCCGACCTGCCCCGGTCGACCGATCGAGCCGCGCTGCGCGGGCTGCTGGATCGGCTCGCCGCCGGTTGCCGAAGCGCACTGGAGATCTGGGGTCACGACCACGTCTTCACCGGTCCGGACATGCCGGCGTTCACCCGGCAGGCGCGGGTGCGGGTCGGAGCCCGGACCATCTACCTCGACATGTTCGCCGAGGTGGAGCGCGTCAACGTCGAACTGGACGGTGCCACCACCCATGGCGATCCGGCCGAACGCGAGATCGACCTCCGCCGCGATGCCCTGCTGGCCACCGTCGGAATCCTCGTCGTCCGTTTCAGTCACCGTCGCCTTGTGACGAGTCCCGCCCAGGTCTGCGAGGAGACCCGCGCGATCCTCGCCGCCCGCCGTCATCTCTCCATGATCAGGTGATGAGAAGTAGGTCTCAGAAGCTCTCCGGACCTACTTCTCGTCACTTGATCATGGGGGGCTAGGTGGTGGCGAAGGCGAGGGCTCCGCAGCCGATCACCAGTACGAGCACCGTCACCAGGACGATGCTCAGGATGGCGCCCGGACGCTGGATCAGCGGCTTGCCGGGGTCGAGCGGCGCCGGCAGTGACGCCGCGACACCCGGCGTGGGCTGGGGCGGGGCGAGGCGCAGGATGCGACGCAGCCGGAAGCGGTCGACGCCGAGGAAGATCGGAATGCCGATGACACCGACTCCCCACCAGCCGGCGAGCAGGGTCTTGTTCGTGTAGTGACGGAACATCGCGAGACCGCAGCTGCGGCACATCCACCCGCGCTGGGAGGAGACGACGTACAGGATGACGATGCTCGTCATCGACTGGAAGGAGACGTGGGCGGCGGGGTGGCTGCCGCAGAACTGACATTCCCCGTCGGCGGGTGGGCGTAGGGCAGGCGGCGGTACGGGCGCGGGCATTGTCGTCACGGGTCGCTCCGGCTGGCGAGAGGGCTGGCGGGTGAAAGAGCTGGCGAGTGCAGGAGTTGCTGCGAGTGTCGTCAGCCGGCCGGTGTGGGGTAGCGGTCGCCGCCGTACTGGCGCAGGGCCGCCGCGACCTGGTCGCGCGACTGCCTGGTGCTCTTCAGGTCGGCGATGCGGTAGCCGCGCAGGCCGGTCAGCTCGACGTCGGGCGCCAGCGCGCGCTCGGTCTGGTCGCCGACCCAGACGGTCAGGATGCTCGGCTTCTCCAGCTTGCCGGCGTTGGGCCTCTTCTCGATCGCCACCCGGCTCACGTCCGACCAGGCGAAGTCCACTGTCGCCTCGCCCCTGGTCCAGGTGATGCCCTGCGCACCGATGCGGACGGCGAACGCCTGGCGGCTCTCCCGCACCGCGCCCAGCCCGCCGATCAGGGCGAGCAGCGCCATCACGTAGCCGACCCAGCTGCCGAAGGTGAACTCCCGGCCCATCGCCGCCAGGATCTCCGGCGAGAACACCAGGACGACCGCCAGCACGAGCAGTGCGGGGCCCTTGGCGTACGGCTTCCAATTCCGTTCGAGTTCCATCGTGTGTTCCTCCCCCGTGCCTCCCCCGAGCGGAAGGACGGGAGGATGCTAGCCAGCCGGGCCGGCGTTGGCGATCATGGCAGAACGCGCGGATCAGGAACAATCGGCACGAAGGTCGATGCCAACCCGATCAAGATTTGGTAGCGCGGAGATGAAGAAGTTCGCCTATCCACCGCGCGGCCTCCCGCTGGGCGGCGAGCAGGTGCTGGCGGGCGTCGACCACCTCCTGGTCGGCGTCCGCGTCGAGGTGGTCGCCCAGCAGCGTCGTCCACCGTCGGCTCAGTTCCTCGGCGTACGTCGCCCGGCGCAACTGCTCGTCGAACTGGTACTCCAGTTTCACCATCCGGTCGACGTGCGGCCGCAGCGCCGGCATGATCCGTTCGTCGAGCCGGACGGCGGCGTCCGGTCGGCAGGTGATGACGACGTCACCGCGCTGGTAGCGCCACTCGGGCTCGTCGGCGAGCGCCCGCTGCAACGCCACCTCCAGGTCGGCTGCCCGGTGCGGCGGCAGGTCCCGGGCGGCGTCGGCGGCGAGCCGGGTCAGCCGTTGGACGGCGTTCGGTTGGAAGTACTGCACGTACCAGCTCAACACCTCGGCGCGCAGGCTGGCCGGTGAGGACCAGGCGAACGTGGCCCGGACGTAGAACGAGTAGACGTATCCCCGCGCGGGGACCGCGATCGGCCGGGGCGCGTCGCGCTGTTCGATGAGCGGACCCGGTGGGGACGGTCCGGCCCCCGCGCCGACGGGCGCCTCGTCCTGGAGCGCCGCCACCAGCCGATCCCACGTCCGCGCCCACCACCGCCAACCCCGGGCACTCACGTCCCGGACGATGGTCAGCCCACGTACGCCCCGCCGACGCCACAGGTCCGCGGGCCTCGGCCTCTCCTCGGGAGCGTCCGTCATGGCACCCCTTCACGGTCACCGATCCGCTTGCCACGCTAACAACCAATGACCGATATGCCCGTAGCCGCGCCGATGGCCCCGGTTGGGTCGGCACTGGTCTGGGCGGGGTGCGCCCGCGGGGCCGTCGTCCGGGGTTCACCGATCATTGTGGAGCAGTTGAGGTGGCGCGGGCTGTCGCTGACGGCCCGCACGGGCGAGACTGAGTCCGGTCCGCCAATCACGCGGATCGATGGATCGGATGGTCTGGAGGCAGCCTGTGTCCACCCTCGTGTCCCCGCTGGCCACGCTCGGCGCGATCCGCCGGCGTACCACCACCCTCGCCCTGCTCCTCACCATGATCGCCGCCGCGCTGGTCGGCCCGTCCGTGGTGGCCCCACGGTTGACCGACTCCGCGTCGGCGGCGGTCTACAGCTCCTGCACCGTCAGCCGCTGCGCGGACGCGCGCACCGCCCGCTCCGGCTGGTCCGCCAAGGGCTTCCCGACCAGCCGCGGCTGGTACTCCTGGAGTGGCGGGCTGTCCAACTTCGCCGGCGGCCGGTTCTACAACAACGAGGGTCAACTGCCCGCCAACGCCACCTACTACGAGTACGACGTGTACCCGCGTACCCAGGGCGCCGCCCGCGACGCGTACCGCATCGTGGTGAACCGCAGCAGCGGCGTCACCTGGTTCTCGCCCAACCACTACACCGACTTCTACCGGCTCTGACCGACCCGAGGGCCGGCCGGTCGCGGTCGGCCGGCCCTCGAGTCGTCGCCCCGGCCGGATCGGCGCGCTCGGTGCCGGCCCGCTCGCACGCGTGACCGGGGCCGGGCAGCGTCGGGTCGCGCGTCCCGCCGGGACCACGCCAGCCCGAAGACGCCCTGGGCGCAAACAGCCGGCCCCGACTGTGCGGGTGCTCAGTTCCCGACAGTCCGGGCCGCGTCCGGGCGCGGTGACGGTGGTGGTGACGCTCGGGTGACGGCCCCTTCGCGATCCTCGTGCCCAGCCGGGCGGCGTGCCCTGGCCGGGGCAGCGGGGAGGCCGGTGCGGTGGACTTCGTCGACGGGGTGCTGGTGCGGTTGGCCGATCCGGGCACCCGCGCCGCCGTCTTCGACGACGCGTCGCTGGCCCACCTGGTCGAGGCCGCGTACGACACCGAGGCGATGCCTGTCGCGCCCCCGTACGCGGCGGTCTTCGACGAGCTGACCCTCGGCTTCGCCGCCGCGCCCGCGACGCTGGCCGAGGGGGAGTGGCTGGGCTCCGGCGGCACCACCCGTACCGAGCTGCGCGTCCGGCTGCACGGACTCGGCGGGTCGGCGCTGCGCATCGACGCGCTCTGGCGGGGCAGCCTGGTGGTGCGTACGAGCCTCGCCCGGGACCGGGTCGAGGACCTCGACGTGGCGGTGCCGGCCTTCGACGTCGACCCGCAGATCATCGCCGACCTCGGCGCGTTGCCGACCGACCCGGCGCTGCTGGAGACCGAGCGGCGCACCCGACTGGTGGCCCGGCTGCGCGCCGGCCTGCACCAGCCGGCCGCGTTCACCGACGCGCACCTGGACCGGCTGCTCGCCGGCGTCGGCGCCGCGAACGCGGGTGACCTGGTGGCGCGGATGCGCGGGCAGACCGCCGGCGCCACGGTACGGCTGCGGTACGCGGCGCCGCCGGCCGCGCCGCCCACACCCCGTCCACTGCCGTTCGCCGCCGCCGTGCTGATCCGCGACCGGGGCTTCTCCCTCGCCGACCTGCTCGTCGAGACGCGGCTGGTCCGGGCCCGCGCCGAGGAGTTGGGCCTGGACGTGCCCGCACCCGACGACGTCCGGCGGCGGCACCGGGTGGTCGCCGTCTGGGTGGTCCCCATCGAGACGTTCGACGACGACGGTTGGCCCGGCGGTGACGCCGGGACCGCCGCGCAGAAGCGGGCCACCCGGTTCGCCCGCGCCGGCCAGTGGCTCGCCCGCAGCGGCATCGGACTGGCCGCCGTGCCGACCTGAGAACCCAGACCAGCAGCAACTTCGTCCGGGAGGACCCGTGGCACCGACAGCAGCATTCCCGTTCATCGAGGTCCGGATCGTGCCGCCACCGGCGCCGCTGGCCCAGCGCTCGCCGGGCGTCATCGCCGTGGTGGGCAAGGCGCCGTCCACGGCCGACGGCGGCTCCGCAGCGGCGAACACGCCGGTCCGGATCGAGACCCTGGACGACGCGGTCACCAACTTCGCCCGCCGGCAGGCCGGCAACGTGGTCCGCAACGCCCTCTACAACTCCCTGGAACTGGCGTTCCTGCAGGACCCGCGGCCGGCCAAGGTGTACGGGGTCAAGGTCGCCGGCGACGACTACGCCGCCGCGCTCGGCGGTCTGGAGGCCGCCGACGACGTGACAATGGTGTCGCTGGCCAACGAGTCGACAGTCGGCAACCCGGCCGGAGCCGGAGCGCCCACCGGGTTGCAGGCGCTCAAGGCGCACGTCGAGACGATGTCGGCCGCCGGCCAGCGGCGGATCGGCTTCGCCATGGTCAACCCGGCCACCGAGAAGAGCCCCGGCTACGTCGCCGACATCACCACCGCGGCGAACCCGCTCAAGAGCAGCACCAGCCGGATGGTGATGATCGCCGCCCGGGGCGCCGACGGCGACGCCGCCACCGCCGCGATGGCGGCCGTGGCCGGCCTGCCGGTGCACCACAGCATCGTCCTGAAGAAGATCCGTGGGGTGGCCATCCCGGTCGCCAAGCAGTACAGCCCGGCCGAGATCAAGGGCCTCTCCGAGGCCAACCTCACCCCGATCATCGACCCGACGCTGATCACCGGCGAGAGCCTGCACTTCGCCGACGGGCGGCTGTTCACCACCGACGCGAGCCTGCTGCACGTCGATCTGGTCCGCACCCTCGATGCGATCGAGTTCATGCTCCGCGCCGGTCTCATCGGCCTGGTCGGCGACGCCCGCATCACCAAGCCGGGCATGACCCTGCTCAAGACCCAGGTGGACGGCATCCTCGGCCCGCTCAAGCGGCAGGCGGTCATCGACGACTACCGCGTCGAGATCCCGGTGCTCGACATCCTCACCATCCCCGAGGTGGCCCGTACCGCCACCGACACCTCGATCGTCACCGCCGCCCGGGCCGACCGCACCGTCGACCTGGTCGTCACCGTCACGTACGGCCCGGCCGTGAGCCGCCTGCTGGTCACGCTCGTGGCCAAGTTCTGACCGGAGGAACCAGACCATGGAGTGGAAGACCCGCCTCGCGGTGCAGTACACCAAGGGCACCGAGACGGTGTTGATCAGCCCGATCGACTCGTTCAGCCCGTCCTTCTCGCTCAACGTCGAGGCGCTGCACTCGTGCGAGGTGACCCACATGGGCGTCATCCACGCGCCGGTGTCGATGAACTTCACGATGACCGTCAAGGCGATCGGGGACGTGGCCGGCCGGCTCACCAAGCTGGCGCTCGACGGCGAGCTGTTCGACATCGCCCTGCTGGAGCACACCGGCGACGACTGGGCGTTCTCGTCGTTCGTGCTGCGGGACTGCCTGATCACCAGCGCGACACCCACCACCGCCACCATCTCCGGCGCCCCGGCGGCGACCTTCAGCGGTTTCAGCCTGGCCGCCTCGGTCGACCCGAAGACCGGCGACCCGTCCGTCCTGCCGTAACCGACCGACGAGGAACCGGAGGTAGCAGATGGCGACCGGAGCTGGCCGCGCCGCGCGGGTCACCCGTACCGGGCTGGCCCTGGTGCACGCGGGTGAGCTGGTGCTGCCGGCGGCCGGCAGCGAGGCGGAGGCCGAGCAGGTGGCCGAGGACGACCGTGCGGTCATCGCGTACCACTTCCCGGTGGAGATCGAGGTGGTCGCGGCCGGCGGCGCCCTCGACGCCGACGCGCTCGCCGACCTCGCGCTGGCCCGCCTCGCCGAGCACCTGGACGGGCGGTTCTGACGGTGGCCATCTCGGTGCACGTGCCGGTGCGGATCCGGCTGGACGCCCGGTCGGTGACCGAGCGGCCGGCGGTCGTGAGCGACGCGCTCGCCGCGGCCCTGGCCCGCGCCCTGGAACGCTCCCGGCAGGAGGTGGTCGCGCCGCGCGGCGGCTATCTGGAGGTACGCGCCGCGGCGCCGGACTTCCGGTGGACCGGCGCGGCAGCCGAGCGGGTGTCGCCGGACGATCGGCGGGCCTTCGAGGCCCGGCTGCGCCGGCGCATCGACGAGGTGGTCGGCGCGGCGCGGTTGGACCCGGGGCTGCCCGCCGGGGTGGCCGCGCCGCTGAGCCGACCGGCTACCGAGCTGTTCGACCCGCAGCGGATGCGGCACCTCCTCGCGGTCTACCGGGTGCCGTCCTACGACGACGGTGGTGACGCGGCCGAGGTGCCGGTGGACGGCGACGAGCCGCCTCCGGTGACCTACCAGTGGCTGCTGCGACCAGCCACCTACCTGGCCGATCACTTCGCCGAGCTGGCCCGCGAGGCGGTACGCCAGCACGGCGGCCTGCCGTCGGGCGCACCACAGGGGATCATCGCGCGGGTGGTCGGCCCCGACGGCCGCCCGGTCTGGGCGATCATGGTGACCACCACGCCACTGTCGGTCCTGACCTTCGAGCGGTTCGGCGAGACGGTGTTCCGGGCGACGCCGCAGCCGCACTTCGAGGTGGAGGAGCGGGTGCCCAGCCCGCAGCCCGGAACGGTGCAGCGACGGCCGGTCGCCGACCGGAGCGCCCTGGTCGCCATGGTGGACGAGGAGCTGAGCGCGGACATCCGGCAGCGGCTGCGAACCGCCTCGCCGCGCGGCGAGACCACCAGCGCCGAGGAGTACCAGGCGCAGATCGAGCGGGCCGTCGACGCGGAGGTGACCCGGCGGGTCGACGCGATCCTCGCCTCGGTGGGCGGGGCGACGCCGACGTGCCTGGTGGTGGTCAGCATCGGCGGGGTGTCCCTGCTGCTGGTCGGCACCGAGGAGACCGACGCCACCCTGCACTGGACCGGTACGGCAAACCTGCTGCCGATCACCGTCGAGCAGCACCCGGCGGCCCCGCCGGACCCGAACGCGCCACCCGGCACCGGCACCGGCACCGGCACCGGGACGGGCACGGGCACCGGGACGGGCACGGGCACCGGGACGGGCACGGGCACCGGGACGGGCACGGGCACCGGGACGGGCACGGGGTCGGGTGGCGCCGGCGGCACCGGGGACGGCAGCGGCAGTGGCCGGCGGGGCGGGTTCGTCTTCGACCCGAGCAGCCCGAGCGCGCCGGCCGGCGCCGAGGGCAGCCGGTTCCCCGTCGTCGGCGCCGGGCACTCGACGATGCCCGCGTGTGCGTCGTTCAACGGGGAGCCGGAGCTGGCCGCCCTCGGGCCGGACGGCGACGAGCTGCGTCGGCTGATGGACGACATCGCGTTCCGGCTGCAGATGGGTGAGCCGTGCCGCTACCCGGCGAACTTCTGCCTCCAGGCCGCCGCCGTGCTGCGCGGCCGGGCCGCGGCGATCAGCCTGCTCGTCGGCGCGGCCGAACGCGAGGCGTTCACCCGACCCGTCCCCGAGGGCTCCGGCCGCCTCGGTCCGCTGGACTTCCGGCCGGTCGCCTCGCCGGCCGTGCAGTTCCTGCGCCACCTGGCCGGCGTGGTGCCCCGCCTGGACCACCTCGCCCAACTGGTCATGCGCCGTTACAGCCAGCCCGAGCACTTCGCCCGCGTCCAGGGCGGCTGGATCGACACGTCCGCCTCCTGGAACCTGCACTTCGTCCAGGCGCTCAGCCCGGCCGTCAAGGCAGCGGTGGGGCAGCTGTTCGTCGTCGGCAGCCAGGCCATGCTCGTGCAACTGCTGCTCAGCTCGCAGAGCGGCATCAACGCGCGGATCACCAACTTCGACAGGTACGCGCCGATCTTCGAGCGGTTGATGGTCTCCCAGCTCACCGACTACGCCGAACTGCAGGGGCTGCGCGAGCGGCTGCGCCGGCACGAGGCGGCCCGGTGGACGGCCCAGCACACCGACGCCGGCGGCGGCGTCCTCGCCACGGTGAGCATGGCCAACCCGTCCACCGCCTGGTACGGCGCGGCCCGCGCCATCTCCACCGCGTTCCTGGCCACCGAGGCCGCCCTGACCAGCCCCGGCGCGGCCGGTGAGATCGTCGAACGCGACGGCGTCACCCGCATCCGCGACTCGCACGCGGTGCTGTGGACCCTCGCCGAGATCGAACAGGCGCTGGTCATCCAGCGCGGCGAGGCCGAGGGCGTCGACCCGCTGGTCAAGCAGATCACCGACCTGCCCGACGTGCTGGAACGCTTCGCCGGGAACCGGTCGGCGATCCGCGACGAGTTGTGGCGGGTGCTGCAGGACATGCGGCGCAACAACACCGAGATGCTGGGCCGCGCCCGCACCGACGCGCACTTCGCCTTCCGGTCCAGCCGGATCAGCGAGCACATCCCGTCGGCCACCATCGCCGGCGGACGGTTCGCGTTGCAGGGCATCCACCTGGTCACGCACCAGCAGCTCGGCGAGTTCTTCGGCGGCAACCTCTACTACGCCACGGGCGTCGACAGCCTGTTCAGCACCGAGCTGGGCCGGGAGGCGCTGAGCGCGTTCGCCATCATGGTGGGGATCATCGCGCTGTCGCTGCTCTGCCCGCCGCTGGGCTTCGTGGTCGGGGTGGCAGTCGCCGCCGTCGACGTGGCGCACGCCCACCAGCGGTCCCGCCTCTACTCCTCCATGCTCGACCCGGAGCTGGTGCTCACCCGCACCGAGGTCGAGGTCGAGCTGTTCGCCGCGTACCTCGGGCTGGCCCTGTCGCTGATCCCGGAGGCCGGCACCATCGGCGGCGCGGCCGTGCGCGGCGGCCGGGTCGCGCTGCGCTTCGGCGTCCGCGCTGGGCTGCGCGCCGCCCGGGGGTACGTGGTACGCCGGGTCACCCGGCAGATCGTCGAAGCCGCCTCCCGCGATCTGCTCCAGGGGTTCCTCACCGAGATCCTGCTCAACGAGGTGCTGGAACGGGTCGTGCAGAAACTGATGGAGCCGATCCTCGCGTACGTGGAGCGCGAGGCGATGCTCAGCGGCGCGGTCGGCGGCCCGGAGGGCGCCCGGTTCATCCTCATGGTGCTCGACTCGCAACACGCTGCCGGGGCCGGCCCGCGCGTGCCTGTGGTGCGGCAGTGACCGGGCCCCGCCGGTTCCGCGCCGGCCGGTTCCTCGACGCCGCCGCCGTGCACGCCGCCGCCGACGCGAACCCCCGGCTGCGCCGGTTCATGCGGACGATCGCCGAACACAGCGAGGCCGGCGAGGTGCGGTCCCGGCGGCTGCTGGAGCACCTCATCCGCCGCATCGTCGACGACGTGGGTGACCTGCACCTGGGCAATGCGCTGAACCGGCTGGAACGCATCGCCGTCCTGCGGGACAACATCGCCGCGATCCTCGACCACGTGCTGGAGGGCGGCACCCTGCCCGACGGGGTGCGGGTGGCCACCCTCGGGGAGTACTTCGACCAGCTCAGCACCGAGATGCGCGAGCTGAGCCGACCTCGCGAAGGCATCGTCGGCGACGCGCCGCTGCGGTTGGCCGACGACGCCGGCGCGTACGCCGACTCGCTGCTGCGCGAGTTCGACGGCGGCGGCGCGGCCGGTCGGCACGTCGAACCGGCCGCGATCGTCGGCGACGCGTTCCGGGCCATGCCGGCGGACCGGCAGGCGGCGCTGCGCCGCGCCGCCGAGCTGGAACCGGCCGCGCTGTGGCGCGCGGTCGCCGCCGAGAGCGAGGGTGGCAAGCGGGCCGCAGTCGCCGCCCTGGAGACGCGCCTCGGCGGCCGGCTCACCCCCGACGAGCTGGCCCGGCTGCGCACCGCCGTCGACGACCTCGGCCGGGCCCGCTCGCGCGGCCTGCAGATGAGCGACGCCCGCCTCGCCGACGCGCTGGCCCGCATCGGCGATCCGGACCTGCGGGCTGTGGTGGCCGGCGGTGACGTCTGGCTCACCCAGCAACTCGCCGTGCACAACCCGGAGGCCCTGGCCACCCTGTGGCGGCGCTTTCGCGAGCGGGGCGGACGCGCCGACGACGGCCCCGGTTTCCGCGCCTACCTGCGCCACGACATGGTCACCTACGGCCGGGGCGTCCTGGGTGAGTACAGCGCCGCGTTCTCCCTGAGCAGCGTCGAGCTGTTCCTCAAGGGACCGGACGCCAACGTCAAGGTCGCCGGCACCGACCTGGTCGGCATCGGCCACGACGGCTGGGTGTGGCTCCTCGACGACAAGTCGCACCGGGCGAGCAGCGTCGCCGGGGTCAGCGCGCTCACCGACAACCTGGCGGTCAACCTGCGCCGCGACGCCGCCGACTTCCGTGACGCCATCGCGCGGCTGCAACGCGACGACCCGGGCTTCACCCCCGACCCGCGCATCCTCGACGCGATCTCCCGGATGGAGGACGCCGCCGCCGAGATCGACCGGATCAACCGGCGCGGCTCCGCGTCCACCCGACCCGCCCGCATCAGCGCGGCGTTGGAGGAACGACGGCTGCGGCTGCGGGTCACCAGCGCCGCGGGCGAGGTCCGCGAGATCACCCAGGCGCTGCGCGACCTGGGCCTGGCCGTCGAGCCCACCGGTACGCCGGTGCCGCTGCCACCCACCGGAGGGCGTTGAGCATGGCCATCACCAGCAGCTTCATGCGCTACGGCACGGTCCCGTCGGCGATCATCAGCGACGGGGTGCTGCCGATCCCACTCTGGGCGGTCACCGCCATCTCCCTCGCCCAGACCTACCACCTGCCGCCGATCGGCTCGACGGCGCACAAGGCCATCGTGGCCACCCACGACGACACCATCACCCTGACCGGCGTGCTGGTCGGCGCGGAACGCTACGCCTGGAAGTTCGCCCTGGAGACGATGGCCGAGGCCAGTAAGCGCGGCACCGCCCTCGCGGCGTACTCCGGGGGCAAGTTCGGCGGACTCATCCTCGTCACGTCGATGACCATCCGCACCGACATGCAGGTGCAGTCGCTGACCTTCAACGCCTCGGCCGCCCGCCGCGACGTCCTGGACACCACCATCACCCTCGTCCACGTGCCCCGTCCCAGCCTGCTCGGCAAGCTGCTCGACGTGGCCAGCATCGGAGTCGGCGCGCTCGCCGACGGGTTGGGCAACTGATGCCACAGTTTCCGATCGACCGCTACCTGCTGCCGGAGACGCCCATCGAGGTGCCCGACGGATTCACCGAGGTCCGGCAGAGCCTCACCGCCGGCCTGCCGCACCGCGTCGAGCTGGGCGCCGGTGTGCACGGGGTGCTGATCCTGCCCACCGGGCTGGCCCGGCAGTGGCTGACCACCGACCCCCTCGCGGTGGTGAGCACCTCCGCCGACGACCTGACGCCCCGACCCGCGCCGCCCGCCACGCCCCGGGCGCCGGCACTGGTCGGCCGGGTGCCGCTGCGCCTGGTCGTCCGCCAGGGCACCCGGATCCTCGGCTCGGTGCCGCTCGCCGCGGGCCTGCGCCGGGTCTGCCCCGACGCCGGCACACCCGTCGACTCCGCCGGGCCCGCCCCGGTCGCCGTCGAGGTGGTCGTGCTCGCCTGGCTGCTGCACGCCGGCACGGTACGCGGCTCCGGCGACTACGGCTCCACGCTGACGGTGGCCTGGCGGCCCGCCGACCGGGCGGTCGACACCTTCGGGCCGCCGCCCATCAACGAGTTCGTCTGGCGTCGCCGCCCACCCGCGCAGCGCGTCGAGTCCGAGCTGGGCCCCGGCAGGCTGCGCTACCGCTACCTGCTCGACAAGAAGATGCGGAGGGTGCTGCGGTGACGCTCACGCCGTTCCAGACCGGCCAGGTGCGCCAGGGCGCGGTCGGCAACGACGCCGGCTGGACCATCACGTTCCACCGGGAGACGTCGACCGGGCTCAGCCCCGACGTCGCGCTCACCCTGTCCAGTGCCGACTACTACGCGGCCATCGACGCCGCGCTGCCCGACGGGCTGGGCCCCGGCGCGTACACGATCACCGTGCAGGGGCTGATCGACGAGCACTTCGCCGCGCTGCGCACCGCCGAGGGGCAGCCGCCGCTGGTGGCGAAACTGCACCTGTACTGGCGCGACGCCAACACCTCCGTCGGCGCGTTCTTCACCAACCTGATCGGCGTCAACGCCGGCCCGACCCCGGCCGAACTGACCCAGGCACTGGTCGCCGTGCTGCGGGTCACCAAGGTGCGCCGGCTCACCGGGGAGCGGACGTACGACACCGAGCTGACCCTCGTCGAGCAGGCGTACGCCCGGCTCGGGCAGCGCGTCGCCGAACGGTTCGAGGCGGCTACCTTCACCGCCGCGATCCAGGCCATCGGCGAGCGGACCCGGGTCGACGTGACCGGGTGGGGCGCCAACCCCGACGGCACGATGACCACCGGCGCCACCGAGGCGGCCGGCGACGAGCGGGTCGCCTTCGGGGCGGGGCTGCTCTACCGCGCCGCGCTGGAACGCATCGGCGGCGCGTTGCAGCAGTCGCTCAACGCGTACGGGCGGGGGATGCTGCTGATCCGCGACGGCACCGTGCACGTCGGGAAGCGGCCGATCCCGTACCCGCAGGGGGAGCCGAAGCCGCTGACCCTCGCCACCGGCCTGCTGGAGTGCACCGAGAACGGCACCCAGGACACCGACCCGTACGCGGCCACCGAGGCCGGCGGCACGGCCGCGCCGCGGCGCAGGGCGTGGACGCTGACCCTCAAGGGCCGCCCCGACCTGAAGCCCGGCGACCTGGTGCGCTTCGATCCGCCGGCGACCGACGAGGCCACCACGCTGGGCAGCGTCGGCGCGGCGCTGCTGGGCTCGTTCGCCGCGCCGTTCGCCCCGTCGACGGGGGAGCTGGGCGCGGGGGCGAAGGTGCTCTACCTCAGCGCGGCCCGGCACACCCTCTCGCGTACCGCCGGGTTCGTCACTGTCGTGCAGGGCGTCGAGGTCACCTCGGGCGCGAGCGCGTGGGACACCTGGAGCGACTCGTCAGGTGTGGCCACCGCCGAGCCGGCCGGCCCGGCGTCGTCGCCAGGGGTGGCCGCCGCCGAGGCGGTGCGCCGCGCGGCCCGGGCCGCCCGGGGCGAGACGCGCGGCCTGGAGATCGGCGAGGTGCGCGCCGCCGCCACCAACGCCAGCGGCGCGGTCGAGCCGCCCGCGCAGACCGAGACGGTGTGGGAGGGCCTGGTCCGCCCGGACGGCCGGCCCAACGCCGCCCGCCGCCTGCCGGTACGCCGGGAGCAGCCCGCGCCGCTGCCCGGGGTGACCTACCTGACCCCGTTCGCGTGGGGTGGCTGCGGGCTCATCCTGCCCCGCTACCCGGGGACCCGGGTGGCGCTGGCCTACCGCAACGGCGCCCCCGACGACCCGGTCGAGGTGGGCGCGCTCTGGCCCACCGGGCACGCCCCGGTGTCGCAGCCGGGGGACTGGTGGCTGTCGCTTCCGGTCGGGGTGGCCACGAACAGCCGCTCGTCGATCGGCGACACGGTGGTGCCCGCCGACCACGACGGCAAGGTCACGCACGACCTCACCGACGGCGACGGCAACCGGGTCATCGAGCTGGGCGAGCTGACCGTGCGGGTGGGCCGCGCCCAGTTGCAGGGACGCGGGCAGCGCCCGGCCCGCGCCGACGAGGCCGACAGCATCACCATCGAGCACGCCGCCGGCGGCTCGTCGATCGTCATGAAGCAGGACGGCTCGATCACCATCACCGCCACCCGGATCGACCTGGACGCCGGCGACGGCGCGGTGAACATCAGCGGCGGCACGGTGAGCATCGCCGCCGACGACGTCGACGTCCAGGTCGACAACGCGATGAACGTCCACTGAGGAGAGCGAGATGGCATTCGTGCTCACCACGTCCAGCGACGTGCACTGCCCCAACCAGGGGAAGGTCTCCCCGACCGGGCAGAGCAAGCTCACTGTCGATCACGTCGCGGTGACCCGGCCGGACGGGATCAGCGGAAAATCGGTGGCCGGGTGCACCATCACCACCAGCAACTCCACCAAGCAGTGCGCCACGGTGACCACGGCTACCGGCTCCGCCGGCAAGCTCAAGGCCGGCGGGGCCGGGGTGGCACTGGACACCCTCAGCGGCGCCACCGACGGCTCCAGCCCCGGCCTGTCGGCCAGCGCCGGGCAGAGCAAGCTGAAGGCGGTCTGAGATGGACCGCACCGAACGCGAACGGCAGGCCGCCCAACGCCGCTACCTCGGCTGGGGCCTCGCCTTCGAACCCACAATGCCCGGCGTCGACCTGGCCCGCGACATCGTCTTCGACGACGGCCCGAACGGCCGGGCGCTGGCCCTCGTCGAAGGAACCGGCAACGTGGCGCAGAGCCTCGCGGTGGCGCTGACCACGCTGCGCGGCTCGAACGTCTTCGACGCCACCTTCGGCTTCGACGGGCTCAACGCCCTCGCCGAGCAGATCGAGCCGAACCTCATCCGCGAGCAGGTCCGCATCGGCATCATCACGCTGCTCGACCGCGACCCCCGCGTCCGCAAGATCGTCGACGTGAACCTCGACGACGGTCGACTCGGCGCGGGCCGCGCCGACGACGCGTCGGCCGCCGCGCTGCGCGCCTCGCGCACCCTGCAGGTGCAGGTCCAGTTCGAAACCATCACCGACGACCGGCTCTCGGTGCGCCTCGGGGAGCTGCCCAGTGTCTGACCCGACCCTCCCGGCCGAGCTGGCCGACGTCCTCGCCGTCGACGCCGCCGCGCTGCGGGCCACCGGCTCGACCGGCTTCGGCATCGTCGAGACCGGCTTCGTGCCCAAGTCCTTCGCCCGGCTGCTCGCCGAGAAGCTGGCCACCGCCCGACTGCTCTTCGGTGAGGACGTCGACCTGACCAGCGGCGCGGTGCTGCGCAAGGTCCTCGAACTGGCCGCCCTGGAGGACGCCCGGCTGTGGGCGGCGCTCGGCGCGGTCTACGACAACTCCTTCGTCGTGTCGGCGACCGCCGACGCGCTGACCCGACTCGGCGAGGAACTCGGCATCGCCCGGCCGTACCTGCCGGCGCGGGGCACGGTGAAGCTGAAGCTGAAGGCGGCGCTGCCCACCGGCCACACCCCGCTCACGCTGCCCCGGGGCGCCCGGCTGTCCACAGCCGGCGGGCACCACGTGGCCCTCGACGAGACAGTGGTGCTCTCCGCCGCCGTCGCCGAGCGCGAACCGGCCGTCGCCGCCTTCTATCCCGGCCCGGCGCACAACCTCGACCCGACGCAGGCCAACCAGAAGATCGACCGCTGGAACCGGGCCGACACCCTGCTGGCCGATCTCGACGACGCCGAGCAGGCCGCCGGCAAGGAGCTGGTCGAGATCACCCACACCGTCGCGCTGACCGGGGGTGAACAGCAGGTCTCCGACGCCCGCTACCGGCAACTGCTGCTGGCCGCGCCCCGCTCGATCTGGACGGCCGAGGCGATCGGCCTGGCCGTGGCCACCGTGCCCGGCGTACGCCAGGTGCAGGTCTTCGACGGCCGGGGCGGGCTGGACCTCAACCAGTCGATCTTCGGCAACTTCAACTTCATCGAGCGGGTCTTCAGCACCGAACGCGATCTGGGCAACCCGTACTACGTCACGGTGCTCGTCGCGCCCACCGCCGCCGCGATCTGGGACGGGCCGGACGGGCTGCACGCCGCCGTCGAGTCGGTCATCGAGGACCTGCGCCCGGTGGGCATCTTCGCCTCGGTGGACCGGGCCGACGAGGTCGGCATCGGCGTCGAGGCGGACCTGGTGATCCGTGGCCTGCCGCTGCCCACCGGCTCGAAGGAGACGGTGAACGCGTCCACCGCCGCCACCGAGCTGCGCGCCCGGCTGCACGCGCGGCTGCGCCGCTACGTCGACGAGCTGCCCTTCGGCGAGCCGGTCCGGGCCGCCGAGGTGATCTGGACGCTGATGAACGAGCCGGGCGTCGCCGACGTACGCGGACTGCGCCTCGTGCGCTTCCCGGCCGACTCGGCGGTGGTGGTGACCGGCAGCGCGCCCACCGGCGACGGCGTGCAGCGGCTGCCGGTCGGCGACAACGCGGTGCTCGCCGCCAACCAGGTGCCCGTCTACGTCGACCGGGACGATCCCCGGCCGTTCCGGATCGTCTGAGCGGGGGCGCGATGACCGACATCCGGGTGCCTGTGGACGGCGCCGACCCGTCCGTCGAACGCAACCTCGTCGACCAGTTGGAGGGCCCCTATCCGGGAACCGTCCGCCGGGTCGTCGTGCCGATCGCGACCACCGGGGCCGCCGCGGTGGACTGGACCAGCCGACACCCTCTGCTCACCGTCGTGCTGCGCGGCGATCTGGTCGAGGAGTCGGTCCGGGTGACGGTCACCGTCGACCCGGGCGGCGCGCACGAGCGGGTGCTGCCGCCGGTGGTCTTCGCGCCCTGGTCCGCCGCGGGAGCGTCGGTGCCGGCGTACGCGCCGGACACCGCCGACGAGCCGCTTGTCGCGCCGTTCACCGTCGCCGTGACGGCCGAGCGGGCCGTCGACGGGGCGGCCGCCACGGCGCTCACCGGTGCGGCGCTCACCGCAGTGGTCGAGCTGGCCGTCGTCGAGGGCAACCTGGGCCGGCTGCTCTACCTGGTGTCGTACGAGAAGCACCGGCTGCGCCGCGCGGCGCGGGAGGTGCACGCGTACCGGACCCTCGCGCACGCCCGCCGCGACGCGCTGGACCGGATCGGCGCGGACGTCGGGGTGGCCCGGTTCGTCGACGAGCTGGTGCACGAGCCGACCAGCGGCGACGTGTACGCCCGCCGGCTGGCCCCACCGGCCCGCGAGCCGGACGCCGCGTACGCCCACCGGTTGGGGCTCTACCGGCGGTTCCTGCTGCCCACTCCGGGCGCGATCCGCCGGCTGCTCAACGGCCCCGGCGCGGACACCGACCCGAACGCGGGGCTCTTCGCCGACCTGCCCGGCGGCGCCCGGTTCACGCTGCGCGAGGACGACGACCGGTTCGCGGTGGCGATCCGGCTGGTCGCCGCCGGTGACCCGCAGCACCGCACGAACTTCCTCGCCCAACTGCGCCGCGACCGCCTCGTGCTGCCCGCCAACACCCCGCCGAACAACACCACGCACGCCGCCCGGGCGCTGCCGTCCGGCCGGCTGGCCGAGGTCACCGCGCTGCGCGCCAGCCTGCGGCAGTCGTACGCCTTCGACAGCGGGCACGCCATCGCGCCGCCGCTGGCCGCCGCGCTGGACCGGGCCGGGCGGGTCTGCCGGGCCCTCGGGTCGACGACCGTGTGGCAGGTGACCCGGGCCCAGGACGACACCGGTGGCAGCCGCTACGAGCTGGGTCTCGGCGTGGACGTGAGCTGGCCGACCCCCGCGCAGGCCACCGACCTGCGCAACCGGGTGCTGGACACCGGCCGCGCGGTCACCGGCGACCGGACCGCCGAGGCCCTGATCGCCGCGGCCCGCGCCGCCGGCGTGCCCACGGTCGGGGCCGACGGCGAGGTGGCCTGGCTGTGGCGCGTGTGCGGGGTGCAGACCACGCACCGGATCAGCACCACCAGGATGTACCTGTCGCACCTGCCCACCCGTGGGCTGGCCGTGACCGCGCCGACGACCGCCACGGTCGGCGCCGACGTGGCCGTCGAGGCGCAGTTCCACGCGCCCGGTGACCCGGGTGGCAACGCGCTGCTGCTGGCCGGCCTGACCGCCGCCGCGACGGCCTGGACGGGCGCGGGGGAGCCGGCGTGGACGCCGATGACCGACGCGGCGGCCCGGACCCGGTGGGCGGGCGTACCGACCCGGCCGGCCGGGCAGCCGGTCGACGCGGTCCTGGCCGCCGCCGGCCTGCCCGCCGTGCGCGACCCGGCGCCCGTGGTGGCCGCACTGAACCGCCTCCCCGACGAGCTGGTGGAGACCATCGAGCTGCCGGCGGCGCTGGCGTCCGCGCTGATCGCCGGGCAGCCGGCCGCCGCCGACCGGCTGGCCCGGCTGGTCGGCCTGCTACGCGACCAGCACCTGGCCGCCGCGCTGCCGCTCGTCGACACCGGCAACCGGGTGCTGCTGGTGTGCAGCGTGATCGGGCTGCCCCAGGCCGGGCTCAACCTGGCCGAGCGGCGGGCCACCGGCTTTCGCTGGTACACCGTGGGGCTCGGCGGCGGCACCGCGGACATCAAGGCGGTCGGCGCGCGGACCACGCTGCGCCCCACCCACGCCGGTCTGGTCGCGGTGGTGGCGCTGTCCTACGTGCGGACCGGGCTGACCGACCCGTACGAGTTCCGGGTGGAGCTGCCCGATTCGGTGGCGTTGACCCTGGCCCAGTACGAGCGGCTGATGAACACGCTGACGCGGGTCTGCCCACTCGGCGTGGAGATCAACACCTTCGGTATCCGGCATGACCACGTCGACCTCGACGCCGACGGCGACGCCGAGCCGCTGCGCCCCGCGGTGGCCCGCACCTTCCGCACCTTCCAGCAGCGCCGGCACCGCGGCGTGTACGACCAGCTCTGAGAGGGACACCACAATGGCGAGCGAGATCAACTACGACGGGGTGACCGTCACCGAGCTGTACGAGGCGTTCACCAAGCACGGCATCCCGGCCTCGGACGCCAGCGTGCTGGTCTCCTCCTGGATCTACGAGAACGTGGGCACCGCGAAGCGGGTGTTCAGCTACGCCGAGCCGTTCGCGGCGGTGGAGCCGGGCTGCGCGCCACCACCGTTCGCCCGCACCTTCGCGCACACCGACTGGGTCGACGGCGAGGACGTCGTGCAGGCCGGGCAGACGCCCGGCGAGCAGGGCTTCAACGAGCGGTTCCACCGCATCGAGCACGACCTGGACCACCTCGGCACCGACCTGGCCAAGGCGTTCTCCTGCATGGCGGCCATGCGGGTGAGCCTGCGCCGGCTGCTCGACGAGATCCGCGCCGAGATCAACCGCCTGCACTCCACGGTGCACGAGACGAAGGTCAGCCCCGGCCCGTACCAGATCGAGCAGATCCCCAACTACATCGGCACGCTCGACTTCGGCAGGTACATGGGCACCACGATGTTCATGGACAAGAAGGTCAGCATCTGGCAGACCAAGGCCGGCACGATCGTGCTGCCGGCTGTCGAGACCCTCGGCGTGGACGTGGTCGCCGGCCCGAAGGTCCGGGGCGCCGCCTACCTCGACCGGTACGCCGTCGAGAACGCCGACGTCCGGCAGCGCTTCCCGCGCGAGGTGAAGGTGGTGGAGTTCATCCGTACCTTCGGCGAGGACGAGGTGGCCGACGGCCGGACGATCCGCGACGTGCTCAAGGTGCTGCCGGCGGACAGCAGCTACCCGAGCCTGGACGCGATGGTCCTCGAGGTCAGCGAACGGGAGGCCGCCATCGTCCGGACCACGGCGGGCGCCCAGTCGGCGGTCTCCGCCGCGCTCGGCATCGACGCGGAACTGGAGAACGTCGCCGACGCCGACATCGCCATGCTCGCCGGGGTGCCCACCAAGGCCCGCGCGGCACTGACCCGCGCCGGGATCAGCACGCTCGGCAAGCTGGCCGAGGCGCCCGCCGAGCGGGTGCTCGGCATCATGAAGGAAGCCGGCGTACGCGCCGACGTCGGCGACGCCGCCGAGTGGACCGGCTACGCCCGGACGCTGAGCAAGCTGCGCTGAACGGCCGGCCATCGCTCCGGCGAACGGCTGATCCCCGCCGTTCGCCGGGTCGGTGTGACGACACTGCGCTGGCGTGCCGAACGTCCACACCCGAACGTGGAACTCCCACACCGGTGATCGGGTGCGAAGGGCGCAGGGATGGCAGTTCACGAGGCGACGCAGGGCCTCCGCTCCGGGGCGCAGGAGGCCGGTGTGGCGCGACCGACCCGGTACACGCTGCGTCTGCTCGGCGGGTTCGGGCTGGAACGCGAGGGCCGGTCCGTCGTGGTGCCGCAGGGCGCACGCCGGCTGCTGGCCTATCTCGGCGTACGCCAGCGGTGCGCCCGCTGGGAGGCTGCCGGCACGCTCTGGCCCGGCTCGCACGAGGAGCGGGCCCGCGCCAACCTGCGCACCATGCTCTGGCGGCTGCACCGGATCACTCCCGAGCCCCTCGTCGAGGAGGACGACCGGCTGGCCCTGGCCGCCGGTGTGACGAGCGACGTCGCCACGCTGGGCGCGGCGTCCGCGGCGCTGCTGGCCGGCGGGGCGCCGGCGGGTGTCGGCGCGGGTGTGCCGGCGCTGGCGACGGGCGAGCTGCTGCCCGGCTGGTACGACGACTGGGTGCTGACCGAGCGGGAGCGGCTGCGTCAGATGCAGCTGTACGCGCTGGAGGCGCTCGCCGAACGGCTCACCGCGCAGGGGCGCTTCAGCGAGGCGGTGCAGGTGGCGTTGACCGCCGTGCAGTTGGAGCCGTTGCGCGAGAGCGCCACCCGCGTGCTGATCGCCGTGCACCTGGCCGAACGCAACATCAACGAGGCGGTGCGCCGGCTGGAGCTGTTCCGTGCCGACCTGGGCCGGGAGCTGGGCGTCGCCCCGACCTCCTGGCTGGAGCACCTGGTGCGCGAGGGCCTGCGCCGGGACGGGTTCGCGCCCGCCCCAGGCGCCGGCGTCTGACGGCCCGCCCAGCGGCTCAGTGCGTGTGGGCCGGCCGGTCCAGGATGGCGCTGAACCGCTCCTCGGCAAGGTCCAGCTGGCCGAAGATGTGGGCCTTCACCGCCGGCGAGAGCGGGGTGTCCGCACGACCGATCAGGTCCCGGAAGAGCGGCACCAACGGCCGGTACTTGCGGGCCGACGAGACGACCTTCGGCCCGACGGTGTGGATCACCCCGACGCCGTTGTCGGTGAAGTCCGACACCTTGATCACCCGCGCCCAGGGCTCCCGGTCCAGGCTGACCGCCAGGTGCTCCCGGTACTGGTCGTTGCGGTCACGCTGCGGGTCGTACACCGGATTGGTGACCGCGGCGACCAGGGTGGCCACCCGCGACCCGAACCGCGCGGCGAGCGTGGCCAGCGCCGCGGCCCTCGGGTCGCCACCGCCCTCGGCCAGCTCGGCCGGGTGGTCCTCCACCGCGTCGTGCAGCAGGCCCGCGACGATCACGTCCACGTCGCGGACCTGGTAGTGGTGCATGAGCCGGATGGCGACCCGCAGCAGGTGGTTGAGGTACGGCTCGCGGACCCGCCGGTCGTCGCGGTGCAGCTCGGCGGCGAGGTCGAGCGCGGCGGACAGGCGGGCGCGTTCGCCGTCGTCGAAGCGTTCGACCTCCAGCCGGAAGCGCTCCAGCAGGCCCGGTTCGCCGTGGATCTCGGTGATCGCGTGCATCGGCATACTGCCCAGGTGCGGCGGGAAGTCCATGCGTCACTTATAGCCGATCTTCCCCACATCGATGGGCCCGTGCGTCGTCGACCCGACCACGGCGAGTCGTCACAGCGGCAGCCGGTCGGCGCCCGCGAGCGGACCCACCAGCAGCGGGAGCAGCGCCGCCGGCAGGACCGGGTCGCGGCGCAGGGTCGGTGTCCAGCCGGCGTCGGCGCCGAGGTCGGGCTCGTGCGCCGCGTTGTACGCCGCCAGCAGGTCGACCGGCCGGGCCGGGCCGGCGCCCTGGCGCACCCAGGAGCCCCGCTCGGTGAGCGCGGTGCCGCCCCAGTCGTAGAGCAGGTCGGCCGGGTCGACGCCGGCGTCGAGGGAGAAGAAGTTGTTCTGCGCGTAGATCGCCGACTGCACGCCGACGCCCAGCGCGTACTGGAAGCCGTCGCCGCCCAGCCGGTACAGGTTGTTGTAGACGTCGACCTGACCGAACCGCACCCGGGGCAGCCGTTGCAGATCCCCGTCGAAGAGGTTGTGGTGCAGAGTGACCTTCAGCCGACCCACGTCCGGGCCGACGGTGTTGGACGAGCCGATCAGCATCAGCTTGTCCCGTCCCGTGAAGCGGTTCCACGAGGCGGTGACGAAGCTGGCGGTGTGCGTGACGTCCAGCGAGCCGTCGTGCACCTGGTACGGCCGGCCGAAGTAGCTCGGCTGGGCGCTGTCCGGGTTGTCGCCGTCGGTGAACGTGGTGTGGTCGACCCAGACGTGCTCGCTGCGGCGTACCGAGATCTGGTCGTACTGGCTGTTCCAGTTGCCGGTGTCGCCGTCGGTGGGCGACCACGCGGGGAAGCAGTCCCGGGCGTCGACGAAGGTCAGGTTGCGCACGATGACGTTGGACGCCCGGTCGATCATGAGGGTGAGCCCGGTCAGTCGAGCGCCGCGCAGCCCCACGATCGTGGTGTTCGGCCCGACGTTGATCTGGGTCTGGCGGGTCTGGTTGGCCACCGAGCGCACCCGGGCCTCCTCCAGCGGCCCGGCCGGCGCCACCCGACCCCACACCGCCGGGTCGTACGCGGCCAGATAGGCGTCCAGTTGGTACGCCGGGTCGGCCAGGTCGGCGCAGCTCAGCGGCGTGCCGTCGGGCCCGGTGAAGCCGTCGACGGCGCCGTCCACGTAGATCAGTTTGGGGGTGGCGTCGGTGGCGTTGCCGGCGTTGTCACCGCCGAGGGCGTCGACCAGTTCCGCCCGATCGTGGACCACCCTTGTCCGCTCGGGCGTCGCGGCCGAACCGCCGGTGGTGCCGATGCCCTCAGCCGCCCATCCGTCGCGCTCGGGCAGGGCCTGCCGACCGAGGTGACGGGCCGACCAGGACAGCCGATCGGCGGCGGACGTGTCGGGGCGGGGAGCGGCGGCGGCCGGTGTGGCACCGACCAGGACGGCGATCACCGTCGCCCCGATGAGGGGTGCACGCATTGATTTTTCCATTCGCTGGTGGTGGTTCGGCATTCACCAGGAACGGTAGGTTCGCGGTTTTGTATCGGTCAATATAAATTGTTTGCAGGAATGTTGCAGTGGTGCCGGCCGCCAGTGGGCGGTCTCATTCCGCGCGAGTCGCACGTGCCCCGGCGGCGACCAGCACTGCGGTGACGAGAGCAGCCACCAGCAGGACCCGGACGACGATGAACAGCACCGCGTCGCCCGTGGAGTGGGGCGGGAAGATGTCCTTGACGAGCCAGCCGACCCCCAGCCCCAGCCCCAGGCAGGCGTGCATCGCGGCCCGCAGGCGGGGGAGCGGCTGCGGGCGGCCGAAAATCCGGGGTGCCACGGTGCCACCGCGGCTCCTGGCGAGCAGCACGGCGGCGACGACCAGGTTGGCCACGCCGGCCGCGACGGCCAGGGCCAGGTCAACTGCTCCCATGTGGACACACGTTAGCGCACGGACAGTCGCTCCGAGGGCCGTCTCTCCTGACGTCGGTGCTCTGCCCCGAATGCCGCAGGAGGGGCGGACACTGACCCGTCGCCTCCTTTGCTCTGCTTCAACCCAGGCAACACCTGCGGGGCAAAAGTGTTGCCTCGGTTGAAGCAGAGCAAAGGACAACAGCAGCACCCTCGCCACCGCAGGGCGCCACCACTACGCCAGGTGCGCGCGGTACGCCGGTACGGCCCACGGCACGCCCTGCTCGCTGGGCAGCGCGCCCTGCTCGGCCGCCCGACGCAGTACCTCGACCACGCCACGGATCCGCACCACCCGCTCGTCACCGTCGCCCACCACGTCGACCAGCTCCCCGTCGAGCAGTCGAGGGTCGGGCGCGGCCCGCAACGCGTCGAGCAGGGCGGTGAACGGCGCGGTACGGGCCAGCGGGGCGATCAGCGGCACTCCGGCCGGGTCGACGCGGTGGGCGAGCAGGTTCTCCAGCAGGCCCTGTCGACCGGGGACGCGGCGGGTCACCACGTCACCGGGCAGGCGCAACCGGTCCGTGGGGTACTCCAGCACGGCCCGTCCCGACGTGCCGGTCACCACCACCTCGCCGGCCACGAACTCCTCGGCTGCCAGGGTGACCGCCGCCAGCACCGGTGGGCCGGCGCGGAACCGCACCCGCAGCACCGCCGTGTCCTCCACCTCGATCGGCCGCACCCGGTAGCGCTCCACCTCGATGGCGACCGGCCACGGTGGCGCCCCGCCGAGCGCCTCGGCGACGGCCAGGCACTGCATCACCGCGTGCGCGAGCGGGTTGGCCAGCGCGCCGTCCAGCACCGGCCGGCCGTCCACGCTGCGGCGACCGGCCCACGGGGATCGGGCGTAGTAGGCGTCCGGCCGTTGCCACGCGGCGACTGTCGCGATGCCGGTGACCGCGCCGAGGCGGCCGGCGGCCAGCGCGTCGGTCAGCGCGGTCAGCGCCGCCGAACCGAGCGCCTGGAAACCGACCTGGGCCACCCGGCCGGTCGCCGCCAGCGCGCCGGTCAGCTCGTCGTGCTCGGCCAGCGACAGCACCGGCGGCTTCTCCAGCAGCAGGTCCGCGCCGGCCTCCAGGGCGTCCCGGGCGATCGGCAGGTGCGTGTGCGGCGGGGTGCAGATCACCACCACCTCCGGTCGGGTGGCGGCGAGCATCGCCCGGTGGTCGGTGAACACCCCGACCCCGGGCGGCACCGGCGCCTCGCGTTCGTCGCGCACCGGTTGGACGTCGACCAGGGCGACCAGCCGCAGCCGGCCACCGGCGTGCAGCGGCGCGATCACCCGCCGGTGCCAGTGGCCGTGCCCGTTGGCCCCGATCACCGCCACCGTCGGCGGCGGCACCGACCCGTTCACGAGCCACCAGCGAATGCCGACCCGCTCACCGGGCGCCGGCCAGGGTCGCCTCGACGCCGTGTCGTCCGAGCGCGGTCAGCCAGGCGGTCACGTCGGCACGTACCTCGTCGTCCTCGGCCACCTCGCCCGGGATGACCTCGCGTAGCGCGAAGACGGCGTCCACCGCGCCGGCCGGGCTCTGCGCGCCGGCGTCCAGGGCGGCCCGGATCGGTCCCGCGAGGGGGTCCTGCAACGGCAGCGGTCCGCCGTCGTCGGCGTACCCCAGGGCGAAGCGCAACCAGGACGCCACGACCAGCGCGCCCCAGCGCGCGGACCGTCCGGCCGCGCGCAGGTCGGCGATGGTGTGCAGGATGCGCTGCGGCAGCTTCTGCGAGCCGTCCACCGCGACCTGGAGGGTGCGGTGCCGGATCGCCGGGTTGGCGAACCGGGCGAGGACCTGCTCGCCGTAGTCGATCACGCGCACCCCGTCCGGTGGCGTGAAGCTGGCCGCGACGTCCTCGGCGATCAGCCGGCGCAGCACGTCGGTCAGGTGTGGGATCTCCAGGGCGTCGGCGATGGTCTCCCGGCCGGCCAGCGCGCCGAGGTACGCCACTGCCGAGTGCACGCCGTTGAGGGTGCGCAGCTTCAACCGTTCCCACGGTCCGGCGTCGCCGGTGAGCACCGCCCCGGCGTGCTCCCAGCCCGGCCGCCCGCCGGGGAAGTCGTCCTCGATCACCCACTGCGCGTACGGTTCGGCGGCCACCGCGGCCAGGTCGGTCACGCCGAGCGCCCGGCGGGCCGCGTCGATGGTCTCCGGGGTGCTGGCCGGCACGATGCGGTCCACCATGGTGCCGGGGCAGGTCACGTTGGCGACCACCCAGTCGACGAGCCCGGCGGGCACCCCCTCGGCCCGTTCGACCGCCTGGTCGACCAGGCCGCGCAGCCGCCGGCCGTTGGCCGGCAGGTTGTCGCAGCTCACCAGCGCCAGCGGCCCGGCGTCGGCGGCGGCGCGGGCGGCCAGCCCGCGCAGCAGCAGCCCCGGCACGGTCGTCGGGGCCTGCTGACCGGCGAGGTCCGCAGCGAGCGCGGCGTCCGGGGACAGCCGGCCGGTCACCGGATCGAGCTGGTACGCCTTCTCGGTGACGGTGAGCGTCACGACGCGCACCGCCGGGTCGGCCAGCAACGCCACCACGGCGTCCGGGTCGCTGGGAGCATGTCGTACGCCGCTGAGCGCGCCCACCACCCGGGTGGCGGTGCCGGCGGCGGACAGGGCGCTGACGCTGAACAGGTTGTCCTGGGCGGCGAGCGCCTCGACCACTGCGGTGCTGCGCGGGGCGACGGCCACGATGCCCCAGTCGCCGCCGGCCGCGCCGACCGCCGCCTCGGTGTAGACGGCCTGGTGCGCCCGGTGGAACGCGCCCAGGCCCAGGTGTACGACGCCCGTCGGCACGGTGCCCGGCCGGATGAGGGGACGGGACTCGACGGGCAGGTGGCGCAGCACCCCCAGGCCGAGGCGGGACGCGCCGACGGTCACCGCCATGCCGGACCGTCCGGGAAGCGGAACTCGGCGATCGACGACTGTTTCATGGTGGCGCTGTAGCCGGGCCGGTCGGGCAGCAGATAGCGGCCGCCGCGGGTGCGGACCGGGTCGACGAAGTGCTCGTGCAGGTGGTCGACGTACTCGATCATCCGACCGTCCAGGGCGGTGCCCACCCGCAGGTAGTCGAAGATCGCCAGGTGCTGGACGTACTCGCAGAGACCGACACCGCCGGCGTGCGGGCAGACCGGCACCCCGAACTTCGCCGCCAGCAGCAGCTCGGCCAGCACCTCGTTGACGCCGCCGACCCGGCACGCGTCGATCTGCATCACGCCGATCGCCTCGGCCTGGAGCAGCTGCTTGAAGATCACCCGGTTGGCGGCGACCTCGCCGGTGGCGACCCGGCACCGGCCGCCGGTCAGCTCGTCGACGGCGCGCGCGATCCGGGCGTGCCCGAGGATGTCGTCGGCGTGGGTCGGCTCCTCGATCCAGTACGGGTCCACCTCCGCGAGGGCGGTCATCGCCGTGATCGCCTCGTCGACGTCCCACACCTGGTTGGCGTCCATCATCAGCAGTGCGTCCGGGCCGATCTCGGAGCGGATGATCCGGGCCCGGCGTATGTCGTCGGCCAGCGGGCCGCCCACCTTCATCTTCATCGCCCGCCACCCGTCGTCGTACGCCTGCCGCGTCAACGACCGCACCTTGTCGTCGGGGTAGCCGAGCCAACCCACCGAGGTGGTGTACGAGGGAAAGCCGTCGCGTTCGAGGGTGGCCAACCGGTCGGCGAGGCCGTCGCGTCCCTTGTCGAGGATGGCGGCGGCGTCGTCGGGGGTGAGCGCGTCGGTGATGTGCTTGAAGTCGACGCTGGCGACCAGCTCGTCGGTCGGCAGTTCGGCGAGGAACCGCCACATCGGCTTGCCGGCGATCCTGGCCCGCAGGTCCCACACGGCGTTGACGAGCGCGCCGGTCGCCATGTGGATGACGCCCTTCTCCGGCCCCAGCCAGCGCAACTGCACGTCGGCGCTGAGCGAACGCCAGAACGCCACGGGCTCGGCCGCGATCTCCTCGACCGTCCGCCCCTTCACGTGGTGGGCCAGCGCCCGCACCGCCGCGCAGGTGATCTCGTTGCCCCGGCCGTTGGTGAAGGTGAACCCCGCGCCGACCGGCCCGGCGTCGGTGCCCAGCTCGACGTACGTCGCCGAGTAGTCACCCCGGTTGATCGCGTCGGACCCGTCGCCCCGAGCGGCGGTCGGGAACCGCACGTCGTGCACCTCGACGGACGTGATGGTGACACTCAATGGCCAACCCCTTCGAAGTTGAAGACCCGCTTGGGCAGCCGGTACGCCAGGTCGACGATCGTCTCGGCGGCCTCGTCCAGCGGCAGCCGGTGCTCGGCGACCAGCCGGGCCAGGAAACCGGCGTCGACCCGGCGGGCCACGTCGTGGCGTACCGGGATGGAGCAGAACGCCCGGGTGTCGTCGACGAACCCGGTGGTGTTGTAGAAGCCGGCGCTCTCGGTGACCGTCTCGCGGAACCGGCGCAGCACCTCGGGGGAGTCCAGGAACCACCAGGGTGCGCCGAGCAGCAGCGCGGCGTAGCCGCCCGCGAGGGGCGCCAGCTCGCGGGTGAAGGTGTCCTCGTCGAGCGTGTAGAGCACCACCCGCAGCCGAGGATCGTTGCCGTGGCGCTCCAGCAGCGGCGCGAGCGCGTGCACGTACTCGGTGGCCTGCGGCACGTCCCCGCCGACGTCGCGGCCGTGCCGCTCGTACAGCCAGCGGTTGTGGTTGCGCACCGCGCCGGGGTGCAGCTGCATGACCAGGCCGTCGTCGAGCGACATCCGGGCGAACTCCATCAGCATGTGCGCCCGGAACGCCTCCGCGTCGGCCGCGTCGGCCTCGCCGCGCAGGCCCCGGTCGTAGAGGCGGGCGGCCTCGGCCGGGGTCAGGTCCAGGGTGCGGGCGGTGGGGTGGCCGTGGTCCGACGAGGTCGCCCCGGCCGCGATGAACGCGGCTCGCCGGGCCCGCAGCGCGGCCAGATAACCGGTGTACGTGCCGGTGTCCTCGCCGGTCAACGCGCCGAGACGCGCCACGTTGGACGACCAGCCCTCGTACTCCATGTCCACCACGTCGTCCGGGCGGAACGTGGTGACCACCCGGCCGCCCGGCCCGCCCCACCCGTCGGCGGCGAGCTTGGCGTGCTGCGCGAGGTCGTCCAGCGGCGACTCGGTGGTCGCGAGCACCTCGATTCCGAACCGCTCGAACAGCGCCCGGGGCCGGAAGTCCGGCTCGGCGAGGCGGGCCGCGATCTCGTCGTAGACGGTGTCGGCGGTGGCCGTGCCGAGCGGGGTGTGCACCCCGAACACGGTGCGGAAGGTCTGCTCCAGCCAGAGCCGCGACGGGGTGCCCCGGAACAGGTGCCAGTGCGCGGCGAAGCGCCGCCAGATCGTCCGGCCGTCGGTCTCGGTCGGGCTGCCGTCGCGGGTCGGCACGCCCAGGTCCGACGGGGGGACACCCTGGCTGAGCAGCATCCTCGTCAGGTAGTGGTCGGGCACGATGAGCAGCCGCGCCGGGTCGGGAAACGGCTGGTCCTGCGCGAGCAGGGCCGGGTCGACGTGCCCGTGCGGCGAGATGATCGGCTGCTGCGCCGCGAGGGCGTACAGCTCCCGGGCGATCGCGCGCTGCCCGGGCTCGGAGGGCAGGAGCAGGTCGGTGTGGTCGGACGTCGGCACGGGGCTGGGCTCCTCGTCGATGGTCAGCGGGGGGTGAGCAGATCGGCGACCCGCACCGGTTGCCCGGTCTCGAAGGACCGGTTGGCGGCCAGGCCGGTGAGCAGGGCCAGCGCGCCGTCGTCGGCCGTCGCGGCGCGGCCCAGCGGATCGGGCTGGCCGCCCAGGAGCACCGCGGTCATCCGGGCGTCCGCGCCGCCGTGCCCGTGGCGGGTACGACCCTCGACGGGGATCTGCCGGGGTGGTTCCCAGAACTGGCGCAGGGTGAGCGTCGCGCCGCCCCCTTCGGCCGGCGCCTCGACGCCGTGCAGCGCCGCGCCCTTGACCGCGCCCGCCGTGCCCCGGTCGACGAAGTCGTTCTCGGTCACCTCCAGTTCGAGGCGCCCCCGGCTGCCGTTGACCATCACCCGGTAACCCTCCCAGGGGGCGTACGCCGTGAGGTGGTAGGTCATCGTGGCGCCGGTGGAGTAGCGGGCGAGCACGGCCATGTCGTCCTCGATGCTCACGCCCGGGGCGAACACGTTGCGGTCGCGCTGGTAGCCGTCCTCGGCCTCGGCGTCGAGGTACAGCTCCCGCAGCCAAGGGTGGGCGTCGAGGCGCAACGCGAACGGGTCGTCGACGGCGGCGGGGGAGCCGTACGCCCGCTCGTAGTCGCGGGCGTAGCCGTGCCGGCGACCGGCCTCGCCGTAGAAGAACAGGCGGCCGGCGGCGTACACCTCGACCGGGGTGGCCCCCAGCCACCAGTTGACCAGGTCGAAGTGGTGGCTGGCCTTGTGCACCATCAGCCCGCCGGAGGTGGCCTTGTCGCGGTGCCAGCGGCGGAAGTAGTCGGCGCCGTGCCGCACGTCGAGCAGCCACTCGAAGTGCACCGAGCCGATCTCACCGACGGCGCCGTCGGCGAGTAGGCGCCGGACCTGCTCGTGCAGCGGGTTGTAGCGGTAGTTGAAGGCGACAGTCACCCGGCCGCCGGTCTCGGAAACCGCGTCCAGGATGCGCCGGCAGCGCGCGGCGTCGACGGTCATCGGCTTCTCGGTGACGACGTCCCGGCCGGCGCGCAGCGCGGCCACCACGTACTCGTCGTGGGTGACGTCCACACTGGTCACCAGCACGACGTCGACCCGCTCCTTGTCCAGCATGGCCCGGAACTCACCGGCCGGGTACGTCGGCACCGGACGGTGACCCAGCTCGGCGAGCCAGCGGTTGTGCGCGTCCATCCGGGCCTGGTTGACGTCGGCGAAGGCGACCAGCTCGGTGGTGTCGGCGTGGTCGAGCACCAGGGCACGGACGAACATCTCGGCCCGTGCGCCGGTGCCCACGACGGCGTGGCGGACGCGGCCGTCGGATCTCGGTGACATGCGATCGCCCCCAGGTGATCCCTGCAAAGGTTTGCAGTGAAGTAACCACGATCAATGCGATGGCGTCAACGGCGACGCCGCAATCGGCGATAAATGTCCGTGTATGCGGCGTTGTATGTCACCACGGGGAGCGTCGACGCAACAGAACCGCAACCATTGACCGTTGACACTGGCGCAACCGTTTGCATTAATTGGCGGCACCCACGTGACCGTCGCCACATCGGACGAAGGGCCCGCCGTGCCAGTCACCATCCGGGACGTCGCCCGCGCCTCCGGGGTGCACATCTCCACCGTGTCCCGCACCTTCTCGGCCCCGCACCTGGTCAACCCCGAGACCCGGGTCCGGGTGCTGGCCTGCGCCGAGGACCTGGGCTACCGGCCGAACCGCGCCGCCCGGGCCCTGATCACCGGGCGGACGCACAACATCGGCCTGATCATCGCGGACATCGCGAACCCGTTCTTCCCGCCGCTGATCAAGGCGGCGGAGAGCCAGGCCCGCCATCGCGACTACCACGTCTTCGTGGCCGACACCAACGAGGACCCGACCGCCGAGGAGGAGCTGGTCCACGCGCTCGCCAAGCAGGTCGACGGGGTGCTGCTGTGCAGTCCGCGGATGAGCAACAGCCTGATCGAGCAGCTCAGCCGGGAGGTGCCGCTGGTGGTGGTGAACCGCCAGGTCACCGGCCTGCCGTGCGTCCTGATGGACGTCGGGCAGGGCGCCCGGGCGGCGATCGAGCACCTGATCGGTCTCGGTCACCGCGGCATCGCGTTGCTCGGCGGCCCCCGCAGCTCGTGGACCAACCGGGAGATGCGCCGCTCCGCAACCACCGCCGCCCGCAGCGGCGGCGTGGAGCTGACCGTGCTCGGCCCCAACGCGCCCACCGAGACCGGCGGCCTCGCCGTCGCCGACCAGGTGCGGCGCAGCGGCGTGACGGCAGTGCTCGCCTACAACGACCTGATGGCGATCGGCCTCATCGAGGGGCTGGACGCGCTCGGGGTCCGGGTGCCGCAGGAGGTGAGTGTCGTCGGGGTCGACGACATCGCCCTGAGTCGGCTCACCCGCCCCAAATTGACGACGGTGGCCACACCCACCGGGGCCGCTGGCCGGACGGCCGTCGACATGCTGCTGCAACAGGACATCGAGTCACCGCGCGGCGCGCGGGGGCCCGGTGCCGGCACGGCGCTCGGCGTCCGTCGTACCACCGCACAGGTAATGCTCCAGACCGACCTGGTCATCCGCGACTCGACCGGCCCGGGCCCGCACGCCCGACCGGCACGTCCCCTGGCCGCGCCGCCTGGCCCGGACCCGCATTGCCCTGCGGGCCCGGGCGTCCCGACCGCGGCCACCGGTGACGCCGTCGCCTCCTAATGCCGAGGAGTGAGCGCACATGCACCCCGCAACGCCCCCCACCACCGACACGTCCGTCGGGCGCCATCACGGTACCCCGGTGCCCCGGCGGCGACTCCTGCGCGGCCTGCTCGCCGCGACCGTCGCCGCGCCGCTGATGTTCGGCGCCGCGGCCTGCGGCGACGATGACGGCGCCGCCGATCCGAACGCCCCGGTCAAGCTCTCGATCTTCTGGTGGGGCGGCGACGCCCGCGCCAAGCTGACCGAGGACGCCCTGGCCCTCTACACCAAGAAGCACCCGAACGTGACCTTCGAGAAGACCTGGCAGGCCAACCAGGGCTACTTCGACAAGCTCGCCACGCTCACCGCCGGCGGCAATCCGCCGGACCTGTTCCAGATCGACGACAACTACCTCGCCGAGTACGCGGCCCGCAGCACCACACTCGACCTGAAGAGCTACCAGGACTCCGGCAAGCTCGACGTCACCAAGTTCCCCAAGAGCCTGCTGGAGTACGGCGTGGTCGACGGCAAACTGGCCGGGGTGGCCGCCGGGGAGAACACCCAGGGCCTGGTCTACAACAAGACCCTGCTGACCAAGCACAACCTGCCCGAGCCCACCACCGGGATGACCTGGGAGCAGCACATCGCCTGGGCCGCCCAGGTGTCGGAGAAGACCGGTGTGCCCGGCACGCAGGACCCCAGCGCCGACTACAAGGCGTACTGGATCTGGCTGCGCCAGCAGGGCAAGGACCTCTACAAGGGCAACGAGCTGGGCTTCGCGGCCGAGGACGTGACCGCGTGGTTCGACCTGTGGAAGGGCGCCCGGGACCGCAAGGCCACCCCGAGCGCCGACGTCATCCACGAGGGCAACTCCAGCGACGTCACCAAGCAGCTGGTGGTCACCGGCAAGGCCGGCACCAGTTGGGTCTGGGCCAACCAGATGCCCGACCTGAAGAAGAACACCAAGGACGAGCTGGGGGTCGTCGCCTATCCCGGTGACCCCAGCGCGCAGTGGGCCCGGGCCTCCATGTACTGGTCGGTGTTCAAGGGCAGCAAGAACAAGGACGTCGCGGTCGACGTGATCGACTTCTTGAACAACGACCAGGAGGCGGTCAAGCTGCTCGGCACCGACCGCGGCCTGCCGTCCAACCTGGACCTGCGCCGGGTGGTCAGCGACGACACCACCGACCCGGCGATGAAGCAGTCCATCGCTGTCGAGACCGAGCTGGCGCAGAAGTTCGGCCAGTCCCCGCAGGTGCCGATCAAGGGACACAGCAAGGTCAAGTCCGAGCTGGTCAAGGCTGCCGAGAACGTGCAGTACGGCCGGGCCACCTCCGCGCAGGCCGCCGCCCAGTTCGTCGAGGCGTGCAAGTCCGCCATCGCCTGACCGCCGCACGAGGCGAGGAGAGGAGCTGTTCGTGGCGTTGACCACGGCGCCCGACCCGACCCGACGCGGCCCCGGATCCGACCGGGCCCACGCCTCGCGGCGTGGGCCCGGCAGCATCCGGCACAGCGAAGGTCTGGCGGGGTACGTCTTCCTGTCGCCGTGGCTCATCGGCCTGATGGGTGTCACGGCGGTTCCCATGCTGCTGTCGCTCTACCTGAGCTTCACCAACTACGACATCCTCACCCCGTTCTCCGAGGTGGAGTGGGTGGGGTTCGCCAACTACGAGCGGATGTTCACCGCCGACCCGTCGTACTGGCACGCGGTGCGGGTCACCCTGACGTTCGCGCTGGTCGCGGTGCCGCTGAAGCTGGCCGCGGCGCTCGGCGTGGCGTTGCTGCTCAACCGTGCCTGGCGCGGCGTCGGCCTGTTCCGCGGGCTGTTCTACCTGCCGTCGCTGCTCGGCGGCAGCGTCGCGCTGGCCATCGTCTGGGTCAACATGTTCAACCGCGACGGCGCGTTCAACTCGCTGCTGAGCCTCGTCGGCATCACCGGCAGACCGTGGGTCAACGACCCCGACTGGGCCCTTCAGACGCTGATGGTGCTCGCCATCTGGCAGTTCGGCGCACCGATGGTGATCTTCCTGGCCGGGCTCAAGCAGGTGCCCACCGAGCTGTACGAGGCCGCCTCGGTCGACGGCGCCGGCAGGTTCCGCCAGTTCCGCAACGTCACGCTGCCGATGCTCTCCCCGGTCATCTTCTTCAACCTGGTGCTGGAGACGATCAACGGCTTTCAGGGCTTCACCGCCGCGTTCGTGCTCAGCAACGGCACCGGCGGCCCGGTCGACTCCACCCTCATGTACACGCTGAACCTCTACATCACCGGCTTCACCGACCTCAACATGGGCTACGCCTCGGCGATGGCCTGGGTGTTCCTGCTCGCCATCGCGGTCATCACCGCGATCTTCTTCAGCACCGGACGGTTCTGGGTGCACTACTCCGACGGGGAGGACCGGTGATGGTGGCGGTGAATCCGGCGGCCGACGTACCGACGCCTACCGCGCCGCCGACAGTCCGCCGGCGGCCCGGCGGCCGGTCCCTGCTGCGGCTGCTGATCCTGGTGGTGATCGTCGCCGCGGTGCTCTACCCGCTGATCTGGATGGTCGGCACATCGGTGAAGTCCCAGGAGGAGATCGTCAACAACATCGGGCTGCTGCCCGAGCGCTTCACCCCGGGCAACTACACCGCCGGGTGGTCCAACTTCGACGTCAGCTTCGGCCGGTTCTTCCTCAACAGCGCGATGGTCAGCCTGCTCACCGTCGTCGGCAACGGGCTGTCCTGCCTGCTCGCCGCGTACGCCTTCGCCCGGCTGCGGTTCCGACTGCGTGGCATGTGGTTCGCCGTCATGATCGGTACGCTGCTGCTGCCCCAGCACGTGCTGATCGTGCCGCAGTACATCCTGTTCCGGACGCTCGGGCTGGTCGGCGGCGACTGGCCGTACCTGCCGCTGCTCATCCCGCAGTTCCTGGCCACCGAGGCGTTCTTCGTCTTCCTCATGGTGCAGTTCATGCGCGGCGTCCCGCGCGAGCTGGACGAGGCGGCCCGGATCGACGGCGCCGGCCCGTACGGCATCTTCCGGCACATCATCCTGCCGCTGAGCCGTCCCGCGCTGGTCACGACCGCGATCTTCTCGTTCATCTGGACCTGGAACGACTTCTTCCGCCAGCTGGTCTTCCTGTCCCAGCTCCAGGACTACACCGTGCCGGTAGCGCTGACCCTGTTCATCGACTCGACCAGCCAGAGCGCGGTCGGGCCGATGTTCGCCATGTCGGTGCTGTCGCTGCTGCCGGTCTTCCTGTTCTTCGTCGCCTTCCAGCGGATGCTCGTCGAGGGGATCAACACCAGTGGCATCAAGGGCTGAACCGGTCGACGCCGTCGGGCGGCGGGACTGGCGCGACGTCGCCCGCGACGCCGCCGACCTCGCGCTGCTCGGCATCCTGCTGACCCTGGCGGCGGCGCCGGTGCTCACCGCCGCCGCGGCCGTCGGCACGGCCAGCGCGGCCGTGCACGACCTGACGCGTACCGGCAGCTGGCCGTCGGCGCGGACCACCGCGCGCCGGTTCGGCCGCGCGGTGCTGCCCGGCGTGCCGGTCGGTCTGCTCGCGCTCACCGTGGCCGGGCTGCTCGCCGCCGACCTGGCGGCGCTGGCCGCCGGCCGGGTGCCGGGCGGCCCGCCGACGCTGGCGGTGACCGCGCTGATCGCGGCCGGTCTGGCCGGGTACGCCGGGCTGGTCGTCGTCGAGGTGGGCGGCGACGGGGGCGGGCGGTGGCGGGTCGCGGCCCGCCGGGCCGCCCGCGCCTGCCTCGACGCGCCGATCCGCTGGGCCGCCCTCACCGGGGTGACCGCGCTGGCCGGGCTGCTCGCCGTCCTCGTCACGCCGGTCGCGGTGCCGATCCTCGCCGGCTACACCGTGGCCGCCCTGCACGCCGTCGCCGGCCGCCGACCGGCCCCCGCCGGTGTCGACGGCGCCCGGCCGGCTTGCGTCGGTGTCCACGGCGCCCGGCCGGCCCCCGCCGGGCCCCGGCCGGTCTCCGCCGCGCCGGAGCTGCCGTGAGCGCCGACCCCGCCGCCGGCGGCGGCGCGGCGGCCCGCACCGGCACCGACCCCGCCGAGGAGCCGGCGCGGCTGCTGGTGGGCGGGACGGAGGTGGCCCGGTACGTGGTGGACCCGGCGCTGGACGCGCGGCACGGACCCCGGCCGTACCTGCACCCGGTACGCACCCTCGGCGGCACTGTGGTCACCGACGCGCTCCCCGCCGACCACGTGTGGCACCTCGGCGCGTCCCTCGCCGTGCAGGACGTCAACGGCACCAACCTCTGGGGCGGGCGCACCTACGTGCGCGGCGTCGGCTACACGTGGCGCGAGGACCACGGGCGGATCGCGCACACCGGCTGGTCGCAGCGGTCCGCGGACCGGCTGGCCCACCGGCTGCAATGGCGCGACCCGGGCGGGGCGGTGCTGCTCGACGAGCGCCGCAGCCTCGCTGCCGTCGGCCTGACCGGCACGGGGCCGGCGGGGGAGCTGCCGGCCTGGCGGCTGGAGGTGGACTACACGCTCAGTGCCCCTGCTGGGCAGGACGTGCGGCTGGGCAGCCCGGCCACCAACGGTCGCCCCGGCGGGGCCGGGTACGGCGGGTTCTTCTGGCGGGCGGTCTCGGCCGAGCCCGCCAGAGTGTTCAGCGCCGGCGCGACGGGGGAGGAGGCCGTCAACGGTTCCGCCGAGCCGTGGGTCGCCCTCGTCGGCGTCGGGGCGGGCGGTGGGGCGTACACCCTCGTCTTCGACGGTCTCGGCGACGGCGACCAATGGTTCGTGCGGACCGCGATGTATCCGGGGGTGGGGGTGGCCTTCGCGTTCGAGCGACAGGTGACCATCGCGGCCGGCGCGACACGGCGCGGCCGACACCGGGTCGTCGTCGCCGACGGTGCCCTGGACGTCGCCACCGCCGGTGCCCTGGTCCGATCGGCCGGGGGTCACCGCGTTCGGTAGGCAGCCGCGTGGTCAGGACCGGCCGGCCAGCTCGGCGACCGCCACCTGGTACGCGGCCTGCGTGTGGTACGGCCAGTGCCGCTCGATCGGGGGCGGCACGGTGTCCGCCGGGTCGATGGTCAGGCTTCGGGGATCGCGGAGCCGGATGTCGACGTCGCCCGCCGCCGGGTCGACGCGCACCGGTGGTGCGTCGGCGAAGATCGGCCCACCGATGGGATCGGTGTCCCGCCACAGGTTGCGCCACCGCCACCCGATCCGCTCACCCAGGTCGACGAGCGTCGGCGGTCCCAGGTACGCGGGATAGAGCCGGGCGTACGTGCGCCCCAGCGGCGATCCGTAGGTCAGCAACGAGACCCTGGCCAGCACGGCGGGCGGTAGCTGCAGGATCGTGGCGGCGGCGAGCACCGAGCCGTGGCTGTGCCCCGAGAGGACCACCGGGCCGGCCCGGGCCAGCCCGGTGACCCGTTTCGCCAGCTCCGGGACGGCGCGGGCGGCGTAGCAGGGCGGCGCGAAGGGGTGCACCGTACGCGGCCAGAAGGTGCCGAGGTCCCACAGCACCGCCACCAGCCGCCGGGTCTGGGACGACCGGTACGCGCGAAAACCGAGGATCAGGAGGCAGATCACCAGCAGGCTGATCACCCAGACACCGGCATCGGTCAGATACGCCACGACGAGCCCCGCCGCACCGCCCTCTGCACCGACGTGGGCGGCGAGCTGGGTGGGACCGATCCCGATCACGTCGAGGGCGACGGTGGCCAGGCCGAGTGTCGCGATCACCAGAAACGCGAGCAGCACCGGTCCCAGCTCCTCGGTGATCTGGGACCGGGCGATGGTCTCCCGGACCAGCCGCAGCCGATGGGCGTCCTCGGGCGACGCGTCCGGGTAGTCCCGTTCGATGATGCTCGCGGCCAACCCGTGCCGCCGCCGACGGCTCAGCAGGAGGGTGGCCGAGGCGGCCGCCGCCCCGATCAGCAGCGCCGCGAGTCCGGCGAGCGCCGCCCACCAGTAGGCGACCGGCGGCTCCAGCGGGCCGACGACCGGCGCGTTGGGTCGCAGCGGGTCGGGGATGTCACCGTGGTCGAGGATGTCGGCGGTCCGGTAGACCAGGCTGGCGGTGAAGGCCGCGCCGATGCTCACCGCCGCCGCTGCCAGGATCGGGGTGCCGAGCCCGCGGAGGAAGGCGCGGTGGCGGCCGCCGCGTTGGCGGGCGTACGTGACGGCCGTCAGGACGATGAGCAGGACACCCTGCACCGCGACCACCCCGGCGGCGGCGCCCTCGTAGCCGGGCAGTTTGCCGGAACCGGACGGCCGCGCGCCGGCGAGCACTGCCGTACCGAGGCACAGCGCGGTCACCGCCACGACGATCGCCCACAGCGGCCGCAGCAGGCGCCGGCCCTGTGCCATGCTCGTGGGCACGGGCCGGCCGAGCAGGACGACACAGAGCACGAGCAGCCCGACGGCGGCGACGAACTGCACGACGTGCCCGGGTGCGCCGGGGCCGCCCGGCGAGATGCCCGCGAGCAGGCTGACGTCCAGGGTGCCGACGCCGAGCGCGATGTGGATCTGACGCAGCCATCCGATCGTCCGCTCGTCGTTCCAGAAACCGGCGTCGTCGAGATCGTCGGTCCCGCTGGTGGTGTGCTGGGCGGACGACGGGCCGAATCCCTCGAACGCCCGCGTGGACCGGGTGCCGATCGCCCAGACGACCTGCAGCGCGATCAGTGGGACGACCGACAGCAGGGCCAGCCGCGGGCCGGACGGCAGCGCGTAGAGCCAGGCCAGGTAGGGACGGCCGGCGCGGCAACCGGGGTACGGGACGCACTGCCAGCCGACCAGATCCAGGGTGACGCCGACGATCGCCAACACGAAGGTGACGGTGAGGGTGCCGGCGAGCAGGCGGCACAGTATGCCGAGCAGTCCCCACCGGTCCCGGCCGGGCGGCCGCATCCAGATCGCCAGGTTGCTCAGCATGAACGGCAGCAACAGCAGCATCGAGGCCGTCCGGACGGCGGCGCCGGCGGTCAGGGACCCCCAGCGGTACGCCTCGACGGCAACCCCGGCGGCGGCGCCCACGGCGGCGCCGCTGCCGCTGCGTGGTCGGAAGAAGCCCGCGTGCCGGTCCCCTGCGACGCGGACCACCATCGGGTGGTCGAGGATCCGTTCCGCGCTCACCCCGGAGATGCCGTGCACGCGCAGCTCCACCGCGTCGCGCGCCGGCGTCGGATCCACGCCGTCAGGGTCACAGACAATTCACCGGCGCGCTGGCGATACCGCGAACGTCAGCGGGTGGGCAGGGCGGCGGTCACCCGCACGGACTTGACGATGGCGGGGATGGAGCCGATCAGCAGCACCAGACCCCAGACGATGGCCACGATGGCGAAGATCAGCGCCCCCACGTCGTCGAGGATGCTCACCACGATGACCGGGACGAGCCGGTGCAGGAACTCCAGCACGACGGTGCAGAGCAGCGTGGTGAGCGCCAGCAGCACGAGGCCCTTGTTCTGGGCGAACCGTGGCTGGGCGAGCAGCAGCAGCACCGCCCAGACCAGCTTCAGCAGCAGCGCCAGGCCCAGCAGCAGGCTCGCGTCGCCGACCGGGAAGAAGCCCCACAGCGCCAGGTACGCCAGGGTGCCGAACGGCACGGCCAGGAACAGCGACACCATGATGGTCAGCTCCACGAAGGCGATGATCAGCAGCACGAGCGAGCCCAGGATGAGCAGGATCGAGAAGATCAGCGTCGCCACACCCTGGATGCGGCCCTGCACCCGTTCGGGCACGACCAGGCTCAGGCAGAACAGGCCCGTGGTCCACAGCGCCACCACGTCGATCAGCGCCAGGTAGCTCGTACCCCGCCCGGAGGGCTCGCTGATCCCGCCGGCGTCCACCTCCACGCCGAGGTCCGCCGCGCCGGCCAGCAGCGCGCCGGTGGCGTCCCCACCCCCGGTGAGCAGTGACGATCCGACCTCGACGAGGACCACAAGCGTGACCGCGACAAGCGCGAGCAGCAGGAAGGGCTTGCGCAGGTCACCCATGTCGGGCCTCCTCGCGGTCGTGCCGGCCGGCGGGCGCGGGATCGGGCCCGACCGGTGGGCGGGTCAGTCGGCGGCGACGGTGACCGTGCATCCGACACCTCCCGGGCAGCTCAGCAGCACGGTGACCGCACGGTCGACGGCGATCCGGGCGACCGCGTCGCCGCCGTCGTCCGGCTCGACCTCGGAGCGCACGGTGAGGTCGGCGTCGCCGGGCGCCGGAGCGCGCACCACGAACGGGCGACCGCTGCGCAGCACCAGCGTCCGCAGCTCGCCCGGGTCGGCGACCCGCACCGCGCAGCCGCCGACGAAGCTGAGCACGTCACCGGTGCGGTCGCAGTCGGCCTGCACTGTCGCCGGGTCGACGCCCGTGCTCGCGCCGGCGAGGCGGCCCAGCCGCTCGACGACCCCCGGCGGGTCGTCCGCGCGGCCCTGCTCGCCGCCCAAGGCGCCGACGGCGAGGACGAAGAACGCCACCAGCAGCGCCGCCACGGTCACCAGCAGCACCTTCTGCCGACCGCTCATCGCTGCGCGACCGCCCCGGTCACCTCGGTGAACCGGATCTGGTCCACGCCCGCGAAGTACCTGTCGAAGCCCTGCGTCTTGCCCACCGCCACCAGCGTGAGCGTGTGCCGACCCGGCCCGAGCCGGACGGTGCCCACGTCGGTGAAGTCCTGCAGGACGACCTTCGGCGTGAAGCCGAAGAAGGTGCCGCCGAGCTGCGCGCCGTCGACCTGCCAGATCGTGTTGGCGTAGTCGAACGAGGTGGTGCGCGTGGTGGAGAACCGCCAGAGGGCGTCCGCCGGCAGCTCGACTGTGACGCTCACCCGGTCACCGGGCGCCAGGCCGGTGAAGAACAGCTGCTTGTCGCCCGACCAGGTCACGTCGCAGCAGTTCGGCTGCGCCCCGACCGCCGCGGCCGTCTTCGCCGGGGAGTCGATCCGAGCGCCGTCGACCAGACTCTCGGCCTCCACCGTCACGACCCGTGGCGTGCCCGGCGCGGGTGTGCCGTCGGGTCGGGTCAGCAGGTAGCCGACCACGCCGGCGACCACGAGGACCAGCGCCGCAGCGGCGGCGATCCACGGCCACGGCGTCCGCTTCGGCGCGGCGACCGCCCGGACCTCGTACGTCACCCGGCCGCTGGAGCGCGAGCTCTCCTCCGGCGCGGTGTTCGCCGAGTACGCGAACCCGGTCATGTCGTAGCGGCGCGGCGCGGTGCCCGCCGGTACGGCGAGGCGGACCAGGAAGGACACCGAGCCCTGCCCGGGGACCACCCGCTGCGGTTCGGTGACCGTGAACCAGGCCCGCTGGCTGCCCTCGCCGGGTGCCACGTCGAAGACGACGGTGTCCGGCGCCAGGCCCGGGTTGGAGACGGTGAAGGTCAGCTCGCCGTGGTTGGCGGCATCCAGGGTGAACTGCGACGCGGCGGCGACGACGGCCCATTCGGTGGTCATGACGGCTCCTCTGCGGACGGTGCCGCGCTCGGCGGGGTCGGTGGCGACGAAGCGGCGACGACGATCTCGGCGGTGGTCGACGCGGGCTTCTCCGCCTCGACGATTCGGGTGATCACGGCGAGTTGACCGGCGGCGGCCGCCGGCACCCGCACCACGATGTGAAAGGGCCGCTCGTCGGGTTCGTCGATGACGAATCCCGGCAACCCGGTGGCCAGCTCCAGGGCTCGGCGCATCCCGTACGGGGTGCCGCGCCACCGGGCCAGCAACGCGCCGTTGGCCACCAGGTCGCGCAGTCGGCCCACCGGCAGCGGCAGTGGGGCGTCCGGTCGGGGCGAGGCCACCACGTGGTCCATCGCCACCCAACGGGTCAACCGCACGACCAGGTGGTCGGGCGCCCGGTACGGGTCGAACAGGGCGTCCACCTCGGCGAGGATCGCCTCGTCCGGGGCGTGCAGCCCCTCCATGACGTCCAGCAGCGCCCAGAGCACGCTGCCCGGCACGCACGCCCGCTGGTAGGCGGCGGGCAGCAGCCGCTCAATCGCCGAGCGTCGCATCCTGGCGCACCACCTCGATGTCGTGCTCGCCGGAGCAGAGCAGCCACGTGTCCGGGACGGTCACCACGTCGGCGGTGGCCTGGTTGGCGCTGGCAGTCCAGTTGACGGCGTCGGCACTGCGGTACACGCCGCGTTCACCGCAGGCCAGGACCAGTCGGTCGTCCGCCGTGGGACCGTTCGCGCCGAGGGTCGCCGGGCCGCTCACGGCGACGGCGTCCACCGGCACGAACCGGGTCCGGTCGCGCAGCGGCAGCCCGCAGTTGACCGACACCGACTGCCACTGCGGCTGGGCCGCGAGGGTGTCCAGCCGCAGCACCCCACCGCTCTGCGTGGCGGCGAGGACCTGCGATCCGGCGAACGCCAGGTCCCGGCAGGTCCCGCCGATCCAGCCGCTCTGCACGGTCTGCCACTGCACGTCGGACTCGAACAGCCGGGTGCGGTGGCAGCCCTGGCCGGGCTTCTTCGGGTCCGGCTCGCCGGCGCCGCTCCACAGCAGGGTGGCCGGGCCGTCGTACTGCACCGCGAGGACCCGGTTGTCCACGTTGGAGAGGCCGACGTGCGCGAAGCTGCCCGGGCGGCCACCGGCGGTGGACAGGTACACCCCGAAGCCGGCCTGCGCGGCGACCGCCACACCTGGGGCGCCCCGCTCGGAGACGAACGCGCGTACGGCGTAGAAGCCCCGGTCGGCGTCGGACGGATCCACGAGGATCTGCAGCGGCACCGCGCCGGGCAGCAGCGACACCTCGTACAGGCCGGTGTCGGTCGCCACCAGCAGCGCGCCGGCGCCGTCGCGGTCCAGCCACGCCACGTCCGAGATGCGCGAGTCCAGGTCGGTCAGCAGCGACCACGTCTCACCCAGGTCGGTGCTCAGGTGCACCCGGGAGCCGCCCGAGGCGCGCAGCGTCACCACGGCCACCGATCCGGGCCGCGCGACGATGCCCGGTCGCACCGGCGCGGGAGCGGGCGCCACCCGCAGCACCGTCTCGTCGTCGAACCGGCCGGCCGGCTCCCAGCCGGCGCCGGAGTTGCTGGAGCGGAACAGCACCGGGCCGCGCCCGGCGTACCAGGTGCGCGGCTGGTACGCATCGACGGCGAGCGCGCGCACGTCGGCGTCTGGGGCCTCGTCGACGACGAACCGCACCGACTCGACGTAGCGCACGCCCGGCTCGGCGTGCTCCAGCAACCGGTACACGTTGGACGCGCGCAGCGGCTCACCGAACGGCCAGCCGGTCGGGTTGAGCGCGGTGGGCAGCGGGCTGAGCGTCTGGTGCAGCCGGTCGTGGATGCGTCGCCGGACCGCGTCCACGTCCTCCTCCCGGCGCACCACCACCCGGGCCCGCACCGACACCGCCTTGAACCGGGCCCAGGTGGCCCGCGAGCGGGTGCCGACCATCCGGCGCTGTTCCAGGTCCGTCTCGACGCGGTGGCGGGCCTCGGGCACCTCGTGCTCGCGCAGCACCGCCACCGGCAGTCGGCCGCCCGGGCGGGCCGTCGGCGGCACGTACGGCACCAGCACCACCTCGACCTCACCGGGCCGGGCGAAGCTGTAGACGGCCGAGCGGGTGAACGCGCGGGCCCGCGCCACCGCGCCGGAGCTGGTGGCCAGCACCTCGAAGTCGCGGGCGGTGACGGCGCGCTGCTGGGCGAAGAACTCGTACGGGCCGCGCAGCAGCACCGATTCCAGCGCCTCCATGTCCCGGCCGCCGGCCGCGGGCGCGGGGTTGTCGACCCGTACCCCGGGCAGTGGATCGCGCAGGCTGGTGAGGGTGCCGGCCGCCACGTTGCCGGTGGGACCGCCGCCGGAGCGGTACCAGAGCCGGACCTGTCGCCCGGCCGGTGGCACCGCCGCCACCGTCACCGCCCCGCCCGCCCCGGCGGCCTCGCCCGCGCCGGCGGGCGGTCGCAGGTCGAGGGCCGGAGCGAAGGTGAGGGTCCCCGAGCAGCGGTCGACGAGGTACGACTTGGCCTGCGGGCCGAGCCCGGCGAAGCTGTCCACCGGCTGCCAGATCTCGAACGTGCGGCCGTCGTGCTCGCGGGCTGCCACCCCCAGCTCCACCGAGCCGGCCGGCACCTCCACCCCGAGCAGCAGGTCCAGCGGCTCGCCGGTGTGGGCCAGGGGAGCGTGCGCCGCCCGGAGCACCTGGCCCGGCTGGCCGGTGCCGACACCCAGCAGCTCCGCCTCGACGGGCTCGCAGTGGTGCATCCGGACCGTCACCGACGTCTCCCCGGCGGCCAGCACTGCCGGTTCGGTGGTGACGAACAGGACCGGTCGGGGATCGGCGCCGCGCGCCGCCGCGACCCGCAGGCCGGCCGGGATCCGCACCGCGCCCCGGTCGGTGCCGGCGCGGGTGAACACGACGTCCGCCCAGGCCGCGGTGGGCGCGTGCCGCGCCACCCCGAGCAGGTTCAGAAACGAGACGTACGCCTTCTCCGGCAACTGGTTCAGCCGGTAGATCATCACTTCGGTGAGGTGTGCGAACGCCTCCACCAGCGCCATGCCCGGGTCGTGCGCCGACAGGTCGGTCCAGGCGGGGCAGGACTGGTGGATCCGCTCGCGGGCCTCGGTGACGAGGTCGAGGAACCCACGGTCGTCCAGGTGCGGCACGGGCAGGGTCATGACTGGTCTCCCGGTTCGTCGTCGGCGGGGAGCAGATCCACGGAGAACACCAGCTGCCCGGGCGTCAGGCTGGCCCGCACCCGGTAGTCCAGCCGGATCACCAGCCGCCACGCGTCGTCCGGGTCCGGTCCGGCGTCCACATCGATCACCTCGACCCGGGGCTCCCAGCGGGCGATGGCCTGCCGGACGTAGTGGATGGCCAGCCCGGCCGTCGTGTCGTCGTTGGGCGCGAAGACCAGCCGGTGCAGCCGGGAGCCGTACCCGGGTCGCATCAGCCGTTCGCCAGGCGTCGTGGACAACAACAGAAACAGCGCCTGGCGTACGCTCTCGTCGCCCTCGGTCATGGCCAGGCCGCCGGCAGCGGTGAGCGCCAGCCCGCCGCCCCGACCGGCGTCGAAGCCCGCGCCGACGAAACGGAACGCCCTCATCGGTCCGCCCCCAGGAACCGCTGCCGGGGATCGCGGACGGTGTGGTGGACCATCCCCGGTGGTGTGCCGTCGGTGAACCCCTCGAGGTGTGACAGCACCACCCGGTGGCCGTCGACGCGCAGCCAGTCGCTGTAGCCGACCCGGACGGTCAACGTGTTCGTGCACGGCTTGACGGTCGGGCCGTAGTTCGGACAGGCCTTGATGGTGCGGCCCTGCGGGTCGTCGTCCACCAGCACCGGCACGGCCGTGACGGTCACCCAGAGCTGCGAGGGCTGGTTCTCGACCCGGCCGTCGTGGTCGCAGGTGATCACCGAGTCGCGGTGGATCCAGCGCATCAGCCGCCTCCTTCGTGATGGGCGCGGGCGAGCGAACGGGCCTGCTGCGCCGCGGTGCTCGCGTCCTCGGGCGCGTCGGCGTGCAGGAAGTCCACGCTGCGGGCGCGGATCACCATGGCCCGGCCCGGCGCGGAGATCACCAGGTCGCTCGCCGCGTGCAGGGTGGCCAGGTCGGGGGTGAGCTCCAGCCAACTGCCGCCCTCGGTGGCGAGGCGCAGGCTGCGCTGGACGTCGTCGACGACTATCGACTGCCCGCCGGCGGTGCGCAGCGACCAGCGGCGGGACCTCCCGTCGTCGACACCCGCGTCGTACGGCTCGACGGCGCCGAACAGCGAGCCGAGCACGATGCCCGAGGCGGGCTCGCCGCCGGGCAGCACCACGAGCACTGTGTCGTCTGGATCGGGGAGCGCCACCAGGCCCTTGCCGCGGCCGGCACCGGGACAGAGCACACCGAGCCAGCCGGCGTCCAGATCCCCGTACGCCGGCAGGGTCAGCCGCACCCGACCCAACCCGTCGGGGTCGGTCACGTCGGTGACGGTGCCCAGGGTGACCACCGCCGGGCCCGCCGCCGTGGGGGCGGGAGCCGGTGGCACGGTGGAGAACCGGGTCAGGTGCCCGTCGCCGTCCACGGTGTGCACCACCTCGGTCAGCACGTACGCCCCCGCGAGGGGGTCGGGCACGCCGGTCAGGTCGATCCGCCGGCCGGGCCGCAGCGCCGGATCGCCCTCGGCCAGCCCTTCGGCGGTGGCCAGCGCGGCGGCGCGCAGGTCCAGTCGTGCCTGGGCCAGGGCCGCCAACTCGTCGTCGCTGCGCCCGGGCTGGTCGACGGCGGTGCGTACCCCGTCCGCCCCGACGTCGGCCGCGTCCGGCCGGTCGCCGGCCGGTCGACCGCAGCGCGCCTCGTCGGCCTGCTGGCTGATCGGCTCGGCCCGCTGCGGGTGCCAACCCAGCGCGGCGCTGGCACCGCTGGCCTGGTCCGCGTTGGTGGACAGCCGCAGGGTGTGCACACCCGCGCCCAGGGCCAGCGCGACGGGCTCCCCGTAGCCGGCGAGGGTGATCAGCCGGACGTCGTCGCCGTCGGCGGCCAGGTGCAGTCCGGCCCGGCCGGTGACCTCCCGGAGCAGCTCCAGGTCGCTGTGCCGGTGCTGGAGCAGCCGTTCCAGTCGCGGTCCGTCGCTGTCCGCCGTCACGGTCAGGCCCACCGCGCCGCACAGCTCACGGGCCAGCTCGGCCGCCGTCACCGAGGTGAAGACCCGCAGGTCCTGGCGCTTGCGCAGACGGTGTAGCGCGTCGTACGCCCGCAGGCGCAGCACTGCCGCGCCGTCGGCGGCGTACTCGACCTCCACGGCGGTGACCTCGCCGGTGAACAGCGCGTCGGGGTGGTCGGCGAGCCGTACGTCGACTGTCGTGCCGGGCCGCGCCGCCGGGTCGAGAGCGCCGGCCCCGGCGGCGGTGGCGAGCACCAGCTCGGCCTGGGTCGGCTGGTCGAGCCGGGCGGCCACCCGCAGCGAGCGGATCCGCTGGCGGGCCGTGGCGTCCAGTTCCACGCCGTCCAGCAGAACTGTCAGCGCGCGGGGCGCGACGCTGGTCATGGCATACTCCCCGGGCCGGTGCCGGGCGGCGTGTCGTCCGGGTTGGTGCTGGCGGTCGCCGTGCCGGTCGGCGTGGCCCAGCTCGCGGTGGCGATCGAGGCGCCCACGTACGACGCGCCGGCGCCCACCGCGCCGGCCACCGCCCGCGCCATCGAGGCCAGCGTCGACTCCGATCCGCCACTGCCCGGCGCGCTGCTGGGGACCGCGAGGGTCGTGCCGGCGGGCACCTGGAGGGGGTCGGTGATCCGGTTGTGCTCGGCCAGCAACCGCCACCGCAGCGGCGACCCGAGCGCGTCGTTGGCCAGCAGGTCGAAGCGCACCCCGGAGTTGCCCGGCTCGGCGGCGCCGTCACCGGCGGCGACCACGGCGCTGCCCGGGGCGGCGGTCGGGGTGCTCACCGCGGCCAGCTCCTCGGCGAATCCCGCCTGTGCCTGGTCGGCGGTTTCGGCGGCCCGGACCAGCTTCAGCCGCAGCCACGAGCGCCGGGGCGAGCCCGTACCGGTGAACGCGTCGAACCGTTCGGCCACGGCGATGATCACGCCGGGCACGTTCCAGGTCTTGCCCCAGACCAGCCGGACCAGCGGCGGGCGCAGCCACCCGTGCTCGGCGGTGGAGTTCTCGGCGAGCATCCACAGCGGCCGGGTGAGCACCCGTACGTCGGTGGGGCGGACCTGGGCCTGGACGAAGTCGACGTCGAACAGCAGGTCGAGCACCAGCTCCGTACGGCCGCCGCCGGTGAAGACCAGCGGGTCGTCGGCCAGTCCGGCCCCGGTGAGCTGCCCGCCGCCCGCGCCCCGATGGCGTACCCCGGCGAGCCGGGTCACCTGCACGGTCTCCGGGTTGAGCAGGCAGTCCACCCGCTCCCCGGAGGAGTCGATGAGGAAGGCGACACGTTCCATCAGCCGCCCGCCTGTTCCCGATCCAGGCGGTCCACGTGGCGGGCGTCGAGCGCCGCCGGGGGGACCGTCCACAGCGGAGTGTCGTCCGGTAGCTCCGGCCACGGGTCGACGGCCGTGGACGCCGGGCCGACCGGCAGTTGCGCGGCACTCGGCTCGCGCTGATCGCGGTGGCCGCGGTCGTCGTGCCGGTGGTCGGGCTCGCCGCGCTGCGTGGCCCGTACGCCGCCCAGCGGTGCGCGTTCGTCCGGGAGGGCGGGCCACAACCCGCTGCCCGCGCCGCCCGCCGTCACCCCGTCAACGGCGGTGGGCGCGGTGGTGATCCGTGGTGGGAAGGTGCCCCTGGAGGGGCCGAGGTCCGTCGCGATCCCGGGCGGGGAGCCGCGCCGGGTGGGCGGGGCGGCGGGCACGCCTGCCCGGGTCGGGTCGGGTGCGTCGGTGGTCGTGGTGTCCCGTGGTAGCGGTCCCGGCGGTGCGGCGGTCCGGGTCGTCGCGCCCCGCCAGGATGGCTGACGCGCGGGCCACGCCTCCAGGATCCGGCCGGACAGGTGCCGGTTCGCCGGTGGGGACGCCGTCGGCGCGTCGTGCCCGCCCGGCAGGTGGGTGGCGTCGGAACCGCCACTCGTGCCGGCGCGGCCGACCCCCGAGCCGCCCGGTCGACCGCCGAGGCCGGAGACGTCGGGCACCCGCCCCGACCCACCGGCCCGGCCCGCCTGCCGAGATCCGTCCGGCCCCACCGCACCCGCCCGGCCGCGGGCACCCGTCCCGCCGGGGCGGTCTGCCTCGCCCGTCCGGGCGGTGCCAGCTGTCCGGCCGAGGCCGGCGGCCCTGCTGAGGCCGTGGCCCTCGGGTGCGCCGGGACCGTCCACCGTCCTCGGGTCGTCCGTCGCCCCGCGGTCGTCCGCCGTATCGGCTGCCCGGCTGCCGGCAGCGTCGTCGGGCTGGGCGGCCGGGCCGCGAACGCGGCGACCGGTCCGCCCGGCGACACGCCGGTACGTCTTCCAGGCGGAGCCGGCTCCTTCGTCGATCTCGTGAGCCGGAGTGGACGATGGCAGGCCACCGTCTCGCCTGTCGTCGCCGCCCGGCGTCCGCTCGACGCCGGTGGGGGTCGCGTCGAGGTCCAGTTCGCGCAGCAGGCCGGGGGCGTGTGCCGCGACCAGGTTCAGCCAGTGCGCGGGCGGCTCCCCGAGACGGCGCGGCACCTCCGCCGGAGGCGCCGCAGGTGCGCCGGTGTTCTCCACCAGGCCGGCGAGGCGGTGCACCGCGCCGGCCGCCGAGCGGAGCCGACCGGCCAGCCAGCTACGCGGGCGTCGGCGCGGCGGCACCGCCGGTCTCCAACTCCAGGCCCTCGTAGCGCAGCGTCAGCGACGCGATGGCGATCTCGTGGCCAACAGTGTTGAGGTGCGCCCCGCGCCACCGGGTGGGCCACGCGTCGATCAGGTTCCAGCGCAGCACCTCGGCGGTGCCCGCGGAGTCCAGCAGCACCACCGACACGTTGCGGCGGTTGAGGGTGCCCTGGGCGGTGGCGTTCACCCAGTCCCACAGCTCGCGGGACGCGGTGAGGCCGAAGTGCAGGGTGACCGGCTCGTACTCGGCCTGGCCGGGGACCATCCGCGTCGGTCCGGGGCCGTGCTCGCGGTACGGCTGCCCGGGGATGTTCACCTCCAGCCCGCTCATCTCGGTGAAGTGGCCGTTGGTGACGCCGTTGATGAGGAGCCGGAAGTTGTACGCCCGGTACGGGTCGACCGGGGCGCCCGGCTGCGGGGTGGCTGTGGTGGGCATGTGTCAGCCTCCGATCGTCTCGGTCTCGGTGCCGCCGGCCCACTGGCTCAACTTGAACACCACGAACTCGGCGGGCTTGACGACGGCGATGCCGATGTGGGCGATCACCATGCCGGCGTCGCGGACGTCCACCGGGTTGGTCTCCTCGTCGCACTTGACGAAGAACGCCTCCTCGGGGGTGCGCCCGAGCAGCGCGCCGTCACGCCACACGCGGGTCAGGAACGCCCCGATGTCGCGCCGGATCGAACGCCAGAGGGTGAAGTCGTTCGGCTCGAAGACCATCCAGCGGGTGCCGTTGGCGATGGCCTGCTCGATGGCGATGCTGAGTCGCCGTACGTTGAGGTAGCGCCACTCGCTGGCCTCGGCGGCGAGCGTACGGGCGCCCCAGACGCGGATGCCCTCGCCGGCGAAGTAGCGGATCACGTTGACGCCCTTGGGGTTGAGCACGTCGTGCTCCGGGCGGGTGACCAGGTAGCCCAGGTTGACCGCGCCGCGCACGGGTTCGTTGGCCGGCGCCTTGTGCACGCCCCGCAGGGCGTCGGTGCGGGCCCAGATGCCGGCGAGGTGCCCGCTCGGCGGGGTGAGTTCCAACTCCCCGCTGATCGGGTCGCGTACCTCGATCCACGGGTAGTAGAACGCGCCGAACTCGGACTGCCGGGGCCGGTACGCAGGTCCCTCGCCGCCGCCGGACCCACCGGGTCCGGCGCTGGCGGCCGCGCCCTCGGCGGGCTTGGCCGGCTTGCCGGAGGACGGGGTGGCGACCCGGGTCAGCGCGGAGATGTCGTCGATGTCCGGTGCCGGGTCGCAGATCGCCACCATGGTGCGGGTGCGCTCGGCCATGCTGAGCAGCGCCTCGTGGGACACCACGTCGTGAAAGCCCGGAGCGGCGATGATGGAGATCTCGTCGATGGCCTCCAGCAGTTGCAGGCCGCCGCGGCGCTGACCGGCGCCGGTGATGGCGCCGCCCTCGCCGACGTTCACCACCCAGCAGCGGGCACCCCCGTTGTCGAGGAATCCGAACACGGCCCGGGCCAGCGGGGTGCTCTCGACCTGGTTCCCGTCGGCGAACAGCCGCAGGAACTCGGTCCAGTTGTTGACCGGTACGGCCTTGCCCACGTGGGCGCCGCGGTTCGGGGCGACGCCGACGAACGCGGCGATGCTGGTGCTCGCCGGTCCGATCGGTCGGGCGCCGCTGGGGACCTCCTCGACGTAGATGCCGGGGGAGAAGTAGCTGGGCATCGGTCCTCCTGTACGGGTGGGCGTCAGTGGGTCGGTGGCGCGCAGACGATGACGATGTCGTCCTCGTCCGCGTCGACGTCGGCGGTGAGCACGAGACCGCGCCCACGCAGCCGCAGCCGTACCGGGCCGGGGTGGTCGGGGTCGTGCGGGACCCCGGCGATCAGGAACCGGCCGTCGGGGCCGGTGCGGGTCGCGGAGGCGGTGCCGGGCAGCTCGACGCGCATGGCGGCGAGCGGTTGGTCCTCGGGGCCGACGACGCGACCGGCGAGGGTGCGCATCGACAGTTGGCGCAGCCGCAGCGGTTGCAGGACCGGCGGCGCGGCCGGCGTCGGGTGGTCCACCTGCGTCGGCACGTCGATCAGCAGCGCCGGTCGGGGCGGGGCGTCGAACGCGCTCCACAGCGCGGCGTCGCCAGCCTCCAGCACCACCGGGTAGCTGCCGTCGCTGGTGGCGGCGGTGAGCACCCGGTCCAGGACGGCCAGCCCGGCGGGCCCGGCCACGCAGAGCAGGTAGCGGACCGTGAACCGGTACGGCTCGCGGACCGCGCCGCCCGAGCGCGTCTGTCGGGCCGGGCGCAGTTCGAGGGGCCACAGGGTCAGCCCGTCGGCATCGACGCCCGCGTGGGGCGGGCCGGTCGGGACGGGTTCCCCCGCCACGCCGGTCAGCCATGCGGCCAGCTCGGCGGTGGCCGTCTCGATCGGTCCGCGCCCGTCGGTGGTCATCGCGGCGGCGTCCCCTGGATCCGGTACGCGATGGCCTCGTTCCACACGTGCGGGTAGACGCCGATCTCGAAGTAGCGGGTGAACCGGTTGATCGGCGCGTTGGTGTGGTCGTGGTAGAGCAGCCAGACCGGCGCGATGGTGAACAGCACGTAGTTCGCCAGCACCAGCGGGATGTAGAGCGGGCCGAGCAGTCGCGCCTGGAAGATGTGCACGTCCTCGTGGCGCTGGATGCCCGAGCTGGAGCCGGCGCAGACGGTGCCGATGGTGGTGGCGTAGCGGGGTGAGACGCCCTCCACCACGCTGACCCGGCCGCTGCCGGCCGAGGTGGGCCGGTCCAGCGAGTGCCCGAAGATCAGGTGCACGGCCAGGTAGATGGCCCCGACGACAGTGTTGAGCAGGCTCCACGTGTGGTCGACGACGAAGAGGAAGATGCCGCGGGCGTCTGGCGCGTACACCCCGGCGGAGGTGACCGCCCAGCCGAACACCACGCCGACCACCAGGCCCACGACGGCGCCGATGAGCAGGCCGACCGGGCCGCCGGCCAGCAGGCCGAGGACGGCGCCGACAGCGACCTGGATCGCCGCGCTGAGAATTCCGAAGATCATGACGTCACCCCTCAGACCCAGGAGCGGAAGACACGGGGCTCGCGACCGCTCGCGAGCTGGGTGGGCGTCGCCTGCCGGTTGCCGGGCGGGAACTGGTTGACGCCGAGCGCGGCGGAGAAGATCACCAGCGCGTTGAAGAACGCGATGACCCACTTCTCGCCGCCGGCCTCGTCGGCGAAGGCGGCGGTCAGGTAGGACAGCAGCAGCGCGATGACGATGGCGATCCACTTGCGGAGCTTGTCGCCGCTCGGGCCGAGGAGCCCGCCGATGACGTTGGTGGCCAGCAGGGTGGCGGCGCTCGCGCCGGCGATGGTCCCCAGGGCGGCCCAGGTGAAGAGATCGTTCACGGCGATCCCCCTTTTCTGCGATGGTGCGACCGGGATGTGGTGGTGGTGAGGTCCGGTGCTCCCGCTGGGGAGCACCGGCGCCGGTCGCCGTCGTCGCGGGCGGCCGGGGCCGGACGTGGCCGGCGGGGCCGGCCACCGGATGGATCAGCCGGGCCCGGGAGCGCCGGCGGGCGGGCCCGGCGAGGTCGGTCCCGGTGCGGGAGGTCCCGGTGGGGTCGCGCCGGGTGCGGCCGGCGCCGTCGGGCGACGGCGGCGCAGCAGGAGTACGCCCACCGCGGCGAGCACCAGCAGCAGGAGTACGCCGCCGCCGACCAGCAGCCACGGGAAACCGCCGGAGTCGGCGTCGGCGGCTGCCGGTGCGGCCGAGGGGCGGGGCGGCGCCTCGGCGACGGCCCGCAGTTCCATCGGCTTGTCCTGGTTGGAGTCGACCTTCCAGGTGACCGATCGGCCGTTGACTGTGCCATTGGTGTCGATCACGCGGCCGGGAAACGTCACCGAGATCTCGAACGACATCAGCTTGAGGAAAGCCTGCTGTTGTTGGGGATTCTGCTGGGCAATTTTCCCGCCGTATTTCGCCGGGTCCAGCGGCAACGTGAAACGGTAGAATTCGCCGTCTCGGACCAGTTTGACGCTCTCGCTGTCGAAGCTCGCCAGCGGTGCCCTGCGGTAATTGATCTGGGTGCCGAAGAGTTTGCTGTCCTCGTAGCTGGTCTCCTCGCCCGGCGGCAGCGCCGGAATGTTCTGCCGCAGCTCGGCGAAGGCCGCCGGGATGTTCTTGTTCCGGGAGCTGAGCAGGGACTTCTGGGCGGTCAGCAGCAACTGCCCGTCCACCGTGTCGTCGGCGTTGACGGTGAGCCCGATGTTGAGTTGCATGCAGCCGCTCAACGCGGCGAGAAGCAGGAGGCACACCGCGACGCGGAGTGCCCTACCGCGGTTGACTCTCCTGTTCATGCGCTCAGTGTGTGTGATCGCTTTCACCATGAGCAGTCAGCGATCGGTCACAAGGCAGTCGCCGATTGTACCGGCGCGCTGTCGTATTCGCCCGCTGTGGAAAGCGGCGCGAAAGAATAAACTGGAGTTTTGCGTCCGGGTGGGGGTGACCCCCGGGCCGAGCCGATGATCGTGGCCGATTGAGTGGCCGCTCAGCCCGCCGGTGGTCGCCAGTCGACCTGCCGGGTCATGCCGCGCAGGACGGCGCCGGCGGGGATCAGGCGCAGCACGGCACCGCGTACGGCGAGGGCGAGCGGGTTGCGCAGTTGTTGGCCGTACCTGCCGGCGCGCAGCGAGGCGCGGGCGATGGCCTGGCTGCGGGGGCGACGCTGCGCGTTGTACGAGGCCAGGGCGGCCGGCAGTCCCTGCGCGCCGCCGGAGCAGGCAACCCCGAGCACTACCGCGTCCTCGATCGCCTGCCCGGCGCCCTGTCCGAGGTTCGGCGTCATCGCGTGGGCCGCGTCGCCGAGCAGCGCCACCCGTCCCCGCACGTACGAGGGCAGCGGTGTGGCCAGGTGGTGGATGTCGTTGCGCAACACCACCCCGGGTGGAGTCGCCGCCAGCAGCGCGGGAATGGGCTCGTGCCAGGCGCCGAAGTGCTCCCGTACGGCCGCCAACTCGTCCGGGGCATGACCACCCGGCGGAGCGGTGAGTGCCGCGTACCAGTAGACCTGGCCCTCGCCGAGCGGCACCATGCCGAACTCGGCGCCGGGGCCCCAGGTGATCGCCGTCGGGATCGGGTCGGGGAACGCGACGGCGGCCCGCCACGCCGTCGAGCCCGCGTACACCGGGGCCGGGATCTCCGGCCAGAGGTGGGTGCGCAGTCGGCTGTGCAGGCCGTCGGCGCCGACGACCAGGTCGGCGTCGAGGGTTCGCGGGCCGTCGGGGCGGCGGTAGCGCACGGTGGCCCGGTCGGGACCGGACTCCACGTGCTCGACCTCGGCGCCGGTGTGCAGCGACGACGCGGGCAGCGCCTCGCGCAGGATGCGGTGCAGGGTGGCCCGGTGGATGCCGAGCGCGCTGGTGCCGAGCTGCCGGATCATCTCCGCCGCGTCCAGCCGGGACAGCCACCGGCCCCGCCGGTCGCGGATCCCGCCGGGGGCCTCGGCGTGCGCGCTGGACCGCAGCGCCGGGCTCAGACCGAGGGCGTCCAGGGCGCGCAGCGAGTTGGCCATCAGGGTCAGCCCGGCGCCCACCTCGCGCAGTTCGGGGGCGCGTTCCAGCACCGTCACCCGCCATCCGTGCCGGTGCAGGGCGAGCGCCGCGCTCAGCCCGCCGATGCCGCCGCCGACCACCACCGCGTGTGGCTCACCCATGTCGCCCGCCCTTCTACACCTGTAGAAGAGTGATACTACCTGCGGACCCCAACGCCGAAGGAGACCCGTGACGGCCCGCGCCAACCGGATCGCGCTGCTGACCGACGCCGCCATCGAGCTGATCGCCGACGGCGGGATGCGGGCGCTGACCCACCGGGCCGTCGACGGTCGCGCCGGGCTGCCCGCCGGCACCACCTCCGCGTACCTGCGCACCCGGCAGGCACTGATCGAGGCGGTGGTGGAACGCCTCGCCGAGCGCGACCGGGTCGACCTGGCCGCGTACGACCTGCCGACCGGGCCGCCCTCGGCGGCGCCGGGTCCCCGGCTCGACGGCGACGACCTCGACCGGCTCGCCGCCGGGGTGGCCGAGGTCCTCGACAGCTGGCTGAGCACCGGACGCAGCCGGACGCTGGCCCGCTACGCCTGCCTGCTGGAGGCGGTCCACCGCCCCGAACTGCGCGGCATCCTGCACCACGGCACCGGGCTGCGGGTGCAGGCACGGGACCTGCTGTCCCGGGCCGGAGCCACCGATCCCGACCGGCAGGGCGACCAGTTCGTCGCCTTCGTCGACGGGCTGCTCTTCGACCGTCTGGTCGGTGCCGGCGCGCTCACCGCCCCGGACCCCGGCGGTCCGGCCAGCCGCGCCGATCTCGCGGGCGCCGTCCGCACGCTGCTGCGCGCCCTGACCGGGAGCTGAGCCTCGGGCCGGTGACCGGCAGGCCGGTGCGCCGGTCCGGCCCTCGATCGGCGGCGCGTGCGGCGGGTCGACCACCGAGCGCGCCAGGACGGCGCGGAGGCCGTCGAGCAGCCCGGTGAGCAGGTCCGGCGCGCGATGGTGGACGATCGCGAGGCGCGCTCCGGGCTGCCGCACGGGCGCCGATGACCATGGGCGGGCCTGCGTGCGGTCGAGGTGGCGGAGGTGGACGATGGCGTGGTTCGGGGGCCTGCGGGTCGCCGGTCACCGGCTGCGGCAGGGCTGGCGGCCGGTGCTGGAGGCGACAGTCGCGGCGACCGTGGCCTGGCTGCTCGCCACCCGCCTGCTCGGGCATCCGCAGCCCTTCTTCGCGCCGGCCGCCGCGCTGATCGTGCTCGGTCAGGCTCGCGGGCAGCGGATCCGGCGGGCCGTCGAGGTGGTGCTCGGGGTGGCCGCCGGCGTGCTCGTCGCGGACCTGGTCGTGCAGGCGCTCGGCCCGGGCAGCACGTGGACCGTCGGCACCGTCATCCTGCTCACCGTCCTGCTCGCGGTCGCCTTCGGCGCCACCGGCGTGACCCTGGTCCAGGCCGCGGTCTCCGCGCTCTACCTGGTGGTGGTCGCACCACCGGACGGGTCGCTGGTGCCGTTCCGCTTCGTCGACGCGCTGGTCGGCGGCGCGGTGGCGCTCGCCGTCAGCCTCCTCGTCGACGCCCGGCACCCGCTCGCCCCGCTCGTCGCCGAGGTGCGGCGGACCTTCGACGAACTGGCCGGTCTGGTGGGCGGGATCGCCGACGCGCTGGACGGTCGCGACGAGTCGGCGGCGATGGCCGCGCTGACGCGGGCCCGGGGCATGGACGCGCGGGTCGGCGGGCTGCGCGAGGGCGTGCTCGCCGCCGGGGAGGCGCTGCGGCTCAACGTGCGCCGGCGCCGCCACATCGGCCGGCTGCGATCGGTGGACGAGTCGATCCGGCAGACCGACTACGTGGTCCGCAACGTCCGGGTGCTGGCCCGCGCCGGGGTGACGCTCAGTCGACTCCGGACCCCCACGCCGCCGGAGTTGGGCGAGGCGCTGCGCTGCCTGGTCGACGCGATCCGGGAGGCCGGCGACGCGCTCGCCGCCGACCTGGACGGGCGGGAGGAGGCCGCCGACCGGCACGCCGCCCGGGCGGACGAGACGGCGCTGGCCGCCGTCCACACCGCCGGGCAGCTCTTCGGGTCGACCCAGACCCTCCCACTCGCCATGGTCATCGGTCAGATCCGCGCGACGGCCATCGACCTGCTGCGGGGCGTGCACCCCGACGACGACGCCGCCGTCCTGGCCCGCGTGGACGAGGCCCTCGGCCTGCCCGCCGTGTGACCGGCGACCCCGTCATCCGGTGAGCCACTCGACGGCCCTCGCGCGGATCGGGTCGGGGACGTCGTGGCCGCCGGGGAACTCCTCGTACGTGACGTCGTAGCCGAGGCCGCGCAGGTGCGGCACGAAGCGGCGGCTGCACACGTCGATCGGCAGGACGCGGTCGTCCACCCCGTGCGAGACGAAGATCCGCGGCCGGCCGCGGACGAGCGGCGGCGCGGCGAAGCCGGGGGAGAAGGCCAGGACCGCGTCCACCAGGTCGCCGTTGGCCAGGCCCAACGAGAGGGCGTACGAAGCCCCGTCGGAGAAGCCGCCAAGCGTCACACCACTGACGGGGTAGCCGTCGAACGCGCTGGCCAGCAGCGCGTCGACGTGCTGCACGTCCACCCCGAAGCCGCCGGCGATCAGGTCCCAACTGGTTCCCGACGACTGCGGGGCGACCAGCAGCAGGTGCTGCGCGTCCGCCACCGACAGCAGCAGGTCCAGGCCCTGCCGTGCGACGCCGCCCGCCCCGTGCAGCAGCACCACCAGCCGGTACGCGGCCCCGTCGGCCGCCGGCTCCGGCACGTACGCCATCGCCGGCCGGCCGCCGTCACCGCCGGGCAGCGGTACGAGACCGGTCGGACCCGACACCACCGGCGGGTGCGCACGGGTGGTCAACCGGCCGTGCCGGGGACCCTGCGCGGACGCTCCGGTCGGCGGCGCGGAGTCGGACACGGACCACCACTCCTCGCGGTCGGCGAACGGTGCGAGGCGCTTACCCGACCGTCCGCCGGTTAACCGGCCGGCCCGCTCAGGCGCTGTCGCGGGTCACGAGGGCGGACGGGAAGAGCGTCACCGGCGCGGCCGGGCGGCCGGCCAGCACGGCGGTGGCCGCCGCGGTGGCGATCCGGCCCACGGGGTGACTCGCGGTGGTCAACGCCGGCGCGGTCATGCCGGCCAGCGGGATGTCGTCGAACCCGGCCACCGCGACGTCACCGGGCACCCGCACACCGCCGTCGCGCAGCGCCGCGATCACCCCGAACGCGGTCTCGTCGCTGATCGCGAAGATCGCGTCCACGTCGGGCCAGCGGCGCAGCGCCTCGCCGGCCGCCGCGCGGCCACGCGCCGCCGTGAAGTCGCCGTCCACCACCCGCTCGGGCAGGCCGGCCTGGTGCATCAGATGGCGGTACGCCTGCACGGGGCGCCGCGAGCACGGCAGCCACGCCGGACCGGTCACCATGGCGATCCGGCGGCGGCCCGTCGCGTACAGGTGGCGCAGCACCGCGCCGGCGCCAGCGGTGTTGTCGACGTCGAACGACGGGACCTCGGCCGAGCCGATGCCGATCGAGGCGATCCGTCCGTGCAGCGACCGGGGTACGGCGTCCAGGAGGGCCTCGGTGGTGTTGACCAGCACGACGCCGCACACGCTGCGGTCGGCGGCGAGCTGGTCCAGGCCGCGTGGGTCGCCCAGCGGCAGCCAGTGCAGCGCCACCCCGACGCCGGCCGGCGCGCACACCCGGGCGGCCGAGCCGACGACCCGGTGGACGTACGGGTCGTCCAGCACCGCCGCGCTGGCCCCGGCGGCGGCCACCACCAGCCGTACGCCGCCGCCGCGCACCAGTGCCCGGGCGGCCGGGTTGGGCACGTATCCCAGCTGGTCGGCGGCCGTCACCACGCGCTCCCGGGCGTCCGGCGAGGCGAACCCCGTCCCGGCGATCACCCGCGAGGCCGTGGACCGGGACACCCCGGCGGCCCGGGCGACGTCCTCCAGAGTCGCCGGCCGGTGTGCCGCTGCCGTCATCGTGCCCTCCCCCCGGCGCCCGCCCGGGGCGGGCGTACGCCTGCCAGGAATCATCCTCCGGCCCGCGCCTCCCCGGTAAGGGGCCAACCCGCTTGTGGTGGTAGCGCTCTCAGGTGTGCGATCGTGCCAGGAGATCACCTGAGAGGAAGAGGACCCACAGCTGTGAGCGCCCCCACCAGCCCGGCCGTCGTCCCGGACGCCACCGTTCCCGAACGGATCGTCCGGCTCGCCCGCAACGGCGTCGCCGTCACCTTCACCCTGAACGGCCTGGCCGTCGGCAGCTGGTTCTCCCGGGTGCCGGCCGTCCGGGAGGCGCTGGACCTGTCCGCCGGGCGCCTCGGCCTCCTGCTGCTGGCGATGAGCGTCGGTGCGCTGCTGGCCATGCCGACCTCCGGGCTGCTCGCCCAGCGTCTCGGCTCGACCCGCACCGTGACCATCGCCACCGTGCTGGTCGCGGTGGGCCTGATCGTGGCCGGGGTGGGCGCCACGGTTGCCGGGTCGGTCGTCGTCGTCGCGGTCGGGCTGGTTGCCTTCGGCTACGGCTCCGGCGCCTGCGACGTGGCGATGAACGTCGAGGCCGCAGCCGTGGAGCGGCGGTTGGGGCGGACGATCATGCCTCGTTTCCACGCGGCCTGGAGCCTCGGATCGGTGGCCGGCGCCGGCCTCGGCGCCGGGGCCGCCCGCCTGGACGTGCCGGTCGGCGCGCACCTCGCCGCCGTGGCCGTGGTGGTGCTCGTCGGCACCGTGCTCGGCAGCCGGCTGTTCCTGCCGGTCGTCGACGACGCGGTCGACGGGTCGACCGATACCAGCCCGGCCGGCCGCCGCCGGGCCCAGCTCGCCGCGTGGCGGGAGCCGCGCACCCTGCTGATCGGGCTGTTCGTGCTGGTGGCGGCGTTCACCGAGGGCAGCGCCAACGACTGGTTGGCGGTCGCGTTCGTCGACGGCCGGGACTTGAGCGAGGCGGCCGGCGCGGCGGTCTTCGGCGTGTTCGTCGTCGGCATGACCCTCGGGCGCACCGCGGGCACGCTCGCCCTGGACCGGTGGGGCCGGGTGCCGGTGCTCTGCGGCACCGTCCTGCTCGCCGCCGCCGGCGCCGCTCTGGCCGTGCTGGCCGGCTCGGGCCCGGTGGCCATCGTCGGCGTCGCGCTGTGGGGGCTCGGCGCGTCGCTGGGCTTCCCGGTCGGCATGAGCGCGGCCGCCGACGAGGAGGCGCACGCGGCGGTGCGGGTCAGCGTCGTCGCGGTGATCGGCTACACGGCCTTCTTGGGCGGGCCGCCGCTGCTGGGCCTGCTCGGTGACCACGTCGGCATCCTGCGGGCGCTGCTGGTGGTGCCGCTGCTGCTCCTGCCGACGCTGGCGCTGGTGCCGGCGCTGCGCCCACCGCGGGCCGGTGGGTCGGCTCCGGAGCGGGCCGACGAGCAGGCTCCGGCAGCACAGAAAAACTAACCCAGATCTCCCCGTGGCGGTATCGGGTGCGCGGCCGAGTGCGTCGCGCGCCCGCGCTGGCTACGGTCGCCCGATGCCAACCGACGAGATCACCGCCGCCGCGGCGGGCAGCTGGACCCTGGGCGACCGCACCGTGCACCGGATGGGCTTCGGCTCGATGCGGATCACCGCGAACCCCGACCGCGACCGCGCGATCGCGCTGCTGCGCAGCGCCGTGGAGCTGGGCGTCAACCACATCGACACGGCCGCGTTCTACGTCTCGCCCGGAGGGACCCTGCGGGTGGGCAGCGGCCCCACCCGGTACGCCACCGAGCTGATCCGCGCGGCGCTCGCCCCGTACCCCGAGGATCTGGTCATCGCCACCAAGGTCGGCTTCGGCTACGACCCGGTGGCCGGATTCACCGAGGCGGAGACCCCCGCGCAGCTGCGCGCCCAGGTCGAGGAGAACCTGCGCCGCCTCGGCCGCGACCGGCTGGACGTGGTGAACCTGCGGCTCGGCCGGGGGCCGGGCGCGGTGCCGCTGGCCGAGCGGTTCGGCGCCCTGGCCGAGCTGCGCGCCGCCGGTCTGATCCGGCATCTCGGGCTGTCCAGCGTCCGGCCCGAGCAGGTGGACGAGGTGGCGGGCATCGCGCCCGTGGTCTGCGTGCAGAACAACTACGGCGTGGACGCGTACCGGGAGCAGGACGCCTTCGTCCGCGCCTGCGGCGAGCGGGGCATCGCCTACGTGCCGTTCTTCGCGCTGGCCGGCACGAATCGGGAGGCGGGTGCGCGCGCCGAGCAGGGCGCGGCAGTCGAGGCGGTCGCCTGGGCCCACGGCGTCACCCCCCAGCAGGTACGCCTGGCCTGGACGCTGCACCAGGGCCCGCACGTCCTCGCGATCCCCGGCACCGGCGACCCGGCCCACCTGCGGGAGAACATCGCCGCCGCGTCCCTGCGCCTGACCCCCGAGGACCTGACCCGCCTGGCCTGACCCTCACCGGAGCCAGACCCGGAGGGGGCCCACGGGCAGGAAGCCGGCTCGGCGGGCGGGTGCCAGGTCGGGGATGGTTTCGTAACCGACCAGGGGCACACCGGGCAGGGTGGCCACGATCGCGTGCCAGATCTCGTCCGGGTCGTCGCCGTGGCTGAACACGTTGGAGACGCCGGCCGGGTCGTCGCCGCTGACGACCGCCCCGCCGACGACAGCGCCCCGCTCATCGTGACGGGCCAGCACCCGGATGCGCCTGTCGGCCAGCAGCGCCGGGCGGAACAGCTCCCCACCGCCGTGCGCGCTCGCCCAGGCCGCCAACCCCTGCCCGGTGGTGACCGGGGTGAGCGGCGTGCCGGTCGGCGTGCCGGTCGGCGGGCGGTGGATCCACTGCGCGTCGAAGAGCACCCGGAATCCGTACGCCGAGAGGTCGAGGTCGGCGAAGCTGTCCTTCACCGACGCGCCGGGCCCGACGTCGATCCGCGCCAGCAGCGCCTCGGGGTCGACGCCGGGGCGCAGGGTGACCGCGTCCGGATACCACTGTGGGGAGCGGCGGGGCACCGACCACGCGTCGGCGTCGAACCGGCCGGCCAGCCCGTGGCTGGCGCACACGGCGTCGCACCATCGCGCGTTGTCGTGCGCCGCCGCCTCCCGTACGTCAGTCGTCACGCCCGGCAGCCTACGAGGTCAGGACCCGGTGAGGACGACGAGTTTCTGGGTCGCGCGGGTCATCGCGACGTACCTGTCGACAGCCCCCTGGACGCCCTCGCCGAACGCCTCCGGGTTGACGAGGACGACCAGGTCGAACTCCAGCCCCTTGGACAGTTCCGGGGTCAGCGACCGGACGCGGTTCGTCGTCGGCCCGAACGTGGGGTCGCCGATGACGCAGGCGATCCCGTCGGCGTGCTCCGCGAGCCAGCCGTCGACGATCGTGTCCAGCTCGCGTACCGATCCGTGGGTCACCGGAATCCCGTTGCCGCGGATCGAGGTCGGCACGTTCGCGTCCGGGAGCACGGTCCGGATGACCGGCTCGGCCTCGGCCATGACCTCCCGTGGCGTCCGGTAGTTGATGCTCAGCGAGGTCATCCTCACCCGGTCGAGGCCGACGCGCCGCAGTCGTTCCTGCCACGACTCCGTGAACCCGTGCCGGGCCTGGGCGCGGTCCCCGACGATGGTGAAGCTGCGCGACGGGCAGCGCGACAGCAGCATCTGCCACTGCGCGTCGGTCAGCTCCTGCGCCTCGTCCACGACGATGTGCGCGAACGGGCCGGCCAGCAGATCCGCGTCCGCGCTGGGGAGCACGGCCTCGTCGACCAGCGCGTCCTGCAGGTCCAGTTGGCGCAGGCTCGACAGCACACCTTCGCCGTCGTCGTAGGCGTGGGCCTCGATCAGCTCGTCGACGACAGTCGCCATGCGCAGGCGTTCGGCGGCGATGGTGGCCTCGCGGCGGCGGGTACGCCCCGACGCCTCCGGGTCGCCGAGGCGCTGCCGTGCCGCGTCCAGCAGCGGCAGGTCGGACACCGTCCAGGCGCGGGCGTCGACGCGCTGGAGCCGGCGGATGTCCTCGGGGCCGAGCCAGGGGGCACACCTGCGCAGATAGGCGGGCACCGACCACAGGTCGGCGACGATGTCCGTCGCTTCGAGCAGCGGCCAGGCGCGGTTGAACGCCGTGCGCAGCTCCCGGTTGCGCACCAGCGACCCGCGCACCAGGTCGTCCGACTCGTCGCCGTCGTACCTCCCGAGCAGGATCGCCAGCAGCTCCTGAAAGATCTCGTCACGCGCCTCGTTGTGCGGCGTGCCGGGTCCGGGCGCCTCGAACGCCTGGGCCCAGTCGTCCGCGCTCAGCCGCACGTCGGTGTCGCCGGCCGTGACCGTCATCGCCGTGGTCGGCGGCTCCTCGTAGAACCGCACGGCCGCCTCGATCGCCCGCACCAGGTCCGCGGAGGACTTCAGGCGGGCCACATCCGGGTCGGCCTCGACCGTCGCCGCGGCACCCTCGGGTACGAGGTCACACAGGGTGCAGGTCTGCACGTCGTCCTCGCCGAGGCTGGGCAGCACGTCGGCGACGTACGCCAGGTAGGGCTCGTGCGGGCCGACGAACAGCACCCCGCCGCGGCGGTGCCCGAGGCGGGGGTCGGAGTAGAGCAGGTACGCGGTGCGGTGCAGCGCCACGACGGTCTTGCCGGTGCCCGGCCCGCCGTCCACGACGAGAGCGCCCCGCGATCCGGCCCGGATGATGGCGTCCTGGTCGGCCTGGATGGTGCCGAGCACGTCGCGCATCCGGGCCGACCGGTTGCCGCCGAGGCTGGCGATGAACGCGGACTGGTCGTCGAGCGCCGCGTGCCCCTCGAATCCGTCCGGGGTGAACACCTCGTCCCAGTAGTCGCTGATGCGGCCGAGCGTCCAGCGGTACCGACGCCGGCTCACCAGGCCCATCGGGTTGGCGTGGGTCGCACCGAAGAACGGCTCGGCCGCCGGGGAGCGCCAGTCGAGCAGCAACCGCCGGCCGTTGCCGTCGGTGAGGCCGAAGCGTCCGATGTAGACGGGCTCGGGGTCGTCCGCGCTGACGATGCGCCCGAGGCACAGGTCCAGACCGAAACGACGCAGGGCACGCAGGCGATTGGTCAACCGGCGGATCTCCTCGTCCCGGACGACCGCCTGGCGGCCCTTGCCGGCCGGTGCCCGGCGCTCGACGTCGAGGCGGTCGGACAGGTCGGCGATCGACCGCTCCAGGCTCGCCGCGATGACCGCGAAGTGCTGCTCGTCGCGGGCGATCAACGCCGGATCGGCCTTGGCGGCGAGGTTGTCGGGAAGATCAAACACGCTGGTGTTCAGCGGGTTCACGTCAGGTTGCTCCGATCTGGGGTGCATGTGCCGAGCGGAGTCGGGCCGTTGCTCAGCGTGCGAGAACGTGGTCCGGCCGGCAATTCTGCGGTACGACCCGGGTCTTGCGGCAAGGCCCCCATTGCGGTATACGTTAAGAGTGGCAGGGATTGAGTGCATTCCTCTCCCTTGATCAACCCTCCTTCGAGCTACCGCCCGTTTCTGTCGGGTGCGCGTCTCGTCAGCCTGCTCTCATGCGCCGTGCAGCGTATTGCCAGGAATCGGTGCTGAACTGGAGAGGCGTCCGAGGAGAGGGGCTGAGCATGGGCTGGTTCAACCGGCGGTCACGGGGCACCGAGGCGACCCCGACGAAGCTGGACCGCGAGGCCACCCGGGACGATCTCGCCGCGCTGGAGTCGTTCGTCGCCAGCCGGCGGGGAGTGGAGTTCTACCTGGAACCGGAGACCACCGCGACCGACACCACGGTGGTGGCGATCGCCCACGACGGCGAATGGATCCGTCGCCGCACCGGCACACCCCGCGCGGCGGGCGCCATCGCCCGCAAACACGCGGTGCCGCTGTACGAGGCGGCCCGCACGGGCTACCCGGAGCGGATGCGGGTGTGGAATCGGGCCCACCCGGAGCGCCACGCCCGCTGATCGGGCCTGCTGTCCCGGTCAGGCTGCCGCACGCGCCAGCGACCGCTCGACGAGCGTGAGGATGTCCGGCAGCAGCAGATCGTTGCCGCCGACGGTGGCGGTTGCACGGGTGCTGTGGGCAGTGCCATCGAGGTCGACCACCTGAGCGCCAGCCTCCTGAGCGATCACTACACCGGCGGCGGTGTCCCAGGGCTTGTTGTTGAGCATGATGAACGCGTCGATCCTGCCCTGGGCCAACCACGCGAGGTCGATCGCGGCGGAGCCGTGCATGCGTACTCGCTGAACGTGCCGGGTGAGTTCCTCGGTAATGGCGAGTCGATCGGCGTTCTTCCGGCTGGCGTCGGCACCGACGGCGTAGTCGCCGATGGCGACGACGGCGTCCTTCAGGTCGCTGACTCGGCTGGCGCGGATGCGGTCGCCGTTGGCGTACGCGCCATGTCCCTCAACGGCGTGGTAGCGGGTGCCGAGGAACGGCAGGTCGATGACGCCGAGGACGGATCGGACGCTTTGGACGAGACCGAGCGAGATTCCGCACAGCGGTGAGCCGTGGATGAAATTGACGGTCCCGTCCACCGGGTCGAAGGTCCACGTGAGTGTGCTGGCGTTACCACTGGTGCCGTACTCCTCGCCGAGGAACCCGATGTCGGGTGCCTTCGCGGCCAGAAGCTCGCGAACCTCTCGCTCGATGGTGTAGTCCAACTCGGAGGCCATGTCACGGTCGTCCTTGAAGGTGAGAGCACCAGGCTGGACGGTCCGCATAAGGCCATGCGCCAGATCGATGGCCTCGTGTGCGAGCGGAAGGAGATCGACGTAGTCATTCATGGCTGGCTGCTGCGCTCCCAGAGCGAGGTGAAGATCCCGTCGAATACCGCGTACAGGCCGGAGGTGTGCACGGTGCGTTCGATCACCATCGTCGGGCAATCGACGCCGCGCATTCGCGGCAGATAGTGCTGGACGACGCAGAGCCGGTCGTCGATCAGGAGGACGTTGGCACGGATCGACTCGTCGTACACGCGCACGGCGAGACGGTCACGCGCGCCCGACGTGAGCTGGGTGCGGATCCGGCGCGTCAGGTTCTGAATGTTGAGGTCGGTGAGCGCGCTGAGATGCCCCTGCGGATAGTCGTCCTCGCGCTCCTGCCGTCTGATCGCCTCGCCCCCGGGGTCGAGGAAGAGGCAGCGGAGGTGACCGCCACCGTCGAGGAACCTCAGAAGCTGAGTGTCGGCGTACTGCTGGCAGATGATGTTGAGTGACAGGCCGGCCGCCCGGATGTCCCTGGCATTGTCGAAGAGGACGTGCGGAGGAAGTTCGGCGGTGAAGTCCGACCGGCTGGCGAAGATCGCGGCAACATCGGCATACCGGCCCGGAACAGTCATGTCGAATTGTCGTTCATCGACGTCGTGTATTGCGGAGGCCGATTGATGCTCGCCCAGAAGGAGTGTCATCTGAGCGTGCCTGGGCATGGACAGGCCGGCGCAGATACGGGTCAGGACGTCAATGCTGCTGACCCGTCGGGCGCCGCTGGTGATCTCGCTGACCTGAGCCTGGCTGAGGCCGGTGGCGCTACCCAGAGTGGTCTGGCTCGCTCCGGTGGCATGCTGCACGAGCCGGAACACCTGAGCGATGTCCCGGGCGGCCAACGCGTCGAGCAGGTCCGCGCTGTCCCAGAGTGACTGGGGAACGGTGAAGGGTCCAGTCGTTCGGACGGGCACGGTGGCTCCCTTCCCGCGTGGGACGAGGGTCACTGTAACCAGCGGCCGAAGTGAACTGCCGTGGCGACATCCGGAGGAAGGATGAAAAGTATCCGTCGAGGAACCACCCGCCGTGATGGGATGCGACGGCTACGGCCAGCATGGTCAGGGGGTGAGACTTCCGTGCCGCCCGCACTTGCCGATGCGACCCGCTTGGCTGTGCCGCAACTGTGCCGCCCCGTGGCCGTGCTCTCGGGCGCAACTCGACCTCGTCGGGGAGTTCTACGGTCATTCCCTCGCGCTTGCCCTCTATCTGGCGTCCTGCATGAACGAGGCGATCCAGGACCAGTTCAACCTGGGCGGTCATCCCGACCTCGTCGAGATGCACGCGCGTTTTCTCGGCTGGCTGTCTCTGACTCGTCGACCCCGCCACCGTCGGCCCGAGCGGTGAACCTCGCCGGCAACACCTCTGATCGCAATATGTCGATTAATCGTGGCCGTTGGCGTGCGCAGGGGTGGCGTTGACCGGCAGCCGACCGGTGTGGCAGCATTCGCGGCCTGACGGCAGTGAAGGAAGTCGGTGCGAATCCGACGCGGTCCCGCCACTGTCACCGGGGAGCGATCCCCCCTCGTGAGTCACGGCCGTGTGTCTGCGGTTGGAAGGCCGGGGGAGAGCGTCGATCCGGAAGCCAGGATACTTCGGCCGTCGGGACGTACCCCAGGGCGTGGACACCCGAGGAGGACCCGATGACGCTTGGCGTCTCCATCATCATCGACGGCTGCTGCCGTCTTGCGCACCGCGGCCGTGCCGTCGCCGCGATCGGCATCGTCTCCGTTCACCGCTGAGTTCCGGACCGCCCCGCCCGTCGCTCCCGGCCGCAGGCCGCTGAGCCGGCCGGATCGCGGCGTCCGCTGAACCCTGCGCCCATCCCACGTCGCCAGGCCGCTCTCGCGAGCGTGCCGACGTTACCGTCCGGAGCCTGCCGTGCGCGTTCTGCTGCTCTCCACCGCCGACACCGACCTGCTGGCCGCCCGCGCCAGTGACGCCGACTACCGGCTCGCCAACCCGGCGCGGGTGGCGGCCGACGAGGTGCCCGCCCTGCTCGACGGCGTCGACCTCGCCGTCGTACGCCTGCTCGGGGGTCGGCAGGCGTGGCCGGACGGCCTCGCCGCGGTCCTCGCCGGCGGCGTGCCGACTGTCGTGCTCGGCGGGGAGGCGGTGCCCGACGCGGAGCTGATGGCGGTCTCCACCGTGCCGTCCGGAGTGGTCACCCAGGCCCTCGCCTACCTTGTGGAGGGCGGGCCGGACAACCTCGGACACCTGGCCCGGTTCCTCTGCGACACCGTGCTGCTCACCGGCGAGGGGTTCGCCCCGCCCGCGCCCACCCCGGCGTACGGCGTGCACGGCGACCACCCGAGCGACCCGGATCGGCCCACCGTGGGGATCGTCTTCTACCGGGCGCACGCCCTCGCCGGCAACACCGCCTTCGTCGACGTCCTGGCCGAGGCCGTGCGGGAGGCCGGCGGCAACCCGCTGCCGATCTTCTGCGGCTCGCTGCGGGGCCTGACCACGGGCGCGGGCCCGCTCGGGCTGTTCGCCAGCTGTGACGCGCTGCTGGTCACCGTGCTCGCGGCCGGCGGCGCGGTCGCCGCCGACGCGTCCGGGGGCGGTGACGAGGACGCGTGGGACGTCGGCGCGCTCGCCGCCCTGGACGTGCCAGTCATCCAGGCACTCTGCCTGACCAGCACCCGGGAGCAGTGGGCCGCCAGCGACGCCGGGCTGTCCCCGTTGGACGCGGCGATGCAGGTGGCCATCCCCGAGTTCGACGGCCGGATCGTCACCGTGCCGTTCTCGTTCAAGCGCATCGACGCGGACGGCCTCTCGGTCTACGCCGCCGACCCGGAGCGGGCCGCCCGGGTGGCCGGCATCGCGGTGCGTCACGCCCGGCTGCGGTACGTGGCCAACGCCGACAAGCGGGTCGCCGTGGTGCTCAGCTCGTACCCCACCAAGCACTCCCGGGTCGGCAACGCCGTCGGGCTGGACACCCCCGTCTCGGCGGTCCGACTGCTCGCCGCGCTGGCCGAGGCGGGTTACCACCTTGGGGACGCGCCGGCGCCCGACGACGGCGACGCGCTGATCCACGCCCTGATCGCCGCGGGCGGGCACGACGTGGAGTGGCTCACCCCGGAGCAGCTGGCCGCCGCCGAGGCGCGGGTGCCCGGCGAGACCTACCGGCGGTGGTTCGATCAGGTGCCGGCCGGGCTGCGCGAGCGGATGCGGGAGCACTGGGGTGAGCCGCCCGGCGAGCTCTACACCGACGGCGGGGACCTCGTGCTCGCCGGGCTGCGCTTCGGCAACGTGGTGCTGCTCATCCAGCCGCCGCGCGGCTTCGGGGAGAACCCGATCGCCATCTACCACGACCCGGACCTGCCGCCCAGCCACCACTACCTGGCCGCGTACCGCTGGCTCGCCGCGCCCGTCGCGGACGGTGGCTTCGGCGCGGACGCCGTGGTGCACCTGGGCAAGCACGGCACCCTGGAGTGGCTGCCCGGCAAGGGCCTCGGCCTGGCCGCCGACTGCGCCCCCGACGCGGTCCTCGGTGACCTGCCGCTGGTTTACCCGTTCATCGTCAACGACCCCGGCGAGGGCACCCAGGCCAAGCGCCGCGCGCACGCCGTGGTGATCGACCATCTGGTGCCGCCGATGGCCCGCGCCGAGACCTACGGCGACCTGGCCAAGCTGGAACAACTGCTCGACGAGTACGCCACCGTGCAGGCCCTCGACCCGGCCAAGGTGCCCACCGTGCGGGCCCAGATCTGGGACCTGGTGCGCGCCGCCGAACTGCACCACGACCTGCACGCCGAGGCGATGCCCGACGCCGACGACTTCGACGACTTCGTGCTGCACCTCGACGGGTACCTCTGCGAGGTCAAGGACGTGCAGATCCGCGACGGGCTGCACATCCTCGCCGACGCGCCGACCGGCGAACCCCGGGTCAACCTGGTGCTCGCCGTCCTACGCGCCCCGCAGATCTGGGGCGGCGCCCACGCCCTGCCCGGCCTGCGGCAGGCGCTCGCCGCCGCGTACGGCCTCGACGAGCAGGAGCTGCTCGCGTCGCCCGGACAGCGGATCGCCGTGCCCACGGTGCTGACCGACGCGGTGGACGGGCCGGCCGGCACGGCCGCCGACGCCGTCGACCTGATCGAGGCGCTCGCCCGGCGGCTGGTCGTCGGCATGGAGACCCTGGACTGGGCCGTGGACGCGGTCGACGCGGTGGTCGCGGAGGTGACCGGCCAACCCATCCCGGACGCCGCCGCGGTGCTGCGGTTCGCGGCCACCGAACTGGTGCCCCGGCTGGCGCGCACCACCGACGAGCTGAGGAACACCCTCGGGGCGCTCGACGGGCGGTTCGTGCCGCCCGGCCCGTCCGGTTCGCCCACCCGGGGCCTGGTCAACGTGCTGCCCACCGGCCGCAACTTCTACTCCGTCGACCCGAAGGCCATCCCCAGCCGCAACGCCTGGGACGTCGGGGTGGCCCTCGCGGACTCGCTGCTGGCCCGGCACCTCGCCGACACCGGCGCGTACCCCCGCTCGGTGGGGTTGACCGTGTGGGGCACCAGCGCCATGCGCACCCAGGGCGACGACATCGCCGAGGTGCTCGCGCTGCTGGGCTGCCGTCCGGTGTGGGACGAACGGTCCCGGCGGGTCACCGGCGTCGAGGTGGTGCCGACCGCCGAACTGGGCCGGCCCCGCGTCGACGTGACAGTGCGCATCTCCGGCTTCTTCCGCGACGCGTTCCCGCACGTCGTGGCGCTGCTCGACGACGCCGTGCGGCGGGTCGCCGCGCTCGACGAGCCGGACGAGGAGAACTACCTGCGGGCGCACGTCGCCGCCGACCTGGCCGAGCACGGTGACGAGCGCCGGGCCACCGCCCGGATCTTCGGCTCCAAGCCCGGGGCGTACGGCGCGGGCCTGCTGCCCCTGATCGACGCCCGGACGTGGCGCAGCGACGCCGACCTGGCCGAGGTGTACGCGGTGTGGGGCGGCTACGCGTACGGCCGGGGCCTGGACGGGCGGGAGGCGCGCGCCGACATGGAACGCTCCTTCGCCCGGATCGCGGTGGCGGTGAAGAACCAGGACACCCGCGAGCACGACATCGTCGACTCGGACGACTACTTCCAGTACCACGGCGGGATGGTGGCGATGGTCCGTCACCTGACCGGCACGTCACCGGCGGCGTACGTGGGTGACTCGGCGATGCCGCACGACGTGCGCACCCGCACGCTGGGCGAGGAGACCCGGCGGGTGTTCCGGGCCCGGGTGGTCAACCCGAAGTGGATCGCCGCGATGCGCCGGCACGGCTACAAGGGTGCGTTCGAGCTGGCGGCCACAGTGGACTACCTCTTCGGCTACGACGCCACCGCCGGCGTGGTCGACGACTGGATGTACGAGCACCTGGCCGCCGCGTACCTGTTCGACGACACGACCCGGGAGTTCCTGGAGCGGTCCAACCCGTGGGCGCTGCGTGGCATCACCGAGCGGTTGCTGGAGGCCGCCGACCGGGGGCTGTGGGCCAAGCCGGAGCCGGCCACCCTGGACCGACTCCGTGACACGTACCTGGCCAGTGAGGGCGACCTGGAGGACCGAGCATGATCACGTACCCGTTCAGCGCGGTGCTCGGCATGGCCGACATGCGGCTGGCGCTGCTGCTCAACGCTGTCTCCCCGGCGATCGGCGGGGTCCTCGTGCGCGGCGAGAAGGGCACCGCCAAGTCCACCGCCGTGCGGGCCCTCGCCGCGTTGCTGCCCCCGGTGCTCCGCGTCGCCGGCTGCCGCTTCGCCTGCGATCCCGCCGAGCCCGACCCGGGCTGCCCGGACGGGCCGCACCCGGCCGACGCCACCGCCGAGACCCGTCCGGCCCGTCTCGTGGAGCTGCCGGTCGGCGCCGCCGAGGACCGGGTCGTCGGCTCGCTCGACCTGGAGAAGGCCCTCGGCGCGGGCGTACGCGCCTTCGAACCGGGCCTGCTCGCCGCCGCGCACCGGGGCGTCCTCTACGTCGACGAGGTCAACCTGCTGCACGACCACCTCGTCGACCTGCTGCTCGACGCGGCGGCGATGGGCCGCAGCCACGTCGAGCGCGAGGGTGTGTCGGTCAGCCACGCGGCCCGTTTCCTGCTGGTCGGCACCATGAACCCGGAGGAGGGGGAGCTGCGCCCGCAGCTGCTGGACCGCTTCGGGCTGACCGTCGAGGTGGGTGCCAGCCGCGATCCGGAGGTGCGGGTCGAGGTGGTGCGTCGCCGGCTCGCCGCCGACGCCGACCCGGCGGGCTTCGCCGCCCGGTGGGCCGACGCGGACGCCCAGGTCGCCGCCCAGGTGGCCGCCGCCCGCCGCCGGCTTCCCGGGGTACGCCTTCCGGACGCCGCGCTGCGGCAGATCGCCGAGGTGTGCGCCGCCTTCGACGTGGACGGTATGCGCGCCGACATCGTCACCGCCCGTGCCGCTCTCGCCCACGCCGCCTGGCACGGCCGGGACCGGGTCACCATCGACGACGTACGGGTCGCTGCCCGCCTCGCCCTGCCGCACCGCCGCCGCCGTGATCCGTTCGACACGCCGGGCCTGGATGAGAAGCGCCTCGACGAGGCGTTGCAGCGCGCCCAGGACGCCCACCCCGACGAGCCGGACGACGAGGACGGCCCGCACGACGGTGGCCCCGCCGGACCGCGTCCCGAGGGGCCGGACCCCGACGGCGGTGGCTCCGGCGGGCACGGCGGCCCGGACGACGGCAGCTCCGACAGTCGCGGCCTGGACGGCGGCGACCCGCGGAGCGGTGCCGACGGCGGCGGCAAACCCGTTGACCAGGCTGCATCCGGCGCGGCCGAGCGCGCGAGGGCAGGTGCCGACGCCGGCCCGGACGGACGCGCCGAGTCGCCGAACGGGCGGGACGACGGATGGCCCCCCACCGACGACCCGGGCGGGCGCCGTCGGAGCGCGGGGGCGCAGGTCGGCGACGACGATCCGACCCGGCAGCGGGGCTCCGGTGGGCAGGGTCAGCCGGTGGCCGTACCCCAGGGTGGCCTGCGGGCCCGGTTGCTCACCGCGCCCGGCGTCGGTGACGGCGTGCCCGGGCGGCGGTCGCGCGCCCGCACCGGGCGGGGACGCACCACCGGCGCCCGGGTGCCGGCCGCTCGGGTCGGCGCGCTGCACCTGCCGGCCACGATTCGCGCCGCCGCGCCCCACCAGGCGGCCCGGGGGAGGGTGACCGGCCCGCTGCGACTGCGCCCGGACGACGTGCGGGAGGCGGTCCGGGAGGGGCGGGAGGGCAACCTCGTGCTGTTCGTGGTGGACGCCAGTGGGTCGATGGGCGCCCGGCAGCGGATGACCGCCGTGAAGGACGCGGTCCTCGCCCTGCTCACCGATGCCTACCAGCGGCGGGACAAGGTCGCGGTGATCGCCTTCCGGGGCAGCGGTGCGCGGACGCTGTTGCCGGCCACCTCGTCGGTGCTGGCCGCCTCGACGCGGCTGGCCGAGCTGCCCACCGGTGGTCGGACGCCGCTGGCCGAGGGCCTGCTCGCCGCCGCCGACCTGCTGCGGGTGGAGCGCCTGCGCGACCCGAAGCGCCGCCCCCTGGTCCTCGTGGTGACCGACGGCAGAGCGACCGCCGGGCAGCGTCCCCTGGACCGGACGGCAGGAGCGGCGGCGGTCCTCGCGGCAACGGGCGCCCCCTGCGTCGTCGTGGACTGCGAGTCCGGCCCGGTCCGCCTGAACCTCGCCCGCCGCCTGGCCACCCAGCTCAACGCCCCACTGCAACCCCTGACCACCCTCACCCACCCCCGCGATCTTGCACGTTAGGTGCCGACATGAGGGGACGAGCTACGCAGATGAGCAACCGAAACTGCACGATCGCGCAGACGAGGGAGGACGGCTGATGCCGCAGGGACAGCCGAGCGTGGTGCCCGCTGACGGGTTGACGACCCGGCAGCGACGGCACCGGCCACTGCTGATCGTCCACACCGGACAGATGAAGGGGAAGTCGACGGCCGCCTTCGGGTTGGCGCTGCGGGCGTGGACCGCCGGCCTGCCGGTCGGGGTGTTCCAGTTCGTCAAGAGCGCCAAGTGGCGGGTGGGGGAGGAGAACGCCTTCCGGGCGCTCGGCGAGGTGCACGAGCGTACCGGCCAGGGCGCACCTGTCGCCTGGCACAAGATGGGCGAGGGCTGGTCCTGGATCCAGCGCGGCGGCGAGGCCGACCACGCCGCCGACGCCCTGGAGGGCTGGCGGCAGATCCAGCGCGACCTGGCCGCGCAGCGGTACGGGTTGTACGTGCTGGACGAGTTCACCTATCCGATGAAGTGGGGTTGGGTGGACGTCGACGAGGTGGTCGCCACCCTGGCCGACCGCCCCGGCTTCCAGCACGTCGTCATCACCGGCCGGGACGCCGACCCGCGCCTGGTCGCCGCCGCCGACCTGGTGGCCGAGCTGACCAAGGTCAAGCACCCGATGGACGCCGGCCAGAAGGGCCAGAAGGGCATCGAGTGGTGAGCGCTCCCTGGGCGCTGCCCCGAGTGGTGGTCGCCGCGCCGGCCAGCGGCCACGGCAAGACCACTGTCGCCACCGGGCTGCTCGCCGCGCTGCGCCGTCGCGGCCTGACGGTCAGCCCGCACAAGGTCGGCCCGGACTACATCGATCCCGGCTACCACGCCCTCGCCGCCGGGCGGCCCGGCCGCAACCTCGATCCGTTCCTGGTCGGGGCCGAGCGGATCGCCGGTCTGCTGCGCCACGGCGCGAGCGTGCCGACGCCCGCCGACATCGCCGTGGTGGAGGGTGTGATGGGCCTGCACGACGGCGCGGTGGGCCGGCGCGACTTCGCCTCCACCGCGCACGTCGCCCGCCTCCTCGACGCGCCGGTGCTGCTGGTGCTGGACACCACCGCGCAGGGCCGCTCGGCAGCCGCGCTGACCCTCGGCATGGCCGCCTTCGATCCGGCCGTGCGCATCGGCGGGGTGATCCTCAACCGGGTCGGCTCGCCCCGGCACGAGACGCTGCTGCGCGACGCGCTCGCCGAGGTGGGCGTACCGGTGCTCGGAGCGGTCACCCGCGCTGCCGAGGTCGCCGCGCCGGCCCGGCACCTCGGGCTGGTCCCGGTGGCCGAGCGGGCTCCCGAGTCCCTCGCGATCGTCACCGCCCTCGCCGAGCTGGTGGAGGCCACCGTGGACCTCGACGCCGTCCTCGACCTGGCCCGCACCGCCGCGCCGCTGACCGCCGCGGCCTGGGACCCGGCCGTCGCCGTCGGCGGTCCGGCCGGCGACGACCGCCCGCTCGTCGCGCTCGCCGGTGGTCCGGCCTTCACCTTCTCGTACGCGGAGACCGCCGAACTGCTCACCGCCGCCGGCGCCGACGTCGTCACCGTCGACCCGCTGCGCGACCAGGCCCTGCCCGCCGGCACCCGCGCGGTCGTGATCGGCGGCGGTTTCCCCGAGGCGTACGCGGAGGCCCTCGCCGGCAACGGCACACTCCGGGCCGAGCTGGCCGATTTCGACGGGCCGATCGTGGCCGAGTGCGCGGGACTGCTCTACCTCGGGCGGGCACTGGACGGCGTACCGATGTGCGGTCGGCTGGACCTCACCGCCCGGATGACCGGCCGGCTCACCCTCGGCTACCGCGAGGCCCGGGCCGTCACCGACTCCCCGGTGGCCCGCGCGGGCGAGCCGGTACGCGGCCACGAGTTCCACCGCACCACCACCGACCCCGCGCACGGCGAGGCGCCGGCGTGGCGCTGGAATGGCACCGACCACGGCTTCGTCGCCGGCCGCGTGCACGCCTCCTACCTGCACACCCACTGGGCCGGCCACCCCGCCGCCGCCCGCCGGCTGGTCGAGGCGTGCCGATGAACGCGCAGCGCGCCGACGCGCGGCCGACCATCGACGCGGGTCCCACCGACGCCACGCTGACCGGCGTCGGCGTCGGACCGGGTGACCCCGAACTGCTCACCGTCAAGGCCGTGCGGACCCTGCGCGAGGCCGACGTGGTCTTCGTACCCGTGATGGCGGACCGGGTCGCGCCGACCGCGACCGGCGGTGCGACGCCGCCGGGCGCGCAGGCCGGGCGGGCCGAGGCGACGGTCCGGGAGTACGTGCCGGCGGACCGGCTGCGTCGGCTGCCGTTCGCCCTCGACGACCGGGGTGGGGTGACCGCCCGCCGGGCGGCGGCCTGGGACGACGCCGCCCGGAGCGTGGTCGACGCCCTCGACGCGGGCGCGCGGTCCGTCGCGTTCGCCACCATCGGCGATCCCAACGTCTACTCCACCTTCGGCTACCTGGCGCAGGGCGTCCGCGCGCTGCGCCCCGCCGTGCGGGTGGCGACAGTGCCCGGCGTGACCGCCATGCAGGAGTTGGCCGCCCGCAGCGGTGTCGCGCTGTGCGAGGGACGCGAACCGCTCACGCTGCTGCCGGCCACCGCCGGTCTGGCGCTGTTCGCCGACGCCCTCGCCGGGCCGGGCACCGTTGTCGCCTACAAGGGCTGGCGGCGGCACCCGGAGCTGCTCGCCGAACTGCGCCGACAGGGCCGTCTCCACGACGCGGTCCTCGGGCGCAACCTCGGCCTGCCCGGCGAACACGTCGGCGCAGTCGACGACACCGCGCACGACCTGCCGTACCTGTCGACGCTGCTGGTGCCCGCCCGCCGCGACCACCGAGGAGGAAAGCTGTGACCAGCAACGGCAAGGTGTGGTTCGTCGGGGCCGGCCCCGGTGCGGCGGACCTGCTGACCCTGCGAGCCGCCCGGGTGATCGCCGCGGCGGACATCGTGATCTGGGCGGCCAGCCTGGTGCACGCCGACGTCCTGCACCACGCCCGCCCCGACGCGGAGATCGTCGACTCGTCGCAGCTACCCATCGAGGGCGTGCTCCCGATCTACCAGCGCGCCGCCGAGCAGGGGCTGACAGTGGCCCGCATCCACTCCGGCGACCCGGCGCTCTGGGGCGCCGTGCAGGAACAACTGGACCTGTGCCGGACGCTCGACCTCGCCGTCGAGATCGTGCCCGGAGTGTCGTCGTTCACCGCCGTCGCGGCGCTCGTCGGGCGGGAGTTGACAGTGCCCGAGGTCGCCCAGTCGGTGATCCTCACCCGCCTCGAAGGCGGCAAGACTCCGATGCCGCCCGGCGAGCGGGTCCGCGACTTCGCCCGGCACGGCACCACCATGGCGCTGTTCCTCTCCGCCGCCCGCTCCGGTCAGGTGCAGGCCGAGCTGCTGGCCGGCGGCTACCCGGCGGACACCCCGGCCGTCGTGGCGTACCAGGCGACCTGGCCCGACGAGCTGGTCGTGCGCTGCACGGTCGGCACGCTGGAGGCCACTGTCAAGCAGCACAAGCTGTGGAAGCACACGCTCTTTCTGGTCGGGCCGGCGCTGGCCGCCGAGGGCACCCGCTCGCACCTGTACCACCCCGGGCACTTCCACACCTTCCGTCGCGCCGAGCCGGTCGCCCGTGCCGAGCTGCGCCGCCAGTCCGGCGTCCGCGCCGGGGGAACAGGCACACCATGACGTACGCCGAGCCGCCGCTGCGCGAACCGGACCTGCCGCGTACGGCGAAGGTCCGGCCCACCGCGCTGCGGACCGGCTGGACCACCGGCGCGTGCGCGACGGCGGCGGCGAAGGCGGCGGTGACCGCCCTGGTCACCGGCGAGATCCAACCGGACGTGGAGATCGGGCTGCCCGCCGGTCGCCGGGTGCGCTTTCCGGTCGAACGCTGCCAGGTGACCGGCAGCCCACCGGTGCACGCCGAGGCGGTGGTCGTGAAGGACGCCGGTGACGACCCGGACGTCACCCACGGCGCCGAGCTGACCGCCACCGTGGACTGGACCGACGTCCCCGGGCTGCGCCTGGCCGGCGGGCCCGGGGTCGGCACCGTCACCAAGCCGGGCCTCGGCCTCGCGGTCGGTGGTCCGGCCATCAACGACACCCCACGCCGGATGATCGGCGACGCGGTGGCCGAGGTCGTCGACCTCACCGAGGTCGGGGTCCGCGTGGTCATCAGCGTGCCCCGGGGCGAGATCATGGCCCGCAAGACCACCAACCGGCGGCTCGGCATCCTCGGCGGCATCTCGATCCTCGGCACCACCGGGATCGTCCGTCCCTTCTCCACCGCCTCCTGGCGGGCCAGCGTCGTGCAGGCCGTGCACGTGATGGCCGCCCAGGGGGAGCGGACGGTGGTGCTGTGCACCGGCGGGCGTACCGAGCGGGCTGCCCGCGCGCTGCTGCCCGAGCTGCCCGAGGTGTGCTTCGTCGAGGTGGGCGACTTCACCGGCGCGGCCGTCACCGCCGCCGTGGGCGACGCGATGACCGGTGTGGTCTTCGTCGGCATGGCCGGCAAGCTCGCCAAGCTCGCCGCCGGGATCCTGATGACCCACTACACCCGCTCGAAGGTGGACCTGTCGCTGCTCGGCGCGGTGACCGCCGACGCCGGCGGCGATCCCGCACTGGTCGCCGCGGTGACCGAGGCGAACACCGGGCGGCACGCGTACGAGCTGTGGGAGGCCGCCGGGCTGCTCAGCCCGGCCGGGGACCTGCTCTGCCAGCGGGTCGGGCAGGTGCTGCGGCGCTTCGCCGGGCCTACGGTCACCGTGGACGTGGCGATGGTCGACTTCGCCGGCACGCGGGTGGTCGCCTCGTCGGGCCGGTGGCCGCGATGAGCCGGCCGACCGCAGCGCCCTCCGACCGGCCGGCGACCGTGGCCGCTACGGACCCGCCGGTGACCGTGACGTCCCCGGACCCGGTGGTGACCGTGGCGTCCCCGGATCCGCTGGTGACGGTGGTCGGGGTGGACGCGGCCGGTGCGCCACCGCACCCCGCAGTCGTTCCCGCGCTGGCCGTGGCCGGGCTGGTCGTCGGAGCGGCCCGGCACCTGGCCACCGTCTCCGTGCCGCAGGGCGTGGACACCGTCGTCCTCGGGCCGCTCGCCCCGGCCGTACGGCGGCTGAGCGCCGCCGTGGCCGCCGGCGTGCCGGCGGTGGTGCTGGCCAGCGGCGATCCCGGACTGTTCGGCATCGTCCGGCGGCTGCGCGCGGCCGGGCTGCCGCTGCGGGTCGCGCCGGCGGTGTCCAGTGTGGCCACCGCGTTCGCCCGTGCCGGGCTGCCCTGGGACGGCGCAGCCGTGGTCACCGCGCACGGTCGCGACCCGCGACCGGCCCTGAACGCCTGCCGGGCGCTGCCACTGGTCGCGGTGCTCACCGCGCCGGGCGTCGGCGCCGCCGAACTGGGCGCCGGACTGATCGGCTGGCCCCGCCGTCTGGTGGTCGCCGAACACCTCGGCACCGACGCCGAACGCGTCCGGGCGGTGACCCCCGAGCAGGCCGCCGCCGGCGCCTGGTCCGACCCGCACGTCCTGCTCAGCATCGCCGTGCCCGTGCCCGTGCCCGCCGTGCCCGTGCCCGCCGTGCCCGTGCCCGCCGTGCCCGTGCCCGCCGTGCCCGTGCCCGCCGTGTCTGCCGCGCCCGCGACTGCCGCGCCCGCCGCGTCTGCCGGGCCCGTGAACGCCGCGCCGGACCCGGTCAGGCCGGCTGGGATGCGGGTGGACAACCAGCCGGCCGCCGCGCCGGCCGGCGGCTGGGCGCTGCCGGAGGACCGGTACGCCCACCGCGACTCCATGATCACCAAGACCGAGGTGCGGGCCCTCGTCGTCGCCCGGCTGCGGCCTCGCCTGGGCCGGCTGGTCTGGGACGTCGGCGCGGGCAGCGGCTCGGTCGGCATCGAGTGCGCGCTGCTCGGCGCCGCAGTGCTCGCCGTGGAGCAGGACGCCGCCAGTGCCGCGATGATCCGGGACAACGCCGCCGTGCACGCCGTCGACGTGCGGATCGTCGTCGGGCGGGCCCCGGCGGCGCTGGCCGGGTTGCCCGAGCCGGACGCGGTCTTCGTCGGCGGTGGCGGCACCGACGTCCTTGCGGCAGTGGTGGCCCGCCGACCCGAGCGGGTGGTGCTCACCCTGGCCGCGCTGGACCGCGTCGCGCCGGCCGTGGGCCTGCTGCGCGCCGCCGGCTACACGGTCGAGGGCAGCCAGCTCTCCGCCGCCCGCCTCGCCGACCTGCCCGGCGGGTCGATCCGCCTCGCGGCCACCAACCCGGTGGTCGTCCTCACCGGGGAGCGCCCGTGCCCGACCTGACCGTCACCACCCGCGTCGGCCTGGTCGCGGCAACCGCCGCCGGCCGACGACACGCCGACACCGTCGCCGCCGCCTGGCCGCACGCGCGGCTCGTCGAGAGGGAGAGCGTCGCCGACGCGCTGCGGACCGCCTGGGCGCGCTGCGACGCCGTCGTGGCGTTCCTGGCCACCGGCGCGGTGGTGCGCATCCTCGCGCCGCTGCTCGGGGACAAGCGCACCGACCCGGCCGTGGTGGTCGTCGACGAGGCCGCCCGGCACGCGGTAGCGCTGCTCGGCGGCCACGCCGGCGGCGGCAACGACCTCGCGGAAGCCGTCGGCGCGCTGCTGGACGCCCGACCCGTGATCACCACCGCCACCGACGCGGTAGGCCTGCCCGGACTGGACACCCTCGGCTGGCCGGTGCAGGGCGCGGTCGCCGCGGTGTCCCGGGCCATCCTGGACGGCGAACCGGTCCGGCTGATCGCCGACGCCACCTGGCCGCTGCCCGCCCTGCCTCCGAACGTGCACGTCATCGCCCCCAGGGCAGCCTCCGACGACCCGGCCGGCCACCACGACCCCGCCGGCGATGCCGCCGCCCCCGCCGACCCCGCCAACAACGACCCCGCCGACGACGAACCGGCCGACGGCAACGGGTACCGGGTGCTGGTCACCGACCGGGTGGTGCCGCCCGACGGGCGGACCGCCGTGCTGCGGCCACCGTCGCTGGTCGCCGGCGTGGGCGCGAGTCGGGGCGTACCGGCCGCCGAGGTGGCGGAGCTGCTGCACCGGGTGCTTGCCGAGGCCGGCCTCGACCCGGCGAGCCTGCGCTGCCTGGCCAGCGCCGACGTCAAAGCCGACGAGGCGGGCATCCGCAGCACCGCCGACGCGCTCGGCGTACACCTGGTGACCTGGCCGGCGACGCGGCTGGCGACTGTCGACGTGCCGCATCCCAGCGAGGTGGTCCGCGCCGCGGTCGGCACGCCGAGCGTCGCGGAGGCCGCGGCGCTGCTCGGCCCGGACGGCCGGTCCGACGACGCGACGCTGCTCGTGGGCAAGACCGCGACGGCGATGGCCACCGTCGCGGTGGCGCGGCACGCGCCGCGCGGCCGGCTCGCGGTCGTGGGGCTCGGGCCGGGCGCCGCCGACCTGCGGACCACGCGCGCGGTCGCGGAGCTGCGTCGCGCGGCGGTGGTGGTCGGCCTGGACCAGTACCTCGACCAGGTGCGGGACGTGCTGCGGCCGGGCATCCGGGTGCTGTCCAGCGGGCTGGGCGCGGAGGAGGCGCGGGCCCGCGCGGCCGTCGCCGAGGCCGCCGCCGGCCGGGCGGTCGCGCTGATCGGCTCCGGCGACGCCGGGGTGTACGCGATGGCGAGCCCCGCCCTGGAGTACGCCGACGAGCGGATCGACGTGGTCGGTGTGCCCGGGGTGACCGCCGCGCTCGCCGCCGGGGCGCTGCTCGGGGCGCCGCTCGGCCACGACCACGCCTACGTGAGCCTGTCCGACCTGCACACCCCGTGGGAGGTCATCGAGCGGCGGGTGACCGCCGCCGCCGAGGGCGACTTCGTGACGCTGTTCTACAACCCGCGCAGCCGTGCGCGTGACTGGCAGCTCGGCAAGGCGCTCGGCATCCTCGCCGCGCACCGGCCACCGGCCACCCCGGTCGGCGTGGTGCGCAACGCCAGCCGACCCGGCGAGCGGCTGCACCTGGCGACGCTGGCCACGCTCGACCCGGGCATCGTCGACATGTACAGCGTGGTGGTGGTCGGTAACAGCGACACCAGGCTGGTTGCCGGCCGGATGGTCACGCCCCGGGGGTACCGGTGGCGATCGTGACCATCGACGCCTGCCAGGGCTGCGGCGCCTGCCTGCTGACCTGCCCCACGCACGCGATCCGGCCGGTCGCCGGCGGCCTGACGGTACGCGCCGACCGCTGCACCGGCTGCCTGGAGTGCCTGGAGATCTGCCCGGTCGACGCGATCCGCGTGGCCGAGTCCTGGGAAGGAGCCCGATGAGCCGGGTGGTGCATCCGATCGAGGTCGAGTCGTACCGCATCCTGCGCGAGCGGGTCGACCTGTCGCACCTGCCGCCGCTGAGCCGGGCGGTGACCGAGCGGGTCGTGCACGCCAGTGCCGACCTCGCGTACGTCGACGAGCTGGTCTGCGACGAGGCCGCCCTGGAGAAGGGGCTGGCCGCGCTGCGCGCCGGTGCGCCGGTGGTCACCGACGTGGGGATGGTCGCCGCCGGCATCACCCGCGGCGGCCTGGAGCTGGTCTGTCCGGTCGCCGAGCCGGCCGCCGCCGAACTGGGCCGCGCGGCCGGCATCACCCGCTCGGCGGCGGCCGTGCGGATCGCGCTGGACCGGGTCGGCCCCGGCGCGGTGTGGGTGGTCGGCTGCGCACCCACCGCGCTCGTCGAACTGCTCACTCTGGACGCCGCGCCCGCGCTTGTCGTCGGCCTGCCGGTCGGCTTCGTCGGCGCCGCCGAGTCGAAGGCGGCGCTGCGGGCCAGCGGCCTGCCCGGGGTGTCCAACGTGGGCGAGAAGGGTGGCTCGGCGGTCGCCGCCGCCGCCCTCAACGCCCTGCTCTACATCGAGGAGAAGTCATGACCGGTCTGGTCATCGTCGGGCACGGCACGCGCAGCGCTGCCGGGGTCGACCAGTTCGCCGCGCTCGTCGAGCGGGTCCGCCGTCGCGGTGCCGTCGCGGACGTCGAGGGCGGCTTCATCGAGCTGTCCCGCCCGCCGCTGACCGACGCGGTCGGCGCGCTCGTCGCCCGCGGGCACCGGGCCCTCGTCGCGTTGCCGCTGGTGCTCACCGCCGCCGGGCACGGCAAGGGCGACATTCCCGCCGCCATGGGACGCGAGCAGCAGCGCCACCCCGGGCTGACCTACCGCTACGGACGCCCGCTCGGCCCGCACCCGCTGCTGCACACCGCCCTCGAAGAGCGCATCGACGCGGCGCTGGCGGGTGTCGACCGGGCCGGTACGTGGGTGGCGTTGATCGGGCGGGGCTCCACCGACCCGGATGCCAACGCCGAGGTGGCCAAGGTCGCCCGGCTGCTCTGGGAGGGACGCGGCTACGCGGGTGTCGAGCCGGGCTTCATCTCCCTGGCGCAGCCGTCGGTGCCGGAGGTGCTGGACCGGTTGCGCCGGCTCGGCGCGCGGCGGATCGTCGTCGCGCCGTACTTCCTGTTCGCCGGCGTGCTGCCCGACCGGATCGTCGCCCAGTCTGCGGAGTTCGCCGCCGCCCACCCCGACCTCGACGTCCGGGTGGCCGAGGTGATCGGCGACTGTGACGCCCTCGCGGAGCTGGTGCTCGAACGCCACGCCGAGGCGCTGGGCGGGGACATCCGGATGAACTGCGACACCTGCGCGTACCGGGTGTCGATGCCCGGCTTCGCGGACAAGGTGGGTCGCCCGCAACGCCCGCACGACCACCCCGACGACCCGGTCGGCCACCACCATCACCACGGCCACGACGGCCACGACCACCACGACCACGGTTCGGTCGCCGTCGTCGGCGGCGGGCCGGGGCCCGACGACCTGATCACGGTACGCGCACAGGCCCTGCTCGACGCCGCGGACGTCGTCGTTGTCGACCGGCTCGCCCCGCAGGGGTTGCTCGCCGGGCTGCGCCCCGACGTCCTGGTCATCGACGCCGCGAAGGTGCCCCGCGGCCCCTCGATGGCCCAGGCCGCGATCAACGCGGCCCTGGTGTCGCACGCCCGCGCCGGCCGTCGGGTGGTACGCCTCAAGGGCGGCGACCCGTACGTCTTCGGACGCGGCCACGAGGAGGTGCTGGCCTGCCGGGCGGCCGGTGTGCCGGTGACGGTGGTCCCGGGGGTCAGCAGCGCCCTCGCCGCGCCGGCCCTCGCCGGCGTGCCGGTCACGCACCGGGGCGTGGCGCACGACGTCACAGTGGTCTCCGGGCATCTGCCGCCCGGGCATCCCGACTCGCTCGTCGACTGGGCCGCGTTGGCCCGTGCCCGGGGCACCGTCGTGCTGCTGATGGCCGTGGACACCATCGCCAAGATCGCTGCGGTGCTTGTCGAGCATGGTCGCCCCCCGGAGACCCCGGTGCTCGCCGTGCAGGACGCGGGGCTGCCCGGCCAGCGGTCGGTGCCCGCCCGGTTGGACGAGATCGGCGCGGTCGCCGCCGCCGAGGGCATCGGCCCGCCCGCCGTCTTCGTGCTCGGCCCGGTGGTCGGCGTCGCCGCCACCGGGCCGAGCGCCTGACGGCTACTCGCTGCGGGCGGTCTCCGGCCCGGTGACGCGTTCCAGCAGCGGCATCGTGGAGGCGATGACGCCGAGGCAGGCGACCAGCCCGACGACGACGATCACGTAGAAGCCCGGCTGCGGAGCGACGAGCGTGTAGCCCATCTGCGCCCGCAGGAACAGGTGCGCGGCGAGCAGACCCATGCCGATGGCGACGGCGGCGACGGCCAGCATCGGTACGGCGCTCTCCAGCGCCACCACCCGACGCAGGACCCGCACCGGAGCGCCGCTGAGGCGCAGCAGGCTGAACGGACGGCGGCGTTCGGTAAGGCCACCGATGACGCTTACCGCGAGGCTGCACCCGCCGAGCGCCAGGCTGGCGATGATGATGACGTTGGCCAGTTGTTCCCAGCCGCGCAGTGTGTCGGCGAAGTCCGACTCGAAGTCGCCGGGCACGTTCGGCCCCACCCAGAAGGTCGGGAAGGCGACCTCCAGCACGGTGCGGACGCGTTCGATGGCCGCAGCCGAGCCGTCCGTGCCCACGACGACCGAGCTCACCGGCAGCCGCTGGAGCTCGTCGAGCGTGATCGACGCCGCGCGCCACTCCGTTGTGGACGACGCAGACTCCTCCCAACGGCTCAGACCCGTCGGCACCTCGATGACGACGGCGCCCTGGGCGCACCTGCCGTACGCGCTCGGCAGGTCGGCGCAGGCGATCACCCCGCCCTCGCCGCCGGTGTTGATGTCCGGGGCTTCCCGGATGGCGGTCGCGGACCGCACGCCGGTGATCGCGTGCAGTTCGGCGAAGAGCGTGTCGGGCACCGACGTCGTCTTCTCGTCGAAGACTGTGGTGACAGTGCCCGCGTCGGTCGAGCCGATCGGGGCCGGGCCACGTTCGTCGACGATCGTGGTGATCACACCGACGGCGACACTGGTCACGAAGAGCGCGAGCATGATGCCGCTGATCGCCCGGAAGCCGGCCTTGGGGTTGTCGGCGAGGCGTCGCGCGGCGATGAGCGTGGCCGGACGGTTGGCGTACCGGGCCATCACCCGGGCGCCCACCATCGTCAACCACGGGCCGGCGAAGACGAGACCGGCCATGATGAGCAGCAGGCCGGGCAGGAAGATCGCGGTCTGGCCGTCGGACGTCTCGGGCCGGTAGCCGAGGGCGAACACCAGCACGGCGACGCCGAGCACCATCGGGATCAACCGGTAGGCGCGCGGCGCGCGGGGGGTGACCCGCCGGGTGACGCCCAGCGGCGAGATCCGGACCTTGCGGAGCGAGATCTGGGCGGCCAGCGCCGCGCCGGCCGGGACGCCGAGCGCCACGAGCAGGATGTTCAGCAGGCCCAGGGACATGTCGCCGGGGAAGAACGGCATGCCGGTGAACGGGATACCCGCGAGCGGCTCGCGGAAGGCGTAGAACAGGGCGAAGCCGACGGCGGTGCCGGCGACGGCGGCGGCCGCCGCCTCCACCGCGGCGACCGTCGAGATCTGCCGGGGTGTCGCGCCGACCAGGCGCATCGCGGCGAAACGCTGCTCCCGGCGGGCGGCGCTGAGCCGGGTGGCGGTGCCGATGAAGATCAGCACCGGGAAGAGCAGCCCGCCGGCGATCACGCCCAGGATCAGGTTCACCGTGGTCTCGGGGAGGGCGGGCTTGTCATCGATGGTGTCGACCTGCCGGGAGTTGGGCAGCTTGCCCACGCTGTCCGGCGTGCCGCCCACGATGGCGAGCAGCGTGTCCGGTGAGGTCAACCCGGACGGTCCGACGGTGCCGAGGTCCCGTCCCGGGTACCGGTCGGCCAGCTGGTCGGCCGGCTGTGCCGCGAACAGCTTCCGCAGCGCCGGCGAGACGTAGAACTCACCGGGGCCCGGGGTGGCCGGGATGCCGGCCGGGATCGGCGCGCTCGGCCCGGTGGCGGCGACGTCGATCCGGAGGATCGGCTTGCCGTGGAAGAAGTCGTCCCTGGTCGACCACCACAGTGGATCGGCTGCGCCGGCGGTGGAGGCCTGGGGATAGATCGACGCGTACCGGGTGAGCTGGGCGTCGACCGCGTTGACCCCGGCCAGGGTGGTCAGCAGCAGCCCGCTGCCGATCGCGACGGCGGCGGCGATGACGAGCAGGCGGGTGAGTGCCTCCCGGCCGCCGGCCAGGGCGAGGCGGAGCCCGAAGCGGATCATGAGGCGATCCGGTCCGGCGCGTTGACGCGCCCGTCGCGGACCATGACCTCGCGGTCGGCGTACGCGGCGATCCTGGCCTCGTGGGTCACCAGGATGACAGTGGTGCCCTGCTCGCGGGCCGCGCTGACCAGCAGGTCCATGACGTGCTCGCCGGTGAGCGAGTCGAGCGCGCCGGTCGGCTCGTCGGCGAAGAGCACCTGCGGCTCGGCGACCAGGCCCCGGGCCAGGGCGACGCGTTGCGCCTGCCCGCCGGAGAGCTCGCCCGAGCGGCGCTGCTCCAGGCCGTCGAGGCCGAGGCGCGCGAACCAGGCGCTCGCCCTGGGCAGTGCCTGCTTGCGGTGTACGCCGTTGAGCAGTAGCGGCAGCGCGACGTTCTCCACAGCGGTCAGCTCGGGGACGAGCTGGCCGAACTGGAACACGAAGCCGAACCGGTCGCGGCGCAGGCTGCTGCGTTGGGTCTCGGGCATGGCGTCGACCCGGGCACCGTCGAACAGGACCTCGCCGGAGCCGGGCACGAGGATGCCGGCGAGGCAGTGCAGCAGGGTGGACTTGCCCGAGCCGCTGGGCCCCATGACAGCGAGGATCTCGCCGGCCTCCACGGCGACGCTCGCGCCGCGCAGGGCGGGTGTCTGGCCGAAGGAGAACGTCACGTCGCGTGCTTCGAGCACCACGCTCATGGTCGTACCTCTTTCCGCAGGGCGTCCAGGCGGGCGCCGGTCATCTCGATCCATCGGAGGTCCGCCTCCAGGTGGTACAGGCCGTGGTCGGCGAGCAGCGCGTCGACCAGGTTGCCGGCGCGCTTGATCTCGGTCAGCTCGCGCATCCGGTGCAGGTGCGCGCTGCGCTGGGTGTCGAGGTATTCGGCGGCGGGACGGTCGAGCATCAGCGCGAGCACGACCTTCGCGAACAGCACCGTCTGCAGGTGCGGCTCCGGGTCGACCGGCTGGGTGAGCCACTGCTCGACCTCGGTCGCGCCGACATCGGTGATGACGTAGCGCTTGCGGTCGGGGCCGGAGCCGGGCGCGACGTCGCTGATCACCACCTTTCCGTCGCGGGCCAGGCGGCTGAGGGTGGAGTAGACCTGGCCGAACGGCAGCGGCTTGCCCCGGCCGAAGAACGCGTCGTAGTCGCGCTTCAAGTCGTAGCCGTGGCTGGGCTCTCGTTCGAGGAGGCCGAGAAGGGTCAGTGGCACGCTCATGCCCAGGAGAATACACCGGGGGTATACCTCGCGTATATACCCTCGGAGTATTCGCGGTGGGTCCCCTGTTCCGGGAAGGACTTTCCGAAGGTCAGCCCAGCAGGGCGCGGGCCAGGGCGTAGCCGACGGCGGCCGCGGACAGCCCGGCGGCGACGCTGCCCAGCACGTTGGCCAGGGCGAGGAACCGGTCGCCGCGCCGGGCCAGCCGCAGGGTCTCGTAGCTGAAGGTGGAGTAGGTGGTCAGGGCGCCGCAGAACCCGGTGCCGAGCAGGGCGCCGACCGCGGGGTCGACAGGCCACCCGACCAGGGCACCGAGCAGCAGCGACCCGGCCACGTTGACGCTGAACGTGCCCCACGGGAACGCCGAGGCGTGGCGGGACTGCACGGCCCGGTCGGTGAGGTAGCGCAGCGGTGCGCCGACCGCCGCGCCCAGGGCGATGAGCAGCACGGTCATCGGACCGCCCCGCGCCGCAGCAGTCCGGTGGTGACGGCGTCGCCCAGCCCGACCGCGACGAGAGCCCCGAGCACCGTCGCGGCCAGGTACGCCAGCGCGACGCCGGGTGCGCCCGCCACGAGGGCCTGCTGGACGTCCACCGCGTACGTGGAGAACGTGGTGAAGCCGCCGAGCACCCCGACACCGAGGAACGGGCGGGCCAGCGGGTGCCCGCCGCCGAGGTGCCCGAGCACCGCCATCAGCACGCCGATCAGCAGGCAGCCGGACACGTTGACGCCGAACGTCGCCCACCCGAAAGCGGTGGGCGCGTGCGGGACTAGGTGTTGCAGGCCGGCCCGGCCCAGCGCGCCGAGCACCCCGCCGGCCGCGATCGTGGCGAGAACCGTCGCGGGTCGCGCGCCGAGTTCCCGGCGGTCGGCGGTGACCCGCAGGTCGACGTCGGGGTCGGTACGCGGTTCGAGCGGTTCTGACACGGGTCCTTCCTACCAGCACGAACGCCGCGACGGCTGGTCAGCGTACCGCCGCGACGGCGGCGTCCGTTCCGCCGCGCCACACCGTGCCGACCTCGCTGAACCCGGCCTCGGTGAGCGCCGCCAGGTGCCAGGAGACCGGCGGGTTCCACTCCGGGCTGTGCCCGGTCGGGTAGATGGCGTGTCGCTGGGCGACCAGCGGGGCGAGCGTCGGGTCGGCGGCGGCGCGCTCCCACCAGTCGGACCAGGACAGCACCGAACCGGCGGCGTAGCGGGCGTCGCGCCGGTCCCGCGCCCGGTCCAGCAGCCGTTTGGTCAGCTCGGGCAGGGTGTCGTCGGGCATGTGGTCGGCGTTGATGAAGATCCCGCCCGGTCGCAGCACGTCGCGCAGGTCGGCGTAGAGCGCGCGGAGCCGGTCGGCCGGCAGCCAGTGCAGGGCGGTGGCGGTGAGCACGGCGTCGTACTCCTGGTGGGGGAGCGTCTCGCGCCAGTCGGCTGTGGTGAGGTCGGCGGTGACGATCGTGGCCCGCCCGGCCAGCGAGGCGCCGGCGATGGCGAGCAGCGCCGGGTCGAGGTCCACCAGCGTCACCTCGGCGTCCGGGAAGCGCGCCAGCGTCCGCAGCGAGATGGTGCCGGTGCCGCCGGCCAGGTCGAGCAGGCGCGGACGGCGGCCCTCGACTACCGCGTCGACCGCGTCGAGCATGGCGGCGAGGCGGTGTTCCCGGTCCGGTAGGTAGGCCTCCTGCTGACGGTCCCAGCTCTCCTGCCAGGCCGACGGATCCATGATGTAAGGACTCATGATGGCCAGGCTAGTTACTCGAACGGTCCCGGTCCAGACCTTGTTGCACATCTTTTGCAATTGCAGGATGATGGCGGGGCGATGATCGGAGTGACGCCGGGTCGGGCATCCCGCCCGACCCGGCGCCCTCACCTCGCGCCCTCGGCCGACGGCCGGCGTACGGTACCCGCAGCCCGCACCGGGACCGTCGCGCAAGGAGGCAGGCGATGCAGGACCGCACCCCTCGTCCGCACGAGCTGGAGCCGATCGAGCGTGCCGACATCGACGAGCTGCGCGAACTGCAACGCGAACGGCTGCGCTGGTCGCTGCGGCACGCGTACGACCACGTGCCGCACTACCGCCGGGCGTTCGACGCCGCCGGCGTGCACCCCGACGACTGCCGCGACCTCGCCGACCTGGCCCGCTTCCCGTTCACCGGCAAGGCGGAACTGCGCGACAACTACCCGTTCGGCATGTTCGCCGTACCCCGGGAGCGGGTCGCCCGACTGCACGCCTCCTCCGGCACCACCGGCCGGCCCACCGTCGTCGGCTACACCCGCGACGACCTGCGGACCTGGGCCCGGCTGATGGCCCGGTCCATCCGCGCCTCCGGCGGCCGTCCCGGCGACCGGGTGCACGTCGCGTACGGCTACGGGCTCTTCACCGGCGGCCTGGGCGCGCACTACGGGGCCGAGGAACTCGGCTGCACGGTCATCCCGGTCTCGGGCGGCATGACCGAACGGCAGGTGCTGCTGATCCGCGACTTCGAACCCGAGGTCATCATGGTCACGCCGAGCTACATGCTCGCCATCGTCGACGAGATGCAGCGCCAGGGCATCGACCCCCGCGCCACCTCGCTGCGGGTCGGCATCTTCGGCGCGGAGCCGTGGACCGAGGACATGCGCCGCGAGATGGAACAGCGGTTGGACATCCACGCGGTCGACATCTACGGGCTCTCCGAGGTGATGGGCCCCGGCGTGGCCACCGAGTGCGTCGAGACCAAGGACGGCCTGCACCTCTGGGAGGACCACTTCTACCCGGAGATCATCGACCCGGTCACCGGGGCGGTGCTGCCCGACGGCGAGCGGGGCGAGCTGGTGCTCACCTCGCTCACCAAGGAGGCGATGCCTGTGGTGCGCTACCGCACCCGGGACCTCACCCGGCTGCTCCCCGGCACCGCGCGGCCGATGCGCCGGATCGAGAAGATCACCGGCCGAACGGACGACATGATGATCGTGCGCGGCGTGAACGTGTTCCCCACGCAGATCGAGGAGCTGATCCTGCGTACGCCGCAGCTGTCGCCGCACTTCCAGTGCGTCCTGGACCGGCGGGGCCGGCTGGACACCCTCACCGTACGGGTGGAGCGGCGCGTCGGGGTCGCCGCGGACGCCGCCGAGCGGGCCGGCGCGACGCTCGTCGAGCTGGTGAAGAACACCATCGGGGTGAGCGTCGCGGTGGCCGTGCTCGCCCCGGACTCGGTGGAACGGTCCATGGGCAAGATGCGCCGCATCGTCGACCAGCGCGACCGAGGCTGACCACCATCCGCCGAGGTGCGGTCAACGGGGCAACGCGCCCAGCGGCGTCGACATAGGATCCGCGAGATGCGCGTGCTGGTGGTGTCCGCCCCGCTCGTCGGGCACGTCTTTCCCCTGGTGCCCCTCGCGGTCGCGCTGCGCGACGCCGGCCACGACGTGCTGGTGGCCACCGGCGGTGCGGCGATGGCCGCCGCCGACGCCGGTCTGGCCGTGCACGACGTCGCGCCGGGCTTCGACTTCGGCCGGATCGCGCGGCGGGTCCTGCTCCGCCATCCGCTGATCGCGCGCGCCGAACTGGCCGGCACCGCCGGCACCCGGGGCGCCGGCCTGCTCTTCGGCGCTCTCAACGACCAGCTCACCGACCCGGTCGTCACGCTGGCCACCCGGTGGCGGCCGGATCTGGTGGTGCACGAGCCGTTCGCGGTCGCCGGCGCGGTCGCGGCGGCGCGGCTCGACGTGCCGGCCGTACGCCAGGAGAACACCCTCTTCGACGGCCGGGACCTGGTCGCCGCGACCACCGCCCGACTCGGGGCCGCGCTGCGCCGGCACGGCCTCGCGGAGCTGCCACCGCCCGCCGCCGCCCTCGCCGTGGCCCCGCCCAGCGTGGCCACCCAGGCCGGCTGGCCGATGCGCTACACGTCCTACGTGGGCGGTGGTGAGCTGCCGGCCTGGCTGCGCGAGCCGGGCGAGCGACAGCGGATCCTGGTCACCCGCAGCACCCTGACCGGCCCCGGCGACCGGGGTCCGATGCCCGCCGTGGTGGCCGCCGCGGCCCAGGTGGACGCCGAGATCGTGCTGGTCCGGCCCGATCAGCGCTCGGCCCGTTCGCTGCCCGGCAACGTCCGGGTGGTCGACTGGATCCCACTCGCGGAGGCGTTGCCGGCGAGCGCGGCGCTGGTGCACCACGGCGGGGCGGGCAGCGCCTTCGGCGCCCTCGCCGCCGGCCTGCCGCAACTGGCCACCGTGGGCCCGGGGGACCGGCGGCACAACGCCGAGCTGGTGGCCCGCCGGGGCGCCGGCCTCGCGCTGCGTCCGGCCGACATCACCGCGCGGACACTGACCCGGCTGCTCACCGACGAGAGCCTGCGCACGGCCGCCGGGCAGGTCAGCCAGGAGATCGCCGCGATGCCACCGCCGGCGGCCCTGGTGGCCCGGCTGACGGCGTTGCTCTGACGCCCTCCCGCGTGCCACAGCCGGGTCCGCGCCCGGCTGCGGCAGGATGGCCTGATGCGACACGTCGTGCTGTTCCACTCCGTGTACGGGCTGCGGCCCGCCGTTCGTGCCGCCGCCGACCGGTTGCGCGCCGCCGGGCACCGGGTCACCGCCCCCGATCTGTACGGCGTCCCGGCCGCCGACACCGTCGAGGAGGGTTTCGCGCTGCTCGACAAGATCAGCCACGAGGTGGTGCTCGACCGGGCCCGCGCGGCGCTGCGCGACCTGCCGCCGCAGACGGTCCTGGCCGGCTTCTCGATGGGTGCCGGCGTCGCCGGGGCGCTGCTCGCCGAGCGTCCCGACGCCGCCGGCCTGCTCCTGCTGCACGGCACCGGTGGCGGGCCGGACACGGTCCGGCCCGGGTTGCCGGTGCAGCTGCACGTCGCCGACCCGGACCCGTACGACGCGCCCGACGAGGTCGACGAGTGGCAGCGGGCGATGACCGACGCCGGCGCCGACCTGAGCGTGTTCCGCTATCCCGGCGTCGGGCACCTGTTCACCGACCCGGACGTCACCGAGTACGCCCCGGACGCCGCCGCGCAGGTCTGGTCCCGGGTGCTGGCCTTCCTCACGGGGTGCGGAAATGACGACAACAGCCTTCGATGACCACGAGCGGTCGCGCTGGGCCGGGCGGGCGGCGGCGTTCGACGGCAGCTTCGCGCTGCTGTGCGCCCATTCCGCCCCGGCACTGTTGGACGCCGCCCACGTCGAGGCCGGAACCCGGATGCTCGACGTCGGCACCGGTTCCGGGACCGTCGCCGGGCTGGCGTGCGCGCGCGGCGCCAGCGTGGTGGCCGTCGACGCGGAGCCCAGCATGGTCGACCTGGCCCGCAGCCGGCTCCCGTTGGCCGACGAGGTTCTCCTCGCCGCGCTGCCCCGCCTCCCGTTCGAATCCGGGCAGTTCGACGCGGCCGTGGCGAACTTCGTGATCAACCACGTGGGTGATCCGCTCGCCGCGATCGGCGAACTCCGACGGGTCGTCCGGACGGCCGGACGAATCGCGGTGACGGTCTGGCCCGACCCGCCGCCCGAGGCGCAGAGCCTCTGGGGCGAGGTCTTCGACGCCGCCGGGGTCGACCGTCCGACGTCGGTGCCGCGGGTGGACGCGGAGAAGGACTTTCGCCGTACCGTCGAGGGGTTCGCCGGGTTGCTCGAGGCCGCGGGCCTCGCCGACGTGCGGTGCGAGACGATCACCTGGGTGCACCGCACCGACCCCGAGGCCTGGTGGAGCGGGCCGGCGAACGGCATCAGCAGACCGGGGCTGCTGATGGAGACCCAACCGGCGGACGTGATCGTGCGGATCCGTGCGGCGTACGACGAGCTGACCGCCCCCTACCGCGACCCGGACGGCAGGCTCGCGCTGCCCACCGCGGCACTGCTGGCCTCGGCGTCCGTGCCGTAGGACGACTCGGCGGCGCCCGCCCCCGCAGGCGGTGGGGCACGGCGTCGAGAATGGGTGGCATGGAATTCCTGTGTTACCACCGCGACCGGCCCGACTCGGCGGCGTTGCGCGACGAGCTGCTGGCCGAGCACTGGACCTACATGGACGGGTTTGCGGCGGAGATGATCGCCCGCGGCCCGACCCTGTCCGGCGACACGGCCACCGGCAGCGTGCACATCGTCGACCTGCCCGACGCGGGCGCCGCGCGGGCGTTCGCCTTCGACGAGCCGAACTACCAGGCCGGCGTGTACCGGGATGTGCTGGTGCGCCGGTGGCGCAACACGCTGGGCCGCACGATGTGGGACTTCGCCGGCGGCCGGACCGGCGGCAACCGGTATCTGGTGCTCGGCCTCGGCGCGGGGCCGGCCGTCGACCTGGCCGTGCCGCCGGACCCGGACGAACTGATCGCGTACGGGCCGCTGCTGTCCGACGACGGCGACACCTGGCTCGGCACCGCCGCGCTGGTGCGGGCGCCGACCCCGGACGCGGCGCGCGCCATCCTGACCGTGGACCGGTACGCCGACGTCGAGGTGCACCACTGGCAGTTCGGCGGGCGGCCGACCTGACCCTCAGGCGGCGGTGGCCAGGCCGTTCGGCCAGTGGATCAATGGCGGACGGGGTGCGGCGCGCACGACTCCGGCCGGTGGGCCGACACCGACCGGTCCGCCGCGCTCGGGTGGCCCCGGCACGGTAGGCACCGCTCGGATCGTCGCCGGGGTCCGGGCCACGTCCGCGGGCCGGGGCCCGGCCGTGCTGCTCGCCGTCGCGCACCCTCGCGTCGGTGGCCCGTCGCTGGCGGACGCGACGGCGCGCAGGCGGCGGGTACCCGCCGGGTGGTTGGTTCCGCGACCCGGCTCGGCCGGCGCGGTGGTCGTCGTCGCCGCAGGAAGACGTCGGCGCGGCGGTGCGGTTTGGCGCGTTGAGACCGTCGGGGCCACCACCGCGAGGACGGCGCCGGAGCGGCCTGCCCGGGGGTGAACGACGTCGAGACGCACCACGTCGGCGGGACGGTCCGCGACCGGGTGAGCTGCGGCGGAACGGCCTGCGGTGGGGTCGAGGGCGTCCGGGCGGACCGTGTCCAGGCGCGGCGCTTCGGCGGCACGACTGCCGAAGACGGCCCGCAACGCGCGGGGCAACCGCTCGGCGGCGACCTGGCGCAGCGCGGGCGCGGCGAACACGTACCCGTCGGTGCGGCGGGCGAGCAGCAGTCCGGCCGCGACCAGTCCGCGTAGGGCCGGTGCGGATCGGCCGGGCACCCAACCGAGGGTCCGGTCGACGGCGTCGCGGGAGACCGGCCCGCCGATGGTGGCGGCGGCCATCAGCACCGCTCGTCGTTCACCGTCGAGGTGGTCCAGTTCCGCGCCGACGGCCCGGCGGACCGCGTCGGGCAGCGGAAGCGTCAGCCGGTCGGCGCCCTCCACGATCGACCGCACGTACGCCGCCGCGTGGCCGGGTCGGCCCGCCACCAGTGGCAGCAGCCGGTCGACCAGGGCCACCGGTTGCCCGGCCCGGGTGAGCAGGTGGCGCAGCAGCCGCCCGGACTGCACCGTGGCCAGGGGACGGATCGGCACGCGGCGGGCCGGGCCGGGTCGGGTGTCGGCCCACTGCGGCTGATGCACGGTGAGCACCGCGAGCGGCAGCCCCCGCGCCGCCGCCGCGGTGAACAGCGCGTGCAGGAAGTGGCTCACGGCCGGCGCGGCGCGGTCCACGTCGTCCACGGCGACGACAAGCGGTCGGTGGGCGGCCAGGCGCAGCAGCGCGTCCCGGCAGACCGCCGCGGCGGCCAGCGTCCCGGCCGAACCGTCCGGGGTGGTCAGCAGCGATTGCAGCGCCGCCACCGCCGCCGCGACCCGGTTCGGCGGGTACAGCGGTGTCAGAGCGTCGGTCAGGCGGTCACGGACCGCCGCCGGGCCGTCGCCGTGTCGGATGCCGGCGACGCCGCGGACCAGTTCGGCGACCGGCGCGAGCACCTGGTCGGGGTACGGCGGGCAGCTCACCACGCACCAGCGCACCGGCATCCCGTCCACCGTGCGCAGCGCGCGGGTCAGCTCGTGCAGCAGTCGGCTGCGGCCGCTGCCGCTCGGGCCGACCAGGGACACCCAGCGCGGGTCGTGGTCGTGCAGCGCCCGGGTCAGCTGGTCGGTGACGCTGGCCAGTTCGCGGCGTCGCCCGATCAGCGGGCCGTCGTGCCGGTCGGCGCCCGGTCGCGCCAGGCCGGCGGCATGCCACACCGGCATCGGCGGCACCCGGCCGGCGACCGGCACCGGCGCCAGTTGACGCTGCACGATGAGACCGGCGGTGGCCCGTGCCGTGGCGGCGCAGAGCGCGACGGTGCCGGGTGCGGCGTACTCCTGCAGGCGGGCCGCGGTGGTGATCACCGCGCCGCTGGCCACGCCGTGGCCGCCGCTGACCGCGTCGCCCAGGTCGACCACCGCCTCGCCGGTGGCGACCCCGACGCGCAGCCGCAGGGTGATGTCGCCGAGGATGGGCCGGCGATCCAGCGCGGCCTGGATCTCCAGCCCGGCCCGCACCGCCCGGTACGCGTCGAAGCCGTCGGAGTGTCGCGCCCCGAACAGTGCCATCACCGCGTCGCCGACGTACTTCTCGACCACGCCGTGCCAGCGGCGCAGCACGGCGGCGACCGTGTCGAAGTACGCCCGTTGCAGCGCGCGGACGTCCTCCGGGTCGAGCCGGTCGACAAGCGCGGTGGAGCCGACGATGTCGGCGAACAGCACGGTGACCGTCCGCCTCTCCTCGGGCACCGGCCAGTGTGGGCGGTCGGTCCGCTGCGTGTCGGCGACGACAGTGATCATGGGTGCGCACCGGTCCTTCCCCCGCTGGTGGCTGACGACCCTCGGAGATTGGCATTCCTGGGCTGACGGGGGATCGGCAGAACGACGTATGTCGGCCACTCGCAACCATTAGTCGCAATGTCGACGCGAGGAGTACCACAAGCGGCAGATGGCCGTAGAACGGTACGGGGGCGTGTGATTAGGCTGCGTCCCATGGCCAGCGATGTGGACACCGCACCGCTCGTGGGCCGGGCCGAGCTGGTGCAGACGGTTCGGTCGGCGTTGCTCGGTGACGTGGCACAGGGGCAGACGGCCGCCGTCTTCCTGACCGGTGAGAGCGGTGTGGGCAAGACCCGCCTCCTCGGTGAGATCGGTGCCCGATTGCGCGACCAGGGCGCATTGGTGCTCACCGGCAGTTGCCTGGACATCGGCGACGCCTCGCCGCTGCACCCGTTGCTGCAGGCGTTGCGGCGTTTCGACGCGGACCTGTCCGCGGCGCAGGCGCGCACCTCCTCGGCGGTGCGCGGGCTGTTGCAGATGTTCGCCGACGAGACGGGCGGCCCGGACGGCGCCGGTGCCCTGCTGGAACGCGTCTCCAGGGGCCTGCACCTGATCGCCGAGGGGCGACCGCTGGTGCTGATCCTGGACGACCTCCAGTGGGTCGACCGCAGCACCCGCCAGCTGCTGCTCTATCTGCTGGCCGGTCTCGGTGACCTCCAGCTGTCGGTGCTGGCCGCGGTGCGGGCCGAGTCGTTGCAGGGCGCGCACCCGCTGCGCCGGGTGCTCACCGAGCTGCGCCGGCTGCGGACGGTCCGGGTGCTGGACCTGTCCCCGCTGGACCGCGCCGGCACCGAGCAGCTCGCCGCCGCGGTGGTCGGGCGGACGCTTGCGCCCGACGCCGCCGAGCAGGTGTGGCAGCGCAGCGGCGGCAACCCGTTCGTCATCGAGGAGTTGGCCCGCGACCTGCGCGACGGGCGGGACGGGCTGTCCGAGACCCTGCGGGAGATCTTCCTCGATCGGGTCGACGCGCTGCCGCAGCACGCGCACGCCGTGGTGCACGCCGTGGCGGCGGGCGTCGAGCCTGTGCAGCACTGGCTGCTGGCCGAGGTGCTGCGGCTGCCGGAGGACGAGCTGATCGACGCCGCGCGCGCCGCGGTCGCGCACCGGCTGCTGGTCGGCGCCGATGACGGCTACCGGCTGCGGCACCGCCTGGTCGCCGAGGTGCTGTCGCACGAACTGCTGCCGGCTGAGCGCTCCGGCCTGCACCGCCGCTACGCCGAGGCGCTGACCGCCGCGCCGGGCGAGCTGCACCAGGCCCGGTTGGCGTATCACTGGCGGCTGGCGGGTGAGCCGGCGCGGGCGTTGCCGGCGGCGGTGGCCGCCGCGCAGGAGGCCGAGCGGCTGCAGGGTTACGCCGAGGCGCACCGCCACTGGACGGCGGCGTTGCACCTGGCCGGCGACTCCGGCTCGGTGGAGGTGGACCGGATCGAGCTGCTCGGCAACGCCGCCGAGGCGGCCCACCACTGTGGGGAGCACGCCCGCGCGTTGGCCCTGCTGGAGGAGTTGGCCGCGCTGCGGGGCGGTGAGCCGAGCTGCGCGCTGCACATCCGCCGGGCCCGTTACCTGGCCGCCGCCGGTCGCTCGGCGCTGGCCGAGGAGGAGTACGAGCGGGCGCTGGAGGCGGCGGACTGCTCGCCGCGGGACCGGGCCGCCGCAGCGGCGCGGCTGGCCGAGCTGTTGCTGCACCTGGGCCGCTACGCCGACGCCGGCGCGCGGGCGCGCGAGGCGCTGGCGCTGGCCGAGAACGCGGAGGGTTCCGCCACCGAGGTCGTGCTGGCCAGCTCGGCGCTGGGCTTCAGCGACGCCTTCCTGGAAGACCCGGACGCCGGTCTGGCGGTCATGCGCGACGCCCTCGACACCGCCGAGCGCGCTGGCCAGCCCGAGGACGTGGCGTGCGCCTACCTGCACCTGGCGGAGCTGCTGACCGGGCCGCTGAACATCCTCGAAGAGGGCGTGGTGGTGGCACGGCGCGGCGCCGAACGGGTGGCCGAGCTGGGGCTGGGGCGTACCTGGGGCACCCGGCTGCTGGCCATCGCCATCAACGGGCTGTTCCGGGTGGGCCAGTGGGCCGAGGCGGAGAAGGTGGTCGCCGTGGCCCTGCGGCACCGACCGTCCGGCGCGGACGCCGTCGAGTTGCTGCTCGCCCGATGCCGGCTCTCGGTGGGCTACGGCGACATCGAGGCCGCCGGCCGGGACCTCGACGCGGTGGCGACCCTGCTCGCCGGCGGTGGGGCCCGCCACGTCATCCCGCTGCTCACCCTGCGGTCCGGGTTGGCGATGTGGGAGGGCCGGCACGACGTCGCGCGGCTGGCGGTCCAGCGCGGCCTCACCGAGAGCCGCTCCGACGACGTGATGATCCTGTCCGCACTGGTCTGGCACGGGCTGCGCGCCGAGGCGGAGGCGCACGCCAGCCGCGCCGTGGCCGTGGACCCGACGGCCGTACGCCGGCTGCGGGACGTCGCCGACCGGATGGCCCGCAAGAGCGCCGGAGCGGCCCGACCGGTGCGCTCGGTGGTGGAGGGCTTTCTGGCCCTGTGCGCCGCCGAGGTGAGTCGTCTCGACGGCAGCGACCCGGAGCTGTGGGCCACCTCGGCCGCCGAGTGGGACCGTCGTAACCACCCCTATCCGGCGGCGTACTCCCGGCTGCGGCAGGCGGAGGCTCTGCTGGCCCGGCGCAGTCGGGTGGCCACCGCGGGCAAGCTGCTGCGGGAGGCGTACCGGGTGGCGCAGGGGTTGGGCGCGGTGCCGTTGACCTCGGAGATCCGGGAGTTGGCGGGGCGGGCCCGGGTGCCGCTGGCCGAGCGCGACGCCGACGGCGCGCGGCCCGTCGCGTCGGCCGAGCCGGTCGACGACGAGTTGGCGGCCCTCACCGCGCGCGAACGGGAGGTGCTCGCGCTCGTCGCCGAGGGGTTGACCAACAAGGAGATCGGGCAGCGGCTGTTCATCAGCGAGCGGACCATCGGTGTGCACGTGTCGCACATCTTCGACAAACTCCAGGTCCGCACCCGCGTCCAGGCCAGCGCGATCATGTTGCGCAACTCCCGCGGCTGACGGCACCGGTACGTATCCCGGCGCGTGTGCGCGCCGGGATACGTCGTTCTACTGATCCGGGCGGCGGCCCTCGGCTGAGAGGCTGAGCCCCGTCGACGGCGTCACGGGGGCGTCACGACCACTATGGAGGAGAGATGACCGAACCCGTCTGGGGGCCCGTGCACCGGGACATCGTCGACCTGTTGGCCGACCACCCGGCGGACGTGCCAGCGGTGGTCGATCACCTCACCAAGCTCCAGGACATGCTGGTGCGGCTGCCACCGCTGGAGGCGAGTTGCCCGCTCGCCGACTTCAACAAGCTCTACCTGACGATCACCAGCAGCGTTCTGGACGGCCTGTACGACGACCGTTTCGTCGACCCGGTGTTCCTCTCCCGGCTGGACGTCGAGTTCGCGGCCCGCTACTTCGACGCCCTGCGGCTGTGGACCGACTCCAGCCCCGGGACGCCGAAGGCGTGGTCGTGTCTGTTCTCGCGGATGCGCGGGCCGGACGCCCGCCCGTTGCCGTCGGCGGCGGCCGGTGTGAACGCGCACATCAACTTCGACCTGCCGTTCGCGTTGGTGACGACGTTCGACCACCTGGAGTCGGAGCCGGTCGACGGCACCGACCAGCACCACGACTACCTCGAGATCAACAACATCTTCGCGGACAAGATCCCCGGCCTGCGGCGAGGCTATCTGGAGCGGTGGCAGCTGCTCATCGACATGCTCAACGGCGACATCGACGACTGGTACCAGGGGGAACTGGTCGAGTACACCCGCGATGTCGCCTGGCGCAACGCGCAGAAGATCTGGCGGTGCCGGCACGATCCGGAGGCCCGCGAGTGTGAGCGCACGCGGCTGGACGACAACGCCGCGGCGCTCGGCCGGTTGCTGCTCTCGCCCCTCGGGGCGTTCCTGCAGTAGCCGGGACGGGGGGTCCCCGCGCTCCGCCCGTGGGGGCGGCGGAGCGCGGGGGCGCGTCCGCCCCACCAGCTCCACCACCCGCGAGTCGGCCGGTGCTCACCGGCGACGGCGGGGAGTCAGCCGGTCGGCCCGGGGGGTGTCGACCGTCTGCCGCCGTCGGCCGGCCCGGGGGGTGCCGGCCGGCGGCGGGGGAGCCGGTGCGGGCCGGGCTCGCTGGGCCGGCCGGCGGCGACGGGACGGGTCGCCGGCCGGCCCAGCGGCCACGCGGGGGACGGCCGCCGGCCGGTGGCGGGGGATCAAACCGGCCGCGGGGCGTTCGGTGGTCGACAGGACACGGCCCAGGGGTGTCGGTTGGCTCGTACGGGGTACGCCCGCGCCATGACCGTCCTGGCCCGGCGCCGCCCCGCCGCCCGACCCCGACCCGCGCCGCCCGGCCCGCTACGCCCGGGCGGTCCGGTGCCGCGACCCGCCGCCCGGCCCGGGGCGCGATGAGCGCCGCTGCGGCCCGGTTCCCGTTCCGCTTCGACCCGGCGTTCCGTCCACCGTTGGCGCTGCTGGGCGTCCGGCCGGCGACGGCCTGGGTCACCGTCACCGACCAGGACCTGGTGATCCGGTACGGGCCGTGGCGGCTGCGCACCGGCCGGGACAACGTGATCGGCGCCGAGCTGAGCGGTCCGTACCGCTGGTGGCGGGTGATCGGCCCCCGCCTGTCGATGGTCGACCGCGGCGTGAGCTTCGGCAGCAGCACGGCGGGCGGGGTCTGCCTGCGCTTCGGCGTACCGGTGCCGGCCCTGGCGCCCGGCGGCCGGCTCCGGCATCCGGCGGCCACCGTCACCGTCGCCGACCCACCGGCCCTGGCGCGGCTGCTCGCCGGATGAGGACCTGCCCTGAGTAGGCCATCCGCGTACCCGGTTCCGCCGGTCGGACCGCCGCGCACCACCTACCGTCGGAGCAGGACCTGCGAGGGTGGGACGGGCGATGGCTGACGAGCACCGGGCGAGACCGCGACGCTGGAGCGGACGCCGCCATACGCCTACCGGACCGGACCCGGCGCTGCGCGCCGCCCGCGACCCGGCCCGCCCGCACTCCGGCGGCCGTCAGGGTGTCGTGGTGCCCGAGCGGGTCGACAGCCCGGCCCGGTCGGCGCCGCCGGCCAGCCCGCTGCGGCGGTGGCTCTTCGAACACCAGGTGCAGCCGCCGGGCCCGGAGACGGCCGAGGGGCAGAACCGCAGGCACGCGTGGTGGCAGGTGATGTGCCTGACCGGCGTGGACTACTTCTCGACCCTGTCGTACCTGCCGGGCATCGCGGCGGTGGCGGCCGGCGCGCTGTCCCCGCTGGCGACCCTGCTGATCGTCGCGCTGACCCTGTTCGGCATGTTGCCCATGTATCGCCGGGTGGCCCAGGAGAGCCCGCACGGGCAGGGCTCGGTGGCGATGCTGGAGCGGCTGCTGCCGTTCTGGCGGGGCAAGATCTTCGTGCTCGTGCTGCTCGGGTTCGTGGCCACCTCGTGGATCATCACGATCACCCTGTCCTCGGCCGACGCCACAGTGCACCTGCTGGAGAACCCGTACCTGCCGGACGCCCTGCACGGCCCGGCGGTGCCGGTGCTGGTCACCGTGGCGCTGCTGCTCGTCCTCGGCGGCGTGTTCCTGCTCGGCTTCCGCGAGGCCGTCGTGGTGGCCATCCCGCTGGTGGCGGTCTTCCTCGTCCTCAACGCGGTGATCGTGGTGGTCGCGGTGACCCGGATCGTCGAGGACCCCGCCATCGTGTCGGACTGGACGACCGCGCTGACCGCCGGCGGCGGGGCGGGTCACGTCCTGCTCACGGCAGTGCTGGCGTTCCCGCTGCTGGTGCTGGGGCTGTCCGGCTTCGAGACCGGTGTCAGCATGATGCCGCTGGTGTCGGCCGACGGCCCGGACCGGCCGGCCCGGCTGGCCGCCCGGATCCGCAACACCCGCCGGCTGCTCACCACCGCCGCGCTGATCATGTCGGTGTACCTGATCTCGACGACCTTCGTGACCACCGCGCTCATTCCCGCTGCCGAGTTCCGCCCGGGCGGCCCCGCGAACGGTCGGGCGCTGGCCTTTCTGGCGCACACCTATCTCGGCGAGGTGTTCGGCACCGTCTACGACGTGAGCAGCGTGCTCATCCTCTGGTTCGCCGGCGCGTCGGCCATGGCCGGGCTGATCAACATCGTGCCGCGCTACCTGCCCTCGTACGGCATGGCCCCGGAGTGGGCGCGCGCGGTACGCCCGGTGGTGGTCGTCTACACCGTCGTCAGCGTCGCCATCACGATCGCGTTCCGGGCCGACGTCAACGCCCAGGCCGGGGCGTACGCCACAGGCATCCTGGCGATGATGGTCTCCGGCGCGGTGGCGGTGACCATCTCCGCGGTCCGGCACCGCCAGCGCGTCGCCGGCATCGGCTTCACGGTGCTGACCCTGGTGCTGCTGTACGCGCTGCTGGAGAACGTCGTCGAGCAGCCGGACGGGATCACCATCTCGGCGCTGTTCATCCTCGGCATCATCGTGGTGTCGCTGATCTCCCGGGTCACCCGGACGACGGAGCTGCGCGCGGAGCGGATCGAGTTCGACGAGCCGGCCCGCCGGTTCGTCGCCGAGTCGCTGGCTCATGACGGGCAGCTGCACCTCATCGCGAACAAGCGCCAGAGCGGCTCGGTGAAGGAGTACACGATCAAGGAGCGGGCGCAGCGGGGCATGAACCCGGTGCCCGGGGCCGCGGACGTGCTGTTCCTGGAGATCGACGTGGTGGATCCGTCGGGGTTCAGCCAGGTGCTGCGGGTGCACGGCGTCGAGGTGGCGGGCTTTCGGGTGCTGCGGGCCAGCAGTCCGGCCGCGCCGAACGCGATCGCCGCGATCCTGCTGGCGCTGCGCGACGCCACCGGGGTACGCCCGCACGCGCACTTCGAGTGGTCCGAGGGCAGCCCGATCGCGCACCTGCTGCGCTACCTGATCCTCGGCCGGGGGGACACCCCGCCGGTGGTACGGGAGATCATCCGCCGTACCGAGCCGGACCCGCTGCGCCGGCCGGGCATCCACGTCGGCGGGTGACCGCACGCACCGTCTGGTGTCGTTAAAGATGAATGGCAGCACTATTCACGTTCACACCTTCCTGTCCGTATTGCGGCCATATGGTGACCTTTGGTGGTCGACGGCACGTCGAGCACCCCACGCCCCGATTGGCGTGGACCGTCACGTACCCAGGAAGGCAGGCACCTGATGTCCACGTACCGAGGAGGAGACCGCCCGGCACGACCCCGACGGCGGTCCCGATGGTTCTTAGCCGGCGGGCTCCTGGCCGGGAGTCTGGTGGTGGGAGCGGCCGGCGCCGCCGCCGCGGCCGACCGCGACCTCTCCCTCCCGGGCCTGGACAGGTTGACCAGCGCGGCCAGCCGCGACGACGACCGGCGGGACGACGACCGGTCCGGGCCGGAGCGTGACGGCGATGACGCCGAGCGGGCCAGACCGCACACCCCGGGCACCGGCAAGCGGGGCGTGGTCGCTGTGCCGTGCGACGCGGCGAAGCTGGTGGCCGCGCTGGTGGCGGCCAACGCGGAGGGCGGCGGGGAACTGCGGCTCGCGCCCCGGTGCCGGTACACCCTCACCGAGGCGTTCCACGAGACCGACCAGTACGACGGCGGGATCCGTGACGCCCGGGAGCAGGCCGACGCGGCGGAAACCCCCGGCGACGCGGACGCCCCGCCGCACAACCCGGCCGACGACACGTCCGGCCTGCCGGTGATCTACCAGGCCATCACCATCGACGGCGCCGGCGCGACAATCGCCCGTGACGCCCAGGCCGCGCCGTTCCGCTTCTTCACCGTCCGCGACGGTGGCGAGCTGACCCTGCGCGACGTCGAGCTGCACAACGGCCGTTCGGCCATCGAGGGCGGCAGCGTGCACGTCGTGCACGGCGCGACGGCAGTGGTGGAGCGGGTGACTGTCACCCAGAGCACCTCGCTCTCGCCCGAGGGCGGCGGCGGCGGGATCTTCAACGACGGCAACATGGTGGTCAGCGACTCCACCTTCATCGGCAACAGCGCCTCCGGCGCCGCGGGCAAGGGCGGGGGCCTGCTCAACGGCGGCGTGCTGACGCTGAAGCGCTCGGAGTTCCGCCACAACAGCGCCAACGGCTACGGCGGCGGGCTCGGCAACTACCGGGGCGCGGCGGACGTGGACACCACCACGCTCGCCGAGAACAGCGCCGCGCAGGGCGGCGGGCTGGCCAGCTTCTCGGCCCGCACCAAGGTGTACGACACCGAGCTGCTGAACAACACCGCACAGGTCGGCGGTGGCGCCGCCAACTCCGACGCGGTGCTGGTGATGCGCAAGATGACCATCCGCGGCAACACCTCCACCGTCAACGGCGGGGCCATCTCCACAGTCAAGGGCCTGCTGCCCCTGGACGACAGCGTGGTCGCCGGCAACACCACGCACGGCATCGGGGCCGGCATCTACGCCGAGAAGTCCAACCTGCTCGTGCGCGGCAGCGACGTGACCGGCAACGAGGCGGTCGGCGCGACGTCCAAGGGCGGCGGCATCTACGCCACCGCCGGCTCGGTGGCGCTCTACACGAGCAAGGTCACCCACAACGCGGCCACGGTGAAGCCCGGCGGCATCTTCGCCGAGCACGCCCAGGTCAAGATCGACGATGAGAGCGTGGTCGTCGAGAACGAGCCGACCAACTGCGAGGGCAGCGCGGTGCCGATCGCGCACTGCTTCCGCTGAGGCGTCGACCCGCGCGCCTCGTCCCGAGCGCAGCCATCCTGAGCCCGCCCGCCCGGACAGCCGTCCGGGCGGGCGGGCGTTTCCGTGCGCCGCTGCCGGCGTGGTCGCACGCCGCGCCCCGACCGCGGTCGGTCCAGCGTCCGAGCTGGCGGGCTCAGCTCGGCGAGCGCAGCCGGCCGGAGAGGTCGGCGGCGAAGAAGTCGAGGAAGCCGTCGGGGTCGCCACCGGCGTTCTGCAGCACGATGTGGTCGAAGCCGGCGTCGACGTACGACCGGACCTTCGCCACGTGCGGCTCGGGGTCGGGGCCGACGGCGAAGAGCTCGCGGATGTGCTTCTCCTCCACGTGCGCGCTGGCCGCGTCGAAGTTGACCGGATTCGGCAGCTCGCTCATCACCTTCCAACCGGTGACCATCCACCGGCTGGTCTGCAACACCGCCTGCACCGCCTGGTGCTCGTCGGCGGCCCAGGCCAGGGGCACCTCTGCGTAGCGCGGGCCCGACCCGTCGGCACGCCGGTAGTGCTCGACGATCGAGGGGTCCGGATCGGTGGCGAACAGCCCGTCGCCGAGTTCGGCGGCGAGCCGGGCCGATGCCTCGCCGCTCGCCGCGACCGCGATCACCGGCGGGGTGTCCGGCAGGTCGAAGACCCGGGCGTCCTCCAGTTGCAGGTGTCGTCCCTCGTACGACTGGTAGCCGCCCTGCCAGAGCAACCGGATGATCTCCAGCGCCTCGCGCAGCCGTTCGTGCCGGCCCCGCACGCTGGGAAAGCCCTGGCCCACGACGTGTTCGTTGAGCCGTTCGCCGGCCCCGACGCCGAGGGTGAAACGTCCGTCGGAGATCAGCGCCATGGTCGCCGCCGCCTGCGCGATGATCGCCGGGTGGTAGCGCACGGTCGGGCAGGTCACGCCGGTGGCCAGGCCCAGCGTGGTGGTGCGCGCCGCGATCGCGCCGAGCACGCTCCAGGTGAAGGACGAGTGGCCCTGCGCGTCCAGCCAGGGGTGGAAGTGGTCGCTCATCTCGACGAAGTCGAAACCGGCCTGCTCGGCCCGGACGGCCTGGCGGATGATCTCCTGCGGTCCGAAGCCCTCCGAGGCCAGCTTGTAGCCGATCTGCATGGCACGCTCCCGATTCCGTCCGCCCGCTGACGCGGGTCGGTTCCCGCCTGCGGGACCGACAAACGCCGCCCCGCGTCCAAACCAGCCTCCTAGGACGCCCTACGCGGTGTGGCAGCGCCCCCGGACTCCGGACAGCGGACGGCCCGCGCCCCTTTCGAAGGGGCGCGGGCCGGTGGGTCGCGTACGCGTCCTACTTGGACGGCTCGGGCAGCTTGCAGTCGACCTTGGGGTTGGCCCCGATGTAGTTCAGCGGTCCGGCCACGATGGTGACCAGGATCGTGCCGGCCTCGGCGCAGTTGGTGTCGTCGCCGCTGTAGTAGCCCCGCTGACCGCCGGCGATGGCGCCGATCACCAGCCAGATCACGACGATGACTCCGAGTATCGAGGTGCCGCGCATCGCTGCCTCCTGAAGGAATGTGGTGGATCTGAGGTGCAGGCGTTGTACCCAATCGGGTCGCGCGGCTAACGGTGGGCGTCCGACACCCCCGCCGGATCCTCCGTCCGGCCGATGCCGTCCGCCGTCGGTACCGCACCGGCATCGGCCGCCCGCATCGCGTACCGACCGTCGGCTATCGGATCGCCGACCGACCCGGCCCCCGGGCGGGCCACCGGACGTAGAACTGCGTCACGGCCCCGCCGAGGAGGACCCATGAACGCCCCGACCCCGTCCCTGTACATCGACCGCCCCGAGGACGTCGCGGTCGCGGCCCGCGCGCTCGCCGGCGGCGCGGTCGTCGCGGTGGCGTTCGCCAACTTCTACGCGATAGTCACCCGGCCCGACGCGGCCACCGTCGGCCGGGTCAACCTGGCCAAGGGCCGCCCGGTCCACCAGGTCGGCAGCATCACCACAGCCATCGGGCGGATCCCGGGAATGTTCGACTGGTCCCGGGTCTCGCCCCGGTTGCCGATCGCCCGGGTGCGGGCGCTGATGGACGCCCTCTACGGCGCCGGGCCGTTCGGCTTCCGGGGCCCCGCCGCCGACCGGCTGCCCGAGCACGTCACCCAGCGCGACCGCGGCCTGCGTACCACCCAGGTCATCGCTCCCGGTCTGACCTGCCCGTCCAACACGTTCTTCGAGCGGGCACTCGCCGAGACCGGCACCGATCACCTGTACATCACGTCGGCGAACCGGTCCCGGCACCACACCGGGGCCGTCGAGGAGCCGGCGCACTGGAAGGCCGGCGCGCTCGCCGCCGACTTCGCCCACCTCGACGACCTGCTGGTGCTGGCCCACCCGGACGAGGCGGCCGCCCGTGCCGCCTACCCCGGCTACCTCACCACGTCGGTGACCCTGCTCTCCTTCCACGCGCCGGAGTGCGAGCTGGAGGAGCCGCCGGTACTGACCGTGGACCGGCACGGTTCGCTGCACCTGGACGACGTGCGCCGGGCCGCCGCACCGCTGGGCCTTCAGGTGCGCCTCGGTACCGCCGCCGGACAACGGTTGCAGGTCCGGGGGTACGCGGGAGCGCTGGTGTGAGCCACCGCCGGGTCGGCCGGGTGGTGCCCGGCGCGGGGGCTCAGTGCGGCGGAGCGGGAGCCTCCGGCGGTTTGCCGCGACTGCGGCGGTAGTCGGCGTACGCGACGCCGACCAGCACCAGCAGGGCGCCGAGGGAGGCGCACAACGGCGGCAGGTACAGCACCCCCGGTGCGATCGTCAGCAACGCCAGGAGACCGCCGGCCCGCGACGGCGACACCCGGCTGAACACTTCGTACTCGAATGAGGACCGACCGACCAGGAACAGCGCCGGGCCGCCGAGGATCACCGCCGCCCAGGCCGGCGGCGTACGGCCGGGGTCGTCGTGCAGCACCAGGTCGAACCCGGAGGCCGTGACCACCACCCCGGCGATCATCAGCAGGTGGGTGTACGGCGCGGTGAGCAGGAACCGGCCCGGCGCTCCGGACATCTTGATCGCCGTCGGCAGCAGCTGGCCGGACTTGTGGACGTAGATCCGCCAGAGCACCAGGGTGGTCGCGAACGCCACGGCGAACGACGCGATGTTCTGCGCCTCGGAGTGGGCCAGGTTGAACATGGTGCCGATGGTCAGGATGCAGTCGCCGAGGGCGATGATGAAGAACTGCTGGTACCGCTCGGAGAGGTGCTCGGCCGTGACGTTGCGCTGCGGCTCCGGCACCGCTCCCAACCCGGGCACCGGGTACGCGAGCCGGAAGCCGCTGTAGTCGATGGCGAGCGCGATGGCCCAGCACGCCAGCCGGGCGTCGCCGCTGACGTACGCCCCGATGATCCAGGGGATCGCCGACACCGCGAACCAGACGAAGATGCGCACCGCCCTGCGCTGGGTCTGCGGTTCCCGGCGCACGGCAGGCATCAGGAACAGCCCGCGCCCGAGGTGGATGGTCACGTACGTGGCGGCGAAGACGATTCCCCGTGCGCCGAACGCCTCCGGGATCGCGGTGGTCATCAGCAGGGCGCCGAACATGACGGCGCTGATCAGCAGCTTGATCTCGGTGCGTTCCGGGTCGTACAGGTCGGTGACGAGGGTGGTGATCGCCCACGTCCACCAGACGGCGGCCAGCAGGATCAACGACTGACCGGCCCGATGCCAGTCGAGCTGGTTGACCATGCCCCGCGAGATGAGGGCGAGCGCGACCACGAACACCAGGTCGAAGAAGAGTTCGAGCAGCGTCACCCGGCGGGGGGCGTCCGGGTCGCGCACCGGCGGTCGGGTCTTGCGGTGCCCGGGCTCCGGCGCGGAGTACTGCACGATCGCTCCCGCGGTGCCGGTGGACTCGGCGAGCCGTCCGGCCCACCTTGACCGACGCTAGCCGGCGGCCGGCCGCGCCAGTGGGGATTCGTCCAGCCGTCCCCCGACCGGGGAGGGGCCCCCCGTCCGCTCCGCCGAAACGACGGAACCCCCGGGCCCGACCGTCGAGAAGACGGGCGGTCCCGGGGGTTCGCTGTCGGCACTCAGCCCTGGCTGCCGCCCGGCAACACCGCTGTCGCCTGGTCACCGGCGCCGGCCAGCACCCGCGCCTGCTGCGGCCAGGTGGCCAGTGCGGGTGCCGCACGCAGACCGGCGGCCCGGATCAGGTCGCGCAGCGCCGGCTCGTCCAGCTCGCCGAGCTGGCGGTAGGTGCGTACGCCGGCCGCCTGCAGGGCGGCCGCCATCTTCGGCCCGACCCCCTGGATCCGGCGGAAGTCGTCCGCCGGGCCCGTCGGCTCGGTGTCGACCTGCGTCGCCGTGGTGTCGGCCGTCCGCACCGGCGGGGCGGCCCGCACCGGCTCGACGTCCTCGACGTCCGCCGAGGACGCGACCGCCGCGACCGCCGGCGCCGCCTCGGCCGGGGTGGCCTCGGCGTACGTGGTCTCGGTCTGCGGGGCCTCCGCCGGCTCGGTCCCGGCGTCGGTGGTGTCCGCCGGGCTGGTCGCGGCCGGGCTGGTCTCGACGTCGGTGGTCTCGGCCGGGCTGGTCGCGACGTCGCTGGTCTCGACGTCGGTGATCTCGGCCGGGCCGGTCTCCGCCCGCGTGACCTCCGCCGGGGTCACCTCGGCGTGGGACGCCTCGGACGGCAGGGTGTCGGTGCTGTCGTCCATCGGCTGGCGCGGGGCGATCACGGTCGCCGGGGCGGGCTGCTCGTCGACCGCTACCGGCTCGGGGTCCGTCGTGAACGCGGGCACCTCGTCGACCGCGTCGGTCCGCTCGGGGGCGGGCGGCGGCGCGTCGGTGAGGGCCATGTCGCTTGTGTCGACGGCGTCCGGGGCGGAGTCGTCACGCGTGGTCACCGCGGCCGGTGCGCTGACCGTGTCCACCGGGACCGGCTCCTCGCTGACCGCGGCCGGGGGAGCGTCCACGGCCGCCGCCGGGGTGGACTCGTCGGTGGCGGCCGGCGGCACCGGAGCGTCGATCACGGCCAGGCCGGCGACGGGGTCACCGTCCACGATCGACTGACCCCGCCCGCTGGCCCGCGTGTCCTGCCGGCCGCGCAGCAACCATCCGGCGGCCAGGCCCAGCAACAACGCCAGTACCACTATCAGCGAGTGTCCGATAGACCACTCCACGGCGAACCTCCCTCTCTGCTCGTCGAATAAGTCACGAGAAAAACTCGCCGCAGCTTTGCACACGCGCTTTGCCGACGACAGAGAGGACCGGCCGTCGGGACGGTCATCCCGTGGGGTGCCTGGCGGGTGACGCAGCGTCGCAGCCCCGACAGGACGTGACAGGCAGCGGCCACGCCACCGATGTGCGCGACGACGCAGGGCCGGACCGCCGCACACGAAGCGACCCGGGCCGGCGCGGTCGCCGTGCCCGGGTCGGTGGTGCCGCGTTCAGTCCTGGTCGCCCTCGTAGGTGTGGAAGTCGTCGACGAAGCGGCGCCGCAGCGGGGGCACCCGGCTGGTCACTCCGAAGTAGCCGCGCGCACCGAGCAGCGCGAGTCGGCCCACCACCGGCCGGTACATCCGGTCGTCGCCGCTGGTGCCGCTGCGGTGCAGCGAGTCGGCGACCCGCGCGAAGCCGTACGGCACCATGGCGGCCTCGTAGTCCGCGACCGCCTGCACCAGCGTCTTGTCCCCGGCGGCGGCGCGGGTGAGGTGCTTGCAGAGCAGGCGTGCGTCGCGCAGCGCGGTGTTCGCGCCCACCCCACGCCCCGGCGTCATGGTGTGGATGGCGTCGCCGAGCAGCGTGACGGTGCTGCTCTTCCAGGGCGGCGTCGGCTCGGACGTGCTCACCTTGATCGGCAGGGCGCTGTCCGGATCGCTCATCCGCAACAGTTCCCGCAGGTGCGGATGCCAGTTGGGGGTGAGGTCCAGGGCGACGCGGATCAGGTCCGCACCTCGGCGTTGCAGCACGTCGGCCGGGAAGCGGCGGGCCGTGCTCCAGATGATCAGGTTGATGTAGTCGGCGCTGGTCTGCGCCGACAGGCCGGACCAGGCCCGCAGCAGGGCGGCGTCGTCGTCGCTGACGCCCGGCTTGATCGCCCGGTCGGCGTCCCACTTGAACTCCATCACGTGCAGCACACCCATGGTCCCGCCGGCGCCGAAGATCAGCGAGATGCCCTTGCGGACCCGTTCGGGTACGAGGTCGCGGGTCTGCGCCGTCAGCGGAATGCGGGTGGCGATGTTGATGGTGCCGGCGTCGCGGGTCACCGCGTGTGGCAGGTACTGGCGGCGGACCGCCGAGTGTGTGCCGTCCGCCGCCACCAGCAGGTCGCCGGTGGCGCTGGTCCCGTCGGCGAAGTGCGCGGTGACCGTGCCGTCGTCGTGCTGCTCGTACCGGACGAAGGTCTTGTCGAAGCGCACCACGTCGCCCAGGTCGGTCAGCAGCACCTGCCGCAGCACCATCCGGGCCACCGAGTGTTCGGTGTGCACCGGGTCGACGGCCGGCCGCAACTCGAACGAGGCGGTCTGGCGCAGCCGCTGGGTGACGACGTTGAAGTAGCTCGGCGGTCGGGCGCAGGTGGCCAGGAACGTGGCGAACAGCTTCGGCGGCAGGCACTCGCGCAGCGCCAGGCTGCCGGTGGGGCCGATGCCCACCCGGTAACCGAGCAGCCCTTCGGCGCTGTTGCGGTGGCGTTCGTAGACGGCGACGCTGATCCCGGCGCGGCGCAGCCCGTGCGCGAGGCACAGACCTCCGGTGCCGGCGCCGATGATCAGGACGTGCGGTCCGGCGGCGGACATGTCAGCCGGCCGGGTGGGGCGCTGCCACGTCGGCCGCGTCCCAGCGGTAGAAGCAGTCGGCGATGGCGTCGCGGGGGGAGCGCCAGGTCGACAGGTACGGCGAGGTGTGGGCCGCGAGCCGCTCGTTCACCTGCGCAAAGAGCGGGTGGTTGCGGGCTGCGGCGAGGGCGCCCGGGTCGACGTCCGAGGTTTCGATGAGGTGCACGAACACGTCGTGCAGGCAGTACAGGGACCGGTGCGTGACGCCGGTCAGACCCGGTAGTTCGGTGGCGTCGGACTCGGCGAAGATCTGGGCGACCCGCTCCTCCGCGCCCGGGATGATCCGGCTGACGATCAGTAGACGACTCATGGGAACCCTTCCGCCGGTGGCCGGTTCCGACCCGTGGGCCGGTGGTCACGTGCTCGTTGTGCCCACCGTGCCGCAGGGTGTGTCACGTCACCGTCACGTGGGCCGCCCGGCCGGTGACGGCCGGGCGGCGGTCACCGGGCCGACGGTCGCGGGGCGGGTGGCCGCCCGGATCGGGGCGAGCGTGTCGTCGAGCAGGGCGCTCATCGCCGGGCTGGGCTCCAGGCGCAGCTCCCGGCGCAACAGGTCGCGGTATACGTAGAAGGCGTGCACCGCCTCGAAGGCGTTGCCCTCGGCGAGATGGATACGCACCACCAGTCGGTGGGGCGTCTCGCGCAGCGGCTCGGCGGCCATCGCCTCCAACGCGGCCTCCAGCGCCTCGCCGTGCCGGCCCGCCGCGAGGTGCTGCGCGGCCACCTGCTCCAGCATGTGCAGGCGCAGTTGTCGCAACCGTTCCCGGTCCAGCAGGACCCAGTCGTCGTACCAGCCGGGCAGCAGGTCGTGCCGGCCGGCGGCGAGCGCGCCGGCGGTGGTCCGCGGGTCGTCGCCGTTGCGGACGCGGGCGGCCGTCTGGACGAGGTCGTCGACGTCGAGCCGTACCGCCGGGGCCAGTCGGACCGTGTCGCCGGCCACGACCATCGGGCAGCACGGGTCCTGCCGCAGCCGCCACAGCGCGGTACGCAGCGACGACAGCGCCCGCTCCTCCGACACGTCGGGCCAGAGCAGCCCGGCCAGCTGGCTGCGGGTGGCGCCGGGACGCAGCCCGATCAGCGCGATCACCCGTTGCAGGCCGCGCGGCACCACGATGTGCGCGGTGGCGTGCAGGAGCCGGAAGCCGCCGAGCAGATGCAGTGCGAGGTCGGCCTCGCCGGGACCTGCGGCGGTCGGCACGGACGGCTCAACGGCCACGGCGGCACCCCCTGCGGAACGCTCGTCCCGACTGTCTGCTGTGTCCCGGATCGGCTGCCGCCTCGCCACCGTCGACCCCGTCGATGGAATGCGACCACGGCTGTGAAGACGCGGCACCGCCCGCCGGAGCCGCCGGGCTGACCACCGTGAAGATTATCAATAATGGTCACGGTGAGTCAACGCCGATGTTGGCCTTCCCCCGACTGGGGGCAACCGTGAGATCGGTTCTGAACTGGTAAAACGTCATTCCTTTGGCTCGGGATGCACGCATGGGACGCATAGCTCATACACAGGTTGCGTCAACGCAGCGTCACCGTGCAGCGTCGACGGTCGGTTCGTCGCGGTGACGCCGCCGTGACGACGACTGCCGCATCGTGGCGGCAGTCGTCCAGCGCGACCGGAGGTTCACCGGCCGGCCCGGACGCCGTGGGGGGAGGCCCAGCCATGGAGCGATCGCTGATCGTCGCGAAGGTCGTACCGACCGCCGAGGAACAGGTCGCGGACATCTTCGCCGAGTCGGACGCGACCGAGCTGCCGCGCCTGGTCGGCGTCCGGCACCGCGCGCTGTACCGACTGCACGACCTCTACGTGCACCTGCTCGACACCGAGCATCCGGCGCAGGAGGCGGTGGAGTCCGCCCGTGGTCACCCCGAGTTCGTCCGGGTCAGCGAGCGGCTGCGGCCGTACGTCTCGCCGTACCTGCCGACCTGGCGCTCACCGCGTGACGCGATGGCGCACTGCTTCTACCGCTTCGACGCCCCGGACGCCGGAGGGCGCTCGTGACCGCCACCGCCGGGCCCGCGGAGCAACTCTGGTCCCGCTGCGCCGGCTGTGCGAGCCTGCTCTACCGTAAGCGGCTGCGCCGCAACCTGGACGTCTGCCCGGAGTGCGGTGAACACACCCGGCTCGGCGCCCCGGAACGACTGCGCCAGCTCGTGGACCCGGGCTCCCTGCGCCTCCTGCCCGACCGGCCGAGCGAGGCGGACCCGCTCGACTTCGTCGACGTGCTGCCCTACCCGCACCGGCTCAGCGCCGCGCGGGTCAGCACGGGCCTGGCCGAGGCGGTCCTGTGCGGCACCGCCACCATCGGCGGACAACCGGCCGCCCTGGCCGTGATGGACTTCCGCTTCCTCGGCGGCAGCCTCGGCTGCGCGGTGGGTGAGCTCATCACCCGAACCGCCGAGCAAGCGCTTGACGATCGCCTGCCACTGATCCTGGTCACCGCGTCCGGTGGGGCGCGGATGCAGGAGGGCGCCCTGTCGCTGATGCAGATGGCCACGGTCAGCCAGGCCATCGCCGCGCTGCGCGAGGCGGGTCTGCTCACCGTCAGCGTGCTGACCGACCCGACCTACGGCGGGGTGGCGGCGTCGTTCGCCACCAACACCGACCTGGTGCTCGCCGAGAGCGGCGCCCGGATGGGGTTCGCCGGACCACGGGTGATCCGCCAGGTCACCGGCCGGGCGTTGCCCGAGGGGTTCCAGACCGCCGACTTCCTGCTGCGCCACGGTCAGGTGGACATGGTGGTGCAGCGCCGGTCGCTGCGGGGTCGACTCGCGGCGCTGCTGGCCGCGGCCCGCGCCGGCCGTCCGGCGCGGGCACCCGTACCCCGTCAGGAGCCGGCGCGGCACCACGAACGCCTGGCCGGCGCGACCCCGACCGTCCCGCCGGCGGAGGCCGACGGCCACCGGCCGGCCGACGACGGCCCGACACCTGCGGTACGCGACGCGTGGGACACCGTGCGCACGGCCCGCCACCCGGGTCGACCCACCACCCTGGACTATCTCGACTCGGTCTTCGACGGGTTCGTCGAGCTGCACGGCGACCGGCTCGGCGGGGACTGCCCCGCCATCGTCGGCGGTGTCGCCCGGCTCGCCGGCCGGCACGTCATGGTCATCGGCCACCAGAAGGGACACACCACCGCCGACCTGGTCGCCCGCAACTTCGGGATGGCCAGCCCCGCCGGGCACCGCAAGGCGCTGCGACTCATGCGGCTCGCCGCGCGCCTCGGCCTGCCGGTGGTCACCCTCGTCGACACCCCCGGCGCGGACCCGGGGATCAGCGCCGAGGAGCAGGGCCAGGCGGCCGCCATCGCGGAGAACATCCTCACCCTCACCGTGCTGCCCACCCCCGTCCTCGCGGTGATCACCGGTGAGGGCGGCAGCGGTGGCGCGCTGGCCCTCGCCGTCGCCGACCGGGTGCTGATGCTCCAACACGCGGTGTACTCGGTGATCAGCCCGGAGGGCTGCGCCGCAATCCTCTGGCCGGACCGTTCCGCCGCGCCGCAGGCCGCCCGCGCGCTCCGGCTGACGGCGCCCGACCTGTGTCGTCTCGGCGTCGTCGACGAGATCGTCCCCGAACCGGCGACGGCCGCCCACGACGACCCTGCAGAGACCGCCCGACGGCTGCGCGCCGCGCTGCTGGCGAACCTGCTGCCGCTGCTGGACGTGCCGCCCGCCATGCTGGTCCGCCTGCGCCGGCAGCGGTTCCGCCGGTTCGGCGCCACCCGCGCCGGTGCCCGGGCGGGTGCCCGATGACCGCCGCGCCCACGGTCTCCACGGTGGACAGCTCGAACGGTGGGCCGGACGCCGGGGCCCGCACCGACGAGGGCCGGGTCGACGCGGACGACGGGCGCGTGGCGCAGACCGGCCCCGAGCCCGCCGACGCCGTCCTCCCGGCCGGACGTCAGCCGGCGGACGGGCAACCGGGGACCGACGCGGACGCCGAGGAGGTGCTGGCCGGGCTGCGTCGACAGGCACGGCACCTGCTCGCCGAACTCCCCGGCCCGGTGCGTCGGATCCGGCTGCGCAGCGGGACGACGGTGCTGGAGGTCCAGTGGCACCCGGACGAGCCGGCCGCCCGACCGGACGTACCCCCGGCACCGCCACCGGCCGGCGTCCCGCCCTCGGCGGGCGCGGGCGTGCCCGGCCCGCCGGCCGCGCTGATCCGGCCGCCGGTTCCCGGGCGTCCGGCGGTCCGGGCACCGATCGTCGGCACCTTCTACCGCGCGCCGGAGCCCGGCGCGAGACCGTTCGTCGCGGTGGGCGACCTGGTCCGCCCCGGCCAGCCGGTCGCGATCGTCGAGGCGATGAAGCTGATGAACGAGGTGACCGCCGACCGGGCCGGGCGGGTGGCCGCGATCCTCGTCGAGGACGGCCAGCCGGTGGAGTACGACCAGCCACTGGTCGAGCTGGATCCGGCCTGACGGCGGGAATGGGTGAGCGATGTTCGAGACCGTGCTGATCGCCAACCGTGGCGAGATCGCGCTGCGGGTGCTGCGGGCGTGTCGGGAGCTGGGCGTGCGCACGGCGGTGGTCTACTCCGCCGCCGACGCCGACTCGGCGGCCGTACGCCTCGCCGACCAGGCCGTGCGCATCGGACCGGCGTCGAGCCGGCGCAGCTACCTCAACGCCGCAGCGATCATGGAGGCAGCCCGGCAGGTGGGCGCGCAGGCCGTGCACCCCGGGTACGGCTTCCTGTCCGAGGACGCCGACTTCGCCGAGATCTGCGCGGACAACGGCCTGACGTTCATCGGCCCGCCGCCGGCGGTGATGGCGGCGCTGGCCGACAAGTCCTCGGCCCGGGCCCTCATGAGCCGGGCCGGGCTGCCGCTGCCGGCGGGCAGCGTCGCGCCGGTGGCGACCGCCGCCGCGGCGGCCGAGGTCGCCGAGGCCGTCGGCTACCCGGTCATCGTGAAGGCCGCCGCCGGTGGCGGGGGCCGGGGGATGACAGTGGTGCGCCACCCGGCCGAGCTCGCCCGGGCGTACGCGCGGACACGGGCCGCCGCGCAGGCCGCCTTCGGCGACGACCGGGTGTACGTCGAGCGGTACCTCACCGAGGCCCGGCACGTCGAGGTGCAGGTGCTCTGCGACTCCCACGGCAACGGCGTGCACCTGGGCACCCGCGACTGCTCGGTGCAGCGCCGGCACCAGAAACTCGTCGAGGAGGCGCCCGCTCCCGCGCTGTCCGCCGCCGTGCTCGACACCATCGCCGAGACCGCGCTGCGGGGCGCCCTGGAGGTCGGCTTCGTCGGCGCGGGCACGCTGGAGTTCCTGGTGGACGCCGAGGAACGCTTCCACTTCCTGGAGATCAACTGTCGGATCCAGGTGGAACATCCCGTCACCGAGATGGTCACCGGGATCGACCTGGTGCACGAGCAACTGCACATCGCCGCCGGCGTGCCGCTGCGGTGGCGGCAGGAGGAGATCCGGCTGCACGGCGTCGCCGTGGAGTGCCGCGTCAACACCGAGGACCCCGAGCGTGACTTCGCGCCCACGCCTGGCCGCCTGGAACGGTTCACCCCGCCCGGAGGGCCGTTCACCCGCGTGGACACCCACGCCAGCGCCGGCTACCTGGTCGGCCCCTGGTACGACTCGCTGCTGGCCAAGGTGATCGTCTGGGCGCCCGACCGGGAGCTGGCGCTCAATCGGCTGGAGCGTGCCCTGGAGGAGTTCGACATCGCCGGGCCGGGCGTGCACACCACCATCGGGTTCGTCCGGCGGGTGCTCGACGACGCCGCGTTCCGCAAGGGCCGCTACACCACCGGCCTGGTCGACCGACTGCTCACCACGCCGCCGCCGGTGCCCGCGCAGCGGTCGACGGCCACCCCCACACCCCGCGCCGCGCCCGCCGCGGAGCCCGACGTACCCAACCGGAGGACCCGATGACCGTCACCCATGGTCGCCCGATGACCGCCGAGATCACCGACATCCTGGTGGCGCACTGCGGGCTGGACGCCGACGCCGCCGCGCGGGCGCCCGCCGCGTCACTTGAGGAACTGGGCATGGACTCGCTCGCGCTGCTGGAACTCTCCGCGGTCGTCGCCGACCGGTGGCAGGTGAGCATCCCCGAGCAGGCCGGGCAGCTGAGCATCCCGGCGGTGGCCGACCTGGTCGCCCGGCGCACCGACCCGCCCGGGCACACCGAGAACTCCGTGGTCATCGACGCGCCGCTTCCGCTGGTGTGGGACGTCACCAACGACGTGGCGAACTGGACCGAGCTGTTCACCGAGTACGCAGTGGTGGAGATCCTGCACCGCGACGGGCACACCGTGCGGTTCCGGCTCACCATGTACCCCGACGAGAACGGGGTGTCGTGGAGCTGGGTCAGCGAACGCACCGCCGACCCGGTCAGCCGGCAGGTGCGGGCGCACCGGGTGGAGACCGGGCCGTTCGAGTACATGCGGATCCACTGGCGCTACACCGAGGAGGCCGACGGCACCCGGATGACCTGGACGCAGGACTTCGCCATGAAGCCCACCGCGCCTGTCGACAACGCCGGGATGACCGAGCGGATCAACACCAACAGCGTCATCCAACTCGCGGTGATCAAGGACCGGGTGGAACGGATCGCCCGCCAGCGCGAGGAGCAGAGCCGCACGGCGACCGCGCAGGACAGCACGGTTGCCGGCGACGAGCCGACGGGGGCCCGCGATGAGTGACCTGGGCACCCGGCCGATCGCCGCGGCGGACGTACCTGCCGACCGGCGGCGCGGCGGCGAACTGCGGGTGCTGCTCGGACCCCGCACCGTCGGCAGCACCTCCGGCTTCCTCGGGGTGGCCACCCTCGCGCCGGGGGAGCGGATCGCCGAGCACTACCACCCGTACAGCGAGGAGTTCCTGTACGTGGCGCGTGGCGCGATCACTGTCGACCTGGACGACCAGCCCACCGAGGTCGCCGCGGGTGAGGCGCTGTTCGTGCCGGTCAACGTGCGACACCGGCTGCGCAACACCGGATCCGAGCCGGCCGAGGTGGTCTTCCACCTGGGCCCGCTGGCCCCGCGGCCGGAGCTGGGACACGTCGACACCGAGCTGGTCGAGCAACGGGGCGGGTCGTGAGCGCGCGGAGTGGGCCGGGTTTGCGAGCCCCGCAGTCGCGAACAGGGGTGCCGCGATGACCGGGCGTCGCACGGTGGTGACCGGCATCGGGGTGGTCGCTCCCGGCGGCGCGAGCCGGGACCGCTTCTGGAAGACCATCACCGAGGGACGTACGGCCACCCGGCGGATCAGCTTCTTCGACCCGTCGCCGTTCCGCTCCCAGATCGCCGCCGAGTGCGACTTCAACCCGATCGCCGCGGGGCTCACCGACGCCGAACGGAGCCGCGCCGACCGGTACGTGCAGTTCGCGCTCGCCTGTTCCACCGAGGCGATCGCCGACGCCGGCCTGGTGCTCAGCGACGCCGAGCGGGACCGCACCGGTGTGGTGCTCGGCACCGCAGTGGGCGGCACGATGGCTCTGGAACAGGAGTACGTGCGGGTCAGCGAGCACGGTCGGCGTTGGCTGGTCGACGCGGCGCTCGGCGGCCCGTACCTGTACCAGGCGTTGGTGCCCAGCAGCCTGGCCGCCGACGTGGCCTGCCGGCACGGGCTGCACGGTCCGGCGCAGGTGGTCTCGACCGGCTGCACGTCGGGCATCGACGCCATCGGCTACGCCCACCAGCTGATCGTGGACGGCGAGGCGGACATCGTGCTGGCCGGCGCGGCGGACTCGCCGATCTCGCCGGTGACCGTCGCCTCGTTCGACGCGATCAAGGCGACCAGCCCCGACAACGACGACCCCGCCCACGCCTCCCGTCCCTTCGACGCGGACCGGCACGGGTTCGTGCTGGCCGAGGGTGCGGCGGTGCTGGTGCTGGAGGAGGCCGGGCACGCCCGCCGGCGCGGCGCGCACGTCTACTGCGAGGTCGCCGGCTACGCGAGCCGCAGCAACGGCTACCACATGACCGGGCTGCGCCCGGACGGGCTGGAGATGGGCCTCGCCGTCACCGACGCGTTGCGGCAGGGCCGGATCATCCCGGAGCAGGTCTCCTACATCAGCGCCCACGGCTCGGGGACGCGGCAGAACGACAGGCACGAGACGGCCGCGTTCAAGCGGGCGTTGGGCCAGGCCGCGTACCGGGTGCCGATCAGCTCGATCAAGTCGATGGTGGGGCACTCGCTCGGCGCGATCGGGTCGATCGAGATGGCCGCCTGCGCCCTCGCGATCGAGTTCGGCGTCGTGCCGCCCACGGCCAACTGGAGCACCCGCGACCCGGAGTGCGACCTGGACTACGTACCCAACGAGGCGCGGGAGGTTCCCGTCAACGTGGCCCTGTCGGTAGGCAGCGGGTTCGGCGGCTTCCAGTCGGCGATGGTGTTCCGTCGGCTCCCCCCGGTGGCGGCGTGAGCACCGCCCGGGCGGTCGTCACCGGCATCGGGGTGGTCGCGCCGAGCGGCGTCGGCGTGGACGCGCACTGGCGCACCGTGCTGGCCGGCACCCGGCGCACCGGGCCGATCACCCTGTTCGACCCGGCCAGCTACCCGACCCGCTTCGGCGGCGAGGTCCCCGACTTCACGGCCGACTCCTACGCCGACAGCCGGCAGCTGGTGCAGACCGACAGGTGGACGCACCTCGGCTTCGCCGCCACCCGGCTGGCGCTGACCGACGCCGGCCTGCCCGAGCGGGCACCCGACCCGTACGGCTACGCGGTGTCCCTGGCCAGCTCGTCCGGGGGCAACCTGTTCGGCCAGCGGGAGCTGCAACGGCTGTGGGGCGGCACGTCGCGCACCGTCGGGGCGTACCAGTCGATCGCCTGGTTCTACGCCGCAAGCGTCGGGCAGCTCTCCATCCACCACCAGTTCAAGGGGCCGAGCGGGGTGCTGGTCGCCGAGACGGCCGGCGGGCTGGACAGCCTCGCGCACGCCGCCCGCGCGGTACGCCGGGGCACGCCCGTGGTGATCGCCGGGGCGACCGAGTGTCCACTGAGCCCGTACGCGCTGGCCTGCCAACTGCGCTCCGGGCTGCTCAGCGACGTCGCCGACCCGGAGCTGGCGTACCGGCCGTTCGACGCGGCGGCCAGCGGCTACCTGCCGGCCGAGGGCGGCGCGGTGTTCGTGGTGGAGGAGCTGGGGCACGCGCTGTCGCGGGGCGCCCGGATCTACGGCGAGGTGAGCGGCTGGGGCTCGACCCACGACGCCGCGCACACCACTGCCGACAGCGCCGGCGACCCGACCCAGTACGCCCGCGCGATGCGGCTGGCCCTGGACCGGGCGGGTGTCGCGGCGGCCGGGATCGACGTGGTGCTGCCGGACGCTCTCGGTGTGCCCCGGTACGACCGCAGCGAGGCCCAGGCGCTGCGCGCCGTGTTCGCCGACCGGCCGCCCCCGGTCACCACCCAGAAACCGTTGACCGGGCGGGCACACCAGGGCGGCTCGGCGCTGGACGTGGCGACCGCGCTGCTCGCGTTCGCGCACGACACGCTGCCCGCGTCCGCCGGCCCGGACGAGGTGGCCGACGGGTGCGAGCTGGACTTCCTGCGCGAGCACCGCCGGCCGCGCAGTCGGCTCGCGCTGGTCTGCGCGCGGGGCTTCGACGGATTCAACAGCGCGTTGGTCCTGCGGGGGGCCGCGCCGACGACGGGAGAGACGCCATGAGCGAGCAGCGGGCCCGAGTGGTCTTCCTGGTCCGGGTGCCGACGCCCCGCACCGACGAGTTCCTCGCCGCGTACGAGCAGGTCCGGCATCTGGTCGCGGACGGCGTACCGGGGCATCTGGTCGACCAGGTCTGCCGCTCGTCGACCGACCCGGAGCAGTGGCTGATCACCAGCGAGTGGGCGAGCCTGGCCGACTTCGAGAACTGGGAGCGCACCGAAGAGCACCGGGACCTGGTACGCCCGATGCGGGAGTGCTTCACCGACGCCCGTTCACTGCGGTTCCACATCCACGCCCAGACCCCGGAGCGGGCCCGCGATGAGGTCACGGTCCGCTAGAACCGCCCGGCGGCGGTGACCGTCACCGCCGCCGGCCCAACACCTGCACCGCCTGCGACCGGTGGCCGTTCATCGTGGCGACCTCGATCCGGTCCTCCTCGGCCAGGTCGAAGTCGGCGAGCAGACTACGCAGGTGCGTTATCTCGTGATGCCGGCACACGGCACCGTCGTCCGTGGTGAAGACCCCGTACGGCGCCCCGAAACGCTGGGCGTGTGCGCGGTAGCGCTGACGGTTTCGCGCGTCGTCGTCCTGAAGGAGCAGATCGCTGACGTAGAGCAGTCCGCCGGGCACCAGGACACGGCTCAGCTCGGCGATCAGTGCCCGCTGAGCGTCATCGTCGGGGACGCAGGTGAGTACCGCGAACAGCACGACGGCATCGAAGCTCGCCGCGGGGTACGCGAGCGCCGGCGACGACTCCAGGACGGCGAACCGCAGATCGGGCCACACCTGACGGCCCCGCTCGATCAGGGCGGGGGACGGGTCCACGCCGGACACGTCGCGGAAGCCGTGTTCGGCCAACTCGCCCATGACCCGGCCGTAGCCGCAGCCAAAGTCCAAGATCCGCGCGGACGGCCGTAGCCCTGACAGCCACGTGAGATTGACCGGATGAGTGAACGTCTTGGTCGCGCCGACGCTGTCCCAGTACGCGATCTGATTTGCCGAACCGTTCATGCGCGGCGAGTGTACCCACGGCATCGGGGCACGCTCGCATATCACCCTCTGCACAACACCGGTTCGATCGGCGAACGTCGCGGCGACAACCCTTGGAGAGGACACGTCCGCGCCGGTACGTCCGGGTCGCCGCAGGTGCTGGAGGTGCGTAGGGTCCTGGGGTCATGAAGGTCCTGATCTCTGTTGACATGGAAGGCATCTCGGGGATCGTGCATCCCACCGAGACGAATCCGGATCGGTACGACTACGAGCGCGGCCGTGCCCTGATGACGGCCGAAGCGAACGCGGTGATCGGCGGCGTTCTCGATGCCGCACCCGACGCCGTGGTGTGGGTCGCCGACGCGCACGGACCGTTTCGGAACCTTCTGCCGGAGGACCTCGATCGACGTGCTCATCTCGTGCGCGGCAAACCCCGCCCGCTGGGCATGCTGGCGGGGCTGGACGAGCACACGGATGCCGTCATGTTGATCGGGTATCACGCTCGGGCCGGCGCCGGGCCTGCCGTACTGGCGCACACGATGAGCGACGCGATCCTCGACGTACGCGTGGCGGGGCGGACGCTGGGCGAGATCGGTCTCAACACCGCCATGGCTGGGCACCTGGACGCTCCGGTCGTCCTGCTCAGCGGAGACGACACCGCCTGCGCGGAATTCGGTGAGCTGGTGCCCTCGGCGGTCACCGTCGCCGTCAAGCAGACCCTGGGCCAGGCCGCCGCAGTGGCCCTCCATCCGCAGGAGGCACGCGAGCGGCTGCGCCGCGCTGCCGCCGGCGCCATCTCCCGACGCGCCTCGATTCCCCCGTGGACGATGGCCGGGCCGTTGGACGTCGAGGTCGACCTGTACGGCCCGTACATGGTCGACCTCGCGGTGCTGGTGCCGGGTGTGACCCGCGTCCGCGGCGGCCGGACTGTCGCCTTCCACGCCGCTGACGTCGCCGAGGTCTACCGGCTCATTCAACTGCTCGTCCAGCTCGCCAGCATCAGACCGGACTAGTACGCCAGCCACCGTCCGGTTCCTGCTGCCCCTCAGCAGCTCAGGCCGTAGGCCGACAGGGCGGCGTCGAGCATGCGTTCCTGCTGATCCGCCGGGTACGCAGCGGGATCCGCGGCGGCGAGAGCCGCGACGCCCTCGGTCATCGCGATCAGCCCCAGGGCGACCGCGCCGACCTGGTCGACCGGCCAGTCCGGGGCGGCCGCGGCGACCAGTCGTTCGACCCGTTGCCGCCAGGCTCGGTTGTTGCGGCGGTGCATGTCGGTCAGTTCGGCGTCCGCCACTGCCGCGGCCAGGAAGCCCACCCAGACGACGCTCCAGGTGATCGTCTCCGGATCAGTCGCCATGCACTGGCGGAGCACCGCGCGCAATGCTTCCCGCGGCGAGGTGGCCGCGGCCTCGAGTGCCTCGACCCGTTGCCGGGTGGTGTCGTGCAGCAGTTGCCGGGCGTGCAGCAGCAGCGCTCGACGGTTCGGGAAGCGGTGCATGACCAGGCCCGTCGTGCAGCCGGCCGCCGCGGCGACCGCGCGCACAGTCAGCTTTTCCAGGCCCTGCTGCGCGAGCACGTCCCAGACCGCGCGCGACAGCGCCTCGCCCTGGGCCGCTCGGTCTGCGGGCGGCGGTGACACGGCTCTCACCCCTCCATCGTCGTAACGAATGTTACCGTAACGCTTGTTACCGAGTCTCGGTGAGGAGCGGCATGGCCTGGATCATCACGCAGCGGCCGTGGACCGACCCGGTGGGCGAGGCGTTGCGTGTGGCGCAGAAAGCCGAACTCGACCTCCGCTACGGTACCGACGAGCATGAGCCCGGCACGCCGCCGACGGCCGAGAACATCGACCTGTTCCTGGTAGCGGTCGACGACGCCACCGGCCAACCACTCGGCTGCGCCGCGCTGCGCCGCCTCGACCCGGTCACGGTCGAGGTGAAGCGGATGTACGTGGTACCGGAGAGCCGCGGCTCGGGGGTGGCGACCGACCTGCTCCGCAGGCTGGAGGAGGCCGCACGGGAGCGTGGTTGGACGACCGTCCGGCTGGAGACCGGGACCGCCCAACCGGACGCGATCCGTTTCTACGAGCGCGAGGGCTACCGCGAGATCCCGCTGTTCGGCGCGTACGTGGGCTCCGACGACTCGGTCTGCTACGAACGCGTCCTACCCGACGGAGCACCCCGGCCGCAGCCCACAGCGCGGCTCTGATCACGCGGTGGCCGCCCTGCGTCCACCGGCCCTGACGTGGATCCCCAACGGCGGCTGCCGTACCGGCGCGAGGCGCATGATCGACTCGGGTTCCCGGAAGCCGGGGTGTCCCGCTTGCCCGGACACCCCGCCTTCACGGAACCCGAGTCGATCATGCGCGGTAGGCCGGGATGGCGGCCCGCGTGACGGTGGGCACCGGTATGTGGCAATCGGTCCGGGCGCTCTGTTTGATCTAGCCATTTGCATCTAGCGATGCTCCGCGCGGCTGTCGTAGGGTTCCGTCAGCACCTAGAAAGTTGTTCACAAACGGTTGCTATGCCCTACTTTGTGCTGCGGGTTGAACGGCGAGGGCGATGGATCAATCGACAGGAAACCTTACGGCTGAAGACCCTGGATGGGTGGACGACATCCTGTTCTCCGGCCATCCGACCGACGTTTGTCTCCGCCTGCCGGAACCGATCGACCGGGTCACCCTGCACCGGCTGGTGACCGCCGCGCAGGACCGCCTGATCGCTGCCGGCCTGCGCCCCGGTGGCGCGGCCGCGCTACGACTTCCACCGTCACTGGCGTACGTGGTGAACCTGCTGGCCACCTGGCGCGCTGGCGCACAGGCGATCCTGCTCGACCACCGGCTGACCGACCACGAGGTGGATCGGGCGCTGACCCGACTCACCCCGCAGGTGGTGATCGCGCCGCTGCGCACCGCCGGCGGCGCGCTGAAGGTCTTCGTCGACGTCACCGAGAGCGTCACCCGCCACGCCGACCGTCCGGCGGTCAGCGGGCACGCCGTGATCCAGCTCAGCTCCGGCTCCACCGGCCCGTCCAAGGTGATCGGCCGTACCGCAGCCGACCTGGTCGCCGAGGTGGGCCGCTACACCCGCATCGACGGCGTACCGCTGCCCGGCGAACGCATCATCCTGCTGCCCTCCATGGTGCACGTGCTCGGGCTCGTCGGCGGACTGCTCTACGGCCTGCACGCCGGAGTCGAACTGGTGCCACCGCAGCGACTCAGCGGCGACGCCGTGCTGGCCGCGATCGCCGCCGACCCGACACCGGCCACCGTGCTGGGTGTGCCGTTCCACATCGGTCTGCTCGCCTCCACCCGGCCGTCCGGCCCCCTGCCACAGCTGCGGCGGATGACCACCGGTGGCGAACTGGTGCCGGCCGCTGTCGCACAGGCGTTCACCGACCGGTACGGGGTGCCGCTGGGCAACATGTACGGGATGACCGAGGTCGGGGTGATCGGCACCGACCTGCACGGAGCACACCGGCCGTCGATCGCCCCGGCGCCCGGCATCGAGGTCCGCGAGTCCGAGGGCGAGCTGTGGGTGTCCTGCCCGGCGTCGCCGTACGTCGGGCTCAGCGACCCGACCCGCTGGGCCGACGGCTGGCTGCACACCCGCGACGCCGGCACCGTCGACGCCGACTCCGGGCTGGTCACCGTGCGCGGCCGGCTCGACTCGCAGGTCTCGGTGGGCGGGATGAAGGTCGACCTCACCGAGGTGGAGGCCACCGTCGCCGAGCTGCCCGGCGTGGCCGCCGCCGTGGTGGTGTGGGACGACGGCATCACCGCGTACGTCCAGCCCGACGGCCCGCTGTCGGAGGAGATGCTGGACAAGCTCCTCGCCGAGCGGTTGGCCGGCTACAAGCGACCCCGGGTGCTGCGCCTGCTCGACGCGTTGCCCCGCACCACCACCGGCAAGCTGGTCCGCTCGACCGGCGCGCTGCGGTCGGCGGCGACACCGTGACCGGCCCCCTGCACCGCCTCGACACCGGGACCGGGCCGCTGCGCCACGTCGACACCGGGACCGGGCCACTGCGCCACGTCGGCCTCGACGTCGGGACCGGGCCCCTGCGCCACGTCGACGTCGACACCGGGACCGGCCCGCTGCACCACCTCGACGGCGACCTCGACGCCCGCCTCGGCGCGTACCGCGACGGCCAGCACGAGACCGCCGGCCAGCTCCGGATGACCGACCCGCACGGGCTCGCCGCCGGGCACCTGACGCAGCGGCAGGCCGGGCGGAGGCATCTCCCGGAGCAGTCCGCCGCCGCGCAGCCCGACACCGAGCGCCTTGCCGACCGCCTCCTTGGCGGTCCACAGCCGCAGGAACTCGGCCGCCCGGCCGGCCTCGGGTCGATCGGCCAGCCAGGCCAGCTCGGCCGGCGGGAACCAGCGACGGGCCAGCGCGAGCGCGGGCAGCGCACGGACCTGCTCCACGTCCACGCCGACCGGGCCGGCCGCACGGGCGGCGACCACCACGACCCGACCGGCGCGGCTGAGGCTGACCGGCAGCTCGACGGGCCCGGAGTCCACCGGCGCGGCGACGCGTACGACCGGGTTGCCGGCGGGGCCGTGTGCCAGCACCACCTCCGCCTCGGCGCGGCCGAGCAACGCCGCGCCCGCCTGCCGCAGCAACCGCACGGCGGGACCCGGCCGACCGCCGGTGTCCCGACCGACCCACACGTACGCGGTGTCCCGATCGGACACCGTCAGTTGGTCCACGCAGAGAGGGTATCCATGAGAGCCGAGGTCCGCGCCTTCGTCGTCGAGCAGCTCGCCGACATGAACTACGACGTCGAGGGGCTCGACGACGACACCACGCTCGGCCCGTCCGGCGTCGACCTGGAATCGCTGGCACTGGCCGACCTGTCCGTCCGCGTCGAGGACCGCTACGGCGTGACGTTCGCCGACGACGAGTCGGAGAAGTTGGCCCTCATGACGGTAGGCGAGTTCACCACGATGGTCGCCGACCGTGTCGCCGAGGCGACGAGCGACAACGCCTGATGCCCGGTCAGCCCGACCTGGGGCGAGCTGACCTGCTGACCATGCTCGCCGAACTCACCGCGAAACCCGCCGCCGAGGTCCCCGACCGGATCGGCTCGATGGAACTCGCCTGGCTCGTGCACCTCATCGAGCAGCGCTACGAGCGTCGGCTCGACCTCACCGACGACGACCTGGCCGGCATCCGTACCGTCGACGACGCCCTGGCGGTCTTCCGGGCGTCGCTGACCGCTACCGCAGATGGCTGAGCCACCCGTCGCCCAGCTCACCGGTGTGTACGCGGTCAGCGCCCTCGGTCGCGGCGCCGACGCGCAGCTCGCCGGCGTCCTGGCCGGTGCGCCGGCGTTCGGCCCGGTACGCCGCTTCGACACCACAGGCCGCCGGGTCGCCGTGGCCGCCACCCTGCCCGACGTCGGCACCCTCGCCGACGAACTGGCCGACGCGATCGACGCGGCCTGCGCGGCGGCCGTCCTGACCGACGTACGGCGGGCGGGGTGCGCGTTGCTGCTCGCCGTGCACGGGGGTCCGGCGCCGGGCGCGGGGCCCGCCCCGGCCGCGCTCGCCGGCCAGCTCGCGCTGCGCACCGGAGTGTCCGGGCCGACCCGCGTCTACACCAGCGCCTGCGTGTCGGCGAGCACGGCGGTGGCCGACGCCGCCGCCCTGATCGCCCGGGGCGACCTGGACCGGGCGGTGGTGGCCGCCGGCTACCTCGTCGAACCGGACCAGTTCGCGCTCTTCGACGCCGGCAGGGCTCTCGCCGACGACGGTGCGGTACGCCCGTTCAGCGCCGGCCGACGGGGGTTGCTGCTCGGCGACGGGGTGGCCGCGGTGGTGCTCGAGTCCCGCGCGGCGGCCCGTCGACGGGACGGTGGACCGGTGGCCACAGTGGTCGGTTGGGGGCGGGCCGGGGACGCGTTCCACCCCTGCCAGCCGGACCCGTCCGGCACCGGGCTGGCGCACGCGGTCCGCGCCGCGCTGCGTCGGGCCGGGCTGTCACCGCAGGCCGTCGGCTACGTCAACGCCAACGCCACCGGCACCGCGCAGAGCGACGCCGCGGAGGCGGCGGCGCTGCGTCAGGCCCTCGACGGGTACGCCGCTCAGGTGCCGGTCAGCTCCACCAAGGCCCTGCACGGGCACGCGTTGGAGGCGTCCGGGCTGCTCGAACTGGTGGTCACCGCGCTGGCGCTACGCCACGGTGAACTGCCGGTCAACGCCGGCTGGCGAGGGCCGGACGAGGCGTGCCCGCTGGATGTCATCACGGATCGTCCCCGGAGGACGACGGCGACGCACGCCCTGACCCTCAACGCCGCCTTCGGTGGCGCCAACACGGCACTTCTGGTCGGCGCCCCGTGACCACCCCGACCTCCCCGCGGTCCGGCACCTTCTGTCCCGACGAATCCGCTGACGCCCGCGAAACGACCACCGAAACCGCACGAGCGCGCCAGGCGGGGATGCGGGAGCTGGCGCGGGCCTGCTGGCCCGAGGCCGGCGACGGGGACGTGCCGGGCGTGCCGGGGTTCGTGTTCTCCGGGTTCGCACCGGTCGTGGTGGCCGTCGCCGAGCGGTGTCTGCGGCGACGGTACGGCACGGGACCGGTGCCGGCCGCCACGCGGACGGCGATCGTGCTGGTCACCGCCAGCGGCGACCGGGCCAGCGCCGAGCACGTGCGGGCCACTGTCGAGGCCGGCGGGCGGGTCGGCCCGCTGTTCTTCTACCAGTCCGTGCCCAACAGCGTCGCCGGGCACATCGCGGCCCGCTGGGGGCTGCGCGGCCCGGTGGTCTGCCTCAGCCCGACCGGTGACCCGTACGCCGACGGCACCGCCGAGGCGACCCTGCTGCGCGACGACGGCGACGCCGACGAGGTGTTGCTGGTCCTGATCGAACAGGCGCTCGACACGTCCACCGAGGCGGTCGCGGTGCTGCTGGGTGAAGGAGCACGACCATGAGGACACGGGGACTGCGCGGCGCACTGGCCGCCGACACCGAGCTGGGCGCGGGCAACATGCTGGCCCGGGTGCTGGCGCACGGCGCCGACCCGGACGGGCCCGGCCTGACCTTCGACACCGCCGTCGACGGGCACCCGGCCGAGGCGCCGCTCACGCTGGGCCAGCTCGACGAGCGGGTCGCCGCCCGCGCCGCCTGGCTGCACGAGCGCGGGGTGCGTCCCCGCGACCCGGTCGCCGTCTGGGCCACCGCTGCCGCCGACATGGTGCTGAGCTTCCTGGCGCTGGCCCGGCTCGGTGCGATTCCGGCGCTGATGAACGGCAAGCTCCGTCCCGAGATCGCCGCCGAGTACATCCGCCGCCTGCGCGGCGTCGGTGTGCTCGCCGACGACGCGCACACCGCGCTGCTGGCCGGGCACGACCTGGGCGTACCGCTGCTCGGCACGCCCGCGCGGGCCGGCACGGGCGACCCGGCCGCCGCACCGGCGCACTACCGGCACCACAGCGACGACCCGATCGTGATCACCCACACCTCCGGGACGACCGGGGTGCCCAAGGCGGTGCTGCACTCGCACGCGAGCCTCTTCGCCGCCACCCGGCACCTGCTCACCATGCCGCAGGCGCAGGGCACCCGCCGGATCCTCAACGCGCTGCCCGCACCGCACACCGCCACCGTGCTGATGGTCAACCAGGCGCTGGGCAACCGCGCGGAGATGTTCCTGCTGTCCGAGCAGGGCGGCGAGCGGGTGCTCGACGCCATCCAACGCTGGCGCCCCGACGGGGTGTTCGGTTTCTCGGTCACCTGGGCCGAGCTGGCCCGCTTCGACCTGTCCGGCTACGACCTGGACTCGGTGCGGCTGTGGTTCAACACCGGCGACTGCTCGCACGAGCCGCACATCCGCCGGCTGGTCGCGACCGGCTGGCGGGACACCGTCACCCGCGACGGCGTGGCCCGGGTGCCCGGCTCGGTCTTCATCGACGGGCTGGGCTCCAGCGAGATGGGGCACTCCATGTTCCACATCACCCACCGCGCCGACACCGACAGGTACGGCCGCTGCATCGGCCGGCCCTACGAGTTCGCCCGGGTCGCGGCGCTCGACGCCGACGGCGAACCGGTGCCGGTCGGCGAGGTGGGTTTCCTGGGCGTGGACTCGCCGTCACTGTTCCGGGGCTACTGGAACGACTCGGTCACCACCCACCGGTTCCGCCAGCGCGGCTGGTACCTCACCGGCGACCTGGTCCGGGCCGACGCCGACGGCCGCTACTACCACCTGGACCGGGCTGTCGACTCGGTCGACGCCGGAGACGGCCGGCGGTTCTTCACCGCCCTGTCCGAGGAGAAGATCCTCGCCAGCTGCCCGGACGTCACCGACTGCACCGTGGTGATCGTCGCCGGGGCCGAGGGTGTGGTCACCGACGTGCTGCTGGAGTTGGCGGCCGGCGCCGACGAGGCGCAGGACCGCACCGAACGGGTCCGCGCGGCGCTCGGCGCGGACGTCGGCGCCACGCTGCGCCGGGTGGTGCCGGTGCGCTCGGACGACATCCCGGTCACCGTCACCGGCAAGGTCCGCAAGGTGGCCCTGCGCGAGCGCTACCTGACCGAGGCGTCGTCGTGAGCGGGCGATCCGGGGTGGCGGCGTGAGCGCGCTGATCACCGGGATGGGCCTGTTCACCCCGGTCGGGCGGGGCGTCGAGGAGACCTTCGACGCGCTGACCACCGGCCGTTCCGGGCTGACCCGGCCGCCCGCCGGTCATCCGGCGCGCGAGTCGCTGGACGTCGCCGGCCTGCTGCCGGACATCGACCCGCGCAGCGTCGTGTCCGGGCCGGAGAGTCGGGTGCTGGACCGGATCGTGGTGCTCGCTCTGCTCGCCGCCGCCGACGCGCTCGCCGACGCCGGCATCGAGGTGGGCCGCGACGTCGACGAGTCCCGGATCGGCGTGATCGTCGGCGGGGTCGGCGGGATGGCGACCCTGGAGACCCAGGTGCTCGCCCGCGCCGCGCGGGGTCGCGCGGCGGTCAGCCCGTACCTGCTCACCGGCATCCTGCCGAACATGCCGGCGGCGCGGATCGCCATCGCGCACGGCATCCGGGGCTACAGCTCGTCGGTCGGCACGGCCTGCGCGTCCGGCGCGCAGGCGGTCGCCGACGCGGTCCGGTTGATCCGGGCGGGGGAGGCCGACGTGGTGCTCTGCGGGGCCAGCGAGGCACCGCTGTTTCCCACCTTCGCCGACACCTTCGCCAATGCGCGGGCGCTGGCCCGCGCCGGGGACGACCCGTCCCGGGCGAGCCGGCCGTTCGACACGTCCCGCTCCGGGTTCGTGCTGGCCGAGGGCGCGGCGCTGCTGGTGGTCGAACGTGCCGAGCACGCCGCCGCCCGCGGTGCCACCGGGTACGCCGAGGTGGCCGGCTACGGCGCGACCACCGACGCGTACCACCCGACGGCCCCGCGCCCCGACGGCGCCGGCGCCGCCGCGTGCATCCGTGGCGCGCTGCGCAGCTCGGGCGTGCCGGCGGCCGCGGTCGGCTACGTCAACGCGCACGGCACCGGCACGAAGCTCGGCGACATCGCCGAGACCACCGCGCTCGGGGACGTCTTCGGCGACGGCGGTGTGCCGGTCAGCTCCACCAAGGCGCTCACCGGCCACCTGCTCGGCGCCTCCGGGGTGCTGGAGGCGGCGGTGACCGCGGTGGCGCTCGGTCGAGGGCTGCTGCCACCGACGTACCACCTCGACGACCCGGACCCGGCCTGCCCGGCGGACCACATCCGTGGCACGCCCCGCAAGGCCGACCCGGAGTACGCGCTGACCAACTCGTTCGGGTTCGGCGGCCAGAACGTGAGCCTGCTGCTCGCGCGGGTCGCCGAGCCGAGGAGGTGAGCGACGCGGCATCCCGGACGGGGGGCGTCCGGACGGCAACACGGGGGAAGCATGGGGAAGGGCACAGAGACATGGACATCCGTGGGATCGACCACATCGAACTCTACGTAGGTGACGCCCGACAGGCGGCCTTCTACTTCAGCACCGCAGTCGGTTTCCAGATCTGCGGCCAGGGTGGCCCGGAGACCGGCCTGGCCGGGCAGCGCTCACTGCTGCTCTGCCACGGCGACATCCGCCTGCTGCTCACCTCCGGGCTGAGCGCCGAGCATCCGGCGGCCCGGTACGTGCAGCGCCACGGCGACGGCATCGCTGTCGTCGCGGTCGAGGTCGGCGACGTCGAGCAGGCGTACGCCGAGCTGGTCGGCCGGGGCGCGACAGGCGTGACGCCACCGACCACGCTGACCGGCGCGGACGCCGAGGTGGTGACCGCCGAGGTGGACGGCTTCGCCGACGTGCGGCACCGCCTGGTGCAGCGCCGGGGGAGCCGCGCCGACCTCCTGCCCGGCGTGATCACACCGATGCCGTTCACCGCGGACGAGGGCAAGCCGGTCCTGGCCGAGGTCGACCACCTGGCGGTCTGCGTGCCGCCCGGCCAGCTGGACGAGACGGTCCGGCACTTCGAGGGGCTGTTCGAGTTCGCGCAGATCTTCGAGGAGCACATCGAGGTCGACGGGCAGGGGATGAACTCCAAGGTGGTGCAGAGCCCGTCCGGGCAGGTCACCGTGGTGCTGCTGGAGCCGGACCGGACCCGCCGGCCGGGGCAGATCGACGCGTTCCTCGACCAGCACGCCGGTGGGGGAGTGCAGCACCTGGGGCTGCGTACCGACGACATCGTGGCTGCCGTGGAGTCGCTGGGCCGGCGCGGGGTGCGCTTCGCCGGCACCCCCGCCAGCTACTACGAAGCCCTGGAGGCGCGGGTCGGCCGGGTGGACGCACCGCTGGAACGACTGCGCGAGCTGGGGGTCCTTGTCGACTCCGATCACGGCGGGCAGCTGTTGCAGATCTTCGCCGAGTCGATGCACGTGCGCCGCACGCTGTTCCTGGAGCTGATCGAGCGGCGGGGCGCGAGCGGCTTCGGCAGCGGCAACATCAAGGCGCTGTACGAGGCCAAGGAGCGGGAACTGGCCGCGGCCGCGGCGGTGGGCGCATGACCGCGACCGGGTACGACTCGACGCTCACCGAGCAGGAGCGGGCGCTGCTGCCGTCCGACGACGACGTGCGGCACTACGCCGAGCACGGCTGGTACCTGTCGAAGAAGCTGTTCACCGACGACGAGGTGGACGCGCTCGCCGCCGCCGCGCAGCGCTACTACGACGGTGAACGGGACCGGCGGCTGCCGGTGCGCCCACCGAAGCTCGCCTACTGGGAGCCCGCCAAGGGGCCGGTGCAGCGGCACAACGACTACGTCCACCACGAGCACGACGGGCTGGGCGCGATCCTGCGCAAGCCGCTGATCGGCGCGGTCGCCGCCCGGCTCGCCGAGGCCGACGAGATCCGCGTCTTCCAGTCCACGCTGATCTACAAGCCGCCGATCTCCGGCGAGCCGAGCAACATCGTGCCGTGGCACTTCGACAAGCACTACTGGGCGTCGTCCTCGTCGGAGAAGATGCTCACCGCGTTCATCCCGTTCCACGACTGCGGCCAGGAGATGGGCACCATCACCATGGTCGACGGCTCGCACCGCTGGAAGGAGATCGGCGCCGACGACACGGTCGTGCGGCACTTCGCCGACCGCGACCGCAGCCAGCTGGAGGAGATGCTGGCCGAGAATGCCGCGTACAACGGCGCGGAGATCCGCAAGATCCCGATGGTGATCCCCAAGGGACACGTGAGTTTCCACCACTGCCGCACCTACCACGGCAGCGGCCCGAACGTCAGCGGTCGCCCCCGACAGGCGATCTCGCTGCACCTGCAGGACGGCGACAACGCCTGGCGGGAGTATCCGCTCTCCGACGGCACGCTCGCCGCGTACAACCACGACGTGCTGGTCCGCCGCACCCACGACGGGCGGCCGGACTACGCGGACCCCGACTACTGCCCGGTCATCTGGCGCCACCGCGCCCAGCAGGGAGGCTGACAATGTCACGGTACGACTGGGGTAGGACGCACCCGGGCATCGAGCGGCTGGAAACGGCGGTGACCGAGCGGCGCGACGCCGTGGTCAAGCACCCGCTCTACGCCAACCTCGACACCCACGAGTCGCTGGTCACATTCATGGAGCACCACGTCTTCGCGGTGTGGGACTTCATGTCGCTGCTCAAGTCGTTGCAGCGGCAGTTGACCTGCGTGAACGTCCCGTGGATCCCGACCGGCCCGACCGGCAGCCGCCGCCTCATCAACGACATCGTCATGGTGGAGGAGAGCGACGAGCTGGGCGAGGGCTACATCAGCCACTTCGAGCTGTACGTGCGGGGCATGGTCGAGGCCGGCGCGGACACCACAGCCGTGAACAGCCTCGTCGACCTGCTGCGCGCGGGCCGGCCGGTGACCGACGCGCTCGCCGAGGCGGGGGCGCCGGCCGCGTCCGCGCGGTTCGCCGCGACCACCTGGCACATCATCGAGTCCACCCCGGTGCACTGCCAGGCGGCGGCCTTCGCGTTCGGCCGGGAGGACCTCATCCCGGACATGTTCACCCAGGTCGTCGCGGTCAACGAGCGCAGCAACCGGCTGCACGCCTTCGTCGACTACCTGGAACGGCACATCGAGGTCGACGGCGAACAGCACACCCCGATGGCCATGCAGATGCTCGCCGACCTGTGCGGCGACGACGACACCAAGTGGCAGGAGTGCGCCGACACGGTCAACACCGCCCTCGCTGCCCGCGCCCGGCTCTGGGACGACATCCTCGCGGCGATCAAGGCGCCGGCGTGACCGACGCCGACCCGGTCCGGCTCTACCGCACGGTCCGGCTGATCCGCCGGTTCGAACAGCGTGCGGTGGAGCTGGTCCACGGCGGGCAGATCGTCGGCGGCATCCACCCGTACCTCGGTCAGGAGGGGATCGCCGCCGGCGTCTGCGCCGCGCTCGGGGCCGACGACGTGCTCGCCGGCACCCACCGCGGGCACGGGCACGTCCTGGCCCGCGGCGCCGACCCGGCCCGGATGCTCGCCGAGCTGTGCGGCCGGCTGACCGGCCTCAACGCCGGGCGGGGCGGCTCGATGCACGCCGCCGATGTCAGCATCGGCGTGCTCGGCGCGAACGCCATCGTCGGCGCGTCCGGGGCGATCATCACGGGCGCGGTGTGGGCCCGTCGACGGCAGGGCCACGACACCGTCGGGGTGAGCTTCTTCGGCGACGGCGCGGTCAACGAGGGGATGCTGCTGGAGGCGTTCAACCTGGCCGCGCTGTGGCGGGTGCCGGTGCTGTTCGTCTGCGAGAACAACGGCTACGCCACCACCATGCCGGTCGCCGGCGCGGTGGCCGGCAGCATCGCCGGCCGGGCCGCCGCCTTCGGCATCCGGGCCGTCGAGGTCGACGGCCAGGACCCGGAGGCGGTACGCGACGCCGCGGCCGCCGCCGTCGACCGGATGCGCGCCGGCGGCGGCCCCGAGCTGATCGAGGCCCGGACCTACCGCTTCGACGCCCACCACACCTTCGAACACGCGGTACGCCTCGACTACCGGCCGCCCGACGAGGTGACCCGGGGCCGGGCCCGGGACCCGGTGCACATCCAGGGCGAACGGCTCTCCGACGCCGACCGCGCCGCGGTGGACGCCGAGGTGGAGGCGACAGTCGACGCGGCGGTGCGCTTCGCCCTGGACAGCCCGGAACCCGACCCGGCCGACGCGCTGGCCTACCTGTACGCCAGCGGAATGACCGCCCGCACCGGAGGTGGCTGAATGACCCTGCGCACCGGAGGTGGCTGAGGTGCCCCGACTGTCGTACCGCCGGGCCCTGACCCGGGCCCTCGCCGACGAGCTGGCCCGCGACGAGGCGGTGTTCCTGCTCGGCGAGGACATCCAGGTCGGCGCGTCACTGGTGACCACCGGGCTGGCCAAACGGTTCGGCGTCGACCGGGTCCGCGACACACCGCTGTCGGAGCAGGCGTTCACCAGCTTCGCCACCGGGGCGGCGCTGGCCGGGCTGCGGCCGGTGATCGAGTTCCAGATCCCGTCGCTGCTGTTTCTGGTCTTCGAGCAGATCGTCAACCACGCGCACAAGTTCCCGTTGATGACCGGCGGGCAGTGCGCGGTGCCCGTCACCTACCTGGTGCCCGGCTCCGGGTCGCGGACCGGCTGGGCGGGGCAGCACTCCGACCACCCGTACAGCCTCTTCGCCCACGTCGGGGTGGTCACCGTCGTGCCGGCCACCCCGGCCGACGCGTACGGACTGCTGGTCAGCGCGATCCGGCACGACGACCCGGTGGTGGTGTTCGCCCCGGCGGGCGCGATGGACGTCCGCGACGACGTGTCCGATCTGGAGCCGGTGCCGCTGGGCCGGGGGCGCATCCACCGCTTCGGCGACGACGTCACGGTCGTCGCGGTCGGGCATCTCGTGCACGACGCGCTCGCGGTCGCCGCGGAGCTTGCCGACCAGGTCTCGGTGGAGGTGTTCGACCCGCGCACCCTGTACCCCTTCGACATCGACGGGTTGGCCGAGTCGGTGGCCCGCACCGGGCGTCTCGTGGTGCTCGACGACGCCAACCGCTCCTGCGGCATCGCCGCCGAGGTCATCGCCTCGGTGGTGGAGCGGGTCCGACTGCTCGCCCCGCCGCGCCGGGTCACCCGCCCGGACGGGGCGGTGCTGCCGTTCGCCCCCGCCCTGGACCGCGCCGTGCAGCCCTCCCGGGAGCAGCTCGCCACCGCCATCCACCTGACCATGAAGGACTCATCATGATCGACCCGAACTACTCGTGGCCGCCGGCCGACCGGGCCTGGACCGACCTGCCGGAGCCGGCCCGCCAGGCCATGGTGGCCAGCGGCGCGGCCGCCTGGGAACGCGTCTTTCACGGACGGGCCACCTACAACAAGGAGTGGCGGTTGGCCCGCCCCCCGATCCTGACCGCCGACGCCTGGCGGGAGCTGAACGAGGTCTGCGACCGGCTGGCCCACCTCATCCTGGACACCTGCCGGCGCCGGGTGGACACCGCCGGCGAGTTGCGCCGGCTGCTCGGCGTCCCGGCGGGGGAGACCCGGCTGCTGGACGAGTCGGAGCCGCTGACCGAGGCGCTGCTGGCCGCGTACCGACCGGATGTGATCTTCACCGAGGGCGTGCCGAAGTTCGTCGAGTACAACATCGACAGCAGCCTCGGGGGAGGGTTCGACGCCGACACCGTCATCCAGCGGTTCGCGCAGCTCTACGCCGAGCACGGCATCCTCGACGACCTGCCGGTACGCGCCGCGCCGTCGCTGCTGGACCAGCGTTTCGTGGCGATCCGTGACGAGCTGGGGTTGCCCGACGGCGCCCGGTTGGCGCTGCTGATGGACTTCGACGCCGACTATCCAGGGCTGGACGACCCGGAGACGTTCATCCGCATCCTCAGCCCGCTCGCCGTGCGGGCCCGCGACTTCGGCATCGACCTGGTCATCGCGCCCCTGGCCACCGCCACCCTGGCGGACGACAAGCGGCTCGTGGTGGACGGTGCGCCGGTCGACGCGCTGTTCCGCCTCTTCGTGCCCAACCGGGTCACCCCGACCGCCGGCCTGGACGCGGTGGCCGGCGCGCTGGCCGCCGGCACGCTGCCGATGTTCGTGTCGGCGGCGGCCTGGCTGCTCGGCAACAAGACCACCTTCGCCTGGCTGTGGGAGGACGTGGACGCCCTGCCCGCCGACGACCAGACGCTGATCCGCCGGCACGTGCCGTACACGGTGCCGTTGACCGTCGCGGTGCTCGACCGCGCGATCGCCGAGCAGGCCGAGCTGGTGGCGAAGCCGGCGGACGGTTCCGCCGGGCACGGGGTGCTGATCGGCCCCGAGCTGAGCCCGGCGGAGTGGGCCGAGGGCCTGCGCGCGGCCGTCGACCGGGGCGGCAACATCCTGCAGCAGTACCTGCCGGCCGACCGGGTGCCGATGGACTTCGTGCAGATCGAGACCGGCGAAACGGTGACGGCCGATGTCCCGTACTCCCTCGCCCCCTACCTGTTCGGCCGTCAGGCCTCCGGCGGCCTGGCGAGGGTCGGCTTCCCCGGCGGCGACGGAATCCTCAACCTGGCCCACGGAGTCCTCCTGACCGGAGTCCTCCTGTCCGGCCCCCCAACCTCCGGTTGACCATGAAGTTGTTGCCGCGCCACACCGCGCCCGAGGGCAACAACTTCATGATCACCGGGCGCGGTGGGACGGAGGCGGTCGTCGGAGGGCGCGCAGGGTTTCGGCAGTCGCTATCGCGTCGCTGCGGGCGCTGCCGTGGCGGCCGTCGGTGCTGTAGAGGGTCGGGTCGGCCGTCAGCGGGTGGTCCGTGAGGTGCACGTGGACAGTTCCCAGGCGGTCGGCCAGCCGCGCCGTGTGCGCGGAGAGGCGGCGCATCCGTTCCCCGAGGCCGGCCCGCACGTGCTCGGGCACGGCCGGGCTGTGCGACACGTCGAACATGCCCACCGTGATCACGTCCGCGCCGACGTCCCGTAGCGCGCTGATCATCGCGGTCAGCTCGGCGTCCACCGCGTCCGCGTCGTACGCCGGGTGAAAGGCGTCGTTGCCGCCGCAGACGACCAGCGCCAGGTCCGGCTCGAAGGCCAGCGCCGGGGCGAGCTGCGCGGCCCGCACCTGGTGCGCGCGCAGCCCGCGCCGACCCAGATTGCGGTACGCCAGCTCGGGGCGCACGGCCCTCAGCTCGGCGGCGACCCGGTCCACCCACTGCACGTCCGGGTATCCCGGCGTCGGCTCGCACATGCCCTCCACGACGCTGTCGCCGATCGCCACGAACCGCCGCCACGGGTGCCCGCGCAGCAGCTCGGTGGCCTCACCGGGGCGGAGACAGTACGGGTCTGTCGATTCGTCGAGCGTCGATGGCATGCCGGCACGCTAACCGACAGGCGCCTCCTCGGCCAGGCTGACCTCGGCCAGGTGGAACTGACGACGAACGACGAGGTTCGTTGCCCCTGTCGGATTGGCGTCGTCGGGGCGGTGGCGTCGGCGCGGTGGGCCGGTGTGCTGGCACAGGTCCGCCACGATGACGGTGGGCCGGCCGCCGTGGGGCTGGCGACTCGCTCGGAGGGAGGTGGCGGTGCTCAACGCCTTTCTGCAGGCGCTGGCGAGCAAGCTGGTCGAGGCGATCCTCGGCAAACTGACCGAGTGGCTCGCGCCGAAGGCGCTGCGGGCCGTGCCGCACCGTGCCTCGCCGGACTGTCCACGCTGCGGCGGGTACGGCGTCCGGCGATGGGCCCCCGGCGGCATGTGGGCGGTGTTCCTGCTGTCGCTGCTGGCCTTCGCGTGGGGCTTCGGGTTCACCCTGCTCGGCGTGCCGATGGTCGTTGTGGTCGTGGTCGGCGCGGTGCTGTCCGACGGCGTCGGCGCCCTGTGGCCCGCCCTGCTCGCGCCGCTGGGCCTGCTGGTCCCCGGTGCCCTGATGGTCGGGGGAGCGTTCGGGCTGGCCTGGTACAACAGCTACCCGCCGAAGTGGTGCGCCCGCTGCCACAGCCGGTGGCCACGGCGCGACCGCGCCGAGTACCTGCGCTCGGCCCGGGAGTTCACCTGCGGCTGCGGGCAGCGCCTGCGCGTGCCGACCGCCGTCGCCGGGTCGAAGCTGCGCTGCCCGCGCTGCCGGACCGAACACGCCACCCCGGTCCGAACCGGTCACTGACGAGACGCCCCAGCCGGGGCCGGTGCGCGGGGGATCAGCGGGACACGGCGTGCTCGGCGAGCAGTTCGCCGAGCACCCGCCGGGCCCAGGCCGCCGTGGCCGGCTCCGGGGCGTCAAGCGTGATGAGCGCCTTCCACAGCGCCCACCCGCGTCCGCGCGCCCAGGTGGCCGCGTCGACGTCGAGCGCGTCGCGGAACGCCGCCCGGGCGGCGCCGCGCAGCAGCGTCCAGGCGATCACCGTGTCGCAGGCGGGATCGCCGACACCGCAGCAGCCGAAGTCGATGACGGCGGCGAGCCGGCCGTCGCGGACCAGCAGGTTGCCGTCCGCGACGTCGCCGTGGAACCAGACCGGGGGCCCGTCCCAGGCGGCGTCGAGCGCGGCCTGCCAGATGTCGGTCACCACGTCGACGGGCAGCCGGTCGCGGTGCGTCCCGATGGCCGCGCGGGTCTCCGCGTCGTACGTGGACAGCGGGCCACCGCGCCAGGCGCTGTGCGGGCCGGCCGCCGGGCCCTCGGTGGTGTCGACGTCTCGCAGGGCCCGCAGGAAGGCGGCGAGGTCGGTCGCGAATCGGGTCAGGTCGTCGATCCGCTCGACGGCCGCGGTCCGGCCGTCGATCCAGCCGTAGACCGACCACGGGTACGGGTAGCCGGCCCCGGGCCGGCCCTGGGCCAGCGGGGTGGGGATGTCCAGCGGCAGCTGGCCGCCGAGGAGCGGCAGCCAGCGCTGTTCCTTGGCGACCTGCTGGGCGTAGCCCTCGCCGCTGGGCAGCCGGACGGTCATCTCGTCACCCAGGTGGAAGGTGCGGTTGTCCCAGCCGCCGACCTCGACCGGGCGCACCGGCAGCTCGGCCCAGCGGGGGAACTGCTCGGCGACCAGTCGACGGACCAGGCCCACGGTGATGCGCCGGGCCGTCGTCTCGTCGGTGTGCGGCGCGTCGGGTGCGGGCTGTGCGCTCATCCGCCCGAGCCTGCGGGCTCCGCCGGGCGCCCGCAACCGATTTGCGCCGACGGTGGGGCCGGTCGGGCCAGCGCCTGGGCCACGCGTGCGGGAGGTGCGCGCCTGGCCGTACCTCAACCGGCTCCTTTGCTCTGCTTCCACCCAGGCAACGGTTGGGGCCTCGTACTGTTGCCTCCGTTGAAGCAGAGCAAAGGCGGCGGGCGAGGTGGTCGCCACCCGCCCGCCGGCCAGCAGGACGTCAGGCGGCTGCAGGTGTGGGTCGCGTCGGTGTCTTCGGGTTGGATGCCCTGGCCACCAGGGGGAACGCGGTGACGAGCAGGCACGCCACGGCCATGACCAGCAGCGCCGGGGTGAGCCCGAGCGCGTCCACCGACCAGCCGCCGAGCAGCGCGCCGACCGGCAGGCCCACGAAGGCCAGCGATCCGGCGATGCCGAGCACCCGGGTCTGCAGATCCGGCGGCACCCGCTCGTAGAGCGCCACCCCGAGCAGCGGGTTGACCGCCGCGATGCCGATGCCGGACAGGAACGTCACCACGAGCACGACCGGCAACTCGTCGCTGATCGCCAATGCGATCAGTCGAGGCGTGCCGGCGACCATCGCCCCGAGCAGGAACGTCAGCCGGCCGGGTAGCCGCGGGCCGAGCGCGGTGAACAGCACGTTGCCCAGCAGCGCGCCGGCCGAGAACGCCGCAAGCACGAGACCGAGGCCGCTCGGGCCGTGCAGCTCCCGGGCGACCCAGAACGGGATGTAGACGGCCACGCTGGCGTTGGCGACCATGTTCAGTGCCGAGACGACGACAAGCATCCCCAGCAGCGGCCGGTCCCGGACGAGGTAGCCGAACCCGTCACCCAGCGCGCGCAGGTAGCCGACCGGGGCGGCGGGCTGCGCCGGAGCGGCCGAAGGGCGGACCAGGAGACCGATCAGCAGGGCGCAGATCGCGAAGCTGGCCGCGTCGATGAGGATCGCCTGGCTCACCCCGAACGCGGCGATCAACAGACCGCCCACGGCGGCGCCGAACAGCGTCACCACCCGGCTCAACCCGTCGTACGCCGAGGTCAGGCGGATCAGCGGCACCCCGGCGGCCTCGGCGACCGGCCGGAACATGACGTGCTTGACCCGGTCCCCGATGCCGCGCAGCGCGCCGGCCACCGCGACCAGCGCCACCAGGGGGGCGAAGCCCAGCCACGGAGTCAGCGCGACGACGACCATGGCCACCGCGCTGCCCGCGTCGCACAGGATGGAGGTGCGGCGCAGGCCGAACCGGTCCGCCCAGGGCGTGCCGAGGGCGCTGGACAGCAGGTACGGCAGCGTCTCGGCGAACGCGACCAGACCCATCTTGGTCGGGCTGCCGGTGGTGACCAGCACCAGCCAGGGGATGGTCACCACCGAGATGCGGGTGCCCAGGTTGGAGATCAGGTCCGCGCTGACCAGGACGACCAGCTGCCGGCGGGGGGTCATGTCCCGACCGCCGCCGTCCGGCGGGCGGCGTACCGCGCGCGCAGCGCCTGCTTGTCCACCTTCACCGACCGGTTCACCGGCAACCTGTCGACGAACTCCACCCCGGCGGGCGCCCACATCTCGTTGAGCTCGGCGGTCACCAGGTCGATCAGCTCCCGTTCGGTGACTGGCGCGTCCGGCGCCGGCACGACGTAGGCGTACGGCACCTCGCCGGCCGTGGGGTCCGGCACGCCGATCACCGCGGCGGCGCGTACCTGCGGGTGCCCGGCGAGCACGTCCTCGATCGGGCGGCTGTAGATGGGCCAGCTGCGCTGGCGGGTCAGGATCATGTCGTGGGTCCGGTCGACCAGGTAGAGGTAGCCGTCGGCGTCGAGGTGGCCGATGTCGCGGCTGCGGACCCAGCCGTCGACCAGCGTCTGCGCGGTCAGTTCCGGCTCGCCGTGGTAGCCGGCGAAGCTCAGCTTCGTGTGCACCCACACCTCGCCGTCGCGGCCCGGCGGCAGCACCGTGCCGTCGTCGTCGCGGATCTCGACGCGTACGTCGCCGTAGGGCCGCCCGCAGGAGCGCAGCCGCTCCGGGTGCTCCGGATCGTCGGTCAGGCCGGGTAGAGCGGTGATGACCACGGCCTCGCTGAGGCCGTACACGATGCGCAGTACCGGGCCGAACCGCGCGATGGCCTGGCGCAGCCGGGCGGGCGCGGCGGGCCCGGCGCCCACGTTGAACATGAACATGGCCGAGAAGTCGGCGCCCACCAGCGCCGGGTGGTCCAGCAGTTCGTAGAGCATCGGCGGGGTGACGAACGTGGAGTTGATCCGCTCCCGCTGCACGGTGGCCACGAACGCCGCCGGGTCCCAGTCGTCGCGCAGGAACAGCACGCCACCGGTGAACAGGTTGATCAGGGCGGTGATCTGGCCGCTGGCCAGCCACATCGGCGAGTGCGACAGGTGCCGCAGCAGGGGGAACCCGGCGGCGCGGAAGTCGGCCGCGAGGGTGAGGATCTGGGCGTAGAAGCTCTCGGTGTGGTGCACCAGCTTGGGTGTGCCGGTGGTGCCGCTGGTCTGCAGGAACGACTCCGGCGCGCGGGCGGCCGCCGGCAGCGCCATGGAACCGGCCGGATCGGTGTCGGCCGTGACGTCCGGGCCGGCGCCGCCGGGGCCCAGGCAGCACACCGGCACGCCCGGCAGCGCGGCGGCCAGCTCCGGTCCCAGGCTGGCGGGGTCGCGGGCGTCGTAGACGAGGGCGTCGGGGCAGGCCAGCCGGATGAACTCGTCGACCTCCCGGCGGGCGGTGACCGGGGCGACCCACATCGTCCGGCAGCCGATCAGGTGCAGGGCGAGCTGGAGCAGCGGCCCCTCCACGGCGTTCGCGACGGTCACCAGCACCGCCGAGCCGGGCCGTACGCCGTGCCGGGTCAGAGCCCCCGCCATCGTCCGCACCAGCGCGGCGGCCTCGGTGTACGTGATGCGGCAGTCCCCGCCGACCAGCGCCTCCCGATCGCCGAAGTCGGCGAAGAGATCCAGCGCCCTGTCCACATAGGTCGCGTGCCCGGGCCCGTCAGTCATCCGGCAAACCCCCATCGTCGCAAGGAAGCGGCGGTCTCCGGGTCGGTCTTCCCGGTGACACCGCGGGCGGTGGGCGCGCGTTCGGCGACCGCACCGCCGCCGCCTGCGAGCCTAGGCCGGCGAGGGCGCTGCGGGACCGGGCCGAAGGGCGATCCGGCAGGCCCGGTGGACATTTGATCGCGTCGATCAGGTTGATTGACGCCCGTCATCGGCGGCGGCTAGGTTTCTGGACCATCGTCCAGGCGGGAGCCGTCAGCGGACGGCCCTGGGCTGCCACACGATGGAGGTTCAATGTCGACCCCGAAGAGATGGCATGTCGTCGCCGCGGCCGCGGCGCTGCTGGTCACGGCAACACCCGCCGTCGTCGCCAGCGCCGGCGGATCCCCGACCGTCGCGGCCCGGCCGGACCGGGGCGAGTGGGCGGGCAGCTGGGCCGCCGCGGTCACCCGGGGCAACTCGGTCGGGTTGACCAACACCGGCCTGAACGACCAGAGCGTCCGGATGGTCGTGCACGTCTCGGTGGGTGGCCCGGCGTTGCGCGTACGGCTGAGCAACCTCTACGGCGAGCAGGCGGTCCGGGTGGGCCGCGCCACAGTCGCCCGGCCGAACACCGCGACAGTCGACGACGTCTCCGACATCGACCCGGCCTCGCTGCGCGCGTTGACGTTCACCGGCGCAGCCTCGGCCACCATGAACCGGGGCGCCGAGCTGCTCAGCGACCCGCTGACCTTCACCGTCGCGGACGACAGCGACCTGGTGGTCACGCTGCACTTCCCGACGCCGACCGGGCCGACGACCTTCCACGGGCAGTCCCAGCAGAGCAACTTCATCGGCGCCGGCGACCTGACCGGGGCCGCCGACGGCGGCGGGTTCACCATCCGACCCACCTGCTGCTGGTTCTTCCTGTCCGGCGTCGATGTGCAGCGCAAGGGCAGTCCGGGGGCGCTGGTCGTGCTCAGCGACTCGATCGGCGACGGCAACGGCAGCACTGTCAACGCCAACCGGCGCTGGCCGGACCTGCTCTCCGACCGGCTGCTCGCGGACCGGCCGGACCGGCGCACCCCCGGCGTGCTCAACCTGAGCCTGGCCGGCAACCGCCTCAACCACGAGGGCACCGAGCCGGGCGCCGGCGACTACCCCGGCTACTTCCAGCTCGGCCCGAACGCGGCGGCCCGCCTCAACGAGGACGTCTTCCCCCAGACCGGGGTCCGTACGGTCGTCACGCACCTGGGCATCAACGACATCTGGATGTCCAACGACTCGCCGGAGGCGATCATCGCCACGCTCCGGCAGATCAACCAGCAGCTTCAGCAGCGCGGGCTGACCAGCCTGGTCGCCACGCTGACCCCGTACGAGGGGCACGGCGCCCCGGGTGTGTGGACGCCGGAGAAGGAGGCCACCCGGCAGGCAGTGAACGCGTACCTGCGGGGCAGCCGGGAGTTCGACGGGCTGCTCGACTTCGACCGGGTGGTGCGCGACCCGGCCCGGCCCAGCCAGCTGCTGCCCGCGTACGACTCGGGGGACCACATCCACCCGAACGACGCCGGCAACCAGGCGATGGCCGACGCCGTTCCGCTGCGACTGCTCAACCTGTGACACCGGTCCGGGGGCGGCGGCCGATCCCGCCGCCCCCGGGCACCGACATCCTGGGGAGGAGAACGTCGTGACGGTGCAGGACCTGCTCACCGGCCTCTACAGCGAAGAGGGCCGCCAGAATCCGTACCCGTGGTACGCCGAACTGCACCGGCTCGGGCCGGTCAGCGCGGTACCACCTCGGGCCGAGCACCGCACGGTGGCGGCGGTGGCGGTCGGGTACGACCTGATCGACGGGCTGCTGCGCGATCCGCAGTGGACCAAACAGCCGCCGCCGGGTTGGGAGGAGCACGAGATCCTGCGCACCTTCCAGACCTCGATGATGTTCCTCAACCCGCCCGATCACACCCGGATGCGGCACGTCTTCTCCCGTACCTTCACGCCACGGCGCCTCGGCGCACTGGAGCCGGTGATCCTGCGGGTCGTCGACGAGCTGCTGGACCGGATGGCCGACGCCGGTGGCGGGGTCGTCGACTTCGTGGCCGACTTCGCGTACCCGATCCCCGCCCTGGTCATGGCGGAGTTCATCGGCATCCCGGCGGGGGAGCTGCCCTGGTACCGGGACCAGGTGGAGCGCATCGACGAGTTCCTGGACGTGGCCGGGAAGACCCCGCAGCGGCTGGCCGCCGCGAACACGGCGGCGCAGCAGCTGCGGGCGTTCTACCGGGAGTTGCTGGCCCACCGCCGCCGTACTCCCGGCGAGGATCTGATCAGCGCGCTGGTCGAGGCCGTCGGCTCGGGCGAGGTGGAGCTGACCGAGGAGGAGCTGATCAGCAACCTGATCGTCCTGTTCAACGCCAGCTTCGTCACCACTGTCTACATGTTCAGCAACGGCCTGCCGCTGCTGCTGGCCCACCCGGGGGCGGTCGCCGCGCTGCCGACCGACGACGACCTCGCCCGGGGCTGCGTCGACGAGGTGCTGCGTCTGCAGAGCCCGGTGCACTTCCTCGCCCGGGCCGCGCCGCAGGACACCGTGCTGGCCGGCGTGCCGGTCGCCCGCGACGACAACGTGCTCATCATCATCGGCGCCGCCAACCGCGACCCGGCGCGGTTTGCCGACCCGGACGTCTTCGACCCCACCCGTTCCGGCCCGCCGTCGCTGGCCTTCGGCGTGGGCCTGCACTTCTGCCTCGGCGCGGCGGTGTCCCGGCTGGAGGGACGCCTCGCCCTGCCCCGCCTGTTCGCCCGGTTCCCCCGGCTCGCGGTCACCGAGACCCCGACGTACAGCGGCAGTCTCTTCCTGCGTGGCATCGACAAGCTGCTGGTCAGCACCGGCGGATAGGAGACCCGCATGGCCCTGCACCCGGAGGTGGCGGCCTACCGCGCCGCCCGCGTCGCGGCCGGCACGCCGCCGCTCTACACGCAGACCCTCGGCGAGGCGCGCGCCGCGGACCTGGCCGCGATCCGTGCCGGCGGCGGCGTAGTCGAGCAGGTCGATGAGGTACGCGACGAGCGGATCCCCGGGCCGGGCGGTGACCTGCCGATCCGGGTGTACCGGCCGGCCGGGCCGGGACCGCTGCCCACCCTGCTGTACTTCTTCGGCGGCGGGTGGACGCTCGGCAGCGTGGACACCGCCGACGGCATCTGCCGGCGACTGGCCAACGCGGCCGGATGCCAGGTGGTGACCGTCGGCTACCGACTGGCCCCCGAGCACCCCTTTCCGGCCGCGGTGCACGACTGTCACGCCGCCACCGTGTGGATCGCCGCGAACGCCGACCGGTTCGGCGTGGACCCGACCCGGCTGGCGGTGGGCGGGGACAGCGCGGGCGGGAACCTGGCCGCGGCGGTGACGCTGCTCTGCCGCGCCGACGGGCCCCCGCTCGCCGCGCAGCTGCTGGTCTATCCGAACACCGACGTCAGCGGCGAGCCGTCCGGCCCGCTCGACGACGACCCGGCGCTGTTCAACCGCCGGTCGGTGGCCTGGTATCGGACGCACTACCTGGCCGACCCGGCGCACTCCCGGGATCCGCTGGCGTCGCCGCTGCTCGCCGACGACCTGTCCGGCCTGCCTCCGGCGCTCGTGGTCACCGCCGAGTTGGACCCGCTGTGCGCGGAGGGGCAGCGCTACGCGCAGCGGCTGCGCGCCTGTGGCGTGCCCGCCCGCCTCGACCACTATCCACGGATGATCCACGGGTTCTTCGCCATGCCCGGCGCCTTCAGCGACGGCCAGCGGGCGCAGCAGCGGGCGGCGGCGTTCCTGCGGGAACGGTTCGGGCTGCCGCCCCGGCCGGACGAACCGGCCGCCGGTGAGGCTGACGGTGACCCGGCCGCCGCGGGATCAGGTGTCGGCGCAGCCGCCACCGACCCGGACGCCGCGGCCGACGCGGGGGTGCGCGGTGGCTGAGCCGGTGCTGGCGGACCTGCCGACCGTTCCTGCGGCGGCGGTGACGTTCGCCGACTACGGCCAGCGGGCGCGGGCGGTGCTGGCCCCGGACGTGTGGGACTACATCGCCGGCGGCAGCGCCGCCGAGGTGACCCTGGCCGCCAACCGGGCCGCGCTGGACCGGGTGGCAGTGCTGCCCCGGGTGCTGCGCGGCAACGACGCCGTGGACCTCGGCGCCCGCCTGCTCGGCCGGCCGTACGCGATGCCGGTCGGGGTCGCGCCGATGGCGTACCAGCGGCTCGTGCACCCGGACGGGGAACCGGGCCTCGCGGCGGCGGCCGGCGCCGCCGGCGTGCCGTACCTGGCGAGCACGTTGAGCAGCACGCCGATCGAGGAGATTACCGAAGCGGGCGCGGACGTGTGGTTCCAGCTCTACTGGCTGCGCGACCGGGCGCTGGTCCGCGATCTTCTGGACCGGGTCGTCGCTGCGGGCTGTCACGCGCTGGTGGTCACCGTGGACGTGCCGGTGCTCGGCCGACGCCCCCGCGACCTGCGCAACGCGTTCCGCCTCCCGGCCGACGTGGTCGCCGCGAACCTGCCGCACGGCCGGGACGCGCTGGCGCACGCCGGCGCCCCCGGTGTGTCCGCGATCGCCACCCACACCGACGCGTCGTTCGAGTCGGCCCTGCGCTGGGCGGACCTGGCCTGGCTGCGGGAGCACGTCGACCTGCCGCTGGTCGTCAAGGGGGTGCTGGATCCCCGGGACGCGGTCGAGGCGGTACGGATCGGGGCGGACGCGGTCGTGGTGTCCAACCACGGCGGGCGTCAGTTGGACGGAACGCCGGCCAGCGTCACCATGCTGCCCGAGGTCGTCGACGCCGTCGGCGACGGTGCTCAGGTGCTGCTGGACAGCGGCATCCGTGGGGGCACCGACGTGCTGCGGGCGCTGGCGTTGGGCGCGGCGGGCGTCCTGGTCGGCCGTCCGATGCTCTGGGCGCTGGCCGTCGGGGGACGGCCCGGCGCGCAGGACGCGTTGGCGCTGCTCGCCGCGGAGGTGCGGGACGCGCTGATCCTGGCCGGCTGCGCCGATCCGGCGGCGGCGGCCGAGCTGCGGACGCTCGGGGTGGGCTGAGCGGTGACATCGACCGAGGCGGTCGACCTGAGCGTCGCCGACCTGCACCCCGCGCTGGGTGACCCGGCGCTGACCTCGATGAACTTCCTCAATGAGGTGTCCGAACGCTATCCGGCGGCGGTGTCGCTCGCGGCCGGACGCCCGTACGAGGAGTTCTTCGACGTCGCGGCGGTGCACCGGCACCTGGACACGTTCCACCGGCACCTCGTCGACGACCTGGGTCACACGCCCGAGCAGGCCCGACGGCTGCTGTTGCAGTACGGCCGGACCAAGGGCGTCGTGCACCACCTCATCGCCCGCAACCTCGCGGTCGACGAGGGGATCACTGTCGACCCGGAGGCCGTCGTGGTGACCGTCGGCTGCCAGGAGGCGATGTTCCTGGTGCTGCGGGCGTTGCGGGCCGGCCCGCAGGACGTGCTGCTGGCGGTCGCCCCGACCTACGTCGGGCTGACCGGGGCGGCCCGGCTGGTGGACCTGCCGGTGTGGCCGGTCGCCGGTGGACCGTCCGGTGTGGACCTGGCCGACCTGCGGGCGCAGGTGCGTCGGGCCCGCGCGTCGGGTCTTCGGCCGCGCGCCTGCTACGTGCTGCCGGACTTCGCCAACCCGTCCGGGATCAGCATGACCGTCCCGGACCGGCAGCGGCTGCTGGCGCTGGCCGCCGAGGAGGACCTGCTGCTGCTGGAGGACAACCCGTACGGGCTGTTCCCCGTCGACGACGGGCCGCGCCCGCCCACGCTCAAGGCGCTGGACACCGACCGGCGGGTGGTCTACCTCGGCTCGTTCGCCAAGACGGTGCTGCCCGGGGCGAGGGTCGGCTACGTGGTCGCCGACCAGCGGGTGGCCGGCTCCGACGGTCGGGTCGGCCCGCTCGCCGACCAGCTCGCGATGATCAAGAGCATGGTCACGGTGAACACCTCACCTATCGCGCAGGCGGTGATCGGTGGACGGTTGCTGGAGCACGGGTGCAGCCTGGTGCCCGCGAACACCCGGGAGCGGGCCGCGTACGCCCGCAATCTGCGTCACCTGGTCGCCGGCCTGGCCCGGCGTTTCCCCGATGAGCCGGACCGGCCGGCGGCGGTGCGGTGGACGGTGCCGGCCGGCGGGTTCTTCGTGGTGGTGACGGTGCCGTTCGCTGTCGACGACGCGCTGCTGGACACCTCGGCGCGTGACTACGGGGTGCTCTGGACGCCGATGGCGCACTTCTACGACGACACGGCGCCGGTGTGCGCGCTGCGGTTGTCGGTGAGCGCGGTGACACCCGAGCAGATCGACAGGGGGTTGGACCGGCTCGCCGCCCTCATCGCTGACGAGCTCCTGCGTGGACGGTCATAATGGGCCGCATGGTTGCCTGGGAGTACGCCTTGCTCGTCCGCCGCTATCAGGGGCAGGGCCGCAATTTCACCGTCTCGTTCGTCTGGTACGGCCCGGACGGGTCGCGTAAGGACATCACCCCCTACGGCGACACGGCCATCGCGCACCTGAACCGCGCCGGCCGGGAGGGCTGGGAGCTGGTCTCGGCCGCCGAGGACGTGAACAACGTCCAGGGCAGCACCGAAGTCCACCGCTACCACCTCAAGCGCCCCCTGAACTAACCCCCCGCCCCGCGCCCCGCGCCCCGCGCCCCGCGCCGCGCGCCCCGCCCCCGTCCGCGTCGATCATGGGGTTGTGGTGGTGGACAAAGGTTGCCACCCGCCCTGATTCGGGCACCACGACTCCATGATCGACGCGGAACTCACGTGCGGGTCCGGGCCGGCGTCAGGTCAGGTTGATGGCCGGGTAGAGCGGGTGGGGGGCCAGCAGGTCGGTGGCCTGGCGGGCGACCTTGTCGGCCAGGTCGGCGTCGAGCGTGTACTTCGCCTTGGACGGGGTGCCGTCGGCGTTGGCGCCGGCCGTGGTCTGGGTCAGCACGGTGTGGATCAGCTCGGCGGTCTGGTCCATCTCGGCGGTGCCCAGCCCGCGGGTGGTCAGCGCCGGCGTGCCGATCCGGATGCCGGACGTGTACCAGGCGCCGTTCGGGTCCTGCGGGACCGAGTTGCGGTTGGTGACGATGCCGGAGTCGAGCAGGGCCTGCTCGGCCTGCCGGCCGGTGAGCCCGTACCCGGAGACGTCGATGAGCACCAGGTGGTTGTCGGTGCCGCCGGTGACCAGCGTCGCGCCCCGGCGCAGCAGCCCGTCGGCGAGGGCCTGCGCGTTGTCCACGATCCGCTGGGCGTAGTCGGCGAAGTCGGGGCGGCGGGCCTCGGCGAGAGCGACGGCCTTCGCGGCCATCACGTGCGGCAGCGGACCGCCGAGCACCATCGGGCAACCCCGGTCCACCTGGTCGGCCAGCTCCGGCTGACAGAGAACCATGCCGCCGCGGGGGCCGCGCAGCGACTTGTGGGTGGTGGTGGTGACGATGTGCGCGTGCGGCACCGGGTCGAAGTCGCCGGTGAAGACCTTGCCGGCCACCAGGCCCGCGAAGTGCGCCATGTCGACCATGAAGGTGGCGCCGACCGAGTCGGCGATCTCCCGCAGGATCCGGAAGTTCACCTTCCGGGGGTACGCCGAGTAGCCGCCGACCAGGATCAGCGGCTTGAACTCGCGGGCGGCCTCGGCGACCCGGTCGTAGTCGATGAGGCCGGTGGCCGGGTCGGTGCCGTAGCTGCGCTGGTCGAACATCTTGCCGGAGATGTTCGGCCGGAAGCCGTGGGTGAGGTGACCGCCCGCGTCCAGCGACATGCCGAGCATCCGCTGGTTGCCCAGCTCGCGGCGCAGCGCGAACCAGTCGGCCTCGGTGAGGTCGTTGACCTGGCGGACCTGGGCCTTCTTCAGGGCGGGGGACTCCACCCGGTCGGCCAGCACCGCCCAGAACGCGACCAGGTTGGCGTCGATTCCCGAGTGCGGCTGCACGTACGCGTGGGCGGCGCCGAACAGCTCCCGGGCGTGCTCGGCGGCGAGCGCCTCGACGGTGTCGACGTTCTGGCAGCCGGCGTAGAAGCGACGGCCGACGGTGCCCTCGGCGTACTTGTCGCTGAACCAGTTGCCCATGGCCAGCAGGGTGGCCGGGGAGGCGTAGTTCTCGCTGGCGATGAGCTTGAGCGACTCCCGCTGGTCGGTCAGCTCGGCGCCGATGGCGTCGGCCACCCGCGGCTCGACAGCCCGGATCACCTCGAGGGCGCTCCGGAATGCGGTGGACTCGGCGTTGTGCGACATACGACCTCCTACAGACGTGCGGAAGGCCCAGGCGCTCGGCAAAAACGTCCTCGTGACGGGACCGCTTCCCGATGGTTGTCCATCCCCACGCGCCAGTAACGGCCCGCGCCGATCCTACCGGGCCGGCCCGGGGCGACCCGGCCGACCTCCCGACGTGCGCCCGGCGAGGTGGTGGGACGGCGCTGCTGCCCGGCCGGACACGACGTGGGGCCCGGTCCGGCCGGGCCCCTCGTCGAACGGTTGGTGGCTCAGGCGGTCACCGCGTCGCGCGCCTTCTTGATCGCCTTCGGCTGGGTGGGGGTACGCGGCGCGTCCGCGCGCAGCGCGATCATCTTCTCGCCGATCTCCTGGAGCTGCTTACGGCCCAACGCCTCGCGGACCTTGGGGAACCACTCCTCCTCTTCCTCCTCGACGTGGTGCGTGACGTTCTCGATCAGCACCGTCGTCTTGGCGGTGAAGCGCTCGTCGTCGGCGTCCATCGCGGCCAGTTCGAGGCAGAGCACGTCGGCCACGTGGTGCTCCTCGTACGACTCGAGGATGTCGTCCTCCAGGTCGGGCAGGAGCCGGCGGACCTCCGGGTACATCACCTCGTTCTCCAGGTAGGTGTGCACCGTCAGGGCCTCGAGGATCTGGTTCACCAGCTTCTGCCGCTGGCTCGCCGGCCCCTCCTCGGCGTCCTGGAAGGCCTTGAACAGGCGACGCATCTCCTTGTGGTCCTCTTTGAGCAGGACGATGGCATCGGTTGACACCGGCGTGCCCCCTTTCGTAGCTCGGCTGGGTGTTGATCCGGTACCCCGACGGTCAGTGGCGAAACGGGCGAATGTGGCCGATCTCGCCTGGTCAGACGGTGGCCAGTGTGCGCGGGATCTCGTCGAGCAGTTCCCGTGCCAGGAAACCGATTCGGCCGTAGCGGGGGATCAGCCGTTGGCCGCTCACGGCGTGCGCGAACGCTCCCCAGCAGGCGGCCTGCGCCGGGTCGGCGCCCCGGGAGAGCAGCCCGGCGAGCAGGCCGGCGAGCACGTCTCCGCTGCCGGACGTGCCGAGGCCCGCGTCGCCGCTCTCCTCCCGCCACCCGCGCCCGTCCGGAGCGGCCACGTGGCCGTAGAGCGAGACGACCGCCTCGTACCGGTGCGCCAGTTCGGCGGCTTCGGCGCCCAGGTCGTCGCCGGGTTCGCGGCCGAGCAGGTGCCCGGCCTCGGTCACGTTGGGGGTGAGCACCACCGGACGGCCCGAGCCGACCAGCAGCTTCGGCTCGTGGCTGAGCGCGCCCAGGGCGTACGCGTCGAGGACCAGCGGGGTGCGCGTCCCCGCCGCCTCCAGGACGAGACCCAGCAGCTCGGTGGTCTCGTCGATGCCCTTCAGTCCGGGGCCGAGCGCCACCACGTCGGCCGCGCCGACCAGTTCGCCGAGCTGGCCGGCCCGGTCCGCGGCGACCGCGCCGTCGGGCGTCTCCGGCAGCCCGACCACCAGCGCCTCGGGCACCTGGATGCTCAGCGTGGCGGCGGTGGACTCGGCGGCGGCGAGCTGGAGCACCCCGGCGCCGGCGCGCAGCGCGGCCACCCCGGCGAGCAGGACCGCCCCGGGCGTGAAGCGGGAGCCGCCGATCACCAGGACGGTGCCCCGGCTCTCCTTGCCGCCGGCCGGCACCGGCAGCTCCCAGTCGCGCAGCAGCCCCGGCGTGATCACCTTGACCTCAGACCGGTTCGGCATGGATCTCGTCCTCCCTGGTCGACTCGGCGCCCTGCCGGTGCAGGTGGCCGACCTCGTTGAAACCGCCAAGCGTCAGCCTGCCCTGGTCGTCGGCGGACCAGTCGGTGATTGAGCAGTTGGCGATGACGTGTTCGCGGGTCAACGTCATCAGCTCCGGCTCGGTCAGCCCCTCCACCAGGTACCGCAGGAGGAAGACCAGCGCGTCGTGGCCGAAGAGCAGCACCCGCTGGCCCTCGTGGTCGCGGCGCAGGTCGCCGAGGAGCGTGCGCAGCCGCAGCGCCACGTCGGTCCAGGCCTCACCGCCGGGCGGCCGGTAGTAGAACTTGCCCAGCCGGGTGCGGCGCTCGGCCTCGTCGGGGAACCGGCGGCGGACCCCGTGCCCGGTCAGGCCGTCGAGGATGCCCAGCTCCCGGTCGCGCAGCCGCTCGTCCCGGCTCACCGGCACCCCGGTGCCGTGCAGCGCCAGCTCGGCCGTGGACACCGCCCGCAGGTACGGCGAGACCACCGCCACGTCGGGCCGCCGATCCTCGGGCAGCCCGGCGAGCCAGCGGCCGGTCGCCCGCGCCTGCTCCTCGCCGGTGCCCGAGAGCGGCACGTCGGCGTCGCGGTGGCTGAGCCCGATCACGTCCGCGCCGTTCTCCTCGGCCCGGGTGGCCGCCACGTTCGCGGTGCTCTCACCGTGCCTGATGATCCAGAGGGTCGACATTTCCGCCATGCCGACCCCCTACCCGGGCGCCGGGCGCGGTAACCGCGCCCGGGTGGGCACCGGACGGCTGGTTCGTCGCCTCAGCCGCGGCGCCACGCTGGTCCCCGGCCGGTAGCCCACCGGGCCCGCCGGGACGTCGTACCCTCGGGGGCGTGGCCACGGCGGCGGAGGAGATCCGGGTGGGGGAGCGGCTGGTCCGCGTCTCCAGCCCCGACAAGCCGTACTTCCCGGAACGCGGACTGACCAAGCTGGACGTGGTCCGCTACTTCCTGGCGGTCGGCGACGGCATCCTGCGGGCGCTGCGCGACCGGCCGACCATGCTGGAGCGCTGGCCGCGCGGCGTCTTCGAGGGCGCGACGATCGCCACCCGGCAGACCAACCGTGGTGACGCCTTCTATCAGAAGCGGCTGCCGGCGGGCGCTCCGGAATGGGTGCGGACCGCGCACATCACCTTCCCCAGCGGCCGGACCGCCGACGAGGTCGCGCCGAGCGAACTGGCCGTGGTGATCTGGGCGGCCAACCTGGGCACCCTGCGGTTCCACCCGTGGCCGGTCACCGCCGCCGACGTGGAACGCCCCGACCAGCTGCGCATCGACCTCGACCCGATGCCCGGCGTGGGTTTCGAGCAGGTGGTGCCGGTGGCGCACGAGGTGCGGGCGTTCCTCGCCGAGCTGGGCATGACCGGCTATCCGAAGACCACCGGCGGGCGCGGCCTGCACGTCTACCTGTCGATCGAGCCGAGGTGGAGTTTCGGCGAGTGCCGCCGGGCGGTGCTCGCGCTGGGCCTGCAGATGCAGCGCAGGCTGCCGGATCTGGTCACCACCACCTGGTGGCGGGAGCAGCGGGACCGGCCGGTCTTCGTCGACTACAACCAGATGGCCCGCGACCACACGGTGACGTCGGCGTACTCGATCCGGCCGACACCGCAGGCCCTGGTGTCGGCGCCGCTGGACTGGGCGGAGCTGGACGACGCCCGACCGGAGGACTTCGACGTGCTCAGCATGCCGGCCCGCTTCGCCGAGCGCGGCGACCCGCACGCCGGCCTCGACGGTGACCGGCACTCGCTGGAGCCCCTGCTGGAGCTGGCCGACGCCGAGGGCCTGGAGGCGCCGCCGGAGCGGTGAACGGCGCGGCCCGCCCTACTGCCACGGGCTCTGCGTGCCGTCGAACTCCTCGAAGACCAGCCACGACCGCGTCGACAGCACCCCGGCGATGCGCTGCACCCGATCGAGCACCACGTCGCGCAGGGCGGCGTTGTCCGGCGCCCGAACCAGGGCCAGCACGTCGTGTTCGCCGCTGAGGAGCGCGACGTGCTCGACGTAGCGCACCTGGGCCAGCTCGGCCGACACCTCCCGCCAGGTGTTCTGCTCGATCGTCAACGCCATGTACGCCGACGTGCCCAGCCCGGCGGCCTCGGGCGCCACCTGCGCCCGGAAGCCCGTGATCACGCCTTCGCGCAGCAGGCGCTCCACCCGGGCGTACGCGTTGGTGCGCGAGATGTGGATCCGTTCGGCCAGGGTGCGCACCGACGTGCGCCCGTCGCGGACCAGCTCGTCCAGGATCCGCCTGTCGACCTCGTCCATGGCTCGGGCCGATCGTCCCGATCCGGTTCCCCGGCTCGCTCCGTCGCCGTTCTCCTGGCTCACCGATGCGCCTCCCACATGCCAGACGTCCCGCCTTCTGCGTGGATCTTGAGTCAATCATCCGTCAGGCGGAAGCATAGGCTCACCACACGTCCCAGGAGGTCCCGCCGTGACGACCACACCCCAGGCGGTCCGCAGGGCATCCCCGCGCGCCCGTCGGACGGTCACCCCGCCCGACCCGGCACGCCCGCTGCTGCCGGCCGCCGAACCGGTCCGCCTGCTCGATGAGACCGGTACGCCGCTGCCGGCCCGTACCGACTACCCGGAGCCGCCCGTCGAGGCGCTGCGCGAGCTGTACCGCCGGATGGTGCTCGGCCGCCGGTTCGACACCCAGGCGACCGCGCTGACCAAGCAGGGCCGCCTCGCCGTCTACCCGTCGTCGCGGGGCCAGGAGGCGTGCCAGGTCGCCGCCGTGCTCGCCGTCCGCGACACCGACTGGGTGTTCCCCACCTACCGTGAATCGATGGCGCTGGTTGCCCGGGGCATCGATCCGGTCGAGGTGCTCACGCTGCTGCGCGGCGACTGGCACTGCGGCTACGACCCCACCGAGGTGCACACCGCGCCGCAGTGCACCCCCCTCGCGACCCAGTGCGTGCACGCCGCCGGTCTCGCGCACGGCGAGGCGTACCAGGGGCGCGACACAGTGGCGCTGGCCTTCATCGGCGACGGCGCGACAAGCGAGGGCGACTTCCACGAGGGCATCAACTTCGCCGCCGTGTTCAAAGCCCCGGTCGTCTACTTCGTCCAGAACAACAGGTACGCCATCAGCGTCCCCCTGTCCCGGCAGACCGCCGCGCCGTCGCTGGCGTACAAGGGCGTCGGCTACGGGGTGCCCAGCGAGCAGGTCGACGGCAACGACCCGGTCGCGGTGCTCGCCGTGCTGACCCGCGCGGTCGCGCACGCCCGCGCCGGCAAGGGGCCGTTCCTGGTCGAGGCGCACACCTACCGGATGGAGCCGCACACCAACGCCGACGACGCCACCCGCTACCGCGACGGCGCCGAGGTCGACGCCTGGCGCGACCGCGACCCGCTCGCCCGCCTGGAGACCTACCTGCGCGCCCGTGGCGTGCTCGACGACGCGGCGGTCGCCGAGATCGCCGAGCAGGCCGAGGCGTACGCGGCGGACCTGCGCACCCGGATGAACACCCAGCCCACGGTCGACCCGCTGAGCCTCTTCGACCACGTCTACGCCGAGCCCACCCCCCAGCTCGTCGAGCAGCGCGAGCAGGTCCGCGCCGAGCTCGCCGCCGCGCACGACGAAGAGGGTGACGTCTGATGGCCACCACCATGGCGAAGGCGCTCAACTCCGCGCTCGCCGACGCCCTCGCGGCCGACGAGCGGGTAGTCGTCTTCGGCGAGGACGTCGGCGCGCTCGGCGGCGTCTTCCGGATCACCGACGGCCTCCAGGCCCGCTTCGGCGAGAAGCGCTGCTTCGACACCCCGCTCGCCGAGGCCGGCATCGTCGGCTTCGCCGTCGGCCTGGCCATGTCCGGGCTGCGGCCGGTGGTCGAGATGCAGTTCGACGCGTTCGCGTACCCGGCGTTCGAGCAGATCGCCTCGCACGTGGCGAAGCTGCGCAACCGCACCCGGGGCAAGCTCAGCGTGCCGATCGTCATCCGGGTGCCGTACGCCGGTGGCATCGGCGGGGTGGAGCACCACTGCGACTCGTCCGAGGCGTACTACGCGCACACCCCCGGCCTGAAGGTCGTCACCCCGGCGACCGTCGAGGACGCGTACTCGCTGCTGCGGGAGGCGATCGACGACCCCGACCCGGTGGTCTTCATGGAGCCCAAGAAGCTCTACTTCGGCAGCGCCGAAGCCGAGCTGCCGGTGCGTACCGAGCCGTTCGGCCGGGCCGTCGTGCGCCGTACCGGACGCGACGCCACCCTGGTCGCGTACGGGCCGGCGGTGCCGGTCGCGCTGGAGGCCGCCGAGGCCGCCCGCGAGGAGGGCTGGGACCTGGAGGTGGTCGACGTGCGCACCATCGTGCCGTTCGACGACGCCACCATCACCGCGTCGGTCCGGCGTACCGGCCGGTGCGTGGTGATCCAGGAGGCGCCCGGGTTCGCCGGCGTCGGCGCGGAGATCGCCGCCCGGGTGCAGGAGCGCTGCTTCCACGCGCTGCACGCGCCGGTGCTGCGGGTGGCCGGGCTGGACATCCCGTACCCGGCGCCGATGCTGGAGCACACCCACCTGCCCGGCGTGGACCGGGTGCTCGACGCGGTGGCCCGCCTCCAGTGGGACGACCAGCCGGACGCGCGTTGGGCGGCGGCATGACCACCGTCGAGCGGACGCAGGTCTTCCTCCTGCCCGACCTGGGCGAGGGGCTGAGCGAGGCCGAGATCGTCGAGTGGCGGGTCGCCGTGGGCGACATCGTCACCGTCGACCAGAGCGTGGTCGAGGTGGAGACCGCCAAGGCGGTCGTGGACGTGCCCTGCCCGTACGCCGGACGGGTCGTGACCCTGCACGGCGCGGCGGGTGAGGTCCGGCCGGTCGGCCAGCCGCTGATCACCATCGCGCCGCTGGACGGCGCCGGCGACGAACCGGCCGGGCACGCCACCTACCGCGAGGAGGAGCGGGCCGGCTCCGGCAACGTGCTGATCGGGTACGGCACCGGGCACGGCGGCGCGACCCGTCGTCGGCGACGGCCCCGGCTGGCGCTGGCGCCCGAACCGGCCGACGCCGCCCCGGCCGACGCGGTCCGGCCCGACGCGGGCCCGACGGGCGGCACCGGCCCGTCGGCCGGCGCTTTTTCGGCGGGCGGCACCGGCCCGGCGGCGGCACAGGCGGCCCCGGTCGCCGGCAGCGTCGCCGCCGAGGTGCGGTCGGCGAGCGCCCTGGTCATCTCGCCGATCGTCCGGCGGCTGGCCCGGGAGCGCGGCGTCGACCTGGGCACCGTCCGTGGCAGCGGGCCCGGCGGGGTGATCCGCCGCGCCGACGTCGAGGCGGCGCTGGCAGTCCCCGTCGCCCGGCTCGCCGCCGTACCGGACGCGCACGCCGAGCCGACCCCGCAGGGCGACGGCGACCTGATCGTCCCGCTCACCGGCGTGCGCAAGGTGATCGCCGACAAGCTCTCCCGCAGTCGGCGGGAGATCCCCGAGGTGACCATCTGGGTCGACGTCGACGCCACCGGGCTGCTGGAGACCCGCGCGGCGATCAACGCGGCGACGCCCGACGCGCCGGTGAGCATCCTGGCCCTGCTGGCCCGGATCTGCCTCAGCGGCCTGCGCCGGTTCCCGCAGCTCAACTCCCGGGTCGACACCGAGGGTCAGCGGATCGTCCAGTCCGCCGGGGTGCACCTGGGCATCGCCGCGCAGACCGACCGGGGCCTGCTGGTGCCGGTGCTGCGCGACGCCCAGCGACTCACCACCGCCGAGCTGGCCGCCGAGCTGGCGGCGACCACCGCCGCGGCGCGGGCCGGGACGCTCGCGCCGGCCCGGCTCACCGGCGGCACCTTCACGCTGAACAACTACGGGGTGTTCGGCGTGGACGGCTCCACGCCGATCATCAACCACCCCGAGGCGGCCCTGCTCGGCGTGGGCCGGATCGTGGACAAGCCGTGGGTGGTCGACGGGCAGTTGGCCGTGCGCAAGGTGACCCAGCTGAGCCTCACCTTCGACCACCGGGTCTGCGACGGTGGGGTGGCCGGTGGCTTCCTGCGGCACGTCGCCGACTGCGTGGAGCGCCCGGCGCTGCTGATCGCCGCCGTCTGAGGCGTACCGCCGGCCCCGGCACCGCCCGCGCGGCGCCAGGGCCGGCGTGCGTCCCGGGGTTTCGCGGTCCCGTCATCGGGAAGTCGGCCCCGCCGGTACGCACCGCAGGCGTCGAAGGGAGCCGATCCGTGGTCGTGGCGAACGAGCTGCTACTGAATTCGGTACGGGTGCGGCGACCCGCCGCGGCCGGCGCACCGCTGTACTGCGACGCGCTGGAGTACGGGCTGACCGGTGACGGCGCGACCAACGACCAGCCGGCGTTGGCAGCCCTCGTGGAACGTCTCGGCGCTGGATACGCCTCGGACGGGCGGGCCCGCGTCATCTACTGCCCGCCGGGCATCTACTCGATCCGGGACGCGGGCACGGTGTGGCGCAGCGGCGTGTCGCTGATCGGGGCCGGCCCGGCGGCGACCCGGTTCATGCTCAGCAACGAGGGCAACCGGGCCGATCCGACGCCGCTGGCCTTCTGGACCACCGTGCAGCACGGCGCGGACCGGGACCGGCACATCGCCGACTGCACCTTCGCCGACTTCCAGATCGACGGCTCCGGCGTGGCGATGGCCGAGTACAACTACCTGGCCAAGGGCCTCGGCCTGCAGTACGTGGTGCGGGGCGTCTTTCGCAACCTCTACATCCACCACACCGCCGCCACCGGGTTGGGCTGCGACTTCCTCCAGGATTCGCTGATCGACGGCGTGGTGACTGTCGGCTGTGGTCGCCTCGACAACGGCGAGCAGATCGGTGGCGCCGGCATCGGGGTCGGTATCGGCGGGTGGGGGCCGGTGGAGCGGTTGACCATCGCCAACTGCACCGCCCTGGCCAACGGCACCAACGGGATCTTCCTGGAGCTGCAGAAGGACTACTGGGAGCCGCCACGCGGCTACCGCATCGTCGGCTGCCACAGCCAGGGCAACCGGTTCGGCATCTCCGACTGGGGCGCCGACGGTCTGATCGTCTCGGCCTGCACGATGACCGGCAACCTGGAGACCGGCTTCGACGTGTCGTCGCAGGGCACGGCGTCGGTGGCGGGCCGGGGCGGGCTGCTCACCGACTGCGTCATCGACGGCAACCTGCGCGACGGGGTCAGCATCGGCAACACCCCCGGCCCGTACACCGTCCGGGGCAACCGGATCAGCGGCAACGGCCAGCACGGATATCACACGCGGAACCTCGGGCGCGGCTACCAGGGCGCGATCCGGGACGTGGTGATCGAGAGCAACGAGCTCTGGGGCAACGGGTTGGACGCGGTGCGCGTCGACCACCAGATGACCGACGCGGTGGTGCTCAACAACCGGATCCGCAACAACGGGCAGCAGTACGCCGAAGGCACCGGCGGGACGGGTGACGCCGTGCGCTACGGCGAGCGGTCGCTGGTGGACCGGTCGGCCGCCTGGCCGCACGACGGGCACCGGGGCAAGATGCTGCGGGTCGGACGCGCCGTCGCCATGGTCGCCTCCAACACCGGCGACGAACTCACCCTCGCCCCGGTCCGCCCGGACGCGTTCAGCGCGTGGAGCGGCGACATCCCCCCGCCGGGATGTCGATACGAACTGGGTGCCGCACCGCAGCGGCGGGCCGGTATCACCATCGACGCGCCGTTCGACTCGGCCACGATTCGCGGCAACCGGATCTGGGACAACCACGACCACCAGACCCAGACGCACGGGCTGTGGATCACCGACCGCGGCAGTTGTGTGGACTGCCGGGTCGAGGACAACGACCTCGCCGGCAACGCCGACGAGGGGATGCGGCTGGACACCCCGCCGGTGGGCGGACGCTGGCGGGACAACCACGTCGACAGCGACTGGACCTGAGCGACCCGGCGACGGCGCCCACCCTGGCGACGGCCGTCGCCAGGGTGGGCACCTGTGGTGCGACGCGCGGCGGCGGCGTACGGCCCGGTTCGTCGTCAGGTGGTCCCCGAGGTGGTCAGTACCGGAGTGCGGCGAGGTAGTCGAAGCCGACCCGGGCGGTGTCGAGGGCGTCGGCGGGGGCGCGCGGCGGGGTGCCCGCGTCGTCCCGCTCCACGATGTACTCCTCGATGCCCGCCTCCCGCTCGTGGTCGAAGATCCGGCCGAAGTCGATGACGCCGTCGCCCAGGTCCGCGAAGCCACCCTCGACGTCCAGGTCCTTGACGTGCACCTGGCGGATCCGGCCGCGGTTGGCCCGGATCACGTCGACCGGGTCGTGCGCCCCTCGCCAGGTCCAGTACAGGTCGAGCTCGAAGTGGACCAGCCGGGGATCGGTCTGCCCGGTGAGGATCTCGAAGCCGGTCGAGCCGTCGGTAAGCGGCACGAACTCCAGCTGGTGGTTGTGGTAGCCGAAATCGAGCCCGGCGCGCTGGGCCAGCCGGCCCGCCTGGTTGAGATCCCGGGCCAGGGCCCGGTAGACGGCGGGGTCCCGGTACGGACGCCCCTCGGCGTCCCGACCGAAGTACGGGTGGACGATCTTCTCGCAGCCGACCGTGTTGGCGTCCTCGAGCGCACGTTCCCAGGTGGCGGCGTCGAACGGCTGCGGGATGCCGGTGTGACCGGAGGTGGAGCGCAGCCCGGCCGCGTCGAGCGCGGCCCGGAACTCCGCCGCCGTACGCCCCACGAAGCCGGCGTGCTCCACCCGCCGGTAGCCGATGCGCCGCAGGGCCGTCAGGGTGCCGGGCAGGTCGGCGGCGAGCTGGTCGCGCACGGTGTAGAGCTGGATGCTGATGCGGTCCACCGGCACCCGACGCCGGCCGTGGGACTGACCCCGGGCGGCGGTGTCGCCGGCGGGCGCGGCGCTCGCCGGGCCGGCGAGAAGCCCGGCGGCGCCGACGGCTGCGGCGGAGACGGTCGCGGCGCGGAGCAGTCCGCGCCGACTGACCGACTCGGCGGTCGCTGTCGGCTCCGAGCGGTTGGTCTGGCGATCCATGGTGGTGGTCCCTTCCTGACGGCTGGTGTGCCGTCGACCGCTTGCCGGTGCCGGAGCGCGCTGAACCGGCCGGAGGCGTGCTCCGGCGGAACGGTGAGGACGACGCGTGGGCGCGGTCGGCGCCCCTGAAGGGGGACCGCGGCCGACCCGGGCAAGGGAGGCAGGCAGGCTGATCGACGAATGGGCAACCTTCTATCTGAAAATCGACCTTACCCTTGCCTCCGGACGAAGGCAAAGCTCCGTCTCGACGAGCAGAAGCTTCGCTCCACCTGACAAAAGTCCTCCCGGCAGGTGCGGCAGCCGCCCCGACCCCCGCGCGGCCGTCGCGCACGCCATCGCGGGCGAGCGCGACCCGAGGGGTGAAGTCGTGCAATGGCGGCGATAGGTGCGGGCGTGGCGGGGTCGGGGTGGGACGGGACGTTGCGGGTCTGGTGACGTGCGGGAGTGCGGACGTTGCCTCAAGGCGGCACTCGTGCGCTTTTCTCGTCAACGGCGCAGGGCCGGAAAATGCGCCGATAAATGCGCCGCCGATTATTTCCGAATGCCCTGGATACTCCTGTCGGGGCCGACAGAATGTGGCAGAGGGAAGTCGAAAACGGGGGGACTGAACATGACACCTAGGCGGCGATTGACGCTGTTGGCGGTAACTATCGCGGCCGCACCGCTCGTGCTGGCCGGATGCACCGCCGACCGGGACTCGGCGGCCGGGCCGGCCAAGGGGCACGTCGCGGCGCCGGAGCTCACCGTGACACCGGGGGACAAGACCCGGGACGTGCCGATCAGCGCCGAGGTCGGCGCGGTGGTCAAGGGCGGCCGGGTCACCGGCGTCCGGCTCACCGACGACAAGGGCGCGCAGGTCAAGGCGGAACCGCGTGAGGATGGCTCCGGTTGGGTGCCGAGCGCGCCGCTGCAACCTCGGCGTACGTACACCGCGGAGGTGACCGCGACAGGTGACTCGGGTGCGACCACGACACGGACCACCACGTTCACCACGATGGCCAAGTCCACGAAGCCGCAGATCACCAGCACCCTCTATTTCGTCGGCAACCGGACGTACGGCACGGCGATGCCGGTAACCGTGGCGTTCGACCCGGCAATTCCGAAAGAGGCCAGGGCGGATGTGCAGCGCCGGTTGTTCGTGAAGACGAATCCGCCGCAGCCGGGTACCTGGTCGTGGCTGGAGGACGGAAGTCAGGTCTATTACCGGGCACCCGATTTCTGGCGACCGGGGACGACGATCAGTGTCCGGGCGGGGCTGGAGGGCTTGCCGATCGGCAAGAACCTGGTCGGGGACGCCGAACGGACCGCGACCTCGAAGATCGGCAAGCAGGTCTCGCTGGAGATCGACAACGCCACGAAGCAGATGACGGTGCTGCGCGACGGAAAGTTGGTTCGCCGTATCCCGGTGAGCCTGGGCAAGCCGAGCACGCCCAGTTCCAGCGGCAAGATGGTGATCATGGAGAAGCACGAGCGGACCACCTTCGACACCCGGGGTGAGCCGAACGGCGGCTACGTGGTCGACGTCGACGACGCCCAGCGGCTCACCTGGGGTGGCGAGTTCATCCACTCGGCCCCCTGGTCGGAGGGCGAGCAGGGCTACACCAACACCTCGCACGGCTGCGCGAACGTCTCCGCCACGGCCGCGGACTGGCTGATGGGGGTGACCCAGGTCGGCGACCTGGTCACCGTCAAGGGCACCGAGGTCGACCTGCAACCCGGCAACGGCTGGACGGCGTGGAACGTGAGTTGGGACGAGTTCGTCAAGGGCAGCGCCCTGCCGGTGCCGTCCGGGCTCAAGCCCGCGCCGGTCGCCCCGGCGCACCCGGGCGCGGTGGCCGGCGGGTCACCCGCGCCGGCGCCCTCGGTCAGCGGACGCTGAGGCACCGGGCCGACCCACCATCGCGGTGGGTCGGCCCGTTCGCCGTGCACGCACCCCGGCCGCGCCGGGGTGGGGCGCGCACTACAGGGGTACGCGGGCCACGCCCGGCCCGATGAGGCTGCCCAGCCAGAGCTGGTCGCCGTGCTGTCGTACCCCGGTGATCATCCAGTAGTTCCCGGCCGGGCCGTGCAGCGTACGACAGACCGTGCCCTCGCCGTCGACGAGCGCGACCAGCCCGTAGCGGCGCGGCTGCGGCTGCATCGCGTCGGGCAGCAGCGCGGCGAGCTGACGCAGCCGCGGGTGTGGCAGCAGCCGTTCGGCGATGGGCACGCGAGGGCTGGGCAGGGCGATCCAGTACGTCCCGTCGCCAACGGCGGAGAGATTGTCCGGGTACGCGGGCAGGTCGGCGAGCACCCGCACCCCGCCGCGCAACTCCACCCGGAGCAGCCGGTGGGTGGTGGTCTCGACCAGCATCAACGCCGACTCGTCCGGGGTCAACGCGATCCCGTTGGGGAAGTACAGCCCCTCGGCCACCACCTCGGTGCGCCCGCTGCCCGGATGGTGGGCCAGCACGCGGCCGTTGGGGCGGTGCTCCAGCAGGTCCCGCTTCCAGTGCGAGACCGGAAACCGGTCCGACGAGTCGGTGAAGTAGACCGTGCCGTCGCGGGCCACCGTCGCGTTGTTGGCCAGGTGCACCGGCGGCGCCGTGCCGGTCAGCTCGCGGACCGCCCCGTCCGGCGTGACCCGCAGCAACCCCCGGTACGCGTCGCAGACGATGAGGGCCTCCCCGGACGGATCCGTCTCGATGCCGAGCGGCCGGCCGCCGGTCTCGGCCAGCAGCCGTCCTCGCGTGCCGGCCGGCGCGTCGGCCGGCCACCACCAGAGGTTGCCGTCCTCGTCGCCGCTGATGACCCGGCCGCCCGGGTCGACGAGCACGTCCTCCGGCCCGACGGCCCCCTCGGGGAGGGGCAGGAGGTCGACCTGGTCGAGCCGCCGGTCCGTGGCCGCCCACACACCGTTGAGCGGAGGCGGGACGGTGGCCGGTTCGCGGACGGGACGGATCAGCCGTGGCGGCCGGGGCCGGGGGATCACCATCGGGTCATTGTCCACCGCCGATGCCCTGCGTACCCGGAGCGCCGTGCACGCGGCGCGGCACCGGCCGTTCGGTCGACCGCGAGGCCCCTGGCCTCCACCCCTAGGGGGATGAGGGGCACCCGGGGGATGACCCTGGGCGTACCCGGAATCACTCCGCCGAGGGGCGAAACTGTCGGTGGTGGGGGATAGATTTCACGTCATGGAAGAGCGCAGCGACCGGATCGACGTGCAGGTCAACGTCGGTGACCGGGTGGTCCAGGTGCGGGTGGCCGGCGAGGTCGACATCGCCACCGTCGCCGCGTTCCGCTCCGCTCTGTGGTCCGTGCCGGCGCGACCGGTCGTGCAGCTGGAGATGTCCGGGCTGCGCCTGCTCTCCGCGGCCGGGGTGCGCGCGTTGCTCGCCGCGCACCTGCGCGTGCGGGCCCGGGGCGGCGAGCTGGTCCTTGTCGATCCCACCCCGGTGGTGGCCCGGGTGCTGCGCGCCACCGGCCTGCACCGGGTGATGCCGATCCTCGAGCCCGCCCGGGTGGTCGAGGCCGCCCGTCGTCCGCTGCCAGCCGACCTGGTCGAGGCCGCTCGTCGTCCGCCGGCCGCGGCCGGCGGCCTGGTGCTGGCGGCCTGAGGCTGACCGGGGCGTGAGCCGGCGGCACGCCCGACCTCGGACGTGCGCCCGCCCACCCGGCGCCTGACGCCGACGGCGGACGCGCCCGGGGGCCGCCCGGCATCGAGCCGAACGACCCCCGCCACGTTCGATCAGCGCACGCCGAGCAGGTCGACGACGAAGATCAGCGTCTCGCCCGGCTTGATGACGCCGGCGGCGCCGCGGTCGCCGTACCCCAGGTGCGGCGGGATGGTGAGACGGCGACGGCCGCCGACACGCATCCCCACCACGCCCTGGTCCCAGCCGGCGATGACCTGACCGCCGCCGAGCGGAAACTCGAAAGCCTCGCCCCGGTTCCAGGACGAGTCGAACTCGCCGCCGGTCGAGTGGGACACGCCGACGTAGTGAACGCTTACCAACTGGCCCGGCTCGGCCTGCGGGCCGTCGCCCACGGTGATGTCCTCGGTCACGAGGTCGGCCGGCGGCGCACCCTCGATCGGACCCACCTCGGGCTTGCCCGATCGGGCGCCTGCTGCCTGGTTCATGCGGGGATCTCCTGCCGTGTTGGGTGATGTGTCCGGTCACCGTCGATCCTGCCGGATAGCGCGTCACCGATGTGCGGCGGACCCGCCACCTGCCCCGACACGTCCGGACCGACCCCCAGATCACCGAACTGGGGACACGTCTCGGCGGGCGTCACCTGTGGTGACGCCCGCCGTGCGACGGTGCGGTGGTGCTCACCGCAGCCAGGGCACCCGCGTGACGATCGGCAGCTTCGCCCAGAGCTTCCCGAGGCCCCAGGTATCGCCGGCGTTGACCAGCGCCAGGACCGCGAGCACCCCGGCGTAGATCAGGTGGTCGTCCATGAAGAGGTTGTTCTCCGGAGGCAGGACGGCGGTCCACATGAGGACCAGCAGCAGCCCACCGGCCACGGCCGCGACCCGCATGCCGACGCCGAGCAGGAGGGCGATGCCGATCCCGGCGAGGCCGGCCATGAACAGCCAGTCGGCCCAGGCGGCGCCGGCGATGCCGGTGTAGACGTCCTTGAACGGGCCGGCGACCCCGAAGGTGAGGAAGCCCTTGGTGGGGCTGCCCCCGTTGATCCAGGCGTTCTTCGACTCGGTCTCGTGGCCGAGGCCGAACAGCTTGTCGAGGAACGCCCAGAGGAAGATCCAGCCGAGCGCCATCCGGACGCCGGCCAGGACGTAGCGGGTGGCCTTCTCTCGGGTGGTGCCGGTCGCCGGAGCGGTGGTCTCGGCGGTGGTCCGCTCGATCGTCGCGGTCATGGTGTCCACGTCCCTTCTCTGCCTCGCACCGCGCTTCCCGGTGACATCTCCATCAGACGCTCTCGGCGGCGCCCCCGGCAGGGCCGACCGGACCGCACCGGCCCGGGACCTTGGACCCCTGACGGCCCGGGCCGTAGACCCTGACCAAGGCCGCCGTCCGGCCGTAGCGTCCGAGGTGGAGGTACGAAAGGGAGGCCGTGATGAGGACCTGGCAGGTGGGTGACGTGATGACCAGGGAGGTCGTGACCGTGGAGGCCGGGACCCCGTACCGGGAGATCGTCGATGTGCTGTTGCGCCGCGGCATCAGTGCCGTGCCGGTGATCGACGGGTTCCGCCGGGTGCTGGGTGTGGTGTCCGAGGCCGACCTGCTGCACCGGATCGAACGAGCCGGTGAGCCGGCGCAGCGGCGGGTCTTCGAGAGCCGGCGTCGGCGCGACGCCCGGGGCAAGGGCGAGGCGTTGCTGGCCGGCGACCTGATGACCGCGCCGCCGGTGACCACCGGCCCGGACGCGGCACTGTCCGCCGCCGCGCGGCTCATGGATCGCGAGCAGGTCAAGCGGTTGCCGGTCCTGGACGACCTCGGTCGGCTGGTCGGCATCGTCAGCCGTGCCGACCTGCTGCGGGTGCACCTGCGCTCGGACGCGGAGATTCGTGCGGACATCGTCCAGGAGGTGCTGCACCGGGTGCTCGCCGTGCGGGACGGCCTGGTGACTGTCGAGGTCCGCCACGGTGACGTCACCCTGGCGGGCCGGTTGGACCGTCGCTCCGCCGTCGACCTCGCCGGCCGGCTGGCGGGCCAGGTGAGTGGCGTCGTGCGGGTGACCAACGCGATCGCCTACGACGCCGACGACACGGTCGTCGATCCGGGGCAGATCATGCCGGTCGCCTGAGCGCTCCCCGACGGAGCAGACCGCCGGGCCAGCCGTTGACCCGACGGAGCCGGACGACCGGCTCAGGGGTGCACCGGCTCGATCCGGGCCGTCACGTCGAGGTGTGCCGGTCGGCAGCCGGCCGTCGTGGCGAAGCGGCGGACGGCGTCGTGGACGTGCTCGCGGACTCCGCCGGCGCGGGCGTCGCTGGTCAGGTCCACCCGGACCCACACGTCGGGGCACGGTGGCGTGCCGGTGAGCACCACCCGGGCCCGCCGCACCCCGGGTGCGCGCAGCAGGTCCCGTTCCAGCGCGCGGACGAGCACCTCGCTGGCCAGCCGGGTGCGACCGGGCAGACGTCCGGTGCGGCTCAGCGTGCCCCGCAGTGCCCGGTCGGGTCGGCGTAGCGCCCGGTGCAGCAGGCGCTGGCCGGCGACGGCGGTCAGCAGCCCGGCGACCGTCGCGGCCAGGGTGCTCCAGGGCGTAGCGACCCGCCAGGCGTCCACCAGGCCGCTGCCGAGCAGGACCGCGTCGGGTTCGCCGAACGGCAGCGCGCCGGAACCGGCTGCCAGCGCCGTCGCCCCGCCGGCCACCAGCAGCAGCGCGACGATCGTCCACAGCAGGCGGTGCGCGGCGTCGGTCATGCCGGCCGCCGGTGGGGCAGCAGCCGGACGTCGACGCGGTCGGCGCGTGGCGAGGCGAGCTGACGCAGTTCCTGACGCACGGCGAACTCGACCTCGGCACGGGCCGCCGGGTCGCCGGTGGCGCGCAACCGGGGCCGCCACCGGTCGCCGTGGCGCCGGACCCGCACCCGGGTCCCGCGTACGCCCGGCACGGTGTCCGCCGCGTCGGTCAGCCGGCGCTCCACGCACCGCCGGTGCAGGTGCCAGCCGTCGCGCTCGTCGACCCGTAGTCGGACCGGTGTCCACCGGCGTAGTTGGGCGACCAGGACGAGCAAACCCAGCAGTACGGCGGCGCCGGCTGCCGCCTGTACGACGGGATCGTGCCACCGGGTGGTGGTCAGCGCGTCGTACCAGCCGGGGCGGATGAGAAGCGGCGTCGGGCGCCCCAGCGTGACCAGCAGCGTCTGCCCGGCCAGCAGGACGCCGCCGGCGAGCAGGGCGAGGCCCAGCAGCGCGGACGCCACCCGGTTGACGGTCGCGGTGGTCAGCTCGGGGCGTGGGCCCGGTGGGCGCGACGGGGCGTCGTCGGCCGAGCCGGTGACCACCACGTCCCGCACCGTGATGGTCACCGTGGCCACCGCGCGACCGGTGCCGGCGAGCACCTGTTCGGCGACCGTTTGGCGGACCGCGTCGGCGACGGCGGGCACGCTGTGGCCGTACCCGATGATGAGGTTCAGGTCGAGGCCCACGGACCGGTCGCCCACGCGGACCGTGGCCGGGCGGACGTCGGACACGCCCGGCACCTGAGCGGCCGCGTCGGCCGCGATCCGCCTGATCTGCGCCGCCGCACCGGTTTCGCCGCCGGGGCGCGGCCCGCCGCCGGTCGGCGCGACGCTCCGGGCGGAACGGGTGGGGATGGGGCGCGGGGGAAGCCGGTGGTGTCGTCCGGTTCGGTCGGCGTTCGGTCGGCGGCGGATGGTCGGATCCCCGGCGGGGCGCGGCTGGCGAGCCTGACGCGGGCGGTCCCTCCGGGGGCGGCGAGCACCCGGCCCGCGCGCGGCGAGGGTGCCGAACTGCTGACGCGACATGCTCTGACCTCCCAGCCGGTCCGCTACGGGCGACCTCGCTGGATACACGCCGCCGGGTGCTCTGGAACGCGAACGAGATGTGATCCGGGTCACAGCAACAGGTCGAGCGCTGGCGTCGCCCGTCGACCCTTGCCACGCTTCTACAACGTTGTAAGACCTGCGTCGTCCGCCCGAGGAGGCTCCGATGCGCGTACCCCCGGCTCAGTCAGCGGCACCCGCCACCCACCCCGCGGCCGACGACGACGTCCCGGTCGAGGCGCTCGGCGACCTCTACCGCGACGGCATCACCGCCTGTCGGGGCGCCTTCGACCCGGCCTGGGTGGAGCAGGTCGGCAGGGACGTGGCCGCCGCGTTCGAGGAGGCGCGTTCGCGTCCCGACGGTGCGGTCGGACGCGGCCCGCAGCGGTGGTACGTGGAGATCCATCCGGAGCAGCTGACCGGTTTCGTGGAACTGGTCACCCATCCGTGGGTGATGTCGGTCTGCCGGGCGGTCCTCGGCGACGACTACGAGATCGTCGAGCTGGGCTTCGACATCCCCTTCCCCGGGGCGGCGATGCAGCCCTGGCACCGGGACTTCCCGATGCCGGACGAGACCCGCCGGCAGCGCAGGCTCACCTCGCTGGCGTTCAACCTGACCACCGTCGACACGGTGGAGGAGATGGGGCCGTTCGAGATCGCCCCGGGCACCCAGTGGGACGACGGGGCCGACTTCGACCACGAGATGTTCCCCCCGAGGGAGCGCTATCCCCGCTACCAGCGGCGGGCCGTGCGCAAGTACCCGCGGCGCGGTGACATCTCGGCCCGGTCGGCGCTGACCATCCACCGCGGCACCCCGAACGTCTCGGACCTGGCCCGCCCGGTCCTGGTGCTCGGCGTCGACGCCCCCGGCGCGGGCAACGCCGCCCACCATGACCTGGCCGTCACCCGGGGCTACTGGGAGCGGTTGCCCGTGACGGTTCGGGAGCATCTGCCCTGCCCGGTGGTGGACCAGCTGGAGCCGATCCGGCAGAAGCACACCATCGAGGGCCTGGTCATGGGCGCTGCGGAGTAGGCGCACCGGCGACCCCTGCTCGCGCGCCGGAGGGGTGCGCCCGGCGTCGCCAGCCTTGACTTCCGGCGTCGACCGGAGCGAGGATCCAGTGACGTTTATCGATGACGGGGGTCGTTGATGAGGAACCGGGTCGTCTCTCTGGCCGTCGCCGCGCTCGCCGCCGCCTCGGGTGTTCTCGCCGTGGTCGTCCCGGCATCCGCCGCCAGCGGGTGTGCGGCGCAGCTCCAGGTCCGCTTTCAGTACCCGTCGATGCTGCGCGGCGACCTCAGGGTGCTGAGCGTCGGCCAGCCACTCACGGAGTGGACGTTGAGCTTCCCGCTGCGCTACCCGACCGAGCAGATCAAGAACGTCGACGGTGTGCGCTGGGAACAGCACGGCGGTGAGGTCACGATCCGCAACCTACCCGGTGTCACGTTGCCAGCCGACGAGCAGCAGTTCTTTCCCTTCGTCATGACGCACGGGGTCCGGACCGGCCTGCCGCAGAACTTCACGCTCAACGGCGTCACCTGCACGACCGTGCTGCCCCCACGCCCGCCTCCGTCGACCCCGCCGCCGGTCTCGCCGAGCCCGCAGCCGACCGGGTCACCCAGTCCCGTTCCCGACCCGAACCGGCCGTCCGTCGCGATCATCAGGCCGGAAGATGGTGACCACTTCTTCGCCCCGGCCACCATCAACGCGGAAGCCGTCGCCACGCCCGCGCCCGGCCGGCGGATCACCCGCGTCGAGTTCTTCGGCTGGGGCAGCGGGCTCGACACCATCTCGCTCGGCACCGACACGACCGCGCCATACACCGCCCAGTGGCGTGACCTGCCGGCTGGCTCCTACTACCTGCACGCCCAGGCGTACGACGACCAGGGCGCGACGCGGTGGACCGACCTGAACCCGTCCGTCCGCGTGTTGACACCGGGCGAGGAGCGGCAGGCGCCGTACGTCAGCGTGGTGCGCGACCAGCTCTGGGGCATCTCCCCGGTCATCGACGCGGCCGCCCCCCGACGCCTGACACCGCTCGTGCGCACCGGCGCGGAGGCCCGCTGCGTGCAGGGGCGCGGCATCTGGGACGGCCCGGTCGACGCCACCGCCGTGGCGAGGCTCGCCGCCCGCGGCGTCCAGGCGGTGTACGTCCCGCTCAACGAGGCCTGCTGGCTCGGCCTGTCGTACGTGGACCCTCGCTACGGCGGTGAGCCGTACCGGCAGGCGATCGTCGCGTACACGCAACGCTTGACGGTCGCCGGCATCACGCCCATCCTCGCTCTCGGCTGGAGCCACGGCCGCTACACCGGGCCGGGGGCGACCTGCCGGGACGAACGTGCCGTCTGCGCCAAGCCGGCACCCGACCTCGAGTACGCCCTCGACTTCTGGCAGAGCGTCGGTCGGACCCTCTACTACGGCGAGACGGTGATGTTCGACCTGTTCTCGGCGCCGTACCCGGATCGGGCGATCGCCGACCCGGCCCTCGCGTGGAAGTGCTGGCGTGACGGTGATGTGGCGTGTTCCGCGCTCGGCTATCCGGCGGTCGGCATGCAGCAAATGCTGGCCGCGCTCCGGGTTGGAGGTTCCAACGGTGTGCTGCTCGCCAGTGGCCTGAACGGCGGCAACGACCTGTCCCGGTGGGCCGAGTACATGCCGGAGGACATGGTCCACAACGTCGCGGCGGCCTGGCGGCCGGCAGCGCCCGGGGCCTGCCACCCGCCGACCCTGCCGCAGGCCCCCGTCGTCGTCACGGCGGTCTGCCGCTAGGGCAGCGGGAGCGGCGCTGCGCAGCCGGCCGGGCCGCAGCACCGGGACGGGTGATCGACCGCCTAGACTCGGCGCGGTTCGACCGACCGGCGGATGGATCAGGCACATGACGAGCAGTGTGGATCGCGGCTGGCTGCGGGCGATGCCCGCCGATGGTGGACGCGACGCGCTGTTCGACCGCGCCGGCCACCGGGTGTACGGGACGCGCCGGCTCAGCGAGCTGGTGCAGGGGCGCCCGCCCGGCGTCACCGGCAGCCAGTGGGGGTCGGCCAGCCGGACGGCGTTCGACCTCGTGGTCGGTGACGCCGACACCGGGCGGCCGGTCGTCGCCGTGGCGATCGGCCCGGTCCCGCCCGCCGGGTCGGCCGAGCAGCGCGCCGAGCGCCTCACCGACGCCGTGAGCGCGGCCGTCGGGCTGCCCGTGCTGCGCGTCGGGTCACCGACGTTGCGGGCCGCCGAGCACGGCCGGCGCCTCGTCGAGTACGTGCTCGACGCGCGCGCCTACGCGGCCGGTGCCACCGTGGCGGGCGCCGAGGACGAGCCCGCTCCGGTGGGCTTTCGCGACATCCTCGGGCGGCTTCCGGACGGCCGGACCGGCCCGGTGAACGACCTCGGCGCGCTGACCCGGGCGGCGGCGGTCGAGGCGTACGTGGCCGGGCGCCTGGCCGACCCGATCGTGCGCGGGTTGCACGTGCACTGGACCGAGGGCCCGGCGCAGGGCTGGAGCTGGGTGCAGGTGCGCCCGGACGCGTGCCTGATCGAGCGGGTCTCGGTGACCGCGCAGCGCTTCTCCTGCGGCGTCGACGTGGCCCGGCTGGCCGAGGACCTCGCGACCGTCGCGATCGGCGAACGGCTGCGCGCCGTACGGCCGGACGGCCCGGACCTGCTGGCGCGCGCGGACCTCACCACGGAGATCGTCGCGCTGAGCCGGCGGCGGGACGAGCTGGTGGGTGGTTTCGCGTTCGACCACCTCTGCGCTGACTGACCGGCCACTTTCCCTGCTGAACCCCGCTCCGCAGCCGATTCGCTCGGCGGCGGAGCAATTTTCTGTGCGCGGGTTGAACCTTCGCCGTCGCCGTCCCGTACTCCTGCGCGAACGAAGAGGATCTCCCCGACCGCGTCGACCGGACGCGGGAGACGGTGCGGAAAGGGCATCGTCGGCCATCGACACGTTACCGGGTAGGTCGCGGTGGTCGCCGCCGTGGCGTGCCATCTCACATCCGTCGGTCCGCCGAGGGCAGGAATCCACTACCGGATCGAGAAGGAGAGCAATTCGATGCGCAGGTCCACTCGGGCGGGCCGGTCACCCGGCATCGCGCGGAGCAAGCGTCTGCTGGCCGTTGTCGGCACGCTCGTGGTGTTCGGCGGAGTAGTCGCCGTCACCCAGATCTCGTCGGCCCAGGACCGGCGGACGAACAAGCCCCGGCCCGCCGCCGGACAGTGCGTGGAGCCGAGCCCCGGCTCGACCGCGCCGAGCGGCGCCTCGACCAGCCGTACCTGGCAGAACGGTCGGTGGGTGCGTAACCACTGGGGTGACGGTCAGGAGTCGGTGGCGGAGTGCGAGGACGGCAAGGACGGCACGGTGGGCACCGGCTCGGCCGTCGCCTGCCCCGATGTGGCGGCCAAGCTGCCGCAGGTGCCGGATCGGGCGCGAGCCGAGGTCGACCGTAATCTCGCGCAGTTGCAGACCCAGATCGCCGAGGCCGATCGCCGGCTGGCCGCCGAGGGCAACAAGGGCGCCGCTTTCATCCGCAATGCGATCCTGCAGCCGCTGGCCGGTAAGCGGAAGGCGGTGCTGGACCGGATTACGACCGCTATCGACCGGGTCGGACCGCGTCCGCAGGGTTTGGCGCAGCTCGCCGAGTGCCAGGTGCAGCCCACTGGTAACAACAACGGCGGCAGCACCGGCGGTGGGAACAACAACGGTGGGAACACCGGCGGTGGCACCAACAACGGTGGGAACACCGGCGGTGGAAACAACGGTGGCGGCAACAACGGCGGAAACAATGGTGGCACCGCCCCCGGCGCGGGTCTCGGCGTTCTGGCCAACAACTGCGACGAGAGCCAGTTGCAGGCGCACGACGGTTTCCAGAACGGCAACCGGTGCGTGAGCACCGAGTTCGGTGAGGTGGGCGCCGCCGCCAACAACCCGTCGCTGCTGATCACCCAGTTCCCGCAGCAGGTCGGCCGCAACCAGCCCTTCACCCTGCGGGTCAGCACCAAGAACCTGGTCCGTGACCGCTTCCTCGCGGCCGGTCAGGGTGGCTACTACGTGGAGAGCTCGCTGCTCAACGACCAGGGCCTGGTCCGGGGTCACTTCCACACCGCCTGCCGGATGCTGGACAGCCTGACCGCGCCGCCGGAGCCGCAGGAGGTGCCGGCGTTCTTCGTCGCGACCGAGGATGGCCGCGGTGGCGCCCAGCCGGACGAGGTGACCATTCAGATTCCGGGCCTGCCGGAGTCGGGTACGGCGCAGTGCTCGGTCTGGGCCGGTGACGGCTCGCACCGTCTGCCGATGATGGAGCGGGCCAACCAGACCCCCGCGTTCGATTCGATCCGCATCAACGTCAACTGATCGTCGATCGGCGGCCGGCCACCTGGGCGGACAGCACCCGGGTGGCCGGCCGCGCACACAGCGACGGGGTCCCGCCGTATTGGCGGGACCCCGTCGTCGTGCGGTGTGTCAGCGGCTCTTGTACGCCTCGACGACCTCGACCGGGATCCGGCCCCGCTCGGAAATCTTGTAGCCGTTCTGGACGGCCCATTCCCGGATCGCCCGGTTCTGCTCGCGGTCCATTCCGGCGCCGCTGGGTCGCCCCGGCCGCCGAACTGTCCGCGTGTTCTCCGCAGGGCCCCGACCGATCCGCCGACCCGCATTGATGTACGGGTCCAGCGCCTTCCGCAGGACGCCGGCATTCTCGTCCGAGACATCGATCGTGTAGGCCACGCCGTCGAGACTGAACTCGACCGTCCGGTCGGCCTTCCCGCCGTCGAGGTCGTCGGTCAGCACCGTGATTACTTTTCTCGCCATTGCCGATTACTCCCTGTGTGTGGCGGGATGTGTCCAAAGTCTGACCTACTACCCGGGGAATCCGCAACAATATGCGTCCCATTCATTTCGGCGCGTCGCGATTGAGTGCGTACAAAACCGTGAACCGACGCGGAATCGCGGGCGTTGAACCCCGCGTCAATCGGTAAGCAGGCCGGCGTGGCCGGCGACGGCCGCCGCCTCCGCGCGGTTGGCGACCCGCAGCTTGCGCAGCAGCGCGGCGGTCATCCGTTTCACCGTCCGTTCCGAGACGTGCAGTTCCTCGGCGACGTCGACGGTGCTGCGGCCGGCGGCGATCGCTCGCAGCAGGCGGCGCTCCTCGGCGTCGAGGTCGACCGACGCGGCGCGGGAGGGCCCCAGCAGGGCGCGCAGCAGCTCGGCCGGCAGCACCGCCCAGCCGTCGAGAATGGCCAGCAACGGGGGCAGCAGCTCCTCGGGTTCGCTGGTCTTGGGCAGGAACCCCTCCGCGCCGGCCCGCAGCGCCTCCAGCGCGGGTGTCGGATCGGTGGAACCGGACATGGCGACCACCCGTACGCGGGGCGTGGTCCGCCGGATGGCGGCCACCGCCCGGACGCCGCCGGGCGGTGGCATGTGCAGGTCGACGAGCGCCAGGTCGGGGTGGCAGCGGCTGACCAGGGTGGCCGCCGCGGCGGCGTCGCCGGTCGAGCCGACCACCTCGGCGCGTCCGTCGGTGGTCGCCGGAAGCAGCAGCTCAAGGCCACGGACGAAAAGGGGGTGGTCGTCCACGACAGCGAGTCTGAGGGTGGGGGCGTCCGGCATGTCTACGCCGTTCCCCAGCGGGTACCGATCATGCGGGTACGCACCGAACGGGGGGAGTCGGATGCATGCGGGCACGCCACGGCTGGCAGGGGTTGTTGCGAGGTTTGCGTCGGACCGGGCCGGAACCGGGCGCCGAGCCGACCGCGGGTGTCGACGCCGACCTGCTGCTGCGCGTGTTGTGCCACGAGTTCCGTACCCCGGTCAGCGCCCTGACCTCGTTGACCCGGGCGTTGGCCGATGAGCGCCGGACGCTGACCGGCGCGGACCAGCGGGCCATCATCGAACTCGCTCGTGACCAGGCCGTCCACCTGCAGGGCCTGCTGCGGGACGCGACGGCCGGCGCCGGCGCGTTGGCGCCGACCGCCCCACCGGATGCCACAGTGCCACTGGCGGGGCTCCTGCGGGAGGCCGCCGCGCTGGTGCCGGCGGGCCGGCGACGGGCCCGCGTCACCCGGCGGGCGGGTTCCTGGCCGGTCCCGGCCGGCCGGACCCGGCAGGTGTTGGTGAACCTCGTGGAGAACGCGCTGCGCCACGGGCCGGCCGGGGGGCACGTCGGGATCTACGCGGCGCTGCGCGGTCCCGGCCTGAGCATCGTCGTCACCGACGAGGGGCGGGTGGACGAGGCGCTGCTGGTGGCGCTGCGCCGTCCGGCACCGGCGGCCGGGATGTCCGGGCTGGGGCTGTGGATCGCGCGACACCTGGTGGCCGCCGACGGGGGAGTGCTGCGCGCGCACCGGCTGCGGCCCCGGGGCGTGGCGCTGGAGGTGCTGCTGCCGGTGGTCCATCCGCTGCGCTGACCCCGGCGGGACACGGGTTGGCACCCTCGGGTCAGCGGGGCGGGAATCGTCCTCGATGCCAGCATGCCGGCACCGAGGAGGTCGAATGTTCAGCCACGTCAAGGACCTGCAGTTCGAAGCCAAGCCGGACGCTCCGGACGCCGCGTTCGCCCGCCGCCTGCAGGAGGTGCTGGGCGGCAAGTGGGGCGAGATGACCGTCGCCAACCAGTACCTGTTCCAGGGGTGGAACTGCCGGCTGCCCGGCAAGTACAAGGACCTGCTGCTCGACGTCGGCACCGAGGAAATCGGCCACGTCGAGATGATCGTCACGATGATCGCCCGGCTGCTGGACAACGCCCCGCTGTCGCTCTCGGAAGCCGTCGCGGACAACCCGGGCGGTGGGGCGGTCTACGCCGGGTCGAACCCGGCGCACTTCATCCACAGCGGTGCCGGGGCGCTGCCCGCCGACAGCAACGGGGTGCCCTGGAACGGGGCGTTCATCACCGCCAGCGGCAACCTGCTGGCCGACTTCCAGCTCAACGTCACCGCCGAGGCGCAGGGCCGCCTGCAGGTCTCCCGGCTGTTCAACATGACCGACGACCCCGGCGTCAAGCAGATGCTGCGCTTCCTGCTGGCCCGCGACACCATGCACCAGAACATGTGGCTGGCCGCCATCGAGCAGCTCCGGGAGGACGGCCTGGAGGACATGCCGGTGCCCGACGCCTTTCCGGATTCCGGGGAGTTCACCGAGGAGTTCGGCTACACCTACCTGGGCTTCTCCTCCGGCACCGACGCCGCCCAGGGGCGCTGGGCGTCCGGGCCCGCGCCGGACGGCAAGGGCGAGTTCCGCTACGACGACAATCCGCGCGCGAACGCCCCCGAGCCGGTCCTGCCGCCGGGCGACCCCCGGTTGTACGGCACGAACCCGGCCGCGTCGTGAACACGGTCGGGAGCCTGTCGCGTACCCGGGTGAAGCTGGTGGTCTGCACGGTGTTGACGGCGCTCGCCGTCGGCGTCGGGCTGCCCGCCCGGGTGGTGCTGGCCCTGGTGTTGACCAGCCTGGCCATTCCCGTCGCCGTGGCGCTGGCCGGCGGCGTCCGGGCGGTCCGGGCGTTGTTGCTTCCGGCTCGCCCGACGGCACCCGGCAGTGGTCTGGGTCACACCCCGGAACAAGGGGAACGCTTTGTTACTTGAGTGAGACACGCTCAACTCAACGCGATAGCAGGTGTTCGATGGCAACTCTTCCGGTACTTCCCCTGACCGACGCCGTGCTGCTGCCCGGCATGGTCATCCCGGTGACCCTCGACCCGACCACCCAGGCCGCCATCGACGCGGCCCGGGCGACCGGCGACCGCAAGCTGCTGGCCGTGCCGCGCATCGACGGCGAGTACGGACCGGTCGGCGTGGTCGCCACCATCGAGAAGGTCGGCCGGCTGCCCGACGGTGAGCCCGCCGCCGTGGTCCGTGGCCTGTCCCGGGCCCGGATCGGCTCCGGCGTGCCCGGCCCCGGCGCCGCCCTCTGGGTCGAGGCGACCGAACTCGACGAACCCGCTCCCGCCGGCCGCGCCCGGGAACTCGCCCGCGAGTACCGCGCCCTGGTGACCTCAGTGCTCCAACAGCGCGGCGCCTGGCAGGTCATCGACGCGGTGGAGCGGATGACCGACCTGTCCGAGCTGGCCGACTCGGCCGGCTACGCGCCCTGGTTGACCCTGGAGGAGAAGACCGAGCTGCTCGCCGCACCGGACGTCACCGCCCGGCTGGAGCTGCTGGTCGGCTGGGTCAAGGCGTACCTGGCCGAGCAGGAGGTCACCGAGCAGATCAACAGCGACGTCCGCGAGGGCCTGGAGAAGTCGCAGCGGGAGTTCCTGCTGCGCCAGCAGCTCGCCGCGATCCGCAAGGAGCTGGGCGAGGACGAGCCGGACGGCTCGGCCGACTACCGCTCCCGCGTGGAGAGCGCCGACCTGCCGGACAAGGTCCGCGAGGCGGCGATGCGCGAGGTCGGCAAGCTGGAACGGGCCAGCGACGCCTCCCCGGAGGCGGGCTGGATCCGCACCTGGCTGGACACCGTGCTGGAAATGCCGTGGGGTACGCGTACCCAGGACAACACCGACCTGGCCGCGGCCCGGGCGGTGCTCGACGCCGACCACGCCGGCCTGGCCGACGTGAAGGACCGCATCCTGGAGTACCTCGCGGTGCGCAACCGCCGGGCCGAGCGCAACCTCGGCGTGGTCGGCGGTCGCGGCTCCGGCGCGGTGCTCGCCCTCGCCGGTCCTCCCGGGGTCGGCAAGACCAGCCTCGGCGAGTCCGTGGCCCGGGCGCTCGGGCGCAACTTCGTCCGGGTGTCGCTCGGCGGCGTCCGCGACGAGGCGGAGATCCGCGGTCACCGGCGCACCTACGTGGGTGCCCTGCCCGGCCGGATCGTGCGCGCCCTGCGCGAAGCCGGCTCGATGAACCCGGTCGTGCTCCTCGACGAGGTGGACAAGCTGGCCGCCGGCTACGCCGGTGACCCGGCCGCCGCCCTGCTGGAGGTGCTCGACCCGGCGCAGAACCACACCTTCCGGGATCACTACCTGGAGGTCGACCTGGACCTGTCCGACGTGCTGTTCCTGGCCACCGCCAACGTGGTGGAGTCCATCCCCGGCCCGCTGCTGGACCGGATGGAGCTGGTCACCCTGGACGGCTACACCGAGGACGAGAAGGTCGCCATCGCCCGCGACCACCTGCTGCCCCGGCAGCGGGAGCGGGCCGGTCTGACCGCCGACGAGGTAGGCGTCGCCGACGAGGCGTTGGCGCTGATCGCGGGCGAGTACACCCGGGAGGCGGGCGTCCGCCAGCTCGAACGGGCTCTGGCCAAGATCCTGCGCAAGGTGGCGGTGACGCTGGCGACCGACCCGTCGCCGGTACGCGTCGACACCGACAACCTCACCGGCTACCTGGGGCGGCCGAAGTTCACCCCGGAGTCGGCCGAGCGCACCGCGGTGCCCGGCGTGGCCACCGGCCTCGCCGTCACCGGCGCCGGCGGGGACGTGCTCTTCATCGAGGCGACGAGCATGGAGGGCGAGCCGGGGTTGACCCTGACCGGCCAGCTCGGCGACGTCATGAAGGAGTCGGCGCACATCGCGCTGTCGTACCTGCGCTCCAACGGGCGTCGGCTCGGCATCGACCCGAACGCCCTGGCGGGACGCCGGATCCACCTGCACGTCCCGGCGGGCGCGGTGCCCAAGGACGGCCCGAGCGCCGGCATCACCATGGTGACGGCCCTGGCGTCCCTGGTCACCGGGCGGGCGGTGCGCCCCGAGTTCGGGATGACCGGTGAGGTGACGCTCTCCGGTCGGGTGCTGCCGATCGGCGGGGTGAAGCAGAAGCTGCTCGCCGCGCACCGGGCCGGCCTCACCGAGGTGATCATCCCGGCGCGCAACGAGCCGGACCTGGACGACCTGCCGACCGAGGTGCGCGAGGCGCTGACCGTGCACACCCTGGCCGACGTGGCCGACGTGCTCGCCCTGGCGCTGCGCCCGGCCGACGTCCAGGCGCTGGACGGTCCGGCGCTCTTCGCGGCCTGACACTCCGAACCAATGGCCCCCGCCGTCTCTCCGACGGCGGGGGCCATTGATGTACGCGCACCGAGGGCTACTGTCTCGCTGGAACCCCTCAATCACCTCTCCGCCGCGAGGCGGTGCCCCCGGAGGTAACCCCCGTGAACCTGGTGCTCTGGATAATCCAGATCCTGCTCGCCGTCGTCTTCGCCGGCGCCGGCCTGGCCAAGCTGACCCAGCCCAAGGACAAGCTGCGCGACATGATGCGGTGGGTGGACCCGGTCCCGCCGTCGCAGGTCAAGGCCCTCGGCGCGGTCGAGGTGCTGGCCGCCGTCGGGCTCGTGCTGCCCGCCCTCACCGGCATCGCCACCGTGCTCACCCCGCTGGCCGCCCTCGGGCTGGTCATCGTCATGGTCGGCGGCATCCTGGTGCACCTGCGCGACCGGAACAAGCGCGACACGGCGGCCGAGCGTCGGACGGAGATCCAGGGCGCGATCACCTGCGCGGTGCTGCTCGTCCTCGCCGCCGTCGTCGCCTGGGGCCGCTTCGGGCCGTACTCCTTCTGAGGCTGACACGCCGGCGACCGTCGTACCCCGGCGGTCGCCGGCGGCGTGCTCAGCGCCCCTCGCCGCCGCGGTCGCGACGAACCGTGGCCTTGCGGCCCTTGATGGTGCTGGAGCGCAACCCCGAGATCACCTCGTCGGCGACGCCCTGCGGCACCTCCACCAGGGAGAACCGGTCGGCGATCTCGATCGAGCCGATGTCCCGGCCGCGGATTCCGGTCTCGCCGGTGATCGCGCCGACCAGATCCTGCGGGCGCACCCCCGCGCGCCGGCCCAGACCGACGAAGACCTGGACGGTGTTGCCGCCGCCCGAGCGGGGACGACCGCCGCCGCGCCGGTCGCCGCCCCGGCCACCGGCCTCCGGCCGACCCTCGCGCGGGCCGCGCACCGGCGCCTGCGGGATCTCCTCCTCGTCGTCCGAGCCCGGCGATGTCACCTCGTGCGCCAGCTTCACCGCGGCGAGCGCGACCTCCATCAGGTCGAACTCGTCGGTGAGCGTCTCCACGATGACCCGGAACGGGTCCAGGTCGTCCTCCAGCAGGCTCTCCCGCAGCGCCGCCTGGGTCAGCTCCAGCCGGCGGGTCCGCATGTCGGCCACCGTGGGGATCTTGTCGATGGTGATCCGCTGGCCGGTCACCCGCTCGATCGTCTTGAGCATCCGGTGCTCGCGCGGCTCGGCGAGGGTGATCGCCACGCCCTCCCGACCGGCCCGGCCCACCCGGCCGATCCGGTGCACGTACGACTCCGGCGCCGACGGCACGTCGTAGTTGACCACGTGGGTGAGCTGCTCGACGTCCAGCCCACGCGCGGCCACGTCGGTGGCGACCAGCAGGTCGGCGGTGCCGGCCCGCAGCCGGCCCATCACCCGGTCGCGCTGCTCCTGGCTCATCCCGCCGTGCAGCGCCTCGGAGCGGTAGCCCCGGCCGTTCATCGTCTCGGTCAGCCGGTCCACCTCCTCGCGGCTGCGGCAGAACACGATCGCCGCCGTGGGCGACTCCACGTCCAGGACCCGGCCCAGCGCGGCCGGCTTGTGCGCCCGTGTCACGATGTACGCGCTCTGGCGCACCCGGGGCGCCTCGCCGGCCACCGTCGGTTCCCGGCCGATCTCGATGCGGACCGGCTCGCGCAGGTGCTGGCGGGCCATCCCGTCGATCCGGGACGGCATGGTGGCCGAGAACAGCACCGTCTGGCGCTGCGCCGGAGCGTGCTCCAGGATCGCCTCGATGTCCTCGGCGAAGCCCATGTCGAGCATCTCGTCGGCCTCGTCGAGCACCACCGTGGCCAGGCCACCGAGGCGCAGGGTGCCGCGAGCGATGTGGTCGAGGGCCCGACCCGGGGTGGCCACGACCACATCGACGCCGCTGTCCAGTGCCCGCAGCTGCCGCCCGATCGGCTGCCCGCCGTAGATCGGCAGCACCCGCGCACCCAGGTCCTTGCCGTAGCGGTGGAACGCCTCGGACACCTGCACCGCCAGCTCCCGCGTCGGCACCAGCACCAGCGCCACCGGGTCCCCGCCGTCGCGATGCGCCTCCATCCGGTGCAGCAGCGGCAGCGCGAACGCAGCCGTCTTGCCGGTGCCGGTGGCGGCCTGACCGAGCAGGTCCCGACCGTCGAGCAGGGGCGGGATGGCCTCGCGCTGGATGGGGGTCGGCTCCTCGTAGCCGAGGGCGGACAGCGCGCCCAGCAGTTCGGCGCGGAGCCCCAACTCCGTGAACGCGTTCACCTCGTCGGCGCCGGCGGGGGTGGTGTCGGTCGGTGCGTCGTGCTGTGCAGGTGCGGAACTCATGGGGTCAAGCCTTTCATCACGACTCAGCGGGCGCTGAGCCGACCGGCACAAGAGCGCCTGCGCCCCTCAAGATCCACGCAACTTCGGGGAAAGTGCTGCCTCCGCGACGCCCGAAGCAGCACTTTCCCCGAACTTGTGTGGATCACGAGCGGCGTGGGCGTGTCAGGCATCGGTGGTGAGGATCGCGAGGATCATGATGCCGGCCAGTGCCGTGTCCAGGACCCCGCAGAACTCCGCGTAGCCGTGGGGCACCACCCGGCCGCTGCGGTGGTGCACCACGTCCCAGCCGGCGTGCGCCAGCCAACCGAACGCCACCAGCCACGCGGCCGTCCGCCCACCGGCCAGGATCGCGATCACCATCAGGGCGACCCAGACGGCCAGACCGGCCAGCTGGCTGGCGAGCACGCCCGGCCCGCGCAGCGTGCGCCGCACCACACCGATCAGCAGGTACCCGCCGGGCAGCACCAGCAACGTCCACGGGCTGAGCACCGTCGGGTCGACCCACATGTCCACGGTCACCAGCAGCGCCAGCCCGGTCGGCCAGCGGCGGGCCAGCGCCAGCGCCGCCGGGTGCCGGCGTACCGCCGCCGGTGTCTCGTGCCGGTGTCGCACCGCCACCAGCACCATGGCCGGCACCATCAGCAGGTGCCCGCCGACCATCAGCGCGTCGCCGTCCAGCAGGCCGGCCCAGAACGGCAGGAGCAGCAGCAGGAACGGGACGTACATCGCGGCGACCATCTCGCCGATCCCACGCCAGTGGTGCGCCCGGTAGCGCATCCACACCGTCATCCCGACGCTCATGTTGGTGGCCATCACCAGCGCCGCCACCTCGGGGCGGTCGAGCGTCCCGGCGACCCCCGACGCGCCCCCGGCCGCGCCCCACAGCGGGCCGAGCAACACCATCCCGGCGATCATCGCCAGTGCCATCTCGCCGAGATGCCACAGCAGCCGTCGTGTGCCGCCGACCGCCGCCGCGTCCGAGGGCGTCGCGTCGGCGGGTGCCGGGCAGTCGCCCGGCAGCGATCCGGGCTGCGGTACGGAGGGAGCGTGGTCCGCGTACATCCGTGTCTTCTCCATGGCGTTGACCCTGCCGGCGGTCCGGGGCGGTGGGCAGGTTCGTCCATCACGGGAAATCCGTGCGAAGCGCGCGGTCCGACCGTGACAACTCGCACGGGTGGACCGGGCGCGGGGCGGTCCTACGATCGACGCGTGACGAGCGAGGTGTCGACGCCCCGGGCGGATCGCCGGCTGCGCCGGGCCCGGCTGGTCACGTTGCTGTCGCTGGCCGGCGGTGTGTGGGCGACCGTGCTGCTGCCCGCGGTCGGCCTGACCCGGGAGCCGCACGCCGGCCGCGTCGCACTCGGCGCGGTCGGGATCCTCGCCTTCGCGGCCACCCAGACCGCTGTGCTGTACGCGGCGGTCACCCCCTGGCTCGCCCAGCGGTGGCGACGCCGCGCCCAGCTCGCGCTGGCCGTCATGGCGGCGCTGACCGTGCCGCTGGTGGCCCCGGTCGCGGCCGGGGTCTGGCCCACCTGGGCCTGGATCGGCGCTGCCCTGGTCGGGATGGCCCCGCTGGTGGTCCGTCTCCCCGGCGCGCTGGCGGTCACCGCCGGCACCCTCGGGGTGTCGGCGGCGGTGGCCTGGTGGACCGGCGGCCCGGTCGGGCGGTCCCTGGCCGTGACGGGCGGGATCGGCGTGGCCGTGGCCGCGGTGAACTGGTTCCAGGTCTGGTTCTGGGACCTGCTGGTGGAGGCCCGCCAGGGTCAGGCCGCCCAGGCCCGGCTGGTCGCCGCCGAGGAGCGGCTGCGCTTCGCCCGCGACGTGCACGACCTGCTGGGGCACAGCCTCACCGTGATTGCGTTGAAGGCCGAACTGGCCGCGCGGCTCGCCCCGGTCGACCCGGCGCGGGCCGGCCGGGAGGCCGCCGAGGTGCAGCGGCTCGCCGCGTCCGCGCTCACCGAGGTCCGCGAGAGCGTGCACGGCTACCGCGCGGTCGATCTCGGTGAGCAGTTGCAGGCCGTGGCGGAGGTGCTCCGGTCCTGCGGGGTGCGCTGCACGGTGCCGTCGCTCCCCGTCGACCTGCCGCAGCCGGCCGCTACCGAGCTGGCGGCGGTGTTGCGCGAGGCGGGCACCAACGTGCTGCGGCACAGCCGCGCCGACTGGTGCCGGATCCGCATCGACCGAAAGGAGAACGTGGCCAGGATGACCGTCACCAACGACGGGGCCGACGAGAGCGGCCCGGACGCGCACAGCCACGGCCTGCGGGGTCTGGCCGACCGGCTCGCCGCGGCCGGGGGAGAGCTGCGGGTACGTCGGCAGGACGCGGTGTTCACCATCGAGGCCACCGTGCCGGTGCCGTCGTGATCCGCGTCCTGCTGGCCGACGACGAGGACCTCATCCGGGTCGCGGTCGCCGCGCTGCTCGGCCTCGAACCGGACATCGAGGTGGTGGCCCAGGCCGCCGACGGGCCGACGGCGGTCACCGCGACGCTCGCGCACCGCCCGGACGTGGCAGTCGTGGACCTGGAGATGCCCGGCCTGGACGGCATCGCCGTCGCCGCGGAGCTGGCCCGGGCGCGTCCCGAGTGCGCGGTGGTCGTGTTGACCGGGCACGGCCGGCCGGGGCACCTGCGCCAGGCGCTGACCGCCGGGGCGCGGGGTTTCGTGCCCAAGGGCTCGCCCGGCGGCGCGTTGGCCGACGTGATCCGCCGGGTGCACGCCGGCGGCCGGTACGTCGACCCGTCCCTCGCCGCCGACGCGCTGACCCTGCCGGCGTGCCCGCTGACGCCACGGGAGTTGGAGACGCTGCGGCTGGCCGAGTTCGGCGCACCGGTCGCGGTGATCGCCCGTCGGGTGCACCTGTCCACCGGCACCGTGCGCAACCACCTCTCCGCGGCCGTGCAGAAGCTCGGCGCGACCGACCGGGCCGAGGCGGTGCGGGCCGCCAGGGACAACGGCTGGCTCTGACCCGCGCCCATCCCGGGGGAGGGCGTTGATCAACGGGCCCGTCCCGCAGGGCCGGCACTCGGGTCACCGCGTTCGGGCTAGCGTGTCTGCGTGCGTACGGTGGAACTGGTCTGCTCGCCCGGGTTGGACGTCGCGATCCGGACGGCCTGGGGTCGGTTGGCGGCCGCCGGGTTGCCGAGTCTGGCCCGCAACATCCATCCGACGAACCGGCCGCATCTGACCATGGCGGCCGTGGACGGGTTCCCGTCCGGTGTCGAGCACCGCCTGGCCGAGTTGTTCGACGCCGCGCTGCCGGTGCCGGTGACGCTCGACCGGGTCGTCGTCCTCGACGGCAGCGCCCCGCTGGTCTGGCTCGTGCGGCCCACGACGGCGTTGACCGCGCTGCACGCCGCCGTCTGGGACGTCCTCGACCGGGCCGACGGGCACCGCCCCTGGCACGCCCCGGGGGCGTGGGTGCCGCACCTGAGTCTGGCGCTGCGGTTCCGCGACGCGGACCTGCGGATGGCCCGCGCCGTGACCGGTGGGCAACGGCCGGCGGGAACGTTCGTGGCCGCCCGCAGCTACGACGGTACGGACCGGACGGTGACATCGCTCGGATGAGCGCGGTCGGTGGCAGCTCAGCAGTGCGATACGCCGAGTGTCGTCCTGCTGAACTGCCACCGATCGCCGCGTAGTGCCGACCAGGGGCGACGCGTCAGCGGTAGAAGCGCAGGTAGTCGAACCGCGCGGTGACGGCCGGCTCGGCGCCGCCGTGCGCGACCAGCCCGATCCGGGGAGTCGTGTCGGCGGGGAACGTCCACACCGCACCCCAGGTCCAGATACGCCCGTCGCGGCTGGACCCGGCCCGGAACTCGTGCTCCCCGGTGGCGCGGTCGACGTGGTGCGCCAACCGCAGCCAGGTGGTGGCGGCGGGGGTGCCGACGATGCTGCCGCCGTACACCGGCTGGCCGGCGAAGGGCAGCTCGTAGCCGTACTCGACCTGGCGGGTGTTCCAGATCGCCACCTGGGTCAGCCGGGCGAACCGGTCGTCGTCCACGTAGGCGACCAGGCCGGCCTGCTGGTAGTTGCGGACCGTCTCCTCGCCCAGGTCCAGCGTCACAGTCGTCTCGACGACGTAGTCGCCCCTCGGGGCGTCGCGCAGCAGCACGCCTGCCGTGTTGCCGGTGCCGGTCAGGTCGGCGGCCTGCACGGGCCAGCGCAGCGCCCCGTCGGCGACGGTGGCCGCCGGGTCCGCGCGTACCCACCGCCAGTCGCCGTCGAGCCCGCCGTTGAACTCGTCGGAGTACGCCGGCAGCGGCGCACCGACCCGGGGCTCGGGCACGGCCCGCCTGGCCGGCTGGTACAGCCGCGCCACGCTGACGTTGTCGAACTCGGCGGTGCCGCCGGTGGCCGTCAGCCCGGGTCGGCCGGCGACCGGGCGGTCCAGCCGCAGGGACACCACGGCGAGCTGGTCACCGAGACGGGCGGGGCTCAACTCGGCGACGAGCTGCTGTCCGCGTACCTCGATGGCCAGGTTGTGCCGATCGCCCACGTCGAGCCCGGCGGGCAGCGGCGTGCTGGCCTGGCGGCGGCCGTCGCGGGCGACCAGGCGGCCGGCGGCGGCGTCCACCCGGACCTCGACCCGGTCGCCGAGGGTGACCCCGGCGCTGCTCGCGCCGGTGACTCGCAGGTCGGCCTCCGCGCGCACGTCCCCGCCCACTGTGGTACGGCTGGTGAGCGCGCCGCTGCCGCTGAGCCGGCCGTCGGTGACCCGCCACTGGCCGGCGCGCTGCCAACCGGCGAGGCTCGCGGTGTCGAAGCGTTCGTCGACGCGGCCGGTGGTGACCGGCGCGGGTCGGGTGCCCTCGGACGGGCCCGCGCCGGCGTTGACCGTCGGCCAGCCGTCGATCCAGTCCAGCCGGTCGAGGAGCATGGGGCGCTCGTTGATGCCGAACGGCTCGTCGAGGTACGGGTCGGCCCGGTCGATGGCGTGGTAGACGATCCAGTCCTGACCGGACAGGTCGGTGAGGAACCCGTTGTGCCCGGTGCCGATCCAGCGGTTGCCGTTCTGGGTGAGCACCGGTGTGCCACCGGCCCGGGACGCGGTCAGCGCGACGCCGTCGCGGTCGGTGAACGGGCCGCGTGGGCTGCGGGCGCGTCCGACCTGGACGGAGTAGCCGGTGGCCGGGCCGGCGCAGCAGTTCGCGGTGGACGCGAACAGGTAGTACCAGTCGTCGTGGCGCAGCACGTAGCTGCCCTCGAACTTGTTGTCGATGGCCACCGGCGTCGGGGCGCCGACCGCGCGCAGGCCGTCCGGGCTGAGTTCGGTGACCGAGATGCCGCCGTAGTAGCTGCCGTAGTAGAGGTAACTACGACCGTCGACGTCGGTGAACTGGCTCGGGTCGATGGTCCACAGCCAGCCGCCACCGCCGCCGGGGCGCGGGGCGACGACCGGCTGGTCGGCGAACGTCCACGGCCCGGCGGGGCTGGGGGCGGTGGCCGCCCCGATCGCGTAGTCACTGCCCTCGGCGGAGACTGTGGTGTCGGTGACCGTCACGTACATCACCCACCGGTCGCCGAGCCGGCGGACGTCCGGGGCCCAGTACGCCGCGCCGGGCGCCGCGTAGGGCGGGCGCTGGTCGGGGCCGAACGCGTCACCGACGGACGTCCAGTCGACCAGGTCGGCCGAGCGGGCGGTGGGCACCCGGTGGAACGCGCCCTCGCCCTCGCGCAGCGGGTCGGTGGTGCCGTAGGCGTACCAGAAACCGTCGTCGCCGCGCACGACGACCGGGTCGGCGAAGGTGTCGCCGATGTCGGCGGAGACCGGGTTGCGATAGCCCGACGGGCGGTCGGGGGCGGTCGCCGCAGCGGAGGCGGCGGCGGAAGCGGAAGCGGTGGCGGCCAGGATCAGACCGAACGCGGCGGCGAGCGCGCCGCCCCGGCGGAGGTTTCGCATGGGGCCTGCCTCTGGTGTGGGGGAGTGTCGACAAGGGTCGCTGTGTGCCTCGTTTCTACAACGATGGATACAACGTTGTAAAGGGTCGGCCCGCTGCTGACGCGGGCGGCGACCGGCACTTCTCGACCAGGCCTGTCCGATCGGTACACCCGGTGATCGGCGATGATGGGGCCATGAGTGGTGGCGTCGGCGGCGGGGGGATGGCCGAGTTGGCCGCCCTGCTGGCCGACGGCACCCGGGCCGGCATCTGCCTGGCGCTGCTCGACGGGCGGGCCTGGACCGCCGGCGAGTTGGCCCGACGTGCCGGGGTCGCCCCGTCCACGGCCAGTGAGCACCTCACCCGGCTGGTCCGGGGTGGGCTGCTGGTCGAGGAGCGGCAGGGCCGGCACCGTTACCTGCGCCTGGCCGGACCGTCGGTGGCCCAGCTGATCGAGGACCTCGCCGGACACGCGCCAGCCCCTCCCGCGCCGACCACGTCACTGCGCGCGGCGGGTGCCAGCGCCGCCCTGGCGTACGCCCGGACCTGCTACGACCACCTCGCCGGGCGGCTGGGCGTCCTGCTGTACGACGCGCTGCTTGCCGACGGCCGGCTGGACCGATCCAGTGGGTTGGCGCTGACGCCCGACGGGTGGGCCTGGGCGGCCGGGTTGGGCGTACCCGTGGACGTGCTGCGCGCCGCCCGCCGACCGGTGGTCCGCGACTGCCTGGACTGGACCGAACGCCGGCCGCACCTCGCCGGAGCGCTCGGCGCGGCACTGCGCCGCCGCTTCGCCGAGCTGGGCTGGATCACCCAGGGCACCGGGCGGGCGGTACGCCTCACCCCGATCGGCCGCGCCGCCCTGGCCGGGAGCCTGGGCGTACCCGAGCACATCCTCATCCGCGACACGCCCGCGGCACCGTCCAGCGGCCGAGCCTGACCCGCCGCCCGCCGCCCGCCGCCCGCCGCCCGCCGATCGAGCACGATCTTGTGGTGTGCGGCGCGGAACTGTTCGGTGGGGAGCGAACGGTTCGGGTCCTACGGTCGAGCGGTGATCGACATCTGGCCGGACATCGCGCCCGCCGCGGGAACGCCGGCGTGCGGCCCGCCCACCTTCGAGCCGGGCGGCGGGTGGTGCGTGACCCGGCACGCCGACGTCCGGGCGGCGCTGACCGACCCGGCGTTGCGGGTGCCCGCCGTCGACAGCGGTCCGCCCGGCACGCTCGCCTGGCTGCGCGCCTCGGTGAGCAGGTTCAGCCCGCCCCGACGGCACGCCGAGCGCCGCGCGATCGGGGTGACCGCGCTGGCCGGGCTGGACCCGGACGAGCTGCAAAACGAGGCGGCCCGGCTGACCGTCGCAGTGCTCGACCGGGCCGACGGCCACCTGGACGTGATGCGTGACCTGGCCCGGCCGGTGCCACTGCGGGTCCTGGCCGGCCAACTCGGTCTCGTCGATCCGGCAGCCGCCGGGACGGCGGTCGCGGTCGTCGCCGCGGCGTACCACCCGGGGGTCGACCCGGCGCTGGCCGCGCGGGCCGACCGGGCGGTGGCGGCGCTGCTGGCGCTCTGCCCGCCGGCCCCGCCGGAGGTGCGGGCCAACCTGATCGGTCTGCTGGTCCAGGCGTGCGACGCGACCGCCGGCCTGATCGGCGCCGCCGCCCACCACCTGCTGAACCCGGCCGTCGCGACCACGGCGGCGACCGCCGACCTGCTGGCCGAGGTGCTGCGCCTGGACCCGCCGGTCCGGGCCACCCGACGGGTCACCGTCGACGCGGTACGACTGGGCGGACGGGACCTGCCCGCCGGCAGCGCGGTGCTGCTGCGCTTCGACGCGGCCAACCGTGACCCGCGGGCGTTCGGCGAGCCGGCGGCGTTCCGCCCCGGCCGACCGGGCGCCGGTCTGCTCACCTTCGGCGCGGGAGAGCGCGGCTGCCCCGGTGACCGGCATGCTCTCGCGCTGGCCGGCGGGGTGCTCGACGTGCTGCGTAAACGCTGCCGGCGCACCCCGACTCCGCTGCGCCACGAGCCGCACCCGACCCTGCACGTCCCGACCACAGTCGAGGTGAGCGTCCGATGATCGAGCGCCGTGCTGCGTTCCATGCCCTGCACCACACCGGCCGTCCCCTGTTGTTGCCCAACGCCTGGGACCACGCCTCGGCGGCGGCGCTCGCCGCGCGCGGCCATCCGGCGGTCGGCACCACGAGCCTCGGGGTCGCCGCGACCGCGGGCCTTCCCGACGGCGCGGCGGCCACCGCCTCCGAGACCCTGGCCCTGGCCCGCCGGCTGGCCCGGTTGCCGGTGCTGCTCACCGTCGACGTGGAGGCCGGGTTCAGCGACGACCCGGCCCAGGTCGCCGGGTACGTGGCGGAGTTGGCCGGCCTCGGTGTGGTCGGGATCAACCTGGAGGACGGGCGCTGTGACGGCACCCTCGCCGACCCCGAGTGCGTCGCGGAGAAGATTGCGGCGGTCAAGGCGGCGGTGCCGGACCTGTTCGTGAACGCGCGCACCGACACGTGGTGGCTGAACGTGCCCGACCCGCTGCCGCAGGCCCTGCGCCGCGCCCACGCCTACCGGGCGGCCGGCGCGGACGGCATCTTCGTGCCCGGCGCCGTCGACGTGGCGACGCTGCGCCTGCTCACCGAGCGGCTCGACGCGCCGGTGAACGCGCTGTACCAGCCGGGCGGCCCTGGGCTGACCGAGCTTGGTCGGGCCGGGGTGGCCCGGCTCAGCACCGGCTCCCTGCTGTTCCGGGCCGCGCTCGGGGCTGCGGTCGCCGCTGCCGACGCCATCCGCGCTGAAGGGGGCAGCGCGGCGGGACTGCCGTCGTACGCCGAGGTGCAGGACCTGGTTCCGGCGGACGGCGACTGAGGGTCCCCGCCCGCCTGCCGGTGGTGGTCGCGTCCGTTCGGGGGTAGATCGGAGGATTGTTCGGTAGCTGCCTGGTCCGGACGATTACGGTGTGTTTCAGGGCGATTCATCCCGCGCCGTGACCGGAGAAGGGACCCCGTCATGCGAGTGCCCAGCCGTAGTCCGGGGCAGCAGCCCGGACCGCCCGCGTCGCCCACCGCCCCCGCCCGCCGCCGGCCACCCGGCGCCGCCGCCCACCGGCTGCCCACCGCCGCGCCCGACCTCGCCGCCTACCGTGCTGCCGTGGCCGACCTGCTGGTCGAGGTGGGCGCCCTGGCCGACGCCACCAGCACCCGCGCCCGTCAGGTGCTCATCGACGAGCGACTGCGCGAGCCGGCCCTGGCGGCCGTGCTCGACGCCACCCCGCAGGGTCTGCTCGGCGCGCGCGAGACGTTGCTGCTGGAGATGGCCCGCTACCAGCCGAACGAACGCACCTCGGCGCGGGACCTCACCGCGCTGGTCCGGATCTACCTGCTCTCGCGCATCGACGTGCTGTGGTGGCAGGACGCCCCGATCTTCGTCACCGACGACCAGGTCAACGGCAGCGCCGACCTCGTCGACCTGGAATGGCTGCGCCGCCGGGACCTGCTGCGCTTCCGGTACCAGGAGCAACCCGCCACCGTCCTGGGCCGCGCCGCGCGCGGACTGCGCCGGCGACTGCGGCCCCACGCGAGCCCGCACACCGCCGGACTGCTGTTCCGGCGTGCCCGCCGGGAGGTGGTGGCCCTGCTCAACGAACTCGGCCGGGAGTTCGCCGCCGCCGCGCCACCGGCCACCCCGCCGCTGTGGGTGACCAGCCTCGTGCGCAGCACCGAGCACCAGTACCGGCTGCGCCGCCTGGGCTACGCCGCCATGCTGCCCAGCGGGCACTGCCTCGGCTACTCGGCCGACGTCGAGCTGGCCTGGTTCGAGCGGTTCGGCGCCCGCGACACCCTCGCGGAGCTGCTGTTGGCCCGCCAGGACGCCGGCGAGCTGAACGTCATCGACGAGGGGCAGGCCTGGCACCTGTGCCTCGCGCCCTCCGCCCGGCGTCGTCTGCGCCGGGCGTACGAGGCCGAGATGGGGGTCTGAGCCCATGTGCGGCATCGCGTTGAGCCTCGGCCCCGAGGCCGACCCCGCGACCTTCCGGCGGATGCTCGCCGTCCTCGCCCCACGCGGCGAGGTCACCGAGACCCGCTCGGAGCGCGGACTGCTCGCCGGCACCCGCCGGCTGCGCGTCGTCGACCGCGACCGGGCCGTACAGCCCTGGACGTCGACCGACGAACGTTGGCTGCTCTGCTTCAACGGCGAGATCTTCAACCACCGGGAGCTGCGCGCGCAGCTCACCCGGCTCGGACAGGTGTTCCGCACCGACAGCGACACCGAGGTGCTGCTGGCCGCGTTCCAACAGTGGGGCGAGGCGGCGGTGACCCGGCTGCGCGGCGAGTACGCCTTCGCGGTCGTCGAACGCGCCAGCGGCCGGGCGTACCTGGCCCGCGACCCGCTCGGGGTGAAACCGCTGTACTGGTCCCGGCGCCCCGGCTGCCTGCACCTCGCCTCCGAGGTGAAGGCGCTCGTCGGGCACCACGCCCCGGTCGCCGAGGTGCCGCCCGGACACCACGGCTGGGCGGCGCCGGACGGGCCCGTGCGGCTGCGCCCGTACGTCGACCTGCTCACCATCGGCGAGGGTCTGCCGGTCATCGACGACCCGGACGAGGCCACCCTGCTCGTCCGGGCCGCCCTGACCGACGCCATCCGGATGCGGGTGGAGACCGACCTGACCGTCGGGGTGGTGCTCTCCGGCGGGCTGGACAGCTCGTTGACGCTGCGGCAGGTACGCGACATCCACCCGGACTGCGTGGCGGTGACTGTCGGCGTGCCGGACAGCCCCGACGTGGCGTACGCCCGGCGGCTCGCCGCCGACCTCGACGTGCCGCACGTGGTCGTCGAACTGCGCCCGCGCGACATCCGGCTGGCCGACGTCCGCGAGGCCATCCGGATCTCCGAGCTGACCGAGTACGGCGACATCATCAACGCCGTCGTCTCGGTGCCGATCTTCCGGCGGCTGCGGGACCTCGGCGTGAAGGTGGTACTCACCGGCGACGGCTCCGACGAGCTGTTCGGCGGGTACCCCATGTACCGCCAGGTCGACCCGATCGCGTCGCGTCGGCTGTTCCTGCACCGCATCCGCAACCTGTGCCGTACCGAGTTGCAGCGGGTCGACCGGACCGCCATGGGGCACGGGGTGGAGGCGCGGGTGCCGTTCCTCGACCTCAGCGTGGTGGAGTTGGCGATGCGTCTGCCGATGGATCTGAAGGTGCGCGACGGCCAGGAGAAGTGGATCGTGCGTCGGGCGTTCGCCGACGTGCTGCCCGAGTACGTCCTGCGGCGGCCGAAGAACCCCATGTCGTACTCCTCGGGGCTGCACGAGCGGGTCCGGCTCTACAAGCCGCTGTTCGCGCGGATGCACCGGACGTTCGGCTACGACCTGCTGGAACCGGTCCGCCGTGACTTCGACACGGTGCTCAGCCGCTGTGGCAACGACCTGGACCGGGCCATCGCCGACGGGATGAACCGGCCCGACTACACAGTCCTGGAACACGCCCGCGACCTGGTCGGGGCGGCGAGGTGGAACGCCGCGCCGATGGTCCGTCGGCTGGTCGGGCCCCGCCCGCCCCGCCGCTCACCCGTCGGCTGAGCACCCACCCGACGCTTGACTCTGACACCGTGTCAGGGACGAGCGTGAGGGGACCATGTTCAGCATCGGAGACTTCGCCCGCCTCGGCCGCGTGTCGGTGCGGATGCTGCGCCACTACGACAGCATCGGCCTGCTCCGCCCGGCCAGCGTCGACGCGCACACCGGCTACCGCTCCTACCGGGCGGACCAGCTGCGCCGGCTCAACCGGGTGCTCGCCCTCAAGGACCTGGGTCTCACCCTGGAACAGGTGCGGGCGATCCTGGACGACGCCGTCGACACCGCCGAGCTGCGCGGCATGCTGCGGTTGCGCCGCAGCCAGCTGACGGCGCAACTGGCCGCCGACACCGCGCGGCTCACGGCCGTCGAGGCGAGGCTCCGCATGATCGAATCGGAGGGTCGGATGACCGCCCAGGACGTCGTACTCACGCAGATCCCGCCGGTGCGCGTCGCGGAGCTGACCGCTGTCGCGCCCAGCTACGAGACCCAGGACATCGGTCCGGTGATCCAACCGCTGTACCCGGAGCTGTTCCGCCGGCTGGCCGAGGCCGGGATCACGCCGACCGGCCCGGCCATCGCCTGGTACGAACCCGCCGGCGATGACGACGGCGACGCTGTCGTCGTGCACGCCGGGGTGACCGTCGGCGCCGGCGTGATGGCACGGTCCGACCTGGCGGTACGTGATCTGCCCGCGGTGGGCACGGCCGCGACGATCGTCCACCACGGCGCCATGGACGACGTCGAGCAGAGCATCCAGGTGCTCGCCCGGTGGATCGAGGAGAACGGCTACCGCACCGTCGGATTCGCCCGTGAGGTGTACCTGGAATATTGTCAGGACTCCCCGGAGCAGGGCGTCACCGAGCTTCAGCTCGCCGTCGACCGCGCCTGACTGTCGCTTTCGCCGTCGCGCCGAGCGCGTCGGCGGCTGGTCCCAGCGCCAGGTCCGATCGCCGCCAGCACCCGCACCCTGGCCGGGGCAGGCTGGACGCATGACGATCACCGCCACCTTCCGCGTCCACGCCGTGCCGGCCGCGGCGCTGGACCTCGTCCGTCGGACCGGCCGCGACGCCGCGGGCCATCGCGTCGAAGGGCGCCCGGCCGACGGCGGGGAGCCGCTGCGCTGTTGCCTGCGCGACGCCGAGGCCGGGGAGGCGCTGCTGCTCTTCGGCTACGCCCCGCCGATCGCCGCCGTCGCGTACCGGGAGATCGGGCCGGTCTTCGCGCACGCCTCCGCCTGCCCCGGCCCGGACCACCGCGGCGGCCACCCGCCGGCCGGCGGGGACGTCCCCAGGTCCTGCGGGCGTACGACCGGCAGGGACGGATCTGCGGCGGCAGGCTGCACGACGGCACGGACCCGGAGGCGGTGATCGCGGAGCTGTTCGCCGACCCGCAGGTGCACCAGCTGCACAGCCGCAACGTGGTCTACGGCTGCTTCATGTTCGTGGTGGAGCGGGCCGCCGGGTGACGGCCCTCAGCTGACCAGCAGCAGCGCGCCGACCGCCGCGAGCGTGCCGACGACGGCGAGCAGGGTGCTGGTCAGCACGAACCGCTTCACCGGCACCGTCACACCGGCAGCCCGGCACCGTTCGAACCACAGCAGGGTGGCCAGCGACGCCCACGGCGCGGCCAGCGGGCCGACGTTCGTGCCGATCAGCAGGGCCAGCAGGCGGGTGTGGTCGGCCGTCGGCAGCACCGACTCGCCGGCCAGGTAGGCCGGTAGGTTGTTCACCGCGTTGGCCAGGAGCGCCCCGGTGCCGCCGGCACGCAGCGCGCCGGCCGCCCCGCCGTCGGCCCCGACCAGGCCGGCCACCAGGTCGTCCAGCCCGTGCCGGCCGAGGGTCTGCACCACCAGGAACAGGCCGACGACGAAGAGCAGCAGGCGTACGGGCACCAACGCGGGGCGCAGTGTCGCCGGGGAGCGGATCACGAAGCCCACCAGCACCAGCGCGAGCGCGACGCTGGAGGCGATCCCGATCTCCACCCCGGCGAGGATGCCGGCGACGAAGAGCAGGCAACCGGCGAGCGCGGTGCGGTGCAGCACCGCATCGGGCGGCACGTGCCGGGCCGGCGGTACGAAGCGACCACCGGCCGGCCGTTCACGCCGCCACCAGCCGTACCAGAGCAGCACCATCGTGACCGCCACGGCGGCGAGCTGCGGCAGCGCCATCCGCTCGGCGTACGCCAGTGGCGTGAGGCCGACCCGGTCGGCGGCCAGCAGGTTCGTCAGGTTGGACACCGGCAGCAGCAGGCTCGCGGTGTTCGCCAGCCAGACCGTGGTGACCGCGAGCGGCCCGGCCGGGACGCGCAGGCCGCGGGCCAGCGCGAGCAGCACCGGCGTGAGCAGCACGGCTGTGGTGTCGAGGTTGAGCACGAGCGTGGTCACCGTGGCGAGGCCGCCGCAGAGCAGGAACAGCGCCGCCCAGCGGCCCCGGGAGGCGATGGCCAGCCGGCTGGCCAGCACGTCGAAGACCCCCGCCACGGCGGTCAGCTCGGCCAGCACGATCACGGTGCCGAGGAAGAGCAGCAGCGGCAGGATGCGGTGCAGGGTCGCTGTCGTCTCGGCGCGGGGCAGCAGCCCGCTCAGCGCGCAGGCCGCACCGGCCACCGCGAGGACGACCGCCACCACGTCGAGCGGGTGGGGACGCCAGCGCACGGTCGGCTCGGGCGGGGCCGGCGGCGTGCCGGCGGCAGACTTCACAGCTGAGCACGTTGGCACATCACCCGCCGGAGCGGCCCGGCCACCCCCGCCCAGGTGACGGGCCCCACCGGGCTGCCCTCGACCGAGGCGCCGGCCCGCCGGACCGGGCCTGATCCACGTCGTGACATGGCCGGGCCCGGCCCCTTCGAGAAGGAGGCCGGGCCCGGGTCACGCGGTGCGTGCTACCAGCTCAGGTAACCGGGCTGGGTCTGCACGTTCAGCTCCGGGAACCGGGTCAGGTTGGCCGTCCAGGTCCGCCAGTCGTTCAGCTCCAGGACGTCCAGGCCCTTCTGGATGTCGTTGGAGTAGATGTTGCCGTTGTAGTAGTACGTCGACCAGGCGCCGCCCGTGATGGCCTGGGTGTCGGACAGCGGGCCCCGCTCCCAGTACGCGATCTCCTTGGGGTGGCGCGAGTCGGTGAAGTCCCAGACGGAGATGCCGCCCTGGTACCACGCCTGCACCATGATGTCCCGCCCGAGCACCGGGATCAGCGAGCCGTTGTGCGCCACGCAGTTCTCGGTCTCGGCGTTCGTCCGGGGGATCTTGTAGTAGCTGCGGAACTCCAGCTTCCGGGCGTCACCGCGGCCGGTGATGTCGTAGACGGCGTCCGCACCGCGGTTGGGGCCGACGGTCTCGTTGCAGGTGGCCGCCCCGCCGCCGCCCAGCTCGTCGGTGAAGACGACCTTGGTGCCGGCGTTGTTGAAGGTGGCCGAGTGCCAGAAGGCGAAGTTGACCGTGTCGCGGACCTGGGTGATCACCCGGGGCGCTTCGCGGTTCTTGATGTCGAGCAGGACGCCGTCACCCATGCAGGCGCCGGCGGCGATGTCCTTCGACGGGTACGCGGTGATGTCGTGGCAGCCGGTGGTCGCCGAGCCGGTCTCGCTGCCCGGGAAACCGCCGTCCGGGAAGAGGTTCGGCGTCGAGATGACTGCCGCCTGGGTCGGCTTCTTCACCGGCACCTTGATGATGGAGATGGAGTCGTGCGGCGGCTGGCAGTCGGGGAACTCGGCCCGCGGGCTGTACGACGAGACGTACAGGTAGACGTTCTTGCGGTCCTTGCCCGGCACCAGCGTGTGGGTGTGCGAGCCGCAGGCGGTCTCGACGGACTTGATGTAGCGCGGGTTGGCCTTGTCGCTGATGTCGAAGACCTTGATGCCCTCCCACGACTCCTTCACCGACGCCGGCTGCGCCACGCTCGCGCACGAGTCGTCGCTGCGTGACGAGTCGGTGGAGACGAAGAGCAGGTTGCCGTAGACGGAGATGTCGTTCTGCGAGCCCGGGCAGTTGACCTGCGCGGTGATCTTGGGCGCGCTGGGCCGGGAGATGTCGTAGACGACGAACCCGTTGTAGTTGCCGGCGAAGGCGTACTTGCCCTGGAACGCCATGTCGCTGTTGAGCGCGGCCGTCGTGTCGAACGGCGCCTGCTTCGGCAGGTTGGCGATCTGCCGCAGGTTGGGGCTGCTGCGGATCTCGTCGACACCCGGGATGTCGCTGGCGGCGGCGGCCGGTGGTGCCGCGGCCGGCGCTGCCTCCTGCGCGCTGCTCGGCGTCGCCACGGCGACGCTGGTCAGCAGCAGGCCTGTTGCGGCCAGGCTGACGATGCGGAGTTGTCGGAGCCGTGCGGTGGCCAACTTGATCATCGGCGGCGCCCTTCGAAAGGGGGGATGACGTTGTCGGTACCTTACCGAGCCACGGAGATCATCGATGTGAGCTGGGTCACATCTACGCCGACTCGTCAATGGATAGGATCGCTGCGACCTCGACCTGAGGGGGGTGCGACATGACTGTCCGACGTGGCCGGTTACTGGCCGTCGTCATAGCGGCGGCCATCGTTGTGGTGCTGGGGGTGCTGGCGGTCCGTGCCGGCGGCGACCCCGGCCGGCCGGCAGCCGAACGCGGTCCGGCGTCACCGTCTCCGACGGCCAGCCCGACCGGTCCGCCACCCCCGCCCGTGCTCGTGCCCGGCCGTCCGGGTGAGCCGGCGGTCGCCCGGTCCGCGCACGAGCTGCGCGACGACAGCCCACCCCGCTACAACGGCCTGGACACCATCTACGTCCAGATGATGATCCCGCACCACCAGCAGGCGCTGGAGATGAGCACGCTGGCCCAGGAGCGGGCGGCCGACCCCCGGATCCGCGCCTACGCCGACCGCATCCGCGCCGGCCAGGGCCCGGAGATCAAGGTCCTGCGCGGCTGGCTCGCCACCCGCGGGCTGCCCGAGACGGCGCCCGGCCACGACCACGCCGGCATGCGGGGAATGCAGTCACCCGAGGCGATGAACCGGCTGACCGCCGCCCGGGGCGTCGAGTTCGACCGCCTCTTCATCGCGATGATGACCGACCACCACCAGGGCGCCGTCACCATGGCCACCGACCTGCTGTCGGTAGGCGTCGATGCGACCCTCAACGAGCTGGCCACCTCCCTCGCCACCGAGCAGGCCATCGAGATCGCCCGCCTGCGCGAGCTGACCCCGCGCTGACCAGCCACCGGCCGCCCGCCACCGGCCACGACACGTACGCTGGGTGACCGTGAGACGCACGCTGTTCGGCCGCGCCCTGCGCGGCGTCGCCTTCGACGTGGCCGTCTCCGCCGTGGTGGCGTTCGTCGGCCTCGCCTCGGCGGTGGCCCAGCCCGGCGGTTGGGCAGCCACCGGCGTCGGCGTGGGCATGGCGGTGGCGCTGCTGTTCCGCCGCACCCACCCGGGCGCGGTGACAGTCGTCGTGGCGGCGCTCGCCCTGGTCCAGGTGATCGCCCAGTGGGGTCCGCTCGCCTTCGACGTCGCCGTTCTCATCGCGCTCTACAGCGTCGTGAAGTACGGCGAACGCCTGCGCGACGGCGTGCTGGCCGGCGCGGTCGCCGCCGTTGGCGTGCTGCTCGCCGCCGCGCAGACCCCCGGCGTCATCGACTGGTGGGTGACCGCGCTGTGGTACGCGCTGGTCACCGGCGCGGTCTGGCTCGTCGCGCTGAACGTACGGACCCGCCGCCTGTACGTGCTCAGCCTCGAGGAACGGGCCGCCACCCTGGAACGCGAGCGGGAGGCCGAGTCCCGGGTGGCGGTCGCCGAGGAGCGCACCCGCATCGCCCGCGAGTTGCACGACGTGGTGGCGCACAGCATGGCGGTGATGATCGTCCAGGCGGACGGGGCCCGGTTCATGCTCGACCGCGACCCCGAGCAGGCCCGCACGGCAGTGAAGGTGGTCGCCGACACCGGCCGTTCGGCGCTGGAGGAGATGCGCCGGCTGGTCGGGGTGCTGCGCGACGCGGGCCCGTCCGGCGTCGGCGGGTCGGTGGTGGCCGCCGACCCGGAGCACCGCCGGCTGGCCCTGGCCGAGCTGCCCGACCTGCTGGCCCGCTTCCGCGACGCCGGGCTGCGCATCCACGACACCGCCAGCGGTCAGCCGCCGGCCCTGCCTCCGGGCCTGGAACTGACCGTCTACCGCGTGGTGCAGGAGGCGCTGACCAACGCGCTCAAACACGCAGGTGTCGGGGCCGCCGTCGACGTCACCCTGGCGTACACCGCCGACGCCGTCGTGGTCCGGGTCGTCGACGACGGCCGGGGCCGCCCGGTGGTCAGCCCGGCGCCGTCGGGCGGTCACGGCCTGCTCGGCATGCGCGAGCGGGTGGCGGTGTACGACGGCAGCCTCACCGCCGGCGCCCAGCCGACCGGGGGTTGGCAGGTCCAGGTCCGGCTACCGCTACCGTCGGAACCCTCAGCGGAGGTGATCGCGGCATGACGGTCCGGGTGGTGATCGTGGACGACCAGGCGCTGGTGCGCGCCGGATTCCGGATGGTGCTCAGCTCCCAACCCGACCTGGAGGTGGTCGGGGAGGCCATCGACGGCGCGGACGCCCTGCGGGTGCTGTCCCGCACCGAGGCCGACGTGGTGGTGATGGACATCCGGATGCCCACCATGGACGGGGTGGAGGCGACCCGCCGGCTCTGCGCCGACCGGCCGTCGGGCCCTCCCCGGGTGCTCGTGCTGACCACCTTCGACACCGAGGCGGACGCGTTCGCCGCGCTCCAGGCCGGTGCCAGCGGCTTCCTGCTCAAGAACGTCCCGCCGGAGGAACTGCTGGACGCCATCCGGGTGGTGGCGCGAGGCGACTCGGTGGTCGCCCCGTCGATCACGCGGCGGCTGCTGGACCGCTTCGCCGGCCAGCTCGGCGCGGGCCCGACCGCCGACCCCCGGCTGGCCCAGCTCACCGAGCGGGAGCGGGAGGTGCTGCTGCTGGTCGCGCAGGGCCTGTCCAACGCCGAGATCGCCGCCAAGGTGCACGTGGCCGAGGCCACGGTGAAGACCCACGTCGGGCGCATCCTGGCGAAGCTGCACCTGCGCGACCGGGTCCAGGCGGTCGTGCTGGCGTACGAGAGCGGTCTGGTCACGCCCGGCCGGTGACCCGTCGTACGACCCGGGTCGTACGGCCGGCGGGCCGAGCGCTACCTCGGTCGTACGCACCTCGAGCGTCCAGGTGGAGATCGATCGGGTCGGCCCGGCCATAGCGTCGAAGGCGTCCGATCCGCGCCTGCACCGGGAGCCCGCACATGATCCGATCGACCCTGCGCTCGCTGCGCGCCGAGGCGCTGCGCATGCTGCTCTCCGCGCTGGCAGTCGTGCTCGGCGTCGCGTTCATCGCCGGCACGCTGATCTTCGTCGACGGGATGCGCGCCGGCGCGTACGAGCGGGCCGGGACCTTCGACCGGCACACCGACCTCGGCGTCTACCCGAGCGGCGACAGGGCGCTGCCGGCGAGCCTGGCCGACCGGGTCCGCGCCGTCGACGGCGTGGCCGCCGCGGCCGGGGAGCTGATCGGCACCGCGGGGCTTCTCGGCACCGACGGCCGGCCGGTGCTCGGCTACGCCGTGCTCGCCGGCATCCCCACCGAGGCTGCTCTGCGCTCGTACGACGTGGTGTCCGGCCGCCTACCCGACCGCGCGGGCGAGGTGGTGCTCGACGCGGCCACCGCGGCCGAGGAGGGCTTCACCCTCGGCGCCCCGGTCCAGGTCGGCGGCACCGGCGGCGCGGCCCGTCCGTACACCCTGGTCGGTACCGTCGACGTGGCGGGCAGCGTCCGCGACGTCGGCGGGCCGTTCATCGGCCTGGTCGGCCCGGACGCGCTCGCGGTCAGCGGCGCGCGCGGCTATGACCGGATCATGGTGGCGGCGCGACCGGGAACGTCCGAGACGGTGCTGACCGACCGGCTGCGCGCGGTCGTCGGGGGCGCCGACGCCAGCGTGAAGGGCCGGCAGCAGATCCTCGACGAGGCCGTCGACGACGCGGTCCGGGACCTGAACCAGTTCATGATGCTGCTGCTCATCTTCGTCGGGGTCGCGGTGGTGGTGGCCGGCTTCGTGATCGCCAACACCTTCGCGATCGTGCTGGCGCAACGCACCCGGCGCACCGCCCTGCTGCGCCTGGTGGGCGCGACGCGGGGGCAGGTCTTCCGGGCCGCCCTGCTGGAGTCGGCGCTGGTCGGCTTCGTGGCGTCCGTGCTCGGGGTGCTGCTCGGGATCGCTCTCGCGGCCGGTATGCGGCTGCTGATGACCCGGCTGGACGTGCCGTTCTCCGGTGGGCTGACCGTCGCCGGCTCGACAGTGCTGACCAGCCTGCTGCTCGGCACCGCGCTCACCGTGGCGTCCGCCCTGCTGCCCGCCTGGCGGGGGACCAGTGTCGCCCCGGTGGCCGCGCTCACCGACGCCGCGGTGCAGCCCGGTCGGGGCGCCGGTCGGCTGCGCCTGATCGTCGGCGCGGTGGTGCTCGGTGCCGGCGTCGCGGCCCTCGCTGGCGCCGCAAGCGCCGGTCAGGTGCTGCTCGTGGCCGTCGGCGGCGTGTTGGCGTTCTTCGGGATCGTCCTGTTCGGGCCGGTGCTCGTCCCGGCGCTGGTCCGGGCGATCGGCTGGCCGGCTCGGCGGCTGTTCGGGATGACGGTGGGTCTCGCGGTGGCCAACGCCGTGCGCAATCCGCGCCGGATCGCCGCCACGGCGACCGCCCTGGTGATCGGAATCGGACTCGTGTCGGCGTTCGTGGTCGGTGCGCGCAGCACCAAGGACGGCATCGAACGCAGCGTCGACGCCGAGATCGGGACGGACTTCGTGGTGAGCGGCATCGGCCAGAACCTGCCCGCCGCGCTCGCCGGTGAGCTGGCCGCGCGCCCCGAGTTGGGCGTGGTGCACGAGCAGCGCAGCACCGTCACCGGCGACATCGAGGTCCGCGCCGCCCACCCGGCGCTGGTCGGCCGGACGCTGACCGCCGTGCTGGCCGGCGACGTCGGGCTACTCGGGCCGGGGCAGGTCCTGGTGTACCGGGAGCTGGCGCAGGCGCGCGGCTGGCAGGTCGGTTCCCCGGTCACCATCGCGGGCCGGTCGTTCCGGGTGGCGGCGGTGGTCGCCGACGACGCGCCGGACATGGTCGCCGGCGCGGCGCCCAAGGGGCACGTCATCGACCTGGACGACGCGGACTTCGCCGTGCTCTTCCCCCGCGAGCGGGGCTTCCTGGCCGAGATCGACCCCGCCGCCGGCGTGAGCGCCGACGAGGCCCGCGACGCGATCGAGACCGTCCTGGCCCGCTATCCGACGGTGAACCTGATGGACCAGGGCGCGTACAAGAAGATGCTCACCGGCACTGTGGACATGCTGTTGGCCTTCGTCACCGCGCTGCTCGGCCTGGCCGTGGTGATCGCGCTGGTCGGCGTGGCCAACACGCTGAGCCTGTCGGTTGTCGAACGCACCCGGGAGAACGCCGTGCTGCGGGCGGTCGGGCTGACCCGGGCCCGGATGCGGGCCATGCTGGCGGCGGAGGCGGTCCTGATGGCACTTGTCGGCGCGGTGCTCGGCGTCGGTCTCGGCACCGGCGTCAGCGCCTCCGCGATGGCGCTGCTGGACCGTCTCGGTGGGGACTTCCACGTGGTGCTGCCGCTGGGCCAGCTCGGGTTGATCCTCGGCGTGGCCGTGCTGGCCGCCCTGCTCGCGTCGGTGCTCCCGGCCCGCCGGGCGTTGTCCCGGCCCGTCGTCGAGGCGCTCGCCGACACGTGATCCGGTCTGCCCCGTCTCGCGGGCGTCGAGCGGACATCCGCCGGCCGGTCCCGCCGTCTTCCCCGGCGGCGGGACCGGCCAGCGGTGCCGGGTCTAGAGGCGCTCGACCATCTCGCCGGCGCACCGGTTGCGGGTGTCGAAGACGTAGCGGGCGTGCCGGACCACCAGGTCGTAGTCGAAGCTGTCATGGTCGGTGACCACCACCACCGCGTCCGCGGCCCGCACCTCCCGCTCGGTGAGCCCGACGATGGTGACCCCGGCGGGAATGTGGTGGGCCTGGGCGTACGGCTCGACCGCGTGGACCTCGGCGCCGAGGGCCTGCAGACGGCGGGCCACGTCGACGGCGGGGGAGTCCCGCATGTCTCCGGTGTTCTTCTTGTACGCGAGCCCCAGCAGCAGCAGCCGGGCGCCGCTTACCGCCCGACCGGACCGGTTCAGCCCCGCCATGATCCGCTGGGCGACGTGCTCGGGCATCTCGTGGTTGACGTCGTTGGCCAGCTCGATGAACCGGAACTGCCGGCCGAGGCGCCGTTTGACCTGCCAGGACAGGTAGCACGGGTCGATCGGCAGGCAGTGCCCGCCGACGCCGGGGCCGGGCCGGAACGGCAGGAACCCGAACGGCTTGGTCTCGGCGGCGTCGATCGCCTGCCAGACGTCGATGTCCAGGTGGTGCGAGAGCATCGTCAGCTCGTTGATCAACGCGATGTTGACCTGGCGGAACGTGTTCTCGATCAGCTTGGTCAGCTCGGCGACCCTGGTGGAGTCCACCGCTACGGTGCGCTCCACCAGGCGCTGGTAGAACCCCTGCACCTGGGCCAGCGACGCCGGGTCGACACCCGAGACCACCTTCGGGGTGTTCTCCAGTCGCCAGGTCGGGTTGCCCGGGTCGATCCGCTCGGGGCTGTAGCCGAGGTGGAAGTCGCCGGGGCTGGTCAGCCCGCTGGCCGACTCCAGCAGCGGTCGAAGCAGCTCCTCCGTCGTGCCGGGATAGGTGGTCGACTCCAGGATCACCGTGCAACCCGGCCGCACGTACGGGCCGATGCCGACGCCGGCCTGCTCGACGAAGCTCAGGTCCGGGGTGCCGTCGCGCAGCGGGGTGGGCACGGTGATGACGCAGATGTCGAAACCCTCGGCGTCGGTGTACTCCGTGCTGGGGCGGTACCGACCGCTGCCCAGCGCCCGGCCCAGCCGGTCGGTGGGGATGTCCTCGACGAAGGACTCACCGGACGCGAGCCGCTTCACCCGGTCGGCGTCGACGTCGAGGCCGACGACGTCCAGGCCCGCCTCGACGGCGCGCATGGCCAGCGGCAGCCCGACGTACCCCTGACCGATCACGACCAGCTTCTCAGCGCTCACCCGGGCTCCCGCGGCAGATGGTGGAAATGACCTGCGGAGAGCCTAGAGTGGTTATCGGCGGCGTAAGTCCGTTTTGGTGATATCGGTGCTGGTGAGGCGGCTGGTCAGTTGCCCACCGGATCGTCCGGACCGGTCGACGCCTCCGAGCTGGGGGGCGGGCTGGTCGGGGGCGGGTCGGTCTTCGGCGGGTCGGTCTTCGGCGGGTCGCTGGGCGGCGGCGCGGTGGTCGCGTTCGGCGTCGCCGACGGCGGGCTGGACGACTGCGAGGGCTGCGTGCTCGGCGTGGCGGTGACCGACGCCGACGTGGTGGCGTCCGGGACGTTCGGCCGGTTCGGGCGCTCCGGGTCGTCGGTGCTCTGCTCGTTCGCCGCCGGCAGCTCCGCCTGCTGGCTGGGCACCTGCGTCGCGGAGGTCGTCGGCAGGTTGACCGCCGGCTCCTCGTCGCCGGTGTTGCGTGCCGCACCCAGCGCCGCCCCGAGACCGATCAGGGCTACCAGCATGGCGGCTGCCGCGCCGACAAGTGGCCCGCGACGTCGCTGACGCGCGACATCCGCCGCGCTCGCCACCGCCGCGCCGACCGGCACGTCGGTGCGGGTGCCCGGTCCGGCCTCGCGCAGCGGGACCGACGCCGCCATCGCCGTCGGCGGCTCGCCGCCGGTGACCGCCGTGCGGGCGGCCTCGGCCATGGCCGAGCCGCTGGTGAAACGGTCGAGCGGATCCTTGGCGAGGGCCCGCGACACCAGGGCGCGGACCGCCTCGGGGATCTCGTGCGGCAGCTCCGGCGGCTCGTCGTCGAGATGCCGGACGGCGACCTGGAGGGGGTTGTCCCCGGTGAACGGTGGACCGCCGGTCAGGCAGCAGTAGGCGACCGCGCCGAGCGCGTAGATGTCGGTGGCGCCGCTGACCGGACGACCGGCGGCCTGCTCGGGCGCCATGTAGAGAGCCGTGCCGGGCACCGCGTTCGTGCTGGTGATGCTGGTCACGTTTGTGGAACGGGCGACGCCGAAGTCGACGAGGACGACAGTGCCGTCCTCCTGGACCAGCAGGTTGCTGGGCTTGACGTCGCGGTGCACGATGCCGCCGCGGTGTGCCGCGCTCAGCGCGTGCGCCGCCTGGGCCACGATCGACATCGTCTCGGCCACGTCGAGCCGACCCGCCGCCTCGATCCGCTTGGACAGCGGCTCGCCCTCGACGAACTCCATGACCAGGTAGTCCGCCCGACCGCCGTCGGGCAGGTCGTCCTCGCCGCAGTCGTACACCTGCACGATCCCGGGGTGCCGCAGAGCGGCCATGATCCGTGCCTCGGCCCGGAAACGGGCGATGAAGTCCGGGTCGGAGACCAGCGCCGGCAGCAGGACCTTGACCGCGACCTGCCGGCCGAGGACCAGGTCCGAGGCACGCCAGACGTCGCCCATGCCGCCGGTGGCGACACGTTCGTCCAGGCGGTACCGCCCGCTGAGCACGACCTCCGATGACAACACAGCATTACCGTACCCAGAGTGGCGGCCAACGGCGCGCTGCGGCTGATCGGCCAGGCGGTCGTACCCACCGGTCCGACCGGTCCGACCTCAGTGGACACGGCCAGATCTGTGACGGCATGATGACGGCACGTGACAAAAGGCGACACATCCCGGCGTACGATTGCCGGATCACCGCCGGGGGCCGTCTCCCGGCCCCGGGAGCGTCCGCTGGTGCCCAGCTGTTACGGCGGCACGCCGTCCGGACGGCTTGATAATTGTCACTCTTCCGTGACGCGATCCCGACTTGTCGCTCGGATGGTCCCCTCCTAGCGTTAGCCCGGCTCGGGGCCGCCCGGCCGACCGCCTCGAGAGTCGAGAGCCATCGCGCCGGGGCGGAGGCCCCCGGCCGGCCCGGACGCGGGCGCGAAGCGGATGCGGATTCGGGGGAGGGCGGTGCGGGTGCGGTCGACGGTGCGCGCGCGGACAGCGCCGCCATGGCGCGTCGGGCCGGGCCGCCGTCCCGAACGATCCGTGAGCCGCGGATGACCGGCGAGTTGTCCGAGGCGGTCACCGCGGCGCAGGCCGGCGACGAGGACGCCTTCCGCTTCCTGTACCGCAGCCTGCAGCCGGGTCTGCTGCGCTACCTGACCGCCCTCGTCGGCGCGGACGCCGAGGACGTGGCGTCGGAGACGTGGTTGCAGATCTCCCGCGACCTGCCCACCTTCACCGGCGGTGAGTTCCGCGCCTGGACGGTCACCATCGCCCGTAACCGGGCCATGGATCATCTGCGCCGGCTGCGTCGGCGACCGTCGCTGCCCGTCCCGGTGCAGGCGCTCACCGAGTTGGCCGGCGACGTCGACACCGCCGAGCGGGCCGGCGAGACGATCAGCACCGAGGCGGCCCTGGCACTGATCGCCACGCTGCCGCCGCGCGAGGCCGAGGCGGTGCTGTTGCGGGCCGTGATCGGGTTGGACGCTGAGTCGGCCGGTCGGGTGCTGGGGCGTCGGGCCGGGGCCGTCCGGACCGCCGCCCACCGTGGGCTGCGGCGGCTAGCCACCCTGCTGGATCGACAGACGGTGACCGTGGCGCCGCCCAACGGTGCGGTCCCCACCGGGACGACCGACGCGCAGGGCGGGGTGTCGACGCCTGACGCTCCGATGACGCGGTCCGCGCCTGCCGTGCCGGCTCACGGCGCCGACGGCGTCACACCGTCGGTCGGCGCCGAGGTGGTCCCGCCACCTCGCGGACGGACCGGCCGATCCCGGCGGACGTCACACGCCGAGCAGGCGGACGGCTGACGTGAGGGGATTCCGGATGAACCCGTACCGGCCGGACCGGCACGCCGGCCGTGCCGAGACCGAGCGGCTGCTCGACGCCACCCGCATCGACGCTGCCCTCGACCCCGAGGCGCCTTTCGGCCCGGACACGTCGTCGGCCTCCGCCGCGGCCCCGCACGTCGACACCGCCGTCGCTTTCGACCTCGATGCGGCCGAGCGGTCCCGTGCGTCCGCCGCCCCGCAGTCGGCGACCGACCCGCTGGCGCGGCTGCTCGCCGCCGCCGCCGGCCCGGCCCGGCCGGGGGAGCTGGCGGGCGAGGAGGCAGCGCTGGCCGCGTTCCGGGCCGCCCGGGCCGCCGCCCCGGAGCCCTCGGCGGGCCCACGACCACGCGGCCGCCGGCTCACCGCCGGCGCGTTGGCCTGGATCGGCGCGCTGGCGGCCACCGCCACCGCGGGCGCCGCGTTCGCCGCGGCCAGCCTGGACCTGGACCCGGCGCCGGAACCGGCGCCTCCGGTGCCGAGCAGCGCGCCGCGACCCTCCAATGCTCCCGAGGCCACCCCGTCCGCCGCTCCGAGCCGGTCGACGCCTGCTGGCTCGCCGTCGGTGACCGGCACCCCGTCGGCTGGCGTGACGCCGGGGGGTCAGTTGCACGGGCTGTGCCGCGCCTGGCGGGCCGGGAAGCCCGAGCAGCGGGAGAAGAAGTTGCGGACCCCGGCCTTCCAGCGGCTGGTGGCGGCCGCCGGTGGCGTCGCCGCAGTCGAGGAGTACTGCCAGCGACTGGTGCCCGAGGCGAAGCCGTCCGCTCCGGCGCGAACGTCCCCGTCAGCGGAGCCGTCCGCTCCGGAGCGGACGCCGCCCCCCGCCGAACCGTCCGCGGCGGCGACGCCGCCGGGATCGGCGAAGCACAAGCCCTCGCGCCCGGCGGGGCCGGCCGCGAACTGAGCATCCAGCCGGCGCGGTTCGTTCTGCCGTGCCCCGGGAAATTCGTCTGTTAGACAGAGGTTGGTGGCACCCTCGACGCCGCCGACAGTGTCGGTGGGTGGGTTTACGGTGGCACAGTGTTCCGGAGTTGGCGCACGACGAAGGAGGCTGCACCGATGGTGACGTCGCCCGAGCTGGACCGCAGCGCGATCCTGCGTGAGTCCGCCGCCGCCGGCCGACATCTCGCTCGCATCTGCTTCAAGACGGGCCCCCCGACATACACCGGCGTCGAACTGGAATGGACCGTGCACGACGCCGCCGACCCCGCCCGACCGGTCGACCCGGTGCGGCTGCGGGCGGCGCTGGGGCGCCACAGCCCCGTCACGCTGGACCCGGCGAGCCCCGCCGAGCCGCTGCGACACGGCGGCACGGTGACCCTCGAACCGGGCGGCCAGTTGGAGATCTCCACCCCGCCGCGCTCCTCGGCCGGCGCGCTGATCCAGGCCACCGAGGCCGATATCGCCCAGGTCACCGGCCTGCTGACCGCCGCCGGGCTGACCCTCGGCCGCAGCGGAATCGACCCGCACCGTCGGCCCCGCCCCGTGGTGGACACCCCCCGATACCGCGCGATGCGCCGCGCCTTCGACAGGCGGGGACCGGCCGGCCGGACGATGATGTACAGCACCGCCGGTCTGCAGGTCTGCCTCGACATCGGCGAGCCGGACCAGGTCGCGCCGCGCTGGGCGGCGGCCCACGCGGTCGGGCCGCCGTTGCTGGCGGCGTTCGCCTCGGCCAGCCGGCACGCCGGGCGGCGCACCGGGTGGGCGTCCGCGCGGATGGCCGCCTGGCTGGCCATCGACCCGACCCGCACCCGCCCGGTGTGGGTGCCCGGCAACGCCGACGAGGATCCGACGACCACCTGGATCCGGTACGTGCTGGCCGCGCCGCTGCTCTGCCTGCGCCGACGCGGCCCGGACTGGGCGCCGCCGCCGGGTGTCACCTTCGCCGACTGGCTCGACGGGGCGCTGCCCCGCCCACCCACCACCGACGATCTTGACTATCACGTCAGCACCCTCTTTCCGCCCGTGCGTCCGCGCGGCTACCTGGAACTGCGCTATCTGGACGCCCAGCCGGACCGGGACTGGCGTCTCCCGCTGGCGGTGTTGAGCGCGCTGTTCGCCGACGCGGACACCGTGCGCGCGGCGTACACGATCGGTGCGCCGGTGGCGCACCGCTGGTCGGCGGCCGCGCGGCACGGTCTGTCCGACCCGACGCTGGCCGCCGCCGCGGCCGCGCTGCTCGACCTGGCCCTGGCCGCACTGCCCCGGCTGGAGCTGCCGGCCGGCATCCACGACGAGGTCCACCGAGGCGTACGACGGCGGCTGGCCGCCGCACAGCGGGGAGACCGGTGAGTGCGAGGAGTGAGCCGGGGTTGCGAGCCCCGCAGTCGCGAACGGAAGGCGGACTGGGTGAGCGCGAGGAGTGAGCCGGGGTTGCGAGCCCCGCAGTCGCGAACGAAAGGGAGACCGGTGAACGGCGAGACGGTGGCTGTGGGCACGACTGACCATCCCGAGGGGGAGCGGTTGCGGGGGCGGATCGCGGCGGAGTTGGCGCGTGCCCGGTCCCGTACGGCGCTGCTGACCGAGGCCGTCGACGAGGCCGACCTGATGCGCCAGCACTCTCCGTTGATGTCGCCGTTGGTGTGGGATCTGGCGCACGTCGGCAACCAGGAGGAACTCTGGCTGGTCCGTGATGTGGGTGGCCGCGAGCCGGTCCGCTGCGACATCGACGAGTTGTACGACGCGTTCAAGCAGCCCCGCCGCGACCGGCCGGCGCTGCCGCTGCTGCCACCGGCGGAGGCGCGTGCCTATCTGGGCACGGTCCGCGACAAGGTGCACGACCTGCTCGACGCCGTGAGTTTCACCGACCGGCCGCTGGTCGCCGACGGGTTCGCCTTCGGCATGATCGTCCAGCACGAGCAGCAGCACGACGAGACGATGCTCGCGACCCACCAGCTGCGCGCGGGTGCGGCGGTTCTGCACGCCCCGCCACCACCCGAGCCGACCGCCCGCGTCGGCGGTGAGGTGCTGGTGCCGGCCGGGGAGTTCACGATGGGCACGGACACCGATCCCTGGGCGCTGGACAACGAACGTCCCGCGCACCGCGTCGACCTGCCCGCGTACGTCATCGACGCCGCGCCGGTCACCAACGGCGAGTACGTGGCGTTCATCGCCGACGGCGGCTACACCGACCCGCGGTGGTGGAGCGCGGCGGGTTGGGAGCACCGGGTGTCCGAGCAGCTCGTCGCGCCGATGCACTGGCGTCGCGACGGTGACGGCTGGGCGTACCGCCGCTTCGGCAGGTGGGATCCGGTGCGCGCCGACGAGCCGGTGGTGCACGTGTGCTTCTACGAGGCGCAGGCGTACGCCGCGTGGGCGGGCAAGCGTCTGCCGACCGAGGCGGAGTGGGAGAAGGCCGCCCGGTGGGATCCGGCGACGGGTCGGTCGCGCCGTTACCCGTGGGGCGACGAGGACCCGACCGAGGCGCACGCGAACCTCGACCAACGTCACCTGCGGCCGGCGCCGGTGGGCGCGTACCCGGCGGGGGCGTCGCCGTTGGGTGTGCACCAGCTCATCGGGGACGTCTGGGAGTGGACGTCGACGACCTTCCGCGGCCATCCCGGCTTCACCGCGTTTCCCTACCGGGAATACTCGGAGGTGTTCTTCGGCGAGGACTACCGGGTGCTGCGTGGCGGCTCGTTCGGCACGGACCGGTCGGCCTGCCGGGGGACGTTCCGCAACTGGGACTATCCGATCCGGCGGCAGATCTTCAGCGGCTTCCGCTGCGCCCGGGACGCCGCGCCGGACGAGTCGCACCCGTGACGTCGCGCCGGGCGGCTGCGCCGGCGGCCGGCTTGCGCTGATGTGCCGTCACCTGGCCTATCTGGGGCCGCCGGTCACGCTTGCCGAGCTGCTGTTCGAGCCGGCGCACGCACTCGTACGCCAGTCCTGGGCGCCTCGTGACATGCGCGGCGGCGGCACGATCAACGCCGACGGGTTCGGCGTCGGCTGGTATCCGAGCGACGGCGAGCCGGTGCGGTACCGGCGTGCCCAGCCGATCTGGAGCGACCCGACGATCGCCGACCTGGCGGCGGTGACCCGGGCCGGCGCTGTGCTGGCCGCGGTCCGCTCGGCGACCGTCGGGATGGCGGTGCTCGACGGTGCCGCCGCGCCGTTCGCCGAGGGGCGGTGGCTGTTCAGCCACAACGGTGTGGTCCGGGGCTGGCCGGACGCGGTGGTGCCGCTCGCCGCCGGCCTGCCGGTCCGTGACCTGCTGACCCTGGACGCGGCGACCGACTCGGCGTTGCTGTGGGCGCTGGTGCGGCACCGGCTGCGCGGCGGCGACGATCCGGCGGAGGCGGTGGCCCGGACGGTGGCCGAGGTCGCCGTGGCCGCCCCGGGGTCGCGGCTGAATGTGCTGCTCACCGACGGGCGGCGCGTGGTGGCCACCACGTTCGGCCACGCGCTGTCGGTACGTGCGGCGGCGGGCTCGGTGCTGCTGGCCTCCGAGCCACACGACGACGATCCCGGGTGGCGGCCGGTGCCGGAGGGGCACCTGGTCACGGCCACCGTGGACGAGGTGCGGATGTGCCCACTGCCGATCCGGTGAGCGGCACCGGTCGGGCAACGCGAGGTGTGTGACCGAGGAGAGAGGCAGGACCGATGACCGCGGAACCGTTGGAGATCTACCTTGAGCCGCAGGACCTGGAGCGTGGCCTGCGGGAGGACGTCCGGGCCGGGTTGACCGCCGAGGCGAAGTGGCTGCCGCCGAAGTGGTTCTACGACTCGCGGGGCAGCGAGCTGTTCGAGGAGATCACCCGGCTGCCCGAGTACTACCCGACCCGGGCGGAGCGGGCGGTGCTGGCCGAGCGCGCGCCGGACGTGGCGGCGCTGACCGGCGCCAAGACCCTGATCGAGCTGGGCTCCGGCTCGTCGGAGAAGACCCGGCTGCTGCTGGACGCGCTCACCCGTCAGGGCGGGCTGGGCACGTTCGTGCCGCTGGACGTGTCGGTAAGTGCCCTGCTGGGGTCGACCGCGCAGATCGCCGCCGACTATCCGGGGCTGCGGGTCCGGGGCATCGTGGGTGACTTCACCCGTCAGCTCGACCGGCTGCCCACCGGCGGTCGGCGGCTGGTGGTGTTCCTGGGCGGCACGATCGGCAACCTGCTGCCGGCCGAGCGGGCCGACTTCCTGGCCGCGATGCGCGCCGCGCTGGAGGTCGGCGACTGGCTACTGCTCGGCACCGACCTGGTGAAGGACCCGTCGGTGATCGTGCCCGCGTACGACGACGCGGCCGGCGTCACGGCCGAGTTCAACCGCAACGTGCTGTACGTGATCAACCGGGAGTTGGGCGCCGATTTCGACCCGGAGGCGTTCGAGCACGTCGCCCACTGGGATCCGGACCACGAGTGGATCGAGATGCGGCTGCGGGCGACGCGCCCGATGCGGGTCCGGGTGCTGGATCTGACGGTCCAGTTCGCCGCGGGGGAGGAGCTGCGCACGGAGGTGTCGGCGAAGTTCCGTCCGGAGGGGGTGGCCGCGGAGCTGCGCGACGCGGGCTTCGCGGCGGCGAACTTCTGGACCGACCCGGACGGGCTCTTCGGCGTGACCCTGGCCCGGGCGCGGTGAGGCTGCACCCACGATCTCCGGCCCGGGCGCGGTGAGGCTCTTCACCCGCGGCGTCCGGGCCGTTCGGTGATCGGTTAGGCTGGTCGCGCGAAGGGGAGTAGCCCCCAATGTCGTGGTCGACATACTGGTGCGTTCCGCACCCGGCCACGCGGCCCCGGTCTCCGGGGCGGGCGAGACCTTCGACTCAGGCTGTCGCAGCCGGGTCGAGGGCGCCCCCGTACCTCCTCCCGGCGTGAACGGGAAGGATGTCATGGAGGGATTCCTCGCCGCGCTGGTCGTCAGCTTCGGTGTCATTTTCGTGGCCGAGCTGGGAGACAAGTCCCAGTTGATGGCGCTGACGTTCGCCACGCGGTTCAAGCCGATTCCGGTGTTGATCGGCATCACCGTCGCCACGGCGGTGGTGCACCTGGCGTCGGTCGCCATCGGGTCGGGTCTCGGCGCCGTGCTGCCCACCGAGTGGATCTCCCTGGTGGCCGGTGTGGCGTTCCTCGGCTTCGGCGCGTGGACCCTGCGCGGTGACAAGCTCACCGAGGAGGAGAAGCGCAAGGCCGAGAAGACCAGCAAGACCGCGATCGTGGCGGTGTCGGTCGCGTTCTTCCTGGCCGAGCTGGGTGACAAGACGATGCTCGCGACGATCACCCTGGCCACCAAGTACGGCTGGTTCGGCACCTGGCTCGGTTCCACGATCGGCATGGTGGCCGCGGACGCGCTGGCCATCCTGGTGGGCCGGATGCTCGGCCGCCGCCTGCCGGAAAAGACCATCAAGTACGGCGCCGCGGTGCTCTTCGCCATCAGTGGCCTCTGGCTGATCCTGGAGGCCGTCAACGAGCTGACCTGAGCACCGACTAGCTGCCCCGCTGGCGGGTAACGGCTCCGGGTGGAGCCGGCGGAGCTGCTGCGCCACGGCGACGAGGTGCTGGTCGCCGTGGTGGAGGTGGCCGGGGCTCTGGTGATCTTCGTGGGTGCCGTGTGGGCGGCGGTGCGGTTCGTGGTCGAAGGACTGCGGCACCGCACCGCCGCCGTCTTCACTCCGATCCGACTGTCCCTGGGCCGGTTTCTGACGCTCGGTCTGGAGTTCCAGCTGGCCGCCGACGTCCTGCGTACGGCGGTGTCACCGTCGTTCACCCAGATCGGCCAGCTGGCGGCGATCGCCACGATCCGGACGGCGCTGAACTACTTCCTGGGCCGGGAGATCCGGCAGGAGCAGCGGCAGGTCACCGACGGGCAGCCACGGCCGTGATCGGTGCGCTGGTCGAGGTGGTGACCGCGCTGGCCCTGGTCGTGGGTGTGGTCACCGCCCTGTGCACAGGTGCCGTCCGGGTCGCGGTTCGGGTCCTGCTGGATCTGCTCACGGCGGCCGGCCTGCTCCGTCTGGCCGGCGATCCGCAGTGGGGTGCCCTCGCTGCCGCGGCGGCGATCGTCGCGCTGCGCCAACTGCTCGCGGCGGCGTTGAGTCTCGCGCCGCCGTGGTCGCGCCGACAATCCCCGCCGCGCTGCGCGGACGACGATCACCACTTACCGTGGGCGGTAGCAGCGAAACAGGGAAAAGCGGGAGGATAACCACATGGCCCGGCACGACGAACCGAACGAGTACGGCTACGCCGGTGGCGCCACCGCTCCCGAGCCCCAGCCCGGCGGCAAGCCCGACGAGCAGGACCTCGCGGAGGAGGTGGCGGTGCCGGGCGACGATCTCACCGCGCCGGCGACCGACGCGTTGGCCGACGAGACCGAGGAGCGTCGCCCCAGCGAGCGTCGCCGCTGACCTCCGCACGCATCGCCGGCGGTCGCCCCACAGGGGCGACCGCCGGCGTCGTTTCGTCCCGCCGACCTGTGTGCAGCAGCTCGTCCCGGACCGCCGGTCGAGTGCGGTGACCACCGTCAGCACGGCCAGCGTGCGGGCGATGTCGGCGGCGATCGGGGTGGCCCAGCCGCGCAACCCCGCCCCGCCCGCTGTCCGGACGATCGCCGCGTAGGTCGCGCGGGCGGCGGCGTCCCGCCGATGTCGGCCAGCGCCGCGAGTGCCGCGCCTCGCGCTTCCGCGGGTCGCCGGCCACGACCTCGCGCCTGACCTCAGCCCCGCCACGAGGACGAAGTCGGCCAGCGGCCCAGGTCGAGGTGCCAGCGCCGCCGCCGGGCCGGGGCGTCACCACAGCCAGCCGGGTGTACGACCCCGAGCGGCGTCCCTGCCGAGATCAGCGCGAGGGCGCACCAAGGAGCGGCAGTGCGCTTCCGGCGGTCGATCGTGGGCGATCGCGGCAGCCGCGAGGGGGCGGCACGGATCGGCCGTGGACTTTTCCCGGATGTCGCCGATGCCGAATGGCCCTTTGTCGGGTTGGTCATGCGGGCGCACTTGTTCGCCTCGAAAATGCATAACTCCGGACATAAGCCCTATGAGGGGCTTTAATGGTTTCACGAGTTGGCAGACGACCTTGGGGGTTTTCGTGAAGTTCTTTGGCGTAACCGGACCCGCACGGAGGCACTCCTGATGGACCTGCTCCGCCAATTGCGCCACGTGCGTCGGCACTGGTGGGTCGTGCTGGTCACCGTCATGGTGGCCCTGGGCGTCTCGGCGTTCCTGACCGTACGGGCCCAGCCCCGGTACGTCGCTTCGGTGACCTTCTTCGTCACCACCCCCAACCAGGGCGTCACCGACGCCTACCAGGGTGGTCTGTTCCTCCAGCAGCGGGTCAAGTCGTACGCCGACCTGCTCAGCAGCGACCGCCTGGCGCAGAGCGTGGTGGCCGAGACCCCGGTCGGGCTCACTGCGGACGAGGTGCAGCGCCGGGTGACCACCTCCACGGAGACCGGCACCGTGCTGCTGCGCGCCTCCGTCACCGACACCGACCAGGCCCGGGCGCTGCGGGTGACCGAAACCCTCGCCGCGAAGTTCGTCGAGCTCGTCCAGAAGGTCGAGACGCCGCCCGAGGGCAAGGCGCCGATCAAGATCGAAGTGGTGAGCGGTCCACGGGTCAGCTCCAGCCCCGTCTCCCCGCAGCCGCTGCGCAACCTCACGCTCGGCGGTCTGCTCGGTCTGGCGCTCGGTGTCGGCCTGGCGATCCTGCGCGGCGTCGCCGACGTCCGCCTGCGCGACGCCGCCGGCCTGCAACGCGCCACCGGAAGTCCGTTGCTCGGCGAGATCCCGTTCGAGAACGCAGCCCGTACCGCTCCGCTGATCGTCGGCGAAGCCGCGACGTCGGCCCGCGCGGAGGCGGTCCGTAAGTTGCGGACCAACCTGCGCTTCGTGGACGTGCACGAGCCGGCCCGGGTCATCGCCGTGACCAGCGCCCTGCAGGGCGAGGGCAAGACGACGCTCTCCTGCAACCTGGCCATCGCGCTCGCCGAGGCGGGCTGGCGGGTGCTGCTGGTCGACGCGGACCTGCGCCGCCCGAAGGTCGACGAGTACCTGGGCCTGGACGCGGGTGTCGGTCTCACCGACGTGCTGGTCGGTGACGTCCAGGTCGGTGACGTGGTCCAGCGCTGGGGCGACAAGTCCCTGCTGGTGCTGCCCAGCGGCTCCGCGCCGCCGAACCCGAGCGAACTGCTCGGCTCCAAGGCGATGGCGGACCTGCTGCTCGCGCTGCGCGAGTCCGCCGACATCGTGATCATCGACACCGCGCCGCTGCTCGCGGTGACCGACGGTGTCGTGGTGGCCGTGCAGGCCGACGGCGCGCTGCTGGTGAGTCAGCAGGGCCGGACGTCGCGAACCCAGGTGGCCGCGGCGGCCCGCTCGCTGCACTCGGTCTCGGTGCGGTTGCTCGGTTGCGTGCTGAACATGGCCAAGGTGGCCAAGGCCGAGGCGTACCAGTACGAGGCCTACCGGGTGGTGACCTCGCCGGCAACGGCGTCGGTGCCGACCGCCCGGGCCACCGCCCCCCGGCACAGCGAGGGCGCCGGCGTCAACGGCGTCAGCGACCGCACCCAGGAACTCACCCGGTTGCGCCGATGAGCGCGGCGAGGGGTCGTAGCGAGCGTTCGATCTCCTCAGCGCAGCGACGGAAGTCGGCGGAGGTCCCGCCGATCGGGTCCCGCAGGTCGTCCGCGTCCGGGGCGGCGGGTTGCAACCGTCCCCGGGCGTGGGCGGCGGCGGCGATGGCGGCCCGCAGCGGGTCGTCGCGCGACTCGGCGGGCGGCTCGGCAGCTGCCGCGAGTCGGCCGAACTGGCGCAGGGTGAACGTCCGGTGCAGCGCGCCGGGCGCCAGCGAGGTGCAGATCGAACGCTGCCGCCGTGTCGCGGTCAGCACGAGCGTCGCGTCGGCGAGGTATTCGGGACGCAGCGTCCGGCTGGCGAAGGCCGCCGGGTCGCCGCCACCCTCGGCCGCGACCTGGGCGGCGTACGGGTGCATCGCCATCCCGTCCATCGCGTCGGTGCCGGCGCTGGACACCAGCACGGGCCGCTCGGCCAGCAACCGGCGGGCCAGGAACTCGGCCATCGGCGAGCGGCACAGGTTGGCGTGGCAGACGAACAACACGCGATCGACCATCGGGAGCCCTCTCGTGGGTGCGGAGGCGGGTCGCCACACCCCGAGGGTGGTGCGTCGACGTCGCTGGCCGCGCGGGGAGGGGTTGTCGGCATCGTACGCGGGCCGACCGCCCGCCGGACGTGCTGCCGCGCCGGTCGAGGCCGATCCGTGGTCCTCGGCGGTGCTCCGGTGAAGATCGGCATCCTGTCGTACCACTTCCCACCCGAGCCCGCCTTCATCCCCGGCAGCCTCGCGGAGGAGCTGGCCGCGCGCGGGCACGAGGTCCGTGTGCTCACCGGCTTCCCGGACTACCCCGGCGGTCACGTCTATCCCGGGTGGCGGCAGCGCTGGCACCACGAGACGCACAGTCAACGGCTGGCGGTCCGGCGGGTGCCGCGCTACTCCGGCGGGGCCACCTCCACGGGCGGGCGGATGGTCAGCTACCTGTCGTTCGCGGGCAGCGCGTCGCTGGCGGCGCGTCGGTTTCTCGGCGACGTGGACGTGCTCTACGTCTTTCAGCTGCCGGCCACCACGTTCGCCACCGCCGCCCTGTTCCGGCTGCTGCCGAAGGTGCCGGCCGTGCTGCACGTACAGGATGTGTGGGCACGCGACGGCGCGGACGCGGACGGCGACGGCCGCTGGTCGGCGCGGATGGGCGCCGCGATGACCCGCATCTACCGGACGGCCGCGCGGGTCGCGGTGGCCGCGCCGTCGATGCGGGACCTGGTGATCGCCGCCGGGGCCGACCCGGCCCGGGTCCAGCTGGTGCTGAACTGGACCGACGAGCGCATCTTCTACCCGGCGACCCCCGGCGCGGCGGCCCGGCAGATGATCCGACGGGATCGCCGGTGCGTGGTCATGCACGCCGGGACCATCGGCGCCCGCCAGGGGCTGGAGACGGCGGTACGGGCCGCCGCCGCGTTGGACCGCACCATGGACCTGGTCCTGGTCGGGTCGGGTGCGGACGAGCGGCGGGTGCGAGGGCTCGCCGCCGATCTGAAGGCGGAGAACGTCCGCTTCCTTGAGCGGCGCTCACCTGTCGACATGCCCGAGTTGTACGCCGCCGCGGACTACCAGCTGATCATGCTGCGCGACCTGCCGGAGCTTCGCGGCATGGTGCCCGGCAAGCTGCAGGCCGCGCTCTCCTGCGCCGCGCCGGTGGTGGCGTCGGCCGGTGGTGACACCGCCGAGCTTGTCGAACGCGCCCGAGCCGGGCTGTCGTGCCCGCCCGAGGACTGGGCCGCGCTGGCCGACCGGTTCTGGTTGGCCGCCACCATCCCGCCGCCAGCGCGCACCGAGATGGGCCGCCGGGGACGGCAGACGTACCTGCGGGAGATGTCGTTGCCGGCCGGGGTGGACCGCATCGAGCGGTTGCTGCACGAGGCCGCCGGCCGGGTTCCGCAGGACGCGGGAGAGCCGCGAGGAAACCTCGCGTAAAGGACGAGAAGTGCCATAACCGTACGAGATTCCTCAGCAGCGTGCTAAGAACGTCGGGGAATCCGACGGACTGTCCGATTCCAGCAAACGGGAGTGTGGTGTGACGGAGAGCGAACGGCCGCAACGACGGCGGAGCCGATCTCGGCGTCGCCGGCGGGCGCGACTGCGACGGGCCCTGCTCGGCGCCCTGGTCGTCGGATCACTGCTGCTGGCCGCCGGGGGATGGGTCGGCTTCCGGGGCTGGCAGGCGCGTGCCCACCTGCTCAATGCCGCCGGCCTGGCCCGGGAGCTGAGCGCGCAGGTGGTCGGCGGGGACACCGAGCGTGCCCAGCGGACTCTCTCCGCCCTGCAGGAGCAGGCCGGCGCGGCCCGGGCCGCCACGTCCGACCCGAGCTGGAAGGTCGGCCGGCGTACCCCGATCGCCGGCGACGACCTCGACGCGGTCCGGCTGATCGCCATCGCCATCGACGACCTGGCCCGGCGGGCGTTCCCGACCCTGCTGCGGACGGACCTGACCAGCCTGGTGCCGGCCGGAGGCCGGTTGGACCTGACCCGGCTCGGCTCGGTCTCCGCGGAGCTGGCCCGGGCGAACGACGCGGTGCAGGGCACCCGGCGCGACCTGGGCGCGGTGCCCGTCGACCGGCTGGTCAGCCAGGTGCGCCAGGCGCTGACCGACCTCCGTGGCGAGATCGACAGGCTGGCCAGTCTCACCGCCGCGGCCGACCAGGGCGCTCGGCTGCTGCCGCCGCTGCTCGGTGCCAATGGATCACGGCGCTACCTGCTCGTCTCGCAGAACCTGGCCGAGCTGCGTGCCACCGGCGGCATGTTCGGCGCGTACGCGATGATCGAGGCCGAGAACGGTCGGGTCCGGATGGGCCAGCAGGGCAGCAGCGCCTCCCTCGGCCGGTTCACCCCAGCGCTGAAGCTGCCCGCCGAGACCCGGGCGATCTGGACCGACCTGCCGGGCATCTATCCCGCCGACGTGAACCTCACGCCGCACTTCCCGACCGCCGCCGCCCTGTACCGGGAGATGTTCCGACGTAAGACCGGAACCACCGTCGACGGCGTGCTCGCCATCGACCCGGTGGTGCTGTCCTACCTGCTCAAGGCGACCGGCCCGGTGCTGGTGCCCGGCGGTGTGCCGCTGGCCAGCGAGAAGGTCGTGCAGACGCTGCTCAACGAGACCTACCAGCGGCTGGACAACAGTCGGCAGGACGAGTACTTCGCGGCCTCTGCCGCTGCGGTGTTTGACGCCTTTTTCAAGAAGAATGTCAACCCTAGGGTGTTGTTGTCCGCATTCGACCGTGCTATCACGGAACGCCGGATATTGTTCTGGAGTGCTCGACCGGAAGAACAGCGGACGTTCGGCGACAGCCGGATGGCCGGAGCGCTCCCGGAACAGGACACGGTGCCGACGGTCGGCGTGTTTCTCAACGACGGCAGCGGCGCGAAACTCGGCTACTACCTGCGGCCGACGGCGAGCCTCACGGTCGGCGAATGCCGATCCGACGGCCGCCGCGAGCTCCAGCTGCGGGTGACCCTGCGCTCGACGGCGCCGAAGTCGGGGCTGAGCAAGTCGATCCTCGGCCTCGGTCTGGCTGGTGATCCGTACACCGCTCGCACGTTGGTGTCGATCTTCAGTCCGGCTGGCGGCTCCGTGCTCGACGCCCGGCTCGACGGGGTCGAAACGGCACTGGGCAGCGGCACCGAACGCCGCCGCCAGGTGGCGACGGCAAACGTCGACATCGGCCCCGGCGCCGAGAGAGCGCTGGAGGTCACCGTCCTGACGGCCAAGACCGGCGTCGGGCAGGCCGAGCTGTGGCTGACCCCCACCGCCAGCCCGTGGACCACCCAAGTTCATTCCGCACCAAGCTGTGACCAGTAGGAGGGAACCAATCATGCGGCTATCCCGCATCATCATGGCGCTCACGGTCGGCCTGGCCGTGGTGGCCGTGCCGACGGCAGCGGGGGCGGCACAGCCGCAGCCGACGCCGAGCGCGACCACCGACCCGCCCCAGCCGCCCCCGTACGCGCCGCAGCCGCCGGCCCTGACCATCAACCGGCCGACGATCTTCCTCGGCGAGACGGTCATCCTGACCGGGACGGGCTTCGGCCCCAACGAGACAGTCGACCACTCGGTGACCGTCACCCCGCTGGCGGCCCCCGCCGCCGGCAAGGCGCCGGCCCGCCGCAGCGACGGCACCACCGTGGCCATGGCGCCGGTGGCGTACCAGGCGAGCGCGCCCCTGCAGTTCACGGCGTTCACCGACGCCCAGGGCCGCTTCACCAAGAGCTACAAGCCGTCGGTGACAGGTCTGCTGACCTTCACCGCCACGGGCCGGGAGTCCGGCCGGACCGCCACCGCCGAGCTGCGGGTGCTGCCCCGCAAGCAGCCGCTGCCCGTCACCGGTGACAGCATCGGTACGCCCATGAAGCTCGGCGGCGGCCTCGTCGGCGCCGGTGCGATCATGCTGCTGCTGACCCTGGCCTGGCGTCGTCGCCAGCGCTTCGGCGGGGCCGCGCACTGATCGGCGTACCACCAACCGGGCAGTGCCCGGATCGCACCTCAGGCTGGCGCCCGTCGGATCCTCCGACGGGCGCCAGCCCCATGTCATCCCTCCCCCGGGAGTCCGTCGACCAGCCCGGGGGGCGATTCGCCCGAGGCGCCCGCCGGGGCTGATCGACCCGTCATTGTCGGAAAGCCCCGCCGCCCCCGGACCTCCGCCCAAGGTCGCCGTGCGCTGGGAGCACCCGGCGGGCTGGTCCCGCCTAGGCGCGTTCGGGCACTCCGGTCGACGTGACCGGGCTGTCGGGTTACGTGATCGACACGAGGTCGCCGATGTCGGGGTATCAACCCGCCCCGGATACCCCGATATCGGCGAACCCGAGTCGATCACCACCCCGATGCACCCTGCCGGCGGTGTTCGCTGCGCCGAATGGGTGGGATGTCCGTTTCTGGGTGGTCGTTGGGGTGTGACCGGCCGCATCCGTGGGCCGGAATCGTGGCGGGCCGGGGGTCGTTACACACTCTGACGATCGCAGGACCACGGCCACCCGCCCCGCACGTCTGGAGGTGGGAATGGCCGGCCGGGCCGGGTCGTTGCAGACCCCCGAACCACCCCGCCGCCCGCCGACCGACCGGCTCGATCCGGCACCGGCGGGTTTGCCGAGCCGGGAATGACCCCGGCCAGCGGGTCGTTACACAGGGTCCCGGCGACACGAGCCCCGCTCACGGGCCGACCCGGGAATCACCCCGGACCGCCGGTCGTTACACAGGGTCCCGGCGCCACGAGCCCCCCGCTCGCAGGCCGCCCCCCGGGCGCCACGAGCGTTCAGCCCGTAGGCCCCCCTCAGACTTTCCCCTGTTTTGTGCAGCGCCGGACGAGGTGCTCACACCCCGCGTCACCGACCCCCCCCCCCCCCCCGGGATGGTGCGTGTGGTGTTCCTACCCCCGAAGGAGCTTCCCCCATGAACACGATCTTGCGTAAGAGCATGCTGTCCGTGGCTGGTCTCGCGTTCGCCGGTGGTGTCTTCGCCGGTCCGATCGCCGCCCACGCCAACCCCGTCGATGCCACGCCGGCCGCTGTGGCCGTGCAGTCGGCGGCGCCCAAGCCGCAGGGCGCGCAGTCGCACATCACCCTCAACGACGAGCAGACCGCCAACGTCAAGGCGATCATCGCCGCCACGAAGAAGGCCGGCCTGCCCGAGCGCGCCGCGGTCATCTCGATCGCGACGAGCCTGCAGGAGTCGAAGCTGGAGAACCTGGGTCACCTCGGTGACGCCAACGACCACGACTCGCTGGGCCTGTTCCAGCAGCGCCCGACCTCCGGTTGGGGCACCCCGGAGCAGATCACCAACCCCGAGTACTCCACGACCGCGTTCCTCAAGGGCCTCAAGCAGGTCGACGGCTGGCAGGACATGCCGCTGACCGACGCCGCGCAGACCGTGCAGGTCTCGGCCTACCCGGACGCGTACGCCCAGTGGGAGCAGCAGGCCACCGACCTGGTCGCCCAGCACTGGAACAGCTGACCCACCGCACGCCCGACCGATGGCCGGCACCCCGAACCGGGTGCCGGCCATCGGCATACCGTGCCCCGCGCACTGGCCTGGCCGGCACGCCGAACCGGGTGCCGGTCATCGGCGCACCCGAGCCCGCGCACTGACCGGGCCGTCAACCCCGAGTCGGGGACGGCCATCGGCATACTCAGCCCGTCGAGTGACCGGCCGATCCCTCACATCCACGGGCGCAGCTCGGCCGAACGGCATTGTCGGCCCGTGTCACGGTAGATCTTGGACAGTTTCCGTTCGGTGCGAACGGAAACTGTCCAAGATCTCCGGCCGACGCCCGACTGACGTCGGGCGGTGCGGTCAGGTTCGGCCGTTGGTATGCCCGACCCGTGACTGACTGCCGGGCGGCACGCCGACGCGTGCGGCGGGTCCGCACCGACCGGCATGCCGGTGCGTGCGGCACGTCGGCCCGACCGGCACGCCGATCGGACCGGCGCGTGGGCCCGGCTGGCACGTCGACCCGGCCGGCACGTCGACCCTGCGGCGGGTCGGCCGGGCGGCAGGCGTACCCCAGGGGATTTTCAGTCGTGGTTGCCGCGGAGGATGTCGATCAGCGCGGCGACCAGCGCGAGCGCGATGATCCCCGTGGCGAGCAGGAGCGATTTCTCGAAGGCCGAGGTCCAGTTGCCGCGGCTGTCGGCGAGCGAGGAGAAGAACACCGAGCCAACTGCGGCGATGCCGGCCGCCGCTCCGATTCGCTGGCCGGTCTGGAGCATGCCGGCTCCGCTGCCTGCCTGGGGGACCGGCACCTGGGCGAGGGTGAGCGTCTGGTTGGGGGCGATGACCAGTCCGCTGCCGATACCGGCGACGAGCAGCGGCGCGGCGGTGACCCAGGGCGCGGGGGCGTCCGGCGCGAGGTGCAGTGCGAGCACCGTGGCGGCCAGACCGACCACCACGGCGAGTAGTCCGATGGCGACCAGGGGACGGCCGAAGCGGTTGACGATGCGTCCCCCCAGTGCGGACGCTGCGGCAGACCCGAGCGCGAACGGGGTGATGGCGAGACCGGCGACGAGCGCGCTGTAGCCGAGCCCGTTCTGCAGGAACAGGGTGAAGATGAAGAAGATCGCGGTGAATCCACCGAAGTAGACCAGCGCGATGAGTGATCCGAGCGTGTACGACTGGAAGCTGAACAGGTGCAGGTCGAACAGGGGTTCGCGGTGCCGCGCGTACCACCGTTCCCACAGTCCGAAGGCGACAAGCACCGCCAGGCCGGCTGGGATGAGCGCCCACTTCCACGGCGTACGCCATTGCTGTTCCTGCACGAGTGGCAGCAGGATCAGCACCACGCCGACGCCGAGCAGCAGCACACCGATCGGGTCGAGTCGGCGTCGACCGGGCTGTCCGTCGGGTCGACCGGGGAGCAGCCGCCACCCGAGGATCACCGCGACGATGCCGACCGGCACGTTGACGAAGAAGACCCACCGCCAGCCGTGCTCCTCACCGCCGAGGGCGATGAGCAGCCCGCCGAGCAGTGGTCCGACGGCTGTGGAGATGCCGATGGTCGCGCCGAGCAGACCGAATGGGCGGGCTCGTTCCGGCCCTCGGAACAGCTGTTGGATCAACCCGATCACCTGTGGGTTGATGACGCCGGCGGCGGCGCCCTGGAGCAGCCGGGCGGCGACCAGCCAGGTGGGGGAGGTGGCCAGGCCGGCGAGCGCGCTGGTCAGGGTGAACAGCGCGATGCCGAAGACGAACGCGTTGCGCCGCCCGCGGAAGTCACCGAAGCGGCCGGCAGGTACGAGCACCAGCCCGAAGGTCAGCGCGTAACCGGAGAGGACCCACTGCAGGTCGCTCGGGGAGGCGTGCAACGCCCGGTCGATGGAGGGCACCGCGACGTTGACGATGCTCACGTCGAGCAGCGTCATGAACGCGGCGACCAGGCCGACCCCGACGGCCTGCCAGCGTCGGCGGTTCTCGGCCGCGTCGACCGGCTGCGGCTCGTGCGCCGCGCTCATGGTGCCCTCCGTCGACGGTCGATCATGCATCCCTGACCGCTACCCCGGCAGGCGGGGGCCAATCGTCGGGGGTCACGCCATCTGACGGGCGCAGAATCGGGGGCCGAAGTCGAGGCCGGCCATCGGCGAATCCTCGCGGTGCAGCAGGCCCTTCTGGGTGAGTTCGTGCAGTGGGGTGTGCACCTGCTCCTCGGTCAGTCCGGATCCTTGGGCGATCAGGTCCGGATAGGGCACCTGGCCACGTGCTTCGAGGGCGGTGACCGCCTGGTACACGCGCTGCTCGACCTCGGACAGCTGAACCCGCTGCATGATCTCCTCCTTTGCTCGTCCGCTCCGCGCGGACGGTCGCACCACCGCTTACCCCCTGCCTGACCGAAGATGCCCACCCGATCGGGCGGTTGGCAGCGCGCGGTGCCCGGGCCTCGCAGCGGAGGGTGCCCTAGGCTGCAACCGTGATCGTCTGGGATCTCGTCGTCGCCGGCGCCGGCCCCGCCGGGCTCTCCGCGGCACACACCGCGGCCCGCGCCGGCGTTCGTACGCTGGTTGTCGAGCGGGCCGCGCACCCGCGGTACAAGACGTGCGGGGGTGGCCTGATCGGCACGTCGCTGGCGGCCGTGCGCGGCCGCATCGAGGTGCCCGCGCACGACCGGGTGGACCGGGTGACGTTCACCCGCGACGGCCGGCGGGAGTTCACCCGCCGCAACGGCAGTCCGGTGGTGACCATGGTGCGCCGCGAGGAGTTCGACGACCGGCTGCGCGCGGCGGCGGTGGCCGCCGGCGCGCAGATGCGGGAGCAGGTCGCGGTCCGCGCGATCGAGCAGGACCCCGAGGGGGTACGCCTGCGGTTGGCCGACGGTACGACGCTCACGGCCCGCACGGTGATCGGCGCGGACGGTTCCTCGGGGGTGACCGCCCGGCACGTGGGTGTGCGCTACCGGCAGGTGGACCTGGGGCTGGAGTTGGAGGTGCCGGTGTCGCCCGCCGAGCAGGAGCGCTGGCGCGGGCGGCTGCTGCTGGACTGGGGGGCGATGCCGGGTTCGTACGCCTGGGTGTTTCCGAAGGGCGACCGGTTGACCGTCGGTGTGATCGCGGGTCGGGGCGCGGGGGAGGGGACGCGCGCCTACCTGCGGCAGTTCGTCGACCGGTTGGGGCTGACCGGGCTGCCGGCGGAGCACGACTCGGGTCACCTGACCCGCTGCCGCGAGGAGGACTCCCCACTGCGCAACGGCCGTGTGTTGGTGGTGGGGGATGCGGCCGGGTTGCTGGAGCCGTGGAGCCGCGAGGGCATCAGCTTCGCGCTGCGCTCCGGGGAGATGGCCGGCGCGGCGGTCGCCGACGGTGATCTGGCCGGGTACGAGCGGGCGGTCACCGAGCACCTGAAGCCGGAGATGCGGGCGGGGTTCCGGCTGCTAGACCTGTTCACCCGCCGCCCGGAGGTCTTCCACGCTCTGCTGGCGACCCCGCCGGGTTGGCGGATGTTCGTCCGGTTCTGTCAGGGTCGGGCGAGCTTCGACGACATGCTGCGACGTCGACCGGTCCGGGCGGCGCTCGCGGTGCTGGACCGGCTGCCCTCGCCACGCCGGCCGGCCGCCAGCATCCACCCCTGAGCGATGGCCCGCCGGCCCGTGTGACCACCTGGCCTGCGCGTGCCAGGTCGCCCGTGCCCGTCCACGCCTGGCCCGCACCGGCGTGACCCCCTGGCCTGCACCGGCGTGACCCCTGGCCTGCTTGGCTCGCACCCGCGTGCCCACCTGGCCCCCGTGGCCCGCACCGGCGTACCCACCTGGCCTGCGTCCGCCCGCTAGGCCGTCGACCGGCGGCGGCGGCGGCCCGCCCCGGCCATGGGCCCAGGATCCTAGGATGCTGTACACGGTGTGCCAGGCCGCACCCGACGGTCGAGGGGACTGTCAGCCGACAGACCGGTGCCGCCGGCTGCCTGCCGTCAGACAATGGCGGGGGACGAGGGGGTGCCGATGGCCGAGCAACCGTTCACCGAGGACGAGTACGCGTTCCTGCGCCACATCCGGTTCGGGGAGCTGCCGCCCGCCGTACGCCCGGACGAGCGCGTCGCGCTGACCGAGACCGATCCGGGGCGGGACGGACCGGAGAGAGCCGAGGACCCGATCCGCTGGAACGTGCAGGGCTGAGACTGGAACGTGCAGGGCCGAGACGGGAACGCACAGGGCCGAGAGACGAACGTGCCGCCCCGAGAGACGAGCGGGTGGGCCGGGGTGTCGCCACCCACGGCCCGCCGACGTTGCGCGATCAGAAGACCGGCACGCCCTCGCGTACCAGTCGCCAGTTGGGCTGGAAGAAGTCGTCCGGGTTGATCGTCCCCTTGGCCTGCGCCCAGTCGATGAGCAGCTGACGGATCTCCTGCTGCGCGTTGTAGACCTGGGTCTTCACGATGCCGGGGAAGTTGCCGCCGCCGCTGCGCCGGTAGTTGTTCACCGCCACCACGAACTGTGCGCCGTCGGCCACCGGGGTGTCGGTGCCGGCCAGCACCAGCCGGGTGATGCGCTGCCCGACCGGCTTGGAGATGTCGATGTCGTAATCGACGCCGGAGAAGACGTCGTAGTTGTAGTCGGGCACGGCTGGGTCGGTGATCTGCTCCGGGTCGACCGGGGCGCCCGGCGCGAGGGTCCGGAAGTACTTCGCCGAGTACTCCAGGTACGCGCGCACCTCGGCGCCGCTGAGCACTACCGCCTCGAGGGTGTTGTCGTACACGTACAGGCCGGCCACGTCGCGGATCTTGACATCGCCGGCAGGGAACACAGCGGTACGGCTGAACGGCGCCGCGATCGACAGCACCGGCAGGTCCGCGTACGCGGTGCCGGCCAGCGCGGCGCCGACCACCTCGGTCTGCACGTGGTTGATGAAGTCCAGGATCGGCGTGTCCTTGTACCGCGACTCCGCCGCCGACAGTTCCACAGTGGACTGCGCGACCACCTGGTTGACGTACGCGATGGTCTTGGCGTGCTGGGCCCGCACGGCCGCGAGCACCTTCGGGTCCTCGGCCACCGTGTTGGTGTTCAGCATGGTGGCGGCCTTCTTGGTGATCGTCCAGCGGCCGCGCTCACGGGCGAGGGTGAAGTCCATCCGGGTGAGCCGCTGGCCCCACTTGGACGGCTCGGAGAGCAGCACCTGCGCGCCGGTGCGCTCGTTGGTGACGAACCGCTCGACCACCTCGTTGTGGGCGTGCCCGAAGAGGATCGCGTCGATCCCCGGCACCTGCTGGGCGATCAGCGCCACCGGGTTCTCGTTGGGCAGCTCCGGGCCGTAGCTGGAGGTGCCGCTGTCGCCGCCGTGCGCGGAGATCAGCACGAGGTCGGCGCCGCGCGCCCGCATGATCGGCACCCACTTCGCGGCGGTCGCCACCATGTCGTCGAAGCGCAGCTTGCCCTCGACGTTGCCCTTGTCCCAGATGGCCACGCCGGGGTTGGTCAGGCCGAGGATGCCGACCCGCAGGGTCGGCGCCGCGAAGCCGAGGGAGACCTTCTTGATCACGTACGGCAGGAAGGCGGGCTTGCCGGTCTTCGCGTTGATCGCGTTCGCGGCGAGCGCCGGGAAGCCGAGCTGGCGGATCCACAGGTCCAGCAGCGGCAGACCGTAGTTGAACTCGTGGTTGCCCAGCGTCACGGCGTCATAGTCGATGACGTTCATGGCCCGGGCCATCGGGTGCTTCTCGCCGGTGGCGGTGATCGGCTCCTGCTTGGCGTAGTACGTGGCGAGGGGAGTGCCCTGGATGGTGTCGCCGGCGTCGAGCACCAGCGTCGCCTTGCCGCGCCGCTCGGCACGGATCTGGTTGATCAGGGTCGCCAGCTTCGCGACACCGATGTCATTGTGCTTGCTGTCGTCGTACTCGGCGTCGCGGTAGTAGTCCCAGTTGTAGACGTTGCCGTGCGTGTCCGACGTGCCCAGGAGGGTGAGGTCCCAGGTGCGCGGCCGGGCCGGGCCGGCAGCCTGCGCGGGGGCGGCGGCGATCAGCGGGGCGGTCGCCGCCGCGGCGGCGACCGCGAGCACCTGGCGACGCGACGGACCGGATCCAGAGGTCATGACGTGCCTTTCCATGGGGGTGGACGCGCCTCGTGAGCGCCTCGCGCACCATAGCCAGCGCCTGTCACTTGCGCCACGCCAGTCCCGGTTTCCGCAACCCGTCGCAGGGTAGGCGCTTCGGGACGAGGTCACGGGGGAGCAAGCCGCACAGTGCGAGGAGATGTCGGTGAGTGAGGACCAGCACACCCAGCAGGACCCGACCAGCCAGTACGGCCAGCAGTCCGGTTCGCCGGGCCAGCAGCAGTCGCCGCCCGGCTCGACCGGGGAGATGACGCCGAAGCCGGACCACGGTGAGGAGTCGTACCGGGGGAGCGGGCGGCTGGACGGCAAGCGTGCGTTGATCACCGGCGGTGACTCGGGGATCGGTCGGGCCGTGGCTATCGCGTTCGCCCGCGAGGGCGCCGACGTGCTCATCTCGTACCTGAGCGCGGGGGAGGACGCCGACGCCCGCGAGACCATCCGGCTCGTGGAGGACGCCGGTCGGCGGGGCGTCGCGGTGCGCGGCGACATCACCGACGAGGCGCACTGTCAGGAGCTCGTCGACCGGGCGGTGCGCGACCTGGGCGGGATCGACATCCTGGTGAACAACGCGGCGTACCAGATGTCGCAGGACAAGGGCATCCTCGGGATCAGCACCGAGCAGTTCGACCGGGTGCTCAAGACCAACCTGTACGCCATGTTCTGGCTGTGCAAGGCCGCCATTCCCCACCTGGCCGAGGGCTCGGCGATCATCAACACGGCGTCGATCCAGGCGTTCGACCCGTCGCCGCAGTTGCTGGACTACGCCACCACCAAGGCGGGGATCGCCAACTTCACCAAGGCTCTCGCGGCCGACCTCGCCGAGCAGGGAATCCGGGTCAACGCGGTGGCCCCCGGCCCGGTCTGGACGCCGCTGATCCCCGCCACCATGCCGAAGGAGAAGGTGCGGCAGTTCGGCACCGACACCCCGGAGGGCCGGCCCGGCCAGCCGGCGGAGCTGGCGCCGGCGTACGTCTTCTTCGCCTCCCAGGAGTCCAGCTACGTCACCGGCGAGATCCTGGGGGTCACCGGCGGTCGACCGACCAAGTGATCCGGCCGCCGGGTGGTCGCCCGCGGGTGACCACCCGGCGGTACGGGCCCGCGGGCGGTGGCGTCAGCGGGGCCAGGTCGCGAAGCGGTGGCGCACCCGCGCGACATCGTCGGCGCCCAGGCCGTAGCGGCCGAAACGCTTGTCGGACAGCCGGTCCAGGTAACGGCCGGCGGCCCGCACGTCGGCCGGGTCCAGGGCGGGGTCGACCTGCCGGGCGAGCACCAGCAGCTGCGTCACGTCGTAGTGCTCCAGCGCCGCCGCCACGTCGATGAAGTCCCGGACCTCCCGCCGGTTGACCAACGCCGCGATCTTGTTGGCGACCAGGTCGCGGACGTCCATCACCGGGCCGAGGTCCATCACCACCGGGCTCTGCTGCCGGTCCAGCCGGGCCAGGCTGAGCCGGATCTCGCGCCCGTCGCGGCTCACCACGAAGTCCTTCATGTCCTGGCCGTACCCGTCGAACAGATCGGCGAGCTCGCTGTCCGGGTCGGCGTCGGTGACGGTGAACCCGGCCCGCTCCAGCGCCACGCGCACCCCGGCGGTCGCCGCAGCGGCAGCGCCCTCGACGTCGGCGAAGAGGTCCACGTCCTCGGTCGGCCGGGCGACCAGGCCGTGCGCGGCCCAGGCCACCCCGCCACCGAGCACGAACCGGTACGGCCCGGCGGCGGTAAGCGCCACCCGGGCCACCTCCCGGTAGAACTCGTGCAGGTGGGGTGCGATCACGCCGCGCGCAGGCCGCGGTGCCGGCTCTCCCAGGCGAGGCGGACGCCCCGGGGCAGGTTGAGCAACCGCCACACCCGGCGCAGTGTCCGCCCGTTGATCAGGATGCGCAGGTCGTCGGCGCTGGAGGTCTCGCGCAGCACGTTCTCGTACATCCAGAGCAGCTGGTCGGGGTCGCCGAGGTCGAAGGTGCGCTCGGCGTTCCACATCAACCGCACCGGCAGCTCGACCACCCCGCGGGTGGGGCCGGTGAGCTCGGTGAGGGTGCGCGCCACCACGGCCGGACGACCCGGGCGGGCCAGGAAGACCACGCCGGTCGCGGTGGGCGAGACGGCCTGCATGCTGTCAGGGTAGCGCCCGCCGGTCCCGGTGTCGCTCAAGCGACCTTCCCCGGCCCGTCCGGCGGCGGGTAGGAGGAGGATCGCCCGGCCGGTGATGAGTTGTCGCGCCCGCACCCGTCATACCTAGGACGGGACACGACGAGACGGGAGCATGACGTGACGAGTGCGCACACGGACGAGCAGGTGGGCGGGGGCAGCCTGGGTGGGGTCGACGAGTCGGCCTTCGCAGGACTGGCGGGTCGGCACCGGCGGGAGCTGCATGTGCACTGCTACCGGATGCTCGGGTCGTTCGAGGATGCCGAGGACACCGTTCAGGAGACGTTGCTTCGCGCGTGGCGGCGGCGGGAGACCTTCGCGGGGCGGTCGTCGTTCCGGGCCTGGCTGTACCGGATCGCCACGAACGCCTGCCTGGACCTGCTCGCCAGACGCCGTCCCGAGCCTGCGACAGGTGGCGAGGTGCGGTGGTTGCAGCCGTACCCGGACCGGCTGCTCGACGAGCTGCCGGCGGGTGACGCGGACGAGCCGGAGGCCGTTGCCGTCGCGCGGGAGACGATCGAGCTGGCGTACCTGGTGGCGGTCCAGCACCTCGCGCCGCGCCCACGGGCCGTGTTGATCCTGCGGGACGTGCTGGGCTGGCCGGCGAAGGACGTCGCGGAGCTGCTCGGGGATTCCGTCAACTCGGTGAACAGCGCGCTGCAACGGGCCCGCGCCGGCATGCGCGAGCACCTGCCCGCCGAGCGGCAGGACTGGACCGGCGGTGCGGAGGACGTCGGGACGCGCGAGCTGGTACGCCGGTTCACCGACGCGAGCGTGGCCAAGGACATCGACGCGCTCGCCGCGATGCTGCGCGACGACGTGCGCTGCTCGATGCCGCCCACACCCGGCGTCCACGTCGGCCGCGACGCGGTGCTGAACGACTGGCTCCAGGATGGCTTCGCCGACCTGGGACGCCTGCGCGGCGTCCTGACGGCCGTGAACCGGCAGCCCGCCATCGCCTTCTACCTGTGGCGGGAGTCCGAGGGCGCGTACCTGCCGTTGACCATCGACGTTCTGCGGGTCACCGGCGGCGCGGTCGCCGAGATCGTCATCTTCCACGACGACCAGTTCCCGCGGCTCGGGTTGCCGCAGCGCCTGCCGGCGGACGGTGCCCGGTGACCGCCGCGGCCCCGGCGTCGGGCCGGACCAGCCGTGTTCACCGACTGCGCGGGCTCGCCGGTGTGGGGCTCCTCGCCACGCTCGCGGCGATGCTGGCCACGACAGTCGTCGCCGCGCTCGCCCGGGCCGCCGGCGTCGACTTCGCGGTCCCCGCCGGTGGCGAGACGATCCCGATACCCGGGTTCGCCGTGGTGACCGGCGTCTTCTCGGTCGTGGGCATCGTCATCGCCGCCGCTCTGCTGCTCTGGAGTACGCGTCCCGCCGCGCGGTGGGTGTGGACGGCGGTGTCGCTGACCGCGATCTCGTTGGTTGCGCCCCTGCTCTGCGGGGGAACCGCCGCCACCGTCACCGCCCTTGTTGGACTGCACCTCGTTCCCGCGGCCGTGATGATCCCCGCGCTGAGATGGAGCCTGCGCGCCGAGTGACGATGCCACGACGCCCCCTCCCCGATTAGCGAAGAGTCCTCATCTGACCTATGTTCGTGAGGTCGCTCGCGTGGGAGGGGGTGTCGGAGATGGGTCTGCGGACGTTCATCGAGGGTTGGCCGGTGTATCGGCAGCTCACCGGCACGGACCCGTTGGGCCGGGGCGCCGCCGCCAAGTCCGCGCGCTCGGCCGGCCTGACCGCCCGCACCGACACCGCCGACAGCGTCGCCCGCTCGGTCTGTCCGTACTGTGCGGTGGGTTGTGGCCAGCGGGTGTTCGTGAAGGACGGGCAGGTCACGCAGATCGAGGGCGATCCGGACAGCCCGATCTCGCGGGGCCGGTTGTGTCCCAAGGGTTCGGCGAGCAAGAGCCTGGTGACCAGTCCGCTGCGGCAGACGACGGTCCGCTACCGGCGGCCGTACTCGACGCAGTGGGAAAACCTGGACCTCGACACCGCGCTCGACATGATCGCCGACCGTGTCCTCGCCGCCCGCGAGCAGACCTGGGAGGACGTCGACGAGCAGGGCCGGCCGCTCAACCGGACGATGGGGATCTCCAGTCTGGGTGGGGCGACGCTGGACAACGAGGAGAACTACCTCATCAAGAAGTTGTTCACCGCGATGGGGGCCTTGCAGATCGAGAACCAGGCCCGTATTTGACACTCCGCCACCGTCCCCGGTCTGGGGGCCAGCTTCGGTCGTGGCGGTGCGACGGATTTCCAGCAGGACATCGCCAACGCTGACGTCATAGTCATCCAGGGCTCGAACATGGCTGAGGCGCACCCGGTGGGTTTCCAGTGGGTGATGGAGGCCAAGCGCCGGGGCGCGAAGGTCTTCCACGTGGACCCGCGGTTCACGCGGACCAGCGCGGTGGCGGACGCGTACCTGCCGATCCGGGCCGGCACGGACATCGCCCTGCTCGGCGGCGTGGTGCGCTACATCCTGGACAACGAGCTGGACTTCCGCGAGTACGTGCTCGCCTACACCAACGCGGCGACGATCGTCAGCGAGCGGTTCAGCGACACCGAGGACGGCGACGGCTTCTTCTCCGGCTTCGACCCCGAGACCGGCAGCTACGTGCAGGACAGCTGGCAGTACGACGGCCACGAGGACTCCTCCGGCAGCGGGCACACCACCCAGGAGCGCGACAACGCCGCGGGGTTGGCGCACGAGTCGCACGGCGCGCAGGTCGGCGGGCAGACCCAACGGGACGAGACGTTGCAACACCCCCGCTGCGTCTACCAGATCCTCAAGCGGCACTTCTCCCGCTACACGCCGGAGATGGTGGAGCGGGTGTGCGGTATTCCGCAGGAGAAGTTCCTCGAACTGGCCCAGGCATGGACCGCCAACTCCGGCCGGGACCGCACCGGCATGCTGATCTACTCGGTGGGGTGGACGCAGCACAGCGTGGGCGTGCAGTACATCCGTACCGGGGCGATCATCCAGCTGCTGCTGGGCAACATGGGCCGCCCGGGTGGCGGGGTGATGGCCCTGCGCGGTCACGCCAGCATCCAGGGTTCGACGGACATCCCGACGCTGTTCAACCTGCTGCCCGGCTATCTGCCGATGCCGCACCACGCCGACCACCCGACGTTCGACGAGTGGGTGGACAGCATCCGGCACCCCGGCCAGAAGGGCTTCTGGGGCAATGCCCGATCGTTCGCGGCCAGCCTGCTCAAGGCGTACTGGGGTGACGCGGCGACACCGGAGAACGACTACTGCTACGGCTACCTGCCCCGACTGACCGGTGACCACGGCACCTATCAGCAGGTGCTGGACATGATCGACGGGAAGATCAAGGGGTACTTCCTGCTCGGGCAGAACCCGGCGGTCGGCTCGGCGCACGGGCGCGCGCAGCGCCTCGGCATGGCGAACCTGGACTGGTTGGTCGTGCGGGACCTGTTCATGATCGAGAGCGCGACGTTCTGGCAGAACGGTCCCGAGGTGGCCACCGGCGAGATCGTGCCCGAGGAATGTCGCACCGAGGTGTTCTTCCTGCCCGCCGCCTCGCACGTCGAGAAGGAGGGCACGTTCACCCAGACGCAGCGCCTGTTGCAGTGGCGGGAGAAGGCCGTCGAGCCCTCGGGCGACGCCCGCTCCGAGCTGTGGTTCTTCTACCACCTCGGGCGCAAGCTGCGGGAGAAGCTGGCCGACTCGACGTTGCCGCGTGACCGGGCGCTGCTCGACCTCACCTGGGACTACCCCACGCACGGTCCGCACGCCGAGCCGAGCGCCGAGTCGGTCCTGCGGGAGATCAACGGGTACGACGTGACGACAGGCAGTCCACTGTCCAGTTTCACCGAGGCCCGTGCGGACGGCTCCACAGCGATCGGCTGCTGGATCTACACCGGTGTGTACGCCGACGGCGTCAATCAGGCAGCCCGCCGCAAGTCCCGACACGAGCAGGACTGGGTGGCCGCCGAGTGGGGCTGGGCGTGGCCGGCGAACCGCCGCATCCTCTACAACCGCGCCTCGGCCGACCCGGACGGCAATCCGTGGAGTGAGCGCAAGCGCTACGTCTGGTGGGACGCGGAGAAGGCCGAGTGGACCGGCTACGACGTGCCGGACTTCGAGAAGACCAAACCGCCGTCGTACCGACCGCCGGCCGGCGCGTCCGGGCCGGAGGGGATCGCCGGCGACGATCCGTTCGTCATGCAGGGCGACGGCAAGGGCTGGCTGTACGCGCCCAGCGGTGTCCTGGACGGCCCGCTGCCGACGCACTACGAGCCGGTGGAATCGCCGGTGCGTAACCCGCTCTACGGTCAGCAGGCCAACCCGACCCGCAAGTCGTACGCGCATCCGGTGAACTCGGTCAACCCGAGCCCGCCCGAGGACCACAGCCAGGTCTTCCCGTACGTGTTCACCGTCAGCCGGCTCACCGAGCACCACACCGCCGGTGGGATGAGCCGCACGGTGCGCCCCCTCGCGGAGTTGCAGCCGGAGATGTTCGTCGAGGTGTCACCCGAGTTGGCCGCCGAGACAGGGTTGGCGCACCTGGGGTGGGCGCACCTGATCAGCGGGCGCGCGGTGATCGAGGCGAAGGTGCTGGTCACCGACCGGCTCACGCCGCTGCGGGTGGACGGCCGGATCATCCACCAGGTCTGGCTGCCGTACCACTTCGGTTACGAGGGTCTGGTCACCGGCGACTCGGCCAACGACCTGTTCGGCATCACCCTCGACCCCAACGTCCTCATCCAGGAAAGCAAGATCGGTACCTGTGACGTCCGGTCGGGCCGCCGTCCCAGCGGGACGGCGTTGCTCGACCTGGTCGCCGACTACCAGCGGCGGGCCGGCATCACACCGGGCGGACACGCGCCGGCCGTCACCACCGACCAGGACGTGGAGGGGCGCGATGGCTCCTGACCCGAACAGCCTCTACGGGCCGCTGGATCCGGCGCCGGACGCCGGTTATGTGGACGCGCCGCCGCGGATGGGGTTCTTCACCGACACGAGTGTGTGTATCGGGTGCAAGGCGTGCGAGGTGGCCTGCAAGGAGTGGAACGGCGTTCCGGGCAGCGGCCTGGATCTGCTGGGTATGTCGTACGACAACACGGGTGCGTTGACCGCGAACTCGTGGCGGCACGTCGCGTTCATCGAGCAGCCACGCCCCGCGGGCCACGGCGGCGCGGCCTTCGCGGGTACGCCGACCGGCGCGACGGTCAGCGCGGCGTCGGCGGCGGTGGCCGCCGGCACCGCAGGCCCGACCGGCACCGACCCGGGCCTGCCGCCCGGGTCACCGTCGGCCGCCGCGCGCATGGTCACCGGCACCGCGGCCACCGCGGAGTCGGCGCCCGCCGGCCGGGTCGACGTGCTCGGCGACCCGACCTCCGCGCACGAGCACGGCACGCACCCCACCGTCACGCGCGACGGCCCCACCGGGAATGGCGGCGCGGGCGTGCAGTTCCTGGGGATGCCGGGTGGGCAGCCGCCGGGGCGGGGTAGTGGTGTGGAGGGTCGGTCGGATTTTCGGTGGTTGATGATGTCGGATGTGTGTAAGCACTGCACGCATGCGGCTTGTTTGGATGTGTGTCCGACGGGTTCGTTGTTCCGGACGGAGTTCGGGACGGTGGTGGTGCAGGAGGACATCTGCAACGGCTGCGGTTACTGCATTTCGGCGTGCCCGTACGGCGTGATCGACCAGCGTAAGGGTGATGGTCGGGCGTGGAAGTGCACGTTGTGTTATGACCGGCTGGGCGCGGGGATGACGCCGGCGTGTGCGCAGGCGTGTCCGACGGAGTCGATTCAGTACGGGCCCCTCGACGAGTTGCGGGAGCGGGCGGCGGCGCGGGTGGCGACGCTGCATGAGCGGGGTGTGCCCGAGGCCCGGTTGTACGGCGAGGACCCGAACGACGGTGTGGGTGGTGACGGGGCGTTCTTCTTGTTGTTGGACGAGCCGGAGGTGTACGGGTTGCCGCCGGACCCGGTGGTGACGACGCGGGACCTGCCGGCGATGTGGAAACGCGCCGGCCTCGCCGCCCTGGCCATGACGGCGGCGACCGTCGCCGCGTTCGTCGTCGGAGGATCCTCGTGAGCCCAGAACGCCCCCCGGTGGGCGATCGGTTCCGCCGGTTCACCGACGCCCGCGACGAGACGACCGCACGGCGCTCCGGCGGTGACGCCGTCGCGCGACCGTCCGGCGGCGACCCGGCCCGGCGATCGGGCCGGCGGCGCGGTCGCGGCGGCGGCGAGGAGCTGCGGGTCCCGGAGGCCGAGTTCACCTCGTACTACGGGCGGCCCATCCTCAAGGCGCCGGTCTGGAAGTGGGACATCGCCGCGTACCTGTTCACCGGCGGGCTGGCCGCCGGCTCGTCGCTGCTCGCCGCGGGAGGGCAGCTCACCGGCCGACCGGTGCTGCGCCGCGCCGGCCGGGTCACCGCGCTGGGCGCCGTCAGCGCCAGCGCCGTGTTCCTGATCCGGGACCTGGGCCGGCCGGAGCGGTTCCACCACATGCTGCGGGTGGCCAAACCGACCTCGCCGATGTCGGTGGGCACCTGGATCCTGACCGCGTTCGGGCCGGCCGCAGGCGTCGCCGCGATCGCCGAGGGCGCCGGCCTGCTGCCCCGCCGCGGGCTGCTCGGCGTGGCTGGCCGGGCACTGCCGCCGGTCGGGCACGCCGCCGGGCTCGTCGCCGCCGCCACCGCGCCGGCGCTGGCCACGTACACCGGGGTGCTGCTCGCCGGCACGGCCGTGCCGTCGTGGCATGAGGCGTACCCCGAGTTGCCGTTCATCTTCGCGGGCAGCGCGCTGGCCAGCGGCGCCGGCGTGGGTCTGCTCGCCGCGCCACCGGCGCAGGCGGGGCCGGCCCGCCGGATGGCGGTGGCCGGCGCGGCCCTGGAGCTGTACGGCGCACACCGGGTGGAGACCCGAATGGGGCTGCTCAGCGAGCCCTACCGGTCGGGGCGGCCCGGTCGGCTGCTGCGCGCCGGTCGGCTGCTGACCGCCGCCGGGGTGGCCGGGGCGCTGCTCGGCCGGCGCAGCCGCGCGGCGGGCGCGTTGTCCGGCGTCGCGTTGCTTGCCGCGTCGGTGGCCACCAGGTTCGGCATCTTCTACGGTGGCGTCGCGTCGGCGCGCGACCCCCGCTACACGGTGGTGCCGCAACGCGAGCGGGTGAACGCTCGTCGGACCGGGGTGGATCCTGCGGCTGACTGAGCGGCCGCTTCGGCGTTGTGATCGAATGTCCGACGGAGGCGTTCAGGCGGCTGGTGCCCCTCCCGGTCTTCAAAACCGGTGTGGTCCGGGACCCGGGCCAGGCGGGTTCGATTCCCGTCCGTCTCCGCCAACTGCGGCAGGAGTGACGTGATGCGCGACGGCAGCGTCGACCCGCGACGCCGGGTGCCCCGCACCGACACGCTGCTCGCCGACGCGCGGCTGGCGGAGGCCGTCGCGACCCTCGGCCGGGACCGGGTCAAGGCCGCCGTCGTCCAGGCGCAGGAGCGGGCCCGCCGTGGCGAGATCGAGCCCTACGAGGTCCCCGACGCCGTGGTCGCCGGGTTGCCCGCCCCGGGTCCGCGTACGGTGCTCAACGCCACAGGCGTCGTGCTGCACACCAATCTGGGTCGGGCGCCGCTGTCACCGACCGCAGTCGCCGCGGTCGTGGCGGCCGCCGGGCACACCGACGTCGAGCTGGACCTGCGTACGGGGCGACGCGCACGCCGTGGCCGGGACGCGATGGACGCGCTGGCCGCCGCCGTGCCGGACGCCGCAGCCGTGCACGTGGTCAACAACGGCGCCGCCGCGCTGGTGCTGGCCGCTACCGCGTTGGCCGCCGGTCGGGAGATCGTGGTCAGCCGGGGCGAGCTGGTCGAGATCGGCGACGGGTTCCGCCTGCCGGACCTGCTGGAGAGCACCGGCGCGCGCCTGCGCGAGGTGGGCACCACCAACCGCACCACGCTCGACGACTACGCCGCGGCCGTCGGCCCGCAGACCGGCTTCGTGCTCAAGGTGCACCCGTCGAACTTCCAGATCAGCGGCTTCACCTCGGCCACACCGGTGCGCCACCTGGCCACGCTCGACGTGCCGGTGGTCGCCGACATCGGTTCCGGGCTGCTCGCGCCGGATCCGCTGCTGCCCGACGAGCCGGACGCCGCCGGCACCCTGCGCGCCGGCGCGGCCCTGGTCACCGCGAGCGGCGACAAGCTGCTCGGCGGCCCCCAGGCCGGGCTGCTGCTCGGCGACGCCGCGCTCGTCGAACGGCTGCGCCGCCACCCGCTGGCCCGGGCGCTGCGGGTGGACAAGTTGACCCTTGCCGCGCTGGCCGCCACCCTGCACCGCCCGGACACGCCGACGCGGACCGCGCTGCACGCCGACCCGGCAGCCCTGCGCCGCCGGGTGGAGCTGCTGCGGGACAGGCTCGGCGCGGACGGGCGCAAGGCGGAGGTCGTCCCGGCGGTCGCCGTGGTCGGCGGCGGCGGCGCCCCCGGCGTCGAGCTGGACTCGTGGGCGCTGAGCCTGCCCGAGCGGTACGCCGTGCCGCTGCGCACCGGCGAGCAGCCGGTGCTCGGCCGGGTGGTGCGGGGCCGGCTCCTGCTCGACCTGCGCTGTGTGCCCGTCGACGCCGACGAGACGGTCCTGGCGGCAGTGCTGCGCGTCGGAGGAGACGACTGACCATGTTCGTCGTCGCCACCGCCGGGCACGTCGACCACGGCAAGTCGACACTGGTCCGGGCGCTCACCGGGATGGAACCCGACCGATGGGCCGAGGAACGCCGCCGGGGCATGACGATCGACCTGGGTTTCGCCTGGACGACGCTGCCGTCCGGCGCCACCATCGCCTTCGTCGACGTGCCCGGGCACGAGCGGTTCGTGCCGAACATGCTCGCGGGGGTCGGCCCGGTGCCGGCCGCGTTGCTCGTGGTCGCCGCCGACGAGGGGTGGATGCCGCAGTCCGCCGAGCACCTGGCCGCGCTCGACGCGCTCGGCGTCGGGTACGGCCTGCTGGTGGTGACCCGCGCGGACCTGGCCGACCCCGCGCCGGCCGCGGAGCGGGCCCGCGCCGAGATCGCGGCGAGCAGCCTCGGCGCGGTGGAGACGGTGGCGGTCAGTGGGCTGACCGGCGCCGGCCTGCCGGAGCTGCGCTCGGCGCTGGACCGGCTCACCGCCCGGCTGCCCGCCCCCACAGTGGACGCGCCGGTGCGTCTCTGGGTGGACCGCAGCTTCACCGTGCGGGGCAGCGGCACCGTCGTCACCGGCACGCTGGGCGCCGGCCGGTTGCGCGTCGGCGACGAGTTGGAGCTGGCCGGGGCCGACGAACCGGTTCGGGTTCGGGGCCTGCACTCCCTCGGCGAGGCCCGCCCGGAGGCGGAGGCCGTGGCCCGGGTGGCGGTCAACCTGCGCGGTACGCACCGCGACCGGCTCGGCCGCGGCGACGCGCTGCTCACCCCGGGCCGGTTCCACCACAGCGACGTCATCGACGTACGGCTCACCGGCGACCCGGCCGCCGACCTGCCCGCCACGCTGACCCTGCACGTGGGGTCGGCGGCGGTGCCGGTGCGGGTCCGCCCGCTCGGCGCGGACACCGTCCGGCTGCGGCTGGCCCACCCGTTGCCGCTGCTGGTCGGCGATCGGGCGCTGCTGCGTGATCCCGGCCGACACCACGTGGCCGGCGGCGTACGGGTCCTCGACGTGGCGCCGCCACCGCTGTCGCGCCGGGGCGCGGCTGCCGCCCGCGCGACGGTCCTGGCCGACCTCGACGGTCGACCCGACCTGGCCGGTGAGCTGCGCCGCCGTCGGCTGGTGCGGGCCGGTGCGCTCCGGCGGATGGGTGTGCCGGTGCAGGCCACGCCGGTGGCCGGTGACTGGCTGGCCGACCCCGCGCACTGGCGGCGGCTCGGCGAGCAGCTCACCGAGGAGGTCGGCCGGTACGCCCGGGAGCACCCGTTGGAACCGGGCATGCCGGTGGACGCGCTGCGTCAACGCCTCGCCCTGCCCGACCGGGCGCTGGTCGAGGCGCTGATCCGCCCGCCGCTGCGGGTGCACGCCGGGCGGATCGGCACGGCCACCGTCGACGCCCTGCCCGAGCCGGTGGCCCGGGCCGTGCAGCGGGTCCGCGCCGAGTACGCCGACCGGCCGTTTCGCGCCCCCGAGGCGGACCGCCTCGTCGACCTGGGCCTGGGCCCGCGCGAGATCGGCGCGGCGGTGCGCGCCGGCGCGCTGCTGCGGCTGGCCGACACCGTGGTGCTGCTGCCCGACGCGCTGGACGCGGCGGTCGCCGTGCTGGCCACGCTGCCGCAGCCGTTCACCCTGTCGGCGGCCCGGCAGGCGTTGGACACCACCCGCCGGGTGGCGGTGCCGCTGCTGGAGTTGCTGGACCGTCGCGGCGCCACCCGGCGCCTGCCCGACGACGCCCGGGTCGTCGTCACCTGAGCGCACCACCACGATGATCGGGGGCGGACGCGATCGCGGCGGCCGCTGGTGCCGGGCTAACCGGCCCCTCGACCGTCGGCGGTCACCTACGGTGACGCCATGGACCCTTCGGCGGTCTGGCGGGACCGGCAGCACCAATGGCGGATCGAGGCGTACCGCGCGCCGGATCTGCGGTTCGCCATCTACGCGACAAACGGCCCAACCGAGTCGGTGCCGCTCTGGCTGTTCGGCATGTCGGCGCTGGCCCGGTGGTTGATGACCCACTCGATCTCGCTGGACGACCTGGAGGTCGACTGAGCGCCCCGACGGCCGGAAACGGGACCCGGAGCCGGGCGCGCTGCGGTTAGGTGACCTGAAGCGGTCAACGGGGGTGGGCGGTGGGCGGTCAGCTGGGGCAGTTGGCGCTGGTGGCCGTGCTGGTGCTGATCAACGCCGCGCTCTCCGGTAGCGAGATGGCGCTGGTGACGCTGCGGGAGGGTCAGTTGCGCCGGTTGGGTCGGCGGACCCGCGCCGGTGACCGGCTGGTCCGGCTCTCCCGGGACCCGAACCGCTATCTGGCCACGATCCAGCTCGGCATCACCCTGGCCGGGTTCCTGGCCTCGGCTGCCGCGGCGGTGTCGCTCGCCCAGCCGCTGGTCGGCCCGTTGGGGTTCCTCGGCGCGGCGGCCCGACCGGCATCGGTGCTGCTGGTGACGGTGGCGCTGACCTTCGTCACGTTGGTGCTGGGCGAGTTGGCGCCCAAACGCCTGGCCATGCAGCGGGCCGAGCGGTGGGCGTTGCTCAGCGCCGGGCCGCTGGACCTGCTCGCCCGGGTGTCCCGCCCGGCGGTGTGGCTGCTCAGCTCGGCCACCGACGTGGTGGTCCGGCTCGCCGGCGGGGACCCCCGGGCCAGCCGGGAGGAGATGACCGAGGAGGAGTTGCGGGAGATGCTGGTCAGCCAGCGTGGCCTGTCGGCGCAGCAGCGGGAGATCCTGACCGGCGCGTTCGACATCGCCGGTCGGACGCTGCGGGAGATCCTGGTGGCCCGCCGGGAGGTGACCACGCTGGCCGCCGACCTGGCCGCCGACGAGGGGGTACGCCAGCTGGCCGCCGCGGGCCGGTCCCGCGCCCCGGTGACCGGCCCCGGCGGTCTGGACGAGGTGATCGGCGTGGTGCACATCCGCGATCTGGTGCGGGCCGGCACCGGGACGGTGGGGGAGCGGGTCCGGTCGCCGTTGCTGCTGCCGGTCACCCTGCCGGTGGCCGACGCGTTGCGCCGCTTGCGCCAGGAACACCAGCAACTGGCCCTCGTCGTCGACGAGCACGGCGGCATCGACGGCATCGTCACGCTGGAGGACCTGCTGGCCGAGGTCGTCGGCGAGTTGTACGACGAGACCGACCGCGACGTGCGGGGCGTGACGTGGGAGCCGGACGGGTCGGTGTTGGTGCCCGGTGACTTCCCCCTGCACGACCTGCCCGATCTGGGGGTGCGACTGAGCTTCCCGCTGTCGCGGGAGTACACGACTGTGGCCGGGCTGGTGCTGGCACGGTTGGGTCACCTGCCTGGTGAGCCGGGCGAGACGGTGCGGTTGCCCGGGTTGACCATCGAGGTGGTGGAGGTCGCCGACCGGGCGGTGCGGCGGGTGCGGCTGCGTGGCTTCGTCACCGAGCGCTGAGCGTGTCGCCCAGAAGAGGGACAACACACGTAAAAGACCCCTCGGCGGAGGTCTCTCGCCTAGCGTGCGGTACGTGAAGGACCGAGGGTTGCGTACGTTCGTCACCGTGCTCGCCGGTCTCGCGGTGATCTACTTCGGCAGCGCGGGCCGCAGCCCCGAGGAGGGCCGTGGCCTCTCCGGCGGGGTCATCGTCCTGGCGCTGCTCGCCGCGCTCGGTGTGTGGCACCTGACCCGACCGGGCGACAAGACCGTCAAGTGAGCGCCTCACCCGGCGGCGACGCGGGTGACCTCGCCGGCGGACTCCTCGCCGAGCGCCACCCGCACCAGCGCCGAGGCGAGCCGACCGAAGTCCGGTTCGTCGACCAACCCCGCCAGCCGGTCGGGTGAGCCCGGCAGGCCCAGCCGCTTCGCGCCAGCCAGGGCTCGACGGTCGGCGTACGGGCGCAGGTCGGACCACACCGTCTGGGCCTCGCGCAGGTAGATGTCCGCGCCGGTGGGCCCGATGCCGGGAAACTCGGTGAGCCGTCGGCGCAACCCGGCCGGGTCGCCCTGGGCGTCCCGGTGCAGCCGCCGCAGGTCGCCGTGCCAGCGGTCCAGACACAGCCGGGCGCCGGTGCCGAGCATGGTGGCGGTGCGCTCGTCGTAGCGGCGGTAGTGTCCGCGGCCCAGCGCGTCGACCCGCTGCTGCCAGCTCGCCGCCTCCATCGCCTGGGGTGTGCGGTAGCCGGCCGCGAACAGCTCCCGCGCGGCGTCGACCGCCACGCACGCCCGGATCCGGGTGCTCAGCAGGGTGGCCAGCACCAGCAACTGGTACAGCGGGCCGGGGCGGTCGGCGAGCCGGATACCGGCCTCCTCGGCGTACGTGTTGCCGCGCCGGTCCAGCAGGACCCGCACCACCGCTCGATCGTCACCCACATGTGGTGTGTACCCGCCCAGGGCGCGGCTAGCCCTGCGGGCGCGGGGCGGGACCGGAATGCCGCCCGGCCGGACGGGTATGCCGCCGGTGGAGGCGGTCGATGCCGCCTGCCGTACCCGGAGGGAGACACTCGTGGTCAACCCGCAGCAGGAGGAGTTCCGGCGTAACGCCAAGGGAGCGACGAGCCAGGACAGCAAGGGGCCCCAGCCGACCGGGCATCCGCTCAACCGCGGCACGTCGCGCGGGGACGCCGGCCGGCCGGTGCCCAAGGGGCAGGTGTCGCCGTACGGCCCGGCGGGTGAGCCGGTCGCCGAGGACGACAGCGACACCCGGGCCTAACGAGCGTGATCTGACGGCCGCCGCAACCTGTTCCAGGTGGCGGCGGCCGTCAGTCCGTACGCCAGGTGCGGGACGATGTCGGAGATCCAGTCGGAGCGCCCCCAGGTGCGCGGATCGCTGATCCCCAGCACGGTGATGGACCCGTCGGTCATCGTCATGACCCCGGCGCCGAGCACGCCGGTGGCCATCGGCAGCGGCTGGCGGCGCCCGCCGGCGTAGAGCGCGAACGCCACGCCGGCGGCGATGCCCAGCCCGTAGCCGATCAGGGCCCCGAGCCCCGAGCGGCGGTTCGCCGCCCGGGGCCCCGACCCCAGGTCCACGTGCGCGATGCCGGCCAGCCGGTCGACTGTCTGCTCCGGTGTGCTGCTCGCCGCTCGTGCCCGCAGGGCGATGTCCAGGTAGCCGACCACGTTGAGCGCGGTGGTGCCGACGGCGCCCGCGATGGCGCCGTCGGCCAGGTCGACCCCCCTCACTTCGGATCGCCCGGTTCGCGTTCACTCTTGGGTCCGTAGGTGCGCTCGCCGCGTACGACGCCCCGTTGGCCGCGATCCTCCTGCAGGATCCGGTTCGCGACCTGGTTGGCCTTGCCGTCGGGCACCCGTCGTCCGGAGTCGTCGATCGCGTTGCGCAACCGCGCCCGCTGCTTGTCGTACGCGTTGCTGCCCGGCCGTGGTCCTGGCATCTGCTGCCTCCTTCGTCGCCGTTGGCGTACCGCGGCCGTCTACCCGTCTCGCGGCGGGCCAACCCCGGGGGTCAGCGGGGGCCGCGCACCACGGCGACCGGGCACCGGGCGTGGTGCAGCACCGACTGACTCACCGACCCCAGCAGCAGGCCGGTCACCTCGCCGCGCCCCTGCCCCCCGACGACCATCAGTTGGGCGGAACGGGACGCCTCGGCGAGCACCGCGCCGGTGCGCCCGTGCGTCGCCCGCCAGGTCAGCCGCAGCCCCGGGTGGCGGTCGGTCAGCCCGTCCAGCCAGCCGGTGAGCATCCGCTCCTGCTCAGCGTGCAGCTGCGCCTCGTCGTACACCAGGGGTTGCATGTCACCGGGGCCGCTGCTGCCGGGGTGCCGGTAGGCGTGCACCGCGCGCAGCGGCACGCCGCGCGCCACGGCGGTCTCGGCGGCGAAGTCGGCGGCGAGCCGGGACGCCGCCGAGCCGTCCATCGCCACCAGCACCGGCTCGTCGGGGCGTTGGTCGCCGCGGGCGACGAGCACCGGGCAGTCGGCGTACGCGCAGACCTGCACCGCCACCGAGCCGACGACCAGCGCGGAGAAGCCGCCCAGCCCGCGGTCGCCGAGCACGATGAGCGCGGCGGTGGGGGACTCACCCACCAGCACGGCGGAGGCCTCGCCGTCGATGATCTCACCGGAGACCGTGAGCCCGGGTGTGGTCGCCTCGGCCTCGGCCACTGCGGCGGCCACCAGTTCCTCGGCCCGGTGGCGCAGTCCGGCGCCGGGCGGCGCGTCGTGAGCGGGGGAGACCGGCACGTGCAGCAGCGGCCAGATGAACCCGTGCACGACCCGCAGCGGTCGGTGCCGGCGGACGGCCTCGGCGGCGGCCAGGCGCACCGCGCGCAGGGACGACTCCGAGCCGTCCACGCCGACCACCACCGCCGCGCTGTCCGCCGAGTTCACCCGTGTCACCTCCCGCCGGGCCAGTATCGCGGGCGTGGCGGCGCGGCGGAGCGATACCGCCGGTCGGGCCCGGGTCGGTACGCTGGCGGCGACCGGACGGGGAGGAGCGTCGTCGATGGGTGAACCGGACGAGCCGAGCACCGCCCGCATGATCGACTTCTGGCTCGGCGGGGAGCACCACTTCGACGTCGACGTGGCCGCGGCGGGCGCCTTCGAGCAGGCGTACGGGCCGTGCGCGCCGGTCTTTCGGGAGCTGCGGGCGTTCCTCGGCCGGGCGGTGCGGGCGATGGCCGAGCAGGGCGTGGACGGGTTCCTGGTGTTCGGCGCGGGCGTGCCGACGATGGGCAACGTGCACGAGGTCGCCGCCGAGGCCACCGTGCTCTACACCGACGTCGACCCGGTCACCATCCGGCTGGGGCAGCGGATCCTCGCCGACAGCGACCGGGCGGGCTACGGCTACGGCGACGCCACCGACATCGGCACGATCGACCCGGCCCAGCTGCACCGATTCGTCCCGGGGTGGGGGCGGCGGCCGGTGGGGGTGGTCTTCCTCGGGCTCGCCGCGTTCCTCGACGACGCCACGCTCACGCGCACCCTCGACGAGCTGTACGCCGCAGCGGCGCCGGGGAGCCTGCTGGCCGTGGACTTCGACACCGAGGAGTTGGCCGCCCACCCGCAGGCGCTGGCGATGATGGGGCCGGCGTTCCGGTTGCGTCCCCCGGCGGCGTTCGCACCGCTGCTCGGTAGGTGGACGCCGACGGCGGACGGGATCGTCCCGGTCCACCGGTGGCGGCCCGCCGGCCCGCCCTCCGACGTGCCGGACGCCTTTCATGGCGTGCTGGCGACACGGGGCGCCGACTGACCCGCGACGACCGGTTGTCCGGGGGCGTCCGTATGATGCTTGCCCTGTAGCAAGTTTCTGGAGGGACGACCAACCATGGTGGACGCGCCGGACGGGGTGTCGCGCGCGCTGCGCGAGGCCGCGCCCGACCAGCTGGCGGAAGCGGCGGACCGGGCGATCCGGTCGGCGTTGGGCGCGTTGCGCACCGACGTGTTCGTCGCCGACTACCGGATCAGCGGTCTCTGGCCGGTGCTGGATCCCGACCTGCCGGCGGCCGGAGCCCTGGCCCGGCACACCGTGGCGCAGCGCTGCTTCTCAAGCCAGCAGCCGGTGCGCGACGGGCTGGACGACGGCGCGTGCCGGCTCTACCTGCCGCTGACGGTGTGGGGGGAGCGGCTGGGTGTGCTGCTCATCGAGCTGCCGACCGTCCCGGGCCCGGCGGTCACCGGCCACGCCACCGACATCGCCGGCGACCTGGCGGTGGCGATGCGGGCAGCGGACCGCGAGACCGACCGCTATCGCCGGGCCCGTCGCCGCGAGCGGCTCAGCATGGCCGCCGAGATGCAGTGGGACCTGCTGCCCGGTCGCAGCGTGTCGCACCGCGCCTTTCACCTGGCCGGGCAGTTGGAACCGGCGTACACCGTCGGCGGGGACCACTTCGACTGGTCGTTGGACGGTGACCGGCTCACCCTGACGGTGCTCAACGGCGAGGGCACCGGCCTGGCCGCGTCGCTGCTGACGGCGGTCACGGTGAACGCGATGCGCAACGCCCGCCGCTCCGGCGGTGGCCTCGTGGAGCAGGCGGAGCTGGCCTCGGACACGGTCTACTACCAGCACCGGGGGCGTCGGCACGTGGCCACGCTGCTGCTCGAGCTGGACATCCGCACCGGGCGGGTGCGCGCGGTCGACGCCGGTTCGCCGCACCTGCTGCGGATGCGTGGCGCGACCGTCGAGCCGGTGAAGCTGGAGCAGCAGCTGCCGTTGGGCATGTTCGCCGAGACCCGCTACGAGCTGCAGGAGTTCACGCTCGCGCCGGGTGACCGGGTCTTCGTCGTCAGCGACGGGGTGTGGGCGGCCGAGCCGGCGGGGCGGGAGCCGTACGGGCAGCGGATGATGGCCCGATCCCTACGGGCCACACGGTTGCAGCCGGCGACCGAGGCGGTTGGTACGGTGATGCGCGAACTACACGCCTACCACGCGGATTCCGATTTGCGCGACGACGCCGTCGTCGTCTGCCTCGACTGGCATGGTCCGCGTGAGCGGGACGGCGGATGAGGGTCGCCGCCGCCGCGCCGGGCGGGCACCAGCGCGACGACGGCAGGGGACATCGGGTGGAGCGACCTGGGGATCTCGCCTCGGCGATCGACGCGGCCGCCGAAACGCTGATCGCCGTGCTCGACTCGGCGGCGTCGCGGCATCAGGTGCCACCGACGCAGCTGCGGGTGCTGATGCTGATCAGCGGCCGGCAGGAGACCAACGTCAACGGCCTCGCGGAGTTGCTGGACGTGGTGCCCTCCTCGGCCAGCCGTCTCTGCGATCGGCTGGAGGCGACCGGTCTGTTGCGCCGGGTGGCCGACCCGCGCGACCGGCGGGAGGTGCGGTTGGTGCCGACCGCCGCCGCCCTGACCCTGCTGCGGGAGCTGGCGGAGCGGCGCCAGCGCGCGGTGCAGGCAGTGCTGGACAGGATGCCCCCGCGGATGCAGCACGATCTGTTGCTGTCGTTGCTCGCCTTCGGTCGCGCGGCGACGCAGACGGTGCCGGAGCAGCAGAGCGATCAGGCGGTTCAGACGGCCTGAACCGCCACGCTCCTTCCACTAGTATCCTAGGACGCCTTAAGCGTGGTGATCCACGCCACAGTGCGGCACAGCCGCACCAACGGCACGCGGCGGCGGCCGAGGAGCGCGGGGGAGCCCGATATAGTGGCAGCGCACTCAGCCGGCCCGTGATCATCGAGATCACGGGCTGCATCAGGGCAGAGGTCCCATCCCGGGGCCGCAGGGGAGCCGGCGGTTGCCGGCCCGACAGCGCGTACGACCTCCGCCGCGCCCGTTCACGGTCTGGCGTCGGGGCGTGCGGTGGAGGAGGTTCGGTGTCGCGTCGGCCGGCTCGGGCAGAGCATCCGCGGGACACCGGTGACCAGGCTCCCGGCGACCAGGTGCTCACCCTGCCCAACCTGATCAGCTTCGGGCGCCTGCTGGGCGTACCCCTGTTCCTCTATCTGTTCCTGGTGGCCCGCGCGGACGTGGCGGCGGTGGTGGTGCTGGCCATCGGCGGCACCACCGACTGGGTCGACGGTTGGATCGCGCGCCGGCTGCGTCAGGTGAGCCGGCTCGGAGAGCTGCTCGACCCCCTCGCCGACCGGCTCTACATCCTCGCCACGCTGCTCGCCTTCACGGCCCGGGAGGTGGTGCCGTGGCAGTTCACGGCGGCGCTGCTGGCCCGGGAGGCGCTGTTGCTCGGCTCGCTGGCGGTGTTGCGCCGCTACGGGTACGGGCCGCCGCCGGTGCACTACGTGGGCAAGACCGCCACGTTCCTGCTGCTCGCGGCGTTCCCGGTGCTGTTGTTGGCCACCGAGTGGAGTGCGGCGGCGACGGCCACGGCCGCGATCGGCTGGGGGCTGGCCTGGTGGGGGCTGGTGCTCTACTGGGTGGCCGGCGCCATGTACGTGGTGCAGGCGGCGCGGCTGGTGCGCGCGGCGCGCGGCCCGGGAGCGGCCACGTGAGCGCGACGCCGCCGGAGCGTCCCCGCACGGATCGGGTGTACGCCCCGGACTTCCTCACCGAGCTGTTCCGCAACCCCCTGGATCCGGGGTACGCGGACGCGGCGGCCGCGCGCCGGCGGGCGGCGTCGTCGCAGGACGACGCGTCCCCGGGTTGGCCGGCGCGGTCGGTCAGTCTGGTCGTGGTGGTGGTGCTGGGCTTCCTGTTCGCGGTGGCGTACCGCCAGACGATGGCGGACGAGCCGGGGCGTGCCCAGGCCCGCTCCGGGTTGGTGGCGCAGATCAAGGAGCGGGAGGGCCAGACCGACCGGTTGTCGGCGCGCGCGGACCAGCTGCGCGAGGAGGTCAGCCGCCAGCGGGACGCGGCGTTGAGCGGGTCGACCGCGGCCCGTCTGCGGGACCTGGAGGCGGTTACCGGGCTCGGCCGGGTGCGGGGTGACGGTGTGGTGGTGCGCCTGGCGGACGCGCCGGGCAACGCGGATGCGGTGACCGGTAAGGGCGCGGGGCCGTCGCAGGTGCTGTACAGCGATCTGCAGGGTGTGGCGAACGCGTTGTGGAGCGCCGGCGCGGAGGCGATCTCGATCAATGGGCAGCGGTTGACGTCGACGTCGACGATCCGGACGGCGGGCGAGGCGATCCTGGTGGATTTCCGGCCGGTGACGGGGCCGTACGAGGTGTCGGCGATCGGGCCGGGGTCGATGCGGCGCAAGTTCGAGGACAGCCGGAACGCGGCGGTGATGCGGGAGGTCGCGCAGAAGACCGGCCTGTCGTTCGGTGTGCGCAAGGCGGAGGACCTCACCCTGCCGGCGGCTCCGGAGCCGCAGCTACGCTACGCCAAGCCGTCGGTCAGTCCGAGCCCTTCTGGGTCGGGTGTCCGGTCCGGCAGTCCTGGGTCGTCGGGTTCGCCGGGGACCGCTAGTCCTTCCGGAGGTGGCGGATGATCGCGGTGCTGGCGTTGCTCGCCGGTGTGGTGCTGGGCGTGTGGCTTGATCCCACGGTGCCGGCGGCGTTGCAGCCGTACCTGCCGATCGCGGTGGTCGCCGCATTGGACGCGGTGTTCGGTGGGGTGCGGGCGAAGTTGGACCGCATCTTCGACGACAAGCAGTTCGTGGTGTCGTTCATCTCGAACGTGCTGGTGGCTGGTCTGATCGTGTATCTGGGGGATCAGTTGGGGGTGGGCGGGCAGTTGTCCACAGGTGTGGTGGTCGTTCTGGGTGTGCGGATCTTCGGGAATGTGGCGGCGATCCGTCGGCACCTGTTCCGGGCGTAGGTTTGACAGCGATGAGCGACGAGCAGGCGGAGACGGGGACGGGTTGGCCGCAGCCGGCGGGGCCGGGGCGGCCGGGTGGGCCGGCTGGTGAGCCGGATCCGCGGCCGGACGCGCCGGACCCGGACGAGTTGAGTCCGTTGGCGCCGCACGGTCCGACGGAGGAGCCGGAGTCGCCGGACGCGGAGCCCGGGGTGGCCCCGGTCGATGACGGCGCGACGGTGGACCTGAGCGCGATGTCGCGTCCGGCTGAGCCGGCGGACGAGCCGGTGGTGGAGTCGGCCCCCGCGGCGTCGGTGCGGTCGCGGTTCAGCGCGGCCGGGGTGATGATCGCGGCGTTGTTGGCGTTGCTGGGGTTCACGCTCGTCGTGCAGTTGAGGACGACGTCGACGGATCCGACGTTGGGGGCGACGCGTCAGGAGGACCTGGTGCGGATCCTGTCGGATCTGGATGCGCGCGAGAACCGTCTCCAGCAGGACATTCGGGCGTTGGAGGACAGTCAGCGGCAGTTGGCCTCGGGTGCGCAGGGTCGGCAGGCGGCGTTGGACGAGGCGACTCGTCGGGCGGACGAGCTGGGGATTCTGGCGGGTACGTTGCCGGCGGTGGGTCCGGGGTTGACTGTGCAGTTCTCCAGCAACGGGATCAAGCCGATCACTGCGGACCGGGTGTTGGACGCGGTGCAGGAGTTGCGGGGCGCGGGCGCGGAGGCGATGCAGATCTCCGGTGGTGACCGGGAGACGGTGCGGGTGATCGCATCGACGTACTTCCTTGACGGGGACAACGGGTCGTTGGTGGTGGAGGGGCGTCGGTTGACGGGTCCGTTCACCATCACGGTGATCGGTGATCCGGCGACGATGCGTACGGCGTTGAACATTCCTGGTGGGGTGGTCGCGTCGGTCCGGGGTGACGGCGGTAACGTGACGTTTGGGGAGCGTGAGGTTGCCGAGGTTTCGGCGCTGCACGTGCCGACCAAGTAGGAACACGCCCGTCCGGTCTCCTGACCGGCGCGGCCGCGCCGGGCCCGGGTGGTCCGGGGCACCGATGGATGAAGGACGCGTCTGGTGATTCCCGAGGATCTGCGATACACCGCCGAGCATGAGTGGGTGGCGGGTGACGGTACCGGCTCGGTGCGGGTCGGCATTACGCACTTCGCGCAGGACGCGTTGGGTGACATCGTGTACGTGCAGTTGCCGGAGGTGGGTGCGGCCGTCGCGGTCGGTGACTCGCTGGGTGAGATCGAGTCGACCAAGAGTGTGTCGGAGATCTACGCGCCGGTTGCGGGCACGGTGGCGGCGCGTAACGACGCGCTGGGTGACACTCCTGAGCTGATCAACACGGATCCGTACGGTGCGGGTTGGCTGGTGGAGATCACGCCGAACGATCCGACGGCGACGGACGGGTTGCTGACGGCGGGCGCGTACCAGAAGATCACCGAAGGCTGAGTGTGCTTGATCCGGTGTGCGGGATGTCTGCGCGCGTCCGGTTGCCCTGCATTTCGGCGCTGGCTAGGCTCGCCCAGTCGACCGAGAAGAACCCATTAGTTGAGCGTTGTGGAATTGCCTTCCCGGGCACGGGGAGCCAGCCGCCGGGTGGACGAGCGCCCGGCGGCCAGACCCGCCATTACCCGACGCCGACCGAACAGATCCGTGAGGTGGTCCCATGACGCGCCCAGACGACGAGTTCCCCCCACTCGACGTCACCTCGACGCTCAATCTCGGCTCGCTCGACGAAGTGCTGGAAGGGCCGGACACCGATGTGGTGCCGAGCCGGATGTCCGGTTCGTTGCCGCCGGGTATGGCGTTGCTGGTGGTTCGTCGCGGCCCGAATGCGGGTGCCCGGTTCCTGTTGGACCACGATGTGACGACCAGTGGCCGGCACCCGGACAGTGACATCTTCCTCGACGATGTGACGGTGTCGCGCCGGCACGCGGAGTTCCACCGTGATGGTGGGACGTTCACGGTGCGGGACGTGGGTAGCCTCAACGGCACGTACGTGAATCGTGAGCGGGTCGAGGCGGCCACGTTGAGCAATGGTGACGAGGTACAGATCGGTAAGTTCCGGGTGGTGTTCATCGCCGGTCCGCGCCCGGAGGAGGAGGCCGGCCGGGGGTGAACGAGCCTGCGGCCTCCACGCCACCCGGGGCGGCCCGGTCCCAGCCGCTGATGAGCATCGGTGAGGTGCTGGGGCAGTTGCGGGTGGATTTCCCGGACACGACGATTTCGAAGCTGCGGTTCCTCGAGGCCGAGGGGCTGGTGGAGCCGCAGCGGACGGCGGCGGGTTACCGGAAGTACAGCTGGGACGATGTGGCGCGGTTGCGGTTCGTGCTGACCGCGCAGCGGGACCGGTACCTGCCGTTGCGGGTGATCCGTGAGCAGTTGGCGCAGTGGGATTCGTCCGGCGAGCAGCCGGAGCGGTCACGGCCGGCGTTGGTCGCGGTGGGGCCCGATGGTGAGGTGCCGGGTCGAGAGTCGGCGGAGCCGGCCGAGTCGTCGCAGGTGCGGCTCGGCCGGGCTGAGCTGGTGGCCCGCAGTGGGATCGACGAGTCGACGCTTGTGGAGTTGGAGCGGCTCGGTGTGCTGGTGTCGGATCCGCCGGGGTGGTATGACGCGGATGCGTTGATCATCGCGTCGGCGGTGGCGGGTTTGGCGGCGTACGGGTTGGAGCCGCGGCACCTGCGGGGTTACCGGAGTGCGGCCGATCGTGAGGTCGGGTTGTTCGCGCAGTTGGTGGCGCCGTTGGCGCGGCAGAGTGATCCGGCGGCGCGGGCGCGGGCGGCGGAGACGGCGCGGGAGTTGGTGGCGTTGTCGGAGCAGTTGCACGCGGCGTTGGTGCGGGTGGGGCTGCGGTCGACGTTGGGTCGGTGAGGGTGCCCGGCAGGTGGCGGTGGAGCGGAAAGATCTCTTCTGCGAAGCGTGCCGTAGGCTTGCCGGGGTAACCCCTCTCTGGCGCGGGCGTGGTGCTGTAGCGCATCGGACGACCGTGTTGCGGTCCGTGTACCGTGCAGGGAAGGGCGCGGTGCGGCGTAGGTGACAACGACACGGAGGCGGCGGTGCGCGAGCTGAGCGTGGTCGGAGTTCGGGTGGAGCTGCCCAGCAACCAGCCGATCGTCCTGCTCAGGGAGGTCGAGGGCGACCGCTATCTGCCGATCTGGATCGGCGCGGTCGAGGCCACGGCTATCGCTTATGAGCAGCAGGGGGTCAAGCCGGCCCGTCCGTTGACGCATGATCTTTTGCGGGATGTGTTGGCGGCGTTGCAGGCGCCGTTGCAGGCGGTGGAGATCACCGAGCTGAAGGAGAACGTGTTCTACGCGGATCTCCTGATCGGCGATGGGGTGCGGGTGTCGGCGCGGCCGAGCGATTCGATCGCGTTGGCGTTGCGCGTCGGTGCGCCGATTCGTTGTGCGGAGCAGGTCCTCAGCGAGGCGGGGATCGTTATCCCCGATGAGCAGGAGGATGAGGTGGAGAAGTTCCGCGAGTTCTTGGAGCAGGTGCGTCCGGAGGATTTCGCGGGCTGAGCGGCTTCGGTTCCGCGTTGGTGTCACGGTGGGTGACGTCAGCGCGTGGTGGTGATCTTTCTCGGTGGCTGCGCGGCGTGTCGCGTCGGTTCCTCCGTGGTAACCCCTGAAGGTGGCGTTAGGGTTGCCGTGTCGAGGGGTGCGCGTCGGACGAAACGATGCGTCGCCGCACTGACGGGGAGGTTGTCCGGATGCACGAGCCGCAGGATCCTGATCCGGGTACACAGGTGGGTGAGCCGGGCGCGTCGTCGCCGGGTGTGGCGACTGAGGGTGACGGCTCGGTGGGCTACCGAGGTGTGACGGCCTGCCACGCGGTGGGCATCAGTTACCGGCAGTTGGATTACTGGGCGCGGACGACGCTTGTGGTGCCGAGTGTGCGCGACGCGTCGGGTTCGGGGACGCAGCGGTTGTACTCGTTCCGCGATCTGGTGGTGTTGAAGGTCGTGAAGCGGTTGTTGGACGCGGGGGTGTCCCTGCAGAACATCCGCAAGGCGATCGAGGCGTTGCGGTCGCGTGGTGTGGAGGATCTGGCGGGCATCACGTTGATCTCCGACGGGACGACGGTGTACGAGTGCCGGTCTCCGGAGGAGGTGGTCGACCTGTTGCAGGGTGGCCAGGGCGTCTTCGGGATCGCGATCGGTGGGGCGTTCAAGGAGATTCAGGGGTCGTTGTCGCATCTGCCGGCGGAGCCGGCGGCGAGCGGCCCGGCGGAGCCTGCGGTGGGGTCCTCGTCGGATCCGGTGGGTGACGAGTTGGCGGCGCGGCGGGCGAGGCGTCGGGCCGGCTGAGTCGCGGTGCGCGTCCGTTGGCGTGCGGTCCGTTGATACGGGTGACTTTTTTGGCTGCGGCCGCCTGGTGACTGTGGGTCAGGTCGTGGTGTCCGGGTGAGGGTTCCCCGGGTGGCCGATTCCACTGTGGACACTGTCGGTGCTCTTCTGGTTGCCGTCGGTGGATTTCGGGTTCCCTTGTGATGACGGTGCGTGTGCGTCAATTGTCGGGAAACCGATAGGGGGGCCCTGACCGGAGGTCGCGGGCACGCTATGGTCCGTCACGGTCCCTGGCGTGCCGCCGTGGCATGACGGTGTGGCGTCGGTGGCCGTTGCCCCTGCGCGTCACCGCGCGCGCGACCTGTCACCCCGGAAGGAACGACCGTGACGGTTACGGAAGAGACCGCTCCAGCCTCGAATTACGACCGCATCGGCGGTGCGAGTTCGGTGAAGGCGGCCGTGGAGCTGTTCTACGACAAGGTGCTCGCCGATCCGGAGTTGGCGGGTTATTTCGCCACTGTGGACATGACGGGTCAGCGTCGGCACCTGGCGTTGATGTTGACGGTGGTGCTGGGCGGCCCGAACGAGTACACCGGTCGCGGGTTGGCCGAGGCGCACCAGCCGTTGGGCATTCCGGTGGCGCACTACGCCAAGGTGGGTGAGTACCTGATCGCGACGCTGGCCGAGCTGGGTGTTCCGGCCGACGTGCAGGACGACGTGCGGGCGGTGCTGGTGCAGGTGCAGGACCAGGTGGTGGCCACCGGAGAGCGTCCGGGCGTCTGAGCGTGGACGCGGCCCGACTCAAGCAGAGTTGGTCCCTCGTCGCCGGGCACGGCGACGAGGTGCCGCTCTACTTCTATTCAACGTTGTTTCTGGCGCATCCCGAGACGCGGCAGATGTTCCCCACGAACATGGCGGGGCAGCGGGACCGTCTGGTCACCGCGTTGGGTCACATCGTGTCCCACGTGGACCAGGTCGATCGGCTGGTGGGTTTCCTGCAGGACCTCGGCGCGGATCACCGTAAGTTCGCGGTCCGCGCGGAGCACTATCCGGCGGTCGGTGAAGCGCTGCTGGCGACGTTGCAGCATTTCCTCGCCGAGCAGTGGACCGATGAGCTGGCCCAGGACTGGGCTGCCGCGTACGGGCTGATCGCGCAGGTGATGATGGAGGCGGCGCAGGCCGCCGAGGCGGTGAACCCGCCGTGGTGGGTGGCCGAGATCGTGGCCCATGAGCGGCGGGCGTTCGACGTGGCGGTGTTGACGGTGCGTCCGCAGTACCTGTTGCCGTTCACCCCGGGTCAGTCGATCGGGGTGTCGCATCCGTCGGTGCGGTCGTGGCGGTACTACTCGCCGGCGAACGCGCCACGCGCGGACGGCACGCTGGAGTTGCATGTGCGGGCCGCGCCGGGTGGCGCGGTGTCGTCGCGGCTGGTGTACGGCTCGGCGGTGGGGGACCGCGTGCATCTGGCCGCTCCGGTGGGGGACCGCCTGTCGTTGTGGTCGGCGGGTTCCAGTGATCTGTTGCTGCTGGCGTCGGGCACCGGCTGGGCGCCGGTGAAGGCGCTGGTGGAGCAGGTCGCCGCGGAGGGGTCGGGTCGTCGCGTGGATCTGTACGTGGGTGCGCGGTCGCGCAGTGAGTTCTACGACAGCGACGCGATCGACAAGTTGGCGTCGTCGTGTCCGTGGTTGACGGTGACGTACGTGGTGGGCGCGGACGTGAACCGCCCGGGTGAGTTCGTGTACGCGGTGGACCGGGCGTTGGCCGATGGGGACTGGCGTTCGCGGCACGTGTACGTGTGCGGGTCGGACGAGATGGTGTCGCACGCGGTGCAGTCGTTGGCTCGGGCGGGTTACCACGAGGGTCAGGTGCATCACGAGGGTCTGGGCAAGCAGTGGTACGGCCCGGCGTGGCGTACGGCGGTCCAGCAGTCGAGTGAGGGGGGTGACCGGTGAGCGCGAGGAGTGAGCTTGCGAGCCCCGCAGTCGCGAAGGAAGGGCGTGAGCGGTGAGCGCGACCCCGATCAGCCGGTACGACGGTATTCAGGTGTCCGGCGGTGTGCAGGTGCGGATGACCTCCGACCGGGTTCGGCGGTGGGAGTTCGGGACGGCGCCGTTCGCGCGGCGTGGCTACGACAACGCGGACGTGGACCGGTTCCGGGTGCAGGTCGCCGACGAGTTGGATCTGTTGGCGACGCAGATCGCGAACCTGCGGGCGGAGAATGAGCGGCTCACCGACCGGGTGGAGTTGCACCGTCACGGGGTGATCCCGAGTACGCCGGCGGCGGCGAAGGTGCCAGCGGCCAAGGAGGTGAATCTGCTGTCGGCGGCGCAGCGGGAGGCCGAGCAGATCATCGCGCAGGCGCACGACTACGCGCGGCGGGTCGCCGAGTACGCCCGGATGCAGTACGAGAGTTACATGCGGGCGGCGGCGGAGGAGGCGAAGCAGGAGGCTGAGCGGGCGGTCACGGAGTACCGCAGTTCGGCCGGGTCCAGCTTCGACGACACGGTGGCGACCCGGGAGGCGTTGCGGATCTTCGGCGAGATGATGGTGTCGCACATGCAGGCGGCGGCGCGGCATCTCGACGACGGCAGTGAACAGTTGGCGCGCACGATGGACCGGATCGCGAAGGAGACGCCGGGGGCGCCCTTCGTGGGTGGCGCGGCCGGGCAGGCGGCGTTGCCCCGTCACCACCAGCGGTGAGTTGTCAGGGGTGGGGTTCGCTGCGGTGGACCCCACCCGGCGCGCTGGCGGCGGTGGCATAGTCGAAGGGGCCAGGCGGGGCTGATATCGGTGGCCCGCCCCGGGGAGAGGCGCCGTCGTGTCCGTATCACCCTCACCGGATCCGCTGGCCGCGTTGGAGGCTTCGGCGTGGGCTCTGGCGGCCGCGGTCGGCACCATGAGTGACGCCCTGTCGGCCCCGCTCGCCGAGGTCCTCGCGGCGTCGCCGCACCGCAGCGCGGTGCTGGAGGCCGCTGGTCTGCTGTCCTGGCATGCTGGGGTGCCGGTCGCGCACCCGTCGCTGTTGGCTGCCGACGGGCCGACCGGGCGCAGCGCGGTGCAGGCGCGGTTGAGTTCGCTGCGGCAGGCGGTCGCCGCGGCGGCGCAGGAGCCGTCGGGGCCGGGCGGGACCGGTTGGGCGGAGTTGGGCGACGAGGTGTTGCTGCATCAGGGTCGGGCGTCGGCGGCGACCGGCCGGGCGTTGGCCACCCGGGTGGTGCCCGAGTTGCCGGGGCTGGCGCGGCGCCTGGGCTCGACGGACGGCCGGGTGCTGGACGTGGGCACCGGTGTGGCGGCGTTGGCGGTTGCCCTGGCCCGGGCGTTGCCCCGGGCGTCGGTGGTGGGGATCGACGTGTTGCAGCGGGCGTTGGACCTGGCCCGCGGGGAGTTGGCCGCAGCGCCCGACGTCGCGGATCGGATCAGTCTGCGCCGTCAGGACGTCGCGGAGGTGGCCGAGCCGGGCGGGTACGACCTGGTGTGGCTGCCGGCGCCGTTCCTGCCCCAGCAGACGTTGACGGTGGCGTTGCCCCGGCTGGTGCAGGCGTTGCGGCCGGGCGGCTGGCTGGTGGCGGGCACCAACCCGCCGGCGGCGGATCCGTTGCGGGCGGCGGTGGGCCGGTGGAACGCGGTCCGCAACGGCGGCAACGCCTTCGACGCGGACCGGATGGCGCAGGTGCTGGAGGGGGCGGGGCTGGTGGATGTCCGTCGTTTCCCGACCGTGCCCGGCGGGCCGGTGCTGGTCGCCGCGCACCACCCCGGGGGCTGACCTCCGCCGACCGGGGGTGCCCCTCGACGGTTGGGTCGGTCAGGTGGCGGCGGCGCGGATGGCGTCGGCGATCGGGGTGGGGCCGTCGACGAGTTCCAGGGTCGTGCCGGCGGTGCGGGGTTCGTCCAGGAGCGCGGCGAGGACGTGGGCGACATCGGCGCGGCTGATCGCGCCGCCGCCGGCGTGTGGGGTGAGGGTGACCTGCCCGGTGGGTTCGTCGTCGGTGAGCCGGCCGGGGCGCAGCACCGTCCAGGCCAGGTCGCGGGCGCGCAGGTCGTCCTCGGCGGCTCGTTTGGCGCGTAGGTAGGCGGCCCACACGTCGTCGGTGCCGGCGGCGGGTGGCTTGTCCACGCCCATGGAGGACACCAGCAGGTAGCGGTGGACGCCGGCGCGGGTGGCGGCGTCGGCGAGCAGCGCGGCGGCGCCCCGGTCGACGGTGTCCTTGCGGGCGGCGCCGCTGCCGGGGCCGGCGCCGGCGGCGAAGACCACCGCGTCGGCGTCGCGCAGGTGCGCGGCGACCTCGTCGACGTCGACGTGTTCGAGGTCGCAGACGACCGCTGTGGCGCCGGCGGCGCGCAGGTCGTCGGCCTGGTCGGGGTTGCGGATCAGGCCGACGGCGGTGTCGCCGCGGTCGGCGAGGTGCCGCTGGAGCAGCAGGGCGATCTTGCCGTGGCCTCCGGCGATGACAACACGCATGTGCCCAACCTACCGCTGTCGCCGGGCTTGACCTTGACCTGCGGGCAACCCCCAGGCTGGTGCGTGCCGGTCACCGTGACCGGCGCGAGGAGGAAGCCGACGTGGGGTTGTTGACCATCGGGGCGTTCGCCCGGGCGGCGGGACTGACGCCGAAGGCGTTGCACCTGTACGGACGGGTGGGGGTGCTGGCGCCGGCCGCGGTGGATTCCGAGTCGGGATACCGGCTCTACGACCCGCGGCAGGTGCCGCTGGCCCGGCTGGTGGCCCAGTTGCGTCGCATCGGCATGCCGCTGGCGCAGATCCGCGCCGTGTGCGAGCTGGAACCCGCGGCGGCGGCGGAGGCCGTCACCGCGTACTGGCGGCAGGTGTCGGTCGACACCGCGGCCCGCGCCCGGCTCGCCGGCCTCCTCGTGGATCACCTGTCCGAGGGGAGCGCCACCGTGTCGAGAACGAACCGCACCGTCGCCGTCCGCTACGCCGCCGGTTGTGACACCGGGACCGTGCGGGACAGCAACGAGGACGTCGCGTACGCCAGTGAGCGGTTGCTGGCCGTCGCCGACGGGGTACGGGGGCCCGGCGGCGGGGCGGCGAGCGCCGCCGCCGTCCACGCGCTCACCGCGTTGGAACTCGCCGACGGGCCGGCCGTCGACCTGCTGACGATGCTGGCGGGGGCGGTCACCGACGCGGACCGGGTCGTGCGCGAGTTGGCGACCGACGACCACCAGCCGGCGACCACGCTGACCGCGCTGCTGCGCAGCGGCACCCACCTGGCGCTGGTGCACGTCGGTGACACCCGCGCGTACCTGCTGCGCGACGGTGAGCTGTCCCTGTTGACGCAGGACCACACGTGGGTGCAGGCGCAGGTGGATCAGGGCCGGCTCGACCGCGACGAGGCGGGCGCGCATCCCCAGCGGGCGGTGCTGGTGCGCGCGCTGGGCGGCGGTCAGCAGGTCGAGGCCGACCTGGCGTTGCGGGCGGCGTTGCCCGGTGACCGGTACCTGCTGTGCTCCGACGGGCTGTGGGCTGTCGTCGACCGGGTCGCCCTGTTCTCGACACTGAGCGCGGCGGCCGATCCGGAGCACGCGGTGCGGGCCCTGGTCGACGCCGCGCGGGCCGCGGGGGCGCCGGACAACATCGCCTGCGTCGTCGCCGACGTCCTCGCGGTCTAGAGCGCGGCGGGGTGGCCGTCGCGCGGGTGCGGTGCCGGCGGCCGCCGGCACCGGACGAGGCCGCTGCCGGGCGTACGGCGTCGCACGTGGCCGGCTGCCGGCGGTGTTCGGCGTCGGCGGGCACGCTGAGGCAGCATGAAGGGGTGACGAAGAGCCTGGAGGCGTTGACCTCGCTGGTGGCCGGCGGCGGCGTGGTGGTGCTCAGCGGTGCGGGGCTGTCCACCGAGTCGGGTATCCCGGACTATCGGGGGCCCAGCGGGGTGGCCCGCCGGCACACCCCGATGACCTTCCAGGCGTTCACCCGGGATCCCGTCGCCCGGCGGCGGTACTGGGCGCGCAGCCACCTGGGGTGGCGGTTGATCGCCCGCGCGGCACCGAACGCCGGGCACCGGGCGGTGGCGCGGCTGCAACGCGCCGGTCTGGTCGACGCGGTGATCACACAGAACGTCGACGGGTTGCACGGTGCCGCGGGCAGCGACCGGGTGGTCGAGTTGCACGGGCGCCTCGACGAGGTGGTCTGCCTGGACTGCGGCAACCTGACCTCCCGCGAGGAGGTGGACCGGCGGCTGCGCGAGGCCAACCCGGACTTCGTGGCCCGCGCCGCCGCGGTCAACCCGGACGGTGATGTGGATCTCCCCGATGAGCAGGTGGCCGGGTTCCGGCCGGTCGACTGCGGGATCTGTGGGACGGGGATGCTGAAACCGGACGTCGTGTTCTTCGGTGAGACGGTGCCGCCCGAGCGGGTGGCGCGGTGTTTCGCGCTGGTGGAGCAGGCGCGGGCGGTGGTGGTGCTCGGGTCGTCGTTGACTGTCATGTCGGGGCGCCGGTTCGTGATCCGCGCGGCGAAACACGGCATTCCGGTCGCGATTGTCAACCAGGGGCCGACCCGGGGTGACGGGTACGCCACTGTGTGCCTCGACGCGCCGCTGGGAGCGCTGCTGCCGGCGCTCGTCGACCGGGTCGCCGGCGAGGCCGCGCCGCTGGCCACAGCGGCCGGCGTGTGACGTCACAGGGGTAGGACATGAGCCGGAAACACCGGCGCTGGTAGCGTTGACCATGCCGGTACCACCCACGTGGGAGAGACCGCCCGAGAGCAGCAGGGGCGGCGCCGAAGGGGCAAATCCTCCCCGGAACCTCTCAGGCAAAAGGACCTCGTGGGCAGGCACTGTGGAGCGCTGTGCGGGCGCGACAGAGGGGGAGGCCGATCCGTCGACCTCGCCCGGGAGCGCCAAAGATGTCCGTAGAGCAGTTCGCCACCCGTCACATCGGTCCCGGCCCCGACGATGAGCGTCGCATGCTGGAGGTCGTCGGCCACGACTCGATCGACGAGCTGATGGACGCCGCGATCCCCGAGGTCATCCGCTGGCACGGCACCCTCGACCTGCCGGAGGCGGCCACCGAGGCCGAGGCGATCGCCGAGCTGCGGGCCCTCGCGGCCCGCAACACCGTCGCCGTGTCGATGATCGGCCTGGGCTACCACGGCACGCACACCCCGGCGGTGATCCGCCGGAACGTCCTGGAGGACCCGGCCTGGTACACGGCGTACACGCCGTACCAGCCGGAGATCAGTCAGGGCCGCCTCGAGGCGCTGCTGAACTTCCAGACGATGGTCACCGACCTGACCGGCCTGGCCACCGCGAACGCCTCCATGCTCGACGAGGGCACCGCCGCCGCGGAGGCGATGACCCTCGCCCGGCGGGCGTCCAAGAGCAAAAGCGGGGTGTACGTCGTCGACGCCGACGCCCTGCCGCAGACCATCGCGGTGATCACCAGCCGGGCGGTGCCACTCGGCATCGACGTGCGGGTCCTCGACGTCGAGCGCGACGAGCTGCCGGCCGAGTTCTTCGGCCTGCACCTGCAGTACCCGGGCGCGTCCGGCGCGGTGCGCGACCACGCGGGTCTCGTCGAGGCGGCGCACGCCGTCGGGGCCCTGGTGACCGTCGCGGCGGACCTGCTGGCGTTGACGCTGCTGCGGGCGCCGGGGGAGATCGGCGCGGACATCGCCGCCGGCACCACCCAGCGCTTCGGCGTACCGATGGGCTTCGGTGGGCCGCACGCCGGTTACCTGGCCGTGCGCTCGGGCCTGGAGCGGATGCTGCCCGGGCGCCTGGTCGGGGTGTCCCGCGACGCGGACGGCAACCCGGCCTACCGGCTGGCGTTGCAGACCCGCGAGCAGCACATCCGGCGGGAGAAGGCGACCAGCAACATCTGCACCGCCCAGGTGCTCCTCGCGGTGATGGCCGGCATGTACGCCGTCTACCACGGCCCGGACGGGCTGCGCGCCATCGCGGCGCGTACCCACCGGATGGCGGCTTCGCTCGGGGCGGTGCTGCGCGGCGCGGGCATCGAGCTGGAACACCAGCGGTTCTTCGACACGATCACCGCGATCGTGCCGGGACAGGCCGCGGAGGTGGTCGCGGCCGCAGCGGACGGCGGCGTCAACCTGCGGCTGATCGACGCCGACCGGGTGGGCATCTCATGCGACGAGACCACCACGGGCGCACACGTGAAGGCGGTGGTGGCCGCGTTCGGTGTCGAGTTCCGCACCACCACTCCCCGCGACTTCGACGAGAGCCCAATCCGGGGGGCCCTGGCCCGTACCAGCGACTTCCTGACCCACCCGGTGTTCCGTAGCCACCACTCGGAGACGGCGATGCTGCGCTACCTGCGGCGGCTGTCGGACTTCGACTACGCCCTGGACCGGGGCATGATCCCGCTCGGGTCGTGCACGATGAAGCTGAACGCGACCACCGAGATGGAGCCGATCTCCTGGGCGGAGTTCGCCAACATCCACCCGTTCGCGCCGGACGACCAGACCGCCGGGTACCGGGAGATGATCGGTCAGCTGGAGTCGTGGCTGGCCGAGGTGACCGGCTACGACGCGGTGAGCGTGCAACCCAACGCCGGGTCGCAGGGTGAGCTGGCCGGTCTGCTGGCCATCCGCTCCTACCACGCGTCGCGGGACCAGGCGCACCGCGACGTGTGCCTGATCCCGTCGTCGGCGCACGGCACCAACGCGGCGTCGGCGGTGATGGCCGGCATGCGGGTCGTCGTGGTGGCCTGCGACGACGACGGCAACGTCGACCTCGTCGACCTCGACGCGAAGATCGACAAGCACCGCGACGCGCTCGCCGCGATCATGGTGACGTACCCGTCGACGCACGGCGTGTACGAGACGGGCATCGCGTCGCTGTGCGCGAAGGTCCACGACGCCGGCGGCCAGGTGTACGTCGACGGGGCGAACCTCAACGCCCTGGTCGGGTTCGCCAAGCCCGGCAGGTTCGGGGCGGACGTGTCGCACCTGAACCTGCACAAGACGTTCTGCATCCCGCACGGCGGCGGCGGCCCCGGGGTGGGCCCGGTGGCGGTGCGCGCGCACCTGGCGCCGTTCCTGCCCGGTGACCCGCTCGGCGCGCACGCCGACGCCACCCCGGCGATCTCGGCGGCGAAGTACGGGTCGGCGGGCATCCTGCCGATCCCGTGGGCGTACCTGCGGATGATGGGCGCCGAGGGCCTGACCCGGGCCACCGGCGTGGCGGTCCTCGCCGCGAACTACGTGGCGGCGCGGCTGCGCGGGCACTACCCGGTGCTGTACGCCGGCAACAAGGGCCTGGTGGCCCACGAGTGCATCCTCGATCTGCGGCCGTTGACCAAGGCGACCGGGGTGAGCGTCGACGACGTGGCGAAGCGCCTGATCGACTACGGCTTCCACGCGCCGACGATGTCGTTCCCCGTCGCCGGGACGCTGATGGTCGAACCGACCGAGAGCGAGGACCTGGCCGAGCTGGACCGGTTCTGCGACGCGATGATCGCGATCCGCGCGGAGATCGACCAGGTGGGGTCGGGGCAGTGGCCGGCGGGGGACAACCCCCTGGCGAACGCGCCGCACACCGCGGCGATGGTCAGCGGCGACGAGTGGCCGCACGCGTACCCGCGTTCGGTGGGCGCGTACCCGGGCGGGGTCGACCGGGCCGGGAAGTACTGGCCGCCGGTGCGGCGCATCGACGGCGCGTACGGAGACCGGAACCTGGTCTGCTCGTGCCCGTCGCCGGAGGCGTTCGAGGACTGACGTCGGCAGGCCGGGGCGGGCGGTTTCGGGCCGCCCCGGCTACGCCGCGACCTGGGCGCAGACGTCCCGTACCGGGGGACTAGCCTGGGTCGACGGCGGCTGGTGTGGTGACGCTGGGTGGTCGTTCAGGCCACGAGAGCGTGTCGGGCGGGGCCGCGGTGCGGTGCGATGCTGCTGCCGTCGGGGAGCAGCTCGCCGGTGTCCTCGAAGACGATCACGCCGTTGCAGAGCAGGCTCCAGCCCTGCTCAGGGAAGCAGGCGAGGACCCGGGCGGCTTCCCGGTCGGTGGCTTCAGCTAAGGGGCAGGTCGGTTGGTGCTGGCACATCGGGTTCTCCGGACTGTGGGGGCACTGTGTCATGGTTCACATGACCAGTGACGCACAGTACCAAGCGAAAGTGTCCAGCATCGAGCAGGTGCCGGCCTGGCGTACGGGAAATCCACTGAACGGATGAGGAAGGTCGGACCATACGGCGTGGAAACGCTCCCACAGGTGCCTGTCGATGTGCCGGCGGCACCCACCGCGTGTCGCGACACGCTCGCTGAACGCGCCCGCCTGCACTGGCGCCGCACCGACGGCGGCGACCCCGCGGTCCTCGCCGAGGAATTCCTCGCCGCGCACGGCCTGAACCTACGCGACCTCACCCGGCCCAAACCCACCCACCACGACACCCGCGCCTGCGGCGCCGCCCTCTACCTGTCCGCCGCCGCCGGAGCACACCTGGCCGGCGCCCCCACCGCGGCGCCCGAACCCGCCCCGACCCTGCCCGACCTCGCCGTCGTCGTCTACGACCACACTCCCGCCCGACGCGCCCCCGCCCGCACGGCGACACCCTGGTGGCTCGGCGACTGGACCGACAGCTGGACACCCGAGCAGCACGCCGCCGCCGTCGACGCCATCCGCGCCGCCATCGGCCGCGGCGACGTCTACCAGGCCAACCTCGTCGGCCACGCCGCCGCCCCCTACACCGGCGACCCCCTGCCCGCCCTGCGCCGCCTCGGCGCGCTGCCCGGCGCCCGCTACGGCGGAGTCCTCACCGGCCACGGCTGGGCCATCGGCTGCGCCTCACCGGAAACCCTCATCGAGGTCCGCGACGGACACCTGATCACCCGACCCATCAAGGGCACCCGCCCCGCCACCGCCGCCGGCCGCGCCGAACTACTCAGCAGCGCCAAGGAACGCGCCGAACACATCATGATCGTCGACCTGGAACGCAACGACCTCGCCCGCATCGCCCGCACCGGCACCGTCACCGTCGACGACCTGTTCGCCGTACGCCGCTGGTGCGACCTGTGGCAGGCCGAGTCGACAGTGCGCGCCACCGCCGCCGACGGCCTCGGCCTGGCCGACCTGCTGCGCGCCACCTGCCCCGGCGGCTCCGTCACCGGGGCGCCGAAACTCGCCGCCCTGACCCACATCGCCGCCGGAGAACCCGTCGGCCGCGGCGCCAGCATGGGCGCCCTCGGCTGGGTCGCACCCGGGCACGTCGACCTCGGCCTGACCATCCGCACCGCCGCCACCGACGGCGACATGATGCACACCTGGGCCGGCGGCGGCATCACCTGGGACAGCGACCCCGCCGCCGAGGTCGCCGAAGCCGCAGCGAAAACCGCGCCCATCCGCGCCACCCTGGCCGGACGCTGACCCGGCCACCGGCGGCGATACGCTGACCCCCATGACCATGCGGCCCATCCGGATCATCGGCGACCCCGTCCTGCGCACCGAATGCGAGCCGGTCACCACCTTCGACGCCGAGCTGCGCGCCCTGGTCACCGACCTGATGGACACCCTGCTGGGCGAACCCGGCCGCGCCGGCGTCGCCGCACCGCAGATCGGCGTCGACGCCCAGGTGTTCGTCTACGACGCCGACGGCCACCGCGGCCACCTCATCAACCCCACCCTGGAACTGTCCGACGAACTCCAGGACGACGAGGAAGGCTGCCTGTCCATCCCCGGGCTGTACTTCCCGACCGTACGGGCCCTGCACGCCACCGCCCACGGCGTCGACCAGAACGGCGAACCACTCACCATCAGCGGCACCGGCTTCCTCGCCCGCGCCCTGCAACACGAGACCGACCACCTGCGCGGCACCCTCTACGTCGACACCCTGCGCGGCGACACCCGCCGCCGGGCCCTGCGCGAGATCCGCGCCGGCCGCTTCGACTCACCCAGCCGCCGCGCCTAGAGCCCCCGCACCCGGGCCCGCCCGGTCAGCGGGCCACCCACTGGTCGTGACCCAACTTGGCGACCAACGCCAGCACCACGACCAGCAGCACCACCCGCACGAACCCCGACCCGCGCCGCAACGCCATCCGCGCACCCAGCACCGCGCCCGCGACGTTGCACACCGCCATCCCCGCGCCCAGCAACCACCACACGTGCCCGGTCACCCCGAACACCACCAACGCGCCCAGGTTCGTGCCCGCGTTGATCACCTTCGCCATCGCCGACCCGTGCACGAAGTCCGCACCGATCAGCGCCGTGAACGCCACCACCAGGAACGTCCCCGTACCCGGCCCGATCAACCCGTCGTACAGGGCGATACCCACACCGGCCACACCGATCGCCACCGCGACCCGCACCGGCGTCCGCCGCGCCGGCACCGCCACCACCCCCAGCCGCGGACGCAGCAGCACGAACGCCGCCACCGCCACCAGGACCACCAACACCACCGGCCGGTACGCCGACGCCGGCACCGCCCCGGCCAACGCCGCACCCACCCCGGCGCTGAGCACCGCCAACCCCGCCGCCGGCCCCACCACCCGCCAGTCGAGCTTCGTGCGCCGCGCGTACGTCGCCGCCGCCGTCGTCGTACCGAAGATCGCCGCCAACTTGTTCGTGCCCAACGCCGTGGCCACCGGCAACCCCGGCGCGGCCACCAGCAACGCCGGCAACAGCAACAACCCACCACCGCCGACCACGGCGTCCACCCACCCGGCCATCGCCGCGGCGACCAGCAACGTACTCAGCGATACGGCGTCCACGGGCCGCAATTCTTCCCACCCGACGCGCCCGACCGGCCCCCGAAGTGGCAAGACTCACCGCTCACCGACCCCGCGTACGCCGCAACCACACCCCCAACGCGCCAACCGCCACGAACACCAGCATCGAACACAGCAGCACCTTCACCACACGGCAACCCTCCCACGGGGACGTAAGGTGCAGGAGTGCGCCTGGCCACCTTCAACCTGCTGCACGGCCGATCCCTGACCGACGGACTCGTCAACCCCGACCGCCTCGCCGCCGCCGTACGCGCCCTCGACGCCGACGTCCTCGCCCTGCAGGAGGTCGACCGCGACCAACACCGCAGCGGCAACCTCGACCTCACCGCCATCGCCGCCCGGGCCCTCGACGCGCCACACCACCGCTTCGCCGCCGCCGTCGTCGGCACCCCCGGCGAACAGTTCCGCCCCCTGCGCCACGACGACGACGGCCACGGCGAACCCTGCTACGGCATCGGCCTCATCAGCCGCTACCCCGTACGCAGCTGGCACGTCACCCGACTCAAGCCCGCCCCCGTACGCTCACCGGTCTACGTCCCCGGCCCCGGCGGCGGCCTCATCCTGCTGCACGACGAACCCCGCGTCGTCCTCGCCGCCGTCCTCGACACCCCACACGGCCCCCTCACCGCCGCCGCGACCCACCTGTCCTTCGTGCCCGGCTGGAACGCCCGCCAACTCCGCCAGACCGTGCGCGCCCTGCGCGCGCTACCCGGCCCCCGCGTCCTGCTCGGCGACCTCAACCTGCCCGCCGGCCCCGCCCGGTTCATCTCCGGCTGGCGCCCCCTGGGCCGACGGCCCACCTACCCCGCCGGGCAGCCCCGCGTCCAACTCGACCACGTCCTGGCCGACCGGCACGCCCTCGGCCAGCTCCCACCCGTACGGGCCGTCACCGCACCACCGTCCACCATCTCCGACCACCGCCCCCTGCTGGTCGACCTCGGCTGACGACCGACCCCGACTCCACGCGGCCAGCGCCGAGCCGCAAGATTCCCTCAAGATCATTGCATCGACGAACCCCGACGATCATGCTGGGCGGGTCGCGCCACGATCACGTCGGAGGCCACATGAGACGCCCGCGAACCACCCTCGTCGCCGCAGCCACCCTCATCGCTCTCACCCTCACCACCGCACCCACCCCCGCCAACGCCCAGAGCGCCGCGCAACCCAACCAGGTCGCCGACCTCACCGTCCGCCAGGCCGACGGGTACGCCACCCTCGCCTGGACACCCGTCGACGGCGCCACCGACTACCAGATCGAACGCACCGCGGTCGACACCAACGGCACCCCCACCGGCGCACCGACAATCGTCGGCGTCTGGCGCCCCAACCGCCAGATCAACCAGCAGGCACCCACCTTCGCCGACGCCGGATTCAACCCCGGCGACAGCTTCCAGTGGCGCGTACGCGCCCGCACCGGCACCACCGAACAGCCCTACTCCGACCCCGTCACCGCCACCACCACCGCACCCTGGGGCAACCCCGACACCCCCGGCCAACAACTGCGCACCCAGTGGGAGACCACCCACGCCGCGCAGTACACCAGCGACACCGACGAGTACGCCTACACCGCCGCCATCGACGCCCTCAGCGACCGCGTACGCGTCGTCGAACTCGGCCGCACCGTCCAGAACCGACCCATCAACATGCTGGTCATCGGACACCCCACCCCGGCCACCACCCCCGAAGCCGTCGCCGCCACCGCACCCGTGGCCATCAACTGCAACGTGCACGGCAACGAACCCGGCGACCGCGAAGCCTGCCTCATCATGGCCCGGCAACTCGCCTTCAGCACCGACCCCCGCATCACCGACCTGCTCAGCCACACCACGGTCCTGATCGTCCCCACCATCAACGGAGACGGCCGCGCCAACAACACCCGCGGCAACTCCACCGGCCAGGACCTCAACCGCGACTACTCCCTGATCCGCCAACCCGAAACCGCCGCGTACATCAGGATGGTCCGCGACTACCGACCCGTCGCCGGCTACGACGGCCACGAGTTCGGCAACTCCCGCGCCGGCGACCTGCCCATGCTGCCGCCCCGGCACCAGAACGTCCCCCAACCCATCTTCGACCAGTCCCAGGACATGATCGAAGGCCACATGTACGCCAAGGGCGCCGAAGCCGGCTGGTGGCCCTGCCCCTACGGCTGCGAAGGCGGCGGCAACGTCGGCCTCAGCGAAGAAACCATCCTGCGCAACACCCTCGGCCTCAAGAACGTCACCAACTCCCTGCTGGAACTGCGCAGCTCCGGCGGACAGACCCGACCCGACGAGGGCAACACCGCCAACAACCGGCGCCGCAAGACCTACTCCGCCCTCTGGACGTTCCACCAGTTCCTCGACTACCACCGCGCCGACCGCGCCAGCATCCTCACCTCCCGCGCCGAGGCCATCACGATCCAGGCCGCCAACACCGGCCGCCTCGTCTTCCGCGGCTCCCGCCCCATCCCCGCCCACCCCGCACCCCACCCGGGCGACCGCCCGCCGCCGGTGGACGCGCCCCCGGCCAACCTGATCCTCGACAACGCCCCCTGCGCCTACAAACTCACCGACGCCCAGTACAACGGCGCCCGCACCGACGGACCCGGCGGCGTCGGCACCACCGTCGCCCAGCGCATCGCCGCCCACGGCTGGAAGGTCATCACGACCACCGACGGCTACTACGTCCCCCTCAACCAGCCCGAACGCGGCCTCATCCCACTGCTGCTCGACCCGCTGGGCGTGGAGAAGCTCACCGACGGCGAACGCGTCTACCCGACCCTCACCGGCCGCCGCAACGGACCACTTGTCGTCACCGGCTTCACCTGCGCCGCCAACGCCACCGTCAACGGACCGGTCACCGTCCGCGCCGGCGCGGCACTCGTCACGACCGGCACCACCATCAGCGGCCCGATCACCGCCAACGGCGCCGCCGGCGTCCTGCTCGCCGACAGCACCGTCAACGGCCCCGTCCAGATCACCAACACCACCGACGCGGTCTCCATCATCGACGTCACCGTCGCCGGCCCGGTCAACCTGACCGGCAACACCACCGGCACCGACATCCCACTGCTGGCCGGCTCCACGATCCGCGGCCCTCTCACCTGCACCGGCAACAACCCCACGCCGACCAACCTCGGCGTCGCCAACACACTGCACGGCCCCCGCACCACCCAGTGCGCGGCACTCTGAGCCCCACCTGACCGCACCGGCGGCGCGGGCCCCCCACCCCGCGCCGCCGGTGCACCCCGAACCCCTGGAGGCCGTCGTGTCGCACCCCGCCACCGCAGCACGACACCCCCGACCGCGACGGCTCGCCCTCCTCGCGGCGACACTGCTGCTGGCCGCCTGCACCGGCACCGCGCCACACACCACCGCACCCCAGGTCACCGGACCCCTCTGCGCCGCCCTGCCCACCGGCACCGACCCCGGAAACCCGACCTTCCTCGCCGGCCAACCCGTCGACGAGGCGTTGCGCTGGATCCCCACCCTCACCACGTTCGAAGCGGCCCTGCGCGCCAGCGGCGTCCTCACCGACCTCCCCGCCGGCACCGCCGTCACCGTCCTCGCACCCACCGACGACGCCTTCGCCGCCACGTTCTCCGAGGACAACTGGGACGACCTCATGACCCACCACACCGACCAGCTCCGCACCCTGCTCAAGGCCCACCTCAGCACCGGCGCCCACCCGATCGACGACCTCGCCACCGCCGGCTCGACCACCACCCTCGACGGCGCCACCATCACCGTCACCCGTACCGGAACCACCACCCGCCTCGCCGACCGCGCCGACACCGTCTGCGCCGACTACCAGGCCACCAACGCCCGCATCCACATCATCAACGCGGTCCTCGGCCCCCTGCCCGTCACCGCCGACGGCACCGACCACCGCGCACACTGACCCCGATCAGTCCCGGTCCACTCCGACCAGAGCAGCCAACGCGCGATTGGTGCGGTTGGCCCGCACCGCGTCACGCTGCTGCCCGGCCGTCACCTCGATGTACGTCTGCGACGACGCCAACGACGCGTGCCCCAGCAACCGCATGATCTCCGCCGCGCTCGCCCCGTCCTCCGCCAACCGGGTGGCGAACGTGTGCCGCAACGCGTGCAGCCGCGCCCCCCGCGGCACCCGGTCACCGATGCCCGCCCGCCGATAACAGGACTCCACCAGATACTGGAGACCACCGCGGCGCAGCGGCTCACCGCTGCGGTCCACCAGCAACGCCGAATCCGGCCGCACCGACCGCGAACCGAAACGGCGCGCGCGACTGTCCAGGTAGTCACGCAGCACCCGATCCAGGTCCGCCTCGATCGGCACCACGCGTGGCCGCCCGCCCTTGCCGACCACCTCGATCCGCCGTTCACCCGGCCGACCCGCCAACGAACCGACCCGCAGCGCCAGCAGCTCCGACAGGCGCAGCCCCGCGCACAGCGCCACCGCCAGCACCGCCACGTCCCGCTCCGGCCACGGGTCACGCTGGCGTCCGTCGTCACGGGCGACCGACGCGAGCAGCACCTCGGGGGTGTCCGCGCCCCGCAGCGGTTTCGGCTGGGGGAGTAGCGCCCGGGGACGACCCACCGCCGGCATCGGATTACCCGCCACCAACCCGTCGGCGACCAGGAACGTGAAGAAGCTGTTCCAGGTGGACCAGGCCCGGTGCACCGAAGCGGGCGCCCGCGGCGCGGCGAACCGGGCGAACGCCGCCCGCATGACGCGAGGGGAGAGGTCGGTGATCGACAACGCGTCCAGGGGGAGGGGAGTGGTGTCACCCTCGGCGACCAGGGCGGCCACCGCGTACAGGTCTCGCCGGTAGGCCGCCAGGGTGTGGGGGGAGGGCTTGCGGGTCGCGCGGGCGGTCAGGAACTCCTGGATCAGCACCCCGAGCGATTCGTCCTTTTTGTCATGCATAAGGGATATTATGCAGCATTTTCGCGTTCCCGGGAAGCGGGGGGGGAGAGGAGAGAGAACATGCCCGAACCACGACGGTATGTCCTGACCGGAGCACCCGGTGCCGGCAAGACGACCCTGCTGGAGGCGTTGCACCACAGGGGACACGTCACGGTCCGAGAGGCCGCCACCGACCAGCGGTCGGTGTTCCTGATCGGCCCGCTGGACTTCATCCACCACGCGGCCGCACGCCGGATCAGCTACGCCGATTCGCTGGCCTTCGCCCGCGTGCACGAGCAGGTGTACGAGGCGTACGGGCACCACCTGGTCCACGTGCCGGCCGGACCGGTGTCACAACGGGTCGCGCTGATCGAGAGGACCCTGGCCCGCCTCTGACCGCTGTCGAGGGGACCTCCCGAATCGGCTTACTTTACATAATGTGCATTATCGAAGGTGTCGCGTGGCACCCGGGAGCGGGCCGGGTGGGCTGGTGTGCCGTCGATCTACCTGGCTCTTCGCACGATGCCGTCAGGTGCCGGTGCGATCGGTGCTGCGCGGATCGCTGACCCGGCGGTCGACGTAGATGTCACCCGCTCGGGCCGTGTCCCGCCACGGTCGCGCCTTGTTCAGCGCGACGTCGAGCGCCGGGTCCGCGCGGTCCAGGTCGACGCAGATCACGTCGGGCCCGTTCGTATGGGTGCGCCGCAGCAGATACCCGTGCGGGCCGATCACTGCCGACGGCGTGGTCGCTGCGCACTGGGCGGGCACCGCGATGCTGACCCACAACCCGTTGAGGGCAGCATGTGCGCGGGCGATGACCTCGAAAACCGGATCGTCGGAGAACGTGGAGAAGAGCACGCAGTCCACGCCGAGTGCTCGTTGTTCCATCCACAGCTCGGGAAAGTTCACCTCGATGCAGATCAGGCACCCGAACCGGAAACCGTCCACGTCGAAGGTGCAGACGTGGTCACCGGGTGTGTAGAAGCCGGTGAGCTCTGCGTGTGACAGCAGCCGCTTGTCGTATCGATCGATCAGCTCGCCGCGGTCGTTGATCACCCACAGCGAGTTGTGTGGTCGATGAGCGCCGGTCAGCCGGTGGTTGCCGCCGACGACCACCCAGACGCCGAGTTGTGCGGCGAGGGTCATCGTGCGGTGCAACTGTTCGGTGACCGGCGCCCAATCGATGCGCCATCCTGAGTAGTACGGCTTGGCAGCGCCGGCGTAGCCGGACAGGGCGCCCTCGCTGAGGTGAACCAGGCGGGCCCCCTGGTCAGCGGCCTGCCGCATCGCGGTGCGTATCGCCGTGCCGTTGGCACCCGGATCGATGGTGACCGCTGTTTGAGCGACGGCGATCCGAATCCGTCCAGTGGCGCCCATCGCGGCACCGTAACGGACGGAAGGCGTCGCCTCTCCCCCGGCTCGGATCGGCCATGATCGCCTTTCCGGGGGTGCCGTGCGCGGGCGGTCACTCGAAGTGGTCGGCCAGCTTTCGCAGTTTGCTGACGTACGCCGGCCAGTCGTGCCCGTCGGGGGCGGCGGTGCCGTCGCGGTGCCAGCCGATCGCGCCGTCGTGCTGCTCGCGCATGATGTCCATCTGACCGGCGTGCCGGGCGAGGTCACCGCTCACGTGCAGGATGATCCGGTACAGGGTCACGTCCTGGTGGCCCGGCTGCCACCAGGGCACCAGCCCGGGCGCGTCGATCGGCAGCTGGTCGATCGTCTCGTCGGCGAACAGCGCGACGCGGCGGTACAGGTCGATCAGGCCGTCCTTGGTCTCGTCCTCGCGTGCGTACCAGTCGGCCTGCGGGTCGTCGTCGAACGCCTCCAGGGGAACCAGTTCCTCGGGCGTCGGGAACTGCCGGTCGAAGGCGAGCCCGAAGTAGCCGGCTTCGACGTTGAGGCAGTGTTTGACGACGCCGAGCAGGTTGTTGCCGGTCACGGTGCGGGGTGTCCTGGCCTCGCGCTCGCTCAGACCGTCGAGTTTCCAGACGAGGTCGGTGCGCGTCCGCCGCAGGGAGTGGTGCAGCGCGGCCTTGATGTCGCTCAGGTCAGCCATGCCGGCCATTGTCGCGCAGGCGTTACGTGGTCGTGTGCCCTGGCAGGGGCGCGGTCAGCGTCCGGTGTAGCCAGTCCTGGGTGAGCGCGCGCAGCAGTGCCGGTTGTTCGTAGGGCAGGTAGTGCCCGGCGGCGTCGATGGTGGTGTAGGTGCCGCGGGGGTAGCGGCGCATGGCGTGGAACTGGTCGGTGTAGCCGACGATGCCGTCCTGTCGGCCGGTGAGGACGCTGACGGGGCCGTCGTACGGGGTGTCGGCGGTCTCGTCGGGAAGCGCGTACCCCGGGCCGGTGCGCAGTGTCTGCAGGAAGGTGTCGTCGCCGGGGCCGCCGGAGTGCAGGGCGGCGAGCACTGTGGCGACGACGGTCGGGGTGCGGTGGCCGAGCGCGGTGTCGAGGTGGGTGCGCAGGTCGGTGGGGGCGTCGTCGAGCCAGCCGGCGGGCCCTGGGGGTGGGCGGTGGTCGGGCAGGGTGCGGCTGGCCGGTGCGATGGTGACGCCGGGGCACACCAGGAGCAGGCCGCGGACCAGGTCGGGGCGTTGGCGGGCGATGCCGGCGGCGAGGTAGGCGCCGTAGGAGGCGCCGGCCAGGAGGACCGGTGCGTCGGTGTGGTGGTCGAGCCATGCGCAGACGGTGTCGAGTACGGCCTGGGAGGTGGGTGGGCAGGTGGCGGGGGTGTCGCCGTGGCCGGGCAGGTCCAGGTACGTCTCGCGCAGGTCGACGCCGGCGAGGGCGGGGCTGAAGGCGGCGGCGGTCGCGGTGCGGGTCATGCCGAACATCGGCAGGCACACCACCTCGGGGCCGGCTGCGGCGGATCGGTCGACTGCCAGGTTCATTCTGGGATCCTCCCCTGTTGCGCGGACCTTTGCTGCGCGTCTTCGGTCGTGGCAGATCTGCGGGAGAGGGCGGAGCGTCAGGCTTGGCGGGCCATAGGATGATCGAGATTTGTCGATCAGGGTGTGCGCCGTCGCTGTCGCCGACCTCACGTGCGTCGTTGCCGGGGAATTCCTCCAGTGGGGCGCGCGGTTGTCCGTTCGGAAGATCAGGTTTCCACATGATCGGATGGAAGTGCCATGCACGTGCGCTCAGACGCGGTAGTGCTGTTCGGCGTGACAGGTGATCTCGTCTCGAAGAAGCTCTTTCCGGCGCTGTACGAGTTGACCCGGCGTGGTCGGCTCGATGTGCCGGTGATCGGGGTGGCCCGCTCCCCCTGGGATGATCAGCAGTTGGTCGCGACGGCTCGCAAGTCGGTGGCCGAGGCGAGTGACGAGGTGGACGACGAGGCGTTTGACGCCCTGGCGGGCAACCTGTCGATGATTTCCGGGGACTACGCGGACCCGGTGACGTACGAGCGGTTGGCGGAGCGTCTGCGCGACGCCGAGCGTCCGGTGTTCTATCTGGCGATTCCGCCGATGGTGTTCGGTTCGGTGGTGCAGGGGCTGGCGGCGGTCGGGTTGGCCGATCGTGGTCGGGTGATCGTGGAGAAGCCGTTCGGGCGTGACCTGGCGTCGTCCGCGGAGTTGGATCGGACGTTGCAGGGGGCCTTCGATCCGACGCGGGTGTTCCGGATCGACCACTACCTGGGCAAGGAGGCCGTGGAGAGCCTGTACGCGTTCCGGTTCGCCAATCGGCTGTTCGAGCCGTTGTGGAACAGCGAGCACATCGACAACGTGCAGGTCACGCTGGCCGAGGGGTTTGGCACGCAGGGTCGTGCCGGGTTCTACGACACGGTGGGCGCGATTCGTGACGTGTTGCAGAACCATATTCTTCAGGTGGTCGCGTTGATCGCGATGGACGCGCCGGCGGGTGACGACACGGACGCGTTTCGGGAGGCGGAGGCGGCGGTTCTGCGCCAGATCGAGCCGTTGTCGCCGGAGTTCACGGTGCGGGGGCAGTACGTGGGTTACCGCGACGAGGCGGGTGTCGCGCCGGATTCGAACACGGAGACGTTCGTGGCGACCCGGTTGACTGTCGATTCTCCCCGTTGGGCTGGGGTGCCGTTCTATCTGCGGACGGGTAAGTCGCTGGCGGGGACGGCGACGGAGGTGGTGGTGGAGTTCAAGCAGCCGCAGCGTCCGTTGATTCCGGCCGCGGGTGGGGTGGCAGCGCCGGCGAATCTGCTGCGGTTCCGGCTGGGTCGTGGGGACGGCATCACGATGTCGATTCAGGCGAAGAGCCCGGGTGCGGAGGTGGCGAGCCGTCCGGTTGACCTGTCGGTGGACTTCGGGGCGGTGCTGGGTCGCCGTCAGGAGGCGTACGAGCGGTTGCTCGACGATGCGATGGACGGGCAGCATCTGCGGTTCGCGCGGGCGGAGACGATTCGGCAGGAGTGGCGCATCGTCGAGCCGATCCTGGATCTGGCGACGCCGGTGCGGCCGTACGACAGGGGTGGTTGGGGTCCGGCGGAGGCCGACGCGTTGGTCGGCGGTTGGCACGTGCCCGACCTGGGGTAGCGGGCGGGGTGGGCTGAGTGACCGCTCAGCTCACGGATGGGACCGTCCGGCGACGGTGAGGTTTGCCGCGTGCGTGCGATGTGGGCATGTGGGGGTGTCTCACGTCCTCGTCGGAGAGGAAGCAGCGCATGCTTTCCGCACTCGATCGTCGGCACACCGTCGCGCCGCCCGGCTACAGCCGGTGGCTCATTCCCCCGGCGGCGTTGGCCATCCATCTCTGCATCGGCCAGGTCTACGCCACAAGCGTCTACAAGAACTCGTTGATCGCCCACTTCGACACCGGTCAGACCGCGATCGGGGTGATCTTCAGCATCGCGATCGTGATGCTGGGGTTGTCCGCTGCGGTGGCGGGGACGTGGGTGGAGGCGAACGGGCCGCGTAAGGCCATGTTCGTCTCGGCCTGTTTCTGGGCGACGGGCTTTCTGGTCGGGTCGCTGGGCATCGCCACGAAGCAGCTGTGGCTGCTGTATGTGGGTTACGGCCTGCTCGGCGGCATCGGTCTGGGCATCGGGTACATCTCCCCCGTCTCGACGCTGATCAAGTGGTTCCCGGACCGGCCGGGCCTGGCCACCGGTCTGGCGATCATGGGGTTCGGTGGTGGCGCGATGGTGGCCTCTCCCCTGTCGCGTCAGCTCCTGTCGTTCTACGACAGCGGTTACGACCCGTCCAACGCGGGCTCGACGGCCTCGGGCAGCGCGTTGGTGTGGTTGTTCGTGACGCTCGGCCTGGGCTACTTCGTGATCATGATGTTCGGGGTGGCGAACGTTCGGGTGCCGGCCGACGGGTGGCGCCCGGCCGGGTTCGACCCGGCGGCGGTGGCGGCGAAGCCGCTGGTGACCACGGCGAACGTGTCGGCGGCGAACGCGGTGAAGACCCGCTCGTTCTGGCTGCTGTGGGTCGTGCTGTTCTGCAACGTCACGGCCGGCATCGGCATCCTGGAGCAGGCCAGCCCGATGATCCAGGACTTCTTCCGGGACAACGGCACGTCGGCGGTGTCGGTGGCGGCGGCCGGCGGGTTCGTGGGTCTGCTGTCGCTGTTCAACATGGCGGGCCGCTTCGTGTGGTCGTCGACGTCGGACGTCATCGGCCGCAAGCCGATCTACCTGGTGTACCTGGGCGTGGGCATGGTGCTGTACACGCTGCTGGCCGTGTTCGGGCAGACGGCGACGGCGCTGTTCGTGCTGTTCGCCTGCGTGATCCTGTCGTTCTACGGCGGCGGGTTCGCCACCGCGCCGGCGTACCTGCGGGATCTGTTCGGGACGTACCAGGTGGGTGCGATCCACGGGCGGCTGCTGACCGCCTGGTCGGCGGCGGGGATCGCGGGGCCGCTGATCGTGAACGGGTTCCTCGACGCGCAGGGCAAGCCGGGCACGTTGACGGCGGCGGCGTACCGGCCGGCACTGTTCACGATGGTGGGTGTCCTGGCGGTGGGCTTCGTGGCGAACCTGCTGGTGCGGCCGGTGCCGCAGCGCTATCACGAACCGGCGGCGGAGCAGGACGTGGACGGGGACGCGACGGTCGAGAGGAGTGGTACGCGATGAGTGACGACGGTCGGCACGGGCAGCAGGCCCGGTTGTGGATTTCCTGGCTGGTGGTGGCGGTGCTGCTCGGCTACGGGGTCGTGCAGACGGTGATCACGGCGGCGAAGCTGTTCACGCACTGAGCGCGGTGAGCCGGGGCGCGCGCCGCGTCCCGGCTCACAGGCCGCCGGAGACGCGCAGGACCGTGCCGGTGGCGTAGGAGGCGTCCGGGCCGAGCAGCCAGGCGATGGCTGCGGCGATCTCGTCGGGTTCGCCGGCGCGGCCCAACGGGATGCGACCGGCGGCGCTGTCGGCGCGGTCGGGTACGCCGGAGGTGGCGTGGATGTCGGTGCGCACGAGGCCGGGGGCGACGCCGTTGACGCGGATGCCGCGCGGGGCGAGTTCCTTGGCCAGGCCCACGGTGAGGGTGTCGGTGGCGGCCTTCACGGCGGCGTAGTGCACGTACTCCCCCGGGCTGCCGAGGGTCGCGGCGGCGGAGGACACGTTGACGATGGCGCCGCCGTCGGTGAGGCGGCGGGCGGCCTGCTGGGCGCAGAGGACGTACCCGATGAGGTTGACGTCGACGACGTGGCGCAGGTCGTCGACGCGCAACTCGGTGAACGGGCCGATGAGGCTGGTGACGCCGGCGTTGTTGACCAGGCCGGTGAGCGGGCCGAGCTGCGCGGCGGCGTCGAACAGGGCGGCGACCTGGTCGGGGTCGGTGGTGTCGGCGCGTACGGCGATGGCCTGCGCGCCGGCGGCGTGCAGGTCGGCCAGGACGGTCGCGGCTGCGGTGTCGTCGCGGCGGTAGCACAGGGCGAGGTGGTGGCCGGCGGTGGCGAGGCGGCGGGCGGTGGCCGCGCCGATGCCGCGACCGCCGCCGGTGATGACGGTGACGGGTGCCACGATGCCTCCGGGACTGTCGGGTGGGGTGAGCCGACGCTACCGTGACCGGCGCGGGTCAGTCGTCGTAAGGAGGGTCACATGCGGCGGGCGTTGGTGCTCGGTGGTGGCGGGGTGACCGGGGTGGCGTGGGAGTTGGGCCTGCTGGCCGGGTTGGCCGAGCGGGGCGTGGCGGTCACCGAGGCGGATCTGGTGGTGGGCACGTCGGCGGGTTCGGTGGTCGGCGCGCAGGTGCGTTCCGGGGTGCCGCTGCGCCGGTTGTACGAGGAGCAGTTGGCCCCGCCCACGGGCGAGGTGGCGGCGCGGTTGGGGTTCTGGGCGGTGGCGCGGCTGGTGTGGGCCGGTGGTCGTACGCGGGACGCGGCGCGGTCGAGGGCGCGGATCGGGGCGATGGCGGTGGCGGCGCGTACCCCGTCGGAGGCGTCGCGGCGGGCGGTGATCGAGGCCCGCCTGCCGGCGCGGGAGTGGCCGGCGCGGCGGCTGCTGGTGACGGCTGTCGACGCGGCGTCGGGTGAGTTCGTGGTGTTCGACGGCGCCGACGGGGTGTCGTTGGTGGACGCGGTGGGTGCGAGCTGCGCGGTGCCCGGGGTGTGGCCGCCGGTGACGATCGGGGCGCGTCGTTTCGTCGACGGTGGGATGCGCTCGTCGGTGAACGCGGACTTGGCGGCGGGCGCGCGGCGGGTGCTGGTCCTCGCGCCGACGTCGGCGGCGTTCGGGCCGATGCCACGGTTGGCGGCGCAGGTGGCCGAGCTGCGCTCGGGCGGGTCGCAGGTGGTGGTGGTGACGCCGGACGCGGCGGCGCGCGCGGCGATCGGGCGCAACGTGCTGGATCCGGCGCGGCGGGCCGGCGCGGCGCGGGCGGGGTGGGCGCAGGCCGCGACGGTGGCCGACGAGGTGCTGGCGCTCTGGGTCTGATCGCTTACGCTCACCGCGCGTTCGATCGGACAACGGAGGTGCGCGGTGGCGGGTGTGGGTGTCGGCGATGTGGTGCAGGATTTCGAGCTACCGGATGAGACGGGCACGCCGCGGCGGCTGTCGGAGTTCCTGGCGACCGGGCCGGTGGTGCTGTTCTTCTATCCGGCGGCGATGACCCGGGGGTGCACGGCGGAGAGCTGTCACTTCCGGGACCTGGGCGCGGAGTTCACGGCGTTGGGCGCGTCGCGGGTGGGCATCAGTCGGGATCCGGTGGCGAAGCAGGCGGAGTTCTCGACGCTGCACGGTTTCGACTATCCGTTGCTGTCGGACGTCGACGGGACGGTGGCGCAGGCGTTCGGGGTGAAGCGGCGGGTGCCGCTGGGGCCGCTGAGCACGAAGCGGATGACGTTCGTCATCGGCGCCGACCGGCGGGTCATCGAGGTGATCCACAGTGAGGTCAGCATGAACGACCACGCGGACCGGGCGCTGCGGGCGTTGGGCGGCTGAACCCCCTTGCGGCGGCTGTCGCAGCCGACTGGTATCAAGACAGCAATCAAACAGGTGTACGGAAGAGGGTTGTGATGGATGCCGGCCAGGGTTTGTCCACTGACGAGGTGCAGAGCATCCGGGAGGCGTTGGCAGCCGGTCGTAAGCCGCGGGTGGTGTTCACCGCGGCGGCGGGGCAGATCGCCGGTCAGGTCGGCCAGGTGGTCGAGCTGACCGATCCCGAGGTGTCCGACGAGTTCGTGGTGGTGCGGTTCGGTCGTGACGAGTTGCCGTTCTCCCCTGCCGATCTGGCGGTGGCGCCCAAGGGCGCGGGTCGTCGGGTGGCGGAGCCGAAACCGGAGCCCGAGCCGGAGCCGGCGGCGGTGGCCGCGCCGGAGTTCGTGTTGGACACGCCGCGGGTGCCCGCGCCGCGACAGGAGGAGCCGAAGGTGGAGCAGACGGAGAAGCCCACGCCGGCCCGGCGGGCGGTCAAGGCCGCCAAGCCCAAGAGCCCCGCGGGCCTGACGGTGACCCTGGCGTACGCCGACGGCGAGTGGACGGTCGCGGCGCAGCAGGGCAGCAAGGCTCTCGCGAAGCCGTACGTGGTGAAGCCGGCCGAGGCGTTGAAGATGGTGGCGCTGGTGGACGTGCCGGGTGTGCAGGAGGCGGTGGAGCAGATCCTGGGCGCCGAGCGGGCCGAGGCCGAGCAGCAGGCGGAGAAGCTGCGCGCGGAGCTGGCCGAGATCGAGGCCCGGTTGGCGGAGCTGCGCGAGGCGAGCTGAGGCTGTCCGCCGGGGCCAGGGTGGCAGTTGCGGTGTAGGTCACCATGGACCTGGCGGATACCCCAGGGGGTATAGTGGTTACGTGATGCCGGGTACCCCCGGGGGTATGCTGACGGTGGAGGTGGCCTGATGGAGATGAGCCCGGTCCTGCTCAAGGACGCGTTGACCCGGTTGAAGCGGGCGCAGGGACAGCTTGGCGCGGTGATCTCGATGATCGAGAACGGTGAGGACTGCAAGCGGGTACTCACCCAGTTGTCCGCGGTGTCCAGTGCCGTCGACCGGGCCGGCTTCAAGATCATCGCCACGGGGATGCGGGAGTGCCAGAGCGCCCGTGAGCGTGGCGAGGAGCCGCCCATGAGCGAGGAAGAGCTCGAGAAGCTGTTCCTGTCTCTGTCCTGATCCGCCCTCTCGCCTCCCCTGTCGCACGACACGGGGGGCGGGGGCTGGCTTCCCGTCATGGCCGAATCATGCCTTTCGCATACCCCCAGGGGTATTTACGTAACGGAACTTCCCAGTGACTTCTAGTGAGATTTCCGTCGGTCGACTGACGTCAAGCGGCGTCGCCGGCGTGCCGCTCGATCGCCGGGCCGGCCACCCGGTCGAGACCAGTCACTGATCCGCACCTACAAGCGAGGAGATGATGATGACTGAGGTGAGCGTGGAGGTCGTACAGACCTCGTCCCTGGGAGACCGCAGCTACCTGGCCCACGACGGACAGGTCGCGATCGTGGTCGACCCGCAGCGCGACATCGACCGGATCCTGGCTCTCGCGGGCCGGCTCGGTGTGCGGATCACGCACGTCGCCGAAACCCACCTGCACAACGACTACGTCTCCGGCGGCCTGGCCCTGGCGAAGCTGACCGGCGCGCAGTACCTGGTCGCCGCCGACGACGAGGTCGGCTTCAACCGGCGGCCGGTGGCAGACGGCGACGAGATCGGCGTCTCGGCGGCCATGCGGCTGCGGGTGGTGGCCACCCCCGGGCACACCTTCCACCACCTGTCCTACGTGCTCGACGACATCGACGAGCCGGTCGGGGTGTTCACCGGCGGATCGCTGCTGTTCGGCACCACCGGGCGCACCGACCTGCTCGGCAAGCAGCACGCCCACACCCTCGCCGAGCACCAGCACGCCTCCGCCCGCCGGCTGGCGGACCTGCTGCCCGACGGCGCGCAGGTGTGGCCCACCCACGGATTCGGCAGTTTCTGCTCCGCTACCCAGGCCGACGCACCGGAGTCCACGATCGGCCGGGAACGCACCGCCAACCCGGCCCTGCGCCTGGAGACCGACGACTTCGTCCGCGAGACCCTGGCCGGACTCGACGCCTACCCGGCGTACTACGCGCACATGGGCGCCCGCAACACCGCCGGCGCCGACCTGATCGACCTCACCCCGATCGCCGCCGCCGACCCGGCCGAACTCGCGGCCCGGATCGAGGCCGGCGAGTGGGTGGTCGACCTGCGCTCCCGCAAGGCGTTCGCGCACCGGCACCTCACCGGCACCCTGAGCTTCGGCCTGGACGGACCGATGTCCACCTGGCTCGGCTGGATGGCACCGTGGGGCACGCCGATCACCCTGCTCGGCGACAGCGAACAGCAGGTCGCCGACGCCCAACGCGAACTGGCCCGCATCGGCATCGACCGGCCCGCCGCCGCGGCCACCGGCGGCTACGAGCAGTGGGCCGGCGGCGACGAAACCCGCCTCGCCCACCTCACCACCGCCACCTTCGCCGACCTCGCCGCGGCCCGCGCCAGCACCCCGTCGCACGGGCTGCCCGAGGTCGGCGTGCTGCTCGACGTGCGGATGAGCAACGAGTGGCGCACCAACCACATCGACGGCGCCGTGCACATCCCGCTGCCCGACCTGCCCGCCCGGCTCGCCGACGTGCCCCCGGGCACCGTCTGGGTGCACTGCGGCTCCGGCTACCGCGCCGCAGCCGCCACCAGCCTGCTGCAACGCGCAGGCCGCCACGTCGTGCACATCGACGACGCCTACACCGACGCCGCCGGCGCCGGCCTGCCCATCGTCTCCGGCAACTGACACCGAACAGGAGCACGCCACCCCATGCCCACCCCGCCGACCGGCACCCCAGCCGCCCTCGACGTCTCCGCCCTGCGACACCTGCTCGCCACCGGCCACGCGCCACGGCTGATCGACGTGCGCACCCCGGCCGAGTTCGAGACCGCGCACATCCCCGGCTCCTACAACGTGCCCCTCGATCTGCTGCGCGAGCACCGCGCCGAACTGCGCGACCACCTCGACGAGGAGGTCGTGCTGGTGTGCCGCTCCGGGCAGCGCGCCGGCCAGGCCGAACAAGCGCTGGCCGGGGCGGGTCTGCCGAACCTGCGAGTGCTCACCGGCGGCATCACCGCCTGGCAGGGCGCCCACGCACCAGTCACCACCGGCACCCCGCGCTGGGACCTGGAACGCCAGGTCCGCCTCGTCGCCGGCAGCATCGTGCTGCTCGCCGTGCTCGCCAGCACACTGTTCGCCCCGCTGAAGTGGGTGGCCGCGTTCATCGGTGCCGGGCTGACGGTCGCCGCGCTGACCAACACCTGCGCCATGGGCATGATGCTGGCCAAACTGCCGTACAACCGGGGCCCGCGCACCGACCTCGACCAGGTCGTCACCGCGTTGACCGGCGATCGGCGGTAGCCGTCGTGCCAGGTCACCCCACCCGCCTCCGACCGTCGGGTGCGGGCCGGCCGATCCGGAGCCGGCGGTGATCGCCGCCATCGGGTTCGGCACGCTCATCGGGATCCTGCTCGGCCTGCTCGGCGGCGGCGGCTCGATCCTCGCCGTACCCGCCCTCGTCTACGGCACCGGCCTGCCCCTCGCCGTGGCCGTACCCACCTCCCTGCTGGTGGTCGGCGTCTCCGCGGCCGCCGCCCTGCTCCCGCGGCTGCGGGCCGGCCTCGTCCGGTGGCGCATCGCCGGCATCGTCGGCGGCGCCGGCGCCGCCGCCGCGTTCGGCGGCGCCGCGATCAACCGGCTGCTCGAACCCCGCCTGGTCCTGATCGGCTTCGCCGCCCTGATGGTGCTCGCCGGATGGCGGATGCTGGCCGGCACCGGCGACGCCGGCGGCGACTGCGCCCTGCCCGACGGCGGCATCAACTGGCGCGGCTGCCTTCCGAAGTCCGTCGCCGCCGGCCTCGGGGTCGGCTTCCTCACCGGCCTGTTCGGGGTCGGCGGCGGCTTTCTCATCATCCCCGCCCTGGTGCTGCTGCTCGGCCTGAGCATGCCCGCCGCGACCGCCACCTCACTGGTCGTCATCGTGGTCAACTCCGCCGCCGGGTTCGCAGCCCACGCCGGCGACGCGACCATCGACTACCGCATCGCCGCGGCGTTCACCCTCGCCGCCATCACCGGCTCCCTCGCCGCCGGGCGCATCGCGCCCCGGCTGTCCACCCGGTGGCTGCACCACGCCTTCGCCTGGCTCGTCTTCGCCATCGCCGCCTTCGTCGCCATCCAGGCAGTCATCAATCCCGTCACCGCCTGACCGGCCGCAGCACAGCTACCCGGATCACGACCCCCTGGCAGCGGCCATGGGTCGTCCGTCGCCGGGCCGCTGCGCCGAAGGCCGCCCTACGCGTGTGCCACGGTGCCGTCGGTCTGGAAACGACGGCTGGGCCGGTGGGGGTGGGCCGGGCGTGGCGGTGTCGGGGTCAGTGGCCGCCGTGGTGCTCGAGCAGTCGGGTGAGCAGGCGGGTCAGCTGGTCGCGCTCGGCGCTGGTCAGGGGTGCCAGCAGGTCGTCCTGGACGCGGGCGACGGTGTCGGCCATCCGGTGGGCTTCGTCGGCGCCGGCCTCGGTGAGGCTGATGACGTTGCGGCGGCGGTCGTCCGGGTCGGGGGCGCGTACCACGAGGCCCCGGGCGGCCAGGTCGTTGACGGCGGCCACCACGTCGCTGCGGTCGATGCCGCAGCGGCGTCCCAGGTCGGCTTGGCTCGCGGGTCCGCTCTCGGCCAGCGCGGCGAGGAGCCGGTAGTGGTAGCCGCGCAGGTCGTGCGTGGCGAAGCCGGCGCTGATGAGCCGGCCGGCGTGGGTGGCGACCTGGTTGAGCAGCCAGCTCGGGGTGGTCCGCAGCCCGGCGGGTGACTGCGGGGCGGTGGCGTCCATGGCGGCAGCCTACCAGTAATCGTTGGCACGACCCACGAATCGTGTTACGTTGGCTTCACCAACGTTGGTGAAGCCAACGTTTCAAAGGAGGCATCGTGTCCACTCTCAACGGTCAGGTCATCGGCCAGGCCCACTTCGCCACCCGGGCCCTGCTCGAACGCGCCGTCGCGCCCCTGGGCGTCGACTTCGGCCAGGTCCTCACGCTCAACGCCCTCGCCGCCGGCCCCGTCGCCCGCACGCGTCTCGTGCAGCGCATCGCCACCACCCGCAAGGTCGACGAGTCCGCCGTGCACGAGATGATCGCCAGCCTCGTCGACGCCGACCTGGCGCGGCTCGACGACACCGCCGACGACCCGCAGGTGCGGCTCACCGACGCCGGCCACGCCGCGCAGGCCCACGTCGCCGACGCCGTCGGGGGCATCACCGCCCGGCTGTACGGGGACCTCCCGGCCGCCGAGGCCGACGCCGCCGCCCGCGTCCTCACGCTCATCACCGAGCGGGCCAACGCCGAACTGGCGGGCATCGCCTGACGCCGAAAAGCGGTGCCGCGCGGGCGGTCAGAAGTAGTCGAGCAGCTGCGCCGGACCGCCAGCGCCCAACAGGTCCAGGGCCGCCGGATCGACACCGCCGGGGTGGTGCAGCAGACCGGCCTGCGCGACCGAGCGGGCGTGCGCCGCCCCGGCGTACAGCAGCGCGAACCCGCGGACGTCCAGCCGCAGGTCCGCCTCGCCGTCGATCCGGGTCAGCTCGGCGGCGCCGTCGGCGACAGCCAACCGCCATGCGCCGGTGTTCCAGTCGGCGAGCGGGTCGGTGAGGTGAAAGTCGACGGCGCCCCGGACATGGGCGGGCCAGCCCCGCGCGCTCACCGCGCGGGCCACGTCCACCGGCCGGTGCATCCACAGGTCCCGCTCGTGATCGCGGGCCGCCTCCAACGGCAGGTGGGCGCTGACGGCGTCGCCGTCGAGCGGGCACAGCCGCAGCGTCGGCGCGACGCTGGCCCAACTGCCCAGCACACCGACGAGTTCCCGGGCCGCGTCGGCGGTGACGGCCAGGGCCTCGTCGACGGTGAGCACCGAGTCGGCGCCGTAGCCGCGGCCCCGCTGCCAGGTGGCGTAGCCGACCAGGTCGCCATCGGCCTCGACGAGGGTCACACCGTCGCCGGGCAGCTCCCCCGTGGCGTTGAAGTGGTCGTACAGCTTCCCCTGGCGCGTCAGCATGCCGTTGCGGTGCCGGGTGACCCGCTCGTACAGGTCGGCGACGGCGGCCAGGTCGGCGGGCGTGCCGGCCCGCACGCTCAGGTGGGCGGCGGGCCGGTGCCGGGGCAGCGCGGCGGTGGCGAGGTTGACGGTGCGCAGCACCCCGGCGGCCTCCCAGCCGCAGGAGCGGTAGGGGGCGGCGATGGTCGGGTACAGGGCGCTGACCGCCGCGCCGCGTTCGTGGGCGCCGGCCAGCAGGGCGGTGAGCAGGGCACGGGCCACGCCCCGGCCCCGGGCCTCGGGGGCGACAGCCACCCCGGCGACGTCGGCCGCCGGTACGGCCCGACCGGACCACCACTGGTCGTGGTGCAGGTCGACGGCCTTGCCGACGAGGCGACCGGCGTCGTCGAACGCGCCGTGGCGGGTCATGCCGGGCACCACGACGCTCGTACTGGCGGGACGCTCCGGGTTGCCGCCGAACGCGAACCGGCTCAACTCCCAGGCGGCGTCGAGGTCGTCGGTGGTGAGTTCACGCACGTGCACAGTGGCGGGCATCGGGACAACCTAGCGGCACGGGTCCGCGCGGACCGCCGATTTTCCGGCACCGGCCGCGCGGCCGGCGTCGATCACGGAGTTGTGGTGGGTGACGAAGCTGCCTTCACTGCCCAAGTCGGGCACCACTACTTCATGATCGACGCCGGCGGTGTGCGCCTCGGCCGGTCAGTGCTGCGGGATGTTGGCCACCCCGATGCGCTTGCGGAACACCCAGTACGTCCACCCCTGGTAGGCCAGCACGATCGGGGTGAAGATCACCGCCACCCACGTCATGATCTTCAGGGTGTACGGGGTGGAGGCGGCGTTGGTGGTGGTCAGCGTGCCCGCCGCGTCCAGCGTGGACGGCATGACGTTCGGGAACAACGCCGCAAACAGGGTCGCCACGGCCAGGCCGATCGCCACCGCGGTGCCGGTGAAGGCCCAGCCCTCCCGGCGTACCCGGGCGGCGGCCAGAGCGCCGAGCAGGGCGAGGGCCGCGCCGACGGCGAGCACGACGGCGGCCGCGCTGGAGCGGATGCTCAACGTCCAGACCAGGAACCCGACCGCGAGCACCGCGGCGCCCGCGCCCAGGCGCACCGCGAGGGCGCCCGCGCGCTCGCGGATGTCGCCGGTGGTCTTGAGAGCGAGGAACACCGCGCCGTGGGTGAGGAACAGCGCGAGGGTGGTCGCGCCACCCAGCAGGGCGTACGGGTTGAGCAGGTCCAGCAGGCCGCCGACGTACTCGTGGTCGGCGTCCAGCGGCACGCCGCGCAGGATGTTGGCGAAGGCGACGCCCCACAGGATCGCCGGCACGAGCGACCCGACCACGATCGCGGTGTCCCAGCGGCGCTTCCAGGACGCCTCGGGACGCTTGTGCCGGTACTCGAAGGCCACGCCCCGGGCGATCAGGGCCAGCAGGATCAGCAGCAGCGGCAGGTAGAAGCCGGAGAAGAGGGTGGCGTACCACTCGGGGAAGGCGGCGAACATGGCGCCGCCGGCGGTGATCAACCAGACCTCGTTGCCGTCCCAGACCGGGCCGATGGTGTTGATCAGGACGCGGCGCTCCCGGTCGTCACGGCCGAGCACGGGCAGCAGCATGCCGACGCCGAAGTCGAAGCCCTCCAGGATGAAGTAGCCGGTGAACAGCACGGCGACGAGGAGAAACCAGATGGTGGTCAGGTCCACGATGGGCTCCGGGATCAGTAGGCGAAGGCGAGCGGGCGCTCGGCGTCGTCATGGGTGTCGTCGATGGGGTGCTCCTCGTTGACGTCGGGCACTCCGGCCCTGGCGTAGCGCAGCAGCAACTTGACCTCGATCACCGCGAGGGTGGCGTAGATCAGCGTGAAGGCGGTGAACGAGGTGAGCACCTCGGCCAGCGAGACGCTGCGGGACACGCCGTTGCGGGTGAGCATCTCGCCGAACACGATCCACGGCTGGCGGCCCATCTCGGTGAAGATCCAGCCGAAGGAGTTGGCCAGCAGCGGCAGCACCGGCATGGCCAGTCCGGCGCGCAGCAGCCACTTGCTGCTCGGGGTGCGGCCCTTGCGCTGGCTCCAGAGCACCAGCAGGGCGATCGCGGCGGCCGCCATCCCGAAGGCGATCATGAAGCGGAAGCTCCAGTAGGTGACCGGGATGATCGGGGTGTAGCTGCCCGCGCCGTACTGGGTGGCGTACTGGGCCTGCAGGTCGTTGATGCCGTGCACGGTGCCGTTCGGGTCGCCGGTGCCCAGGTACGACAGCAGGTACGGGATCTTGAGGGCGAACACCTCGCGGCTGCCGTCGAGGCTGCCGATGGTGAGTACGGAGAACGAGGCGGGGCTCTCGGTGGTGTAGAGGCCCTCGGCGGCGGCCATCTTCATCGGCTGCACGTCCGTCATGATCTTGCCCTGGATGTCGCCGGTGAACAGCACGGCGGCGGAGGCGACCAGGACGACCCAGGAGCCGAACTTGGTGGCGAAGCGGTACGCGCCGGTGTCGGCGGAGTCGCGGTTGCGGATCACGTGGTACAGGCCGACCGCCACGACCAGCGACCCGGCGACCAGGAATGAGCCGGCCAGGGTGTGCGGAAAGGTGATCAGGGCGACCTTGTTGGTCAAAACGGCCGGGAAGTCGGTCAGCTCGGCACGCCCGCTGTCCGGGTTGATCCGGAAGCCGACCGGGTTCTGCATGAACGAGTTCGCCGCGAGGATGAAGTACGCGGACAGGTTGGTGCCGATCGCGGCGGCCCAGATGCTGGCCAGGTGGGCGCGCTTGGGCAGCCGGTCCCAGCCGAAGATCCACAGGCCGATGAAGGTGGATTCGAGGAAGAAGGCGACAAGCGCCTCGATCGCGAGGGGGGCGCCGAAGATGTCGCCGACGAAGCGGGAGTAGTCGCTCCAGTTCATGCCGAACTGGAACTCCTGCACGATGCCCGTGACCACGCCCATCGCGAAGTTGATCAGGAAGAGCTTGCCGTAGAACTTGGTGAGCTTGAGGTAGCGCTCGTTGCCGGTGCGGTGCCACATCGTCTGCAGGATGGCCACCAGCACGGACAGGCCGATGGTCAGCGGCACGAAGAGAAAGTGGTAGACGGTCGTGACACCGAACTGCCACCGGGCGACGTCCAACGCGTCCACCTGTTACCCCCAGCTATGCGTACTACGAGACGTAGTAAATACTACTGCTCGTCGTAGAGAATGCGGCAGGGCCGGGCGGCCCAAAGCGGCCCGGGACCAATGACCCTGATCACCCCGGGCATCCGGCCGACCCGCCCGCGCCACCGGGCCGTCGCGTGCGACGATGGCGCGCTGATGAACACCGCGTACTCCCCCTGGCAGCCGCCACTGATCTGGCGTGCGGCCCTCGTGCTGGCCCGCGTCCTGGTCGGCCTGCTCGCCCGCCTCGAGGTCACCGGCGACGTCCCCGCGCACCTGCGCCGCGGCCCGCTCGTGCTGGCCGCCAACCACATCAGCCCGTTCGACCCCGTGGTGATGATCGCCGCCTGCCAGAACCGCGGCGTCGCCCCACGGATCATGGCGACCGCCGGACTGTTCCGCGCCCCGGTGCTCGGAGCCGCCATGCGCCACGCCGGGCACATCCGGGTCGACCGGGGCACCAGCGCCGTGCACCGGGCCCTCGACGACGCCGCCACCGCCGTGGCGGCGGGCTCGGTGATCCTCATCTACCCCGAGGGACGCATCGGCCTGGACCCCGGCATGTGGCCCGAACGCGGCAAGACCGGTGTCGCCCGACTCGCCCTGGCCTGTGGCGCCCCCGTCATCCCGGTGGCCCAGTGGGGCGCGCACGAGGTGCTGCCCTACCGGGCGCCCAAGGGAATGCTGCGCGGCGTCGCCCGCGCGCTGTGGCGCCGCCCGGTGATCCGGGTGCACTTCGGCACGCCCGTCGACCTGGGCGAGGTGAGCGCCGTGAACCCCGGTGCCGCCCGCCGGGCCACCGACCGGATCATCGACGCGCTCACCGACGCCCTCGCGCCGCTGCGCCCCGACGAACCCGACCTGCCTCGGCACGTCGACCCCGGCCGCCCGAGCGACCCCAGTCGCGCGCACCGCCGCCGGTTGGGCTGAGCGCGGCGTCGTCGACGCGGCCATGCACTGTGACGCCTGACAATTTGAGCGATTGTCGGAAACTTGTCTACGATGTCTACCGTGGACACGCTGGAACTGCTGCACGAGAACCCGAAGCACAATGCCGTCCTGGAGGCGGCGGTCGCCGTGTTCGGACGGTTCGGATTCCAGAAGGCCTCCATGGAGGCGGTCGCCAGAGCCGCCGGCATCTCCCGACCCGGCCTCTACCTGATGTTCCCCAACAAGGAGCAGTTGTACCGCGCCACCATGCAGGGCGTCCTGGAGCGGGCCCAGCGGGCCATGCAAGCGCGCCTGGCCGACCAGTCGCTGAGCTTCGACGAGCGGATCGTGGCGGGAATCGACGCGCTGATGGGCCCGTACATCGAAAACCCGGTGGCCCGCGACCTCAACGAACTGCTGGAGAACAGCCGGTCCCAACTGGGCTCGATGCTCGACGACTACGAGAGCAAGGCACAGGCCACGCTGAGCGCCTACATTGCCGAACACGCCCCACCCGGCCTGCTCGAGGCCGACCTCACCGCGCACGACGTGATGGACCTGCTGCTGTCCGCCGCGATCACCTGGAAGGCGACCTCCAGCAGCCGGGACCAGTACCGCGACCGGATCCGCCGCAGCCTGCGACTGATCCACCGCCCGGCGCGCTGAGCGCTGGCGCGGGGCCGGACGACCACCGACCGACGAATGTCGCCGGCAGGCCACCGCAAGTCCACCGGCGGCAGGCATACTGCCTCGCGTGCTGAACCGATTCGGCTTCCTGGACGCGCCCGCGCCGCTGGCGTTCGCCCACCGCGGCGGCGCGGCCGACGGCGACGAGAACACCACCGAGGCGTTCGCCCGGGCCATCGGGCTGGGCTACCGGTACGTGGAGACCGACGTGCACGCCACCGCCGACGGCGTCGCGGTGATCTTCCACGACCCGACGCTTGAGCGCGTCACCGGCGAGCCGGGGCGCATCGCCGAGATGAGCTGGGCCGACCTCGCCTCGGTACGCGTCGGCGGCGCGGCCGTCGTACCCCGGCTCGACGAGGTGCTGGGCGCCTGGCCGCAGGTCCGCTTCAACATCGACGTCAAGGCCGACGGCGGCGTCGCGCCGACGGTCGCGACGGTGACCCGGGCAGGCGCCGCCGACCGGGTGCTGCTCGCCTCGTTCAGCGACGCCCGCCTGATGCGGCTGCGGGCTCTGACCGAGGGCCGTGTCGCCACCAGCCTCGGCATGCGCGGCGTGGCCCGGCTGCGGCTCGCCTCCCTGCACGGAAGGCCACTGCGACTGCCGCCGTCGGTGGTCGCCGCGCAGGTGCCACCCCGTTACGGGCGGGTGCCGGTGGTGGACCGCCGTTTCCTCGACTACTGCCACCGACTCGGCCTGCAGGTGCACGTCTGGACGATCGACGAACCCGACCAGATGCACGACTTACTGGATCGTGGTGTGGATGGCATCATGACCGATCACGTCGGCGTGCTGCGCGACGTCTACCGCAGCCGCGGCCACTGGGCCGCCTGAGCGTCGAAGGACCTTCGATGGCCGAGACCGTGACCCCCACGGTGGACGACACCCCGCCCCCGGCGAGCACCCGCCGGGAGCGGCGCGGCTGGTACATCTACGACTGGGCGAACTCGGCGTTCCAGACCACGGTGATCACCGTGTTCCTCGGCCCGTTCCTGACCACCGTCGCCGAGCTGGCCGCCGGCTGCGAGCTGGGCGCGGACACCTGCGACGGGTACGTGCACCCGCTGGGCATCCGGGTGGCGGCCGGGTCCTACTACCCGTACCTGATCTCGCTGTCGGTGTTCCTGACCGTGTTCGTGCTGCCGGTCATCGGGGCGATCGCCGACCGGTCCGCGCACAAGAAGCGGCTGCTCGGCGGTGCCGCGTTCACCGGTGCCGCCGCGACCATCGCGATGGCCTTCGTCACCGGCGACCGCTACCTGCTCGGCGGGGCGCTGTTCCTGGTCGCCAACATCTCCTTCGGCGCCGCGATCGTGGTCTACAACTCGTTCCTGCCGCAGCTCGGCGGCCCCGACGAACGCGACGGCATCTCCAGCCGCGGCTGGGCGCTGGGCTACCTGGGCGGTGGCGTGCTGCTGGCGCTGAACCTGGTCGCGGTCACCCTGCTCAGCGAGGACGACAACCCGCAGCGCACCCTGGACCTGGCCCGCTGGTCGATCGTCTCCGCAGGGGTGTGGTGGGCGGTGTTCACGCTGGTGCCGCTGCGGTGGCTGCGCGAACGCCCCAGCGCGGCGGCCCTGGTGGCGCGCGGCAACGTGCTCACCGACGGGTTCCGGCAGCTCGGCCACACCCTGCGCGAGGTCAAGGCGTACCCGCTGACGTTGTTCTTCCTGCTCGCGTTCCTGGTCTACAACGACGGCATCCAGACCGTCATCACCCTCGCCAGCCAGTACGGCACCGAGGAGCTGCGCCTGGAGCAGGGCACCCTGATCGTCACGATCCTGCTGGTGCAGTTCCTCGCCTTCGGGGGCGCGTTGGGCCTCGGCGCCCTGGCCCGGCGCATCGGCGCGTGGAAGACCGTGCTGCTGAGCCTGGTGCTGTGGACCGGTGTGATCCTCGGCGCGTTCCGGCTGCCGGCCGAGGCGCCGGTGCCGTTCATGATCCTCGGCGCGGCCATCGGCCTGGTCCTGGGCGGCAGCCAGGCGCTGAGCCGTTCGCTGTTCAGCCAGCTCATCCCCACCGGCAAGGAGGGCGAGTACTACGGCTTCTACGAGATCAGCGACAAGGGCACCAGCTGGCTCGGCCCGCTCGCGTTCGGCCTGGTGTTCCAGCTCACCGCCTCGTACCGGGTGGGCCTGGTCTCACTGCTGATCTTCTTCGTGGTCGGGTTCCTGCTCCTGGCCGCCGTGCCGATCCGGCGGGCCATCGTCGCCGCCGGCAACACCCCACCCCGGGTGCTCTGAGCACCCGTCCCGCACCGGACAGATCCGGGTCGGTCGATCGGCTAGGCTGCCCGACCGTGACTCACGACGCCGCTGCCGCACCGACCTGCCTGGCCCACCCGTTCCCCGGCCAGCCGCACGCTCCGGCGGGGTGCGCGGCGGCGCGGGGGCTCGACGGGCGGCCGGTGCACGCGGCGGCGTTGAAGTTCTTCTGGGGGCCGATGGACTGCGGCAAGTCCACCATGGCGTTGCAGATGAACTACAACCACGCCCGGCAGGGCCGGCGCGGGCTGGTCACCACCCGCATCGACAGGTCGCTGGGCCCGCAGGTCACCACCCGCATCGGCCTGGCCCACGAGGCCATCGAGGTCACCGACGACCTGGACCTGCGGGCTCTCGTGCGGGGCCGGTGGGCCGACGGGGTACGCGTCGACTACCTGATCTGCGACGAGGCCTGCTTCTACACCGTGGAGCACGTCGAGCAGATGGCCGAGCTGGTGGACAGCTACGACGTGGACGTGTTCGCGTTCGGCCTCGCCACCGACTTCCGGTCCCGCGTGTTCCCCGCCGCGCAGCGCCTGTTCGAGCTGGCCGACGAGGTGGCCCGCATCCAGGTCGAGGTGCTGTGCTGGTGCGGCCGGGAGGGGCTGCTCAACGCGCGCGTCGTGGACGGGCGGGTGGTGCGCGAGGGCGCGCAGGTCGTCATCGGCGACACCGTGGAGACCGCCGACGTGCGCTACCAGGTGCTGTGCCGCCGGCACTACCGCAGCGGTGACCTCGGCCCCCGCGACTGAGACGCCCGCCGACCCGACATCCAGTCGGCCACGATCACCGCGACGGTGACCAGCAGCGCCGCGCCGGCGGCCACCGCGACCTGCGTGCCCAGCGCGACCGCTGCGGGGATCAACGCGAGCAGCACCAGCGTCGCCGTGACCCGGCCCGCCACCCCGGCGAAGCCCAGCACCATCTGGTAGGCGGCGTGCCCAGCCAGGAACAACGCCGGGCCGCCGAGGACGACAAGCGCGTCCGCCCACCCGAGGGCGTGACCGGGGGCGTGCAGCAGCCGTTCGTCGCCGACCGCGGTGACCACGATGCCGCCCACCATCACCGGGTGCAGGTAGTTGAACACCAGCCGCGACAGTCGCCCGGCCCGCTCACCCGCATCGGCCAGGGCCCGCATGACGGCGTCCGCCCGGTCGAAGTACACCCACCACAGGGCCACCGACCCGGCGAAGGCGAGCAGGAACGCGAAGACGCCCACCCGGTCCAGGCGCTGCGTCAGCGTCCCCCCGGTGACGAGGATCGACTCCCCCAGCGCGATGAGGACGAACGCCTGACAGCGCTCGGCGAGGTGCCCACCCTCCACCTGCCAGCGTTCGGGGGTGCTGCGGCCCAGACCGGGCACCGGGAACCCGGTCGCCAGCCCGAGCGCGTCGACGGCGATCACGCCGATCCAGATCAGCTCCCGGGCCGGGCTCTGCGTCAGGCCGCCGACGAGGGCCAACACTCCGGTGGCGGTGATCCAGACGACGCACTGGCGGAAACTGTCACTGACCCACCGTTGACCACGGATGGCCCACATGGCGAAGAGCGTCCGACCGATCTGCACCGCCGCGTACGCGCCGGCGAAGAGCAGTCCGTCGCCACCGAACGCGGTGGGCAGCGCCGCCGCGAGCAGCAGACTGCCCAGCGTCACCACCAGCAGCGTGGCGCGTACCGGCGCCCGGTCCGGGCGCAGCCAGTTGCCCATCCAGACGGTGTAGATCCAGACCAGCCAGACGATGCCCAGCAACACCGCGGTACGTCCGACGCCCGGCCAGTCGAGGTGCTCGCTGAGGTACCGGGACAACTGGGTGATCGTGAAGACGTAGACCAGGTCGAAGAAGAGTTCGGTGGACGTGGTCCGCTCCACACCGCGACGCGGCCGCAGCAACCGCGGGTGGACCGGCCCGGAGCGGGTCACGGCGCAGCCCGCCGTACCCGGAGCCGGTCGGCGATGATCACGGCGACGGTCACCGCCACCGCCGCCGTGGCGCACGCCGCGACGGGCGCCGCCAGGGCCACACCGACAGGTATCGCGGCCAGCAGCACCAGCACCGCGGCGATCCGGCTGCTCGGCACCGCCCGCCACAGCACCGCCTTGTAGGCGGCGTGCCCGGTGAGAAACAGCGCCGGGCCGCCCAGGGTGAACAGCGCGTCGACGGTGGTGGCCGCCGCGCCGGGGGCGTGCAGCAGCCGCTCGTCGCCCGCCGAGGTGACGACGATGCCGGCGACCATCACCGGGTGCAGGTAGTTGAACGCGAGCCGACTCAGCGCCCCGGTACGCGTGCCGGCGCGGGCGATGACCTCCGTCGCGGCCGAGGCCGACCGGGCGAAGTACACCCACCACAGCGCCACCGAACCCGCGAACGCCACCACGAACGCCCCCGACGTCACCAGGTCCACGTGCGACGTGAGGGTGCTGCCGGTGACCAGGATCGATTCGCCGAGCGCGATCAGGACGAACGCCGCGCAGCGTTCGGCCAGGTGCCCACCCTCCACCATCCACCGCTCGGGGCGGCTGCGTTCCCGCCCTGGCAGCGGGTAGCCGATCGACAGGCCGACGACATCGAGCACGATCACCGCCGCCCACACCACCTCCCGGGCCGGGGTGTCCACCAGGCCGCCGACCACCACGAGCACCGACGTGGCGCCGATCCACGGCAGCGACTTCTGGAACCCGTCGACCAACCACGGGCTGCCCTGCGTCGCCCACAACGCGAACATGGTCCGGCCCACCTGCACGCTCACGTAGACCACCGCGAAGAGCAGGCCGGTCCCGGCGAACGCCTGCGGGATCGCCGCCGACAGCAGCAGGCTGCCGAGCGTCACCCCGATCAGCATCGCCCGCACCGGGCCCTGGTCCGGTTGCAGCCAGTTGGTCACCCAGGTGGTGTAGACCCAGACGAACCAGACCAGCGCCAGCAGCAGCGCGGTACGGGCGGCGCCACGCCAGTCCGGGTGCTCGATCAGGTAGTGCGACACCTGCGTGATCGTGAAGATGAAGACCAGGTCGAAGAACAGCTCGGTCGAGGTGGTCGGCTCGACCCCCTGCCGCCCGCGCAGCAACCTGGGATGCGTCAGGTCGGCGACCGGCGGCTCAGAAGGGGTCACCGCACACCCGCCAGTCGCCGTTCTCACGGACCACCGGCAGGCGCCGTTCCTCAGTGATGCCGCCGTCGCGGGTCAACCGCACCGTCACCGTGCCGCGCGGTCGCCCGCCCTTGGTGGCCACCGACACGTCGGTGATCTCGTAGTCGGTCACCATCGGTGGCGTCCGCACCCAACTGGTGAACCCGATGGCGCTCCACCGGGTCCGCGCGTCCGAGCAGAGCTTCTCGTACGCCTGGTCGCTGTCGCCGAGGGTCACCTCGCTCAGGAAACCGTCGGCGGTCTCCCGGATCGGGCCGGCGGCCTGCCGCACCGTCTGCAGGTTCCACGCCCCCAGCCCGGCCACCCCGACGCAGCACAGCGCCATGCCGAACCCGGCGAACGCCAGCCCGGTGCGCATCGGGCGGTGCCGCCGGGCCGGTCGGCTCCACGACTGGCCGGCACCCACGACTACCGACCGTAGAGAACACCGTCGCGGTGAGGCAGGACAAGCGGGAAACTGGGTGTGCTCGAGGCACTGTTCGCGGCGGTGACGCATCGTCTACCGTCGGCGCACACCCCCAGCAGCGCCAGGAGTCGATCGATGAGCCGCTTCGTGCAGCCGGTACCACCCCCCGCCGACCCGTACGCCGGGGACGCCCTGCTGCGATCCTGGCTGGAGCGTCACCTCGGCCCGGCCGGACACGCGGCCGCCAAGAGTCGCCTCGCCGACCTGGCCGCCGAGGTCACCGGGCCGCTGCGCGCGGCGCACGCCGACGCCGAGGCGCACCCGCCGACGCTGGTCCGCTACGACCCGTGGGGCGCGCGGATCGACCGGATCGAGGTGTCCGCCGGCTGGCAGGCGCAGCGGGCCGCCGCCGCCCGGCACGCCGTGGTGGCGCTGCCCTACCTGCCCGACGCACGGGGCACCTGGGGCGCCGCCGCACGGGTCGTGCAACACGCGCTGCTGCACCTGTACGGGCCGGAGTCGGCGACGTTCTCCTGCCCGGTGGCGATGGCCGACGGGGCGGCGGCGCTGCTCAGCATGCCGGACGTCGACGCCGGGATCCGCGACGCGTGGCTGCCCCGGCTGATCTCCACGGACCCGGCCACGGCGATCACCAGTGGGCAGTGGATGACCGAGGCGCAGGGCGGCTCGGACCTGGGCCGATCGAGCACGGTGGGCCGGCCGGCGGCGGACGGGTCCTGGCGGCTGACCGGCGAGAAGTGGTTCTGCTCCGCCGCCGACGCGGCGATGGCTGTCGCGCTGGCCCGCCCCGACGGCGCCGGGCGGGGCAGCCGGGTGCTCGCCCCGTTCCTCGTCCCCCGGTACGCGGTCGACTCGCCGCTGGCCATCGGCGCGGCGCCGGACGCGCCCGCCCCCGGCGTGACAGTGCACCGGCTCAAGGACAAGCTCGGCACCCGGGCGCTGCCGACCGCCGAGATCGGCCTGCACGACGCGTACGCGCTGCCGTTGGGTGACCCGGCGGTGCCCGGCCTGGTCCGGGCGATGACCCTGGTCGTGGTGACCCGGGTGCACAACGCCGCCGCCGCGGCCGGCGGTATGCGACGGGGCCTCGCCTACGCCCGCGCGTACGCCGACGCGCGGCACGTGGCGGGCGGCGCGTTGGCGTCCTCGCCGTTGCACCGCGCCACGCTGGGCACCCTCGCGGTCGACGCGGCGGGCGCGTTCGCCCTCGCGGGACACGCGTTCGCGCTGCTCGGGCGGGTCGAGGTCGGCGCCGACCCGGAGGCTGCGGCGGAGCTGCGCATCGTGGCGCCACTGGCGAAGCTGGCCACCGGTCGGCTCGCCGTCAGCTCGGCCAGTGAGTACGTGGAGAGCTTCGGCGGCGCGGGCTACGTGGAGGACACCGGCGTGCCCCGGCTGCTGCGCGACGCGCAGGTGCTGCCGATCTGGGAGGGCACCACAAACGTGCTGGCCCTGGACGTGCTGCGCGCGCTGAGCCGCGAGGACGCCGGGACGCCCCTGCTGAGCCGCCTCGGCGCCGCCGTCGACCTGGCCCGGCCGCTGTCGCCCGCGCTGGCCGACACCCTCGCCGGGGCCGCCGGGCAGCTGCGCGACACCATCGCGGCGGTGACGGCCGACCCGGGCGCGGCGGCGGTGCTCGCGGGCGCCCGCGGCCTGGCGCTGCGCCTGGCGTACGCGCTGACCGCCGCCCTGCTCGTGGAGCACGCCGCGTGGGGTGACGAGCAGGCGGAGCTGGCCGCCCGGCTGTGGGCGCGGCGGTGGCTGCGGCACGAGGACATCGCCGAGGACGCCCACCACCACCTGGACCTGCTCTGCTGAGCGTCGCCAGGCCTAAATCGAGGAACCGCCGACGTACCTGACACTGGTTGGCAGGTACGTCGGCGCAGACTGCCGGCATGACAACAACCGCCGACCTCGCGATGGTCAACCTGGACAGCTCCGACCCGGCCGCGCACGCCGCCTTCTACCACCGGGCGTTGGGCTGGGAGATCACCCACAGCCAAGCCGAGTACGCCATGATCAGCGGCGGTGGCGCCTCCATCGGTTTCGGCCTGGTCGAGGGCTACCAGCCGCCGTCCTGGCCGGACCCGACCGGGCAGAAGCGCTACCACCTGGACCTCTACGTCGACGACCTGGCCGTGGCCGAGAAGGAGTTCGTCGCCGCCGGCGCGTCGAAGCCGGAGTTCCAACCCGGCGGCGACAAGTGGGTGGTGCTCCTGGACCCGATCGGGCAGCCGTTCTGCATCTGCCCCCGCCCGCAGAGCTGAGCCGCGGGCGCGGCTTTCAGCGCAGCGGGCCTCGGGCCACCGCCGCGCGCATGGCCGCGGGGTCGCCGACCGGGACGTACTCCAGCCACCAGGTGGCCCCGGCGGCGGCCACCTCGCGCAGGTGGGCGCGTTCGGCGAGCTCGTCGGGGCGGCGGCGTCGCCCGCCGATCGCCACGTCGAACGGCTGACCGTCGGCCCGGGTCGGCGGCATGGCCGCGACCAGGTCCCGGACCTCGTCGGGGGTGAAGTCGGCCCAGCCGTCGGTGTCGGTGAGCTTGTACGGAACGATGCCGTCGGCGCGGGCCGCGCGGCGTCGCACCGCCCCGGCCTGGGTGCTGCCGCCGACCCAGACCGGCACCCGGGGCGACTGCACGGGCGGTGGCCGCAGCGCCACGTTCTCGGCGCGGTAGTGGGCGCCCCGATGGTCGACACGCTCACCGCCGAGCAGGCCGGTCAGCAGGTCGAGGCCCTCGTCGAGCATCGCGGCGCGCACGGCCACCTCGGTCGGCTCGCCGAACGCGACCAGGCCCCGGTCGCCGGGGTCGCCGACGCCAACCGCCACTGTGGCGCGGCCCGCGCTCAGGTGATCGAGCGTCAGCACCTCGCGGGCCAGCTTCGCCGGACGGCGCCGGGGCAGCGCGGTGACCGTGGTGCCCAGGCGCACCCGCTCGGTGCGCCCGGCGATCGCGCCGAGCACCAACCACGGGTCGTAGGTGAACGGGTCATCGCCGGAGTAGTGGATCAGGTAATCCTCCAGAAACACCCCGTCCCATCCGGCGTTCTCGGCAAGCTCACCCAGCTCGACCAGGGTGGTCACCGAGACGTCGCCGCCACCGCAGGGGATCTCCAGACCGTGTCTCATCCGCCGAGGCTAGGCCGCGGGTGGGACAGTTCAGCCGCGGCGGCGGGACCGGGCGGCCCACACCGCGTACGCCGGGTCGCGGTCGAGGTTGTGCCGGTCCCGGTCGTAGCGGCGGGTGGTGCGCGGGTCGGCGTGGCCCATCGCGTCCTGCACGTCTTCGAGGGGGACGCCCTCGGAGCGGGCGGTGGTGGCGAACGCGTGTCGCAGCGAGTGCGGGGACAGCCGCGCCCAGGCGGGGATGCCGGCGGCGCGGGCGAGTCGGCGGACCATCCGGAACACCGAGTGCCGGTCGAGCCGCGCTCCGCTGGCGGTCACCAGCAGGGGTCCGGTCAGGTGTGTCACCGGCACGCCGGTGGTGGCGGCCCGCTGCGTCAGGTACGCGTCCACCGCGTACGCGGTGCCTGGCGTGAGGGCGCGGCGGCGCTGCTTGCCGCCCTTGCCGATGAAGCGCACGCTGCGGTGCCCGCGTTCGGTGCCGAGGTCGGTCAGGTCCAGCGAGACCAGCTCCCCCACCCGCAGGCCCAGATCGGCAAGCAGCGCGATCGCCGCCCGGTTGCGGGCCGCCGTCGGGCCGGTCTCCGCGTCGGCGGCGGTGAGCAGCGCGTCGACCTCCTCCGGGGTGAGCCCGACGGTGGCGGAGTGGTCCCGGTCGACGCGGGGCCGGTCCGCGCCGGAGACCGGGTTGGCCGGTACGCCGCCGAGCTTGACGAGGAAGTCGTACCAGCTGGACAGCGCCGACAGGCGGCGTGCCACGGTCGCCGGGGTCAACGGTCGGCCGCTGCGGGCGACGAGAGTGGACTCCAGCGTGCGGGCGTACTCGTTGATGTGCAGGAAGGTGGCCCGCAGCGGATCCAGGTCGTGCCCGGCGCACCAGCCGAGCCACGCGGTGACGTCACGTCGGTAGGCGTCGCGGGTGTGCTCGGACAGCCGGCGGTTGCGCAGCCACGCCTCGGTGACGTCGACCGGCCCGGTCGGCAGGGCCGGTCGGGCGGTGGGGCGGGCGAGCACGGGAGCGTCGGAGGACACCATGTGAAAAAGGTTCTCAGAGGCGGATGGGATTGCCACGCAGGCACGCCGACGACGGCCGGCGCGGCGGCGCGGACGGTGTCGGCTACGGTCGCACGGTGCGTGCCAGCCGGCTGGTCTCCCTGCTGCTGCTCCTGCAGGCCCGGGGGCGGATGACCGCCGCCGAACTGGCCGACGCCCTGGAGGTGTCGGTTCGCACCGTGTATCGCGACGTGGAGTCGTTGGGTGCCGCCGGTGTGCCGGTGTACGCCGAGCGCGGCCCGGCCGGCGGCTACCGCCTGCTCGACGGCTACCGCACCCGGCTCACCGGCCTGACCGCCGGTGAGGCCGAGGCGTTGTTCCTGGTCGGAGTGCCCGGCCCGGCCGCCGAGCTGGGCCTGGGCTCGGTGCTGGCCACTGCGGAGCTGAAGCTGCGTGCCGCCCTGCCGGCGGACCTCGCCGACCCCGGCGGCAGGATCCGGCAGCGGTTCCACCTGGACGCGCCGAGCTGGTTCCGCGAGCCCGAGCCGACACCGCACCTGGCCGCGCTGGCCACGTCGGTGTGGGAGGACCGTCGGGTCCGGGTGCGGTACCGGCGGTGGCAGGCGCCGCGGGAGGTGACCCGGACCCTCGACCCGCTCGGCGTGGTGCTCAAGGCCGGCCGCTGGTATCTGGTCGCCGCCGCGTCCGGGCAGGTGCGCACCTACCGGGTGGGCGCGATCCTGGAGCTCACCGTGCTGGACGAGCCCGCTGAACGGCCGGCCGGCTTCGACCTGGCGGCCTGCTGGCAGGAGCACGCCGAACGCTACGAGCGGGGCGTCTATCGCGCCGAGGCCCGGGTGCGGATGACCGTGGCGGCGCTGGCGCAGACGACGCACCTGTTCCCACCGGCGATGAGCCGCGCGGCGCAGGACCACGCCGGTGCCCCGGACGCGGACGGCTGGGTCACGACGACAGTGCCGATCGAGTCGGTCCGACACGGCCGCGTCGAAATGCTCAAGCTCGGCGCGCAGGTGGAGGTGCTCGCCCCGCCCGAGTTGCGGGAACTGCTCGCCGGCACCGCCCACGCGCTCGCCGCCCTCTACCCACCGCCCGGCGACGCGCCCGCACGAGACCAGAAGCCCGACAGACCCGCACGAGAGCCGGGGCCCGACGCGCCGGCGCGAGAGTCGACGCCGGGCGACGCGGAAGCCGGGGAGTCGGAGTCTGGCGACGCGCCGACGGCCGGCACCTCGGCACGGGTGCCGGCCGTCGAGGCCGTCGCGGTCAGGCGTTGATCTGTCGGCGTGCGTCGCCGTTGGCGGTGATGGTCACCCGGCGGGGCTTGGCGCGCTCGGCGACGGGGATGCGCAGCGTCAGCACCCCGTTCTCGTAGCCGGCCTCCAGCTTGTCGGTGTCCAGGGTGTCGCCCAGGAACAGCCGCCGGGTGAAGGTACCCATCGGGCGTTCGGCGGCGACCAGCTCGACACCGTCGCCGGTGGGCCGGCGCCGCTCGGCGCGGACGGTGAGCACGTTGCGCTCCACCGTGCAGTCGATGGTGTCCGGGTCGACGCCCGGCAGGTCGAACGCCGCGTAGAAGTGGTCCCCGTCGCGGTAGGCGTCCAGGTGCATCATCGCGGGACGGGCTGCCGTACCGAAGAACTGCTCGGCGAGCCGGTCGATCTCGCGGAACGGGTCGGTACGCATCAACATCGCTGTGCCTCCTCGGTTCTCCTGGCCGAAGGTGATGAGTTGAGTCGTAGTGACTCAACTTCCTGCTTCTTATTTACCGCGCCCGGCGGCGGCCGTCAACTCCTGCGGCCCAGCCGTTTCTCGAACCAGTGCTCGGCGTACCTGCCGTGCGAGTAGGCGGGGATCTCGGCGTAGCCGTGTCGGGCGTACAGGGCGCGGGCCTCGACCAGGTCGGAGCGGGTGTCGAGCCGGATCCGGTCCGCCCCGACCGCCCGCGCCCGCTGCTCGACGGCGGCCAGCAGCGCGGCGCCTCCACCGGCGCCCCGGTGCGCGGGCCGCAGGAACACGCGGGTCAGCTCGGCCCACCCCGGACGCCATCGCAGCCCGGCACAACCGGCCAGGTCCGCGTCGCGGTGCGCGAGCAACAGCAGACCACCGGGGTACGCCAGGTCGTCGCTGGGCATCTCGGCCAGCGCCGCGTCGACCTCGCCGGGTCGGGCCGGGCGGCGGTGGTAGCGCACCACCATCTCGGTCATGTACTCGCGCAGCAGGACTGTCGCGTCCGGATGGTCGGGACGGACGGTGGAGGTCACCCAGGCGGGCCGCAGGGTCGTGGTCACCCGTCGATCGTCACTGCCCGGTCAACGGATTTTCGGCCTCCGTCAGCTGGTAGACACCCTGCTCACGGGTGAGCAACCGCTCGTCCACCAGGTAGCGGCGCAGGGTGGCGTGGTCCGAGGCGCCGGCGGCGCACCACGGTGTGAGCGCGTCGTCGACGGCCCGCTCCGGATAGCGCGTGCCCGGCTCGAACGACTGCCGCGCGACGTGTGCCAGCAGCACCCGCCGCCGCGCGAGCTGCGCCGGCATGCCCGTCAGGACGCCACCGCGCAGGAACGTGCGCAGCACCGGATCGTCGGACGGCGCGTCGTCGTCGGCCGGGCGGCTGTCGCGCGCCGCCGCCCGCAGCGACGCCTCGTCGACCGCGAGCGCGCCGTCAGCGCCGGTGACGAGACCCGCGTCGGCGAGCCGCCGGAGCCCGGTGAGCACGACCCGCGCCGCCAAGCCGGAGCGCTGCACGACCTCGGCCACGCTTGCCGATCCCAACGCGACCGCCGCGAAGACCCGTCGCCGTCCGTCGTCGGCCAGGGCCCCGGCCAGAGCGTGCGCGATCATGCCGGTCACCCTCCCATCGGCGTACGAGGGCCGCCAGGCGATTTTCGGAGTACGCGCCCAGGCCCGCCGTCGCCGGCCTCCTGGTCCGCACCTCGAGGTTGGTCAAGATCGGGTCAGCGATCAGCTGGGGAATTGATCCTGGCGAGAGGTCCACCGCGACGACGTGAACGCCGCAGGCGCCGCACGGCCTGCATGGCAGCGGTGGAGGCGAGAAGACGACTGAAGCGTCGAATTCGACGGCAGGAGTGTCCGTGCGGGCGAAGGCCCGCACACGGATATGGCGGGAGTTATTCATGGTTCCGGCGATTCCAAGCTCTCGGCAGGAGGCACTGGGGGCCTCCCGGATCCAGTGACGGATAGCCGGCGTCTCGGCGCGGAGGGCAGACGGGGAGGTGACTCGAACCCGTCCTCATCGCGCACGTGCGCCACTGGTCACTGATCCATGCGCGTCAGCATGGTCGACCCCTGACTCGCGGGCAACGGATTTCCGGGCGGCCCCGCCGTCGGGGGCGCGACGTACCGCCACCGGTTGCTCGGCGACGTACCGCCAGCCGGCTACGGTGCGTCGGCCGGCTGTTCGGCGACGAGCAGCACCCGGCGCAGCAGGTCCGACAGCAGCCGCCGCTCCTTCGGCGTCAACGCGCCGAGCAGTCGCTGCTCCTCGGCGCCCTGGCTCTCCATCGCCGCGCGCCACGCGTCCATGCCCTCGTCGGTGAGTTCCACGTCCACGCGACGACGGTCGACCGTGGACGGGATGCGGCGCACGAAGCCCCGCCGCAGCAGGGTGTCGACGCGCGCGGTGATCGAGGCCGGGGCCACCGTCAGGTCCGCGGCCAGGTCGGAGGGCGCCGCGCGGCCGCGCCGGCCGGCGAGGGCGTGCAGGGTCTCGTACTCGTGCCGGGGCAGGTCGAAGTCGGCGAGGACCCGTTCCTTGACCGCGCGCAGGTGCCGGGTCAGGCGGATCATCCGGACCACCGCGCCCTCGATGTCCCTGTCGAGGTCGGGCACCACAGGGAGCCAGCGCTCGATGTGCTGGTCGACGACATCTTCGGTGGCGGTCACGACGCCAGCCTAGCTCAGCACCGAAATATTCATTGCCGAAAGGTTCGGTGTCTAAGTACATTGCGGGTATGGCTCATCCCCTGCGCACCCGCCCCTTCCGGCTGCTGTTCCTCGGCCGCACCGTCTCGGCCGTCGGGGACGCGGTGGTGCCCGCCGCCCTGGCCCTGGCCGTGCTGCGGGCCACCGGCTCGACCGCAGCGTTGGCAGTCGTCCTCGCCGCGGCGATGGTGCCCCGGTTGCTCCTGCTGCCCCTCGGCGGTGTCGTCGCCGACCGGTTCGCCGCCCGCCGCGTCGCCCTGCTGGCCGACCTCGTCCGCTGCGCGACCCAACTCGCCGTCGGCGTCGAGTTGCTCGGCGGCGACCCGGCGCTGACCACCGTCGTGGTGGCCTCCGCGCTCGGCGGCACCGCGTCGGCGTTCGCCATCCCCACCGCGTCTCCCCTGGTCGCCGGCACCGTCGCGCCGGCCGAACGGCAACGCGCCAACGCCCTGATGGGAGTCACCGCCAACGCCAGTCGACTGCTCGGCCCGGCGTTGGCCGGCGCGCTGATCTGGGCCGCCGGCCCCGGCTGGGCGTTCGTGATCGACAGCGCGTCGTTCGCGCTCAGCGCCGCCCTGCTCGCGCTGGTCCGGGTCCGACACGTGCCGGTGCCCCGCCGCAGCGTCCTCGCCGACCTGCGGCACGGCTTCGGCGAGGTGCGCGCCCGCGACTGGTTCTGGACGAGCCTGCTCGGGCACGGCGTGTGGAACGGCGCCGCCGCCGTGCTGATGACCCTCGGCCCGGCCGTCGCCATTCACCGCCTGGGCGGGGAGGCGACGTGGGTGCTGCTGTTGCAGGCTGGCGCAATCGGCATGCTCACCGGCTCACTGCTGGCCGGGCGGGTCCGGCTCCGCCGGCCGGTGCTGCTGGCCAACCTCGGGCTCGCCGCCTACGCCGTGCCGCTGTTCCTGCTCGCCGTCGCCGCGCCCGCCCCGGCCGTGATCGTCACGTACGCCGTGGCGCTGACCGCCCTGGGCTACCTCAACCCGGTCTGGGAGACAGTCGTGCAGCACCACTTCGCACCGGAGGTCCTGGCCCGGGTCACCTCGTACGACTGGCTGGTGTCGCTGGCCGCGATGCCGCTGGGCTACGCGCTGGCGCCGCTGGCCGCCGACGCGTTCGGCGCTCCCGTACCCCTGGCGGTCGCCGGCCTGCTGGTCCTGGCCTCCTGCGCCGGCACCGCGCTCGTGCCCGGCGTACGACGGCTCACCTGGCCGACCGCCCCGCAACCGCAACCGGCCGAACCGGCCGGCGTGCGCTGACCAGGTCGGGCGATGTGGACGGTCAGCGGGCGTCGCGTGCCAGGGCGAGGAAGCGGCGCCACGACTGCGGGTTGAACGTGAGCGTTGCGCCGTCGCGATCCTTCGAGTCCCGCACGAGGACCACACCCGGGAGATTGTCGGCGACCTCGACGCAGTCGCCGCCGTTGCCGCCGCTCTTCGTGCTCGTGCGCCACTGCGCCCCGGTCAGGTCCATGATGCCGCCGCTTCTCTGAGAAGGTCCAGGGAACGCCCCCGGGGCAGCGCCTCGCCGCGAATGCGCTCCCACCGCCGCTCCAGGCTAACAAGCTCCGATGTCTGGTCGAGGATCTGCGCCTGCGCGGCGCTGTCGACGTGCGCGACCCGCGAACCGTCCGGCAGGTCGGCGATGGTGAACGGCCCGTCGAGCCCGGGATAGCTGGGCGCGTCCGCCGGGACGATCTGGAGCTGGACGGTGTCGGTCTCGACGTACCCGAGCAGGTGCGTGAGCTGCGCCGCCATCAACGCGCGGTCGTCGCCGACGCGACGGCGCAGCACCCCCTCGTCCAGCACGGCGATGAGCAGCGGCCCGTCGCCGTCGCGGTCGAGAATCGACTGCCGGCTGATCCGCGCCCCGGTGAACTCGTCGACCGCGTCCGGCGTCAGGACCCCGCCGGCCAGGGTCGCCCGGGCGTACGCCTCGGTCTGGAGTAGACCCGGCACCCACGCCAACTGGAACGACCGCAGCGTCAGCGCCTCGCGTTCGAGGTCGACCCAGGGTCGGAACCACACCGGTTCGCGGCGCCGGAGGGCATCCGGCCACAGCGCGTCGGCGTCGCGGGCCAGTAGCTCCGCGACTGTCGTGCGGTGCCGGCTCTGGGGAACGTGGCCCGGGTTCGCCCACCGGGCGACGGTCTTCGGGTGCACGCCGATCCGATCGGCGAGGCTCTCGGCGGTGTGACCCGCTTCGGCGAGCGCTGCGACAAACGCGTGATTCATGCCGTCCCTTCCCCGGGGCAAATGGGCTGCGCCAAGGAGATTACGTAACGCTGTGTGCTTGTCCAACGACTCCCGGGAAAGTGGGGTATCGACGGCGCGGCCGGCAGGGACCCGAACCCGGCGGACGCGTTCGTGGCGGGGCCGCTTGCGCGACCGCAAGCGGCCCCGCGTCCAGCAGCCGACCAGGAGGAAGACCGTGGCACACACCGAAGGAACGGCCCGGAGGCCGACGCACTCCCCGCTGCGGCCGTCGTGGCGCTGCCCGGTCTGCGGCATCCTGTGGCCGTGTTCGACCGCGAAGCTGCGCCTGCTCGGCGAATACCGCGAGGATCGCCCGGGTCTGTTGACCCACCTGGCGACGGTGCAGCAGGAGGCCGAGGCCGACCTGACCGCGCTCAACCCCGGCGTGGCGCTACCCGACCTGACGCCGCGTTTCGTCGGCTGGGCGCAGGCCCGCTGAGCGGAGACTGGGCGGCGCCAACCATGGACCTGGCCATGTCGGCGACCTCACGGAGTGATCGCAGGAGGCCCGTCGGTGCGCAGGCGCGCGTGCTGATGCATGTCGTGCCAGCCGTCGGCGTGCCGCACCGACCCGCGCGCCACACCCTCCACGGCGAAGCCGGCGCGCGTGGCGACCCGGCACGACGCCCCGTTGGCCGTCGAGTGGTGCAGGGCCAGCCGGTGCAACCCGGCCCGGGTGAAGCTCCACCGGGTCAGCGCCCCGAGCGCCTCGGTCGCGATCCCACGACCACGGGCGGCGGGCAGCAGCCAGTACGACACCTGCGCCGACCCCTCGGTCAGCAGCACGTCCCGCAACCCCGTCTGACCGACCGGCCGGTCGTCGTCCCCCACGATCGCCCAGCTCACGGCGGTCTCGGCGCTCCAGCGGGCCGCCCACTGCGCCGTCCAGGCCCGCGCCTCGTCGTCGCTGTCGAGACGACGGGCGTGCCACCGCTGGATCACCGGACAGTCGAAGGCGGCGCGTACGGCAGGGGCGTCGTCGTCGCGCCACGGCCGCAGCGCCAGCCCGGGGCGTACCGGAAGGTGGGGTTGCTCCTGGGCGGCGAGGCGCCCGGCGGGCACGGCGGGCGTGACGAGCAGCGGCATCGGTCCATTATCGAGCGGACGGCCTCATTCTCCGGTCGGCCCACCCGCCAGCTCGGCCACCACGTCGAGGTGCCCCAGGTGGCGGGCGTACTCCTGAACCAGGTGCAACAGCACCCGTTCCAGGGACGCCGGGTCGGCGCCGTTCCAGCGCGGGCCCGGTGCGCCGATCTCCGCGAGGTCGTGCGCCGAGACCACCGCGCTGGTGTGCGCGCCCTGGGCACGCAGCGCCGCCACCAGGTCGGCGAGGGTCTCGTCGGGGGCGACGTACCACCTGTCGTCCCGACGGTCACCCCACGGCTCGGCGACGTCCCGGCCCTCGAAGCCCCACTCGATCCAGCGCAGCTCGACGTGGCGCAGGTGCGTGAGCAGCTCCAACGGGGTCCACCCGGACGGCAGACGGCTGTGCCGCAGCTCCGGCGCCGCCAGCGCCGACACCTTGGCCACCACTGACTCCCGGAAATAGTCCAGGTAACGCAGGAAGACCTCGGTGCGGCTGCCGGCGACGCCGGTGGGCTCGGGGAAGGGGATCACGGCCCGGTCGGCAGGTCGCGGCCACGCTGACGCACACCCGCGCCGCCGTACGGGTAGTCGCCCACCAGCGGTGCGCTCGCCTCGTCCAGCAGCCGCATCTGCTCCGCGTCCAGGACCAGGTCGGCGGCGGTCAGGTTGTCGTCGAGCTGCTCGGTGGTCCGCGCGCCGAGGATCACCGAGGTGACCGCCGGTCGGGCCGCCAGCCAGGCCAGCGACACCGCCGACATGGAGGCGCCGTGTTCCCCGGCGACCTGGCGGACCGCGTCGAGCACCCGCCAGGTGCGCTCCTGCGCGTTGCGACCCGCGTACGCCTCGACGCCGCGCTGCGGGTTCTCGCCGAGCCGGGTGGCGCCGGTGGGCGTGCTGTCGCGCTGGTACTTGCCGGTCAGCCAGCCGCCGCCCAGCGGCGACCACGGCAGGATGCCGATGCCCTCGTTCTCGCAGACCGGCACCAGCTCGAACTCGATCTCCCGGGCCAGCAGGTTGTACTGCGGCTGGAGGGTCACGATCGGGGTGAGGTTGAGGTGCTGGGTGAGCAGGGCGGCCTTCTGCAACTGCCAACCGGTGAAGTTGCTGACCCCCGCGTAGCGGATCTTGCCGGCGCGGACCGCGTCGTCGAAGAAGCGCAGCGTCTCCGGCAGCGGGGTCAGCGGATCCCACGCGTGCGCCTGGTAGAGGTCGACGGCCTCCACCCCGAGCCGCCGGAGGCTGGCGTCCAGGGCGCGGGTGAGGTGCACGCGGGACAGGCCGGCGTCGTTCGCCCCGGGGCCCATCGGGAACCGGCCCTTCGTGGCGATGACGAGGCGGTCGCGCAGGTCGGGGCGGGAACGCAGCCACCGACCGACGATCTCCTCGGAGACGCCCGTGGAGTAGACGTCGGCGGTGTCGAGGAAGGTGCCGCCGGCCTCGACGAACCGGTCGAGCTGGGCGAAGCTGCCCTCCTCGTCGGTCTCCGCGCCGAACGTCATCGTGCCCAGACACAGGGTCGACACCACCGTGCCGGTGGCGCCCAGAGTGCGATATCGCATGTCGTCCTCTCGGTCCGAGTTACGAAGCTGATCTTCGCACCTGGTCAGAACACCTGCACCCGCAGGCGCGGGGGCACCCACGCGGCGGCTTCGCGGGCGATGATGAGTCGGTGAGCGAGCCCGCCATCGACACCGATCGACCACACCGGCCGGCACGGTCGTCCGCGCCGGCCGAGCTGCCGCAGCCCGGTCCCCGTGCGCTCGGCCCGTGGCTGGTCGCCGCCGCCACCAGCGTGACGCTGCTGCTGCTCGCCGGCCGCTACGGCTACCACCGCGACGAGTTGTACTTCCTGCTCTGCGGCCGCCACCTGGCCTGGGGCTACGTCGACCAGGGCCCACTCGTCCCGGCGCTGGCCCGGCTGCTGGACACGATCGCGCCGGGCAACCTGGTGGTGCTGCGTACGCCGTCGGCGCTGCTGGCCGGCGTCGCCGTCCTGCTGGTCGCCGCCATCGCCCGCGAGCTGGGCGGTGGCCGGGGCGGGCAGAGCTTCGCCGCGGTGCTGGCCGCGCTGTCCGGCATCGTGCTCGCCGGCGCCCACCTGCTCAGCACCACCACCGTCGACCTGCTGGTCTGGCTCGCCGTGGTGTGGTGCGCGGTGCGGCTGCTGCGCACCGGGGACAGCAGGTGGGCGCTCCCGCTCGGGCTGGTGCTCGGCGTGGGCATGCTCAACAAGCTGCTGCCCGCGTTGCTGGCCGTGGGCCTTGTCGCCGGGGTGGTGATCGCGGGGCCACGTCGGCTGCTGCGCGACAGGTGGGTGCTCGCCGCCGCCGGGATCGCCGCGCTGCTGGCCGCGCCGAACCTGATCTGGCAGGCCGCGCACGGCTTCCCGCAGCTCGGTGTGGCGGCCTCCATCTCCGGCGGCGACAGCTCCTACAGCAGTCGCCTCGACGCGCTCACCCTCCAGTTCGCCATCATCAGCCCGTACGCCGTGCCGATCTGGATCGCCGGCCTCGTCGCGCTGCTGCGCCGGCCGGCGTGGCGGGGGTACCGCGCGGTGGGTTGGGCCTGGGTGGTAGTTGTCGGCATCGTCCTGGTCGCCGGCGGCAAGGGTTACTACGACGCGCCTCTGCTGCTGGTGCTCACCGCCGCGGGCGCGGTGGTGACCGCCGCCTGGGCGTCGCGTGGCGCGGCGTGGCTGCGTCGCGGGGTGCTCGCGGTGGGCGCGGTGCCGTTCCTGCTGCCCACGGTCGTGCTGTTGCTGCCGGTGCTGCCGGCCGACCGGCTGCCCAGCTTCGTGGTCGACGTCAACTACGACGCCGGCGAGACCATCGGCTGGCCGGAGTTCGCCGACTCGGTGGCCGCCGTCCACCGTGGCCTGCAGCCGCAGGAACGCTCGCGGGCGGTGATCCTCACCGGCAACTACGGAGAGGCCGGGGCGATCGCCCGGTACGGGCCGGCCCGTGGGCTCCCCCGCGCCTACTCCGGGCACAACAGCATGGTGGATTTCGGCCGGCCACCCGCCGACGCGGACGTGGCGATCGTCGTCGGCTGGGAGCGCCCCGACGCGCTGAACGCCTGGTTCACCGAGTGCACGCCCGCCGGGCGGGTGGATCAGCGGGTCGAGGTGGACAACGACGAGAACGGCGGCCCGATCCTCGTGTGTCGGGGGTTGCGGCGGCCGTGGGCGCAGATCTGGGACACCGAGGTACGCCACACCGGCTGAGCGCGGTCAGCCGGCGCTGTCGCCGGTGAGCCAGGCGCTGACGCCGGCCAGGGCCTCGGGGCCGGAGTCGACGTCCACGTCGCGGGCGAGGTCGGCGATGGTGATCCCGGCCAGGGCCTCGCGCCACGCCTTCTCGGCCGTCGCCATGGCGCGGGCGATGGGACACGCGCGGGTGCAGGCTTCGGGTGGGGTGGCCAGCGGGCCGCGCTGGCGGATCTCGGTGCAGACGAAGGCGGGGCCGGGCCCGTCGACGGCGTGGACCACGTCGAGCAGGCTGATGCTCTCCGGAGCGCGGGTCAACGCGTAGCCGCCCGCCTTGCCCTGCACCGAGTGGATGAGCCCGGCGCGGGCCAGCGACTGGAGCTGTTTGGCCAGGTAGCTGCCGGAGACGTCGTGCAGCTCCGCGAGCCGGGCCGCCGGGACGGGCCTGCTGCTGGCCGTGAGCACGACGCAGCAGTGCAGCGCCCACTCCACCCCGCCGGACATCTTCATCGCCTCACCCTAGCCACCCCGTTACTCGGACCTGTCGTGTCCGAGTATAGTTCTCGGACATAGGAAGTCCGAGTTACGTGCCGCCAGTGGCACGGCGGACAAAACAGACAGGGATGGTGGAACGGACATGAAGATCGCCGTGATGGGCGGGACGGGCCTCATCGGGTCCCAGGTCGTCCGGATCCTGCAGGCGGCCGGGCACGACGCGGTGCCGCACTCGCAGTCGACCGGAGTCGACCTCCTCACCGGGCAGGGCCTGCCCGAGGCGCTCAAGGACGCCGACGTCGTCGTCAACCTGACCAACTCGCCGACCTTCGACGACGCGTCGCCCGCCTTCTTCCAGACGACAATGGACAACCTGCTGACCGCCGCCGAGCGCGCCGGCGTCGGCCACGCCGTGATCCTGTCCATCGTCGGCGTCGACCAGGTGCCCGACCTGGCCTACTACCGCGCGAAGGTGCTCCAGGAGGACATCCTCAAGGCCAGCAAGGTGCCGTACTCGATCGTCCGCGCCACCCAGTTCTTCGAGTTCGTCGACGCAGTCATCTCCTGGACCGCCGACGAGAACGGCGTCCGCCTGCCCAGCACCCCCGTGCAGCCGATGGCCGCGGCCGACGTGGCCCAGGCCGTCGCCGACGTCAGCGTGGGCACCCCCCTGCGCGGTGTGCGCAACGTCGCCGGCCCCGACGTGTTCACGCTCGACGAACTGGGCCGGATCACCCTCGCCGCGCACGGCGACAAGCGCACCGTCACCACCGACGACAGCGCCGGCATGTTCGCGGCCGCCCCCGGCGACGTGCTGATCGCCAAGGAGGGCGCGGTACTCGCGCCGACGTCCTACCGGGAGTGGCTGGCGCGCTGACTTTCCCCAGGCGGTGTTCCGGCGTACGCCCCCCGCGCCGGAACACCGCACCCCCGTGCGGCGGTGTCCACTGCGCCCCGCTCGTGCCGTAGGCCGCCTCCCGCGGTTCACCTCTTCGGGCGGACCGGCCCGGGATGCTGGACGCTCAGGTGCGAACGGGGCGACCGGCGCGCTCCGGCCCGGCGTCGGGACAGTGAGCGGATCAGGCCCGCGTGCACCCGCTGCTCGTCACGGGTGCTGAGCCCGAGCTGATTGTGCAGCAGGTGGACCAGGTCGAACGTCATCCTGCCGTCGTATCCCGGTGCGCGGCGGCACGCCTCCAGCAGGTGTGACCAGCAGGTCAGCGGGTGGCGTTCGGTCTTGAGCGCGGTGGCGATCCGCTGCCAGCGGACGCTCGGCAGGGCGGCCGCGGCGTCGGACGGAACGTGCTCGTTGTCGCCCCGCAGGGCGGGGCAGGTGTGCACGGCCGCCACCATCGCCAGGTCCACGGCGGCGCCGAGGCGGGCCTGCCGCCCCGGGGTCATCCCGATCAGGTCGACAGCCACGTCGACCAGCCGTGGATCGCGCGCTGGCGGAGCGGCGAGGTGCGGCACGTGCACGGGGCCCTCCGCCCCGACCGCCGCACAGAGCCCGGCCAGTCGGGCCGCCAGCAGGCGCGGCGTGCTGCCGAGCAGGTGCAGACAGACCACCCGTGGCGACTGGCGGGTGAACGACCAGGCGGACAGCTCGCCGACAGCCTGAAGGCCGTGCAGCAGTGGACTGATGCCCTGGGTGAGGAACGCGTCGGCCACCGCGGCCCGCGGCGGCAATAGACACTGAAATGCGTGCCATCGTTCCGACTCGCTCAGCATCACCTCCGCATCTGACGAATTGTCCAGATAGGATCGATAATGAACGGTCATCCGAAGTCCCCCCAGAAGGCGTCGCACCGCCGGGGTCGACATTAAGCGACGGGGAACGATGCGACAGTAGGGGAAACCCCACATTGTCGTGAACTCACCGCAACCTCCAGTGTGCGCTGTGTCAAGAACCAAGTACGCTATTTCGGTTTTTGGACAGCAACATTTGCTCTCTTCGACAATAGGACCAACCGGTCCCGCGATCGCAGTTCTTGTCGTGCGGACCTAGAGTTGCATCTGCCGCTCGCCCGAGCGCCGGCAATTGGCACCGCCGGCATCGGGCACGCCGAGAGGCCCGAACGGGACAGATCCTGGGGGTGGCAGTTGAAGCTGGGCCAACACTCGCCGTGTGCTCGCGTCCGACCAGGCCGTCGGGCCGCCGCCGGGCCGCGTCCGACCGCGACCGGCCGATGGCGTACGCCGACGGGCCGGGACGCCCCGGTGCCCGTCGTGGGGCGCCGATGAACATCAGCGAGGAGGAGTTCGCCCCGCCGCCGTCCGGCGACCCTCTCGACCCCCTGGTCGGGCGCAACTGCGCGCTCGACCTGTTCGACCGCGCCCTGGCCGGGGTCCGCGACGGCCAGCCCGCCATGATCGAGTTCGTGGGTGACCCCGGCACCGGCAAGACGCGGTTGCTGCGCGAGGTCGCCACACGAGCCCGACGAGCCGGGGTGCGCGTGCTCGCCGCCGCCGGCCGCGACGGCCACCAGGTCGGGCAGGCCATCGCCGCGCTGACGGATGAGCCGGGCGAGGCGGTCCGCGCCGGTGGGCCGCTGCTGCTGCTCCTGGACGACCTGCACACCGCGTCATCCGCGACGGCCACGCTGCTGCGTCGGCTCGCGCAGGCACCACCCCCGGGTCTGCTGTGGATCACCGCGTACCGGCCACGGCAGATGCCGTCGTGCGTGACCACCGCGCTCGCCGCCGGCATCCACCTGAGCCGCCGGGCGGTCACCCTGACACCGTTGGATCCGGCCAGCGTCGCCGCGCTGCTCGGGCTGGTGGAGGGACGCGCCGCCCAGCGGGTGCACGTGCTCTCCGGCGGTGTTCCCCGCTACGTCCTCGCGTACCGACCGGGCGCCCTGGACGGCCCGGTCGCGGCACTGCGGGGCCTGCCCGCCGAGTTGCCCGTCGACGTCACCGGCGCGGTTCAACTCGACCTCGACGCGCTCACCGACGAGCAGCGGCAGATGCTGGAGGCCGTCTCGGTGTGCCCGGACGGGTTCGAGCCGGCGCTGGCCGCGGCGCTCGCCGACCGCGGCCCCGAGGTCACCAGCGACCTGCTCGACGCGCTGGTCGCCGTCGACCTGCTGCGCACCGACCCCACCGAGGCGTCGACCCTGCGGTTCCGCCACGAGGTGGACCGCACAGTCGTGTACCGCGCGTTGTCCCCCGGCCGGCGGCGACGCCTGCACGCGACGGCGGCCCGCGTCCTGCGCGAGCTCGGGCATCCCGTCGGCCGGTACGCCGAACACCTGTCGGCCAGCGGGCAGTGCGCCGAACCGGCGACCGCCGATGCACTGATCGAGGCGGCGGAGAGCGGTCTCGTGCCCCGGCTCGACGCGATCCGGTGGTTGACCAACGTCCAGCGGCTGCTGCCCGCCGCCGAGGTCACCGAGCCACGGCGTACGCGGCTGGAGTTCGCGATGGCCGACGCGCTGGTCGGCGCAGGTCAACTGCGCCAGGCCCGCACCCTGTTGCAGGAACTCACCCGCCGTCCTCTCGCCGACTGCGACCAGCGGCTGCGGGCGGTGGCCGCACGGGCGCGGGTGGAACGCCTGCTGGGCCGGCCGTTCGACGCGTACGCGCTGCTGCTGCCGTACCGGGACGGGCGGGTGGAGCCGCGCAGTCGCTTCCTGCTGACCGTCGAGGCGGCGATCGCCGGCGCCCTCTGTGGAGCGCCCGACGCGGCCGAGCACGCCCGGAGTCTGAGCCCGCTGGCGGAGCGGACCGGCTCGGCGGTCTGCGCGACAACTGCCGCGGTGGTGCAGTCGTTCGTGGCCGCGTACACCGACTGTGGGATCCGGGTGCCCGAGACGCTGGACCGGGCGTCGTCCGAGGTGGACGCGTTCGCCGACACCGACCTGGCCCGGCACCCGGACCTGTTGGCCCTGCTGGGCTGGGCCGAGTACCTCCACGAACGGGAGCGCTCGGCCCTGCACCACTTCGACCGTGCGCTGGACATCTGCTGCCGTGCGGGTCTCGTGGCGCTGACCCCCTGGCTGCTGGTCGGCCGTTGCGCGGTGACCGCCCGACTGGGCAGCCTGGAGCGGGCCCGGGTCGAGGGCGAGGACGCCGAGGAGGTGGCCGTCGCCATGGGCATCGACCCGCTGGTGGCGCTGGCCCGCGCATACCGGGCCATCGCGGTGGCCTGGCGCAGCGGCCCGAAGGCGGCCCGCCACCTGGCCGACACCGCAGTGCTGGACGCCAGCACCCGCCGCGAGAACTGGTACGACGGGGCGAGTCAGCGCGTGTCGGTGCGTCTGCGCTTCCTCGCCGGGGACCGGGCCGGCTCCACGTCGACGTTGCTGCGCGCCTGCGGTGGGGATGGTCTCGACCGGGTCGAGGTGACCAACCGGGCCTGCTGGGCCTCGGCGCTGGCCGAGATGGCCCACAAGGCCGGTCGGTGCGACGAGGCCGCGCGCTGGTTGGACGTGGCCGAGGGGTACGCCGCGCGGCTGGGGCTGCGGGGGCAGAGCGCGCTGACCCGGATCGCCCGGGCGCGGCTGACCCTGGAGGCGGATCCGCGCTGCGCCGCCGAGCTGGCCGCCGCGGCGGCGGACACCTTCGCGAGTCTGGGGTGGAGGCTGGAGGAGGCGTCGGCGCGGTTGGTGCGGGCGCGGGCTCTGTGCGAGGCCCGGGAGTGGTCGGCGGCGGAGGTCGAACTCGCCGAGACCCGCCGTATCGCGGAGCTGGTGGACTCGCCGCCGCTGCGCCGCTCGGTGGCCGGCGAGCAGAGCCGCGCGGCCGGGGCGGCGGGCCGTCTTCCGGCCGGGGCGACGGGTGGGGAGCTGACCCTGACGCGGCGGGAGTGGGACATCGCCCGGCTGGTGGCGGCCGGTGCGAGCAACGCCGAGGCGGCGGACCAGGTGTACGTGACAGTCAAGACGGTGGAGGCTCACCTGACCCGGATCTTCCGCAAGACGGGTGTGTCGTCGCGGGCCGGGTTGGCCGCGCTGCTGGTGTCCCGGGCTGTCGACCCGCGATCCGCTACCGAGGATCGAGGGTCTGGGACCCGCAGGGCCCGTTTTGACCGTTGATGCCCACAATAAAACGGAGATGAAGGATAGGCGTCCCGTGGCGAGTGTCGGATATCTCGCCTTCTGCCTGCGGGAATCTGATATCTTGTCTCCCACCACCGGTCAAACCCGACAGGGTTGACCGGGGGGCCGGAAGCCGCACTGGCTCGCCCGGAGATGCGCAGGGAAGGCATCGTCGTGAGTCAATACATCATCACCATCGTGCCCGTGGAGGACGACGGTGAGGAGATCACCGGCCCGGTGGCCCAGACCGTCGTCCGTCTGGAGACCGGCAACGGCCACCCGGTCGTGCGGGAGCTCACCGTCCGCGCACCGCAGAGCGCCGGTCTGACCGGCGAGCTGCCGTACGTCGACTTCGATGCCCTGCTGCGCGCCTTCATCCCCCCGCAGGACCGGGACCGCAGCCGCGCCGAGGCCGCGCCCCGTCCGGCCGTGACGGTCGGGCCGGTCCCCGCGACCACCACCGCCACCACCGCCGCCGCGCCCCGGCCGCAGCCGCCCCGACCGGCCCGCCGGGCCGGCGAACCGGAGCGGCTCAGCCGACTCAAGGCCGGTCGCGCGTACCGCCGGGCACCCGACCCGGCGGACCTGGAGGCGGTCTACGAGCAGGTCGGCACGATCAGCCGCGTCGCCGAGCACTTCGACGTTCCGGTGCACACGGCACAGGGCTGGATCAGCCGGATGCGCCGCAAGCACGACGAGGTCAACGCCGGCTGACACCCGGCTCGGCCGGCACACCGGTCAGCACGGCCAGCGCGTCCACCACCGCCGGCGTCGCCCGGTCCAGCCAGCGCTCGATGCCGACCTCCGCCGTGTCGAACTCGCGCTCCAGCAGGCACAGGCCGGCCGTGGGCACGCACGCGCCCACCTCGGCCAGCAGGGCACCCAGGTAGGTGTCGACGACGTGCCGGTGACCGGACCGGGCGGCGGTCATCACCGGCACCGCCACCACCCCGGTCAGCGCACCCCGGGGCAGCACGTCGACGAAGAGCTTCAGCAGCCCGCTGTACGCCGCCTTGAACGTGGGGCTGGCCACCAGCAGCAGCCCCGGTCGGCGTACCGCCTCCAGCACCTCGTCGAGGGTCTCCGGCCGGCTGCCCTGACCGACCAGTTCGGCCGTCAGCTCGGCCAGGTCGATCACCGTGGGCGCGGCGACGGGGGTCGGGCCGTGGGTCAGCCGGGAGTGCAGTGCCTCCGCGGTGGCCAACGCGACGGTCCGCGTACGGGAATGGGGTTTCGGGTTGCCGATCAGCGCGGTCATCGGCAGCTCCGCGACGGGCCCGGTCATCGGCCCACCGCCAGCTCCGGAGTCCGCCGGCCGCCCTCGGCGTGCGTGCCGTCCCCGTCGGTCCCGCCATCCAGGAGGCCGTCGTGGCGCAGCAGCGGCAGCACGCCCTCGCCGAACCAGTACGCCTCCTCCAGGTGCGGCTGCCCGGACAGGATCAGATGGTCCACCCCGGCGGCGTGGTACTCGGCGATCCGCTCCGCGACCTCCTCGTGACTGCCCACCAGCGCCGCGCCGGCACCGGGCCGGATCAGGGAGTAGCCCGCCCAGACGTTCGGGTACACCTCCATCCGGGCGTTGCCGTCGACGTGCAGCGCCGCCGCCCGCCGCTGGCCCTCCGAGTCGGTACGCGCGAAGCGCTGCCGGGCGGCGGCGATCCGCGCCTGGTCGACACCGGCGAGGAGACGGTCCGCCTCGGCCCACGCCTCCCGCGCGGTGTCCCTGGTGATGACGTGGAGTCGACTCCCGGTGCGCAGCGTGCGGCCGGCCTCCGCCGCCTGCTCACGTGCCCGACCCAGCAGCTCGCCGAGCTGGGCCGGCGTCTCACCCCAGGCCAGGTACACGTCCGCGTGCCGGGCGGCCGCCCGCTGCGCCGCCGGCGACGACCCGCCCAGGAACACGGCCGGAGCGGTGGCCGGCGGCCGGGCCAGCAGGGCGGACTTCACCCGGTAGTGCTCGCCGTCGTGGTCGACCGGCTGACCGGACCACAGTCCACCCAGGATGGTGAGGAACTCCTCCGCGCGGGCGTAACGGGCGTCGTGGTCCAGCCAGTCGCCGTAGCGGCGCTGCTCGTCCGGGTCGCTGCCGGCCACGATGTTGAGCAGCACCCGGCCCGCCGAGACGCGGTGCAGGGACGCGGCCATCTGGGCGACGAGCGTGGGCGAGGCGAGCCCCGGCCGTAACGCGATCATGAACTTCAGCCGCTGCGTCTGCGCGGCCAGCGCGGACGCCACCACCCACGGGTCCTCGCAGAACAGCCCGGCGGGCGTGAGCACACTGGCGAAACCCAGCCGGTCGGCGGCACGCGCCACCTGCGCCAGATAGCCGATGTCCGGCGGCCGGCGGGTGATCCGGGCCGGCCGGCTCCCGCCACCCCGGGCGGGCTCGGCCAGGTCACGGCCGTCTCCGTGCGTCGGCAGGAACCAGTGCAGGTCCAGTGGCATGGGGTCACTCCCCTTCCGGCGCGACGTCGAAACGCGCGGGCATCGCGGTGACGGCGTTCATGAAGTTGGTCCGCATCCGGCGTACCGGCCCGGTCAGTCGGAGCCGGGCCAGGTGCGGACGGATCGCGGTGAGGAAGGCCGCCATCTCCAACCGGGCCAGGTGCGCGCCCAGGCAGAAGTGCGGACCGATACCGAACGCCAGGTGCGGGTTGGGATCGCGGGCGAGGTCCAGCCGGTCGGCATCGGCGAACGCGGCCTCGTCCCGGTTGGCCGAGACGTAGTAGACGACCACCTTGTCCCCGGCGGCGATGCGGGTCCCGTCGAGGACCGTGTCGCGGGTGGCGGTGCGGCGGAACTGCATGATCGGCGTGACCCAGCGCAGCAGCTCCTCGACCGCGCTCGCGGTCAGGTCGGGCTCGGCGATCAGCCGGTCCCGCTGCCCGGGGTGCTCCAGCAACGCCTGCACCCCGTTCGAGATGAGGTGCCGGGTCGTCTCGTTGCCGGCGATGACCAGCAGCAACCACAGCTGACACAGCTGCGCGTCGGTCAGACCCCGACCGTCGGCCTCGGCGTGCACGAGGAGGCTCAACAGGTCGTCGCCGGGCGCGGCCCGGCGCTGGGCCGCCAGCTGCCGCACGTACGAGAAGGCCGCCGCGAAGGTGTCCCGGTAGCGCTGCACGCTGGCACCGCCGTAGCGGGGATCGTCGAACCCGACCAGGTTGTTGCTCCACTCGAACAGCAGCCGCCGGTCCGCCCGCGGCACACCGAGCAGGTCGGTGAGGACGAGCAGCGGAAGCTCGGCAGCGAGGTCCGCCACCACGTCGATGTCCCGCGCGGCCACCGCCCGGGCGACGACCTCCTCGGCATGGCGGGTCACCAGCTCACCGAGGCGGCCCACCGCGCGGGGCGTGAACGCCCCCGCCACCAGCCGCCGCACCCAGGCGTGCTCCGGAGCGTCCATGTTGATCAGAAGCTGGCGGTTGCGGTCCAGATCCTCCGGGGTCCGGGGGTCGGCGAGGAACGCCCCGCCGGCCGCCGACGAGAACGTCGCCGGGTCGCGGGACACCGCGGACACCGCCGCGTGGCGGGTGACGGCCCAGAAGCCCGGACCCCGGGACCGCACCGACCGGTCGTGGTCGGTGCGGGTCAGCTCGACCTCCTCGACCCAGGCCACCGGCGCCTCCCGTCGACGGCGGGCGAACTCGTCGTACGGCACGCCGGCCAGGAAGGTCCCCGGGTCCGCCAGCAGACCCGGCGACACCGGGGCCGCCCGGTAGCGGTCCCGCAACGCCCGGCGGGGCACCTTGCCGGTCGGCTCGCGCGGGATCCGGTCGATCACCTCGTACGAGCGCGGCACCTTGAAGCCGGCCAGGCTGGTCCGGCAGTGCGCGTCCAGGACCTGCTCGATGCCCCGGGCCGGCCACGCCGGGTCGAGCTGCACCACCGCCCGGACCTGCTCGCCGAACTCCTCGTCGGGCACGCCGATGACCACGCTGTCCCGCACGGCGGGGTGCGTCGACAGCACCGCCTCCACTTCGGCGGGATAGACGTTCACGCCGCCGGTGACGATCAGCTCCGCCGAGCGGCCGGTGAGGAACAGGTAGCCGTCGGCGTCCAGGTGGCCCAGGTCGCCGACGGTGAAGGTGTGCGGGGCGACGTGCGCCTTTTCGGTCTGCTCCGGAGCGTTGTGGTAGTGGAACCCCCGGCCCGGCGGCCGCCGTACGGCCACCCGGCCCTCCTGCCCGGCGGGCACCGGCCGGCCCTCGTCGTCGACCACCACCACCTCGGTCGGCGGCGCCGGCCGGCCCACCGTGCCCGGCCGGGCCAGCCAGGTGTGCGAGTCGGCGAGGGTGACGATGCCGGCCTCGGTCGCGGCGTAGTACTCCACGAACACCGGCCCCCACCACTCGATCATCGCCCGCTTGGTCTCCGGCGGGCACGGGCCGCCGCCGTGCCAGATCCGGGCGAGGCTGGCCCCGGAGAACGCCGCCCGGGTCGCCGCGTCGACCCGCAGCAGGCGGATGAACTGGGTCGGCACCAGATGACTGATGGTGATCTTCTCGTCGTCGATCACGCGCAGCACCTCGACCGGGTCGAACCCGCGGCGCAGCACCAGCCCGCACCCGCGCAGCAGCGGGAACTGGGCGAAGAACAACTGCGCCGAGTGGTACCAGGGACCGACGAGCAGCGCCTGCCCCTGCGTCGGAATGCCCAGCCCGGCGCCGAGCGCCTCGGTGGTGGCGGCCACCCGGTCGATCGGCGCACCCACCTTGAGCAGCGGGTTGACCACCCCCTTGGGGCGTCCGCTGGTGCCCGAGGTGTAGAGCAGCACGCCACCGGAGAGCGCCGGAACGCCCGGGTCCGCCGGCAGGTCGTGCACCGGCGTGAACCCGTCCCCGCCGTCCACAGTCACCAGCAGGTCGGGGCCGCCCGGCGTACGCGCCACCGCGTCGCGCACCGTCGACGCGTACGCCGCCTCGGTGAGCACCGCCCGCGCGCCGCAGTCGGTCAGGATGTGGGCGATCTCCGGCGCGGTGAGGTGCCAGTTGACGGGCACCGCCACCAGACCCGCGTGCACGCAGGCGAGCAGCGCCTCGAACGTCTCGTGCCGGTTGCCGAGTACGAACGCCACCCGGTCACCGACGTCCAGGCCGGCCCCGCGCAGCACGCCGATCCACCGGTCCACCGACCGGTCCAGCTCCGCCCACGTCCGGGTGGTCCGCTCGTCGGTCAACGCGACGTCGCCGGCCCGGTCCCGGACCATGGTCTTCAGCAGCTCGGCCACTCGTCACTCCTGTCTGGGCGTGGTGCCGTGCGTGAGGTCGGGGCTGACGGCCAGGACGTGCTCCGCGACCGGCCGGAAGTTCAGTCGGGCGATCTGCGCGGTGCCGATGTCCGCCCGCGCCGCCCGGGCCGCGTCGGCGGGAATCACCACCAGCTCGCCGGCTGCCTGGGCGAGCAGCTGCACCTGGCAGCAGCGGTCCATCGCCAGGAACCACCAGGCCGCCTCGGCCACCGAGCCGCCGACCGTCAGCAGCCCGTGGTTGCGCAGCACGACGGCCTTGCCGGCGCCCAGCGTCGCCGCGATCCGGTCCCCCTCCGCGCCGTCGAGGACGACCCCGCCGTACTCGTCGTGGACCTCGTGGTCCTCGAAGAACGCGCACGCGTCCTGGGTGATCGGCGCGAGCGGCCGGCCGAGCGCCGAGAACGCCCGACCGTGGATCGAGTGGGTGTGCGCGGCGGCCACCACGTCCGGGCGGGCCTTGTGGATGGCCGAGTGGATGGCGTAGCCGGCGGGGTTGATCCGGCCGGAGCCGTCGACCACCTCACCCGTGTGGTCGACGCGCAGCAGGTCGTCGTCGCGGACGTGGGCGAAGTGCCGGGCGAACGGGTTGATCCAGAAGGTGTCCGGCTCGATCGGGTCCCGGGCGGTGACGTGGCCGCCGGCGCCCTCGTCGAACCCCGCCAGGGCGAACGCGCGCAGCGTCAGGACCAACTGCCGACGGCGGTGGGCGCGTTCCTGTTCCGGATTTCGTCGCTCAGCCACAGCCGCCTCCGGTGTCCGTGTCGTACCCGCCCACGCCCGCCGGCACCGCGGGCGGCGCGACAGGAGTGCCGGTCCGCTCGGCGTACGCGGCGAGGAAGTCGTCGACCCGGTCCACGCCCCAGAACCGGTGTGGGCCCAGCCGCAGGTAGGGGATGCCGAAGATGTCCTCCTCGTACGCCCGCAGCAGGCAGTGCGCCCCGGCCGCCCGGACGCCCTCGTCCTCGACCGCGCCGAGCACCACCGCCGGGTCCACCCCGGCCCGCTCGGCGACCTCCGCGATCACCTCGGGGGTGCACACGTCCTCGCCCCGCTGCCAGCGGGCGGCGATCACCTCCCGGTAGAACGCCTCCCCCGCGCCCTGGTCCCGGGCGGCCAGCCACCCCAGGTGCGGGACCTCCCACCACGGGTCGACGTCGATCGGCCAGCGCATCGGCAGGCCCAGCCGCTGGGCCTGCCGCTTGGCGTCCTGGAGCAGGTACAGGTGCTTGGGCTTGCTCATCTGCACGTAGTGGAAGGCGCCGCCCCGGGCCGTCAGCGCCGCCTCGGTCCGCGCGTCCGGGTCCCAGTACGGGATGAACTCCAGCACCTCCTGCGGCCGGCCCAGCGCCCGGGTCAGCCGCTCCACGGCCAGCCAGCTGTACGGGCTGCGGAAGGAGAAGTACAGGCGGGGCGGCTTGGCGGCCATCACCGCCGCCCGCCGGTCAACGCCGCCACGGTGTCCCCGTCCAGGGTGGCGAGCCGGCCCGCCTCGGGGCCGCGGCTGACCGCGTACCCGTGCAGGATGCTGGCCGTCGCCACCCGGACCAGGCGACCGTCGCGCACGACGTGGCAGTCCATCCGCGCGTCGTACGTGACGTCCTTGAGCACGTCGGTGACGGTGAAGGTGACCCACACGGGCTCGTCGAGGTGGGCGTCGCCGAGCACCTCGACGCGGGCGCGGGACACCACCGGGATCCAGCCCCGCTCGCGCAGCATCCGGCCCACCGACACACCCCGGTCGGCGAGGTAGCGGTCGACCACCTCCTCCAGCAGCCGGACGTACCCGGAGTGCTGCATCCGCTGCGAGTACTGGCAGTAGAAGTAGGGCACCCGCCACTGCCACACGAACCCCGCTCCGGCGGCGCGCAACTCATCGGCCGGGTCCGCGCCGGCGGGGGCGCCCGGCTCCCCGGCTGCCGGCTCCTCGACCAGGCCGGCCAGCTCCGCCGGCAGCGGCGTCGTCTGCGGTACGTCCGCCTCCCGCACCAGGGCCACCCGCACCCGGGCCCGGCACACGGTGACGTCGGCGTCGCGGTGCACACCCATCCGCACCGCGAACCGGCCGTTGGCGGCGGGGGTCGCCACCACCGTCGCGGTGTCGTCGACGTCGAGGACGGCGGGCAGCAGCAGCGAACAGTCCCGGATCGACAGCCCCACCCCGTGCTGGTGGTAGAGCTGGCCGGGGCCGTGCCCCCGCTCCCGGAACCACTGCAGGACACCCTGCTCCACCAGGTACGCGAAGTGTTTGAAGCCGATCCAGGTGCGGATGTTCGCGCCCTCGAACCCGGGCCGGGCCGACAGCGTCACGGATGCGTTCTCAACCGCCGTGGTCACGGCGTACCTCCTCGGATCGCGGGGTCGGGGCAGACCTTCTCGACGAAGCCCGCGACGTGTCGGGCCACCTCGGCCGTCCGGTCGAGATGACAGAAGTGGTGAAAATCCGGCTCCACGACGACGTGCGCGTCGGGAAGTTCGGCCCGCAGCGCGCCGACGCGCGGGCCGTCGAGGCCAGGGTCCCGGCCGCCGGTGAGCACCATGGTCGGCACGGTCACCGCGTGCAGCGGCAGGCCGGCGGTCGCGGTGAAGTGGTCGAACAGGGTGGTGAAACCGACGGGGCCGATCCGGTCCACCATGATGTCCCGCATGGCGGTCAGGGTCTCGGCGTCCAGGTCGGCCAGCCGGGGGCCGAGGCGGTGGCGCAGCCCCTCGTCGATGATCTGGACGAAGTTGGCCTGCGCCCGCTCGTGCACCGCCCAGGTGATCGGCAGATCGGGCGGGCAGTAGAACGGCGCGATGAGCATGGCTCCGCGCGGGGCGACGTCCGGTTCGGTGGCGAGCATCTCCAGCACCGCGTTCGCGCCGAGCGAGTGGCCGACCACGACGTCGGGAGGTGTGGCCAGGGCCCGGACGGCGGCGGCGAGCCAGGCGCCTGGGGTGCCCCGACGCCGCCAGCGGTGATCGGTGCCGGCCTTCCACGGCAGCTCGGCCGCGAGCAGCCGCCAGCCGGAGGGCAGCCGCTGCGCCAGGGGCCGCCAGCTGCGCCAGGCGTCGGACATGCCGTGCGCGAGCAGCACGGTGGGCGTCCCGGTGTCCGGGCCGGCGAGCCGGTGCACGGCGACCGCCGGTGGCGTGCCGCTCATCGCCGGGCCGCCCGGACGTCGAGTTCGCGCGTGCCGTCGACGGGGTCGCCGCAGCGGACCGTGACTGTCGCGTTGGCGGCGGCGAGGCGTACGGCCAGCGCCGTGTGCACGACCCCCGCCGCGCCGTAGTGGTCGCCCGCCACAGCGTCCGCGTCGACGAGCAGGCCGCGTGGTGTGCCGTCGACGGGAACGCCCGCCCGCACCGGCCCCAGCAGGGCCAACGGGTGCGGCGCGGCGTCGACCCGGCCGAGCAGCAGACAGGCCGCCCCGGCGCGCAGCGGTCGGGCGTCGGTGACGCCGTCCCGGGCGGCGTGCAGGGCCTGGGCCTGCGGGTCGTCCGGCTCGGTGCCGACCACGACGACCCGGTCGGCACGGCCGGTACGCAGCAGCAGCCCGGCCAACCAGATCGCGTCCAGGCCGGCGGTCGCGCCGGAGCAGACGGTGAGGTTGGGGCCCCCGAAGCGGAACCAGATCGCGATCGCGCCGGCGATGACGTTGCTGGAGGCGTTCGGCGCCTCCAACGGGCCGACCTCGCGTGGGCCGCCCTCGCGCAGCCGGCGGGCGATGTCGCCGACGGTGGCGACGTTGCCGAGGTTGGAGCTGACCACCACCGCGGTACGCGGATCCGCCGGTCCGCTCGGGCGGGGTGCCTTCGGCGCGAGGCCCAGCGCCCGGTGCACGGCGCAGAGGGCGAGTCGGGTGGCCGGCTCCTTGGCCAGCAGACCCTTGCGGCCGAGCAGGTCGGCGGCGCGCTCGGGTGGGCAGGCGGGTTCCTCGTCGGCGGCCCCCGCATCGACGGCACCGGCCGGCAGGTCGAGTCCGCGCACGTCGACTCCCGGCAGGTGCAGTGCCGCCGCGAGAACGGCGGCGACCGGTGGATCCGGGTCGGCCCCGGCGGTGCGGTCCCGGTTGGTCATGGCCGGGTTGTCCACCGTGGACCGATTCGGGCGGGTCACCTGGCCCGGCCGGCGGGACGCGGGCGGCGGCACGCCGCGATCCGGTGTCGGCGCGAGGTGCCCGGCGTGGACGCGGTCCGTCATCGCAGCACCTCCAGGAGGGTGACGGCGTTGAGACCGCCGAAGCCGAACGCGTCCACCTGCGCCACCCGCACGTCCGCCCGTGCGGCCGTCTCGCGGACCAGCCGCAGCGCGGCCGCCTCGGGCGCCGGCCGGGTCAGGCCGACCACCGGCGGCACCCGGCCGGTGCGCAGGATCTCGACGGCGACGGCGACGCTGAGCAGCGCCGAGCCTCCCGACGTGTGGCCGACAGCGCCCTTGAGGGCGGTGACCAGGGGGCCGGGCTCGCAGCCGGCGAACACCTCGGCGATGACCCGCGCCTCGGTCTCGTCGTTCAGCGTCGTGCCGGTGCCGTGCGCCAGGACCAGGTCGACCTGCTCGGGCCGGCGCTCGGCGCGCTGGTGGGCGTCGCGGACCGCCCGCAGGATGCCCGCGGGGTCGGGCGCCGTCTCGTGCCCGGCGTCGCAGGACAACCCGGTGGCGAGCAGCCGGGCCAACCCACGGCCGGGTCGCTCCGGCTCGACCACCAGCACCGCCGCGCCGTCGCCGAGCAGCACACCGGCCCGGTCGGCGTCGAAGGGCCGCACCCGGCCGGTCGGCCGGGCGGCCACCCGGCCGATCATCGCCAGCATGGAGGCGCTGCTGCCGTCGGTGCCGCCGACCAGCACGGCGTCCGCCTCGCCGGTCTCCACCAGGTCCTGTGCCAGGGCGAGGGCGGAACCGCCGGCGCTGCACGCGTTGGCCAGGGTGACCACCCGCTGCACGCCGGGTGCCGCGCTGGCGACGGCGTCGGCGAAGTGCAGCCGCTCGGCCGGAAAGTCCACCGAGCCCGCCAGGGCCGCCCGTTCCACCTCTGCCGACTCGCGCAGCCCGGTGCCGACGAGGCTCACCACCCGCTGTCGACGTGCGTCGAGGCCGGCGGCGGCGACGGCCTCGGCCACGCAGTCGGTCAGCCAGCGGCTCGGGCCGAACGGCGCGTCGTCATCGATCGGGTAGCCGTGGCCGACCCCCACCCGGGCCGGGTCCGACCGCCGCAGCCCGGCGGCGCCGCACGCGCCGCGCAGCAGCGCAGCGACGGTGGCCGGGCCGTCGCCGAAGCAGGTACGGACGGCGGTGGCGGTGATGGTGGCGGACATGTCCTACCCCCGCACCACTGCCGCGGCGACCGCGCCGTCGCGGGACCGCCCGACGATCAGCGCGGGCCGACCGCGCGCGGCCGGGTCCTCGGCGTAGCGGCCCAGCAGCACGCCCAGCGCCAGCGCGCCGGTGGCGGACTGACAGTCACCGAGCGCCGGACGCACCGACAACCGCTGCGCGGCCGCCGGCACCACCTCGGACAGGCTGTCGGCGTCGAGATCGCCGCTCGCGACCGCCCACACGTCGGCCGGGCGGACCTTCGCCGTGGCAAGCGCCCGGCGTACGCAGCCGGTGAGCCCGTCGACGCCCTGCTCCGGCTGGAAACCGGTGGCCACCGCGAGCACCTGGGCGCGCGGAGCCCCGGTGAGGCCGGGCGTCGGGCGGCGCAGCAGGTAGACCGCCGCGGCCTCACCGGCCGGGCCGACGCCGGTCAGCTCCGCCGCCCACGCCGTGTTCGGCGTGTACTCCTCGACCCCGCCGACCAGCAGGGCGTCGACGTATCCCCGACGCAGGGCGTTGAGCGCGTAGCGCAGCGCGTACAGGAAGGCGAGCGGGCCGCCGGCCACTGTGGCGTTGACGCCGCGCAGCCCGTAGCGGATCGCGGCCTGCCCGCTGGCGCAGTTCATCACCGTGTTCGGGAACAACACCGGGTTGACCAGGTACGGCTTGTCCTGCACCAGCGTCTCGCGGGAGAAGTCCATCGTCGACTTCAGGCTGCCGGTGGTGGTGCCCAGCACCACGCCGACGCGGTGCCGGTTGTCGTCGTCGGGGGTGAACCCCCCGTCGGCCAGGGCCCGCCCGCAGGCCACCATCGCCAGCGCGGTCGCCCGGTCCAGGAAGCTGGTGCCCTTGCGGCCCAGCAGTCGGCGTACGTCGAAGTCGGCGATCGCCGGGGCCTGCGCCGTGGGCAGCGGCTCGTCGAAGCGGTCGCGCACGTCGACGCCGACGACCGTGCCGGCGCGGACGGCGGCCAGCAGCTCGGTGACCGACTCCCCGGCCGCGCTGAGCACTCCCCAGCCGCTCACCAGGGCGGTCACCGGATCGCCCCGAAGATCGTGATGGCGTTGTTGCCGCCGAACGCGAAGCCGTTGTTCTGCGCCACCCGCACCGTGGCCGGGCGGGCCGTGTTCGGCACCGGATCGATCCACGACAGCTCCGGGTCGGGGTTGGCCCAGTTGATGGTCGGAGGCAGGAACCCGTGCCGGATGCCCAGCGTCGTGGCGATCGCGCCGAACCCGCTCGCCGCGCCCATCGTGTGCCCCAGCATCGACTTGATCGAGCTGACCGGCGGCACCCGGTCGCCGAACACCGCCCGGATGGCCCGCGCCTCGCACAGGTCGTTGGCGGGCGTGCCGGTGCCGTGCGTGCTGATGTAGTCGATGTCCTCCGGTTTGACCCCGGCGTTCTCCTGCGCCAGCCGCATGCACGCCGCGACGCTCTCCTCGTTGGGCGCGACCATGTGGTGGGCGTCGCAGTTGACGCCGTACCCGAGCACCTCGGCGTAGATCCGGGCACCCCGGTCCTGCGCGTGCTCCAGGGTCTCCAGCACCAGGGCCGCGCCGCCCTCACCGGTGAGGATGCCGGAGCGGTCCCGGTCGAACGGCCGGCACGCCCGCTCGGTCAACGCGCCGAGCCGGTAGAAGCCGGCGTGCGCCCACCGGCACACCGAATCGGCGCCGCCGGCCAGCATCACGTCCGCCTCACCCCAGCACAACAGGTCGTACGCGTACCCGATGGCGTAGTTGCTGGCCGAGCAGGCGGTGGTGAGGGTGACCGACTCCCCCGCCAGCCCCAGCTCCGCGCTCACCGCGTAGGACAGCCGCTCGGCCGGCGCCTGGCGCAGCGCCTCGGCGGACATGGCCGGGTAGCCACCGGCCACCAGCTCGGCGGTGAGCTGCTCCACCACAGTAGACTCGCCGCTGGTGGTGCCGACGACCGCGCCGACGCGCGCCGGGTCGGTGGCCGGCAGCGACAGACCCGCGTCCATCGCGGCCAGCCGGGCCGCCGCCGCCGCGAACAGCGCCGAGCGGCCCCACTCGTCGACCCGCAGCCGCCGCAGCAGCGCCTCCGGCCGGAACGCGGGCACCTCACCGGCGAAGTGGTGCGGGAACCCGCTCGCGTCGAAGCTCGTGATGGGCGCGGCGGCCGAGCGGCCGGAGCGCAGCCCGTCGGTGAACTCGTTCACGCCGATGCCGATGCCGGACACCGGTCCGAGCCCGGTGACGACCACGCGGTGCACGGTCAGCCCTGCCAGCCGGCGTGTCGCGCCACCACCTCGTGGACGGCCTTGAGGCTGCGCATCTCGTTCAACTCGGCCTGCGGGATCTCCACCTTGTACTTCTTCTCGATCCGGGCCAGGATCTCGATCGCCCGCAACGAGTCCGCCTCGTACTCCTCGACGAAGTCTGCGGTGTCGGCGACCTCCTCGGGTTCCAACTCGAGCACCTCCGCCACGATCTCCCGCAGCTCCGCCATGTGCGTGTCGCGTTCACTCATCGGTGTTCCCTCTTCCTCTCATCGTTTCCGCTCCGCGATGGCGTCGGCCGGTCGGACGACGGCCATCATCGAGCCGAACTCCGCCACCTGGTCGGTCCCCACCCAGCTGGATCCGGCGGCGAACGCGGCCCCGTGCACGACCTGTTCCAGGCGCACCCGGTGCCGGATCACGTCGCCCGGGTACACCTGGCGCAGCAGCACGCAGTCCCGGGCCGCGGTGAACATCGGCAACCCGGTCGTGCCCGGCCCGCGCGACAGCAGCCACAGCACCGCCGCGCCCTGACCGAACGACTCGATCAGCAGCGACGCCGGGTACGCGTACCGGTCGGGGGCCTGCCCCTCGGCGATCCCGGAGTAGCAGGGCTCGCAGCCGGTGACCGCCTTCACCGCCTCCAGGCTCACCCCCGGCTCGACGCTGTCGACCCGGTCGAGCAGCAGCATCGGATACCGGTGCGGCAGCAGGGCCCGCAGCTCACCGTGCTCGATTCGCATCAGGCGGTCCCGCCGTCCGCGCTCGGCCAGCGGTAGACCGCGCGCACCGTCGCCGCGTGGACCCCGTCGCCACGTACGCACCGGGCGGCGACGTCGAAGGACTGGTCGTCGCCGACCGGGCCGACCGACGCCTCGACGGTGAGCGTGTCGCCGGCCAGCAGCGGGGCGAGGAACCGGGCGGAGCGCAACCGGTGCAGCTGGGGCAGCCGGCCGGCGCAGTAGCCGACGGCCGACGTCACGGCCTGCCCGATCGTCTCCAGGGTGAACACGCCCGGATAGACGGTCAGCTCGGGGAAGTGCCCGGCCAGGTAGACGTCTGCGGCGTCGACCGTGGTGCCGGCGCGCAGGCTGATCCCGCCGCGCGGACCGGCGGACACCTCGACCCACTCGATCGCCGGCAGCGGCGCGGCAGCGGCCTCGTACGTGTCGGCGGGCCGGGTCGCGGCACTGAACGCGGGTGCGGCGGTCACAGCACGATCCCCCCGTCGACGCGGATCACCTGGCCGGTGACGTAACCGGCGCGTTCGGAGAGCAGGAACTCGACCAGGTCGGCGACGTCGGCGGGGGCGCCGAAGCGGCCCAGCGGGATCTGCCCCAGCGCCTGCTCGCGCAGCTTCGCCGGCAGCGCGGCGGTCATGTCGGTCTCGATGAAACCGGGGGCGACGACGTTGACCCGGACGCCGTACCCGGCGACCTCCTTGGCCAGCGACAGGCTGAGCCCGATGATGCCGGCCTTGCTGGCGGCGTAGTTGGTCTGCCCGGTGTTGCCGGTGACCCCGGCCACCGAGGACAGGTTGACGATGGCGCCGCGGCGTCGCTTGAGGAAGCGGAACGCGACCGTCCGGCAGGTGTTCCAGGTGCCGGTGAGGTTGGTGCCGATCACGTCGTGCCACTCGTCCGGCGCCATCAGCACCAGCGGCCGGTCCCGGGTGATGCCGGCGTTGTTGACCAGCGCGGTGAGCGGCCCGAGGTGCCGTTCGGCGGCGGTGACGAACGCGTCGACAGCGTTCGGGTCGGTCACGTCGCACGGCCCGAACCACGACCCGACCCCGTACGCCTCGACCTCCGCCCGGGTCTTGTCCGCTGCCTCGCTCGGTGCGCTGTAGCAGCCCGCCACCGCGTACCCCTGCGCCGCGAGCCGCAGCGCCACGGCCCGGCCGATTCCCCGGGACACGCCGGTCACCAGCGCGCAGCGCGGCGCGTCGCCTGCCGTTGTCATGTCATCCCCTGCTCATCCGATGGCCCGTTGCGCGCGCAGCCGGTCCCGCGTGGCCGCGTCGACGCCCACCTCGTCGAGGACCCGGTCGGTGTCCGCGCCGGGCTCGGGGGCGCCGGAGCGGACGGCTGTCGGTGTCCGGGAGAACTTGACCGCCGGCCCGGTCAGCGGCGCGGTGCTGCCGTTGGACAGCACCGTCTCCTGCACCATGGCCCGGGCGTGGACCTGCGGGTCGGTCGCGGCCTCGGCGAAGGTCCGTACCCGCTCGGCGGTGATCCCGTTGGCGTCGAGGGTGTCGACCACCTCGGCGCACCTCCGCCCGGCGCACCAGTCGGCGACCACCGCGTTGACAGTGGCGCGGTTGTCGCGGCGTTCCTCGTTCGTCGCGTACCCGGGTGCCCGGGCCAGTTCCGGACGGCCGACGACCTCGGCCAGGCGACGCCAGGAGCGGTCCAGGGGGACCGCCACGTAGACGTGGCCGTCGGCGCACCGGAAGCAGCCGGCGGGCACCACGAAGTCGGCCTGGTCGCCCCAGCGGCGCAGCGGCACCCCGGTCGCGCCGAGGGTGAGGTAGCCGTTGCTGGAGAACAACAGCGAGTCGAGCATGCTCACGTCGACGTGCTGACCCTCGCCGGTGTGGTCGCGGTGGCGCAGCGCGGCGAGCGCGCCGATCACCGCGTGCAGTCCGGCGAGGTCGTCGGCGAGGAACGTGGGCGCCTTCAGCGGAGCGCCGTCGGGTTCGCCGTTGAGCGCCATCCAGCCGGCGGCGGCCTGGGTGGTCGGGTCGTACCCGGGTCGCTGCGCGTCGGGGCCGTACTGGCCGTAGCCGGAGACGGAGACCAGCACCACGTCCGGCCGGACGGCCCGGCACGCCTCATAGCCGACGCCCCAGGCATCCAGGGTGCCGGGCTTGTAGTTCTCCACCACCACGTCGGCGGTGGCGACGAGCCGCAGGAAGACCTCGGCCGCGCCGGGGCGGCGCAGGTCGAGCCCGATGCTGCGCTTGTTGCGGTGCACGCTCTGGCGGAACCAGGACAGGCCGGTGCCGGGAATGTCCGGGGGCATCAACCCCTCCCGGTTGCCGGGCATCTCCACCCGCAGGACGTCCGCGCCGAGGTCGGCCAGGACGCAACTCGCGATCGGGCCGGACCAGACCTTCGTGACATCCAGGACGCGTACGCCGTGCAGCGGCCCGGTCAGGTCGTGGCGGGCGTCGGCGTAGAAGGCCGCGGCGTCGCGGACGGGCGCGGTGCGCGTCTCGGTGTCCATGGCGGCTACTCCCGCACCAGCAGCGACGCCGTGCCGAGCGAGCCGCCGCAGCACATGGTGACCAGGGCGGCCTCGGAGTCGGCGCGTTCCAGCTCGTGCAGGGCGGTCACCAGCAGCCGGGTGCCGCTGCTGCCCAGCGGGTGCCCGAGCGAAATCGCGCCGCCGTTGACGTTGACCCGGTCCAGGTCGGCGTCGTGGTGCGCGGCCCAGGACAGCACGACCGCCGCGAAGGCCTCGTTGACCTCCACGACGTCGATGTCGTCGAGGGTCATGCCGGCGCGCTTGAGCAGCTTGCGGGTCGCCACGGTCGGACCGTCGAGCAGGAAGTAGGGGTCGGCGCCGGTGACGACCTGGTGCGCCAGCCGGGCCCGGGGCCGCAGGCCGTGCGCGTCGGCCCGCTCCCGCGACATCCACAGGATCGCCGCGGCGCCGTCGGAGATCTGCGAGATGGTGCCGGCGGTGTGGATGCCGTCCGGGAGCACCGGCCGCAGGGCGGCGAGCCCTTGCGCGCTGGTGTCGCGGATGCCCTCGTCGGCGTCGACCGACGTGCCGTCGGGCAGCGGCACCGGCGTGATCTCCCGGTCGAAGCGGCCCTCGGCGCGGGCCTGCGCCGCACGCTGCTGCGAGCGCAGCCCGTAGGCGTCGGCGTCCGCGCGGGTCAGCCCCTGCCGGGCCGCGATCCGCTCGGCGCCGCCGAACTGCGCCTTCGGCGGATCGTCGTACGGGTAGTCGGGTGTCTTGTAGTGGCCGGGCCCCTGGTAGAGGTTGGTGCCGACGGGCACCCGGCTCATCGACTCCACGCCGCAGGCGATGCCCACGTCGATCGCGCCGGCGGTGATGAGCGCCGCGATCAGGTGGTTGGCCTGCTGCGCGGAGCCGCAGGAGGTGTCGACTGTGCTCGCCGCGACCTCGTAGTCGAGGCCACTGTTGAGCCAGGCGTTGCGGGTGACGTTCAGGCTCTGCTCGCCTACCTGCGTGACGCAACCGCCGATGATCTGATCCACCTCGCCGGGGGCGACGCCGGAGCGGCGCAGCACCTCGACCTGCACGTGTCGCAGCAGCTGCACGGCCTTGAGGCCGGACAGCGCACCCTCGCGCCGGCCGATCGGCGTCCGCACCGCCTCGACGATCACCGCCTCCGGCATGGACTCCCCCTCCTGGTCGGCGCGTGGTGGTTCGCGGGTGCTCAGGCCGGTACGAGCCGGACGCGCAGCTCCTCCAGGCCCCGGAAGGTGCTGCTGTGCCGCCATTCGAGGTCGATCTCGTCGGCGTCCGGGTCGGCCAGCTCGATGACCGCGAACCGGTCCACCAGGCGGCGGAAGGCGATCTGCCCCTCGGCCCGGGCGAGCTGCGCGCCGAGGCAGTGGTGTGGCCCCCAGGCGAACGACAGCGGCGTCTCCGGCGGTTCGGCGCCGGCGAAACGGGCGATGTCGAGCCGGTCCGGGTCGGCGTAGCGGGCCGGGTCACGGTTGGCCGCGCCGATCAGGGTGATGACGTGTTCGCCGCTTTTGAGCGGGGTGCCGTCGACGAAGGTGGTGTCCTCGAAGGCGGCACGCCCCAGCACGTGCACCGGGGAGTCGAAACGCAGCAGCTCCTCGACCGCGGAGCGGGTCAGCTCCGGTTCGGCGCGCAGCCGCTGCAACTGCTCGGGGTTGCGGCACAGCGCGTGCGTGCCGAGCCCGATCAGGTCGGTCATGGTCTGAAAGCCCGCGCCGAAGAGCAGCACGATCACCTGGATCAGCTCGTCGACCGAGAGCCGGTCACCGTCGATCTCGACCTGGCCGAGCGCGGACGCGAGGTCGTCGCGGGGATCCTCGCGGCGCTTGCGGACCAGGTCGGCGAAGTACTCCTCCATCTCGCCGAGCGCCTGGTCGGACGCCTTGAGCACCTCCTCGGGCGCGAAGATCTCCAGTCCGCCGGACGCGGCGCGGGTGAGCCGGCGCAGCAGCGGCCAGTCCTCCGGCGGCACGCCGACCAGCTCGCCGATCACCATGACCGGCAGCGGGAAGCCGAACGAGCCGACGATGTCGACCTCGCCGCCGCCGGGGCCGATGCGGGCGGTGATGTCGTCGAGCAGCCCGTCGACGAAGGTGGTCAGTCGGGGGCGCAGGGTCTCGGTGCGTCGCGGGGTGAACACCCGGCTGACCAGCCCGCGCAGCCGGGTGTGCTCCGGCCCGTCGAGGAACAGCAGGGTGCGGGCGCCCTCGCGGCCCCGGGAGTCGCCCATGCGGGGGCGTTGCGCGGACTTGTCCAGCGACGGGTTGCGCAGCGCGGCCCGGCAGTCGTCGTACGCGGTGAGCACCCAACCCACACCCTGACCGGGCTGTTCCATCCGGTACTTCGGCGCCGCGGTCCGCAGCGCGTGGTAGTGCGGGTACGGGCTGCTGACGGTGGCCGGGGCCTTCATCAGCAACTCCATCGCGATGATCCGGGGGTCAGCGCTCACCACGGTCTCGGTCATGGCTCGGAAGCCTAATAGTGTTTCGCGTATCTCGGAAGTACTTGTTTCTCGTATCTTTGGTTGCGCATACTGGCGGGCATGACCTCGGCCCGTACCGGCATGCCGCCGAGATTCGACGCCCGTGACCCCGCAGTGGTGGCCGACCCCTACCCCACCTACGCGGCGCTGCGAGCGGCCGGCCCGCTGTGCCGGATGGGCCCGGGCAGCTGGGGTGTCACCCGCTACGCCGACGTCGCCCGGCTCGTCCGCGACCCGCGCCTGGGCAGCGAGTTCCCGGCCGCCTACCACCGGATGTCGGCCGGCGACGGCGCGGCCGGCGACTTCTTCGGCAGCATCATCCTCTACCGCGACCCGCCCGAGCACGGTCGACTGCGGCGCCTGATGGCCAAGGCGTTCAGCCCCGCCCTGGTGCGCCGGCTACGCCCCCGCATCGAGCAGATGGTCACCGAGCTGCTCGCCCCGGCGAGGAGCACCGGAGGTTTCGACGCCGTCTCGGATCTCGCTTTTCCCCTGCCGGTGATGGTGGTCTGCGCCCTGATGGGCATCCCGCCGGCCGACCACGAGCGCATCCGCCCGTACGCGCTGGACCTGAGCAAGGCGTTCGCCGCGATCGTGCCCGACGACGACCGGCCGGCCGCCGACCGGGCGGTCGAGTGGCTGCGCGGCTACCTCGGTGAGATCCTGCAGCGGCGTCGCGCCGAACCCGGCGAGGATCTGCTGTCCCGGATGCTGGCCGCGACCGACGACGACGGCGCCGTGCTCGGCGACGACGAGATCGTGGACAACGCGGTCTTCGCCTTCTTCGCCGGCTTCGAGACCACCACCAACCTGATCGCCACCGGGGTGGCCGCCCTGCTCGACCACCCCGACCAGCTCGCCCTGCTCCGGTCGGACCCGACCCTGACCCCCCGGGCCGTCGAGGAGTTCCTGCGCTACGACGCCCCGATCCAGGGCGTCGCCCGCCTCGCCCGCGAGGATCTGGACGTCGGCGATCGCACCATCCGCGCCGGACGCGTGCTGATCCTGCTGCTGGGCAGCGCCAACCGCGACCCCGACCAGTTCGCCGCGCCGGACCGCCTCGACATCACCCGCGCCCAAAACCCGCACCTGTCCTTCGGCGGCGGCATCCACCACTGCCTCGGCGGCTACCTGGCCCGGGTGGAGGCACAGGTCGCGTTCGAGACCCTGCTGCGCACCTTCGGCACGCTGACCCCGGCCGGCCCGGCCCGCCGGCAGACCGACGGGACGCTGCGCTCGTACGCCAGCGTGCCCGTGGCGGTGCGGCCGTGAGCCCCGCCGGTCGCGTCCTGCCGGCGCGGATGGACCCGCTCGCGCCCGAGGTCGTCGCCGACCCCTACCCGACGTACGCGCGGATGCGCGCGGCCGGCCCGCTGTGCCGTTTCGGGCCGGCGAGCTGGGGCGTGACCCGGCACCGGGACGTGGCCGCGCTGCTGCGCGACCGCCGACTGAGCAACACCTTCCCGGAGGACGACCCGCAGTTCCGGATGGCGCAGGACCTCTCCCGCGAGGTGTTCCGCCGCATCATCCCCACCCGCGACCCGGACGACCACAGCCGGCTGCACCAGCAGATCGTCCGCGCGTTCAGCCCCGGCGTGGCCCGGCGCACCGCCAGCCGCATCGGCGACCTCGTCGACGAGCTGCTCGCCCCGACCCTGGACACCGGCCGCCTGGACGCCGTCGCCGACCTGGCCTTTCCGGTCGCCGCGACAGTCGTGTGCGAACTGATCGGCCTGCCGGCCGCCCGCACCCGCGCCGAGGTGTGGCCCCGCTCGGCGGCACTCGGCCGGGCCTTCACGCCGTTCCTGCCCGAGGCCGACCGCGCGGCGGCCGACGAGGCCCTCGCCTGGCTGCGCGGGTACGTCCGCGACCTGCTCGCCGACCGACGCGCCGACCCCGACGGCGACCTGCTCGACCGGATGCTCGCCGTGGCCGACCCCGCCGAGGGCATCGAAGAGGTCGTCGACAACATCGTCTTTCTCTGCTTCACCGGCTACGAGACGACAATGAACATGGTCTGCACCGGCAGCATCGCCCTGGCCGACCGGCCCGACGAGTGGCGTCGGCTGCGCGCCGACCCGTCGCTGGCCGCCACCGCCGCCGAGGAGTTCGTCCGGTTCGACGCCCCGATCCAGTACACGGCGCGGCTGGCGTTGGCGCCGATCCCGGTCGGCGACCGGGTGATCCGGCCCGGCCGGTCGGTCTTTCTCCTGCTCGGCTGCGCCAACCACGACGAGGACGTCTTCGCGGACCCCGGTCGCATCGACATCGGCCGGCACCCCAACCCGCACGTCGGCTTCGGCGGGGGCGTACGCGGCTGCCTCGGTGCCGCGCTGGCCCGCATCGAGGGAGCTGTCGTCTTCGAACGGCTCGCGCGCCGGCTCACCGACATCGACCTGGCCGCCGAACCGGTCCGCGAGCCCAGCGCCCTCTTCCGGTCGTACGCGTCGATCCCGCTCGCCGTCACCCCTGCCTGAGCGGGCGGAACCAGGAGTCGCAGATGTCACTGATCGGACGACCGGTCCGGCGCACCGAGGACCGCGCCCTGCTCACCACCGGCGGCACGTACGTCGACGACGTGCTCGTGCCCGGCTCGCTGGAGCTGGTCGTCGTCCGCTCGACGGTGGCCCACGGCCGGTTGCGGCGCGTGGACACCGAGGCCGCGCGCCGGGCGCCCGGCGTGGTCGCGGTGTTCACGGCGGCGGACGTGGACCTGGCGCCGCTGCCGCCCGAGGCCGGGGTGCTGAACCAGAAGATGACCACCCCGGTGCTCGCCGACGACGTGGTGCGCTTCGTCGGCGAACCCGTCGCCGCGGTGCTGGCGACCAGCCGCGCCGAGGCGGTCGACGCCGCCGCCCTCGTCGCGGCCGACATCGCGCCCCTGCCGGTGCTCGTCGACCCCGAGGAGGCCGTCACCGACGAGCTGGTGCTGCACCCCGAGGCCGGCACGAACATGGTGCTCAAACTGGGCTTCCGACGCCCGGCCGGCCGCGCCGAGCTGCACGAGGGCGCCGAGGTGGTCGTCCGGCAGCGGATGCGCAACCCCCGGGTGGCGCCCTGCCCGCTGGAGGCCCGCGCCGGGCAGGCCGAGTGGGGGCCGGACGGACTGCGCTACCGCGCCGGCAGCCAGGCCGTGCACCTGTGGCGGGGCCAGCTCGCGGCGGCCCTCGGCGAGCCGGAGGACCGGGTCCAGGTGGTCAACGGCGACGTCGGCGGGGCGTTCGGCTCCAAGGCGTTCGCCAGCCGGGAGGACGTCCTCGTCGCCTGGGCCAGCCGTCGACTCGGCCGCCCGGTGCGCTGGGCGGAGACCCGCAGCGAGAGCATGACCGCCGCCGGGCACGGCCGCGCCCAGCACCAGAGCGCCGAGCTGGGCGGCACCCGCGACGGGCGGATCGTGTCCTACGCGCTGGAGGTCGTGCAGGACGCCGGGGCGTACCCGCGCATCGGCGCGATCCTGCCGTTCTGGACCCGGACGATGCTCACCGGCCCGTACGCGATCAGCCGGGCGAAGTTCAGCTCGTCCAGCGTCACCACCACGACCACCCCCGTCGTGTCGTACCGGGGCGCCGGGCAGCCGGAGGCCGTCGCCGCGCTGGAGCGGATGGTCGACGTGTACGCGGCGGAGATCGGCCTGGACCCGGCCGAGGTGCGCCGGCGCAACCTGCTGCCGCCGGAGAGCTTCCCGGTCACGACGATCACGCGCGCCCGCTACGACACCGGCGACTATCCGGCGGCGCTGGAGCGGGTGCTCGCCGAGGCCGACTACCCGGCGTTGCGCGCCGAACAGGCGGCCCGCCGCGAGCGCGGCGACGTCCAGCAGCTCGGCATCGGCCTGTCCACCTTCGTGGAGATCACCGGCGCGGACACCCGCAGCGAGTACGCCTCGATCCGCGTCGACGACACCGGCCGGTTCACCGTCGGATCCGGCACCTGCCCGCACGGGCAGGGCCACGTCACCGCGTGGGCGATGCTCGCCGCCGACGTGCTCGCCGTGGCGCTGGACCGCGTCGACGTCCGCCACTCCGACACCGCGACGATCCCCGTGGGCGGCGGCACCGGCGGGTCCCGGTCGTTGCAGACCGGCGGCATGGCCGTCCGCGAGGCGGCCCTGGCCCTGGTGGAGCGGGGCCGGGACGCGGCGGCCGGACACCTGGGCGTGGCCCGCGACGAGGTGGAGTACACCGCGGGACGTTTCCGCTCGACGGCCGGGCACGTCGTCTACTGGGCGGAGCTGGCTTCCGCCAACGACCTGTCCGTGGAGGCGACCTTCCAGCCGTCCGCCGCGACCTGCCCGTTCGGCGCGCACCTGGCGGTGGTGCTGGTCGACACCGAGACCGGTCAGGTGACCCTGCGCCGGGCGGTGGCCGTCGACGACGCGGGCGTGCTGCTCAACCCGCTGCTGGCCGAGGGGCAGGTGCACGGCGGCCTGGCGCAGGGCGCCGGGCAGGCGCTGGTGGAGGAGGTCCGCTTTGCCGCCGACGGCACACCCCTGCACGGTGACCTGCACCGGTACGCCATGATCGGCGCGGCCGAGCTGCCCTCCTTCGAGACGGTCGCGATGCAGACCCCCACCCCGGTGAACGCGTTGGGCGCCAAGGGCCTGGGCGAGTCGGGGGCGGTCGGGTTCCCGCCGGCGGTGCAGAACGCCGTGGTCGACGCCGTCCGCCACCTGGGCGTGCGGCACATCGACATGCCGGTGACCGCCGAGCGGGTCTGGACGGCCATCCAGGAGGCGTACGCCGTCCGCTAGCTCCGACGCCACCGCGCTCCGCGGCCGGCGGGCCGCGGGCGACGGGCGGCGGGGGATGCTCAGGCCCGTCCTTTGCTCTGCTTCAACCCACGCAACACCACGCGTCCGGTATCCGGACACCGGGTGTTGCCTCCGTTGAAGCAGAGCAAAGGATCCGATGCGCAGGCGTAGCCCCGACGTCCTCGACCCGGTGCAGGCACCGGGCGTGCCGGGCTCGGGCGTGCCGGGCTCGGGCGTGCCGGGATCGGACGCGTCGTCAGTCGTCCACGACGGACAGCGCCTGCTTCGGGCAGCGGCGGGCGGCCTCGCGTACCCGGTTGGCAAGCGAGCCTTCCAGCGGCTGTTCGGTGATGTGCAGACGGTCGTCCTCACCGACGTCGAACACCTCCGGGGCCTGCCCCACGCAGACCGCGTTGCTCTCGCAGCGGGAGAAGTCCACGACCAGTCGCATCGCTCACGCCTCCGTCTTCGCGACGATCTCGAGGATGGGGAACATCATGGTGGGCACGCTGCGCGCCAGCCGCAGGTCGGCGGCGTCCAGCAGCCGTTCGATGTGCTCGCGCGAGCGCGCGCCGCCGCCGACCATGGCCAGCAGGAGCAGGTCGTAGAGGCGGCCCACGTCGAAACGGTCGCCGGCCTCGACCACCGGCTCCAGCACCAGCAGCCGGCTGTCGGGCCGCATTGCCGCGCGCACGGCGCTCAGCAGCCGTACGGCGTTGTCGTCGTCCCAGCCGTAGAGGATCCGCTTGAGCAGGTACGCGTCCGCGCCGGCCGGGATGGTCTCGAAGAAGCTGCCGCCGGTCACCGTGCACCGCTGGGCCACGCCGAGCTTCTGCAGCACCGGTTCGGCCTCGGCGACCACGTGTGGCAGGTCGAACAGGGTGCCCTGCAACTGCGGGAAACGGGCCATGATGCCGCCGAGGAAGGCGCCGTTGCCGCCGCCGACGTCGACGACTGTGGTCAGCTCACCCCACGGGTACGCGGGCAGCGCGGCCCGCAGCTCCAGCCGCGTGGCCGCCTGCTGGGAGGCGTCGAAGCGGGCGCTGTCGTGCGGATGGGCGGCCATGTACGGCCAGTAGCCCTCGGGGTGGACCTGGTCGAACGACGCCTGACCGGTGCGGATGCTGTGGTCGAAGTGGGCCCACGCCTCGATGTCGGGTTCGAGCAGCGGGTACGCGTCGCGCAGCGACAGCGGGTGGTCGGTGCGCAGCGGCTCGGCGAGTTTGGTCAGGCCGAACACCTCGGGCTCGACCTCGGTGAAGATGCCCTTGCCGGCCAGTGCCCGCAGGGCGCGCAGCAGCGACGGGGCGTGCGCGCCGGTGGCCTCGGCCAGCTCGCTCACCGGCCGCGGCCCGTCGACGAGCTGGTCGGCGACGCCCAGCTCGGCGACCGCGCGCACGGTGAACGGCACGATGTAGTCGGCCAGCTCGGTCAGTCGGAACACCGACTCGATGTCGATCCGGGGTCGGCTCGGGGCCATCGATACCTCCTAGGGGGATGTCAGCTGCGGCCCGGCGGGACCGGCGGCGATCACGGTGAGCGTGGGTGTGGCGACGACCCGGTCCAGCCGCAGACCGGTGCCGGCCAACAGGTCGACGAGGTCGTCGCGGGTGCGGTGCCGACCGCCGGTGAGCACCAGGGTGTGCAGGTCGACGAGCTTGGCGACGTCGAAGACGTCGCCGGTGGGGATGATCGCTTCCAGCAGCAACAGCCGGCTCTGCGGGCCCATCGCCGCGGCGATCCGGCGCAGGATGATCGTGGCGTCGGCGTCCTCCCAGCCGGGCAGGATCGTCTTGAGCACGTACAGGTCGGCGCCGGCCGGCAGTGGATCGAAGAAGCTGCCGGCCACGATCCGGCACCTGTCGGCCACCCCGGCCCGGTCGAGCAGGGCCGGCGCGGCCGCCACCACGTGGGGCAGGTCGAGCAGGGTGCCGTTCAGGTGCGGGCAGCGGCTGAGCAGGCCGGCCAGGAACGCGCCGTCACCGCCGCCGACGTCGACGACGTGGCCGGCCTGCGCCCACGGCCACGCCGGCAGCACGGTGCGCAGGTGCAGCCGGGTCAGGCTCGACATCCAGCGGTCGACGGCGAGGCTGTCGGCCCGATGCCCGGCCAGGTAGGACCAGTAGTCGGTGCCGTGGACGCGGGGGAAGGCGGCCTCCCCGGTGCGCAGGCACCGGGTGAGCCCGGCCCAGGCGCGCACATCCGCGGCCATCAGGGGGTACGCGTCGCGCAGCGACAGCGGGTGGTCGGTGCGCAGCGGCTCGGCGAGTTTGGTCAGGCCGAACACCTCGGGCTCGACCTCGGTGAAGATGCCCTTGCCGGCCAGCGCCCGCAGGGCGCGCAGCAGCGACGGGGCGTGCGCGCCGGTGGCCTCGGCCAGCTCGCTCACCGGGCGCGGCCCGTCGACGAGCTGGTCGGCGACGCCGAGCTGGGCGATCACCCGGATGGTGAACGGCACGATGTAGTCGGCGAGTTCGGTGAGCCGGGTCAGCGCACCGAGGTCGGTACGGGGCCGCGCCGCCAGCATCAACCGCCTCCACTATCACGTGTCTTGTATCTCGTGTATCTGCACACTAGCTTGTGAGCGGGTCGCTGTCACCGTCGTTCACGGGAGGCACGAGATGCTGGACGGATGTGTGAGCTGGCCGCGGGAGCTGGCCGAGCGCTACCGCGCGCAGGGCTACTGGCGCGGCGAATCCCTCGCTGACCTGGGCCGGGAGTGGGCACGGACCGACCCGGAGCGCGCCGCGCTGGTCACCGACGGGCAGCGGCTCAGCTACGGCGACCTCGACCGCCGGGCCGACCGGATGGCCGCCGGGCTGCGCGCCCACGGCATCGGCCGGCACGACCGGGTGGTGGTCCAACTGCCCAACAGCGTCGAGTTCGTGGTGCTGTGCCTGGCCCTGTTCCGCCTGGGCGCGCTGCCCGTGCTGGCCCTGCCGGCGCACCGGCGCGCGGAGATCGGCCACCTGTGCGCCCACACCGAGGCGGTCGCGTACGTGACGGTCGACCAGGTCCAGGGCTACGACCTGCGCAAGCTCGCGGCCGACGTACGGGCCGAGACGCCGTCGCTGCGGGAGGTGTTCGTCGTCGGGGACCCCGGCGAGTTCACCGCCCTGTCCGACGTGGACGCCGATCCGGTGCCGCTGAGCGCCCCGGACCCGTCGGAGGTCGCGTTCTTCCTGCTCTCCGGGGGCTCGACCGGACTGCCGAAGCTGATCCCCCGCACCCACGACGACTACGCGTACCAGCTGCGGGCGACCGCCGCGGCGATGGGTTTCGGGCCGGACGGGGTGTACCTCGCCGCGCTGCCGGTCGCCCACAACGCGGCGCTCGGCTGCCCCGGCGTCCTCGGTGCGCTGCGGGTCGGCGCCACCGCCGTGCTGGCCGGCAGTCCCAGCCCGGACGAGGCGTTCCGGCTGATCGCCCGCGAGCGGGTCACCCTGACCACGCTGATGCCGCCCTTTCTGCCGCTGTGGGCCGACCTCGCGCCGGTGCTCGGCGCCGACCTGAACGGCCTGGTGGTCGAGGTCGGTGGCGCCAACCTCAGCCCGGCGGTCGCCGAGCGGGTGACCCGGGAGCTGGGGATCCGGCTGGCGCACTTCTTCGGCATGGCCGAGGGCCCGATCTGCTGCACCCGCCCGGACGACCCGCCGGAGCTGGCCGCGCACACCCAGGGGCGGCCCCTGTCGGCCGCGGACGAGTTCCAGGTGGTCGACGACACCGGCCGGCAGGTCGCGGCCGGCGAGGTCGGTGAGTTGATCGTGCGCGGCCCGACCACCCTGCGCGGCTACTACCGGGTGCCGGAGTACAACGCGCACACCTTCACCCCGGACGGCTTCCTACGCACCGGTGACCTGGTCCGCTGGACCCCGACGGGTGAGCTGGTCGTGGTCGGCCGGATCAAGGAGGTCGTCAACCGGGGCGGCGAGAAGGTGCCGGCCGGCGAGGTCGAGGAGCACCTGCTCGCCCACCCGGCGGTCCGCGAGGTCGCCGTGCTCGCCGTCCCCGACCGGGTCCTGGGCGAGAAGACCTGCGCGGTGGTGGTGCCCCGCGCCGACGCCCCCACCCTGGGTCAGCTGCGGGACTTCCTCACCGGGCGGGGGCTGGCCGCGTACAAGCTGCCGGACCGGTTGGAGCTGCGCACGGCGCTGCCGCACACCCCGGTGGGCAAGGTGGACAAGCGGGCGCTCGGCGCCGAACTGGCGGGCTGAGCCGGCGCGGGGGACGGCGTCGCCGCCCTCCCCCGCCCCGCTTCAGCCGCTCAGGTGGTACAGCCGGTGGAACCTGTCGTCCACCGGCACGATCTGCACGTCGGCGAAGCCGGCCTCGGTGGCGAACCGGCGGACCTGCGCGGGGCGCAGGACCGTGCCGCTGGCCGTCGAGTCGGGTCCGGCCAGCCCGGCCGGCAGGCAGTGCAGCACGCTTGTGGCGTACTGGAAACGCTCGATCTCGTCGCCGGGTGCGACGAACCGGTGCGCCACCTTGGCGTCGAGCACCAGCACCGCGCCGCCGTCGGCGCGCAGCCGCCGGCACGCCCGCAGCACCGACACCGGCTGACTCATCTCGTGCAGCGCGTCGAAGACGCAGACCAGGTCGTACCGGCCGGCCAGCTCCGGGTCCACGGCGTCGCGCCGGTGGAACCGCACCCGGTCGGCCACGCCGGCGGCCGCGGCGTTCGCCTGCGCGGCGGCCACCGTCGGCGCGTCCAGGTCGTAGCCGTCGACCTCGGCCAGGGGGTACGCGCCGGCCAGCGCGATCGCCGCCCAGCCCGCGCCGCAGCCGATGTCGGCGATCCGGCCCGGCGCGGCGGCGAGCCGCTGGTGCACCTGCGGCAGCGCCGAGGAGAGCCAGCCGGGCAGGGAGTACGTGAACAGCGCCCGGTTGGCGCCCGAGTGCCCGTGCCGCCAGTCGTCGCCGTACACCTCGTCGGGCACCCCGGCGCCGGTGCGGTACGCGTCGAGCAGCGCGGGCAACGCGCCGGCCACCCCGCCCAGCGGCAGCATGGTCAGCGACACCAGCGACAGCGGGCTGTCCGAGGCGAGCAGCACCTCGGCGTGTCCCGGCGGCAGCCGGTAGACCCGCCGCTCGGGAGCGGCCGTCACGTCGTCCACCTCGATGAACCCGGCGACGGCCTGCTGTTCCAGCCACTCGCGCGCGTACCGGCTGTCGATCCCGGTACGCGCGCACAGCTCCGCCACGTCGGCCGGACCGCGATCGAGCGCCTCGTACAGCCCCAGGCGGGCACCGAGGTAGCCGGCCAGCAGTTCCTGGGTGTGCAGCATGGCCAGGAACAGCCGCAGCGACAACGCCCGGGCCCGCTGGTCCGACTCACCAGGCGTCGGACCGCGCAGTGTCGCCGCGCCCGGTGCGTTCCCCGGGCGGCCGGTCAACTGGCCAGCTCGCCGCGCGAGCGCAGGATGTCCTTCACGTGCTCCACCACCGCGTCGATCGTGACGATCTTGCGAGCGGTCGTCTCGTCGATCGGCGGCAGCTCGAACTCGTCCTCCAGGGTGAAGGCCAACTCCAGCAGCGCGAGGGAGTGGAAGCCGAGGTCCTCGACCAGCCGCGAGTCACCCGCCCCCTCGGTCTGCTCCGGGTTGGGCGCCAGTTCGGTGACGATCGCCGTCACCGAGTCCCGCACCTCCGCCTCGGTCCGCACCTCGGCTGTCGTCGACCTGGTCGCGTCGGTCATTCCCTGCCTCCTGTCCGAACGTCCCTCAGGACGCCGTCGTCGTCTGCTCGGTCTGGTCCCGCTGACCGGCCGCTCCCGTGGTGACCACGGTGCCGGGCAGCCGGTCATCGACGAACGCCTGCCACAGCTGGCGTCGTTTGGGTTTGCCACTGGAGGTGCGGGCGATGGTGCCGCGCGGCGCGTCCACGATGACGACCTGCGCGCCCTCCGCCCGGCGGCGCAGCTCCCGCTCCGCCTGGGCCAGCCACTCCGGCTGGGCCTGCTCGAACACGGCCACGACTGTCGCGGTGCCGCCCCGGTGGCCCAGCAACGCGGCCATTCGCTGCGCCGGCACGCCGGGGCGGCAGATGGCCCATTCGAGGTCCTCGGCGAAGACCGCCCGGCCGCGTACCTTCATGCTGTCGCCGAGGCGGCCCAGCACGTGCAACTGCCCGTCGTGCAGGAACCCGGCGTCGGCGGTGCGCAGCACCCCACCGCCCAGCGCGGTCTGCGACGCCGAGTCGTCGGCGTTGACGTACCCCTGCGCGACGGACGGGCCGTGCACCTCGATCTCGCCGACCACCCCGTCCGGCAGGGGCGTGCCGGCCTCGTCCACGATCCGCACCCGCACCCCGGTCAGCGGTCGGCCGCAGCCCACCACCGGGTACGCCTCGACGCCCCCGTCGACGTCCTCGCCCGGCTCCGGGACGGCCCGTGCGCCCAGCCGTAGCCGGTCGGGGCGCAGCTCGACGGCGTGGTACAGCTCGTCGAGCGGCAGCCCGGTGACGGCCAGGGTCGCCTCCGCCAGCCCGTACGCGGGCAGCAGCGCGCGGCTGTCGAAGCCGTGCGGGCCGAGCAGCGCGCAGAAGCGGCGCAGCGCCTCGGCGTCGACGCGTTCGGCGCCGACGATGACCGCGCGCCAGGCGGAGAAGTCCAGCCCGGTCAGCGCCTCGGGGCGTACGCGGCGGGCGATGTACTCCAACCCGAAGTTCGGCATCGACGTCAGCCGCGCGCCACGCTCCCCGAAGCAGCGCAGGTAGCGCCCGGGGTTGCGGACGAACTCCTCCGGCGGCATCAGCCACAGATCGCTGGTGTTGACCACCGGTGTGACAAGGCAGCCGATGAGGCCCATGTCGTGGTGCACCGGCAGCCAGGACGCGGTCGGGTCGTCGGGGGTCATCGCCAGCCACCGTCGGATCGCCGCGACGTTGGCGGCCAGCGCGGCGTGCGGCACCTGCACGCCGCGCGCGCGGCCGCTGGAGCCGGACGTGAACTGCAGCAGCGCGAGCGGGCCGGGCGCCGCGACCGCTGCGCGGGAGCCACCGGCGGCGTCGGCCAGCTCGTCGGCGCTCAGCACGCGCCCGACCCCGGCGGCGGCGGCCAGCGGCGCGATCGCGGCGGTGAGGGTGGACGCGCACACCACGACCCGGGGCGCGGCGGCGCGCAGGAGGCCCGACACGTGCTCGCCGTAGACCGCGCGGTCCTGGAAGTTCAGCGGCGGGGCGATCGGTGAGGGCGCCGCCCCGGCGGCCATCGCGGCGAACAGCGTGGCGACGAAGTCGGGGCCGGCGGGCTCGACGATGGACACCACGTCACCGGGGACCACCCCGACCGCCCGCAGGCCGGCCAGGATCACCCGGGTCCGGTCGGCCAGCTCGGCGTACGACAGGAAGGTCCAGTCGTCCCCGCCGGCGGCGAAGTGCACGCCCCGATCCTGCCGGGGATGCTCCAGCCAGCTCAGCAGCGGCGATTCCGCGGCGGCGCGTTCGGTCATCGGCCCGTCACCTCCTCCCCAGTACGTCTATCCGAGATTGATAGCAGATACAAGGCTAAACAAGATACGAGGAAGGCGATAGAGTCCAACCGTGACCAGTACGCTTCCCCGCGTCGACGGACTGCTCCCCGCGCTCGCCGAGCGGGCGGCCGAGATTGACCGGGCGGGCCGGGTCCCCGAGGACGTTCTCGCCGAGCTGAGCGCCGTGGGCTGCCTGCGGATGCTGGTGCCTGCCGCGTACGGTGGCGCGGACCTGCCGCTGGGTGAGGCGCTGCGCGTCATCGAGCAGCTCGCCACGGCGGACGCCTCCACCGGCTGGCTGATCGGCCAGATCGGCCTGGCCCACCTGCTGTTCGCCTGCTTTCCCGAGGCCGCCCGCGACGAGATCTACGCGCACGGCCCGGACGTGCTGGGCGCCGGCGCGGTCGCGCCGAAGGGCCGGGCCGCCCCGGACGGCGCGGGCGGCTGGCGGGTCAACGGCCAGTGGCCGTTCGTGACCGGCAGCCCCCAGGCCAGCTGGATCTACCTGAACTGCATCGTGCTCGACGGCCGGACCCCCCGCACCCTGCCCAACGGGGCTCCGCTGACCCGGATGGTGCTCTTCCCCGCCGCCGAGTTGGAGCAGGTCGACACCTGGCAGGTGCTGGGCCTGCGCGGCACGGCCAGCCAGGACGTGCGGGCGGCCGGCCGGATCTGCCCCGAGCACCGCGGCTTCAGTCTGGTCGGCGACGGCGACGACGTGCGCCGCACGGTCTTTCGCATCGCCCAGGCCGGGCTGCTCATCGCCGCCGTCGACCTCGGCATCGCCCAGGGGGCCGTGCACGACGCGGCGGCACACGCCGCCGCCGGCCGCCGCCGGACGTTCAGCACCCGCTCGCTGGCGGACTCCCCGGTGTTCCACGACCGGCTGGGCGAGGCCCACGTGGCCCTGCGCGCGGCCCGGGCGCTGCTGCACCGCGAGGCGACCGGGGCCTGGGAGACCGCGCGCCGCGGCGAGGTGCTCAGCGCGCTGGACCGCGCCTGCCTGCGGGCCACCGCGACGCAGGTCACGGCCACCGCGCTCCAGGCCGTGCAGACGGCGTACGCGCTGGCCGGGGCGTCGACGGTGTTCGACTCGTCGCCGCTGCAACGGCGGCTGCGCGACATCAACACCGCTACGCAGCACTTCGTCAACAGCCGCGACAGCTACGCCACGGTCGGCGCGCTGCTGGCCGGCGCGGACGTCGACACCACGATGTTCTGACGGCGCGACAGCTGGCGACCCTGCCTTCCGCGGGTCCGAACTGGCCGTGAACTCGGCGGGTCAGCCGCGCGCCGGCGCGGGTTCGGCCGGCGCCTGCGGGTCCCGGGCCGGCACCCGGGCCGGCACGGAGGCGCCCGCGCCGAAGTAGCGCTCCCGCAGCGTCCGCTCCGCCGGGTCGTACGCGGTGCGGAACAGTCCTCGGCGCTGCAACTCCGGCACCAGCAGGTCGCAGATGTCGTCGATGCCCTGGGTCGTCGGGCACGGGATCAGGTTGAAACCGTCCACGTCGGCCACCGCGCACCACTCCTCCATCCGGTCGGCGACCTGCTCGACGGTGCCGAAGAGGGTCACCGGCGCCCCGGTGCGGGGCCGGCGGGCGGTCGCCACCAGGTAGCGCACGTCGCCGACGGTCCAGGTGCGCTCGGGTCCGAGCCGGCGCAGGAAACCGACGAAGCTCTGGCTGCCCTGCCCGGCGATCTCCGCCACCGGCGTCTCGTCCGGGTACGCCGCGAGGTCCACGTCCATCCAGCCACACCACTTGGCGAGCTGGCCCTCGCCACTCCACAGCGCCACGTACTCCTCGGCCCGCCGGCGGGCCTCGGCCCGGGTCGGCGCGATCATCACCATGCTGCCCTGCAACGCCTTGACCGAGCGCGGGTCACGGCCGTGTGCGGCCACCTCGGCGCGCAGCCGGGCCACCTGCGAGGCTCCGCTGGCCGGGTCCGCCATGGTCAGGAAGACCACCTCGGCGTGCCGGGCCGCGAAGGTCATGCCCCGCCCGGACGCCCCGGCCTGGTAGAGCACCGGGGTGCGCTGCGGCGACGGTTCGCACTGGTGCGGGCCCCGCACGGAGAACCAGCGTCCCTCGTGGCCGATCTCGCGCACCCGGTCCGGGTCGGTGAAGACGTTCGCCGCGACGTCGCGCCGGACCGCGTCGTCGTCCCAGCTCTCCTCCCACAGCCGCCGGGCCACCTCGACGTACTCGTCGGCCCGGTCGTAGCGCTCGTCGTGGTCCAGGTACGAGCCGAGCCCGTTCGCGGACGCGGACCGCAGATACGAGGTGACGATGTTCCAGGCCACCCGCCCGCCGGTGAGGTGGTCCAGCGAGCTGAACACCCGGGCGCACTCGTACGGGGCGTGGTACGTCGTCGAGTAGGTGACGGCGAGGCCCAGCCGGGAGGTGGTTGCCGCGATCGCCGGCAGCACCAGCAGCGGGTCGATCGACGGGATCTGCACCGCGTGCCGCACGGCGGCCTTCCAGGAGCCCTGGTAGACGTCGTAGGTGCCGTGCACGTCGGCGAAGAAGAGCGCGTCCAGGCAGGCGGCCTCCAGCCGGCGACCCAGCTCGACCCAGTAGCCGAGATCGCGGTAGCCGGTGGCGCTGCGGTCGGCGGGGTGCCGCCAGAACCCCTTGAACTGCGGTGACGGCGAACACTGGGTGAACAGGTTCAGATGCACGTATCAAGTGTCTCGTATGCTATCTGGTATCGCAACGCTCGACCGGATACCGTACGAACATGCCCGTGACGCCTCGCATCGACCTCGCGTCGGTCACCCGCCTCACCGAACTGGCCGACTACATCGTTCCGTTCACCATCCGGGTCATGTGTGACCTCGCGGTCGCCGACCAGCTCATCGAGGGTCCGTTGCCTGTCGACGTGCTGGCCCGGCGCGTCGGCGCCGACCCCGGCGCGTTGACCCGTGGCCTGCGCGCGCTCGCCGGCCGGGGCATCTTCACCGAGGTCACTCCCGAGGTCTTCGGGCTCACCCCACTGGCCGAGCCGCTGCGCAGCGACCACCCCTTCTCGGTACGCGAGTGCTTCCCCCTCATGCCGCCGGACATCTACTCGTGGGCGCGGCTGACGCACAGCCTGCGCACCGGCGAGACCGCGTTCGGGCACGTGCACGGCGGCACGCGCTACTACGACCACTTCGCCGAGCACCCCTACGAGTGCGTCCGGTTCGAGCGGTCGGCCGAGAGCGTCAACCCGTTCGTGCTGCGCACCGTGGCGCCGGCGCTGGACCTGGGCACGGCCCGGACCCTTGTGGACGTGGGCAGCGGGCACGGCACCTTCGTCGCCGGCCTGCTCGCCCGCCACCGGGAGCTGCGCGCGATCCTGCTCGACCTGCCGCACGTGGTGGCCGAGGCGCCGGCCGTGCTGGCCCGCGCGGGTGTCGCCGACCGGTGCGAGGTCCGCCGCGGCAGCTTCTTCGACCCGCTGCCCGAGGGCGCCGACGTGTACCTGCTCAAGACGATCATTCACGACTGGCCGGACGAGCAGGCCGCCGCGATCCTGCGTAACGTCCGCGCCGCCGCCCGGCCCGACAGCCGGCTGGTCATCGTCGAGTCGGTGAGCCGCTACGGCAACCACGACGACACCGGCAAGGTGATGGACGTCAAGGCACTCGCGCTGTTCGGCGGGCGGACCCGTACCGAGCCGGAGTTCCGCGCGCTGCTCGACGACGCCGGGTTCCGGCTGTCGCGGATCACGCCGACCTCGTCGATGTCGGTCCTGGAGGCCGTGCCTGCGGTGCCCGCGCCCGACGGAGACCGGGGCACCGTCCGGCCGGCCGTCGCGACGGCCGGCCGTCGCGACGGCCGGCCGGACGGCCTGAGGGGACCGGCGATGCCACGCCTGGACGGCCGCAACCACATCAACCTCACAGTCGTCGACCTGGAACGCAGCACCGCGTTCTACTGCTCGGTGTTCGAGATGGTGGTGGTCAACGACGTCACGCCACCCGAGTCCGGCTTCCGCTTCCGCACCCTGCTGCACACCGCGTCGTTCGCGTCGGTGGTCCTGGGCTGCGTCGAGGGCCAGGCCGAGGGTGACGTCGACGCCGACCGCTTCGACGAGCGGCGTCCGGGACTGCACCACCTGGCCTACCACGTGCCCGAGCGCGCCGACCTGGACGAGTGGGTGACCCACCTGGACGCCGTCGGCGTCGCGCACTCCGGCATCACCACCTCCAAGCACGAGGCGGGATCCCAGATCTGGCTGCGCGATCCGGACAACATCTGGCTGGAGTTCTACTGGGTGAACCGGGACTTCTTCGTCGACCGGCTCCGCCAGGTGTGGCGGCGCGACCGCCGAACGACCCGCGCCTGACCCTGCCTCCACCCCGCGATCTTGCACTTTCTGCCTCGACATCCGGGGTATTCCGCGCATATCCGCGACAGAAACTGCAAGATCGCGTGGGGGTGGAGGGCGTGGGGCCGCCCGGTCGGGCGGCCCCACGCACGTCACGCCGGCAGGTCTGCCTCGCTGCGGGCCACCACCGCGTCGCCGAGCACCAGCAGGTCGATCTCCTTGGCCCGGACGAAGGTGTCGACCGCGTCGGCTGCCGAGTTCACGATCGGGTCACCGGCCAGGTTGAACGACGTGTTGACCACCGCGGGTACGCCGGTGAGCTGCCGGAACTGCTCGATCAGCGCCCAGTAGCCGGGGTTGGTGTCGCGGTGCACGGTCTGCGGGCGGGCGGAGCCGTCCACGTGGGCCACCGCCGGAACCCGCAGCCGGGCGTCCGGGCGCAGCGACGCGGCGGCCAGCATGAACCTCGACGGTTCCCCGACCGGCCCCTCGATCAGCTCCGAGATGTGCTCGGCGAGGATGCTGGGCGCCACCGGACGCCACATCTCCCGGCCCTTGAGCACGTTGAGCCGTTCCAGGTTGCGCCGGGCTCGCGGATCGGCCAGCAGGCTGCGCGCGCCGAGCGCCCGCTGCCCGATCTCACCCCGGCCGCGCGCCCAGCCCACGATCCGGCCCCGGGCGAGTTCCCCGGCGACGCAGCGGGCCAGGTCGTCGTCGCCGAGGCGGCGGTGGGCCATGCCGGCGCGCGCGGCGGCCGCCTCGCCGGCCTCGGTGGTGATCGGCTGACCCCAGTACGCGTGGTCGAGGCGGGTGGGCGTGAACTCCCCGCACTCCCGCGCCGCTACCAGCGCCGCCCCCAGGGACACCCCCGCGTCGGTGGGCACCGGCGGGACGTAGACCCGGTCGAAGAGTCCACTGCGCACCAGCACGCCGATCATCGTGCAGTTCATCGCCACCCCACCGGCGAGCGCCAGGACCGGCGTGTCGACCCGTCGACGCAGATCCGCGGCCAGGGACAGCACCGTCTCCTCCAGCCCCTGCTGGATCGTCGCGGCGAAGTCCGCGTACGCGATGGGTTCCTCGCCGGTGCGCGGCGCGTACGGGAACAGCTTGCCGAACTCGGGTTTGAGTGACTCGGCGACGGCCGGGTAGTAGGCCATCAGCGGGCCGAGCGTCGCGGCACGTCGGGTGGGGACCTCGGCGGTGGGTGTGCCGCGGACCAGCTCGTACCCGCCGGGAACTCCACGCACCGGCGCACCGGGACCGGGCCTGCCGTAGGCGGCGAGGCCCATCAGCTTGCCGGTGCCCCAGTAGCCCAGCCCGGCCCACTCGGCGGCGGCGTTGTAGTAGAAGCCCAGCGACTGCTCCACGGGCCACTCGCGCAGGATCTCGATCTCGCCGTCGGCATACCTGCCGATCGAGGTCGACTGCGTCTCGCCGGCACCGTCGAGGACCAGGACCGCCGCCTCGTCGCAGTCGCAGCTGTACGCCGCGCTGGCCGCGTGCGCGACGTGGTGCGGCACCCAGCGGACCGCCGGCATGGTCAGGCCCTCGTCGTCGGGAAAGAGCATGGCCCGCAGCCCCTCGGTGGTGAACCGACGGTTGCGGCCCAGCGGGATGTCCCGGAAGTCCCAGCCGATGGCGACGGTGTCCACCTCCTGCGGGCTGATACCCGCCATCGCCAGGCACGCGGCGATCGCCTCGGCGGGCGGCTGGCCCACCGCGTGCTTGCGGCGGCTGACCCGCTCCTGCTCGACCAGGGCGCAGAGCGCGCCGTCGCGGACCAGCGCGGCGCTGGAGTCGTGGAAGCCGATGTTCACCCCGAGTACGTAACGCGCCGACATGGTCGGCCTCCCTTCCGATCTCTGGCGGTCAGCCGGCCTGTCGGGCCCCGTCGAGGGCGAGCACGGCACGGACGATGTTGTGGTAGCCGGTGCAGCGGCACAGGTTGCCCTTGAGGGCGTGCCGCACGTCGTGCTCGGTGAGCGGCCCCGGGTTCTCCGCAAGCAGGCTCACCACCGCGAGGACCATCCCCGGGGTGCAGAAGCCGCACTGCAGGGCGTGGTGCTCCCGGAACGCCTCCTGCACCGGGTGCAGCCGGTCGCCGTCGGCGAGCCCCTCGGCGGTACGGATGTCGGCGCCGTCGGCCTGCGCGGCCAGCAGGGTGCACGACTTGACCGACCGTCCGTCGAACAGCACGGTGCAGGCGCCGCAGGAGGAGGTGTCGCAGCCCACCGTCGCGGCGGTCAGCCCCAACTCCTCGCGCAGCAGGTGCACCAGCAGGGTGCGCGCCGGCACCCGGCGGCTCTCCGGGCGGCCGTTGACGGTGACGCTGACGGCGACGGTAGTCGTGCCGGGCCGGGCGTCGATGCTCATCGTGGTTCCTCCACCGTGGTGCCGGGATCGGTCAGGGCACGGGCCACCAGCACCCGGCTGAGGTGCCGCCGGTACGCGACCGAGGCCCGCGCGTCGTCGGGCGGGTCGCACCCCTCGTCGGCCCGCGCCGCCGCGACCGCGACACCGGCGCCCTGCGCGAGGGCCGACTCGACCCCGTACGCGCGCCGGATGGTCGGACCCATCCCGGCCAGCGCCACCCGGGAGTCGGCGACGGCGACGGCCACCAGCGACCACTCCAACGCCGGCCGGGCGAACGTCAGGTAGCGCCACCGCGCCGGGCCGGGCAGCGGCACCCGGACCTCGGTGACGAGTTCGTCGGGCCGACAGACCGTCACACCCGGCGCGACGGCCAGCTCGGCGACGGGCACCTGCCGTACGCCCGTCGCGCTGCGCAGCACCACCACGGCGTCCAGCGCGACCAGGGCCAGCGGCACGTCCGCGGCCGGGTCGGCCTGCGCCAGCGCCCCACCCACGGTGCCCAGGTGTCGCACCTGCGGGTCACCGACCGCCGCGGCCGCCACCGCCAGCAGCGGGGCGTGCCTGTCGACCAGCGGGTCATCCAGCAGCCGGTGATAGCGGGTCAGCGCGCCGACGGCCAAGTGGTCGTCGCGGTACGCCACGTACGACAGCTCGGTGACCCGGCCAAGGTCCAGCAGGGTGTCGACGCGGTCGCGGCGCAGCTTGAGCGCCGGCAGCAGCGACTGCCCGCCGGCCAGTGGCCGCAGCTGGTCGCCGTACGCCTGGCGCAGCTCCAGCGCCTCGGCGAGGTCCCGGGCGCGGTGGTAGTGCACGCTCGCCGGGATCACGGGCCGGCCGCCGACCAGGTGGGCACCGGGCTGCGGTGCGTGGCGCGCAGGATGGTGTCGATGAGCTGGTTGCGGCGTGCCAGCAGGTAGAAGTGCCCGCCGGGGAAGGTGTGCAGGGTGAACCCGCCCCGGGTGCGCGCCGCCCAGTCGCCGGCCTCGTCGGCGGTGACCTCGGGGTCGTCCGTGCCGACGCAGGCCAGCACCGGCGCGCGCAGCGGCACGGGTGGCTGCGGGCGGTACGTCTCGGCGATCCGGTAGTCGGCGCGCAGCACCGGCAGCGCGATGGCGCGTACCCCTTCGTGGTCGAGAGCCTCGCGGCCGGTGCCGCCGAGGCGGCCGGTCTCCGCCCACAGCGTGTCGTCGTCGGCGAGGTGCACGCTCGTGGCGCGCAGCCGACCCGGCCCGGGGCGACCGGACACGACAAGCGCCCGCAGCACGCTGCCGGGCCCCTCCAACCGGCGGGCCGTCTCGTACGCCACCGACGCGCCGAGGCTGTGCCCGAACAGGACCACCGGCGCGTCCGCCGGCAGGGCCCGGACCGCCTGCGCGACACCGTCGGCCAGGCTCGGCAGGTCGGCCGCGAACGGCTCGCCCGACCGGTCCATCCGGCCCGGGTACTGCACGCCGTGCACCTCGACGTCGTCGGGCACCTGCGCCGACCAGGACCTGTAGAACGCGGCGTTGCCGCCGGCGTGCGGGAAGCAGACCAGGCGCAGCCCGGGCCAGCGCAGCGGCCGGAAGCAGCGCAGCCACGTCCGCGCGACGGGGGTCACGGGCGCGCGCCGATCCGCTGCGGCGCCGCGCCGACCGGCGGGTCGACCGCCCCGGCCGCCGCGCCGGCCAGCTCGGCCACGTCGGACGCCACGAACATCTTCGGCGGTACGGAGTGCACCAGCTCGGGTGGCCCCAGCCGGGCCGTGACGTCCTGCCACAGCTGGCACAGGCTCAGGTGGTACTGGCCGTGGCGGGCCAGCTTCCTCCCGCCCAGCGCCGCGGCGTGCAGGTTGCCCAACGCGTACCCGACGCCGGCCGGCCAGACCTCCTCGAACACGCGGCGGTAGCTGGGCGCCACCGCGTCGGCCAGCGGCTGCGCGCTCGGCACGTCCAGGTGGTCCGGTTCGTCGCCGTCGCCGTCGGCGAAGTGCGGCCGGCCCACCCCCCGGTCCTGCACCTGCTGCGGGAAGTCCGGCCGGGGGCTCCACACCGTGGGCCCGTGCGTGCCGACCAGGGTCAGGTTGCCGGCCTCGGTGCCGATGGTCACCCGGTGCAGCAGGTGCGCGTAGTTGTCCGGGTCCGCCGGGTCCATCTGGTTCTGCACCCGCAGGGTCAGCGGCACACCGGCGAGCACCCCGTCGAGGCTGCGGAACGGCACGTCCACCCGGGACAGCCGGCGTACCTGCTCGGGCAGCTCGACCGCCGGGCCCAGGCCCCACGGCCGGACGCCGCCGAGGGCCTGACCGAGGATGTCCAGCAGCGCGTACGCGACCTGGAAGCCGCAGGCCGCGTCGACGTACCGGGCCGGCTGGCGGGCCAGCAACGCCCGGGCGGCGGCGAGGAACCGGCGCACCGGCGCGGTGTGCACGTAGAACGAGTTCAGGTGGTAGACGACCCCGGCCCGGCCGGCGGTGCGCAGGCACTCGACCAGCTCGTCGTGGTGCAACGGATGCTCCTGCAACACGTGCAGGCCCCGCTGCATCAGCGCCCGGGCCACCTCGCCGCCCGGCCCGCCCAGCAGGCCACCACGGATGACCACGCAGGCCAGCGTCACGTCCTCGGGCACCTGGGCGACGTCGGTCCACAGCGGCACCCCGTAGTGCCGCGCGCAGGCCACCGACCGGGCGCTGCCCCCGGCGAGGATCCCGGCCAGCTCGAACGGGAAGTCCGGCTGCCGGAACGCCTGCAGGTACACCTGGCCGAACTTGGTGCCAGCTACCAGCACTCTCGGTTTCACGCCACCCCCTCCTCGATCAGGTCGTACGACCCCAGCGGGCCGTCCTCGACGCGCAGCGACGTGACCGCCGGACTCGTGCGCAGCACGTCCACCGCCCACGCCGGGTCCACCGCCTCAGCCAGGTGGTGCACGCCCGGTGGCACGTCACCGGCGGCGACCGCCAGGGCGCCGAGGGCGACCGCCGCGCCGGTGAGCGCGTTCGCGCCAGTCCCCCGGCAGGCCAGCACGCGCGCGCCCGCCGGGCCGGCCAGCTCGACGACCAGCACCTGGTAGCGGGGCCGACCGAAGGTGTCCAGCTCGGCCGCCCGGCACAGCTCGGCGGCCGCGTCGGCGAGCTGCGCCGCCGACGCGCCGTCGCGCGCCCGGCGGGCGCCCGCGGCGAGCGCCGCCGGCAGCCGACTGCCGGCGAACGCCGACCACCAGTCGACGTCGGTGAGGCCGAGCCGGCGGGCGACCCGCTCGGTCTCGGTGCTCAGGTACGGCTGCACCAGCACCGGCTCGTCGAAGAACGGCACCGGCACATCCGCCTGGGCGGCGAGGGCGCGGCTGCGTCGCGCGCCGTCGCGCCACGCGGCCGACGGCTCGCCGTACTCGACGGTGCCGGCGGCGAGGAAGTCCAGGGCGGCGCCGGGCGTGAACCCGTCGCGACCCCCGACGTACCCGGTCATCCGCCGCGCCCCCGGCGTCAGCGCGGCCAGGTGGGCGGGCAGCAGCCCGGACAGGCCGGGCATCAGGCCGGCGGAGAGCAGCGCGACCCGGTCGGCGGCCCCGGGCAGGGCGGACACGGCCGCGTGCAGCGGGTCGTCGCCGGCCGCGTCGACGTAGCCGGCGCCGCAGCGGGCCGCCGCGCGGGCCACCGCGTCGCCGATCGAGGCCGCCGGTCCGGCGCAGTTGACGACCGTGTGGCAGCCGGCGCAGAACGCGTCCAGGCTCGCCGGGTCGGTGACGTCCACCGCCCGCACCTGGACGCGCGGGTTGTCGCCGTCGAGCCGGCCCGGGTCGCGGGCGCCGGCGCGGACGACGTCCACGCCCCAGGCCAGGAGGTGGGCCAGGGCGTGCCGGCCCACCCCGCCGGTGGCGCCCACCAGGGCGATCGTCGCGGCCACGTCAGCCGTCCCCGGCGATCGGGCCGGCCCACTCGCCCGGATCGTCCGGCACCCGCCGGACGGTCAGCTCGCCCAGGCACACGTCACGCCACCAGTCGACGCTCGTCGGGTCCGGCTCCGCCGCGCACAGCACCGTGACGTCACCCGCGTACGGGGAGCTGCCGTAGCCGTCGCCGTCGACCGGGTCGGCGATCACCAGGGTGACGACGTCCACCCCGGACTCGGTGAGCTGCCGGGCCAGCTCCAACGCCAGCACCCCGGCCGCACCCCGGCCCACAAGCGTCAGCTCCCCGGCCGACACGTGCTCGGCCAGCGCGGTCGCGTAGTCGGCGGCGAGGCGTTGCACAAGCGGCGCCGGGTCGAGCCCCGCGTACCGGTGCAGGCCACCGTCGACGATCCCGCACACGGCCCCGCCGGCGGCCAGTCCCTCGGCCAGCCCGGCGTAGGAGTCGAGGCTGCCGCTGCCGTCGTGCACCAGCACGTAACGCGCCGGGCCCGCACCGGCCAGCGTCACCACCTCGCCGCTGTCGCTGACGGCCGGCTCCTCGTCGGGTCGGACGCCGCCGACGGCGGCCAGGTGATCGGCCAGGTCCGCGACGGTCGGGTGCTCCAGGATCCGGCGCAGCAGCTCGTCGAAGAACACGTCGGCGGCGGCCGGCACCCGTTCGGCGAGCTGACCGGCGAGTTTCGCGGCGAGCAGGGAGTCACCGCCGAGGGCGAAGAAGTCCGCGTCCCGCCCGACCCGTTCCACCCGCAGCACGTCGGCCCAGACGGCCGCGATCTGCTCCTCCACCTCGGTGAGCGGGGCGGTGGCGGTCGCCTCGGGACCGGCCGTCGTGGCCGTCACCAGTGCGCGTACGCCCGCCCGGTCCAGCTTGCCGTTGGCCGTGCGGGGCAGCTCGTCGACCACCTGCACCACGCTCGGGATCATGTAGTCGGGCAGCCGTTCGGCCAGGTGCTCCCGCAGTTCGTCGGGCACCACCCGCCGCCGGTCGGCCTTCACCCGCGCGGCGATGATCCGCATGCCCAGCCCGGCCATCGGGTCGGCGGCCGGCGGCAGGTCGAGTACGGGCGACGCCCCGGCGGCGGCGAGCAGATCACGCCACTCGTCGCCGGTGAGGAACGTGCGGTCGGTGCCGTGGCGCAGGTCGGCGAAGTCGCCCAGGTCGTCGTCGAGCCGCACCAGCAGCTCCAGCGACGTCATGATCTGGTAGTGCTCCCGGGTCATCTCCAGCAGCACCAGGTGCCCGCCGGGGGCGAGCAGCCCGCGCAGCCGCGCGAGGGTGGCCGGCACGTCCCGGGTGGCGTGCAGGACGTCGCCGGCGATCACGATGTCGGCGCTGTTCGGCGCCATCCCCTGCCCGGCCAGGTCGGCGTCGAGGTCGAGCTGTGCGAAACGCAGCCCCGGCCGGTCGGCGAAGCGTTGCCGGCCGGCGCCGAGGAAGAACGCCGACAGGTCGGTGTAGAGGTAGTCGACGTCGAGACCGTCCAGTGCGTCGAGCACGGCCGCGGTCGTACCGCCGGACCCGGCGCCGACCTCGACGACCCGCACCGGCCCGTCCAGCCGCTCGGCCAGTGACCGGACGGTCGCCGCCGCGACCGCGTTGGCCCACCTGTTGAACAGGGCGTCGGCGTAGAGGTTGTCCGACACCTCCAGCTCACCACCGGGAAAGAGCAGCGCGAGGGGGTCCTCGTCGCCGCGCAGCAGCGCCGGCAGCGCGGCGGCGCTGGCCTGGAAGTAGCGGACCAGCTCGGGGGACTCCCCGACCGCCGCCGCCCGCTCGGCCACCGCGTCCCAGGCCCGTGCGGCCGGCGGTGGCCCGCCGATAAGCCGGTAGCCGTCGTCGTCGTGGCGCAGCACCCCGCTGTCGGTGAGTGCCCGCAGCCAGCGGCGCAGCAGCCGGCGGTGCCGGGGTGCGACGCGGGTGGCGGCGTACATCTCGTCCAGGCGGTGCAGGCGGTCATCGAGCGCGAGACCTGCGGCGCGCAGGGTGTCCAGCATGGCGGCGAGGCCGAGCTGGTCCAGCTCGTGCAGGTACGCCGCGTACGCGCCCAGGTCGGTGCCGGCGACGAGCGCGGACCCGGCCGCGATGGGCCCGGCCGGGTCGACCGGCTGCCCGGGGCCGGGCTCGACGGCGGCGGGCCGTACGACGGCGGCCAGTCGTCTCTCCAGTGGACGGTCGCCGTCGACCACGGCGATCGCCCCGCCCACGCCCGGGTGCGCCAGAAGCGCCGACTCGACCTCGGCCAGCTCGATCCGGTGACCGCGGATCTTGACCTGGAAGTCCTCCCGGCCGAGGAACTCGATCGTGCCGTCGGGCAGGTAGCGGCCCAGGTCGCCGGTGCGGTACAACCGCTCGCCGCTGGACGGGTCGGTGACGAACCGCTCGGCGGTGCGCGCCTCGTCGCCGAGGTAGCCCAGCGCCAGCCCGGCCCCGCCGATGTACAGCTCCCCGGCGACCCAGTCCGGGCGAGGCCGCAGCGCGGCGTCGCGGACGTGCCAGGTCTGGTTGGTCAGCGGCACCCCGTACGGGATGCTGCGCCACGATGGATCGACCCGCCCGATCGGGTGGATGATCGACCAGATGGCGGCCTCGGTCGCGCCGCCGAGGCTGACCACCGCCAGACCGGGGACGAGCTCGCGGATCTGGTCCGGCAGGGTGACCGGGATCCAGTCGCCGCTGAGCAGGGCCAGCCGCAACGAGGGGACCCGGACCATCGGCGCGGCGGCGAGATAGTCGGCGAGCATCTGCATCTGCGCCGGCACCGAGTTCCAGATGGTGACCTCGTTCTCGGCCACCAGCTCGGCCCAGTGGGTCGGGTCGCCCCGGCGCTGCGGTGCGGGCAGCACCAGCGCCGCGCCGACCGCCGGCGGGCCGAACAGGTCGTAGACCGACAGGTCGAAGCCCAGGCTGGCCAGGCCGAGGACCCGGTCGTCCGGCGTCACGTCGAAGCGGGTGTTGATGTCCGCCACGGTGTTCAGGGCCGCCCGGTGGGTGATCACCACGCCCTTCGGGGTGCCGGTCGAGCCGGAGGTGTGGATGACGTACGCGTGGTCGTCCGGGCCGACAGCGCGGGCCGGCAGGGCCGTCGGCGCGGGCCCGTCCAGGTCGTCCACCGCGATCGGTGTCACCTCCGCCGGCCAGTCGCCGTCCACCCGGTACGCCTCGGTGAGGACGTGCCGGATCCCCGCGCCATCGAGGATCAGGTCACGGCGCACGGGCGGCTGATTGGTGTCGACAGGCACGTACGCCCCACCGGCCAGCAGGGCGCCGAACACCGCTACCACCTGCCGCCAGCCCTTGTCTGCGACCACCGCGACCAGGTCCCCGGGCCGGCAGCCGGTCTCGGTCAGCCGCGCGGCCACCGCTGTGGCACGGCCGGTGAGCTGCCGGTAGGTGAGGGTGCCGTCGGCGGCCACCACGGCCACCCGGTCCGGGGTTCGCAGCGCCTGGGCGAGCACCCCCTCGTGCAGCAGCCCGTCGGGCAGCTGCGCGGCGGTGTCGTTGACCTCGGCGCGGCGGCGGGCGCTCGCCTCGGGCAGCGCCACCGGGGCCAGCTCCTCCCACGCCTCGTCGGTGGCCGCCAGCCGGCGCAGCAACGCGGTGTACGCGGCGAACATCTCGTCGACCACCCCGTCGGGCAGGACGCCCTCGCGGACGTCCCAGTTGGTGGCCAGCCCACCGGAGCGTTCGATGTTCTGGCAGTCGATCCAGACCTGCGGGGTCTGGCTGATGCCGTAGCCCAGCTCGCCGAAGCCCTCCACGCCGGTATCGCCGCCGAGCCCGATGGCGCTGGTGAAGACGATGGGCATCAGCGCGGCGTCGGCGCCCCGACGGCGGGCCAGTTCGCGGACGACGTCGACGCCGGAGAACCGGCGGTGGTCCAGGTCGGACCAGAGCTGCGCCTGGATGCGCTTGGCCCGCTCCTGCACCGGCGCGTCCGGGCTCTGCTCCACGGCGAGCAGGCTGACGGAGGTGAAGTCGCCGACGATCCGGTCCACCTGCGGGTGCGTCGGCGTCCGGTTGAGCAGGGTGACGTCGACGGTGAAGCGCGGGTGCACGCTCCACGCGGCGATCACCTCGACGTACGCGGCGAGCACCGCGCCCGACGGGCTGATGCCGTGCTGCCCGGCGCGCTGACGCAACCCGGCCCACTCGGTCGGGTCGAGCCGCAGGTCGAGGCGACGGAAGCGGGGTGGCGCGGCCGTGGCGTCGCCGCGCAGCGGCAGCTCCGGCGCCGGGGGCAGGTCGTCGAGCCGGGCCAGCCACCAGTCCCGGTCGGCGTCGTGGCGGGGGCCGCCGCGCAGCGGTTCGGTGGCCAGCAGGTGGTCGCGGAACGTCAGGGTCAGCTCGTCGGTGGGCGGGTCGCCGGCGTAGCGGCGGCCCAGCTCGTCGAGCAGGATGTTGATGCTGACGAAGTCGCAGATCAGAAAGTCGATCGAGAAGTGCAGGACGCTGCGGTGCGGGCCGCGGGTCACCCGCAACGCGAACAGCGGCCACTGCTGCGGGTCGTACCGGCGGTGGTCCAGCTCCGCCCGGGTGGCGGCCACCGCGTCGTCGAGGCCGGCCGCGTCGGCGTCGCGCACCTCGACGCGGTACGCCGGCACGTCGGGTCGTACCTGCTGGGAGCCGTCGCGGTTGACGACGGCCCGCAGCATGTCGTGGCGGGCGACGACCTCGTGCCAGGCGCGTTCCAGCCGGTCCACGTCCAGGTCGGTGAACGTCAGCTCGCCGTAGCCGTGGCAGCCGACGCCGCCGTAGGCGAACGAGTCGCCCCGCCCGAGCAGGTACGCGCTCTGCACGTCGGTGAGCGGGAACGGCTCGTACCGCTGCTCGGGGTGCGGCACCGCGGTGGGCGCGGCGGCGTCGCGCAGCACGGCCAGCACCTGCTCCTTGTGCTGGCGGAGCGCGGCGCGGCGCTGGTCGGTGAGAACGCCGGTGGGGGCCCGGAAGCGGAGCTGGCCGTCTTCCTCCCAGAGCTGCACACCGACCTGCGCCAGCTCGGCGATGAGGTCCTGCCCGTTCATATGGCCCCTTCCTCGTACGTGCCGGCGGCGTGCTGCACGGCGGTGGCCAGGTCCGCGATGGTTGGTCGGTCGAGCAGGCCCCGCATCGGCAGGTCGACGCCGTAGCGTTCGCGCAGCGCGGCCAGCAGGCGGGTGGCGAGCAGGCTGTCCCCGCCGAGGCTGAAGAAGTTGCGGGTGCGGCCGGGAACGGGACAGTTCAGCAGCTCGGCCCAGAGCGCGCCGAGGTCGCTCTCCAGGCCGGCGTGGGGTGGCTCGTCGGCCGGTCCGCTGTCGCCGCCGGCGAGCAGGGTTGCCACCGCCGTCCGGTCGATCTTGCCGTTGCCGCTCAACGGCAGCGCGTCGAGCACGGCGACGTGCTCGGGCACCATGTACGCGGGCAGCCGGTCGACGACGAACGCGCCGGTGGCGGCCGGGTCGAGGGTGACGCCCGGCTCGGGGACGACGGCTGCGGCGAGGCGGCGGGTGGTGGTGCCCACGGCCACCACCACGGCCTCGCGTACGCCGGGACAGTCGGTCAGAGCCGCCTCGACCTCACCCAACTCGATGCGATGGCCCCGGATCTTGACCTGGAAATCCGCCCGCCCCAGAAACTCCAGGGTCCCGTCCGGCCAGTACCGACCCAGGTCACCCGTGCGATACCAGCGCACCCCGTCGTGCGTCACGAACCGCTGCGCCGTGCGCTCCGGATCGCCCCGGTAGCCGGCCGCCACCCCGGCCCCGCCGATCCACAACTCCCCCACCACCCAGTCCGGGCAGTCGCGCCCGCGCCCGTCCACGACCCGGTAGCGCTGGTTGGGCAGCGGGAAGCCGTACGGGATGGACCGCCAGTGCGCCGGCACCTCGTCCACCTCGAGCGCGTTGGACCAGATGCCCGCCTCGGTGGCGCCGCCGAGGGCGGTCAGCCGGGCGTCCGGTCGGCTGGCGACCAGCCGGTCCCGCAGGTCCAGCCCGACCCAGTCGCCGGAGACCAGAGCGTGCCGCAACGCGCCGAGTGGTTCGTCGCCGGCGGCGGTGAGCAGCATGTCGAGCAGGGCGGGCACGGTGTTCCAGATGGTGACGTCGTGCTCGCGTACGAGCCGCAGCCAGGCGCGGGCGTCGCGTCGCTGCTCCTCGCCGATCAGCACCACCGCCCCGCCGACGCCGAGCAGCGCGAAGATGTCGTACACCGACAGGTCGAAGTCCAGCGCCGACACGGCCAGGACCCGGTCGTGCGGGCCGAGGCCCAGCCGGTCGTTGACGGCCGCGATGGTGTTTACGGCCGCCGCGTGGGACACCTCGACGCCCTTGGGCTCGCCGGTGGAGCCGGAGGTGAAGATGACGTACGCCAGCGACGCCGGCTCCACCGGGACGCAGCCGTCCAGGGCCGGGCCGCCGTCGCCGGCCGGGTCGAGCCCGTCCGCGCCGACGACGGTCTTCACGTCGGCGCGGGTGAGGATCCGCTCCCGGCGCACCGACGGCTGGTCCACGCCGACCGGCACGTACACGCCACCGGCGGCGAGCACGCCGAGCACCGCGACGACCTGGTCGACGCCCTTGGGCAGGCACACCCCCACCGCGTCACCCGGCGCGACCCCGGCGCGCGTCAGCGCCCCGGCCAGCGTCAACGCCCGAGCGGCCAGGTCCCCGTAGGACACCGCCACCCCGTCACCGCACAACGCCACCCGACCCGGCTGGCGGGCCGCGCAGGCAAAGAACCCGTCGTGCAGCAGACCCGGCGTGATCGGCGCGGCGGTCGCGTTCACCCGCTCACGCACGGTCCGCTGCGCGGCGGGGAGCCCGACCGGCACCTGCCGCGCCCAGTTTCCGGCCGCCAGGGTGGTCAGCAGCTCGACGTACGCGGCGAACATCGTCTCCACCACGTCGGGCGGGAACAGCTCGGCCACCACGTCCCAGTTGATGCTGAGGCCACCGTCGCGTTCCATGACCTGGTTGTCCAGCCACACCTGCGGGGTCTGCGAGGCGCCCCAGATCTGCTCGCCGAACGGCAGCGCCATGCTGACGAGCTCGTCGCTGATGCCCAGCGCGCTGGTGAAGACGACGGGCATGGCGGCGGGGGCGCCGGTGCGCCGCGCGATCTCCCGCAGCACCCAGATGGCGGAGACGGCGTTGTGTTCCATGCCGTCCCACATGCGCTCTTGGAGGCGACGTACCACGGTCAGGAAGTCGTCGGCCGCGCCGGGACGGTGCGGGACGAGCAGCAGCGAGGTGAAGTCGCCGAGCACGTGGTCGATGTCGGGGTGCACCTCGCGGCGGTCGAAGAGGGTCAGGTTGAGGGTGAGGTCCGGCCGCGCGCTGAAGGCCGAGAGCACCTCGGCGTACGCGGTGGCGAGCACGGCGGCCGGGCTGACCCCGTGGGCGCGGGCGGCGTCGACCAGGGCGGTCCACTCGGCGGGGCCGAGCCGTGCCGCGTGGCGGACGAAGCGGGGGGCGCGCACCCGGTCCGGGTCGACGGCGAGCGGCAACCGCGGCGCGGGGGGCAGCTGCGCGGCCTGCGCCGACCAGTAGCGCCTGTCGGCCTCGACTGTCGCCTCGTCGGGCCGGGCGGTGAGGACGTAGTCGCGGAACGACACGCCGATCGGGCGCAGCGGCGCATCGAGGTCGACGTAGAGGGCGGACAGCTCGGCGAAGACGGTCACGATGCTGAGCGCGTCGAGCACGATGTAGTCGAAGCTGAACGCCAGCCGGACGCGGCGCTCGCCGTACCGGACTGCCTCGATGGCCACCAGCGGCCAGCGGGTCGGGTCGGCGATCCGGTGCGACAGCCGTTCGCGCAGGTCGGTGAGGGCGGCCTCGCCCTCGCCGACCTCGATGGTCACGTCGGGCACCTCGGGTTGGACGCGTTGACGTCCGTCGGCGTCGAAGACGGCCCGCAGCATCTCGTGCCGGCGAACGAGGCGGTTCCAGGCCGCGGTGAGTCGATCGAGGTCGACGTTCTCGCCGTCGAACTCCCAGTACCAGTGGGAGCCGACCTCGCCGAGGGCGAAGTCGCCGCTGCGGCCCATCCAGTACGCCCGCTGCACGTCGGTCGGCGGGAACGGCTCGTGGCGGTGCGCCGGGTCGGCCACGAAGGTTCCGGTCAGGGCGGCGCCCGTGTCGAGGCGTACGCCGGCGGCGAACCCGGCGAGCGTCGGCTCGGCGAAGAGGCGGCGCAGTTGTCCGCCGGCCAGGCCGGCCGAGCGCATCCGCCCGAGCAGGCGGGTGGCGAGCAGGCTGTCCCCGCCGAGGGTGAAGAAGCTGTCGGCGCGGCCGACGGTAGGCACGCCGAGCAGGTCGGCCCAGAGGGTGGCCAGCGCCGTCTCGACCGGTCCGACGGGCGGCTCGAACGCGGTGGACCGGCCGGTGCCCTCGGCGAGCCGTCGTGCCACCGCCGGCCGGTCGATCTTGCCGTTGCCGCTCAACGGCAGCGCGTCGAGCACGGCGACGTGCTCGGGCACCATGTACGTGGGCAGTCGGTCGACGACGAACGCCCGTACCGTCTCCGGGTCCACGCCGGACGCCTCGGGGACGACGGCGGCGGCGAGCCGGCGGATGCTGGTGCCCACGGCCACCACCACGGCCTCGCGTACCCCGGGACAGTCGGTCAGCGTTGCCTCGACCTCACCCAACTCGATGCGATGGCCCCGGATCTTGACCTGGAAGTCCGCCCGCCCCAGAAACTCCAGGGTCCCGTCCGGCCAGTACCGACCCAGGTCACCCGTGCGATACCAGCGCACCCCGTCATGGGTCACGAACCGCTGCGCCGTGCGCTCCGGATCGCCCCGGTAGCCCGCCGCGACCCCGGCCCCACCGATCCACAACTCCCCCACCACCCAGTCCGGACAGTCCCGCCCCCGCCCGTCCACCACGCGGCAGCGCTGGTTGGGCAGCGGAACCCCGTACGGGATGGACCGCCAGTGCGCCGGCACCTCGCCGACCTCGAAGACTGTCGAGTGGATGGCGGTCTCGGTGGTGCCGCCCAGGGCGACGAGCCGGGCGTCCGGGCGCAGCGCCACCAGGCGGTCGCGCAGGTCCAGACCGACCCAGTCGCCGCCGAGCAGGGCGAGCCGGAGGTGGTCCAGCCCGCCGCCGGCCTCGGCGGCGGTCAGCAGCATGTCCAGCAGCGCGGGGACCGACTGCCAGACGGTGACCCGGTGCGTGTCGACGAGCCGACGCCAGGCATTCGCGTCGCGTCGCTGCTCCTCGCCGATCAGCACGACCGCCCCGCCGACGCCGAGCAGCGCGAAGATGTCGAACACCGACAGGTCGAAGTCCAGCGCCGACACCGCCAGGACCCGGTCGTCCGCGCCGATGTCGAACCGCTGGCGGATGGCCTCGATGGTGGTGCCGGCGGCGGAGTGTGGCACCTCGACGCCCTTGGGCTCGCCGGTGGAGCCGGAGGTGAAGATGACGTACGCCAGCGACGCCGCGTCCCCGGGCACGCACCCGTCCAGGGGCGGGCCGCCGTCACCGGCCGGGTCGAGCCCGTCGACGCCAACGACAGTCCGGACGCCGGCGCGCTGCCAGATCCGGCCCCGCCGGGCGGCGGGCTGGTCGACGCCGACCGGCACGTACACGCCACCGGCGGCGAGCACGCCGAGCACCGCGACGACCTGGTCGACGCCCTTGGGCAGGCACACCCCGACCGCGTCACCCGGCGCGACTCCGGCCCGCGACAGGGCCCCGGCCAGCGTCAACGCCCGAGCGGCCAGGTCCCCGTAGGACACCGCCACCCCGTCACCGCACAACGCCACCCGACCCGGCTCCCGCGCCGCGGTGTCGAAGAACCCGTCGTGCAGAGGACCCGGCGTGATCGGCGCGGCCGTCGCGTTCACCCGCTCACGCACGGCCCGCTGCTCCTGCGGCAGCAGGTCGCCCGGCGACGCGACCCAGTCGCCGTCGATCAGGCAGGTCAACAGCCGGACGTACGCGGCGAACATCGCCTCCGACACACCTGTCGGGAACAGCTCCGCCACCACGTCCCAGTTGAGGTACAGGCCCCCCTCACGCTCGGTGACCTGGTTGTCCAGCCACACCTGCGGGGTCTGCGACGACGTCCACACCGGGTCGCCGAAGCACTCCCGCACGTCGGTGCCGAACAGATCGCCGAGGCTGAGCGCGCTGGTGAACACCACCGGGGCGAGCACGGCCTGCTCGGAGCGGGCGCGGGCCAGGTCGCGCAGCACGTCCACTCCGGAGTACGCGCTGTGCGCCACGTCCCGGGCGAACTGCTCGCCGAGGCGTCGGGCGCGGTCGACGAACGGCACCTCGTCGGTGGCGTCGACCTCCAGCAGCAGCAGGTTGGTGAAGTCCCCGCTGAGCGACGGCACGTCCGGGTGGTACGGCGTCCGGTCGTACAGCGGCAGGTTGAGCAGGAAGCGTTGCCGGCTGCTCCAGGCGGCCAGGACCTCGGCGAAGGCCGTCAGGAACACCATCGACAGGGTGACGCCGTACTCGCGCGCGCGGGCGGCGAGGCGGTCCCGGTCGGCGCCGGAGAGCCAGTGGTGGTGGCGGGTCACCCGGTGTCCGCTGACCCGCTCGGGGGCCACGGCCACCGGCAGGTCGGGCCCGCCGGGCAGGTCGGGCACCCGCTGGCGCCAGTAGCCGGCGGCGGCCTCGCGGGCGTCGGCCCGACGCCGCTCGTGGGTGGCCAAATACTCGGGATAGCTGTAGCCGATGGGTGGCAGTGGTTCGTCGGGCCGGCGGTAGAGATGGGCGAGGTCGCCGAGGAGCACCCGGAAACTGTGCGCGTCGGCGACCAGCATCTCGATCTCCACGTGCACCCGGCTCGCCCCGTCGGGCAGCAGGCAGAGCTGGATGTCGAACACCTCGCCCCGGTCCACCCGCAGGGTGCGGTGCGAGAGGGTGGCGCGCAGGTCGGCGAGCCGCTGGTCCCGCTCGTACGCCGGCAGGTCACGCAGGTCGTGCACGGTCAGGCCGGGCCAGGCGCCGTCCGGGGTGATCTGCTGCCGGCCGTCGTCGAGGAAACGGGCGCGCAGCATGTCGTGGCGTCGCACCAGGGCTCTCACGGCCCGGTCCAGCCGCTCCGGGTCCACGTGCCGGCCGTCGAACTCGTTGTAGAAGTGCGCCCCCACACCGCCGAGGGCCTGCTCCCCGGCCCGCCCGACCCAGTACGCGTGCTGCATGGTCGCCAGGGCGAACGGCTCGTCCGAGTCGATCGTCACCTCGTCGTCGATGGCGGTGGCGGTGGCGGCCGGCTCGTCGGCGGGCGAGGCCGGGTGGGCCAGCGCGTGCCACTGCCGGACGGTGCGCTGCTCGATGAGCTGGGCGAAGGTGAGACCCGCGCCGGCCCAGCGGGCGGCGAGCCGCATCAGCCCGATCGAGTCGAGCCCGCGTTCCAGCAGATCCTCGTCGGGCGACACCGGCTCGTCGAGCAGCGACGCGACGTCGTCGCACATGCCGTCGAGGGTCAGCGTGGTCGGCACTGGCATGTCTTCTCCCGACTCCTCAGGCGCGGGGAACGCGGATCGAGCGGTCGGCGAACCCGATGAGGTCCAGCCGCTCCAGGCCCTCGCGGACGCGGGGAGTCAGCAGGCCGATGTTGGCCAGCGCGGTGACCACGCGGGCGAAGATGGCCTGCCGATACTTGATCATCAGCTCGTTGTGGGCGGCGAAGTCGACGCCCTCGCCCCGGTCGACCTCGATGCGGTCCCAGACGTCCTCGAGCAGGAACCGGCGGCGCATGAGACTCGCCGAGTCGAGCACCATCTCCTCGCGGTCGGCGAGTTCGGCGCTGGTCATCTCGCGGTAGATGCCCTCCAGCGACAGCACCCCGAACGACACGTGCCGGGCCTCGTCGCGGGCTACGAGGCGGGTGATGTCGCAGATGAGGCGGTCGTGGAAGGTGCTGTTGGCCAGCCGGAACGCGGCCATCGCCAGGGCCTCGACCACGATCTGCATGCCCAGCGCGGTGATGTCCCACCGGGAGTCGGAGAGCAGGTCCTCGATCAGCTCGGACAGCGCCGGGTTGATCGGGTACGGGTGCGGCACCTTCTCGCGCAGGTAGCGGGAGAACGCCTCGACGTGCCGGGCCTCGTCGGCGGCCTGGCTCGCGGCGTAGTACTTGCTGTCGAGGTCGGGCACCACCTCGACCAGGCGCGCGGCGACCACCAGCGCACCCTGCTCACCGTGCAGGAACTGGCTCACCATCCACGACTGGAGTTCCCAGCGGAACGTGTCCCACATGGGCCGGCCGCGCCGCGCCAGCGGGGACGCCTCGAACGACGCCATGGCGAACGCGGAGTCGTCGGGCAGCGGCTCACCGAACGGCACCTCGATCGACCAGTCGACATCCGTGCTGGCGTTCCACTGGGCGCTCTTGGCCCGTTCGTACAGGGAGAGGACCCGGGGCATCTCGGACTCGTAGTGCCACGTCAGCTGCGCACGCACGGGGGTGGTCACCGACAGACCAGACATGCGCCCAAGGTACCGAGAGAGAACACAAGATGCCAGACCCTTGATGACAGATACAACGACGGGCGGTACCGTCGTGGCGTGGCCCCCCGACCCGTACCGGCCTCCGTGGGACAGCGACTGCTCGGCATCATCGAGCACTACCGGGCGGACCACGGGGCGTTGAACTGCCCGCTGCTGTGCCGCCTCACCGGCGCGGTCGACCTGAGCGCGCTGGAGCGGGCGCTCACCGCGCTGACCGCACGGCACGAGGCGCTGCGGACCACCGTCGTGGGTCGCGGACCACGGCTGTCCCAGCTCGTGCACGACCCCCGACCCGTCGAGCTGCGGGTCGTCGACCTGCGCGGCGAGCCGGATCCGCACGCCGCCGCCGACGCCGCCGTCACCACCGAGCTGGCCACCCGGGTGGACGTCACCCAGTGGCCGACCCGGGCCACCGCCTGGCGGGTCAGCGACCACGAGGTGATCGTGTGCTTCACCATGCACCACCTGGTCACCGACGCGTGGTCGTGCGGGCTGCTCTTCGAGGAGCTGCGCACCCTCTACGCCGACGCGCACGCCGAGCTGCCCCCGGTGCGCTGGCAGTACCCGCAGTTCGTCACCTGGCAGGAGGATCGGCTGGCCGGCACCGAGCTGGACCGGCAACGCGAGTTCTGGCGCGCTCAGCTGACCGGGCTGCGGCTGCCGCGCCTGCCGTACCGCGAGCCGCCCCCGGACGGCACCCCTGGCGTGCTGGCCCGGGACCTCGACGCCGACGTCGCCGACGGGCTGCGCGCCCTGGCCCGGCGACACCGCACGACGCTGTTCACCGTGGCCCTGGCCGTCTACTACGCCGTCCTGCACCGGGTCACCGGGCAGGGTGACCTCGCCGTCGCCTCGCTGTTCGCCAACCGTGCCCGGCCGGAGAGCCAACGCACCGTCGGGTTCTGCGCCAACATGGTGGTGCTGCGCACCCGGCTGCCGCCGTTCGCCACCTTCGCGGCCCTGCTCCAGGCGACCCACGCGACGACCGCCGCCGCGTTCGCCAACCAGGAGCAGCCCTACCAGGCCGTCGCCACCGGCAGCGCCAACCTGGGCGGCCGGGTCGACGACGTGGTGTTCCAGATGATGGCCGAGCTGTCCCACCGCGTACGCGTCGGCGACACCGAGTTCGAGTTGCTCGTCCCCGAGGCGATCGGGAGCCGCTTCGGCACCGAGCTGGCGCTCGCCCCGCGCGGCGACGGCCTGCGCGTGGTGCTGTTCCACACGCCACGGCTCGCCCCGGCCGACGCCGAACGCCTGCTCGACGGCTACGTCACCGTGGCGCGGGCGGTGGTGGGCAACCCCGCCGTCGCGCTGTCGGCGCTGCTACGCCGCTAGGGCGGGTGTCGAAACCCCTAGCCCGCGATCAGCTCGGCCCCGCGTTCGCCGATCATGATGCTGGTCAACGCGGCCGGCGCGCGTAGCGGCACCGGAACGATGCTGGCGTCGACGACCCGCAGGTTGGCCACGCCGCGCACCCGGCACCGCCCGTCCACTACCGCGCCCGGGTCGTCGGCCGCGCCCATCCGCGCGCCGCCGACCAGGTTCAACCGGCTGTACGTGGTGGCGCGCAGCAGGTGGTCGAGCTGGTCGTCGTCGCCCACCACCGCGTCGTCGACGAGTGCGAACCGGGCGACCGTCTTGGTGAAGGCGGCCTGGTTGGCGATCTCCCACGCGTGCCGGTACGCGTCGCGCATCCGGGCCAGGTCACCCTCGGCGGTGTAGAACCCGAGGTCGACAACGGGTGGGCTCGTCCCGTCGGCGTCGCGCACCGAGATGCGCCCGCGCGAGGCCATCGCCATGTCGCCGATCATCACGGTGTTGACCTGGTCGACGCCGATGATCCGGTCCAGACCCGCGCCGGGGCCCCGCGACGTGCTCATGCCGGTGAACAGGCTCAGGTAGAACGCCTGGTCGGCCTCGTGACCCGGGATGCCGGCGAGCCGGGCGATGAGCTGCGTACGCGGCCAGTCGCCGCCGATCGTGTCCGGCTCGGGGACCACCAGGATGATCGCGCCGGGCTGGTCGATCACGTCGGCGCCCACGCCGGGCAGGTCGACGAGCGGCGTGACGCCGGCCGCGCGCAGTTCGTCGGCGGGGCCGATCCCCGAGCGCAGCAGCAGAGCCGGGCTGTACGGCGAGCCGGCGCAGAGGATGACCTCCCCGGCGTCGATCCGCTCCCCCGCGACCTGCACACCCACTGCCCGACCGTCGTCGAGCAGCACGCGCTCGACCTCGGCGTCGCCGCGAACGACCAGATTGGACCGCGACCGGGCCGGGTCGAGGTGGGTGAGGGCGGTGGACATCCGCAGCCGGTCGCGCCGGTTCTGCGGGTACGTCCCGATGCCGACGGCGTCGGGGGCGTTCATGTCCTCCTGGTAGTCGTGGCCCAAGCCGAGCGTGGCCTGCAGGAAGCCGTCCATCGCCGGCGTCAGCTCACCGCGCGGCCACCTGGTGATCGGGACGGGCCCGTCGGCGCCGTGGTGGTCACTGTCGCCGAACTGCTGGTCGGCCTCCAACCGGCGAAACGCCGGGAGCACCGCCGGCCAGTCCCACTCCGGCAGGCCGCGGCCGCCCCAGGAGACGAAGTCGGCGGCCGGGGCCCGCATCGCGCCCCGGTCGTTGATCTGCGTCGAGCCGCCGACGACCCGACCCCGCCGCAGCGGCGCTTCCCGCCCGGCGACGACTGTCGCCCGCAGATCCCAGTCGAAGCCGTCCTCGGCCTCCACCGAACCGGTCCGCAACGCCTCGGGCACCGCGGCCCCGACCAGGTCGGGGCCAGCCTCCAGCAGCAGCACGGAACGGGCCGGATCCTCGCTCAGGCGGGCCGCGAGCACCGCGCCGGCCGCGCCCGCACCGACGACCACGAAATCGTAGCGAAGCATGGGCTCAGCGTAGCCGAACACACGACATGCCAGGACGCATCACATGTGCTATCCGCGATTCTTCATTAGACTCTCGGGTATGAGCAGAGGCCCGGAAGTCATCCCCACCCTGCGCTACCGCGACGCGCCGGCCGCCATCCAGTGGCTGGTCGACGTCGTCGGTTTCCGCGCCGAGCTGGTCGTCCCCGGCCCGGACGACTCCATCAGTCACGCGCAACTGACCTGGGGCAACGGCATGGTCATGCTCGCCTCCCAGACGGACGGCAGCGACGGCCGGCTCGTTCTGGACACCGGGCCCGCCGCGACCTATGTGGTGCTCGACGACGTGGCGGCGCACTACGAACGGGTCGTCGCCGCCGGCGCCGAGGTCGTGCAGAAGCTCCGCGACGAGGACTACGGCGGCCAGGGCTATTCGGTCCGCGACGCCGAGGGCAACCTGTGGAGCTTCGGCTCCTACCGACCCGGCTCGTCCTGACCACCGAGCGCTGACCCACGGCGCGCGGGCAGCTTCCGCCGCCGTGTGGCCGGCTCGGCCCACGAGCCTTCGCGGCGGGGGTCAGTCGTCCAGCAACAGCCCGGCCAGCTCGGCCCGGGTGTCGGCGACGGTGCCGTCGAAGGTCGCCAGCCACCACGCCCGGCGATACCAGTGGTGCAGCGGCTGCTCCCACGTGAAGCCGCTGCCGCCGTACGTCTGGATGGCCACCTCGCAGGCGGTCATCGCGGCCTCCCGGGCGGCCACGCCTGCCGTGAGCACCGCCCGGTCGGCGACTTGGCCCGGTTCGGCGTCGACCGCCCACGCGGCCCGGTAGGCCAGCGACCGGGCCGTCTCGACCTGGCCGTAGCACTCCGCGAGGGGGTGCGCGACCGCCTGGTTGGCACCGATCGGCGCTCCGAACTGGGTGCGGGTGGCGGCGTACCCGCTGGCCCAGGCCAGCGCCCTCGCCGCCACGCCGACGGCCTCCGCGGCGAGCAGCGCCAGGGTCCGCCGCCGGGTCAGCGCGAGCACGTCGGCAGCAGCGTCCGCCGCCACGAGGAGCGTCGACGGTACGCCGGTCAGCTCCACCGTCGAGACGGTGCGGCTCGGGTCCAGGGCCTGCCCGCCGGCCCCGGCCGACGTCGGTCGCACCGCCGACGCGTCGACAAGGCGTAGCTCCACCCCGGACGGCCCGGTCGCGACCACCACCAGGTCCACCGCGTCGAGCGCGTGTGGCACGCGGATCGCGCGGCCGACAAGCGTCCCGTCGGCGGCGACGGTGCAGCCGACCCCCGGGGTGTTCGTCGACGAGCGCGCGTCGGTGCCGGCGGGGTCGACGCCTGGTCGTCGGCGGGCGGTGGCCACCGCCTCGGCGAGGGTGCCGGGGCCGTTCGTCCACGCCCAGGCCAACGTCGCGGGAGCGGCGACCGGCCGGCCCGCCGCCCGCAGCGCCGGGCCGGCCAGGCCCACCGTGGCCCACCAGGGTGACGGGCTGCGCGCCCAGCCCATCCGTTCGGCGAGCAACGCCACCTCCACGGTGCCCAGCTCGACGTCGAGCCAGCCCAGGTCGGTGACCTCGGGCCACGCCTGGCCGTCGTCGGTGGCCCGGTCGTCGGCGAGGTACTTCGCCGCGGTGTCCCGCAGCGCCTCCTGCTCCCCGGTCAGTGCGAAGTCCATGAGGTCTCCCCTCGTCGTGGGCGAGTCGGTGCGTCAGTACGACCGGGGCAGGCCCAGTACGCGCTCGGCGACCAGGTTGCGCAGCACCTCGGAGGTGCCGCCCTCGATGGTGTTGGCGCGGCTGCGCAGCATCTGGTGCCGCCAGTAGCGGTCCCAACCGTCCGGTTCGGCGTCGTCGCCGAGCAGCTGCACGGCGAGGGTGGTGAGCCGTTGGTGCGCCTGCGACCAGCGCAGTTTGATCACCGACGTCTCGGGGCCGGGCACCCCGGTACGCGCCAACGCGGCCAGCGCACGCCGGTTGGTCCAGCGCAGACCCTCCAACTCGACGTAGCGGGCGGCGATCTGGTCGCGCACGACCGGGTCGGTGTCACGGCCACGGGCCTTGGCGGTCGCGACCAGCCGGCGGAACGCCACGTCCAGCCGGGCGGTCAGGGTGAACCCGAAGGTGCCCCGCTCGTGGGCGAGGGTGGTCATCGCGACCCGCCACCCGTCGTCGAGCGCACCGACCACCGCGTCGAGCGGCACCCGCACCTCGTCGAACTCGATCTCGGCGAACTCGGCCTCGCCGGTCATCTGCCGGATCGGGCGCACCGTGACGCCGGCCGAGCGCAGGTCCACCAGCAGGCAGGTCAGCCCGCGGTGGCGGCGCTGGTCGGGGTCGGTGCGCGCCAGCAGCAGGCAGTGGTCGGCGAGGTGGGCGTACGACGACCACACCTTGCGCCCGGTCACCACCAGCTCGTCGCCGTCGCGGCGCGCGGCGGTCCGCACGGCGGACAGGTCGCTGCCGGCCTCCGGCTCGGAGAAGCCCTGGCAGAAGATGACGTCCCCGGTGAGGATGCGCGGCAGGTACCAGGCGCGCTGCTCGGGCGATCCGCAGGCGATGATTGTCGGCCCGACCATGCCCAGGCCGATGACCCCGATGTGCTCGGCGGCCTCGGCGCGGGCCGTCTCCTCCAGGTAGATCGCCTGGTGGGCCGGGGACAACCCGCGCCCGCCGTGCTCGGCCGGCCAGGTCAGGCCCGCGTACCCGGCGGCGTGCAGCGCGCGGGTGAACGACCGCACCGCCTCGATGTCGCCCCACCGACCCTGCGGCGGCGCCCCGTCCGGGCCGGCGGTCACCGGCACCGCGCCCGCCAACCAGGCCCGCAGGCCCGCCCGGAACTCCGCCTCGTCGGCGCTGTCACGCAGATCCATGCGCCGCATCGTACTCGTATCTGGTTTGATCTGCAGTATCTTGTTTTCACGCGTCCCGACGCCGGAAGGGGTCCTCGATGGCCAGTCTCGCGGACGACGCCGCGGTACGACAGACCGCAGCCGGGCACTACCAGGCACACCTGTGCGAGGACTGGTCGGTGTGGGGGCCCAACGGCGGTTACCTGGCCGCGATCGCGCTGCGCGCGGCGGGCGAGGAGGCCGGCGCCATGCTGCCGGTGAGCCTGAGCTGCCAGTTCCTCGCGCCCCCGCGCTACGGCGAGGTCGACGTCGAGGTCACCCGCGTGCACGGCACCCGCCGCGCCGCAGCCCTGCACGTCACCCTGCGCCAGCGCGGCCGGATCCTGCTCGCCGCGTACGTCTGGACCATCGCCGCCGGCCTCATCGGCCCCGAACGGCGCTGGATGCCGCCACCGGACCTGCCCAAGCCCGACGAGCTGCCCACCCTGGTCGAGCTGATGCGCCGCGACGGCCTGCCGGTGCTGCCGATCTGGGAGCGGTGCTACGAGGTACGGCTGTCCGGCTGGCCCGCCGGCGGCTGGCAGCCGCAACGCGACGGTGTGCCCACCATCCGGGGCTGGCTGCGGCTGCACGAGGAGCTGCCGGCCGACGCGGACCCCTGGCTGGCGGCGGCCCGGCTCGTCTTCGCCGTCGACGTGGTGCAGTTCCCGGCGGTGGTGCAGGCGTTCGAGCGGACCACGTTCATGGCCCCGAGCATGGACCTGTACGTGGGCTTCCAGGGCGGCGACGACGGCACGGGCTGGCTGCTGGTGGAGGGCGAGGCCGCCGCCGCCACCGGTGGGGTGCTCGGCGCCCGCGCCCGCGTCTGGTCCGACAGCGGGCTGTTGCTGGCCACCGGCGGGCAGCAGATGCTCTACCGGATGGCCAGCCCCGTCTGACGCGGCTCAGTCGTCGGCGCGGCGACCGAACCGGCGCACCGCCACCAGCAGGCACACCCCACCCAGTCCGAGCACCCACGCGAGGGTCTGCAGCACCGGCCACCGCACCGGCCCACCGCTGGACAGGCCGACCAGCGCCTCGGTGGCCACCGAGAACGGGTTGGCCCGCACCACGGGCTGCACCACCGAGGGGAACGCCGACACCGGCACGAACCCCGAGGAGAAGATGAACAGCAGGGTCGCCGGGCCGGTCAGCGACGGCGGCAGCGACTCCTCGTCACCGGGACCGGAGCCCCGCCACAACGCGATCGCCGCCCACAGCACACCGAACAGCGCGATCACCGCGAAGAAGCCGACGACGGCCAGCGGCCCCTCCCGGAACCGGAAACCCAGCAGCATCGCCACGCCAGTGGTGAGCGCTCCGATGCCGACGATGCGCAGCACGTCACCGACGAGCCGACCGGCCAGCAGCGCCCCCGGCGCCACCGGCATGGTGCGCAGCCGGTCGACCAGCCCGCCGCGCAGGTCCCGCAGGAACCCGACGGCGCTCGACGGCGACCCGAACGCGGCGGTGGACAGCACCACCAGCGGGGCCAGCCGCTCCAGGTAGTGCTGCCGGTCGCCGTCACCGACGATCCGGCCGAAGACCGCGTACTGGGTGAGCAGGAGCAGCACCGGGAACGCGAACGAGTAGACCAGCGCGGGCGGCGCCCGGAAGAAACGGCGAAGGTTACGCCCGGCGAACAGCGAGGCCTGCGTGACGGTACTCATCGGCTCCTCCGAAACGAACGTGCCGCGGCCGAGCCGAACAGCAGCCCCAGGACCAGCAACCAGACCAGCGCCGGCCACACCCTCGCGTCAGCGCCCCCGGTGGACAGCGCCCGCAACGCGTCGACCTGCGCGGAGAACGGTGACACCTCGACCACCGGTTGCAGCCAGCCCGGAAACGCGTCGACCGGGACGAAGGCGGTGGAGACCGTGGTGAGCACCAGGTACGGCAGGGTCAGCGCCGAGTACACCTGCTCGGGGTCGCGGGCGCCCAGCCCCAGTGCCGCGCAGCCGGCCGCGAGCACCACCGCGAAGCCGACCGCCAGCAGGACGAAGCCCGCGGCGCGGGCCGCCCCGGCGGTGAACCGGAAACCGACGAGCACCGCGGCGACGAGGATCACCGCCACCGCGACGGCGGCGCGGGCGGCGTCCACCACGAGCCGGGCCGCCGGCACCACTACCGCGCTCATCGGCAGCGTCCGGTACCGGGAGATCAGACCGCTACGGGCGTCCCCGGCGATCAGGTAGCAGGCCGACATGGCGACCAGGGCTGTGGTCTGCACGACGATCGCGGGCGGAAGGAACTGCTCGTAGGCGATCCCGTAGTCGGACATCAGCCGCTGGAAGACCACCATGAAACCGGCGAAGAACGTCAGCGGGAACACGACTGTCAGACCGACCGACCGGCCCGCGCGGGCCTGGCGCAGGTTGCGGGCGGCCAGGACGGCGAACTGCCGCAGCCCGCCGGCCGGCACCGCCGTCGCGGTGCTCACCGGCCGGCCCCCGCCGCGTCCGCCTTCTCGGTGTCGTCGGACCCGGTCAGGGACAGGAACACCTCGTCCAGGGTGGGCCGCCGCACGGTGACGTCGTCGGCCTCCACACCCGCCGACTCCAGCCGCCGCACCACCTCGGTCAGGGTGCCGGAGCCGGCGGCCAGCCGCAGCACGTCCTCGTCCTCGGTCAGCCCCTCGAACGCCGCCCGCAGCTGCGAGGCCGCGACCGCCCGGGCCCGCGGGTCCTCGATGCGCACCTCGCAGACCGCGCCGCCGAGCTGACGCTTGAGCTCGTCGGGGGTGCCCTCGGCGGCGACCCGGCCGTGGTCGATGAGCAGGACCCGCCCGGCCAACTGGTCGGCCTCCTCCAGGTACTGCGTGGTGAGCAGCACGGCCGTGCCGCCGTCACGCAGCTCCCGGACGACCTCCCACAGCGCCCGCCGGCTGCGCGGGTCCAGGCCGGTGGTCGGCTCGTCGAGGATCAGCACGGGCCGGTCGACCACCAGGCTCGCGGCCAGGTCGAGGCGGCGGCGCAGGCCACCGGAGTAGGTGCGTACCGCCTTGCCCGCCACCTCGCCCAGGTCGAAGCGGTCGACCAGCTCGTCCGCGCGGGCGGCGGCCGCCTGCCGGCCCAGCCCGAGCAACCGGCCGAACAGCACCAGGTTCTCCCGGCCGGTCAGCAGCTCGTCGAGGGCCGCGAACTGGCCGGTGACCGCGATGCTGCGGCGCACCTCGGCGCCCTGGGCGACGACGTCGAAGTCGGCGACGCGGGCGGTGCCGGAGTCCGGCTTCAGCAGCGTGGTGAGACAGTGGATCGTGGTGGTCTTGCCGGCGCCGTTGGGCCCGAGCAGGCCGACCACCTCACCCGCGGCCACCTCGAAGCTCACCCCGTCGACAGCCGCCGTCGCGCCGAACGACCGGCGCAGATCGCTGACCTGGATCAACTGTTGTGACATCGCACCACCCTCATGCCAGGAATGCCGGAACCATATCAACGCTTGTCTGTGTAAAGCCAGATACGAGAACGAATACTCATCCGTCGACCGGGCTGCGCCGGGTGCGTAGTCGCTGGCGCGACGAGGCCGCGAACGCGGCGGCGATCCGCTCGACCACCCCCGAGCGGACGCACTCACCCGCGATGCGCACGCTCGACTCGACGTCGACGGCGGTGGCCGTTCCGTGGCAGATCACGCACACACCGCGTACCCCGAGCAGCGCTCCCCCCGGCTCGGCCGCGAGCCCGTCGCGCACCGCGCGGGTCACCCGCCGCCGCCGCTCACGCGCCAGCGCCCCGATGGGCGAGAACGCCCGCACCGCGTCCAGCGCCAGGCCGACGGTGGCGTCCAACGTCCGCTCGTACATCTTCAACGCCACGTCGCCGGTGAACCCGTCGGTCACCGCGACGTCGATGCGGCCTCCGAGCACGTCGTACGCCTCGATCTGACCGCTGTACCCGGGCATCGTGGCCAGCAGGAGGTGCGCGTCGCGCCGGACCGGCCCGCCCTTGACCGCCTCGTGCCCGTTGGACAGCAGACCGATCCGCGGCTCGGCCAGCCCCAACCGTCCCCGCGCGTACTCCGCGCCCAGCACCGCGAACTCGACAAGCCACTCCGGCACGGCCGCCGCCGTAGCGCCGATGTCCAGCAGCACCGTCGGACCGGCGCCCGGCACCGGCAGCACGGTGGCCAGGGCCGGGTTGCTCACCCCCGGCACCCGACCCAGCCGGACGGCGGCCGCGAGCACCGCCGCGCCGGTGTTGCCCGGGGTCACCATGGCGTCCGCCCGGCCCGCCGCCACCTCCCCGGCGGCGACCAGGAGCGAGGAGCGCCGCTTGGCGTACGTCGCGGCCACCGGATCCTCACCCATGCCGACCACGTCCGGGGCGTGCACCAGTCGTACGCCCGCCGGCGCGACACCGCCGGGCAGCAGGTCGCGGATGAGCGCCTGCGGGCCGACCAGCGCGATGTCCACACTGGCCGCCGCGGCCAGCGCGCCGGCGATGACGGGCTCCGGCCCGAGATCCGCGCCGGCGACGTCGACCGCCACCCGCAGCCGCCGCTGCGGTGACGCGCCCCGGCCCGCCATCACCGCACCCCGGCGCCGAGCCGGTCCGCCGTGGCGGATCTGCCGGTCATGCCGTCGGGCTCGTCCGGTGTCGACGGTCCTGCGGGCGCGTCCGTCGCCGGCCCGGCCGGTTCGGTCAGTGGCGAGGTCAGCCAGTGGCGCAGGGCGGTACGGGCCGGCGCCAGCTCGCCCGCGAACGCGACGACCAGATCCCGGTGACCGTGCGGCGGGTCGGCCGGGCGGTCGGGACGCAGGTCGGCGGCGAGCACCTCGACCCGGGCGGCGAGGTCCGCGCCGCGCCAACCCAGCGCGTAGCCCAGCGCCGCCTCGTCCCGGGCGGCGGCCCGCCCGGGCAGGCCGGCGACGGCACGACACTCGGGGTCGATCAGCTCGACGGCGGCGAGCAGCGCCTCGGCCTCGGCGAGGACGCCGGCAGCGGCGAACCGCCAGGCCTGGTCGGCGGCCCACCGCCCGTCGCGGCGGGCCTGCCCGACCAGGTCGACCAGGCGGGTGCACAGCGCGCCGAGCGCGGCCACCGCCGGACGACAGGTGCGCGCGGCGAGCGTCGCGGTGCGGGCCGCCGGCCCCGGCGCGTACGGCCGCAGTCGCAGCCGCGCGGCCCGCACCAGCGGTTGCGGCGTCCCGGAGTACGCCTCGGCCAGCACCGGATAGCCGTCGCCGGAGCGGTCGGAGCCGGCGGCGAAGCGTTCCAACCGCCACTGCAACTGGTCCAGCAGGATGTGGCGGGTGCCGTCGAACACGCCGTAGAGGAGCACGTCACGGACCCGGGCGGCGTACCCGAACTCCTCGACGAGGGCCCGCGCCCCCAGCACCGCGCGGCCCTCGGTGACGGCCTGCTCGGCCAGCTCGCAGCAGGCGTACTTGGCCACCGCGGCGGCGTATGCGGCGGCCGGCCCGAGCGCGTTGATGAGGAAGGTGGCCTTCACGGCGGTCGCCGCGACCAGCACGTCGAGGGCCGCCGCCCGCACGAGGTGTTCGGCTATCGCGCCGAGGTGCACGATCGGTTCGCCGTAGACGTCGCGCTCGCGGGCGTACCCCACGGCCGCAGCGAGCGCCCCGCTGGCGGCGCCGGAGGCGAGTGAGCCGATACCACCGCGCGACAGCGCCAGGGTCAGTTGCAGGATGGTCAGCCCGTCGCCCGGCGTACCGATCGGTTGGGCCGGGGTGCCGGCGAACCGTACGCCGGAGATGTCGGCGGCAACGGCGGGCAGTGTCCGCCACCGGGGCAGGGCCGTCACCGTGTCGTCGCGTGCGGCCAGGAACAGGCCGAAGCGGTCGGTGTCGGCGAGCCGGGCCAGGGTGATCAGCAGGTCGTGCCGGGTGCCGCCGTTGATGAGGTGCTTCTCCCCGGTCAGCCGGTATCCGCCGTCGACCGCGTCGGCGCGGGTGCCGGTGCGGGCCAGGTTGCTGCCGTGCTCCAGCTCGGTGAGCAGCATGGCGGCCGCGCCTCCGCTGCGCAGCACCGCGCCGGCCCGGTCGCGCTGCTGCGGCGTGCCGGCGATGCAGAGCGGCAGCAGGGCCAGCGCGTTGACCCCGAGCGTGATGGCGAGGCTTCCGCTGTGCCGGGCGGCCTGCGCGTTGAGGGCGTTGACGTGCACGGCGGTGGCGCCGGCGGGGTCGTACACGGCGGCGACGCCGATCTCCCGCAGGTCGGCGAGGACGTCGTCCGGTGGGGTGCGACCGGCGTCGGCCGCCGCGAGCCGGCGCGCGGTGTCGGGGTGATCCAGGTGCCGGGCGATGGCCGGCAGCGGGTCGAGCTGGGCCATCGGCAGGGGGCAGAGTCGTTGCCACGCCGACGTCTCGTCCGGTGTCATCCGGCACCTCACCGTAAATACGTGACAGTAGATACGAGATGCATGCTAGCGGTCCCGGCCGGTGGGTTTCACCCCCTGAAGCTCATCCCGCTCGCCACCGGGCTGACTACGCTCGGCCCATGGTGACGGCGGGACTGCTCCTCGCGGCCGGCGCCGGGCGTCGACTCGGCATGCCGAAGGCCCTGCTGCCGTACCGGGGGCGACTGCTGGTGGACCACGCGGCGGCGATCCTCACGGCCGCCGGCTGCCAACCGGTCGTGGTGGTGCTCGGCGCGCAGGCCGACGAGGTGCGCTCCCGGACGCGACTGCCCGGCGTGGTCCTCAACGACGACTGGGCGACGGGCATGGGCTCATCCCTGCGGGCCGGGCTGTCCGCCGTGGCGGCCAGCCCGGCCGTGGCAGTCGTGGTCACCCTGGTCGACATGCCCGGCCTCACCCCCGAGGCGGTACGCCGTGTCGCCCTCGACGCCACCGTCGACTCCCTCGCCGTGGCCACCTATGCGGACGGTAGGCGCGGGCATCCGGTGCTGCTCGGCCGACAGCACTGGGCCGGCGTGGCCGAGGCGGCCACCGGAGACCGGGGCGCGCGGGACTACCTGCGGGCACAGGGCGAGAGGGTACGGCTGGTCCCCTGCGCCGACATCGCCGACGACACCGACGTGGACCTGCCCGAACAGGCGGCCCGCCTCCCCAGCTAGGGTGACGGTGTGCTCAGCGGGGTCAAGGGTCTGTCCCGACACTTCACCGAGGACAGCCTGCGGGAGTATCTGCTGGCGCGGTCGGTCCGCCAGGCCGACGGCTGCCTGATCATCCGCGGCTACGGCTCCCAGCGCGGCGCGTACCAGAAGGTTGCCGGCCGCGCCTGGGCGCACATCGCGGCGTACGCCGTCTTCGTCGGCGGGTACGACCCGCACCTGGAGGTCGACCACCTCTGCCCCGCGCGGGACTGCGTCGAGCCCACCCATCTGCGGCAGGTCAGCCACGCCGACAACTGCCGCACGCGAGCGCAGACGCCGACCTGCCGCAACGGGCACGAACGCGAACTCGACGAGTCGACGGGCCGGTACCGCCGCACGTGCCGCGCCTGCAACCGGGACAGCCAGCGCCGCTGGCGCGAGCGCCAGGCCGCCGAGGTGGCGCAGGCCCGCTCGGCGTACGTCCCGACCTGACCCTGTCCCCCACCGCCTTGCCCGTGTCCGGGGTCTGTTCGCACCGATCTGCCCGAAGGGTCCCAGCTCCACAATGGCTCGGCGCCAGAGCATGAAGGTGACGTGGCCGCAGCGATTGCCGCTCAACCGGATCGTCGAATCAAGCCCTGCCTCGGTGATGACCACTGCGCGAATACGGTCGACCCTTTTGACAGGGAGCCGTTTCCAGCAATCGGACGGTCACTACGCAGCCCTTGAGCAACCGAGGGAGGACGATCGGTACACCGCTCGAGGGTCCCATGCGAACGCTGGTTCTTGAGCCGGTGGCCTTGGTCACCAGCAGCTTTGACCAGCGGTTTCCGTATCAGCGACAGCGGTTGACCCCTCGTAGCCATCACGGTGGCGACCCTCGCGGTCGACCGCGAGCACCGCGTTTTCGGCGTGCTCGATGAGCAACATCGCCGTCTCGGCTGCTCGTAACCAGCGCTCCGCGGTTCGAACCCGAGGGCAGCACCAAGAAGCGGTACTCTTGGCGGTCGTGGATGCGTCCACGAAGTGCGGGCGGTGTAGGCAACTTCGGCCGACAGAGTCCTTCCTCAGTGCGACCGGTTGCTCGCTGCTTTCCTGTCAGTCTTGCCGTGAGTACACCCGTCGGGTAAACCAGGCCAGCAGAGACGCGCGTCCAGGATCCAATCGAGCAATGAATCTCTGGTCCAAATACCGGATCACCGAGATCTTCTACGACGAACTCAGGTCACAGCAGGGGTATCGGTGCGCCATCTGCGGCATCCATGAGGATGAGATCCCGGCGACGCTAGCCGGCCGACCCCGCAAGGACGGCAGGCCTTCGGCGCAGGCGTTCCGCTTGGTGGTGGATCACTGTCACGGCACCAGCACCGTTCGTGGTCTGCTTTGTGGCGGGTGCAACTCGGCGCTCGGGCACTTCCGGGACAACAGAGAGGCACTGCGTCGCGCCATCGACTACCTGGCGTCGGAGCCGCTAACCGAACCTCCCCGAGAGGGCGTCTAGCCTCGCCTCCGTCAGCCACAATCCGCACCGCCAACTGCCCAGGTCCGGGGCCTCGGTGACCTGCACGACGAGCTGATAGTCGAGGGCTTCGTCGACCGGGTCTGCCTGCTCGTGGGGCCGAGTGCTGGGGACATGCCGTCGAGCTGGGCGATCGCGCTGATAAATCGGTCCGGGTCCATGGGCAAATGGCTGGCGGGCGCCCAACAGGACACCCGTCCGTGCTGCACTGGCTGACTACACCATCCTAAACCTTTACGCACAGGAACTGTCATTATGGTGCGAGCACGGTATGCCCTTTTTGTGGGGGTGAATTAACGGATTATCGTTACCGGTAAACCATAAATAAGCGCCGACCGGTCCGCTGCTCGCTCCTCTACGCTCAGGAGCCGACGACGCCAAGACGCGATGGAGGGGCCTTGGGCTTGCGATTCGAGCATCGCGACACCGATGCGGACGCGGGCATCGTCGACCGTGTGTGGCGTACGCGCAGCGGTGCCGTCGACACGATGACGTCGACGGCGCGCACGTGCAGCCACCTGATCATTACGCGGACGCAGGGGCGTGTCCTCGCCAGTCTGCGCGGACCGGAGACACGGGCGACGACCGCGCCGGTTCCGCCGGACGCCGAGTTCCTCGGGATCCGACTCACGCTCGGCGCCGTCCTTCGGCCGCATCCCGCGGCCTCGATCGTCGACGGTTACGTGCCCTTCCCGGCGACGGACTCGGGTCGGGTGGTCATCGGCGGCGAGGACTGGGAAGCGCCGACGTACGACAACATCGAGCAGTTCGTCCGGTGCCTGCGCGACGCAGGGCTGCTGGTGCCGTCGCCTTTGCAGAGTGAACAGCCCGATGGTCACCGGTCAACGCGGACCCTCCAGCGGCAGCACCGCGCGATCACCGGCCTGTCGCGGACCGCCGTGACCCAGATCGACCGTGCGAGTGCCGCGGCTACCATGCTGCGCGACGGTCTCGACTGGTGCGCGGTCGTCGAGGCGCTGGGGTACTTCGACCAGGCTCACCTGGCACATGCGCTGCGGCGCTACGTCGGGCGCACCGCGCGAGGCCTGCGGGCGAGCGGCGACGCGACGATGTCGTTCCTGTACAAGACCGGCTCGCGGCCGGGCAGCTAGCCTCCGTCTGCCGTCACCCCGGCGGCTGTCCCCGACCGGAATGCGGAGGAGAACCGTGCTTCTCAGTGTCAACGTCTTCGTCAGCCTCGACGGAGTCATGCAGGGGCCGGGAGCTCCCGACGAGGACCGCTCGGGCGGCTTCGACCGTGGCGGCTGGCTCGTCCCCCATGCATCCACGCACACCAACGAGGTCGTCGAGGGCTGGTTCCGTGCGGCCGACGCGTTCCTCTTCGGCCGCACGAGCTACGGCCTGCTCGGCGGGTACTGGCCGAAGGTCACCGAACCCGGCAACCTGATCGCCACCAAACTGAACAGTCTGCCGAAGTACGTCGTCAGCGAGACGCTGACCGACGAGGAGGCCCATTGGAGTCCGACGACGATCCTGCGCACCGGCATCGTCGACGCCGTGCGCCGGCTCAAGGAGCTTCCGGGAGGCGAGCTCCAGGTCCACGGCAGTTGGAGGCTCGTGCAGTCGCTGCACCAGGCCGGACTTGTCGACCTCTACCGGTTGCTGCAGTACCCGGTCGTCGTCGGAACCGGGAAACGCCTGTTCCCGGACGGATCGGCGCCCGCGACGTTCGCGGCCTCTGACCAGAGCGCGCGCGTGCTGCCCGGCGGCGTTGTCTCACTGACCCTGACGCCCACGGCCCTCGGCGTGATCTCCGCGGGCACGTACACCGTGGACGACGGGCGCTCGACGCCAGTCCTGGACTGACGCCGAGCGCCCGACCCCGCCGCCGCGTGGCGCGACGCCGGTCTTCCGCCAGAGTCGGCGACCCTAGTCGGCGGGCCCGCCGAACCAGCGCGACAGGTGGTCGTCCAGGTCCTGCTGGTCGTCGCCGATCCAGGCGACGTGACCGTCGGGGCGCATCAGCAGTGCCGGAACGTCCAGGTCCGCGGTCGGGTCCGCGAGGTGGTCGACCCGGTCCGACCAGGCGCCCACGCTGAGGCGTTCGGTGCGGTCCAGCAGCAGGCCACGGCCCCGGTGCAGGTGGGCGTAGAGGTTGCCGTGCCGCAGCTGGACGTCGCGCAGGCGGCGGCCGAGCAGGTCGGGGCCGTCGCCGATGTCGTAGCGGATCGCGACCCCGGTGATCTTGTCGAGGAGATGGCGGTTCACCTCGTCGAAGTCCATGAGTTCGGTGAGCAGCCGGCGTACGGCCCGCGCGCCCGGTTCGCTGGACAGCAGCTCGGTCTGGGCGCGGGTGTTGTCCAGCACGTCCGCGGCGACCGGATGACGTTCGGCGTGATAGCTGTCCAGCAGTGTGTCCGGCGCCCAGCCACGGACCTGCGCGGCCAGCTTCCAGCCGAGGTTGACCGCGTCCTGGACGCCCAGGTTGAGGCCCTGCCCGCCGATGGGAGGGTGGATGTGGGCGGCGTCGCCGGCCAGCAGCACCCGCCCGACCCGATACCGCTCGACCAGCCGGGTGGCGTCGCCGAAGCGGGACATCCAGCGCGGGGAGTGCACGCCGAAATCGGTTCCGGCCACGGCCCGCAGTTGGTGTCTGAAGTCCTCAAGCGTGGGCGGTTGCGCACGGTCGCTGACGCCCGCAGCGGGGACCACGACACTGTAGACGCCGACACCCACGGGACGGACCCAGAATCGGTGCTGGGTCTCGCGGATCGTGGCCACCGCGGCGGCGATCTCCTCGGACGGCACACCCACTTCCATCTCGCCCATCAGCGTGTCGTTTCGCGCGGGCTCGCCGGGGAAACCGACGCCCAGGAGTTTGCGCACCGCGCTGCGCGCGCCGTCACAACCGACGAGGTAGCGCGTCCGCAGCTGTTGCCCGTCGGACAGCTCGACTGTCACACAGTCGTCGTCCTGCGCGAGACCGGTGACCGCCCGGCCGCGCCGGACCTGCACGCCCAGGGCGATCGCGTGTTCTTCGAGCAGACGTTCGATGACCGGCTGCCGGATGCCCAGCAGATAGGCGTACGCGGAGTCCAGCCCGGTGGGTGCGGGTTTGTTGATGGCGGCGAAGAAGCCGGCGGCCGGACGCTTGCGCCCATGGTCGAGCAGCCGGGAAAGCAGGCCGCGCATCGCCATCAGCTCGAGGCTGCGGATGTGCAGGCCGACGATACGGACGGCCGACGGCGGTTCGGTCTCCTTCTCCAGGACGAGGACCCGCACGTCGTGCAGGCGCAGTTCGGCGGCGAGCATGGCACCTGTCGGCCCGCAGCCGACGATGATCACATCGAAGATGCCAGTGGTGGGTTCGGCGGTGACGCAGGAGGGCACAGAAATGGCCTTTCGGGAGTGCCTTGTGGTGAGAGGCGCTCCCGGCGACGTCTACGTCAGTCGCCCAACCGTGACGGCAGGGGGAGCACCCACATCGAACGAGCGTTCATGGGTCTCACCTCCTCGGGCGGTGTCGCGGTCACCTGCAAGCTACAAGCCGTACCTGACCGCGTCCAGTTCTTTGAACCGCGTCGCCCGCTTGACCCTCGACCCGGTCGAGGCCCGAGCATCGGCGACGTGAACGACCAGCCGACACCCGATCCGACCATGACCCGCATCATCGAGGCGGTGCAGCTCGGCCATACCGGCGCACCCGTCCAGGCCCGTGAGCTGCTCACCGCGCTGTGGGACGAGATCGGCCGCGCCGGTGACGCCCTGCACCGTTGCACCCTGGCCCACCACCTCGCCGACCTGCAGGACACCCTCGATGCGGAGCTGAGGTGGGACGAACGGGCCCTGGCCGCGGTGTCCGCGCTGACCGACGAACGCGTCAAGCGGCACCTGCCCTCGCTCCAGGTGCAGGCGTTCCTGCCGTCGCTGTACCTCAACCTCGCCGACTGCCACCGGCGGCTGGGCAATCCCGGCCCGGCCCGGGAGTACCTGGCCCGAGCCCGCGAACACCTGGCACCGTTACCGGACGACCCGTACGGCGAGAGCATCCGCGCCGCTGTCCGTGACTTCGTGGCGGACGACCCGACCGATCGCCGGCGACGCTAGCCGCCCACCGGCGGTGCGCAGGAAGGCCGCCGAGTGGGTCACTGTTCCCGGCGCAGCATGGCCATCCGGTACGCCTGGGGTGAACGTCCGTAGCGGGCACGAAAGAGCCGGCTGAAGTGGGCCTTGTCGGTGAATCCCCAGCGTGCGGCGATGACGTGGACCGGGTGCCGCAGGTGCAGCGGGTTGCCGAGATCCCGCCGGCACCGCTCCAGACGCTTGGCGCGGATGAGCTCGGCGGCAGTCGTCGCCTCCGCTTCGAACAGGCGGTGCAGCGATCGCAGCGAGATGTGGTGGGCGGCGGCGACGCTCCGCGGGTTGAGCTCGGCGCTGCCCAGATGGCGGTCGATGAAGTCCACGACGCGGGCACGCAACGCGGTGTGCCGGGTCTCCGGCGAGAGGGTGTCCTCGGTGTCGAGGTGCTGAGCGAGGGTGGCGGCGAGCAGGTCCAGCGCCACGCCGCCCAGCATCTCGGCCTGCGCTGCCTCGTACTGCTCCGGATGCGCCGCGATGCTCCGCAGATGGTGGACCAACAGCCCGGCGACGCCGAGGTGCGACGGCACCGGCGTGGCCTGCAGACGGCGCAGCCGATCCTGCGGCAACGGCAGCGCCGAGTAGGGGATCTGCACGGTGATCGTCGTGGCGAGACCGGGGCCGTCCGTATGGTGCCGGGCGATGTACGGGCGCGCGGTGTCCAGCAGGGTGAACTGGCTGGCGGCGACGAGCGTGGTCTCGGTGCGGTCCTGGACCAGGGTGCTGCGACCCGTCAGTGGCAGCGTGAGCTGGTAGATGTCCGCCTCCGCTTGGCGGACCAGCCCCGCGGGCCGGCTGGCGTTCAGCGAGGGGTACCGCAGCGAGGTCAACCTGATGCGGCCGAGGTCGATGGCCTGGGCGTACGCGACGAAGTCGTCCAGCCGTGCGCTGGTGATGTGTACGGGCACCGTCTCCTGGGCGACCAGGGCGTACCAGAACTCGAACCGGTCCGCCGGCGGCAGTATGGTCGTGTCTACCACCAGGTTGGGCAACATGGTGACCGCCTCCCCCCGATCGCGAGGATGGATTCTTGCACGCATCGACCCTTCACGGGGTTGGCCGCCGGGGCCACGATTGTCCGCGGTGACCGGCGCCGACCTGCGCGAGGCGGCCGACGAGATGACGCGGGCGCTGGCGCCGCACCGCGACCGGGACTGGTCGGTGCCCGCGGGCACGCTGACGTGGAGCTGCTGGACCACCGCGGCGCACATTGCGCATGACCTGCTCGCGTACGCCGGTCAGGTCACCGGCCTCGCCCAGGACAGCTACCTGCCGTACGACCTGCGGGTCTCCCCCACCGCGGACCCGGCGCGGGTGCTCCACGTGGCGCGCGCCTGCGCGGAGCTGCTCGCCGTCGCCGTCGACGCCGCCGCACCGGACGCGCGGGCCTGGCACTTCGGCCCCTGCGACCCGGCCGGCTTCGCCGCGATGGGGGTGGCCGAGACGTTGCTGCACACCTACGACATCACCGTCGGCCTCGGTGTGTCGTGGCAGCCGTCGCCGCGACTGTGCGCGCTGGTGCTGCGGCGCCTCTTTCCGGACGCCCCGGCCGGCGTCGCGCCCGACGTGCTGCTGTGGCTGACCGGTCGCGGTGAGCTGCCCGGGCACGCGCGGCGCACGTCCTGGGTCTGGCGCGCGGCGCTGGACTGATCCGTTCTCAGCCCCGACGGCGCCAGCGCAGCCACCAGCTCCGGCGGGCCCGGCGGGGCGGCGCGGTGGCCGGGTCGGTGGCGGCCACCGGGTCGGTGCCGGTGGCCGTTGCCTTGGGTCGGGCGCGCTCGGCACGCCAGCGACGCACGACCTCGTCGGCGTTCACCGGCCGCACGGCCACCCGGGGCCCTTCGGGGTTGCGCAGCCAGGCGACGATCTGCGTGTTGAGCTGCCCCACGAAGTCCCGCACGGACTGCTCGGTGGGCAGGCCACGGACCTCGTCGGGGACCTGCTCGATGCGCCGACGCAGTTGCAGCGGGGTGGGCAGCAGCAGGTCGCTGGGCAGCTTCTCGCGCTCCAGGAAACTCTTGATCCACCACGACTCGTCGTACGCGGTTCCGCGCCCGGGGATCGGCTTGCCCATGCCGGGCAGGTTGTCGAACTCGCCGCGTTGCACGGCTCCCCGGATCTGCGCCTCCACGGCCGCGTCCCACGCCTCGGTCACCCTGCGGCACCTCCCCTGGCCACCGTAACGCGCCGCCTCCGGCCGGCGACACACGTCCACAGGTCAGCGCGTTCACGCGGGTGGTCATTCCCGGGAGGCGGTTTGCGCCCGCGTGACCGGTTCGCAGGCCACCATCGGTCGGGTGGTCCTGGGCCGCGCTCGTCGGTCGGTCTAGGTTCTGCTTCAGGCGACGGCGAACGGGGGCAACGTCATGATCGGCACTGGTGCGCTGGTGGGTATCGCCCTGGTGGCGCTGGGGCTGGTGCTCACGCCCGGCCCGAACATGGTCTACCTGGTCTCCCGCTCGGTCGCGCAGGGCCGCCGCGCCGGGCTGATCTCGCTGCTCGGGGTGGCGGCCGGGTTCGGCGTCTACCTGGCCACCGCGGTCGCCGGCCTGGCCGCCGTGTTCGTCCTGGTCCCGACGCTGTACGCGGTGGTGAAGCTGGCCGGCGCCGGCTACCTGCTGTGGCTGGCGTGGCGCACGCTGCGCCCGGGCGGCGGGTCGCCGTTCACGCCCGCGCCGCTGCCACCGGACCCGCCGCGACGGCTGTTCACCATGGGCCTGGTCACCAACCTGCTCAACCCGAAGATCGCCATCCTGTACGTGTCGCTGCTGCCCCAGTTCGTCGACCCGGCGCGGGGGCACCTGGCCGCGCAGAGCCTCCTGCTGGGCCTGACCCAGATCACGGTCGCGCTGAGCGTCAACGCGCTGATCGTGCTCAGCGCCGGTACCCTCGCCGGGTTCTTCGCCCGCCGGCCGATGTGGCTGCGGGTGCAGCGCTGGGTGACCGGCACGGCCCTGGCCGCGCTGGCCGTGCGCATCGCCACCGACCGTTCCCGCGCCGCGGTCGCCACACCCTGATCCGGCGGTCACCGCCCCCGGTGGCGGCGCAGCATCCCGGCGGCCAGCGGCGCTGCGTCCAGGTCACCGGCGGCGAGCCGGGCGGCGAGGGTACGGCGTACCAGCCGGTCGGCAAGCGCGGGCGCGTGCCGGCCGACGGCCATCTCCAGCCGCCCGCGTCGGGTGGTCGCCACGTCCCGGGGCGCCCGCCGGGCGGTGGCGGCGCGCAGGATCGCCGCGACGACACCCTCGACGGGCTCCGGGCGGGACACTCCCCGCAGGGACAGCCCGGCCTCGGCGGTGCTGTCGTGGATCGGTGAGGCCACCATGCTCGGGTAGACCACGCTCACCCCGACATGGGTGCCCACCTCGTGGCGCAGCGCGTCGGCGTACGCGACGAGGGCCCGTTTGCTGACCCCGTACGCGGCGGCGAGCGGCAGCGGCAGCACCGCCATCCGGCTGGCCACGAAGATCACCCGGCCGCGGGCGGCGAGCAGCGGGGGCAGCGCGGCGGCGGTGGTGCGCCACGCGGCGAGCAGGTTGACCTCCAACTGCTGGCGGACCACCTCGTCGGGTGGCAGCTCGGCCGGGGCGGGGCCACCGACCCCGGCGTTGTTGATCAGCAGGTCGAGCCCGCCGAGCCGTTCGACGGCCGCGTGCACCGCGGCGGGGACGGCGGCCGGGTCGGTCAGGTCGCAGCCGAGCACCGGCAGGTCGTCGTCGCCTCCCGCGCGCAGGTCGAGCCCGACCACCCGGGCGCCGGCGGCGGTCAGCGCGGCGCCGAGGTGCCGGCCGAAGGTGCCGCTCGCGCCGGTGACGAGGACCCGCCGGCCGCTCAGGCCCGTCACCGGTCCGCTCCGGCCGGGCGGGCGCGGCGGGCGCCGGAGGCAAGTTCCCGGGTCAGCTCGGCCAGGTAGGCGTCGAAGTCCACCCGCATCGCCGGGCGGCGTTGGCCCCAGCGGGCCGTCGCCGCCCGCAGCTCGGCCCGGCTGAAGGCCCGCTGCCGCTCCGGCTCCGGCAGCACGTACCGGCCGGCGAGGTGCGCGGCGATCAGCTTGGCCTGCGCCTCGACCAGGGGGAACGCGGACCCGGTGGACTGCATCAGCCCGACGAACATCAGCCCGGGGGCGTCCGGGTGGAACACGTGCCGGTACAGCGCCAGGGTGTCGGCGCCGCCGCCGAGCAGCTCGGGGTCGAGGAACCCGATCTCCACCCGGTAGCCGGTACACCAGACGATCAGGTCGACCTCGTCGGTACGGCCGTCGGTGAACTCGACCCGGTCGCCGTGCAGGGCGGCGACGCCGGGGCGGGCTTCGACGTCGCCGTGGGTCAGCCGGGACAGCAGCCCGTCGGAGAGCGTCGGGTGGTCCTGCAGGAAGCCGTGCGTGGGCGCGGGGAGCCCGTAGCGGGCGGGGCTGCCGACGGTGGCGGTGAGCATCGTCTGGCTGATGCGCTGGCGCAGTCGCCACGGCAGCCGGCGGGCCAGCGCGCCGTTGAGGGTGTCCGACGGGCGGCCCAGCAGGTACTTGGGCACCACCCAGACGCCCCGGCGCAGCGACAGCAGGGTCCGCTCGGCGGCGTACGAGGCGTCCACCGCGATGTCCATCGCCGAGTTGCCGCCCCCGACGACCAGGACGCGTTTCCCGGTCAACTGCTCGGGGCCCCGGTAGTCGTGGCTGTGCAGCTGCTCGGCCGTGCTGGCGCCGGGGTACGGCGGGTCGGGCAGCCGGGGCGTCCGGTTGTGGCCGTTGGCGACGACCACGGCCTCGACGGTGACCTCGTCCGGCCCGTCCGGCCCGCTGGCGGCGACCGTCCACGTGCCGTCGGGTTGCCGGGTGACCCGCTCGACGGTGTGCCGCAGGCGGATGGCGTCGTGCAGCCCGAACCGGTCGGCGTAGTCGGCCAGGTAGCTGGCGACCCGCGTGTGGTCCGGGTAGTCGGGCCAGTCGGCGGGCATCGGGTGGTCGGCGAACTCGGTGCGGCCGCGGCTGGTGTTCAGGTGCAGCGTGCGGTACGCGGGCGAGTCGGGCGCCCCGTACACCCAGAGGCCGCCGACCTGGTCGGTGGCCTCGAAGCAGACCACCGCGACTGCCGCGTCGCGCAGTGCCTTGACGGCGGCGAGCCCGGCCGCGCCGGCGCCGATCACCGCAACCCTGGGTGGTGCCTGCATCGCTGCCCCCAATTAATCCAACGTCCGATGGATAATCGTCGGGTAGCGGCGGCCCGTCAAGGGCCCGGCGGTCCGTAGAGCCCGTCCAGGAGGCGGTGCACGAACGCTCGGAACTCGCGCCGTTCCCGCGCGCCCGGCGTTCCCGCGGCGAGCGCCACGACGTGCCCGTGCGTCGCCCAGACCAGGCTGCGTACGGTGATGTGCGGGGTCGGCTCGGCCAGCGCGCCGGCGGCCGCCGCGGCGGTCAGCAGCTCGGCCACCAGCCGGTACAGCGGCTCGGCGTAGCGCTGGTCCAGCTCGGCGTGCCGCTGCGGCTCCAACCAGCGCCGCAGCCACAGCGCGGTGGTCTCCGGGTGGTCCTCGAGGAAGTCCACGAACGCGTCCACCAGGTCGTGCAGCGCCCGCCGCGCCGCACCCGGTCCGGAGTCCAGGGCCGCGCGGGCCCGCGCGGCGGCCTCGGTGAGGACCTCCCGCTCGACGGCGAACACCCGCGCGAAGCAGGCCTCGTAGAGCGCCGCCTTCGGCCCCGTGTGGTGGGCGACCGTCGCGACGTCCACCCCGGCGGCCGCGGCGACCTCCCGCAGCCCGACGGCGTCGAAGCCGCGCTCGGCGAACAGCGCGGTGGCGGCGGTGAGCACCACCTCGCGGGTCGGTCGGGTCTCGTCGCGCCGGGGCCGACCCGGACGGCGTCGGGGCATGGTCATGGCCGCCATTCTGCCCCTACAATCCGGCAACTGTTGGATTGCGGAGAGGATGCGGCGATGACGGGGCTCGACCGGCGGCCCGCGGCCACCACCGACGCGACACTGCCCCGCGGCCCCCTGGCCGGCTTCGCGGCCGGCTCGCTCGGCATGGGCATCTGGGTGACCGTGCCCGGCCTGCTGCTGCTCTACTTCCTCACCGACGTGCTGGCCGTCGGGCCGTGGCTGGCCGGCCTCGCGCTGCTGCTGCCCAAGATCGCCGACGTGGTGCTGCACCCCTGGGTGGGGCACCGCGCCGACGTCGCGCAGGCCCGCCGGGGCGACCGGCGACGGCTGCTGCTGCTCGGCTGCGCCCTGCCGGTCGCGTTCGCCGCGCTCTTCGCCGTGCCCGGCGGCCTGACCGGCGCTGCGGCCGCGGCGTGGGTGGCGGTGTTCTTCGTCGCCGGCAACCTGCTCTTCGCCGCCTACCAGGTCCCCTACCTGGCCACCCCGGCCGACCTGCGCATCGGCTACGACGAACGCACCCGGCTGATGGCGTTCCGGATGGTCGTGCTGACCCTCGGCATCCTGGCCTCCGGGCTGCTGGCCCCGCTGCTGACCGGCGGGGACACCGCGACCCGGGGTGGCTACCAGCGCATGGGCGTGGTCCTGGCCGTCGGGATGCTGGCCGCCATGCTCGTCGGCGTGGCCGGCATCGCCCGGTTGCGCGGCGCTGCCGCGAGCACCACGACGGCGGGACACGGCGGGTGGCGGGCGTTGCGCACCGCCCTGCGCGACACGCAGTTCCGCTGGCTCGTCGCCGCGTACCTGGCCATGTCCACGACCACCCACCTGGTCCTGGCCGGGGTGCCCTACTACGCCGAGTACGAGCTGCGCGCCCCCGGCCTGACCACGGTTCTGGTGGCGGCGTTCGTCGCCCCGGCGCTGCTGGTCACCCCCGGCTGGCTGCTTGTGGCCCGCCGGGTCGGCAAGCAACGGGCGCTGCTCGGCGCGCAGGGCGCGTTCGCGGCCGGATCGCTGGTGCTGGCGGTGGGTCGCCCGGCGGGCCTGCCGGTGCTGGTCGCCGCGGTGGCGGTGCTCGGGGTGGCGTTCGCCGGCATGCAGCTGCTGCCGTTCTCGATGCTGCCCGACGTGATCCGCGCCGCTGCGGCTGACACCGGCGCCGGTGCGGCGACGGGCGCGGGCACCTACACCGGGGTGTGGACGGCCACCGAGGCCACCGGCGCGGCCCTCGGCCCCTACGCGTACGCGCTGTGCCTGGGCGTTGGTGGTTTCGTGGCGTCCACGGCGGGCGAGTCGCCGGTGCAGCCGGACGCGGCGCTCGTGGCGGTCCGCTACGGCTTCGGGCTGCTGCCCGCGGCGGCGATGCTCGCCGCCCTGCTGCTGCAACGCCGCTACACCCTGGACACGACCGCCCGGGCCGCGAGCTGAGCGGCCGGCACTAGACTTCGCGCTCGATGGACGCCCCGCTCACCCCCACCGAAACCCGCCCGTGCGCCCACTGTGGACGACCGGTGCCGCAGCGTGTCGGCGCGGGCCGGCCCTTTCGGTACTGCCGCGACAACGACGGCGCCTGCCAGCGCGCCTCGCGCAACAGCCGCATGCGCCACCGCAACGCGCCCGGCCTGCCCGGTCAGGTGGCCCGCACCTGGGAGGCGGTGGACCGGCTCGACCAGATCGTCGAGACGTTGACCGAGGCGTTGCACGCGGAGCTGTCCCCCGGTGGTGTGCAGCGCCAGCTCGCGCAGGCCCGCGCGGAGGCCGCCACCGAGATCGCGGCGGCGCAGACCGAACGCGACGAGGCCCGCGACGACGCCGAGGCGGCGGCGGCCGACGCGGCGCGCGCCCGCGAGCAGGCCCGCACGGCCCGCGCCGAGGCCGACGACGCCCGCCAGCGCGCCGAGCAGGCGGCGACCCAGGCCACCGCGGCCGACGAGCGGGCGCAACACGCCGAGGCCGCCCGCGATCAGGCGCGGCACGACGTCAGCGCCGCCGAGGCGCTGCGTGCCCAGGCCGAACGGGACCGGGACCAGGCCCGCGCCGAGGTGCGTGACCTGCGGGCCGAGCGCGACACCGAGCGCCAGCGCGCGGCCGACCTGACCGTCGAGCGGGACGCGGCGCGCACCGACGCCGAGCGGGCCACCCGGGCCGCCGCCGAGGCGACCGAGCGGGCCGGACGGTGGCAGGCCGAGGTGCAGGACGTGCGCCGCCAGATCGACCAGGCCCGCGCCGACGCCGCGCGGACCCGCACCGAGGCCGCCGACGCGGCCCGGGCCCGGGAACAGGCCGAACGGGCCCGCGACCGCGCCCAGGCCGTTGCCGCCGAGGCCGACGACGCCCGCCAGGAGGCCGCCGAGCTGGCCGCCCGGCTGCGCGCGGAGCTGACCGCCACGGCCGCGCAGCGCGACGCCCTCGCCGCCGACCTGAGCGCCGCGCGGCAGGCCGCGGCCACCGCCGAGGGCCGGCTCACCGCCCTGACGGTACGGCTCGACGCCGCCGAGGCCGACCGTGACGTGGCGCAGCGGCGGGTGGCGCAGCTCGGCGACCAGGTCAGCGACCTGGCGTTGGCGCTGGCCCGCCTGGGCGCCGCCACCCCCGGCGGTGCGGGCGCTTCCGACCCGGGTGCCCCGCCGGCGCAACCTTGACCGCGTCCGGGCGGTTAACATCCCCGGTGGCGGTCCCGACAGGCCGCCGCCGTGGCGTCACCGTCTGAGCCGGCTACCCTTGGGTCCGGCTCACCCGTGGACGCCTCACGCCCTCGGGCGGGAATGGGGCGACGGGAAGACACCGTTACACCCAGAAGACCAGCACCACGAACGAGGGGAAGTCGATCATGGGCGAGCGTATGCTGCGCGGAAGCCGCCTGGGCGCGGTCAGCTACGAATCCGACCGCAACACGGAGCTCGCGCCGCGTCAGACCCGCGAGTACCTCTGTGCCAAGGGCCACCAGTTCGAGGTGCCGTTCGCCGTCGACGCCGAGGTCCCGACGACCTGGGAATGCAAGTTCGACGGCAGCGTCGCCCGACTCGTCGACGGCAGCGAGCCGGAGCAGAAGAAGGCCAAGCCGCCGCGTACCCACTGGGACATGCTGCTGGAGCGGCGCTCGATCGCCGAGCTCGAGGACATCCTCGCCGAACGCCTCCAGGAGGTTCGGACCCGCCGCGGCCGCGCCTGAGCCGCACCCGCACGACACGACGCCCCCGGGTTCTCCCGGGGGCGTCGTCGTGTGTGCCTGAGTTTAGTTGCGGCCCGGCTCGACGATCTCACCCTCGATGGCCCGGCCGCCGTCGACGACCACCGGCCGCTCCGGCTCCGGACGCGGTGTCGGCTGGGGCGCACCCTGGCGCACCCGCACCGTACGCGGCCCGAACAGGTCACCGGCGACCATCGACGACACCCGCCGCTCGGCGGTGCGTTGCACCCCGGCGCGGGCCAGGCGACGCACCGGCGGCACCATCAGCAACAACCCGACCAGACCGCTGACCAGACCGGGCGCCGCCAGCAGCAGCGCGCCGGCCAACCCGACGAGCCCGTCGGTCACCTGCCGTCCCGGCGGCTGCCCGGCCTGCGCGGCGGTGCGGAACCCGCGCCAGGCGCGCATCCCCTCGCGGCGCAGCAGCACCAGCCCCAGCAGCGACGCGGCGAACACCAGCAGCACCGCCGCGCCGAACCCCACCGCCCGCCCCACCAGGACGAACACCGTCAACTCCAGCACCACCGCCAGCAGCAGGGCGACCGGCACGAACCTCAGTCCTCGGCGCATCTCACCTCATCGCCATCCCGCGGCACACCGACACGTACCGCACATCCAGCATGACACGGCCGCGCTCACGGCCACCGCACCTGACCCGTGGGGGTGCCGTGCAGACCCCGGCGTACGGCCTGGCGCCGGTCCTGCACACCCCAGCGGGTGATCCGCCACAGCGCCTCGGCGACGATGCGCGGGCTCATCTTGCTGTCGCCGCGTTCCCGCTCGGCGAACGTGATCGGCACCTCCACGATCCGCACCCCGGCCCGGTGGGCGAGCCGCGACAGCTCCACCTGGAACGAGTAGCCCTGCGAGCACACCGACTCCAGGTCGATGGCGTCCAGGGCACTGATCCGGTACACCCGGTAGCCGCCGGTGGCGTCCGAGACGGGCATGCCCAGCGCGAGGCGCGCGTACAGGTTGCCGCAGCGTGACAGCAGCAGCCGCCGCAGCGGCCAGTTCACCACCTGCGCGCCGCTGGTCCACCGCGACCCGATCACCACGTCGGCGTCGCGGGCGGCGTCCAGCAGCGCCGGCAGGTCCTCCGGGGCGTGTGAGCCGTCGGCGTCCATCTCCACCACCGCGTGGTAGCCGCGCTCGCGCGCCCACCCGAACCCGGCCAGGTACGCCGCGCCCAGGCCCTGCTTGCCCTCGCGGTGCAGCACCTGCACGTGCGGGTCGCCGTCGGCGATCGCGTCGGCGATCGCGCCGGTGCCGTCGGGGCTGTTGTCGTCGGCGATGAGGATCTGCACGGCGGGGGCGGCCCGGCGGACCCGCCCCACGATCGCCGCGACGTTGTCCGCCTCGTTGTAGGTGGGGATCACCACGAGCACCCGGCCCACGCCGGGCACCTCGTCCGGACGCCGGATCGTATCGGTCGCCTGGATCACGGTTCCTCCGCTCCCGCCGGCGTACCGGCTGTTGCTATCCGGGCACGACCCGTTGCCGTCGGCGCAGCACGCCCGCGCCGGCCAGGGCGGCCACGGCCAGCCCGGCGAGGGCCAGCTCCGGCCACCAGCCGAGGCGGGTGGCGAGGGTACGCCCGCTGTCGAGCCGTAGCTGCCGCACCACGACCTCCCGGGTGTTGAACCCGGTGGCGTCGCTTACCCGCCCATCGGGGGCGACGAACCCGGACACCCCGACCGTGGAGGCCATCAACGCCGGCCGGCCGTGCTCCACCGCCCGCAGTCGCACCATGGCCAGCTGCTGGCGGGCCTCGGCCTCGTCGAAGGTGGCGTTGTTGGTCTGCACCACCAGCAGCTGCGCGCCGCCGGTGACGGTGTCGCGGACCACCTCGTCGTACGCGACCTCGAAGCAGATGACGTCGCCGAGCACGGCCGGGCCGGCGCGTACCACGCCCGGGGTGCTGCCCGGTACGAAGTCGTTGCGGATCAGGTCCACCTTGTCGCTGACCTGGCGGGCGATCTCGCGCAGCGGCACGTACTCGGCGAACGGCACCGGGTGGCGTTTGGTGTAGAGCTGGGACATGTCCGCGCCGGTGTCGGGCCGCCACAGGATGCCCGCGTTGCGGACCTGCCCTGGGCCCGGGCCGAGCAGCACCGCGCCGACCAGGATGGGCGCGCGGATCGCGTCGGCGGCCTGGGAGATGCGGGCGCCGGCGGTGGGGTTGCGCAGCGGGTCGATGTCGCTGGAGTTCTCCGGCCACACCACCAGGTCGGGTTGCCGCTGCGCACCGGAGGCGACCCGCGTGGCCAGCTCCAGGGTGGCGTCGACGTGGTTGTTGAGCACCGCCTGGCGTTGGGCGTTGAAGTCCAGTCCGAGACGCGGCACGTTGCCCTGCACGATCGCGACGGTGACGGGCGTGCCCGACCCGGTGGCGGCCAGTGGCACCAGCAGACCCGCCCCGGCCAGCGCGAGGGCGGCGACGGCCGGCACGGCCACCGGCGTCCACCGCCGCGTGCCGCCGGGCCGGGTGGCCGGTTCGGTGTCGCCGGGGCCGCTGGTGGTGTCGGTGTCGCCGAGGGCGCGGGTCGGGTCGGTGTCGGTGCCGCCGGGGGTGCCAGTCGGGTCGGTGTCGCCGGGGACGCCGGTGGGGTCGGTGTCGGTGGGGCTGGTGGGGCGCAGGGTGGTCCAGGTGCGCCAGCCGGCGGTGACCAGCAGCCCGCCGACGACCGCCACGGCGAAGGTGACCAGCGGCGCTCCGCCGAGGGCGGCCAGGCGCAGCAGCGGCGAGTCGTCCTGGGTGAACGCGAGACGCCCCCACGGGAACCCGCCGAACGGCGTGCGGTCGCGCAGCGCCTCCTGCCCCACCCACAGCAGCCCGGTCACCGCCGGCCACGCCCAGCGGCCACGGTCGGCCAGCGGTGACACCCAGGCGGTGGCGACGCCGAGCAGCGCCAGATAGCCGGCCTGCAGCAGCGACAGCAGCACCCACGGCAGGTAGCCGGTGTGCAGGTTCGTCCAGGCCAGCAGCGGCGCGAACAGCGCCACCCCGGTGAGGAAGCCCACGCCGGCCCCGGCGCGCAACCGTCGCCGGTGCGCGGCGGCGGCCAGCAGGGCCACGCCGACCGGCGCGAGGGGCCACACCCCGTACGGCGGGAAGGCCAGCAGCAGGGCCAGCCCGGCGGCGACCGCCATCGGCGCGGCGACACGCAGCGGCAGCGGCCGACGCACGGCGACCGACGCGCTGATCACCGTGGGGGCCTGGCTCTCGTCGCGGTCCAGGGTCGTCACCGCTGCTTCACCTCGATCACCCGGCGAAGGCTACCCGTCCGCCGCCCCCGCCGACCGCATAGCCCCGCACCGGGGGCCCCGCTCCGCGATCGTGCACTTTCGGCCCCGACACAAGGGGCATTCCCGCCCACAACGACGACAGCAACTGCAAGATCGGCGCGGGGATGGGGTGGGGGTGCGGGGTGCGGGGATGAAATCGGGGCGCGGCTTTCGCCGCGCCCCGATGCTCCCAGGCCCTCCCCGGCCGGTGCGGCGAGGATGGGGCACGCCGACCTTCGGACCGACCAGGCGGTTGACTGGCTGCCCCCGCCGGGCCGTTGTCTACTGGCCGTGCACCTCACCCTGCCCGTACACCGGTAACCGCGACCGGTTCGCGCCGCCCCGCCGACCCCCGCCCGCTGGACCTGGCCGCCGCGACGATGACGCTGAAAATGTCGCTCGGCCAGCGGACGAAGGGACGAAGCGAACAACAGCCGCTTCCCGTGGTAGGACTCAAAGACGGTACGTGCTGCACCCCGTCTCCTGTCAACCCACCCCCGGCCTGTCGTGTGTTGCGCCACGGCGTGTCGGGTCGGCGTGTCTCACTGCGTGCCCAGGTGGTGGCGCAGCAGCGCCCCCGCTGCCGCGCGGTGTTCCTCGGCGAGCAACCCGCCGGCGGCCAGGACGTAGTCGACGTCGACGACCGCGCGGGCGGCCCGCGGCAGCGCCCACCCGCCCGCGTGATCGGCCAGGACCGCCGCCAGGACCTGCCCCGACGCGGGGGCGGGCGCGTGTCGCAGCACCCCACCGGAGCCCACCAGCAGCCGCACGTCGCGCAGGTCCCGTCCGGCCCGCTCGCCCGTGGCGGCGCCCCGGGCGTGCCGGCGCAGCGCCACAGTCGCCGCGAGCGTGGCGATGCGCGCGTCCACGGCCCGCTCGGCGTCGTCGGCGGCCAGGAACGCCGGGTCGGCGGCCCGCCGGTCGGCGGCGGCGGCCAGCTCGTCGGCTTCATCGGCGGCGAGCAGCCGCTCCTCGGTGGCGGCGCGCACCACACCGGGGGCGCTCCACCGCATGCCCAGATCGCCCTCGACGGTGCGGGCCCGCCACAGACTGCCCGCGACCTCCCGGCCCGGCCCGGTGGCCCGCTCGTCGGGCGTGAGAACCGAGTACACGTCGGTGGTGGCTCCACCCACGTCGACGACGGCGAGGTCCCCGCCGATGGTGTCGGCGAGCACCTCCACGCCGGTCAGGACGGCGTCGGGGGTGGCCGCGCGCACCAGCCGCGCGAACCGGGTCCCCCTGGACAGGCGTTTGCCGCCGATGACGTGACGCAGGAACACCGCGCGGATCGCCGCGCGCGCCGACGCCGGGGCGAGCACCCCGATGCGCGGCAGCACATTGTCCGCACCCGTCACCGGCACGCCGGCGGCCTCCAACAGCCCGGTCAGCTCCCCCCGGACGTCGGCGTTGCCGGCCAGGACGACCGGCACCCGCCAGCGGGCCCGGGCCAGGCGGGTGGCGTTGTGGGTGATCGTGTCGGCGTCGCCGCCGTCGGTGCCACCCACGAGCAGCACCACGTCCGGCCGGGCCGCCCGCAACGCCGTCAGGTCGGCCGCGCCGAGCCGACCGGCCGCCACGTGCACCACGTGCGCGCCGGCCGACAGCCCGACCCGCCGGCCCGCCTGCGCGGTCACCAACGCCTCGTAGCCGAGCACGGCCAGCCGCAACCCACCACCTGCCGACGAGCAGACGTACCACGGCACCTCACGAGCCCCGAGCCCGGCGGTGGCCGCCGCGACGGCGGCGTCCAGGCCGTGCAGCACGTCGCTGCCCACCGTGGTGGGCGCGGCCGCCGCGCCCACCAGGACACCTGCGGCCAGGTCCACCACGGCCGCCTTGGTGTACGTCGAGCCGACGTCCGCGCAGACCGCCAGGGTCATGACCCGGCGGGTACGACCACGGTGCCGGTCGCCGTGACCGCGACGATCGGCGGGTCCAGGACCTCGGCGGCGGACGCGGAGCGGTCCGGGCGGCCCCGACACACCACCGCGCAGCTCAACTCCAGGGTGCGGCTGCGACTGCCCACCCGGGACACCTGGGCGGTCACCTCCACCACGTCACCGGCGCGGATCGGCGCGGTGAACCGCACGTCGGAGTACCCGGCGAACAGGCCCTCGTCGCCGTCCGTGCGGATACACACCTCCGTGGCGACGTCGCCGAACAACCCGAGGGCGTACGCCCCGTCGACGAGGTTGCCCGCGTAGTGGGCGTGCGCGTACGGCACGTACCGCCGGTGCGTCACCGTCAACCCGAGCCTTGCGTCGGTCATGCCATCGCCTTTCGCTGCGTGATCAGGGCGTGCACGAGGTAGCTGGCCACCTCGCCGGGCGTGGTCCCCCGACCGAAGATCCGGTCCACGCCCAACTCGTCGGTCATCGACTCGTCGAACCGGGGACCGCCGACGATCAACAGGGGCCGCCTACCAGCCGGCATGGCCTCCCGGAACGCCGCCGACATCTCCCGCGTGTTGTGCAGGTGCGCGTCGCGTTGGGTGACGACCTGCGACACGAGCACCGCGTCGGCCTTCTCCACCCGGGCGGCCTCCACCAACTCCGGCACGCTGACCTGCGCGCCCATGTTGGTGACCTTCAACTCCCGGTAGTACTCCAGGCCCTTCTCCCCCGCGATGCCCTTGACGTTGAGGATCGCGTCGATGCCCACGGTGTGCGCGTCGGTGCCGATGCACGCCCCGACCACCGACAGCTTGCGGCGCAGCCGCTGCTTGACGACGGTGTTGACCTCCTTGGCCGACAGCAGCGGGAAGTCCCGTTCCACCACCTGCACCGCGTCGACGTCGACGAGGTGGTTGACCCGCCCGTACACGACGAAGAACGTGAACCCGTCACCCATCGGCTTGGCGTGCACCACCATCGCCGGGTCGATGCCCATCTTGTTGGCCAGCTGCACCGCCGCGCCCTCGGCCCGCTTGTCGTGGGCCACCGGCAGGGTGAACGACACCTGCACCATCCCGTCGCCGGTGGTGTCCCCGTACGGACGCACGATCTGCGCGCTCACGCCGCCTCCAGGATGTCGGTGGCCGGGTTGCAGTAGTCGGCCTCGTGCGCGGCGACCCCGTCCAGGCCCTTGCCCCGGTCCGCCGGCCGCTTCATGATCCCGAACGTGCCCTCGGCGATCGCCGTGAGCAGCGTCTGCTCCCCGATGCGCTCCAACAGGTCCAGCGCCTCACCGAGGACCTGGTTGGCGCGGCGGCGGATGAACCCGTCCGGCGCGGGCACGAAGTCCTCGTGCAGCCCACCGGCGGCGCCCAGGACGTACCGCACGTTCTGCAGCGCGATGTCCCGGTCCGACAGCCACGGCGTCACCACCGCCTCGGTCATCATCCCCACCAGCAGGATCCCCTGACCGGTCAGCGCGCCCGCCAGGTTGAAGAACCCGTCGAGCAGGTTGCCCCGGAACACGTCACCGGTCATGTGCTTCGTCGGCGGCATCCACTTGAGCGGCGCGTCCGGGAACAGCTCCCGGGCCAGCAGCGCGTGCGCCAGCTCCAGGCGGAACGACTCCGGCACCTCCGGGTTGATCTCGAACGCGTGCCCCAGGCCCAACTGCCAGTCCGCGAGGCCCGCCTCGTGCGCGAAGAACTCGTTGAGCAGCTGCGACACCGTCACCGTGTGCGCCTCGTCGACCGCGTCGGCGGTGGTGAGGTAGTTGTCCTCACCGGTGTTGATGATGATCCCGGCGCGGGCGTGGACCTGCCGGGAGAACCGCTGGTCGACGAACGTACGGACCGGGTTGATGTCGCGGAACAGGATGCCGTACATCGAGTCGTTGAGCATCATGTCGAGCCGTTCCAGGCCGGCCAGCGTCGCCATCTCCGGCATGCACAGGCCCGACGCGTAGTTCGTCAACCGCACGTAGCGGCCCAACTCCTTGGACGACTCGTCCAGCGCCGCGCGCATCAGCCGGAAGTTCTCCTGCGTGGCGTACGTGCCGGCGAAGCCCTCCCGGGTCGCGCCCTCGGGCACGTAGTCCAGCAGCGACTGCCCCGTCGACCGGATCACCGCGATGACGTCCGCGCCGGCCCGGGCGGCCGCCTGCGCCTGCGGAATGTCCTCGTAGATGTCCCCGGTCGCCACGATCAGGTAGATCCACGGCCGCTGCTTCGGGTCCCCGTGCCGCTTGATCAGCCGGTCCCGCTCCGCGCGCCGCCGGTCGATCCGCCGGATACCCGCGCCGACCGCCTTGCGTGCCGCCGCCCGGGCCGCCGTCGCCGACCGCCCGCTGGGCAGCGTGAACCGCACCGACCCGGCGGCGGCCTTCTGCGCCAGCAATGTCACATCCGTGGTGCCCTCGCGGGCGAGGGCGTCGAACACCGGCACCGCCACCCCGTGACCCAACCCCACGTCCGCGACGACCGCGTCCACGAGTCGGTTCACCCACGGAATGCCGTCCGGGTCGGCGCCGCTCACCCCGGCCAGCCGCAGCACCGCCCGCTCCACCGACACCGTCGTGTGGCTGCGGGCCAGGTCGACCACCGGCTGCCCGGCCCGCCGCGCCAACTCCCGCGCCCGCGCCACCAACACCGGATCAAGGTCAAGTTTCCCGGTCACGACGACCCTTCCTCATAGATGACCTCACCGCGCAACACCAGCCGCCGGCACACCGGCAGCGGCGTCGGATCGTCCGGACCCCGCACCTCCGGGTCCTCAGCCACCAGCACCGGCAAACCCCGCTCCACGCCCGCCGGCGTCGACCACACCGCGAACGTCGCCGGCGCACCCAGCGCCAGGACACCCTCGACGTCCAGGTGCACCGCCCGCCACCCACCACGGGTGTGCGCCGCGAACGCCGCCCGCACACTCATCCGCTGCGCCGGACTGTGGTGCGCCACCGCCGCCCGCACCGACCCCCACGGGTCCAGCGGCGTCACCGGCGAATCCGACCCGAACGCCAACGCCACACCCACCGAGTGCATCGCACCCATCGGATTCGACTCCAATGACCGCGCAAGGCCCAACCGCGCCTCGTACATCCGGCCCGCGCCACCCCACAACCTGTCGAACGCCGGCTGCATGCTCGCCACGATCCCGTACTCCACGAACCGCGCGATCATCGACTTGTTCATGATCTCCGCGTGCTCGACGCGGTGCCGGGCCGCGCGCAACCGCTCCACACCCAGCGTCGCCGCCGCCGCCGCGAACCCGTCCAGCACCGTGCCGATCGCCGCGTCACCGATCGCGTGGAACCCGCCCTGCAGGCCATGCGCCGCACAGTCCAACAGGTGATCACGCACCTGCTCCGCGCTCAGATAGCCGTGCCCGCAGCCCTCACCGTCGCCGTACGGCTGCGACACGTGCGCCGTGCGCGACCCCAACGCCCCGTCCGCGAACAGATCACCGCCGGCGCCCACCGCGCCCAACTCCCGGGCCCGCGCGGCGCCACCCAGCTCACCCCAGTACCCGTACACCTCCGGCAACCCCGCCCCGGAGATGCCCAGCAGACCCGTGAAGTCCTCCTCGTCGGAGATCTCCGGACCACCGCACTCGTGCACCGCCGCGATACCCAACGACGCCGCGTGCGCGAGCGCCACCCGCTGCGCGGCGACCCGCTGCGAGCGCGTCACCGACCCCTGCGCCGCCGCCCGCACCACATGGTGCGCGTCGCGCCGCAACCAGCCCGACGCGTCGTACCCGGACGCCTGCGCCGCCTCCGGACACGCCGCCAGCAACGCCGACGACACCAGGGCCGAATGGATCGACGCCTGCGACAGGTACACCCGCCGGCCACCGGCCGCCCGGTCCAGGGCCGCCGCGTCCGGCAACGCCGTGTCCGACCAGCCGGACTCGTCCCAGCCGTGCCCCAGCACCACCGCGTCCGCCGGCAACCCCGCCGCGAACACCGCCACCGCGTCGAGCAACTGCCCCGCCGAGCGCACCCCGGACAACTCCAGCCCGGACAACGCCAACCCGGTGTCCGTGGCGTGCACGTGCGCGTCCACGAACGCCGGCGTCACCAGAGCCCCGTCCAGGTCCACCACCCGGTCGGCCGGCGGCGCGTCACCGTCGGTGCCCAACCAGGCAATCCGCCCACCGGACACCAACAGCGCGGTCGCGCTCGGGTCGGCGGGGCAGTGCAGTACGCCGCCGCGGTACAACGTCGAGGGGTTCGTCATGACCTCAGTCTGCCGCGATCCGCGCCGCGAACAGCCGACGCACCCCCGGCTCGGCGCGCAGCAGCCCCAACGCCAACTCCGCGTGCCCCGGCACGTACCCGTTGCCCACCAGCATCGTCACGTCCGCCGCCAACCCCTCCGCGCCCAACGCGGCCGCGGAGAAGCTCGTCGCCATCGAGAAGAAGATCACGGTGCCGCCGTCCGCGGTGGCCAGGACCGCCCCGTGCTCACACCCCGGCACGTCCACGCAGACCACAGTCACATCCGCCGGGGCGCCCAGCGCGGTGGTCACCGCCGTGGACAATCCCACCGGGTCACGGGCGTCGGCCAACGCCACCACCGACGCCAGCCCGGCGGCCGTCAGCGCGTCCCGCTCCGCCGCCACCGGAACCACCCCGACGGTACGCGCGGCGCCCGCACGTCGCGCCGCGGCCAGCGACAGCGACCCACTCTTGCCCGCCCCACCGATCACCGCGACCCGCACCGGCGTCGGATCACCACCGCGCCGACGATCCTCCACGTAGCGCGACACCACCCGGGCGGTCAGCGCGGGCGCCCCGCACACGTCCAGCACGGCCAGGGACAACTGCGGATCCTCGTCATCGGGCAGCACCGCCGCGATGGACCGCGCGAACAGGATCGCCCACCCGTCACACGGCACCTGCTCACTGCGCCCGTCCCAGCGGGCCAGCCCGTCGGTGATCACCAGGGGCGTCAACGTCAACGACACCAGCGTGGCGACCCGCTCACCGGCCTTGAGCCCCAGCGGGGACCGCCGACCGGCCTCCTCGACAGTGCCGATCAGCATCCCGCCGGAGCCGGTCACCGGGTTCTGCATCTTCCCCCGCGTGGAGATGATCTCCAGCACCTCGGCGCGCACGGCATCCCCGTCGCCGCCGTGCTTCTCCGACAGCTGCCGGAAACTCGCTGCGTCCAGGTTCAACCGCTCCACCCGGATCCGCACCTCGTTCGCAGCGATCGCGGCGGACGCGTCCAGCCGCCAGGCCGCCTGCGGCAACACCCCCGACGGTTCCACGACGCGGTGCAGTCCCACCGGTGACGTCACGCCGACCTCCCCTGCCCAGCCGCTCGAAGCCCCGGTCAAGGCTCGCGTAGCGGGAAAACTTACGGCAGACTAGTTTCTGTACCGAATATTTTCCAGTAGCCTTCGGGTTTCGATGATCCACCGCACCACCGAGGAGGGGCCGTGACCCAAACCATCCCGCAACCCCGTCACGCCCCGGTCGCCGTACCGACCGCCGGGCAGCCGTACGAATACCACCGCCGCCCCCTGGTCGAACCCGACTGGACCCGCTTCCCCGGCTGGCGCACCGTCACCCGCGACCAGTGGGAATCCGCCCAGTGGCAGCGCGTCAACTGCGTCAAGAACATCAAGCAGCTCCGCGCCGTCTTCGGTGACCTGATCGACGAAACCTTCTACGCCGACCTCGAGGCCGACCAGAAGGCCCTGGCCACCATGTCCATGCTGGTGCCGCCACAAATGATCAACACGATGGTGCCGTTCGCGCCGCTCACCACCGAGGCGCTGCTCGCCGACCCCATCCGCCGCTACATGATCCCGGTCGCCTCCGACCGACGCACCGACTGGCCGTCACACCCCTACGCCAGCCGCGACAGCCTGCACGAGCACGACATGTGGGTCGCCGAAGGGCTCACCCACCGCTACCCCACCAAGGTCCTCGCCGAACTGCTCTCCACCTGCCCGCAGTACTGCGGCCACTGCACCCGCATGGACCTGGTCGGCAACTCCACCCCCGCCGTCGACAAGCTCAAGCTCACCCTCAAGCCCGTCGACCGCTACGACGCCCACATCGCCTACCTCAAGGCCCACCCCGGCGTCCGCGACATCGTCGTCTCCGGCGGAGACGTCGCCAACGTCCCGTGGCGCAACCTCGAGTCGTACCTCATGCGCCTGCTGGAACTGGAGACGGTCCGCGACGTCCGCCTCGCCACCAAGGCCCTCATGGGCCTGCCCCAGCACTGGCTGCAACCCGACGTCGTCGAGGGCCTGGAACGCGTCGCCCGCACCGCCGCCCGACGCGGCGTCAACCTCGCCATCCACACCCACGTCAACCACGCCCAGTCGCTCACCCCACTGGTCGCCAAGGCCGCCCAGACCGCCCTCGACGTCGGCGTCCGCGACGTGCGCAACCAGGGCGTCCTCATGCGCGGCGTCAACGCCACCACACCCGAGCTGCTCGACCTCTGCTTCGCGCTCCAGGGCGAAGCCGGCATCCTGCCGTACTACTTCTACATGTGCGACATGATCCCCAACGCCGAACACTGGCGCGTCCCGGTCTGGCACGCCCAGCAGCTCCAGCACGACATCATGGGCTACCTGCCCGGCTACGCCACCCCACGGATCGTCTGCGACGTGCCCTTCGTCGGCAAGCGCTGGGTGCACATGCTCACCGACTACGACCGTGAGCGCGGCATCTCCTACTGGACCAAGAACTACCGCACCTCCATCGAGTCCGCCGACCTGGAGGCGCTCAACAAGCGCTACGCCTACTACGACCCGATCGACACCCTCCCCGAGGGCGGCCAGCAGTGGTGGAACGACCACCGCGACGACTGACGCACCGCAGGTGCTGGCCGCCGACTCAACCGGCGGCCAGCACCTGCGACAGCGGCGCCGGCACCAGCCCCCGCTCGGCCAACCCGGCCAGGATGTGCGGCAACGCCTCATCGGTCATCGCCGCGTTCGCCTCGGTCACATGCATGATCACCACCGAACCCGGGCGTACGTGGTCCAGCACCGCGCGCACCAGCGGCTTCCACGCCTTCGCGAACGGATCACCGCTCACCACGTCCCCGTCGACGACAGTCACGCCCAGCGGCGCCAACGCGTCCAACGCCGCCGCGTCGTGGCAGAGCCCCGGGAAGCGGAAGTACCGGGTCTGCCGGCCGCCGTACGGCGCGATCACCTCGAACGTCTTCGCCACATCGGCAGCCAACGTGTCGACCGACTGGCGCGGCAGGTCGTAACAGTCGGCGGTGAACGCCGCGTGCCCGTACGTGTGGTTCGCCAGCTCGAAACGCGGATTACCGGCGATCCGTCGCGTGACGTCCGGGTACCGCTGCACCCACTTGCCGGTCAGGAAGAACGTCGCCGGCACCTGCTCCCGCTCCAGGAGGTCCAGGATGCGCAGGTTGGCGTACGACCGGACCTTTCCGCTGCGCAGGTTGGCGAGCATCCCGTCGGTCATGTCCGCGTCGAAGGTCAACGCGACCCGGTTACCGACCCGCGGCCCGTGGTCGACCACCGGCGCCCGGGTCCCGACCCGCGTCGCCCCCGGCACAGCCGGAAGCATCGGCGCCGTCGGCGTCGGAACGGTCTGCGGTACGGCGGGACCTGCCGACGTCGCCGCGGGGCTGCCCACGGGCAGACCGGGAGTGGCCGACGTCGCGGCGGGACCGGCCGAGGGCACGGCCGCAGCCGTCGACGAGCCGACGAAGACCGGCTGATCCGGCGGCGGCACCCGCGAGGCCGTGCACCCGGCACCGCCGACCACAGCCACCGCAACGAGTAAGCCACACCAGAACGGCCGAAGCCGAGCGCCAGTCACGCCGCTGATCATCCCAAACGCAAGCCCCTCTCACAGCCCCGCGCCCCCACCGCGTCGATCATGGACTTGTGGTGCCGGGTTTGGCGCACCGCGACCACTTCATCCCCCGCCACAACTCCATGATCGACGTGGTGGGGCGGGGCCGGGGTGGGCGGGGCCGGGTGGGTTAGGGGCCTAGCGTTGGGGTGCGGGGGGCGTACATGATGACTGCTACGCCGAGCAGGCACAGCGCCGCGCCGGTCAGGTCCCAACGGTCCGGGCGGAAGCCGTCGACCACCATCGCCCAGCCCAGCGAGCCGGCCACGAACACCCCGCCGTACGCGGCCAGGATGCGGCCGAAGTTGGCGTCCGGCTGGAACGTGGCCACGAAGCCGTAACAGCCCAACGCGACGACGCCGGCGGCGATCCACCACAGGCCGCGCTGCTCCCGCCAACCCTGCCAGACCAGCCAGGCGCCACCGATCTCGGCCAGCGCGGCCAGCACGAACAACACCAGGGAACGGAGCACTGTCACCCCACGACCCTAACCGTGCACACGACGGGTCCCCGGGCGACGGCGCACCCGGGGACCCGCGGACCGCTCAGGTCACTTCGTGAAGGAGTCCTTCACGTTGCGACCGGCGTCCTTGACGTTCTGACCGGCCTGCTTGGCGCGCGCGTCGCTCTGCTGGCTGGCGCCCTCGCCACGCATCCGCTCGTTGTCGGTCATGTCGCCGACGCGCTCCCTCGCGGCGCCGGCCATCTGCTCAACCTTGTTCTTTGCCTTCTCGGTGAAGCTCATCGCGCCTCCTCGGTCTGGCGGTTGTCGAGGCTCGCATGCCCTCTCTCCCGGTGCTGAAACCGGTGGTGCCGGTCGGCACACCGCGTGGAGCATCCTAGGAAGATAGGTTGAGGGAGGGCGGCAGTCGTCACCCCACCGCGATGGTTAACTGGCGGCATGGGAGAGCTCCTGCTGATCCGGCACGGCGAGACCACCTGGAGCGCCAGCCTGCGGCACACCTCGTACACCGATCTGGAGCTGACCCCCGACGGCGAGCGACAGGCCCGCACCCTCGCCGCGTTCCTGGCCGGCCGGCAGTTCGTGCGCGTGCTGGCCAGCCCCCGCTCCCGGGCGCTGCGCACCGCGCAGCTGGCCGGGCTGACCGTCGACGCGGTCGACGAGGACCTCAGCGAGTGGAACTACGGCGAGTACGAGGGCCGCACCACAGTCGACATCCACGACGACGACCCGCACTGGAACATCTGGACCGACGGCTGCCCCGGCGGCGAGTCACCCGGCGAGGTGGGCGAACGCGTCGACCGCGTGCTCGCTCGGGTCACCCCGCTGCTGGACCGGGGCACCGTGGCGCTCGTCGGCCACGCGCACAGCCTGCGGGTGCTCGGCGCCCGCTGGATCGGCCTGCCACCGTCCGCCGGCGGACGGCTGCGCCTGGAGACCGCCACGGTCAGCGCGCTCGGTCACGAGCACGGCCGGCAGGTCATCCTGCGGTGGAACCAGCCGGCTCCTCCGGCGCCCGGGACCGCGACCGACTCGGCGCCCCGGCACTGATCTTCGGCGGGCGGTTCTCGTACGGGGTGGACAGCACCACTGTCGTGCGCGTCGTCACGTTCGCCGAGGTGCGGATCTCCTGCAGCACCCGTTCCAGGTCCGCCGGGCTGGCCACCCGCACCAGCAGCAGATAGAAGTCCTCCCCCGCCACCGAGTAGCACGAGTCGATCTCCGGCAGGTGGGCCAGTCGCTCCGGTGCGTCGTCCGGCTGCGACGGGTCGAACGGCCGGATCGCCACGAACGCGGTCAACGGCAGGTCGAGCGCCTCGAACGACACCCGGGCGGCGTACCCCTTGAGCACCCCGCGCTGCTCCAGCCTGCGCACCCGCTGGTGCACGGCGGACACCGACAGCCCCACCTTCTCGGCCAGGTCGGTGTACGACAGACGGCCGTCAGCGGTCAGCGCGGCGACGATGGCGCGGTCGATCTCCTCCACGGCGAGCAACCTACCGGGAAATCGGCGCGACGGCGACGACGAACGCCGCGCTGACCCGTCGACTCAGCTCCTGGCGAGCGCCCGGGAGATCACCAACCGCTGGATCTGGTTGGTGCCCTCCACGATCTGGAGCACCTTCGCTTCGCGCATGTACCGCTCGACCGGGTGGTCGGCCACGTAGCCGGCGCCGCCGAGCACCTGCACGGCGTCGGTGGTCACCCGCATCGCCATGTCGGTGGCGAAGAGCTTCGCCTTCGCCGCCTCGATCGAGTACGGGCGCCCCGCGTCGCGCAGCCGGGCCGCCGCCAGGGTGAGCGCGCGGGCGGCGGAGATCTGGGTGGCCGCGTCGGCGAGCAGGAAGCCCAGGCCCTGGAAGTCGATGATGGACCTGCCGAACTGCTGGCGTTCCCGGGCGTAGCCGACGGCGTAGTCGAGCGCGGCTTGGGCCAGCCCGACCGCGCAGGCGGCGATGCCCAGCCGACCCGAGTCCAGCGCGGACATCGCGATGGTGAAGCCCGCCCCCTCGCCGCCGACCAGCCGGTCGGCCGGCACCCGCGCCTCCTCGAAGGCGATCTGCGCCACCGGCGAGGACCGCAGCCCCATGGTCCGCTCGGCGGCCTGCGGCGCGATGCCGGCGGTGCCCGCGTCGGCGACCAGGCAGGAGATGCCCTTCGGGCCGGGCCCGCCGGTGCGGCAGAAGACGTTGTAGAAGTCGGCCACCTGGGCGTGCGTGATCCACGCCTTGGTGCCGGAGACGACGTACGCGTCGCCGTCACGGACCGCCCGGGTGCTCAGCGCCGCCGCGTCGGAGCCGCCCTGCGGCTCGGAGAGGCAGTACGCGCCGAGCAGTTCGCCGCCGAGCATGTCCGGCAGGAGCTTGCGCTGCTCGGCGCTGCCGAACGCGGCGACCGGGTAGCAGCTCAGGGTGTGCACGCTTACCGCCTCGGCGACCGCCAGCCACCGGCTGGCCAGGATCTCCAGCACCTGCAGGTACACCTCGTACGGCTGCGCCGCGCCGCCGTGTTCCTCGGCGTAGGGCAGGCCGAGCAGGCCGGCGCGGCCGATGGTGCGCAGCACCTCGCGGGGGAACTCGGCGCGTTCCTCGAAGCCCGCGGCCTTCGGCGCGAGCTCGCGGTCGGCCAGCTCGGTGGCGAGGTCCAGCAGGTCGTGGGCCTCGTCGGTGGGGAGGATCCGGTCGACAGTCATAGCGCGATGAGCTCCGTGGGGGTGGTGTTGAGCCGCTGCACGCCGTCCGTCGTGCAGACGACGATGTCCTCGATGCGGGCGCCGTGCCGGCCCGCGAGGTAGATGCCGGGTTCGATGGAGAACGCCATGCCGGCCTCCAGGGGCCGGTCGTTGCCGGCCACCAGGTAGGGCTCCTCGTGACCGTCCAGGCCGATGCCGTGCCCGGTGCGGTGCAGGAACGCGTCGCCGTAACCGGCGGCGGCGATCGGCTCCCGGGCGGCCGCGTCGGCCGCCGCGCCGGTGATCCCGGGACGCACCGCCGCCACCGCGGCGCGCTGGGCGGCGTGCAGCACGGCGTAGTAGTCCACGAAGTCGGCAGGCGCGGGTCCGCCCGCCACGTAGGTGCGGGTGCAGTCCGAGCGGTAGCCCGACGGCATCGTGCCGCCGATGTCCACCACCACCGGCTCACCGGCGCCGATCGGCCGATCCGAGGTGCCGTGGTGCGGGCTGGCCGCGTTCGGGCCGGCGGCAACGATGACGAAATCGACGCTGACGTGCCCGGCGTCGCGGATCGCCGCCGCGATGTCGGCCGCCACCTCGGCCTCGGTGCGGCCGGGGCGCAGCCACCGGCCCATGCGCAGGTGCACCTCGTCGATGGCCGCGCCCGCCTCGGCCAGCGCCGCGACCTCCGCCGGGGACTTGCGGACGCGCAGCTCGCGCAGCACCTCGCCGGCGGGCCGCTGTGCGGCGCCGGGCAGCGCCGCGCGCAGGGCGAGGACCTGCTCGGCCCACATCCGGTCGGCGAGCCCGACGGCCGCCGGCGGTCCGTCGAGGGCGGCGACGACCAGGGGGTACGGGTCGACGCCGTCGGGATGGTCGACGATGCGCACGCCGGTGGTCGGCGCCGCCTCCGCGGCCGGACGTTCCAGTCTGGGCACGATGAGCGTGGGCACGCCCTCGGCGGGCAGCACCAGGCAGGTCAGCCGCTCCCCCACGTGGGCGTCGTACCCGGTCAGGTAGCGCAGGTCGGAGCCGGGCGTGAGCAGCAGCGCGTCCAGGCCGGCGGCGGCGGTGGCGCGCTGGGCGGCGATCAGCCGGTCCGGCGGGTACAACTCATCGGTTCCCACCCCGTGAGCTTAACGGTCGTTTGGGCATCCTCAGAAGCCCACATCCGCCCGGGCGAGGAAATCCACCGGCGTTGATTGACGACGACAGTTAACACTCTTTAAGATTTGGCTGCCTCGAGGCCCACCCGTTCCTGCGTACCGCATTTCCCGCCCGCGACAACCCTGCGCGGGCGGGCGTCGTCCCCCGCCCACGGGAAGGCCCCCGATGTCCTCACCACTGCGCCGCGCCCTCAGCGCCGGCCTGCTCGCCCTGGCCACCGCCGCCGCCACCGTCACCCTCGTCCCCACCGCCGCGCAGGCAGTGGTGCTGCCGAACAACTTCAAGAGCGTCGGCTACATGCCCTCGTGGGCTGGCAACGTCAACACCATCCAGTACAACAAGCTCACCCACATCAACTACGCGTTCGTGCTGCCCAACAACGACGGCAGCCTGCGCGCGGTGGAGAACCCGAGCAAGCTCTCCTCGCTGGTCTCCCAGGCGCACGCCAACAACGTCAAGGTCTCGATCGCCGTGGGCGGCTGGAACGACGGCAACGACTCGGCCTTCGAGGCCCTCGCGGCCAACTCCGGCAGCCGGGGCGCCTTCGTCAACAACCTGGTCAACTTCGTCAACCAGTACAACCTCGACGGCGTCGACATCGACTGGGAGTACCCGGACCCGGGCGCCTCGGCGAACAACTACAGCCAGCTCATGACGCAGCTCGGCAGCGCCATGCACAGCCGCGGCAAGCTGCTCACCGCGGCCGTCGTCTCCGAGGGTTACTACCTCGACGGCGTGCCGACGGCCGTGTTCGGCCAGGTCGACTGGCTCAACATCATGGCGTACGACGGCGGCAGCCCACACTCCAACTACGACTGGTCGATCAACAGCATCAACCTGTGGAAGTCCCGCGGCCTGCCGGCCAGCAAAGCAGTCCTCGGCATCCCGTTCTACAGCCGCCCCGGCTACTACACGTACTCGGCGCTCGTCGCCCTGGACCCGGCCAACGCCAACCGGGACTGCACCACCGCCGGAGGCGCGCAGCAGTGCTACAACGGCGTCCCGACCGTCAAGCGCAAGACGCAGTGGGCCCTCGCCAACGCTGGCGGCGTCATGAACTGGGAGCTGTCGCAGGACACCACCGGCTCCACCTCGCTGGTCAGCGCCATGTACGACACCATCATGGGCGGCACCACCCCGCCGCCGTCCGGTCGTACCGGCCGGATCACCGGCCTCGGCGGCAAGTGCGTGGACGTGGCCTCGGCCAGCACCGCCAACGGCACCGCCATCCAGCTCTGGACCTGCAACGGCACCAACGCGCAGACCTGGACCGTCGCCAGCGACGGCACGCTGCGCGCCCTCGGCAAGTGCGCCGACATCACCAGCGCCTCCACCGCCAACGGCGCCAAGGTGCAGCTGTACGACTGCAACGGCAGCGGCGCCCAGGTCTGGCAGGCGCAGTCCAACGGCACGCTGCGCAACCCGCAGTCCAACAAGTGCCTGGACGTCACCGACAACAGCTCGGCCGACGGCGCCCGGTTGCAGATCTGGGACTGCTTCGCCGGCGCCAACCAGCGCTGGACCCTCCCGGCCTGACCCGGACGCCGAATCGCACCTCCGAGCAGATCTTGGACAGTTTCCGTCATCGGCTGACGGAAACTGTCCAAGATCTCCGGCTGCGGTCACCCCGACCACAGGACGTCGGCCACCCGGCGAGCCCGGGTCGCGTCGCTGAGCACATCGACGCTGTGCACGTACTGGTCGACCGCGCCCAGCAGCGGTCGCTCGCGCAGCGTCGGGTCGGTCACCGCGGCACGTAGGGCGGCGGCGACGCGCTCGGCCCGCAGCACCAGGAACGGCCGGTCGTGAAACGGCCCGGCCCGGGCGCGTACCGGGGCCGCCAGAGCGGTGTCGTCGGTCCACCGGGCCATGGTCTCCAGCGCCTCGACCAGACCGGCCTGGCGCCGGGTACAGTCGCCCGGGCCGGTCGCCTCGGCCAGCGCCGCGACCGCCGGGGCCGCGCCCGGCAGCCGGCCGAAGGCCGTGCCGAGCCATTTGTCGTACGGCGGCCAGCGTCGGCGCAGCAGCAGACCGAGCCGGAGCACGTCACGGGCGATGCCTCCGGTGACGACCCGGCTGCCCAACTCGTCGCCGACCTCGGCGCACCGGCCAGGCAGGTGCTCAGCCTGCGCGATCCGCGTCCACACGGCGGCCAGGACGTACCGCCACACGTCCGGCGGATACCACCGCAGCACCGCCCGTCGAGCGGTCAGCGCCCCGTCGAGGCCGTCATGGAACACCTCGCCACCGGTCACCTCCGCCAACCGCTGGGTCGGGCTCGCCAGCCAGTCCGCCGTGCCGACCCCGGCGATCGGGTCGAAGCCGAGCCGGCGCCGCCACCAGCCGGCCACCTCGTCGAGCGTGACCCCGTGCCGCGTTCCGGCCGCGTCGACGACGCCCAGTCGGCCGTCGCCGGCGAAACGGGTGGGCCAGCCGAGGAACTCGGTCGGCAGGTCGGCGTCCAGCACGGCGCGGATCCGCGGGATCGCGGCGACGTCGGCTGGCCCGACGAACACCTGCACACGCGGGCCCCAGTCGTGGTCGGTGGACCGGGTCGTGTCCAGGCCGAGCACCTCCGAGCCACCGTCGAGCAGCCCCGCCGCGTACCGCAGGGCGGGGAGACGGCCGCGCAGGATCGGCGCGACCACCTCGTCGTGGTACCGGCGGGCCAGCACCAGGCCGGGAAGAAACGCCACACCGGCAGTCTGCGCCGGTGCACGGCCCGCCCGCACCGTGGTTTTCCGGGTAGGACGGGGGCGGGGGCCATAGCCTGGGTTCGGGACGTCCGCATGGGGCCGCGACCGAAAGGGCCGACGTGACAGCGAACGACGCGAACCGGGCGGCGACCCGCCGTCGCCGGCAACTGTGGGCCGGGGTTCTCGCGCTCGTCGGCCTGGTCCTGCTGGTCATCGGGCTCACCGTGGCCGACGGCGTCGCCGCCTGGGTCGAGGTGCTGGTCGCGATCCTGCTGCTGGTGACCAGCTACGTCGTGCAGCACCTCGCCCGACGCGACACCGTCTACCGGCACGACGAGCGGCGCTGACCCCGCCGGGCGGCCGGGCGTACCGCTGATCGTCGCAGGGCTGTGCCAGGCTGTCGGGCGTGGCACACCGATCCCCGATCCTGCTGATCGACGCACCCAGCCTCTACTTCCGGGCCTACTTCGGCATCCCGGAGTCCGCCGCGCGCGCCGAGGACGGCACGCCCGTCAACGCGGTGCGCGGCTTCCTCGACATGCTCGCCACGCTCATCCGCGGCCGGGGCGCCGACCGGATGGTGTGCGCTCTGGACTACGACTGGCGGCCGGCGTGGCGGGTCGAGCTGCTGCCGTCGTACAAGGCGCACCGGGTGGCCCCGCAGGGCGGCGAGGTCGTCCCCGACACGCTCTCCCCGCAGGTGCCGATGATCCTGGAGGTCCTCGACGCGGTAGGCATCACCGCCGTCGGAGCGACCGGTTACGAGGCCGACGACGTGCTCGGCACGCTGTCGGTGACCCAACCGGGCCCGGTCGAGGTGGTCTCCGGCGACCGGGACCTGTTCCAGCTCATCGACGACTCCCGGGCCGTGCGGCTGCTCTACGTCGGGCGCGGCGTGGCCAAGCTCGACGACTGCGACGACGCGGCGGTCCGCGCCCGCTACGGGGTGCCCGCCGACCGGTACGCCGACTTCGCTGCCCTGCGCGGCGATCCCAGCGACGGACTGCCCGGGGTGCCGGGCGTCGGTGAGAAGACCGCCGCGCGGCTCATCGAGCGGTACGGCAGCATCGACGGCATCCTGGCCGCGCTGGACGACTCCGACTCGTCGTTCGCGCCGGGCCTGCGCACCAAGCTGGCCGCCGCCCGCGACTACCTGGCCGTCGCGCCGACGGTGGTCCGGGTCGCCCTGGACGTGGCTCTGCCGGAGCTGCCCACCGCGCTGCCGACCGCTCCCGCCGACCCGGAGCGGCTGCTCGAGCTGGCCGGCCGGTGGAACCTGGCCGGCTCCGCCCGCCGCCTCGTGGACGCCCTGGCGGCCCGCGCCGACGCCTGACCCCCGGGCGGAGCCGCCCGCCTCGGAGGACGTGCCGGCCGGCCGGTGCCTCAGGCGCGCAGGTTGGCCGCCAGGTCACCGATCGCGGCCATCGCGTAGCGCTGCATACCCGGGCCGAACGTGATGCGGGTGGCGCCGTGTCGGGCCAGCTCGGTCACGGACTCCCGGTTCGGCGCGGCGGCCATGTTGATGGGGCCGGTGATGCCCTCGCGCAGCACCGGAAGGACCTCGGTCGGGGCCCGCAGCGGGTACACGCAGTCGGCGCCCGCCGCCACGTACAGCTTCGCGCGGGCGACGGCGTCGGCCGGGTCACCCGAGCCGAACAGGAACGTGTCGACGCGCGCGTTGATGACGAGTGCGTCGCCCGCCGCCGCCCGCACCTCGGCCAGCCAGTCCGCGTGCCGCTGCGGATCCTTGAGCGTGGCGTGCCCCTCGGAGTCCTCCAGGTTGCAGCCGACGACGCCCGCCTCCAGCAGCCGCTCGACCAGCTCGGCGGGAGCGAGCCCGTAGCCGTCCTCGACGTCCGCGGACACCGGAACGGAGACGGCCCGCACGACCCTCGCCACCGCGGCGAACATCTCGGCGGGCGGGGTGGAACCGTCCTCGTAGCCGAGGGAGGCGGCGACCCCGGCGCTCGGCGTGGCGAGCGCTTCGAAGCCGGCGTCGGCGAAGACCCGGGCGCTGCCCGCGTCCCAGGCGTTCGGCAGCACGAGCGGGTCGCCGGCGGGGCGGTCGTGGTGCAGGGCACGGAAGGTGGCGGCTGTCATCGTTGAGGTCTCCCGACGGGGATGTGGAGGGACGATGGCGAAGGCGGGGCGGTTGCCCACCAAGGACCGTACCGTCACCGCCATGTCGGCACGTCGTGCCCCGTACCCCGGAACCGAATGCGCAACCATCGGTTGCGCGAGGCGGCCGGGGCGTTGTAACCTGACGCAACCAAAGGTTGCGAAAGGGTGGTACGCATGGAGTACGGAGTCATCGAACGCGACATCGACATCGACGCCTCGCCCGAGGTGGTCTTCGAGGTGGTCAGCCAACCCGAGCACGTGCGGGAGTGGTGGCCGGACGACGCCCGGTTCGAACCGGTAGCGGGCGCCGCCGGCGAGTTGGTGTGGCGCGACGCGCAGACCGGGGAGACGACGACCGTCGACCTCGCCGTCGTGGACGTCGACCCGCCGAAGCGGTTCTCCTTTCGCTGGTGCTTCGCCGAGCCCGACCGGGTGGGGCGGTCGTTGCTGGTCACCTTCGACCTCGTCCCGATCGCGACCGGGACCCGCCTCCGCATGACGGAGACTGGTTTTCGCGAGATGGGCTGGGAGGTCGCGCTGCTGGAGAAGCAGTACCAGGATCACGTCAGCGGGTGGAACCACTACGTCCCCGCGCTCGGCACGTACGTCGCCCGGCTGGTCGCCACGTCATGACCACTGCCGTCGACGACGCCCTGTGGTCGGCGATCGGCGACCCGATCCGGCGCAGCATGATCGACCTGCTGCTCGCCGGCGGGCCCGGCACCGCCACGTCGCTGAGCGAGCGACTGCCCGTCACCCGCCAGGCCGTCTCGAAACACCTGGCCGTCCTGGACCGGGTCGGCCTGATCCACTCCGCGCCGGCCGGCCGTGAGCGTCACTACCAGGTCGACGAGGCGCAGCTCGCGCGTGCGGTCGCCCAACTGACGACAGTCGGCGCCACCTGGGATGCCCGACTCCGCCGGATCAAGCGGATCGCCGAGACGATCGACCGTCACCGCACCGACAACCAGGGAGAATGAGATGGTCCGGATCAGCGACTGGCACTGAGCCCCGGCCGCTACTTCACCTTCCGGGTGGACCGCACCACGATGTCCTCGTACTCCGGGTGCTTGACCAGCCACTCGGCGAGAAACGGGCAGATCGGCACCACTGTGCGTCCCCTGGCCCGTGCGTCGTCCATGACCGCGCGGGCCAGGGTCGACCCGACGCCCCGGCCCTCGTACGCCGGATCGACCTCGGTGTGGGTGTAGGCGATGATGGCGCCGGTCAGCTGGTAGGTGACGACCCCGGCGACCGCGCCCGTCTCGTCGCACGCCTCGAACCGCTCCCGCGTGGGCGCGTCTGTCACGGTGAACTGCACCGGACCATCCAAGCACAGCGCCCGTGACCGGCCCACCCGGTCACGGTCCCGACGCGCGCGGGCCCGCCCCCGATCGGGAGCGGGCCCGTCCGGGGACGTCAGACGCGCCGACGGCCGTACGCGGCGGCGGTGACGGCCACGCCGATCGCGGCGAACACCACCTGCAGGAGCAGTTCGATCCAGTCGATGCCGGCGGTCTCGTCCACGCCGAGCCCGCCGGCAACCAGGGTGCCGAGGATCGCGGCGAGCACGCCGATCGCCAGGGTGAGCACGATCGAGATGTTCTGCTTGCCGGGCACCACGAGTCGACCGAGGGCGCCGATGACCAGGCCGATGATGATCGCGGTGAAGAAGCCCTGGATTTCCACGGGGGCGGTCCCTTCGAAGATGTTGTCGTCAGCGACTCTCTTCTGCCCCGTAGCGGGCACCGCCGAAACCACTGCGGCGCGGTGACCGGTCCGGGTGGGGACGTGCGCTGGTCCCGGTCGCAGGCGACCGGGACCAGCGGTGTGCGGCCGTCAGGAGGCGGCGATGCCCTCCATGCCGATGCCGTCGGTGAACTTCGGCAGGCCCTCGACCGTGGTGACGAGGCGCAGCGAGCCGTCGTCCTTGACCTCGTAGCCCTGCACGTTGCCGGCGGCGGCGTTCTGGACGTACAGGAAGCCGTCGCTGGTGGTCATGTCGATCGACCCACCGCCGGTGTCGGCGGCGACGGCGTGGACGAGTTGGAGCTTGCCGTCGTCGTCGACCCGGTAGGCGCTGATGGTGGAGCTGCCGGCGTTGGCGACGTAGAAGTTGTCGCCGACACGTTGGATCCAGCAGGGCGCCTGCTGGCCGTTCGGCACCGACGGCCCGACCTGGTCGAGGGCGCCGTCCTCGTCGAGGTCGAACCGGCCGACCTCGTTGCTGCCGGATTCGGTGACCAGCACCGAGTCCTCCGTGTCGAAGGTGAAGCCGAACGGCACGGACCCGGCGTCGCTGATGACCGGGCGGCGGGACAGTTCACCGTCGCGACCGATCTCGAAGCTGAACATGACGTTGGCGGCCTTGGTCGACACCAGCACGAACTCACCCTCCGGGTCGATCTTGACCTGGGCGGGGGCGGTCATGAACGCGGGCGGGTTGCCGTTGTGCAGGCCGAGCGACCGGTTGGAGTCGTGGATCGGCGACAGGCGGCCCTTGTGCAACTGGAAACCCTGCACCGAGCCCTCGCCACCGGCGTTGAGCACGTAGACGAGGCCACCGCGGACCGTGACGCTGACCGGGAGCAGCCCCCCGGACCAGATCACCTGCTCCTTGTGCAGCCGGGTGCCGTCGACGCGAAAGACGGTCAGGGTGTTGCTGCCGGCGTTCACGGCGAACAGCAGCCCCCGGTGATACGTCAACGACCCCTGTGACGCCAGCGCGTCGACCGGAGCGCCGATCGTGAAGCCGCCCAGCCCGCCGGTCTCGTACTCACCCGCCTTGCTGAGACGGCCGTCCTCGTCGCGGTCGTACACCTTGATGGTGTTGCCCTCGGCCTTGTTGGTCTGGACGAAGACCGCGCCCTCGCTGTCGTGGTGGTAGTCACCTCCCCCGCGGTCGTCGTGGTTGCCGGTCGGGCCGCCGCCGTCGGCCCAGGCAGCTCCGGGAAGCGTTCCGACGCTGGTCAGACCCACCAGGAGGGCCGCCGCTAGCGCTACGCTGCGCTTCATTACTGACTCCTTAGCCGCATCTTGTGACGAATGAGAGTTTTCCTCTCATTGGCACGCTATCGGAGGAGAACATCACTCAGGCGGGCTTTACCCGTAAGTGGCATCGCCGGGCGTAACGGTCGATTCGTGGTAGGGAGGCACGTGTGGTCCCTGGACGCACCCGTCCGCCCTCGCGGCCCCGCTGACCAGGCGTTGTCGATCCGGGAACGGGAAATCGTCCAGGCGACGGCAGCTCTGGGAGGAGACGCGCCATGACGAACTCATCGCCGCACGGGTCGGACCCCGCCCGTCAGCCGGATCGGCAGTCCTCGGAGGCGGGCGGCGGCGTCGCCGTCGTGGAGCTGTTCAGCTCCCAGGGCTGCAACAGCTGCCCTCCCGCCGAGGAGCTGCTGACCGAGATCGACCACGACTCCCGGACGCGGGGAGAGCCCGTCTTCGCCCTCGGCTTCCACGTCGACTACTGGGACGATCTGGGCTGGCCCGACCAGTTCGCGGACGCGGCCTACACGGCGCGGCAGGAGGCGTACGCCCGTGGCTTCGGCTCCGGGCGTCTTTACACCCCACAGATGATCGTCAACGGCACCGTGGAGTTTGTCGGCTCCGACCGTGCTCAGGCGGCGAGGGCCGTCGCGTCCGCCCTGATGTCGCCGGCCGCCGCGCCCCTCACGTTGTCCGTTGCAGAGGTCGCTGACGGCGGGCGGCGGATGGTGGTGGGCTACCGGATCCAGCGGCTGTCGCAGCGCGCGGTGGTGAACGTGGCGCTCGTGCAACGCGGCCTGCACAGCGCGATCGCCCGCGGCGAGAACGCCGGCCGGACGCTGCGGCAGGACAATGTGGTGCGCGCCTTCACCTCGGTGCCCCTGGACGCCGAGCAGGGGCAGGTGGAGCTGACCACGCCGCCGGATCTGGACCCCGGCCAGTCCACGGTGATCGGCTACGTCCAGCGCGAGGGCGACCGGGCGGTCGTCGGCGCCGCCGCCGTCGACCTGTCCGCCGGCTGACGCCGCCGGTGGGCGGCCCGCCCGCCACCTGTCGGTCCCGGTGCGTAATCTCGGCGCATGCGGATGGCACGCGCGGTGCGGGGTCTCGGTGGCTGACGCCGACGACGTACGCCGTCTGGCCCTGGCCCTGCCCCACACGGTCGAGATCGAGAGCGAGGGCTTCGACTTCCGGGTGGCCGGCAAGGGTTTCGTCTGGTCCTATCCCGAGCGCAGCCCGGGCAGGCCCCGGGTGATCCGGCGCGACATCGCGGTGCTGTTCGTCGGGGACGAGGCCGAGAAGCAGGCTCTCCTGCTCGGCGAACCGGAGGTCTTCTTCACCACGTCCGGTTACGACGGCCTGCCGCTGGTGATGCTGCGCCTGGCGGCGGTCACCGTCGAGCGTCTGAGTGAACTCGTGACCGACGCGTGGCGCATGCGCGCGCCGGACGCGCTGCACGCCGACCTGGACGGGATCGGCGTGGCGGAGAGCTGACGGCCGGGCCGGCGCGGCGGGCGATCAGTTTGCGACATCAGCACGCAACCGGACCGACACATTGACGGGGATCTCGGGGGTCGATTACCGTGCCGCCTGAGAGAGCGCTCTCTCGATCGACGTTTTCCACAATTCAGACGCTACGCGCCCGGGCCGGCACGGTCCGTACCGGGACGCGCGATGGAGGCACCATGAAACCTCCCGTCCCCCACCGCCGCTGGGCACTGGCAGCCGCCACCGCCCTGGCCCTGGTCGTCGGTGGCCTCACGATCCCCGTCACCCGCGCCGCCGAGGCCGCACCCGTGGGCGCCGGCAGCTACACCACCACCCCGGTCGGCGCGCTCCCCACCGGCTGCGGCGCGATGTCCAGCAACCCCCGCCAGTTCGCCACCGCCAACGCGCCCGCCGGTGCCGTACCCACCAACGACTGGTGGTCCTCGCTGCTGTGGAAGCGCACCGACTGCGCCTTCAGCGAGCCCCTGCACGCCCACCCGACGTCCTACGACACGTTCACCGACGGCCTCGGCTTCTCCGCCAACTCCACACCCGCCATCAGCGGCACGGCGACCGGCGTCGGCGAGTACCACTACCCGTACGTGCAGGACATCCGCGTCGGCGTCGCCGGGCTCGCCGCGCCCCAGGTCAAGGTGGACGGCTGGACCGACTGGACGGTCAGCCCGTACTGGAGCGACGGAAGCCGCACCCTGCGCGCCACCATCGGCCACGGCCTGCCGTTCGCGTACTTCCAGGCCAGCGGCGGCGACGCGGTGATCGGCACGTCCGGCGCCGAGGTGTGGTCCAACAGCGGCGCCACCATCGGCTTCCGGGTCAACGGCCACGACTACGTGGCGTACGCCCCCAGCGGCGCGACCTGGACCGTCAGCGGCGGCCGCATCTCCTCCACCCTCGCGGGTCGCGGCTACTTCTCCGTGGCCCTGCTGCCTCCCACGGCCAACGCCACCGAACGCGCCGACCTGGCCAGCACCTACGGCCGGTACGCGCACGCCCACGTCACCGGCACCCGGGTCTCCTACGCCTACGACCCGGCGACCAACGGCCTGAGCACGACGTACGCGTTCACCACCACCGCCCGGGAGGGGACCGCCACGCAGACAGTGGTCAGCCTCTACCCGCACCAGTGGAAGTCGCTGGCCGGCTCGACGCCGATCACGCCGACGTACCCGTCGGCGCGCGGTCGGATGAAGGTCCTCACCGGGGTCAACCAGTTCCGGACCGCCATGGCGTTCCAGGGTGTCCTTCCCGAACTGCCGGCCGTCGGCGACGGCAGCGGCACGGACCTGGCCACGCTCACCAGCCAACTGGCCGCCGCCCGGAGCAACCCGATGGACCAGCGGGGCAACGACACGTACTGGACCGGCAAGGGCCTCGGCCGCGCCGCCCGGCTCGCCGAGGTCGCCGACCTGGTCAACGACACGGCCACCCGCGACAGCGCGCTGAACGCCATCCGCAGCACCCTCACCGACTGGTTCACCGCGTCCAGCGGCAAGACCCAGAGGCTCTTCTACTACGACGCCAACTGGGGCACCCTGATCGGCTACCCGGCGTCGTACGGCTCCGACCAGGAACTCAACGACCACCACTTCCACTACGGCTACTTCATCGCCGCCGCCGCGACCCTGGCCAAGTTCGACCCCTCCTGGGCCGCGACCAGCCGCTACGGCGGCATGGTGGACCTGCTGATCCGCGACGCCAACAACTACCGCCGCGACGACACCCGCTTCCCGTACCTGCGCGACTTCGACATCTACGCCGGCCACGACTGGGCGTCCGGGCACGGCTCGTTCGGCTCGGGCAACAACCAGGAGTCGTCCTCGGAGGGGATGAACTTCGCCAACGCCCTCATCCAGTGGGGTCAGGTCACCGGCGACACCGCCGTACGCGACGCCGGCGTCTTCCTCTACACGACGCAGGCCGCCGCCATCCAGGAGTACTGGTTCGACGCCAGCGACCAGAACTTCCCCGCCGCCTTCGGGCACTCGACGGTCGGCATGGTCTGGGGCGACGGCGGCGCGTACGCCACCTGGTTCAGCGCCGACCCGGAGATGATCCAGGGCATCAACCTGCTGCCGGTCACCGGCGGGCACCTCTACCTCGGTAACAACCCGGCGTACGTGCGCACCAACTACGCCGAACTGGTCCGCAACAACGGCGGGCCGCCGACGGTGTGGCAGGACATCCTCTGGCAGTTCCAGGCCCTCGGCGACCCCGACGCGGCCCTGGCGAACCTGCGCGCCAACCCGGGCTACACCCCGGAGGAGGGCGAGAGCCGGGCGCACACCTTCCACTGGATCCGCAACCTCGCGGCACTGGGCACCGTCGACACGTCGGTCACCGCCAACCACCCGCTGAGCGCGGTGTTCTCCCGCAACGGCACGCGCACCTACGTGGCGTCGAACCCGACGGCGAACCCGATCACCGTCACGTTCTCCACCGGCACCCGGCTCACCGTCGCAGCCGGAAAGACGGCCACCACCGGGGCGTACACGTGGAGTGGCGGCAACGCCTCCGGTGGCGTGCCGCCGAGCACGAACCCGCCGACCACCGCACCGCCCACCACGGCGCCGCCGACGACCGCGCCGCCGACCACCGCCCCGCCGACCACGCCGCCGCCGAGCTCGGGCTCGCCCACGCGCTACCTGCTCGCCGGTGGCGGGCTGGGCGCCGCCGCCAGCGCGGGCACGACCACTGTCGCGGCCGCCAACGGAAACCACGACGGTACGCCGACCAACCCGCAGGTCTTCACGGCGACCGGCCTCAACCTCGCCTACTCCGGGGCGCAGACCGCGTTCGACCTGTTCCTGGACGCCGGCACGGCCGTCGGCAACGGGGTGCAGGTGCGCGTCTCCTACGACCTGACCGGAAACGGCAGCTGGGACCGGACGGAGACCTGGCGCTACTTCGCCACCGACCCGGTCCCCGGTTACGAGCACTACACCCAGAACGCCGGCCTGGCCTCGGCCACCGGCACGTTGGGCACGTTGAGCAACGGCACCGTGCGGGTGGAGGTCTGGTCCGCCATCGGCAACAACCCCACCACGGTGGGCATCGGCAACCAGTCGGTGCTGCGCCTGCCGTACTCCTGATCCGTACCCCCGCGCTCGCCGCCGGCCGCACCTCGGCCGGCGGCGAGCCCTCGCCGCGACTGGCGACCGGGTGCGAGGCTGGCGGCATGTCGTCCGTACGCGAACCGCAGCCCTTGCCGCCGCGGGCCGGGACCGCGCGGTGGCGGCTGCGGTTGGTCGGGTGGCTCGGCCCGGCGGGCTCGGCAGTGGCCCTGAACCAGCTGGCCACCGTGCTCCCGCCGGTCGCCGTCGGCGCCGTGATCCTGGTGGTGGCCGTGGTGTACGGCCACAATCGACTCGACGAGCGGGCCCCGCTGGCCGCGGCGCTGCCCCGGATCCTGCTCTACGTCGCGGTCGTCGGTGTCGCGCTGGCCGTGTCGACGCCGTCGTCGTGGGCCGGGCCGCTCACCCTGGTGGCGGTCGTGGCGATCGCCTGCGCCGCGCTGGTCGCCCAGGACCGGGCGACCGCCCTGACCTCGCTGGCGGGGATCAGCATCTGCACCGCGGGTCTGTTCGTGGTCGCCGACGCCTTCGGCGTCGAACGGGCCGGCGCCCGGTTCGTCGGGGTGATCCTGGGGAGCTTCGCCGTGGCGTTGGGCCTGCTCGTCCTGTACGACCGCCGGCACCTCTTCGGCGCGGGCAGCCCCGGCCTCGCGCTGCTGCGGGAGGCCCGTGTGACGTGGTCCCGGGCCGGCGCGCTGGGCGTGCTGAGCGTTCCCGCCAGCGTGCGTCTGGCTCGGGACGGATCCCTGGCGACCGCCGCCCTGGTCGCGGTGGCCGGCCTGTGCTGGCTGGGCGTGACGCTCGTCTTCGTGTTCGCCGAGCGGCGCGACGCCCTCGCCGGCGCGTTGCTGGCGCTCAGCGGGACGGCGGTCACCGTGCTGGGCCTGCTGGCGTTCCACGCCCGGGAGTATCCGGTCGGGATGATCGCCGCCACGGCGGGGGTGGCAATGGTGGGTGGTGGAATCTCCCTGCTCGAATCGACCGGCGCGCTGGGGCGCCTGGGCGGTTGGCTGGCACACCTGACCAAGCCGGCGGCGCAGCGCGCCGACGGCTGAACGCCCCGCGGGTTCGCCTTTCGCCGCGGCGTCACCTTCGTCCGTGCGGAATCGTTGCCGGAAATGAGGATTTGCACATTCCGGCAATCCACCGACCAGTGTGGACGGCTGAGTCGCGATCGGGCTCGCGCCCGAGGATGGAGCGGGCAAACACCGGGGTGCAAGGTGCATCCGGCCAGCTCCGGAACGGTTCTGCGAGGAACAGTTAGCACTCCATCAAATAGATAGCTGCCAATCTTGACTTGTGCATCGAGCCGGCGCACCGTGAAGGACGCGCGGCAGATGCGCACCATTGTCGGCCCGCCATCGGCGATGTGCGGAATGCGAGCGTCGTTGGTTTTAGTGCGGCGCGTCAGGAGGCGTTCGATGCAGTTGAATCCGTTTTCCGGGGTCTATCTCACCGATCCCGCAAGCGCCTGGCGACGCATTCTCGACGACCCCGACCGGGTGCCCTACGCCGAGGATCTGGGCCTGTGGCTGATCAGCCGGCACGCGGACGTCCGACAAGCCCTCGCCGACGCCGCGACGTTCGGCAACGCCCTCACCCTCACCCCGATCTACGAGGTCTGCCCGGAGGCGATGAGCGTCATCATGCGGATCGACGCGCCACCCACGACGGCCGCCGCCGACCCGCCGACGCACCCCCGCACCCGCCGCGCCCTGCGGGCCACCTTCGCCAACACCGCGGACCGGGCCGAGGCCGAGTACGGCGCGATCGTCCGTCGCCGCGTCGACGACCTGGTGGCCCGACTCGTGGCCCGGGCCGGCCGGCGGGCGGATCTCGTCGGTGAGTTCGCCACCGAGCTTCCGCTGCTGGTCATCCTGGACATCCTCGGGGTGCCCGACGCCGACGTCGACCAGATCCGGCGGTGGGCGGACGGTCAGGTCGCCCTGATCTGGGGGCAGCCGGACCCGGACGAGCAGGTACGTCTGGCCCGGGGACTGCTGGAGTTCTGGCACTACTGCCAGGATCTGGTACGACGGCGACTCGACAGTGGACCCAAGGGCGCCGACTTCATCAGCCGGGCGCTGGCCTACCGCGACGACGACGACACGGTGCTGACGGTGACCGAGGTGGCGAGCCTCGCCTTCAACCTTCTGGTCGCCGGGCACGAGACGACCGCCGGTCTGCTCGCCCACGCACTCGACGAGGCCCTGTCCGACCGGCAGCGATGGCAGGCGCTCGTCGCCGAGCCGCGATCCGTGCCCGACTTCGTGACCGAGACCCTCCGCTTCGCACCCGCCATCGACGGTTGGTTGCGGGTGACGCGCCGGGACGTCACTCTGGGTGGGGTCACGATTCCGGCGGGAGCGCGTTGTCTGCTGATGATCGGAGCGGCGAACCGGGACCCCGCGGTCTTCGCCCACCCGGACCGGTTCGACCCACGCCGCCTCGACGCCGCCGACCACCTGTCGTTCGGCCATGGCCCGCATTTCTGCATCGGCGCCGCATTGGCGCGACTGGAGGCCGGTGTGGCTCTCACCCGACTCGCCGCCGCCATTCCCGGCCTCCGACTGGCACCCGAACACCGCCGCTCATTCAAGCCCAATGTGTCATTTCGCGCGCACCACGCACTCGTCGCGACAATCGATATTCTCGCGCCTACCGACGGCCCGACGGCAGCTCCGGCCGCCGCCACCGGGGCACCCGCCGCCTGACGACGAGGAGGCCGGCGGCGCTGACCTGCGGGCCCGACCGACGCGGCCGGGTCCGACCGGCGGGACACGTCTCGGCGGGTCGGGCGTGTGGGCTCGCGCGCTTTGCGCGGCGATTCATCTCGCCGCACGTCTTCACACCCATCGTGTCCAGGGTTAAGAATTGCCCCCTATGAATGTTCAGCCCATCGGCCAATCTCGATCTGACACCTGCTGTTGATTCGTGGGTGCCACGAAGGTGAGCGCATGGAGCACACGCCCCCGCCGAGCGCCGCTCACTCCGCGGCCAGCCAACAGTTCCGCTGGGAGCTGCGCAGCTGCCGGGTCCGACGGGGACTGACCCAACGGGCCCTGGCGGACCTGGTGCGGTTCAGCCGGGAGACGGTCGCCGCGGTGGAGTCGGGCCGCCGCTTCGGCAGCCACGAGTTCGCGGTGCGCTGCGACGACGTGCTCGACACCGGCGGCGTGCTGGCCTCGCTGTGGCCGCAGGTCGCGGCCGAGCAGTGGGCGGCCGACGGCCGGCGGGGTCCACGGACCCCCGAGCAGACGCGCCTCGATCCGCCCGTACCGCGCCAGCGGAGTCGGCGCGACGCGCGCGACCCGGGCGCCGTGGTGGACGCCATCGACGAGCTGCGGGAGCTGATCGGCCAGGTGCTCAGCAGCCAACCAGACGCGGACGACTCCGGGCCGCACCGCGCGCCCGAGCACCTCGACGACAAGCGCTGAGCGCGGCCACCCGCGACCGGCCGCCGCGCGCCACCGGCCGCTGACTCTGGGTACAGATGCTGGTACGGCCAGTTTGTACCACCGCCAGGTCTGGCCTCCGAGCGCGGGTTCCGGCGGAATGGGACTTGCATTCGGCAAGGTGCGTATTGACCGTCATCGACGAGTCGTGGGAGTCAATCTTGGCGTCGAGCACGAGGTCCCACGCGGCCCGACCCTACCCGAGGAGTCGACGCGCCTGGAAGATCGCCGGTCGGATGCGCCTCATCGTGGCGGCGCCACTGGTGGCCGTGATCGGGTTCGCCGGCCTCGCGCTCACCGAGAGCGCACGCCAGACGACCCGCGCCAGCAACCTCGAGGTCGTGGCACGCCTCGGCGCCGAGGCCGGCGACCTGGCGTACCGGCTGCAACGCGAACGGGCCGCCGCCGCCGACCTGCTCACCCACCCCGACGCGGAGCAGCAGGACACCTTCGGCGTGGAGCTGGGCGCCACCGACGCCGCCGTCGAGCGGTACCGCCGACAGCGCGACAAGGTGCCCACCGACGCCGACGCGACCCTCCTGCGCCGCATCGACGCGGCGTTGGAAGGCCTGTCTCCGCTGCGCACCCAGGTCCGCACGGCCGAGCACGCCTCGGTGTCCGCGATGACCTTCAGCTACCGCATCGCGATCGCCGACCTGATCACCTTCCGGGAGAACGTCTCGCACGGCGTCGTCAACGCCCGGCTCGCCGACGGGATCCGAGCCTCGGCCGCCCTCTCGAAGACCGCCGAGGCGATCGGCCAACAGCAGGTCGCCGTGCTCCGCGCCGTCGCGGCCGGCGAGCTGACCCCCGCCACCCAGCAGGACATCACCGCCGCCCGCACCAGCTACACCGAGTCCAGCCTGTCGTTCCTGGCCCTCGCCCCGACCGAGTGGAGCATCTGGTGGGAGCAGGCCGGCACCGGCAAGGAGGCGCTGGCCCTGCAACGGATGCAGGACGAGGTGTCCCGCGCCCAGCCGGGAACGCCACTGCGCCTGCAGACCGCCGACTGGGTGACCACGACACAGCAGCGCGCCGCCCGCCTCGCCGACCTGCGGGGGCGCGTCGACGCCGCCGTGCTCGACGACGTCCGGGCCGCCCACGCCGACCAGCGTCGCCGGGCCGTGGCCGAGGCGGTGGGCGTACTGCTGGCGCTGCTGCTGACCGCGCTCGTGACCTGGGCCGTCGCCCGGCAGATCACCCGCCGGCTGCGCCGGCTGCGCGACGCGGCCAACGCCGTCGCGTTCGAACAACTCCCCGCCGTGGTGGCCCGGTTGCAACGCCCCGACAGCGCGAGCGTGGACCCCGACGAGCTGGCCCGGCAACAGTCCACCGCGGCCCTCGAACCCTCCAGCGACGACGAGATCGGCGAGCTGGGCCAGGCGTTCAGCGCCGTGCACCAGGCCGCCGTGCGGACCGCCGCCGAACAGGCCGTCATGCGCGCCAACACCGCCGACATCTTCATCCACCTGAGCCGGCGCGAACAGCGACTGGTCGACGCCGTCCTGGCACAGGTCGACCGGGTCGAACGGGACGAGACCGACCCCGACCGCCTGGACCAGCTCTACACCCTGGACAACCTGGCGACCCGGATGGGCCGCATCAACGCCAGCCTGCTCGTGCTCGGCGGCGTCGGCGTCGGCCGGGTACGCCAGCACGACGTCCCGCTGCAACAGGTGCTCCAGGCGGCCCTGTCGCAGATCGAGCACTACGCGCGCATCCGGCTCGGCATGGTCGACGGCGACGTCGCCGTGGCCGCCAAGTCCGTCGACGAGGTCGTGCACCTGCTCGCCGAACTCATGGACAACGCGACCGCGTACTCGCCGCCGGGCAGCGAGACCTGGGTGAGCGGCCGCAGCCTCGGCGACCGGGTCATCATCCAGATCAGCGACGAGGGCGTCGGTCTGCCCCCACAACGGTTGCAGCAACTCAACGAGCTGCTGGCCCGGCCACCCGCCATCGACGTCGCCGCCGTGCGGGCCATGGGGCTGGTCGTCGTGGGCCAACTCGCCGCCCGGCTGGGAGCCAGCGTCCAACTACGTCGCGGCCCCCGCCGCGGCACCCTCGCCGAGGCGACGCTGCCCGCGGCGATGATCCGGTCGCTCCCGCCGGAGGAGTACCTGCTCGCTCCCGGCCGGTTGTCGCGGCGGGCCGCCCGCACGTCCGCGCCCCCGCCGTACCGCCCGCGGCCGGAGCCGACCGCCGGGCACGCCCCCGCGGCGCGGACCCTGCCGGCGGCGCCCGTGTTCCGCCCGACGCCCAGCGTGGACCCCGGCGACGCGCCGACCGAGGAGCTGCTCATCTTCGACCAGGTCAACCACTGGTTCCACGCCGACGTCGTCGACTCCTCCGACGGCCGGCAGTGGTCCAGCCCCGCCGACGACGCCTGGCGTACCGCCGCGCAGGCGCACACCCCCGACGTGGCCGCGACCACCACCTCCGGCCTGCCGAAACGGCAGCCGCAACGACACCTGGTGCCCGGTGGCGTCACCGTGGCGCAGCAGCACCAACAACAACGCTCCGAATACCGGGACCCGGCCCAGGTCGCCAGCGCGATGGCTGCGTACGCGCGCGGAGTGGCGGCCCGCCGGCGCACCCCGATCAACAGCGGCAACTCATGACCGACAGGGAGAGCACGTGACCGACCACCAGGACCTCGGCTGGCTGCTGGACAGCTTCGCCGAGCGCGCGACCGAGGTCAGCCATGCGATCGCCATCTCCAGTGACGGCCTGATGGTGGCCGCCACCCGTGATCTGCCGCCGGACCGGGCCGACCAGCTCGCGGCGACGGGCAGCGGCCTGGTCAGCCTGCTGCGCGGCGCGGCGGCCTTCTTCGACGCGGGGGCGGTGATCTCCAACGTCACCCAGCTCGAAGGTGGATTCATGTTCTCGATGGCCTTCAACGACGGGGCGTCGCTGCTGGTGCTCGCCGCGCCCGAGTGCGACGTGGGCAAGGTCTCCTACGAGATGACGGAGCTGGCCAACCGGATCGGCGACGCGCTGACCCCCGCGGCCCGCGCGGCGCTCGCCCGCAGCCGCTGACCCCACCGACAGACCCCTCCCCTTCCCCTGGAGACGACATGTCCCTCACCACCCCTTTGCGCAGCCGTGCCCGCACCGCGGTGCTGCTCGCGCTCGTGCTGACCGCCAGCACCGCCTGCGCCGACGACGAGCCCGGCACGACCGGCGGCGGATCCATCAAGATCGGCCTGCTCGCCTCGCTGTCCGGCACGTACCAGTCCGTCGGCAAGGAGATCCGCGACGGCTTCGAGCTGTACCTGGACACGCACGACGGCAAGCTCGGCGGCCGGCAGGTGGACCTCGTCGTCGCCGACGAGGGCAACGGCGCCGCGACCGCAGTGCCCGCGGCGACCAAGCTGCTCAAGCAGGACCGCGTGGCCGCGCTCACCGGCATCGTCGGCGGCGGTTCGGTGGCCGGCGTCTACCCGCTGCTGCAGGAGACCAAGGTCCCGCTCGTCGGCTCCAACGGCCGACCCGAGATCAAGGACGTCTCCCGGGTCTGGCACACCTCGTACCTCTCCGACGAGCCGGGCGCCGCGATCGCCCAGCACGTCCGGGACAACGTCAAGGGCTCGGTGTACGCCATCGGCCCCGACTACCAGGGTGGCTGGGACGAGCTGCGCGGCTTCACCGAGGCGTTCGCCAAGGCCGGCGGAACCCTCGCCAACCCCGACGGCAAGACCACCTTCACCCCGTTCCCGGCCACCACCAACTTCACGCCGTACTTCGCCCGGATCAAGGCGTCCGGCGCGCAGGCGGTCTACACCTTCTACGCCGGCAGCGCCGCCGTCGACTTCGTCAAGCAGTACGCGCAGTCCGAGATCAGGGACGTTCCGCTGTACGCGGCCGGGTTCCTCACCGAGGGCGGCGTGCTCAACGCGCAGGGCGAGGCGGCCCGGGACATCTTCTCGGTGCTCAACTACTCCCCCGACCTCGACAACGCCGAGAACCGGGGCTTCGTCGCGGCGTGGAAGGCCAAGCACGACGGGTCGCCGACGACGTACGCCCTGGCGTCGTACGACGCGGCGGCGGTGCTCGACCGGGCCATCGGGGCCGCCGGCGACGATCCGACACCGGAGGCCATCAACGCGCAGATCGGCAAGCTCGGGCAGATCGCCAGCCCGCGGGGCGCGTGGCAGTTCTCCACCGTCACGCACTCGCCGGTGCAGAAGTGGTACCTGCGTCAGGTCCGCCAGGACGGTCGGGCGCTGTCCAACACCGTCGTGGGTGACCTCGCGACCATCGGCCGGTGATCGCGGTGGCGGCCGGCCCGAACCGGATCGACCCGTACGTCATCCCGGCGCTGGACGGTGTCGCCTACGGGCTGCTCGTCTTCGTGGCGGCGGCGGGCCTGGTCTTCTGCTTCGGCGTCGCCAACATCCTCAACCTGGCGCACGGCATGCTGTACGCGATCGGCGGCTACACCGCCGCGGCGCTGCTCGACGGCGGCTGGGCGAGTCTGGCCCTGGCGCTGGGTGTCGGCATCCTGGCCGCCGCCGCGGCGGGTGTGCTGCTCGCCGGCCTGCTCACACCTGTCGCCACCGGCAACCATCTCACCCAGGCGCTGCTGACCTTCGGGGTGGCGCTGGCCGGCGGCAGCCTGCTCGTCGCCGGCTTCGGGCCCGACGATCCGCAGGTGCTGGTGCCCGCCGCCCTCGACGGGTCGGTGGCGGTCGCCGGGCACCGCTACGCCGCGTACCGGCTGGTGTTCATCGTCGTGGCCGCGGCGCTCGCGGCCGGGCTCTACCTGACGGTGCGGCGGACCCGGGCCGGGATGCTGGTCCGCGCCGCCGTGGACGACCCGGAGATGGTCGCCTGCCTGGGCGTGAGCCCCACGCGGATCCGGGTCGGTGTGCTCGCCGCCGGTGGCGCGCTGGCCGGCGCGGCCGGGGTCCTGGGCGCCCCGATCATCGGCCCCGGGGCCGACACCGCCGACACGGTGCTGCTGCTCTCGCTCGTGGTCGTCGTCCTCGGCGGCCTCGGATCCATGGGAGGCACCCTGCTCGCGGCGCTGGCGATCGGGGAGATCCAGACCCTGGGCGTGGCGCTGCTGCCGTCGGCCGCCCCGTTCCTGCTGTTCGCCGCCATGGCCGCCGTGCTCGCGGTGCGGGCACGGGGCCTGGCCCCACGGTGGGCGGCGGCGTGAGGGACGAGGTGATCCGCCGGGTACGCCTCGCCGTCGCGACCGTCGTCCTGGCCGGCCTGGTCGTGGCGCCGTGGGTGGTGGACGACTACACCGCGGCGATCCTCGCCCGGACGCTCGCGCTGGGCCTGGTCGGGGTGAGCGTGGCGCTGCTCACCGGTGTCGCCGGCATGCCCACCCTGGGCCAGACCGCGCCGTACGCCGCCGGCGCGTACGCCAGCGCCGTGCTCGGCAGCCAGGTCTCCGACGTCGGCGTCGTGCAGGTCGCCGTGGCGGCGCTGGCCGGGGCGACGCTCGCCGCCGTGACCCTGCCGCTGATCGTCCCGGCCCGGGGAGTCATCGTCCTGATGATCACCCTGGCGATCGGCGAACTCGCCGTGACCGTCCTCGGGCGCTGGCGGTCGGTGACCGGTGGCACGGACGGCCTGGCCGGCATCACCCCGGTCCGTCCCCTGTGGGGGCTGCCGGTCCTGGCCACCGACCAGGCCCGCTATCTCTACACGCTTGCCGTCGTGGCGACACTCGTCGGCGCGGTGCTCCTGCTGCTGCGGACCCGGGTCGGGCCGCTGCTGCGCGCCGGCCGGGACGACGAGATGCGGCTGCGGGCCAGCGGGCACCGGGTGGGGCTGTACCTGTCCGGCGCACACGTCGCCGCCGGGGCGATCGCCGGCGCCGCCGGCTCCCTGCTCGTCGTCGCCCAGCAGTACATCTCCCCCGCCGACTTCGGCTTCGACACCTCCGCGCTGCTCCTGCTCGGGGTCGTCATCGGCGGCACCGCGTCGATCGGCGGCGCGCTGGTCGGGGCGGCGCTCGTCATCGCCGTACGGGACTGGTTGTTCGGGGTGCTGCCCGGTCACGCGCCGCTGGTGCTGGGCGCCCTGTTCGTGGCGACGGTCTACCTGCTGCCCACCGGCGTCACCCGGGTCCGCCGACCGCGCGGCCGATCCCGGCCACCGATCCCCGCGCCGCGCCAGCCGGCTGCGACACCCACCCGCGACCGCGGCCCGACGCCGGAGCTGCGGGTATGAACTGCCTTCTTAGCGCCGGGAAGATCAGTGTGCGGTACGGCTCGCTGGCCGCGCTCACCGACGTCGACCTGTGCGTGCACGACGGCCAGCGACACGCAGTGATCGGGCCGAACGGTGCCGGCAAGACGACCCTGCTCAACGTGCTCGGCGCGACGACACGGCCGCAGCGCGGCACGGTGCGCTTCGCCGGCCGCGACGTCAGCCGGCTCGGTCCGGCGGCGCGGGCCCGCCGCGGCATCAACCGGACCCATCAGCGCCCCGCGGTCTTCGCGACCCTCACCACGATCGAGAACATCGAGGTCGCCGCCCTGCCTCGGACCATCCGACGCCGGAGGTGGTGGCCCGGAGGGACCCGGGGCACGGCCCGCCGGCTCGCCGCCGACCTGCTCGACCAACTGGGCCTGTCCGATCTCGCGACGGTGCCCGCCGGTCACCTCGCGCACGGCCAGCGCCGGCAGGTGGAGATCGCCATGGCCCTCGCCGGCCGTCCGCGCCTGCTGCTGCTCGACGAGCCGGCGGCCGGGCTGTCGGCCACCGAGGTCGACCGGCTGGCCGAGCTGCTGGCGGCGCTGCCCCGGGAGGTCGCCGTCCTGCTGGTCGAGCACCATCTGGACCTGGTGTACGCCCTCTGCGACACCGTCACCGTGCTGCGCGACGGCCGGACACTGGCCGCCGGCACACCGGACGAGATCCGTACCTCGCCGCTGGTGCGGCGGGCCTACGCCGACGGGATGTCCTGATGCTGTACGTGGAGCGGCTCTGCGCCGGCTACGCCGGGGGGATCGTGCTGCACGAGGTGGACCTCCGGGTGCACCCGGGCAGCATCCAGGCAGTGGTGGGCCGCAACGGGGCGGGCAAGAGCACCCTCGTGCACACCATCGCCGGGTTGGTGCGCGCCTCCAGCGGACGCATCGAGATCGGCGGCGTCCACGTGGCCGGGCGGCAGCCCCACCGGGTCGCCCAGTCCGGCGTCGGCCTCGTGCCGCAGGGCCGGCGGGTCTTCTCCCGGTTGACGGTGGCCGAGCACCTCGTCCTGGCGGCGTCGCCGTGGCGGGCCGCGACACCGGGCGGCGAGGGCTGGACGGTGCCCCGGATCCTCGAACTGCTGCCCCGGCTGGCGGCACGACTGCGCCACCGCGGCTGCGAGCTCTCCGGCGGCGAGCAGCAGATGCTGGCCATCGCCCGCGCGCTGCTCGGTCAGCCACGGGTGCTGCTGCTCGACGAGCCCTGCGAGGGGCTCTCCCCCGACCTGGCCGCCCGGGTCCGCGACCTCATCGGCCACCTGGCCGCCGGAGGTCTGACCGTGCTGCTCGTCGAACAGCAGCTCCGCCACGCGATCGAGGTCGCCGACCGGGTCGCGGTGCTGGAGTACGGCCGGGTCGTCTACGACCGGCCGACCGCCGAGGCGCGCAGCGACCCGGGTCCGCTGGAGGCGATCGTCGGCATCGCCCCCACCGCGCCGCCCCCGGTGACCCGATCGAACCCTCGGCTCTGGGCCGACACCCCGTAGGTCACCCGATCCGTCGGCCCGCCGGCCGACACCCCGCTAGTCACCCGATCCCTCTCGGAGAGGCAGAAGACGATGGCGACCCCCACCAGTGATGGCGCGTACACCTTCGACAACGGCGCACCGGACGCGGTCCCGCAGATGCGGGCGCTGGAGTCCTTCCTGGACCCGATCACGATGCGCCGCCTGGCCCGCCCGGTGCTACGCCTCGGCTCGACCTGCTGGGAGGTCGGGGCCGGTGGCGGCTCGATGGCCCGGCGGATCGCCCGCGCGGTCGGCACGGACGGACACGTGCTGGCCACCGACATCGACCCCACGCACCTCGTGGCGGAGGGCAACCTGCGCGTACGCCGGCACGACGTGCGCGCGGACCTCCCGCCCGGGGACACGTTCGACCTGGTCCACGCCCGTCTCGTGCTGCTGCACCTGCCCGAGCGCCGACGGGTCCTGCGCACCCTCGCGGGCGCGCTGGCGCCCGACGGCTGGCTGCTCGTCGAGGAGTTCGACTGCACGACGCCGGTGCGGGTGCTGAACGCGCCGAGCGACGACGCCGCGAAGCTGTTCGCGCAGGTGATGGACACCATGATGGGTGTGTTGCAGGACCACGGCGCCGACCTGGGGTGGGCGCAGGACGTGCACACCGAGATGGTCCTCGCGGGCCTCGTCGACGTGGACACCATCACCCACTCGCAGAGCTGGGCGGGCGGGTCGAGCGGCACGTCGCTCTACGAGACGAACTCCCGCCAGTTGGAGCCGGACCTGCTGGCGGCGGGTCTGTCGCCCCAACAGCTCACCGCCTTTCGTCGACTGACGCGCGACCCCGCGTTCGCCGTCATGTCGTACCACTTCGTCTCCACGCGCGGCCGTCTGGCCGGTTAGCCCTCCCCGGTGCGGCCCGCCTCGCGTGGCGGGCCGCACACCCCCTCAAGCGTCCTAGGAAAGAACTGCGGCGCGGCCGGTGCGCCGACCCGGACAGCTCGGTCAGTGACGGCCGACGAAGATTCCGACGCCGTTGGCGACCGCGCGCTCCGTACCGTCGGAGGGGCTGTTGCGGGCGGTGGCCGCGGCCTGGCCCGGCTCGCGGACGGCGACAGTGGTCGAGCCGCCGCCGTCCAGGTTGACCGCCGCGTGCGCGCCGAGTGCGCGCAGCACGTCGGCCAGCTCGGCGATCGTGAGGCCGGCGCTGGCCGGGGCACGGCCAGCGAGCGCGACGAGATACACCGTCCTGCCGTCCGGGCTGACGCCGGCCGCGCTGCGCACGGCTGCGGTCCTGGTGTCGAGGCCGGCCAGCGGCACGCCGTCGCGCAGGATCGGCGCACCGCCGACCGCGAACGTCAGCTTGGGAGCGCCGGCGGAGGCGAGCTTCTCGTGGACCGTCACCCGGTCGCCGACGGCGAGGTCGTCGAGCGCGTCGGCGCCACCCTCACGGCCCACCAGCACCTGGGTGTCGGCGGGGATCGCGCCCGCACCGGGCGTCCGGCCCACCGCGCTCACCACTCCACGGCGGACGGTCACCTCGTACGTGCGGGTGCTGCACGGGTCGTTGCGGCTGGTGTCGCTGCCGCAGGTCGACCGCACCCGGGAGGCCGTGCCCCAGGCGGAGGTGAAGAGGCCGACGCCGCCGACCGGGAGCGCGTACTGGTTGAGGCCACTGAGGGCGATCGCGTGCGGTCCGCTGCGGACCTCGCCGGTGAGGCTCAGAGTGTCGACACGCGCCTCGCCGTTCACGCCGACGCCGAACACGTCGCGGGTCGAGGTGCCCGGGGCGAGGCCGGGCCCGAAGCGCTGGGCGGTCGGCACGGCGAACTTGAGCTGCTCGCCGTCGGCGATCTCCGGGCCGGAGGACGAGCCGGTCGGTGCGACGCCGGCGTGCGTCTCGCTGATGTTGAAAAAGTCCCCGTTCACGCCGGCGATCGCGCCCTGCGCGTTGGTCATCGCCGAGACGACCTGGCGCTGCGCCACGGTGTCCGGGTGCAGCAGGTCCACCGACACCCTGTTCCTGCGCAGGTCGGCGGTAAGCAGGTAACCGACTGCCGCGCCGCGCGGGGTGTCCACCTGGAACGAGCCGTAGGTGACACCCGGGGCGAGCTGCTCGCTCGACGTGACGGTGACCGGGGCCACGGACGCCGACGTCGTCGTCGCGATCCCGGCGGCGTCGGCCGCCGTCGCGGGCGTGCTCAGCCCCGCGGCGAGCAGCAGCGCCAGACCCGGCCGTACGAGCTTCGATGGCCTCATCGCCGTTCCCTTCTTCGGTGCGGTTGCGGGCCGATGCCCGCAGGTTCCCGCCGGACGGGCGACTGGCCCGGGCCGGCGATGATCTTCCTGGTCAGCGGATCACCCGCCGGTGAACGACGGGGACGTCCGGGGTGAACCACCCGCACCCTCTTGATCAACTGCCGAGGACCGGAGGGCGGCCAGCGCGGCCCCGCAACCATCGAAATGACGGCAAAAACCCGCTCAACGGACATCTGGGCATCCACGTTGAGGATCGGGCGAAGAACCGACGCCAACGCCCCGACAGCCAAAAAGTTTTGTTGGGTTCCTACAACAGAGCGACTGTTGGTTCGGCGGTTGCGCCATGGCGCTGTCCGTCCGGAGCCGGAAAAGTGACCACTGCCGGGAGCCGTCGACTTCCGGCACGCACATCATGGTCTACCAAAGGGGTCAGTCGGGTGTTCAACCGTGTCGCCATCGTCAACCGTGGTGAAGCCGCCATGCGGCTCATCCACGCGGTCCGGGAGCTGGCCGCGGAGACGGGCAGCCGGATCGAGACGGTCGCCCTCCACACCGACGTCGACCGCACGGCCACCTTCGTGCGCGAGGCGGACATCGCGTACGACCTCGGGCCGGCCTCCGCGCGCCCGTACCTGAACCTGGCGACGCTGGAGCGCGCCCTGACCGAGACCGGTGCCGACGCCGCGTGGGTCGGTTGGGGCTTCGTGGCCGAGGATCCGGCGTTCGCCGAGCTGTGCGAGAAGATCGGGGTCACGTTCGTCGGGCCGAGCCCGGAGGCCATGCGCCAGCTCGGCGACAAGATCGGCGCGAAGCTGATCGCCGAGGAGGTCGGCGTGCCGGTCGCGCCGTGGAGCCGCGGCGCCGTCGAGACCCTGGACGCCGCCCGGACGGCGGCGGCCGAGATCGGCTACCCGCTCATGCTGAAGGCGACGGCCGGCGGCGGCGGGCGCGGCATCCGCGTGGTCACCAACGAGGCCGAACTCGTCGACGCGTACGAGCGCACCAGCCAGGAGGCGGCGCGGGCGTTCGGCAGCGGCATCGTGTTCCTGGAGCGCCTGGTCACCGGCGCCCGGCACGTCGAGGTCCAGGTGATCGCCGACGGCCAGGGCACCGCGTGGGCGCTCGGCGTCCGCGACTGCTCGGTGCAGCGGCGCAACCAGAAGGTCATCGAGGAGTCGGCCTCGCCGGTGCTCGACGCGTCCCAGGCGGCCGAGCTGAAGACCTCGGCGGAGCGGCTCGCCGTGGCGGTCGGCTACCGGGGTGCGGCGACCGTCGAGTTCCTCTACCACCCCGGCGACCGGCTGTTCGCGTTCCTGGAGGTCAACACCCGCCTCCAGGTCGAGCACCCGATCACCGAGCTGACCACCGGATTCGACCTGGTCAAGGCGCAGCTGCACGTCGCGTCCGGCGGCCGGCTCGTCGGCGAGCCGCCGGCCGAGCGGGGCCACGCCATCGAGGCCCGGCTCAACGCCGAGGACCCCGACCGGGACTTCGCGCCGTCACCGGGGCGCATCGCGCGGCTGGACCTGCCCGCCGGCCCGGGCATCCGGGTGGACACCGGTGTGAGCGAGGGCGACACCATCCCGGCCGACTTCGACTCGATGATCGCGAAGATCATCGCGTACGGGCGCGACCGCGACGAGGCCCTCGGCAAGCTGCGCCGGGCGATGGCCAACACCACGGTGATCATCGAGGGCGGCGCGACGAACAAGAGCTTCGTGCTCGACCTGCTCGACCAGCCCGAGATCATCGACGCCAGCGCCGACACCGGCTGGATCGACCGGGTCCGGGGCGAAGGCCGACTCGTCACGCACCGGCACTCCGCGGTCGCCCTGGCCGCCGCCGCCATCGAGTCGTACGAGGAGGAGGAGCGCGCCGAGCGGCAGCGGCTGCTGTCGACCGCCGCCGGTGGCCGCCCGCAGGTGCAGCACGCCAGCGGCCGGCCGCTGGACCTCAAGCTGCGTGGGGTCACCTACCGGATGCGGGTGGCGCGGATCGGCGCGCACCGGTTCCGCGTCGGCATCGAGGCGGGCGCCGTCGTGCGCACCGCCGACGTCGAGCTGGACCGCTTCGACCGGCACACCGGCCAGATCGTCGTCAACGGCATCCGGTACCGCCTGCTCACCGGCACGCACGGGCCGACCCACCTGGTCGAGGTCGACGGTGTGACGCACCGGGTCAGCCGCGACGAGGGTGGCGTCCTGCGCTCGCCCATGCCCGCGCTTGTCGTCGCCACCCCGCTGGAGGTCGGCGCCGAGGTCGAGGCGGGGGCGCCGGTGCTGGTGCTGGAGGCCATGAAGATGGAGACGGTGCTGCGCGCGCCGTTCAGGGCCCGGCTCAAGGAGTGCGCCGTCTCGGTCGGCAGCCAGGTGGAGGCCGGGGCGCCGCTGCTGCGGCTGGAGCCGCTCGCCGACGACGCGGGCGAGGCCGCGGCCGGCCCGAGCGTCGCCAGCGTCGAGCTGGACCTGCCCGCCGCCGACGACAACGCAGGGGCGTACGAGCGCAGCCGGCGCGGTCAGGAGGATCTGCGGGGCCTGCTGCTCGGTTTCGACGTCGACCCGCACGACGACCGCCGGGTGCTCGACGACTACCTCGTGGTGCGGCGGATGGCCGCCGAGGACGGGCACCGACCGCTGGCCGCGGAGGTGGACCTCGTCGACGTGTTCGCCGACCTGGCCGAGCTGAGCCGCAACCGGCCGACCGGCGAGGACGGCGGCGCCCACGTCCGCAGCGCGCGGGAGTACTTCCACACCTACCTGCAGAGCCTCGACGTGGAGCGGGCCGGGCTGCCCGACGCCTTCCAGGCGCGGCTCGCCAAGGCGCTGAGCCACTACGGCGTCACCGACCTGGAGCGCTCCCCCGGCCTGGAAGCCGCCGTGTTCCGGATCTTCCTGGCCCAGCAGCGCGCGTCCGCCGACGCCACGGTCGTGGCGTCGCTGCTGCGCGAGTGGCTGCGGGAGACCCCGCCGGACGAGTCGCTGCGCGAGCCGGCCGGTCTGGCGCTGGAGCGGCTGATCGCCGCGACGCAGGTCCGCTTCCCCGCCATCGCCGACCTGGCCCGGGGCGTGGTGTTCGCCTGGTTCGCGCAGCCCCTGCTGCGGCGCAACCGGGCCCGCGTCTACGCCCAGATCCGGGCCCACCTGCGACACCTGGACGCGCACCCGGCCGCCCCCGACCGCGCCGAGCGCATCGCCGAGATGGTCCGCAGCACCGAGCCGCTGGTGCGTCTGCTCGGCCAGCGACTGGTCCGTGACCACCTGGACAACACGGTCATGCTGGAGGTGCTCACCCGCCGCTACTACGGCAACAAGGCCCTCACCCGGGTACGGACCCGCGAGGTCGCCGACTGCGCCTTCGTGGTCGCCGAGCGCGCGGACTCCAGTGTGGTCTCCACGGCGGTGAGCTTCGACGCGCTGGGCGGGGCGCTGCGGGGGCTCGCCGAGCTGGCCGGCGACGAGGACTCCGTCGACGCCGACATCTACCTCGGCTGGGAGAACCAGCCGGAGGACTTCGACGCGATGGCCGCCGCGCTGCTTGAGGTGATCACCGCGCATCCGCTGCCGGCGCGGGTCCGCAGGCTCACCGCCACCGTCGCGGGTCGCGGCGGGGCGGTCATGCACCACCACTTCACCTTCCGCCCGTCGGACGGCGCAATGGTCGAGGACCGGCTGATCCGCGGTCTGCACCCGTACATCGCGCAGCGGATGCAGCTGGAGCGGCTGCACAAGTTCGACCTGACCCGGCTGCCGTCGTCCGACGAGGAGGTCTACCTCTTCCAGTGCGTGGCGCGGGAGAACCCGGCCGACGAGCGTCTCGTAGCGTTCGCCCAGGTCCGCGACCTGACCGAGCTGCGCGAGCAGGACGGCCGACTGGTGGCGCTGCCGACCGCCGAGGACGCGGTCGCGGCGTGCCTCGACTCGATCCGCCGGGCCCAGTCGCGGCGGCCGTCCAAGACGCGCTTCACCACCAACCGGATCGTCATCTACGTCTGGCCGCCGAGCGAGCTGACCCGCGAGGAGATGGAGATGATCGCCGGGCGCGTGCGCCCGACGACGGTGGGCGCCGGGCTGGAGGAGATCCTGTTCATCGCGCGCCAGCGCGACCGTCGCACCGGCGAGCTGACCAAGATCGCGGTACGGATCTCGTTCGACGCCGCGGGCGGCGCGGAGCTGACCGTCGGCACGCCGCCGGTCGAGCCGGTCGAGCCGCTCGACGAGTACCGGCTGAAGGTGCTGCGGGCCAGCAGCCGCAACACGGTGTACCCGTACGAGTTGACCAGCCGACTCGGTGACTTCGTCGAGCACGACCTCGACGACGCGCACGCGCTGGTGCCGGTGGACCGGCCGAAGGGGCGCAACCGCGCCGCGATCGTCGCCGGTGTCGTCACCACACCGGCCACGCTGCATCCCGAGGGTGTCACCCGGGTCGTGCTGCTCGGCGACCCGACGAAGTCGCTGGGCGCGCTGTCCGAGCCGGAGTGCCGGCGGGTGATCGCCGCACTGGACCTCGCGGAGCGGATGCGGGTGCCGCTGGAGTGGTGGGCGCTGTCCGCAGGCGCGCGGATCTCGATGACCTCGGGCACGGAGAACATGGACTGGGTCGCCGCCGCCCTCAAGCGGATCGTCGAGTTCACCCAGGCCGGCGGCGAGATCAACATTGTCGTGGCGGGCATCAACGTCGGCGCGCAGCCGTACTGGAACGCCGAGGCGACGATGCTCATGCACACCAAGGGCGTCCTGGTGATGACGCCGGACTCGGCGATGGTGCTCACCGGCAAGCAGTCGCTCGACTTCTCCGGCGGCGTGTCCGCCGAGGACAACTTCGGCATCGGCGGCTACGACCGGGTGATGGGGCCGAACGGGCAGGCGCAGTACTGGGCGCCGAACCTGACCGCCGCGCGGGACGTGCTGATGGCCCACTACGAGCACACGTACGTCGCTCCCGGCGAGGACGCGCCGCGGCGGGCGGCCACCACCGACCCGGTGGACCGTGACGTCTCGACGTTCCCGCACGACGTGGTGGGCAGTCCCTTCCGCACGGTGGGTGAGATCTTCTCCGCCGAGGCCAACCCGGACCGCAAGAAGCCGTTCGACATCCGGACGGTGCTGCGGGCCCTCGCCGACCAGGACCACCCGGTGCTGGAGCGGTGGGCGGGCATGGCCGACGCGGACACGGCTGTCGTGCAGGACGCCCACCTCGGCGGCATCCCGGTGTGCCTGCTCGGCATCGAGTCCCGGTCGGTGCCGCGGCGTGGGTTCCCGCCCACCGACGGCCCGGACACCTACACGGCGGGCACGTTGTTCCCCCGCTCGTCGAAGAAGGCCGCGCGGGCCATCAACGCGGCCAGCGGCAACCGGCCCCTGGTCGTGCTGGCGAACCTGTCCGGCTTCGACGGCTCGCCCGAGTCGATGCGCAAGCTGCAACTGGAGTACGGCGCGGAGATCGGCCGGGCGATCGTGAACTTCCAGGGCCCGATCGTCTTCTGCGTGATCTCGCGCTATCACGGCGGCGCGTTCGTGGTGTTCTCCAAGGCGCTGAACCCGAGCATGACGGTGCTGGCGCTGGAGGGGTCGTTCGCCTCGGTGCTCGGCGGTGCTCCCGCCGCGGCGGTGGTGTTCTCCGCCGACGTCAACGCCCGTACCGCCGCCGACGAGCGGGTGCGAGCCCTGGAGGCCCGCGTCGCCGCCGCGGCCGGCACCGAGCGCGCCGCGCTCGCCGCCGAGCTCGACGAGCTGCGCTCGTCGGTGCGGGCGGAGAAGCTCGGCGAGGTGGCCACGGAGTTCGACCGGGTGCACAACATCCAACGCGCCGTCGAGGTGGGCTCGGTGGACGCCGTCATCCGCGCCGCCGAGCTGCGTCCGCGCATCATCGAGGCCATCGAGGCGCGTCTGCCCGGCTGATCCGCTGCCGATCCCGCACTGTGGGGACGGCGCCGACCCATCGCGGTCGGTGCCGTCCCCACTGTCGTTGGCCCGCCGGCCGGGCCGCGCACCGTCGAAACTTTCATCCGATGACTGTCCACAGTCGCGCAGCTCACCCGACTTTTTTCCGGAAGTTTTCAGAGTTGACGAGGCCCATCGACGGCCATAATGTTTCGAACGAGTTTCCGGTGCTTCGGGGAGCGCCACCGAGCCCGAGACCGCACCCGCCCACTCATCCCCGGGCCGCACCCTCCCTTCAAAGATCGACATTTGTCGATCATCGCCGAAAGGAAGGCAGATGAAGCCAAGACGGTGGATCAGCGCCGGCCTCGTCGCCGCCGCGACCGCTGCGGCGTTGAACACGATGCCGGCCACCGCGAGCCGGCCGTACGACCCGACCACACAGAGCCTCGCGACCCTCGGCCAGCGCCACGGCCTGAAGATCGGCACCGCGGTGAACGCGGAAGCTCTCAACGACGCCAGCGACCCGCAGTACCGCCGGCTGGCCTCCTCCGAGTTCTCCTCGGTCACGGCCGAGAACGCGATGAAGTGGGAGAGCCTGGAGCCCACCCGGGGCACCTACGACTGGACGGCCGCCGACCAGCTCGTCGAGTTCGCCCAGCGCAACAGGCAGGCCGTGCGCGGCCACGTGCTGGTCTGGCACAACCAACTGCCCGCCTGGCTGACCAGCGGCGTCGCCGACGGCAGCATCTCCAAGCAGGAGCTGCGCGAGCTGCTGCGCAAGCACATCACCACAGTCGTCAACCACTACCGGGGCAAGATCTGGCAGTGGGACGTCGTCAACGAGGCGGTCAGCGACCCCTGGGACACCCCGTCGACGTTGCACTACAAGGGCTTCTGGGCGCAGAACCTCGGCCCGGACTACATCGCCGACGCGTTCCGCTGGGCCCGCGCCGCCGATCCCAAGGCGCTGCTGTTCTACAACGACTACAACATCGAGGCGTTCGGCTCGGGCAACCCGGCCGACGACAAGACGCAGTTCGTCTACGACATGGCCAAGCGGCTGCGCGCGCAGGGCGTCCCGATCGACGGCGTCGGCTCGCAGGGCCACCTGGGCACCCAGTACGGCAACTTCGACACCCTGCAGGTGACCGCCGCCCTGAAGCGGTTCGCCGCGCTCGGTCTGGCCACCGCGTTCACCGAGGTCGACGTCCGCAGCCAGATGACCGCCGGCGTCCAGGCCGGCAACTCCGAGGAGATCAACCCCCGCTTGCAGGCGTCGGCGGCCAACTTCAGCGTGCTGATGAAGGCGTGCCTCGCGGTGCGCACCTGCCTGTCGTACACCGTCTGGGGTTTCAGCGACAAGTACTCGTGGGTGCCGGACTGGTTCAACGACCCGCCCGAGGGTCTGGCCACCATCTACGACGAGAACTACCAGCCCAAGCGGGCGTACCAGGAGCTGAAGTCGGACCTGATCTTCGCCGGTCCGCCGTACGTCCTGCCGCGCATCGCGCCCAGGCCGCACCGCTGAACCGACACGGGTCGTGCGGGGTCCACCCTCCCCGCACGGCCCGTGTCAGCGCGGCGCGGCCAGGTCGTCGCCGGGCAGCAGCGGGCGCATGAACGTCCGCTCGTAGCGCACCACACAACCGGACTCGTCGCGGATGGCGTCGGCCGCGACGAACTCCGGGTCGTGACCGAACCGTGCGCGGTACCGCTCGTACGCCGCCAGGCTCTCGAAACTGAACAGCGCCTCGGCCCGGTCGCTGGCGCCCTCGGCGGGCAGGAAGTATCCGTGGTGCACGCCGCCGTGCCGGGCCACGAGCCGCATCCATGCGCGGGCGAACCGTTCGAACGCCTCGATCTGCGCGGGGTCGATGGTGTAGTGCACGACGCACGTGATCATTGATCCACCATAGGGCTCGCGCCGGACCCTGCCGCGCGACGGCCGGCAGTAGGATCACGGGCACCTCGGCGACGACTGTCGCCTCCCCCTGCCGGAGCCCGCATGTCGACAGATCGGCCCGGCGACACCGCCCGCCGTCGAGGCAGACCCCTCGGCCCGTACCGCGCGATCGGCCGAGCCCTCGCCGTCGGCTGCCTCGTCGCCGTCGCCGGGGTGCCGGCCGGGTCGCCGGTTGCCGGGGCGTCCGCGCCCACGACGGTGCGGGTGCTGCAGATGAACCTGTGCAACAGCGGTCGCGCCGGCTGTTACACCGGGCGGGCGCTGACCAGGGCCGCCGAGGTGATCAGGGCCGAGCGACCCGCGGTGGTCACCCTCAACGAGATCTGCCGGGACGACGTGCCCACCCTGGAGGCGGTGTTCGCGGCCACCCACCCCGGCACGGGTGTCGTGTCCGCCTTCCAGGCCGCCGGCGACCGTCCCAGCGGCGCCGACACCCGGTGCCGCAACGGCCAGGCGTACGGCATCGGGTTGTTGGCCCGGCTGGCGACGGCCGAGGGCCGGTACGCCGTACACAGTGGAATCCACCCGACCCAGGACCTCGCCGACCCGGAGGAACGACCCTGGCTCTGCGTCGACGTCGGTGGCGCCCTCAACGCCTGCACCACCCACCTGGCGGCCACCAGCCGCGCCGTCGCCCTCAGCCAGTGCGGCCATCTGCTCGACGAGATCCTGCCCGCCGTCCGGCGAAGCAGCGGGTACGCGCCCACCGTGCTCAGCGGCGACCTCAACCTCCGCCTCGGCGACGACCCCGACGTACGGTCCTGCCCGCCGGCCGGATACCCGCGCGCCGACGACGGAGCGGTGCAGCACATCCTGACGAGCGCCGACGTCATGCTCTGCTGCGCCCGCTCGGTGGGCATGGGCGGGGCTACCGACCACCCCGCCCTGCTGGCCACCCTCGTCATCGACGACCCACGCGGCTGACGTGACGTGCTGGGCGGCACCTTCCGCAGCGTCCCCGCCGGGTGCGACGCCGCTTTTCGTCGGACGGTCGTGCCATGCTGCCGCCCATCGCAGAGCAGGGAGCACAGGGCATGGTCACGGTGATCGTTCGGGATGAGACAGCGACCGGCAGAGCCATCGAGAGTTGGCCGTTGGCGGGCCTGCCGGAGCGCATCTCGGCGCGGGAGCTGGTCCGGCTGCGCGTGCGCGAGGAGGTGGCGCGGTTCAACGCCCAGCAGCCGCGGCACTTCCGGGGCCTGGTGCAGCCGACCGACACGGAGGCGACGCTGAACGGCTACCAGGTCGCTCCGGGCCGCCGACTCGACTGGGTGGCGCAGGCCGATCGCGCCTGCGCCGCGTTCGCCCGCAACGGTTTCCTGCTGTTGGTCGGCGACCGCCAGATCGAGGACCTCGACGAGGAGATCGACCTGCGCACCGACCCGGACGTGGCGTTCGTCCGGCTCGTCGCCTTGGTGGGTGGCTGACATGGGCGACTGGACGGCACTCCTGCCCCACCTGAGCGACGCGGACCGGCGACAGGTGGAGACCGGTGTTCCCGAGGCCGACGAACGGATCCGGGGGGTGCTGCGGATCGCGAGCACGTACTTCTGGGGTTCCTCGGTGACAAGCGTGCCGGAGTGGACCGCGGTCGAGTCGTGGCCGGCCGAGGAGCGTCGCCGTGCCGCCCTGGCCATGCACCGGGAGTCGGCGGACGGCTCGACCCCCACCGCGCTGAACGACGTGGTACGCAGCCTCGCCACCGAGGACGTCCCGTTCACGCGGGCGGACCTGGTGTGGTGCCTGGAGGTCGTCGCCGACGGTGACGGCTTCGACAACGGCGCCCACCTGGAGCTGCCCGCCCTGATCGCGCCGCGCCTGACGGCCGCCGAGCTGGCCGACCTGGTGCCGGCGTTGTCTGCCCTGGTCAGTGAGCTGGTCGACGACTACTTCATCGCGGCGAAGACCCGCCGACGCGTCGTGACGCTGCTCGGCCGGGCCATCGACCGCACCACCGGCAGCCGCCTGCCGTCGTCGCTGCTGCACGACGGGGACGCCTTCGGGCCCGCCGTACGCGCCGACCTGGGGGCCGCCCTTACCGCGCCCGGGGTGCCGGAGGTGCTCATGCACTGCGCCGCGCTGGACAAACCGGCGGCGACCGCGAAGTGGCTGCGCCGCCTCGACGAACTGCTCGCGGCCGCGCCCGGCAGCCGGCAGGTGCTCCGCCGGCTTCTCGACGCGTTCACCGCCCACGGGCGGACCGTCCACGACGACGCGGACCGCCTCCTGCGCGGCCTCGTCTGGGCGTTGTCGCGGGAGCCCGACGAGGGGGCGACGGACCTGCTGGCCCGAGCCACCGCCTGCGCGGCGGCAGCGCCCCGCGAGGCCGCCGGATTCCCGCACGCCCCGCGCACGGCGATCGCGGCGGTACGCCTGCTGGCCGACCGCGACGGCGACGTGCCGCTGCGCACGCTGGCCCGGTTGGCGATGACGGTCCGCAACAAGGCCGTGCGCAGCCGGGTCCAGGCCGCGCTGACCCAGCTCGGCGCTCGGCGCGGGTGGTCGCTCAGCGAGGTCATGGAGTTGGCCGTCGACGACCACGGGCTCGGGCCGGACGGGTGCCTGCACACACCTGTCGGCCCGTACGAGGCGACCGTCGAGATCGTGGGCGAGCGGGCACGCCTGGTCTTCGCCCGCGACGGCGTCACCCTCAAGGGCGTCCCGGCCGCGGTGAAGCAGTCCCACGAGGACGACCTCGCGCAGTTGCGGGCTCTGGTCAAGCAGGTCGGCGCGACGCTTGTCAGCGAGCGCCAGCGGGTCGAGGGACTGCTGTCGGAAGAGCGCACCTGGTCGTACCCGGACTGGTCGTCGCGATTCCTCGACCACCCGGTCACGGCGACCTACGGGCGGCGGCTGCTGTGGGAGACCAGCACCGACGGCCAGCGCTGGACGGCCGGCCTGCCCCGACGGGACGGCGACGGCTGGACGATCGTCGACCGGGACGGCCGGGCCCTCGCGCCCGGGTCGGTCCGGTTGTGGCATCCCGTCCGCGCGAGCACGGCCGACGTGTTGGCCTGGCGCACGCACCTGGTGGCCGCCGGTCTGACGCAGCCGTTCAAGCAGGTCTTCCGGGAGGTCTACCCGCGCACGCCGGCCGAGGAGAAGACACACACCTACTCCAACCGGTTCGCCGGGCACATCCTGCGCTACCGGCAGGCCAACGCCCTGTTGCGCGCCCGTGGCTGGCAGGCCGGCTACCTCGGGACCTGGGACGGCGGGTACGACAGCGAAGCCACCAAAATCTTCGGCGGCGGCGCGTGGCGGGCGTCCTTTCACCACGCGCTCGTCGACAACCCGGATCCACACCACTACGACGTCGAGTACTGCTCGACCGACCAGGTGCGCTTCGCCCGGCTCGACGGGACGACGTGGGTCCCCGCACCTGTCATCGACGTGCCACCGCTGGTGTTCAGCGAAGCCATGCGCGACGTCGACCTGTTCGTCGGCGTCACCTCGATCGCCACCGACCCGCAGTGGGCCGATCGCGGCGAGGACCGGTTCTCCGCCTACTGGCAGCGCACCGCCGTCGCGGAGCTGACCCCGTCGGCGCAGGTACGCCGGGACGCGCTCGCGCGGCTGCTGCCCCGGATGGCCATCGCCGACCGGGTGGACCTCACGGACCGGTATCTGCGGGTGCGCGGCAACCTGGGCGCGTACCGGATCCACCTCGGGTCGGGCAACGTCATGATGGAGCCCGACGACGCGTACCTGTGCATCGTCGCCGCGCGCGCACAGACCGGTCGGCTGCACCTGCCGTTCGACGACGACCCCATGCTCTCCACGATCCTGTCCAAGGCGATCATGCTCGCCGCCGACGACCGGATCACCGACCCCACCGTGCTGAGCCAACTGGGGAGTGTCGCGGGCCGATGAGGGTTGGCGTCGCCATCCGCATCTAAATGGACAACAACCGCTGACAACGACGTCAGCGCTTCTGAAACATCAAGGCCGCCATCTCTGCTGTCAGTGCGATCGCCCAATCAAGCTGCGGGCAGTCGTTGCGACCTTTGCACTCCAGGCAACCACCCACCCGCCATGGCCGACCCATTTCGCGAGTCCAGTGCGCGTCGAGCACCCGCTTCGCCATGAACAGCTCGGTCGCCTTGGACACCGGTTCGTCGATCGGCACGGTCAGCACCTTCCCAACGATGATGAGGTCCCACCTGAGGGCGTCGCGCTCCCTCAGGTGGGCAGGCGGCCGGGACCCAGGAGTTTGCCGAAACCAGGGAACCCAACCGCGAATCAACCTATTCCTACCTGTAGGAGCAGGTCAAGTCTTGATGCTCATGAAACTTGTTGGAACAGGTCGTCCCGTGATCGAATTGAAGCGCCGAAACCAGGGGACCTACGGAGATCGAGTCATGCCGACCGAGAGAGTGGACTACCGGCGCATAGCCAACGACATCGCCGGAAAGATCAAGTCCGGAGAGCTTGCGCCGGGCGAGAAGCTACCGTCCACGCGGGAGCTGGCCGAACAGCACGCCGTGCACATCTCCACTATCAACCGGGTCATGACCATCCTCAAGGACCGCGGGTTGGTCGAGGGGCATCCCGGTAAAGGTGTCTACGTCGCTGAAGCTGGGCAACCCTAATAGCAGGCTCGGTGAGCTCAGGGCACGTCGATGACGATCTTGCCCGTGCTGGTGCCGGCCTCCACGACGGCGTGGGCGTCCGCGACGGTGTCCAGCGTGAACCGTCGGGGATCGACCAGCGGGCGCAGCGCTCCCGCGTCGGCCAGCGCGCTGGCCTCGCGCAGGATCTCGCCGTGCGCGTCACGCCCCTGACCGGTCAGCAGCGGCAGCAGGGTGAACACTCCGGAGTAGCTGGCGCCCCGGAACGACAGCGGCGCCAGGCTGTGCGTACCCCAACCGAGGGCGCTCACGACGCGGCCGGTGTAGGTGCGCACGGCGGTGAAGGACCTGTCCAGGGTGGCGCCGCCGACGGTGTCGAAGACGACGTCGAAGCCGTCGCCGCCGGTGTGCGCGGCCACGTAGTCCTCGACCTCGGTGGCGTTGTAGTCGATCGGCGTCGCGCCGAGCCGCGCGATGGTCTCCAGGTTCCGGGCTGAACCGGTGGCGAAGACCTCCGCGCCGCGGGCGCGGGCGATCTGGATCGCGACCTGCCCGACACCGCCGGCCCCACCGTGCACCAGGACCCGCTGACCCGCCCCCACCTGCGCCCGGTGCACCAGCGCCTCCCAACTGGTGACGACGGCCAGCGGCAGAGCCGCCGCCTCGCGCAGGCTCAACGACTCCGCCGTCCGGGCCAGCAGCCGGGCGTCGACCGCCGCGTACTCGGCGAGCGATCCCTGGACATCACCGACCCCGCCGGTGAGCCCGTACACTCGTCACCCGGGGCGAAGCCGACGACACCGGGCCCGACCTCCGCCACCACTCCCGCCAGGTCCAGACCGAGAACGACCGGCGGATGGTTCCGGGCGTGCGGGGCCTTCCCCTGGCGGATCTTCGTGTCCAACGGGTTGACGCCACTGGCCGCGACTCGGACGAGCACCTGCCCCGCGCCAGGGACCGGCGTGTCGACCTCCTGGACGACCAGCGGGCCGCCGAATTCGCTGAGCACTACCGCGCGCATGGCGCTACCTCACCTCTTTGTGCGTGATGCCTGTAACGATGCCCGCACGGGAGCGCCGACGAGGCGGCATCAGGAAAAGCCGTGCCGTTTGGAGGCGCGTCGAAGGGCGCCTCGCGGCGTGGTCAGGGCAGCAGGACGACGTGCAGGTGGCGGGGGCCGTGCACCCCTTCGACGCGGATCAACTCGATGTCGCTGGTGGCCGACGGGCCACTGATCCAGGTCAGCGGGCGGTGCGGCGTCAGCCGCGCCAGGGCCTCGGGCACGGTGGCCACCACCTGCTCGGCGCGGACCACGCACACGTGCCGGTCCGGCAGGAGGCTCAGCACCCGGCGGCCCTGGTCGGGCGAGCCGTCCAGGACGATCGTTCCGGTCTGCGCGATGGCGACGGCGGCGGCGGTGACGACCGCGTCCGCGGCCCCGATCCGTCCGTGGTCGAGGCCGTCGTCGGTCAGCGTGGTCACCGTCGACGGCAGCCAGGCGGGCGGCAGACCCGGCGGTACGACGACGGTGGCCCCCGCCGGCAGGAGGTCGGCGATCGTGTCGGCGACGGCCGCCTCGGTGGCCCGGTGCACGTGCGCCCGGTAGTCGGTCAGCCGCTGCGCCAACTGGTCCACATCGACGGTGTCGGCCTGGACGTAGTCGCGGGACACCGGTGCCGGCGCGGGGCCGCCGGTGGCGAGCGCGGCCCGCAGCCGGCCGAGGACGAGGTCCCGGGAGGTCACCGCCCCGCCCACCATTCGCGGAACGTCTGCGCCGGCGGCTCGGGCAGGTCCCGGCTGGCGGTCCAGCCGTTCAGCGGTGGGGGCAGCCCGCGGCCACGCCGACCAGCGAGCCGGCTCAGCCGCGCGGCGCGCTGCCCGGCCGCGTACAGCCGGGGTCGGTCCATCGTGTACGCGGCGGCGGCCATCGCGATCGACTCGGCGGTGGGCCGCGGTCGCGATTCGACGGCCTCGGCACGCAGGTGCACCAGCAGCTCCGGGATGTTGATTTTGACGGGGCACGCGTCGTAACAAGCGCCGCAGAGCGTCGACGCGTACGGCAGGGAGGCGTTGTCCTCGATGCCGGTGAGCTGGGGCGACAACACCGCACCGATGGGCCCCGGGTACACCGACCCGTAGGCGTGGCCGCCGGCGCGCTCGTAGACCGGGCACACGTTGAGGCACGCCGAGCAGCGGATACACCGCAGCGCCTGCCGGCCGACCTCGTCGGCGAGCACCGCGCTGCGCCCGTTGTCGAGCAGGACCAGGTGGAACGCCTGCGGTCCGTCGCCCGGGGTCACGCCCGTCCACATCGAGGTGTACGGGTTCATCCGCTCCCCCGTCGACGCCCGCGGCAGCAGCTGGAGGAAGACCTCCAGGTCCCGCCAGGTCGGCACCACCTTCTCCACGCCCATCACGGTGATGAGGGTGTCCGGCACGGTCAGGCACATCCGCCCGTTGCCCTCGGACTCGACCACGGCCAGGGTGCCCGTCTCGGCGACGGCGAAGTTCGCGCCGGACACCGCCACCGGCGTACTCAGGAAGGTCTCGCGCAGGAACCGGCGCGCGGCGGCCGCGAGGGCCGTCGGGTCGTCGGTGAGCGCCGGGTCGACGCCGGGCATCTCGCGCAGGAAGATCTCCCGGATCTCGGCCCGGTTGCGGTGGATCGCGGGCACCAGGATGTGGCTCGGCCGGTCGTCGCCGAGCTGCACGATCAGCTCCGCCAGGTCCGTCTCCACAGGGGTGATCCCGGCCGCTTCGAGGGCCTCGTTGAGGCCGATCTCCTGGGTCGCCATGGATTTGACCTTGATGACCCGGTCCGCGCCGGCCGCGCGGACGAGGTCGGTGACGATGCGGTTGGCCTCGATGGCGTCCGCCGCCCAGTGCACCACGCCGCCGGCCCCGGTGACCTTCTCCTCGAGCTGTTCCAGCAGTTCGGGCAGGCGGTGCAGGGTGTCGGCCTTGATCGCCGCGCCCGCCGCGCGCAACTGCTCCCAGTCCGCCTGCTCGTCGATCACGCCCGCGGACTTGGCCCGGATCGTCGTCGTGGCGTGGCGCAGGTTGCGCCGCAGTTGCGGGTCGGCAAGGCTCCGCCGCGCGGCGTCCGGGAACGACTCGTCGCCGCGCAGGTGCCCCACGCCGGCCGGCGCGGTCACCGGTGGCGCGGTCGCCGGCATGCCGAGGTACGTCCGGCGGGTCACGACCGGACCGCCGATCGGGCACTGGGCGTGCCGCTCTGCTCGGTCGAGGCCAGGATCTCGGCGAGGTGCACGGTGCGCACCCCGGTCCGCAGCCGCGACAGACCGCCGCCGATGTGCATGAGACACGAGACGTCCCCGGCGGCGCACACGTCGGCGCCGGTGGCGAGCACGTGGCGCATCTTGTCCGCAAGCATCGCCGTGGACGTCTCCGGGTTCTTCACGGCGAACGTGCCGCCGAACCCGCAGCACTGCTCCGCCGCCGGCAACTCCACCAGGTCGAGGCCGCGCACCGCGCGCAGCAACTGTCGCGGCCGGTCGCCCACCCGCAGCATCCGCAGGGAGTGGCAGGTCGGATGGTAGGTGACCCGGTGCGGGTAGTACGCGCCCACGTCGGTCACCCCGAGCACGTCGACGAGCAGCTCCGACAGCTCGTACGTCCGCCCGGCCACCGACTCGGCCCGACTGGCCAGCCGTACGTCGCCGGCCCGCCGGGCCACCATCGCGTGCTGGTGCCGCACCGACCCGACGCAGGAGCCCGACGGCGCGACGATCACGTCGTACGGGTCGAAGACCCGCACGTGCCGGCGTACCAGGGGAACGGCCTCGCGCGGGTAGCCGGTGTTGACGTGCATCTGCCCGCAGCAGGTCTGCTCGGTCGGGAAGACCACGTCGTGGCCGAGCCGCTCCAGCAGACGCACCGTCGCGGTGGCCGCCTGCGGGAACATGGTGTCGGCCAGGCAGGTCACGAACAGCGCGATCCGCACGGCACACCCCCGCCCATCGTCACGGCCGGACCCGCAGGTGGGTGACCCCACCGTCGACGTCCAACACCGTACCCGTGGTCGACGCCGACAGCGGCGACGCGAGGTAGACGATCGCGTTCGCGACCTCCGCCGGCGTCACCAGTCGTCCGATGGGCTGGCGGGCCTGCAGCGCCACGCGCTCGGCGGCCGGGTCGTCCGCCTGCGCCAGCAGCCGTCCCACCCAGGGCGTGTCGGCGGTGCCGGGGCAGACGCAGTTGAACCGGATGCCCTCGCGGACGTGGTCGGTGGCCATGGCGAGGGTCAGCGACAGCACGGCGCCCTTGCTGGCCGAGTAGAGCGCCCGGCCGGGCAGGCCGTTGAGCGCGGCGATGGACGAGAGATTGACTACCGACGCGTGCTCCGAGCGGCGCAGCCAGGGCAGGGCCGCGCTGACGACGCGCGCCATCCCCACCACGTTGACGTCGAGAACGCGGTGCCACTCGTCGTCGGTCTGGTCGGCGACGGTCCCGGTCGCGCCGATCCCGGCGTTGTTGACCACCACGTCGATGCCGCCGAGCGCGTCGGCCGCCGCGGCTACCGCCTGCTGCACCGACGGTCGGCTCGACACGTCGGCGGCGATGCCGACGATGCCCTCCGGCAGGCCGCTCGGGTCGAGGTCGAGGACGGCCACCCGGGCGCCCCGCTCGCGCAGCTCCACGGCGGTGGCGCGGCCGATGCCGGAGGAGCCGCCCGTGACCAGCGCCGCCAGCCCGGCGAACTCCGCGCTCATGCCGCCACCAACGTCTGGCGTGCCCGCCCCAGGCCGGCGACCTCCAGCTCCACCACGTCGCCGGCGCGCAGGTACGGGTGATCCGGGAGACCCAGCGCCACCCCGGCGGGCGTACCGGTGTTGATGACGTCGCCGGGGTACAGGACCATGAACTGGCTGAGATACCAGACGACGTGCGCCACGGGGAAGATCATGTCCTTCGTGGACCCGTCCTGGCGGAGAACCCCGTTGACCCACAACCGCAGCGCCAGCGACTGCGGGTCGTCGATCTCGTCGGCCGGCACCAGGCTCGGCCCCAGCGGGTTGAAGGTCTCGCAGCTCTTGCCCTTGTCCCACTGGCCCCCGCGCTCCAACTGGAACGCGCGCTCGGAGACGTCGTGCGACACCGCGTACCCCGCGATGTGCCGCATGGCCTCCTGCGGAGAGTCGGCGTAGCGGATGGTCGAGCCGACGACGACCGCGAGTTCGACCTCCCAGTCGGTCTTCGTCGAGCCGCGCGGAACGAGAACGTCGTCGTACGGTCCGACGATGGTCATCGGGTCCTTCATGAAGACCACCGGCTCGGCCGGCAGCGCCGCACCCGTCTCCGCCGCGTGATCGCGGTAGTTGAGTCCGATGCAGACGACCTTGTGGGGTCGGGCGACCGGAGCTCCCACCCGCAGGCTGTCCGCGTCGGGCAGCTCGGCCAGCTCGCCACTGTCGAGCGCCACCCGCGTCCGCGCGATCCCGTCCGACGCCCAGAACGCCCCGTCCAGGTCGGCGGTGAGCGGCCGCAGGTCGAAGGGCGTACCGTCGCGCGTGACGACAGGGATCTCCTGGCCGCTCGGGCCGAGGCGCTGGAAGTTCATCTCACTCTCCTTCGTGTCCGGACGGACCGGCGGGTGGCGGACACCCCCGCATTCAACACCGCCACTCCCCGCGGCCGGCACGGCGGGATCACCTCGGTCAGCTCCGTGGGACGTCGCCGCCGCCCCGTACGCCCAGGGCACGCAGCGTCGCCGCGTCGGCGGGGAAGAACGACTCGACGGCCAGCCCGGCGACCGTGACATCCAGCGGGGTGCCGAACACGGTGGTGGTGCTGAGGAAGGACAGGTCCCGGCCGTGGTGGCGGTACCGGAGCCCGACCGCGACCCGCGAGACCGGGTCGTCCATGGCCAAAGGACGGCAGTTGTCGCCGGGATAGCCGCGCAGCTCCTCGTGCAGGTCGTGCAGAGCCGCGTCGCCGGTGGCGACGGCCGTCTGGCGCAGCCGGGTGAGCAGGTGCGTCCGCCACTCGGGCAGGTTGCCGATCCGCGGGGCCATCCCGTCGGGGTGCAGGCTGAGCCGCAGGACGTTGACCGGAGGGACGAGCAGGTGCGGCGCCGCGCCCTCGGTGAACAACGCCACGGCGGAGTTGGCCTCCACGAGCTGCCAGTGCCTGTCGATGAGCACCGCCGGATACGGGCCGTGGCCGTCGAGGATCCGCCGTACGGCGGCGCGCACCGGCGCCAGCTCCGGGTCGTCCAGCTCGTGACGGGGGTAGGCGGGCGCGTACCCGCCGGCGAGCAGGATGGTGTTGCGGTCCGCCAGCGGTACGTCGAGCTGCTCGGCCAGCCGCAGGATCAGCTCGGGGCTCGGCCGGGACCGTCCGGTCTCCACGAAGCTCAGATGTCGAGCCGAGATCCCCGTCTCGATCGACAGGTCCAGTTGGCTCATCCGGCGGCTCCGGCGCCAGTCGCGCAGCAGCTCTCCGACCCGTCGTACCGGCCTGGTCGTCGTCGTCACGCGACCGACCCTAGTGAGCGCGCCGGTGCGCGGACCATTACCTCCGACGTAATCGACAGCGCCCCGGGCCGGCCGCAACCATCTGTCCCGAGAGCGGCGCCCACCGCCGCCCGACGATGAGGAGAGAAGTCATGGGTACGAGCTTCGACGCGCTGGCCGAGCGGTACATCGCGATCTGGAACGAGACCGACCCGGCCCGCCGCCGCACCGAGATCGCCGACGTCTGGGCCCCCGACGCCCGCTACGTCGACCCGCTCACCGTCGCCGAGGGCCGGGACGCGATCGACGCGACGATCGCGGCCGTGCAGGGCCAGTTTCCCGGCATGACGTTCCGGCTGGCCGGCCCGGTCGACGGCCACCACGACCAGCTCCGGTTCACCTGGGAGCTGGGGCCCGACGGGGTCGAGGCGCCGGTCGTGGGCTTCGACGTCGCCGTGCTGGACGGCAACGGGCAGCTCCGCCAGGTGCTCGGCTTCCTGGACCGGGTCCCGGTGGCCTGAACGTCCCCGCGTGCCGGGTGTCAGCGCGGCGGGGTGTCCCGGCGCGACGGGAACGGGGTACCGGGCTGCCCGAGGGTGGAGCGGGCACGCAGCCCGACCGGGTCCGGAGCGGTCACCGGCACGGCCGGGGCCGGCTCCGGTACCCGGCGCGCGTCGAGGTACGCGGCGGCGGCCCGGTCGTCGTCGGTGGGCGCGGCGAGCAGGGCGTAGAGCAGCCCGACCACCCCGAAGATCACCGCCACGACGATCGGCACCAGCAGAGTGCTCACCCCGGTGCCGGTCACCCCGCCCGCGCGTTCGTGCAGGTGCACCGAGAGCGCGCTCATGCCGGTGAAGTGCATGCCGTTCACGGCGACGCCCATGACCAGCGCGGACGCGAAGATCGCCAGTCCGCGCCGGACGGTCATCGCGAGCCACAGCGCGACGGTCGCGGCGACGACGGCGATGATCACCGAGAGGATGACGCGGGTGCTGTCGTAGCCGAGGCTGCCGTTGAGGCGCATCGCCGCCATGCCCGTGTAGTGCATGGCGGCGACGCCGGCGCCGGTGAAGACACCACCGGCGATGAGGCGTACCGGATTCAGCCGACCGGTGCCGACGATGGCCAGGCCGATACCGACGGCCACCACCGCGATGACGGTGCTGGCGGCGGTGAGGGGCACGTCGTACCGGATGCGGGTGCCGTCGACGGCGAAGCCGAGCATGGCCATGAAGTGCATCGCCCAGATGGCGGTGCCGCCGAGCGCCCAGGCGGCCAGCAGGCCCCACCAGGCGCGCTGACCGGCGGTACGGGCGGTACGGATGCGACCGGCGCAGACGAGCCCGAGGATCGAGCCGAGCACGGACAGCGCGTAGCTCAGCGCGGGTGTGATCCACCCGTACTCAAAGTGATTGATGTCCGCCACGGCGGTTCTCTCCCCATTCGTTACCGGCGCGTAAGCACGGCGCTCGGGCAATGATCGGGGGTGCTCCGACCAGGCGCAACAGCGCCCCCCGGGCTGTTCGGGGGGTGCTGTCGCGGTGACCGTCCGATGCGTCGGTTCGAGAACGACGCTGACCGAAAATGATTATCAGGCAGAGGTGTGGTACGCCAGCACGCCCCGGTTGATGGCCGCTATCGCCTGCCGGGCGGTGGAGCGCAGCTCCGGCGAGGCGCCGCCGGAGTCGGCAAGTTGACCGAGCAGGTCGACCACCTGCCGCGCCCACCTGACGAAGTCGCCGGCGGGCATGTCCCCGTCGATCTCGTGCCCGCTGCCGAGCACCTTGGCCAGCGCCTCGCCCCGCGCCCACCGGTAGACCGGCCAGGCGAAGCCCAGATCCGGCTCCCGGGTCGCGGCCAGACCGCGCGCCGCCTCGTCGGCCTCGATCTCGCCCCACAGCTTCAGCGTCTCGTCGACGGCGTCGGCCACCGGGCCGCGCGGCAGCGACGCCCGCTCGTCGACGTCGCGACGCGCCTCGAAGACCACCACGGACACCGCGGCGGCCAGCTCGGCCGGGGAGAGCCCGTCCCACACCCGTCGGCGCAGGCACTCGGCGACCAGCAGATCCGCTTCCGTCCAGATCCGGCCGAGCATCCGACCGGCGTCGGTGACCGCGCCGTCGCGGGCGAGGTAACCACGGTCGGTCAGCAGCGCGACGATCCGGTCGAAGGTCCGCGCGAGGGACCCGGTGCGCCCGGACACCCGCTCGCGCAGCTCCTCGGTGTCCCGCTCCAGGCGGCGACGCCGCTCCGCCCAGCGGGCGTGCTCCTCGCGCTCCGGGCAGGCGTGGCAGGGATGGTTACGCAGCTCGGTGCGGAGCTGGGTGAGCCGATGGTCCTCGCCGGGCGTCTGCCGGGACCGGCCACCGCGCCGGCCGCCGTGCCGGTCCAGGCCGGTGCCGCTGACCTCGGCGGCGAGATCCCGCCGGGCACCCGGCGAGCGGTGGTTGAAGTGCTTGGGCACCCGGATGCGGGCCAGCACCTCGGCGGGGGTGGTGAAGTCGCCGGGGCTGACCCGCCCCGCCCAGCGGTCCTGGGTGAGCACCAGCGGACGCGGTTCGCCGAACCCGCCGGTCGCCGGGTCCAGCACGACGGCCAGGCCGGCCCGCCGGCCGGACGGCACCCGGATGACGTCACCGATCCGCAGGCGCTCCAGCGACGCCACGGCGGCGGCCTTGCGCTGGGTCTGCCCCTGCCGGGCGATGGCCTTCTCCCGGTCGGCGATCGCCACCCGCAGCGCGAAGTACTCGTCGAAGTCGCCGTGGTGGCAGGCGGCCTCCGCGCCGTACGCCTCGATGGTCTCGGTGTTGCGCTGCACCTGCCGGGCCAGGCCGACCACCGACCGGTCCGCCTGGAACTGGGCGAACGAGGACTCCAGCAGCGCCCGGGCCGGCTCCGCGCCGACCGTGCCGACCAGGTTCACCGCCATGTTGTACGAGGGCCGGAAGCTGGAGCGCAGCGGATAGGTGCGGGTGGAGGCGAGCCCGGCCACGTGCCGCGGGTCGGTCTCCGGGGACCACACCACGACGGCGTGCCCCTCGACGTCGATGCCCCGTCGACCGGCGCGGCCGGTGAGCTGGGTGTACTCCCCCGGGGTCAGGTCGACGTGCGCCTCGCCGTTGTACTTGACCAGCCGTTCCAGGACCACGCAGCGGGCCGGCATGTTGATGCCCAGTGCGAGGGTCTCGGTGGCGAACACCGCCTTGACCAGGCCCCGGACGAACAGCTCCTCGACGATCTCCTTGAACACCGGCAACATGCCGGCGTGGTGGGCCGCGAGGCCGCGCTCCAGGCCGTCGAGCCACTCCCAGTAGCCCAGCACCGTCAGGTCCTCGCCGGGGATGGCGGTGACCCGGGACTCGACCACCCGGCGGATCTCGGCGCGTTCGTCGGGCGAGGTGAGCCGCAGCCCGGCGGCGAGGCACTGCTGCACGGCGGCGGCGCAGCCGGCCCGGCTGAAGATGAACAGGATCGCCGGCAGCAGCCCCTCGCGGTCCAGCCGGTCGACGATGTCCGGGCGCATCGGCCCACGCCAGCGGGGGCCACGCCGACCGGCGCCCGGCCCGGCGCTGCGCCCCTCCCCCAGCTCCAGCCGGCGCATCTGGTCCCGGGTGTAGCGCAGCAGCTCCGGGTGCACGTCGTGCTTGCGGGCGGCGTCGGCGTCGTGGAACAGGTCGAACATCCGCTTGCCGACAAGCATGTGCTGCCACAGCGGCACCGGCCGGTGCTCGCTGACCACCACCGCGGTCTCGCCGCGCACGGTGACCAGCCAGTCGGCGAACTCCTCGGCGTTGGACACGGTCGCCGACAGCGAGACCAGGGTGACCGAGGCGGGCAGGTGGATGATCACCTCTTCCCACACGCCCCCGCGGAACCGGTCGGCGAGGTAGTGCACCTCGTCCATCACCACGTACGCCAGCCCCTGCAGGGTGCTGGACCCCGCGTAGAGCATGTTGCGCAGCACCTCGGTGGTCATCACCACCACCGGCGCGTCGCCGTTGATCGCGTTGTCGCCGGTGAGCAGGCCGACCTGCTCGGCGCCGTACCGGGCGACCAGATCGTGGTACTTCTGGTTGGACAGCGCCTTGATCGGCGTGGTGTAGAAGCACTTGCGCCGGGTGGGTGGCGTCGCGGCGTCGTCGGCCACCGCCGGGTCGTCGGGCCGCCCGCGCAGCGCCAGGTGTACGGCGAACTCGCCGACCACCGTCTTACCGGCACCGGTGGGGGCGCAGACCAGAACGCCGCTGCCCCGCTCCAACGACTGACACGCCTCACGCTGGAAGTCGTCGAGATCGAACCCCAGGTCGAGGGCGAACTCGTCCAGTGCCGGGAACTGCGCGGTCTGCGCGGCCCGGCGGCGTGCCGCTGCGTACCGCTCGGCGGGGCTCGACATGGCACCAAGATTAGTGCGTGCCGGGACACGACACCCGACAAGGCCGTGCGCGGGGGCCGTCGGCGGCGGTCGGTAGGGTGCACGGCGTGCCGGACCATGCCGAACCGCCCCAGACCAGTCCGCCGGGCAGTGTCGCGGACGCCAGCGCCCCCCGGGCGTCCCGACGGCCCGTCAAGGCGGTGCTCTTCGACTTCCACGGCACCCTGGCCCAGGTGGAGGAGCCCCGGCAGTGGGTCACCGAAGCCGCCGCCGCCTGCGGGGTCACCCTGGACCGGGTTCGCGCCACCTCGCTGGCCGACCGGCTGCTCACCGCCGGCCGCGCGGGCGGTCCCCTGCCGGCCCGGGTGCCGCCCCGGCTGGCCGAGCTGTGGGCCGACCGGGACCTCTACGCGCACGCGCACCGGGGGGCCTACACGGGGCTGGCCGAAACCGTGGACGCGGGCATCGAGGGTTTCGCCGACGCCCTCTACGAGCGGCTGCTCGTCGCCGAGGGCTGGCTGCCGTACCCGGACACCGCCCCCACGCTGGCCGCGCTGCGCGACGCCGGTGTGCGGGTCGCGGTGGTCAGCAACATCGGCTTCGACCTGCGACCGCACTTCGACGCCTGGGGGTTGACCGACCTCGTGGACGCGTTCGTGCTGTCGTACGAGGTGGGGCGCTGCAAGCCCGACCCGGCGATCTTCTGGCGGGCGTGCGGGATGCTCGGCGTCGACCCCGAGCAGACGCTGATGGTCGGCGACACTCCGGCGGACGCGGGCGCGGTCGCCGCCGGCTGCGCGGTGCTGGTGCTCCCGGCCGCCGACCCGGGTCGGGAGAACGGTCTCGGCGCGGTCCTGGACCTGGCCCTGCCGACCTGAACCCGGCCACGTCGCACCCCGAGGCCACACCGGTGATCGACTCCAGATCGCCGAGATGGCGCTGTCCGGGCGCTCAGATGCCCCCAGATCGCCGTCCTGGAGACGATCGCACCGCCCGACCGGCCAGGTGATTCGGGTGGCGGGAGGTCGACACCGCGCGCGAAGCCCGGAAGCCGACCGCTTAGCGTCAGGGCCGTGACGGACACCCTGCTGCCCGCGTCGGCGCCGACCGACGCGCCACCCGAACGCCGCGGCGGCGTCCTCGCCGTGGGGCTGGTGCTCGGCGGGGCGCTGTCGGTGCAGTTCGGCTCCGCCCTGGCCGCGCTGCTCTTTCCGCGTACCGGGGTGGCCGGGGCGGTCACCCTGCGGCTGACGATCTCGGCCGTGCTGCTGCTCATCGTGTGCCGGCCCCGGCTGCGCGGGCACGACCGATCGGCCTGGCTCGCGGCCGGCGCGTTCGGGCTGGCCCTGGCCGGCATGAACTCGCTGTTCTACCAGGCCATCGAGCGGATCCCGCTCGGCCCGACGGTGACCCTGGAGGTGCTCGGCCCCCTCACTCTGTCGGTCTTCACCGCCCGTCGGCTGGCGAGCTGGTGCTGGGCGGGGCTCGCGCTGGCCGGGGTGGCGCTGCTCGGGCAGGGCGGCTTCGACCGGCTCAACCCGGCGGGGGTCGCCTTCGCGTTCGGCGCGGGCGCCATGTGGGCGGCGTACATCGTGCTCAGCGCGCGGGTCGGCGACCGGTTCCCGGGCGCGGACGGGCTGGCCCTCGCGCTGACCCTCGCCGCGCTGGTCACCCTGCCCCTGGGAATCGTCGACGGCGGCGCGGCCCTGCTCGACCCGCAGGTGCTGGCGCTGGGCACCGCCCTCGCGGTCCTCGCGTCCGGACTGCCGTACACCCTGGAGCTGCTGGCGCTGCGCCGGATGCCCACCGCCACCTTCGCGGTGCTGATGAGCCTCGGCCCGGCCATTGCCACCCTCGCCGGATGGCTGGTGCTGCGGCAGGCGCTCACGCTCCTGGAATGCGCCGCCATCGTGCTGGTCATCGCCGCCAGCATCGGCGCGGTACGGGTCAGAGCAGCAGTCGCAGAGCCCCCGGCACGGCGGTGATCGTCACCGGCAGGCGCAGCGAGCGTTCCCCGTCGGCGTACGTGACGATGTCGTCGGCGGCCAACTCCACGGTGCGGGCCCGGTAGCTGCTCACCAGCGGGTGGCTCACGTGGGTGCCCTGGTAGATGCGCGGCTTGACCCGGATCAGGGTTCGCCGGTCGACGCGACCGGCCACCACCACGTCGAGCAGCCCGTCGGTCGGGTCGGCGTCGGGACAGATCCGCATCCCACCGCCGTACGTCGGGCAGTTGCCCACCGCCACCAGCACCGCGTCCAGCTCGTGCGGCACCCCGTCGAGGCGCAGCGTGTAGCGGCGCGGCCGGAGCCGGGCCAGCTCGACCACGATCGCCAGGTCGTACCGGCGGGGGCCGCGCGGCCAGCGCATCCGGTTGGCGCGCTCGTTGACGATCGCGTCGAAGCCCGCCGCGAGGACCGCCCCGTACCAGCGCTCGGCCCCGCCGACGCCGGTCATCCGCGCCAGGTCGACGACGCGGGTCCGACCGGCGCGCAGCGCCTCGTCGATCACCGCCACGGCGGCGACGGGATCGGCCGGGAAGCCGGTGTCGAGGGCGAAGTCGTTGCCGGTGCCGGCCGGCACCGGCCCGAACGGCACGTCGGTGCCGGCGACGGCCTGCATGGCCCGGTGCACGGTGCCGTCCCCGCCGATGGCGACAAGCGCGTCGACACCGTCGGCGACCGCGGTACGACACGCCGCCTCCGCCTCGTCCGGGTCGGACGCCGACAGCTTCCGGACCGGCCGGCCGGCGGCGGCCAGCCCGTCCAGCAGCCGGGGCAGCAGCGCCCGGTGCCGTCCCCGGCCGGCCGTCGGGTTGACGAGCACGGCCACCGGGCCACCCTCATCCCGGGCGCGCTCGACCGGGTCGCCGGCGGTAGGGGTGCGCTCGACCGGGCCGTCGGTGGGCGGGCCGGACAGGTGATCGTCTGCGGTCACGGGCAGCACCGTACCGGTCGGACACCCGCCGTTCACCCGGGCCGGCCGACGTCACGATCAGTCTCGCCGCCGGCGCGTCGGGTGAGCGTCCTGCGGGGCCGCTGACACGACGACGCCGCCCCCGGCAGGCGGGGACGGCGTCGGTGCACTCCGGCGGCGCGGGGCCGTCAGGTCATGTCGTCGTAGCGGCGTTCGATTGGCGCCGGCTTCGCGATCGGTTCGGGCGCACCGATCGGCGCTGTCGCGTCGACCCGCTGCCCGGCCACGACCGGGTCCGTGTCGAACTCCAGCGGCGAGACCTCGTCGTCGTCGAGACCGGCGTAGACCTCCTTGCCCCGCCCACGCCGCCGGTCGTTGATGAACGCCACCCCGACCGCCCCGAAGTAGAGCGCGGAGAGGCAGACCGCCAGGGCGGTCATCCCGAACGGGTCCGGCGTGGGGGTGACCACTGCGGAGAACGCGAAGAACACGAAGATCGCCACCCGCCACCAGCTGAGCAGCCGCTTCGCGCTGGCGAGGCCCACGAAGTTGAGCATCAGCACGATCAGCGGGAACTCGAACGCCACCCCGAACAGCAGGATGAGGTTGGTGACGAACGAGATGTAGCGGGTGACCTCCAGGGTCGTCGAGATGTCATCGCCGGACACGTTCATCAGGAACTCGAGGCCCTTGGCGGTGACGAAGAACGCCAGCACCGCGCCGGCGGCGAAGAGCGGTGCCGCCAGGGCCGTGAACGCGTACGCGTAGCGCCGCTCGTGCCGGTGCAGACCGGGCGCGATGAACGCCCAGAGCTGATAGAGCCAGATCGGCGCCGCGATGATCAGGCCCACCCAGAGGCCGATCTTCAGGTTCAACAGGAAGAGGTCCGCCGGGCCGAGCTGGACGAACAGGCACTTGCCGGACGCGTCCTTCGACCCCGGCAGGTCGCAGTACGGCTGCGACAGCAGGTGCCGCACCGGCTCGGCCAGCCAGATGCCGAAGCCGAAGCCGACCAGGATCGCCAGCGAGGCGCGGAACAGACGATTACGCAGCTCACGGACGTGCTCGATGAGCGTCATCGAGCCGTCGGCGGCCCGTTCGAAGGTGCTCGGGCCGCGCTTACGCAGGGCGAAGGCCACTGTGGTGGGGCCCTTCGGTCAGTTGTCGCGGACGCGGTGCACCGGGTCGACGACCGGCTGCTGCGGCGGCGCCTGCTGGTACGGCGCCTGCTGCGGCTGCCCGGCGTACGGCGCCTGCTGGCCGGCGTGCGGCGGCAGCGGCTGGTAGCCGGCCTGCGCGTCGGCCTTCTCGGCCAGGTCGCGGTCGTCGTCCTGCAGGCTCTTGGTCTCGGCCTTGATGATCCGCAGCGAGCGACCCAGCGAGCGGGCCGCGTCGGGAAGCCGCTTCGCACCGAAGAGCAGGATCAGCACAACCACGAGAACTGCGATGTGCCACGGCTTGAGGGCACCCATGAGAAGCTCCAGTCGCTCTGTGTCCGGGGGGTGATACGCAGCCCATCGTACGTGCGGATGGACCGAATGCCACAGGCCGGGGATGATGATCAGGGCCCGGCCGGTGAAGTCTTGACCAACCGCGATGATCAGTCAACCATCGCCACCCGACCGGGGGACGGCGGTGGCCGGCAGAGGTCGGTCAGCCGCGCTTGGCCTTGATCACGGCGAGTCGCTGCTGGGCGGTGTCGAGCTGGCGCTGGACACCCTCGGCGCGCTGCTGCAACGCCTCGGCGGTCTCCCGTAGCGCCTCCGCCTCGGTGGCCCGCCGCTGCAACGCCACCGCGGCGCGGCGCAGCTGGGGCAGCCGGCTCACCACCGGGCGTACGGCAAGCGCGAGCGCCACGAGCGGGAGCAGCACCACCGCGAGCACGATCCAGATCAGCACGCCGGTCAGCCTACTGGGTGCGGGCAGGCACCGCCGGATCGCCCGCCGGCACGCCGACCGGCACGGAATCGGCCGGCGCACGCCGGGGAACGGCCGCCGGCACGGCGTACGCGTCGAGCGCGGCGGCTGCGGTCGCCCGGACCTGCTCGGCCAGCTCGACCGGGGCGACCACTGTGACGTCCGGGCCCAGGCCCAGCACGAACCGCCGCGCCCACCCCAGGTCGGTCACCCGCAGCGAGACGAGCCACTCGTCGCCGTCGCCGGCCTCCACCCGCTCGCACGGGTAGTACTCGGTGATCCACCGCTCGCCCCGCCCGATCCGCAGGGTGATCAGCGGCAGGTCCGGCGACGGCCGGAACACACCCTCGGTGAGGTCGTGCGGGACGGCCTGCGGCGGGACGGTGGCCGGCTCGTCCAGCTCGGTGATCGCGTCGATCCGGTCGGCCCGGAACAGCCGGACGGCCTCCGCGCGCCGGCACCACGCCTCCACGTACGCCCGGCCGCCGACCATCAGCATCCGCAGCGGGTCGACGACGCGCTCGGTGGTCTCGTCCCGGGCCGCCGTGTAGTAGGTGATCCGCAGCGCCTTTCCGCCCTCCACGGCGGCGCGCAGCGCCTCGACCCGCCGGGTGTCCCCGGGCAGCCGGACCGCGACCGGTGCGCCCACCAGGTCACCGGCGGCGTCCTCGATCTTCGCGAGGGCCCGTTCGATGGCCTCCCGGTTGGCCACGCCGGGGGTCTCGGCGAGCATCCGCAGCGCCACCACGAGCGCGACGGCCTCGTCGGGGGTGAGCCGCAGCGGCCGGTCGATGCCGGCGTCGTAGGTGATGGTCACCCGGTCGCCGTCGAACGCCATGTCGATCAGGTCACCGGGGCCGTAACCGGGCAGCCCACACACCCACAGGAGCTCCAGGTCCTCCCGGAGCTGCCGTTCGGTGACGCCCAGGTCACCGGCCGCCTCGGCGATCTCGATGCCGGGCCGGGCCAGCAGGTAGGGAACCAGGTTGAGCAGCCGCGCCAGTCGGTCGGCGGAGGCGCGGGAACCGCCGCGGGCGGCCGGACGCGTCACCGGGCACCCCCGGTGACGGTCAGCTCGTCGTGCCGGACGGCGATCTCCTTGAGTCGCTGGATGACCGCTTCGCGGACCTCCGGCGGGTCGAGCACCCGCACGTCCGGGCCGTACCCGACGAGTTGGCCGGCCAGAGAGTCCGGGTCGGCGTACGGCAGGACGAGGTGGTCGCCGTCCGGCCCGGCGGTCACCTCCACCGCCCAGCGGCGCAGACCGGCGGCCCGCCCGGACGCCGCCAGCACGGTGGCCCGGCCGGTGCGCTCCACCGGCCCGGACCAACGGGCCACGTGGCTGATCAGGTCGACGCCGGCCGGTGGCTCGTACGCGCCGGATGCGCCGGTGACCCGGACAGCGCCGACCACCCGGGACAGGCGGAAGCAGCGGGTCGCCGCGCGGTCCAGGTCGTGGCCCACCACGTACCACCGCCCGCGCCAGCAGACCACGCCCCACGGCTGGAGGCGGCGGCGGGTGGGCGCGTCCTGGTCCGGCACCCGGTAGTCGAACCCGACCTCGCGGCGGTCCCGCGCGGCGGCCGTCAGCGGCGCGAACGCCGGATCGACGGTGACCATCGGCTCCAGACCGAGGGTGGCCTGCGGGTCGACGTCCACCCCGGCGGCGCGCAGCTTGGCCAGCCCGGACGACGCGGCGGCGGCCAGCCCGGCGTGCTGCCACAGACGGGCGGCGATGCCGACCGCGGCGGCCTCGTCGGGTTCCAGGGGGATGTCGGGCAGCGCGTACTCACGGTGGGCGATGCGGTAGCCGGGCTCGGCGTCGAAGACGCTGGCCGTGCCGGTCTCCAGCGGCACGCCCAGCTCGCGCAGCTCGGCCTTGTCCCGCTCGAACTTGCGTTGGAACGCCTCATGGTCGCGCGCGTCGTCGGGGTCGTGCTCGTAGCCGGGCACGGTCGCGGCGATCTGCGCGGCGGTCAGGAACCGTCGCGTGGACAGGAGGCAGATCACCAGGTTGACCAGGCGTTCGGTGCGGGTCCGCGACACGCGGTAGACGCTAGCAGCCGACACGCCAAGGACGTGCACCCACGCGGGCGTGCCGCACACTTGTTCGGATCGAGCCCCTCCCCCGGCGAGCCGCCGCCCGCCGCCATAGTGTTGCCCTCATGTCGCAGGGCGAGATGAAGACCGAGAGCGAAAGCGTCGGCACGGTGGTCGTCGCGGGCGCCGCCAACCTCGCCATCGCGATCGCCAAGCTGATCGCCGGGCTGATCTCCGGGTCGGCCGCGATGCTCTCCGAGGCGGCGCACTCGGTCGCCGACACGACCACCGAGGTGCTGCTGTTCCAGGCGCTGCGCCGCGGAGCCCGCCCGGCCGACCGACGACACCCCTTCGGGTACGGCAAGGAGAGCTACGTCTGGGCGTTCTTCGCCGCCATGTTCACCTTCGTGGCCGGCGCCGGCTTCGCCGTCACCCACGGCGTCACCACGATCCTCGTGCACGAGCACAGCGGCGACTATCTGATCTCGTACATCGTGCTGGCGGTGTCGTTCGTCATCGAGTCGATCTCGCTGGCCCGGGCCGTGCGGCAGGTCCGCCGCGAGTCCGCGCGCTGGCAGACGACACCTCGGCGGTTCCTGCGACTGACCGCCGACACCACGGTCAAGGCGGTCTTCCTGGAGGACAGCGCGGCCCTGATCGGCCTGCTGCTGGCCGCGCTGGGCGTCGGCCTGTCCGAGGCCACCGGCGACGAGGTGTGGGACGGCGTCGCGTCGATCCTGATCGGGTTGCTGCTGCTGACCGTCGCCGGGATCCTGGCCAGCAACAACCTGTCGCTGCTGGTCGGCCGGGCCGTTCCGGAGCGGCTGCGCCGCGAGATCGAACGCGACCTGGCCGGGCTGCCCGAGGTGGAACGCATCGACACCCTGCTGACGATGCAGCTCGGCCCGGACGACATCCTCGTCGCCGCGAAGGTCGACTTCCGCGACGAGGCCACCGGCGCGGCCATCGAGGCCACCGCCGACGAGGCCGAGCGGCGGCTCACCGAGCGGTACCCGGAGATCCGTTTCGTCTTCCTCGACCCCACCCGCTCGCTGCCCGGGGCCGTCGGGCAGGCCCGCGCCACCCAGGCCGCGCCCAGCGCCGACGCCGGGGGCGAACCCGGCTCCACCCAGGCGAGTCCGAGGGCCGACGCCGAGGGTGACTCCGACCCCACCCAGGCCAGGCCGAGCGCCGACCTCGGCGGCGAACCCGACGCCCGCTGAGGGGTGGACCGACCCGGGCGCGGGCCGGCTGGTCCGCGCGGCTAGCGTGCCCGTCATGGTGCGATGGCGGGCGGGGACGGTGGCGGCGCTGCGGCGGCAGTGGACCGGGGCGGTGGAACTCGACGTCGACCTGCCCGACGGCACGCGCATGCGGGCGCTGGCCTATCCCGAACTGGTCGGCACGCCCGAGCCGGGTGACCGGGTGCTGCTCAACGCGGGCGCGCTGCTGATGGGGTTGGGCACCGGCGGCTACGCCCTCGTGGTGGCCCTGCCGGACCGGCTGCCGCCGGACCCGCCGGACGCCGGCGACACCCGCGACGCCGGGCACCTGGTCAAGGCCCGCTACACCCCGTTGCAGCCGATCCTGCTCGGCGTCGACGAGGAGGCCAGCCCGCACCGCGCCCTGCTGGCCGACGCCGACGACCTGGGTGGAATGCCGGTGGTCACCGCCGACCTGCACTCGGCCCTGCCGGCGATCCTGGCCGGCATCCGGGCCGGGGCCCCGCAGGCCCGGGTGGCGTACCTGCTCACCGACGGCGGGGCGTTGCCGGCCTGGTTCTCCCGCACGCTCGCCGGGCTGCGCGCCGAACTGGCCGGGACGATCACCGTCGGGCAGGCGTTCGGCGGCGACCTGGAGGCCACCACCCTGCATGGCGGTCTGCTCGCCGCCCGCCACGTGCTGGACGCGGACGTGGCCATCGTCGCCCAGGGGCCCGGCAACCTGGGCACCGGCACCCGGTGGGGTTTCTCCGGCGTCGCCGTCGGCGAGGCCGTCAACGCGATCGCCACGCTCGGCGGCCGCCCGATCGGCTCACTGCGCATCTCCGACGCCGACCCCCGCCCCCGGCACCGGGGCGTGTCGCACCACAGCCTCACCGCGTACGGCCGGGTCGCCCTCGCCCCGGCGGAGCTGGTGGTGCCCGACGACCTGGACCCGGCCCTTGCCGCCGAGGTCGACGCGGCGCTGGCGCCGCTGACGGCCCGACACCGGATCGTCCGGGTGCCCACCGCCGGCCTCGACGCCGCGCTGCGCGCCAGCGCCGTGCCGCTGTCCACGATGGGCCGCAACCTGGACGCCGACCACGCCTACTTCCTGACGGCCGCCGCCGCCGGCCGCCACGCCACCACCCACCTCCCCTAACCCACCCGGGGTCGGGGTCAGCGGATCACCGGGCGTTGGTCTCTTGGTAGGGCTTCGATCAGCTCTCGGGGAAGGTTGAGGGTGTCGGCGCTGACCTGGGCCGGGGTGTTCGCCATCCACTGGGTCAGCGAGACGGACTCGAACCGGGGCTTGCGGAACATCTCCAGGAAGACCAGCGGTTCGGTGCCGAGGTTCTCGATGTAGTGGCCGTAGGCGAACGGCACGTACCCGACGTCACCCGAGCGCATGTCGAAGGTGCCCGCCACGCCCTGAGAGGCGAACACGCCCATCCGACCGTGGCCGGAGAGGTAGTACTGCCACTCGTCGTCGGTGGGGTGCCAGTGCAGCTCGCGCATCCCACCCGGGTCGACCTCGACCAGCGCGGCGCAGATCGTGGTGGCCGCCGGGAACTGGGTGACGTCGGCGATGCGGACCTGGCCGCCGGCGAACCGTTGAGGCTGCTGCGCGAGCAGCCGGTGGCTCAGGCTGCGGGGCACGTCCCCGCTCGGGCTGACCACCTTGTCGCGGTCCAGCGGCGGCGGCACCTGCCCCGCGAAGATGTACCTCTCCCGCTCCGGGATCGAGTCGAGCTGCTCGGGTCGCCAGCCGAAGTTCTTGGCCAGCACGTCCTTCGGGGTGTGCGCGAAGAAGTCGCTGATCAGGAACGTGCCGTTCTCGGTGAACGCGCCGTCGTCGAAGACGAGCAGGAACTCCACGCCCTCGTCGAGCGCCTGGATGTGGTGCGGCACCCCCTGCGGGAAGAACCACAGGTCACCGGCGCGTACGTCGTCGAGGAAGTTGCGGCCCTCCTGGTCGACGGCGCTGATCCGGGCGCTGCCCCGCGACACGTACGCCCACTCGGACTGCTTGTGCCAGTGCATCTCCCGGTAGCCGCCCGGTTCCAGCGCCATGTCCACACCGCTGAGCTCGGTGGCGATCGGCAGCTCCCGTACGGTCACCTCGCGGGTCCAGCCGCCGCGTTGCACGCGGGTGTGCGCGTCGGAGAACGAGAACCGCAGGTTGGGCAGCGTCCCCGCATCCGTGCTCGGCGGGGTCAGCAGATCGGGATTCTGCCGGTCCCGGACCACGTCGCGCGGACCCGGGTCCTGCCAGCCTCCCCCACCGCGTTCCGGCTGCGGCACCGTCCGGTCGTCGTCCATGATCGCCTCCCGCGTCGTCGCGTCCGGGTGTCGTCGGCGCGGTGGGCGGGCGGGCCCCCCGCGACGGCGACATCGGCGGGTACCCGTCGACGCGACCCGGCCGGGCCAACCTCTGGCCCCGGTGGGTCACCGCTCGCGCGACAGCGCGGAGGGATCAGGAGAGGAAGATCAGGGCGAGCCAGCCGCCCACGATGAGCACCAGCGCCAGGGCCAGCACCCACGTCGGCACGGTGTACTCACCGCGCCGGTTGCGGTCGACCTCGGCGCGGATCTTCTCCCGCCGGCGTTCGACCCAGTTCTGCCGTTCGGTGCCGCGCTCGGAGCGCTCGGAACGGTCGGATGGTCCAGAAGTCGTCATGGCCGGCTCAGCCTACCGGGCCGGCCGACCCCGCCGGCGGCACACCACCGCCGGGGCCGGCCCACCCGTCACATGCTGGCGATCAACCGCTCCACGCGCTCGTCGTACGCCCGGAAGGGGTCCTTGCAGAGCACCGTGCGCTGCGCCTGGTCGTTGAGCTTCAGGTGCACCCAGTCGACGGTGAAGTCGCGCCGCTTCTCCTGGGCGTGCCGGATGAACTCGCCGCGCAGCCGCGCACGCGTGGTCTGCGGCGGGGTCTCCTTGGCCTCGAAGATCTCCGGGTCGGTGGCCACCCGGTCCACCTCGCCGCGACGCTCCAGCAGCCCGTAGAGGCCACGCCCACGGCGCACGTCGTGGTACGCCAGGTCCATCTGCGCGACCCGGGGGTGGGACAGCGGCAGGTCGTGCTTGCGCTGGTAGCGCTCGATCAGCCGCAGCTTGCTGACCCAGTCGATCTCGCGCGAGACCGGCTCCAGATCACCGCTCTCCACCGCGTTGAGCACCCGGCCCCACAGCTCGACGACCCGCTTGGCGGCCTGGTCGCCGCCGCGGCGCTCGACGAACTCGGTGGCCTTGGCCAGGTACTCCTGCTGGATGTCCAGCGCGCTGACCTCCTTGCCGGAGGCCAGCCGCACCTTGCGCCGACCGGTGATGTCGTGCGACACCTCGCGGATCGCCCGGATCGGGTTCTCCAGCGACAGGTCCCGCATGACGACCCCGGCCTCGATCATCCGCAGCACGATGTCGGCGGTGCCGACCTTGAGCAGCGTGGTGACCTCGTTCATGTTCGAGTCGCCGACGATCACGTGCAGGCGCCGGTAGCGCTCGGCGTCGGCGTGCGGCTCGTCGCGCGTGTTGATGATCGGCCGGCTGCGGGTGGTCGCCGAGGAGACGCCCTCCCAGATGTGCTCGGCCCGCTGGGACAGGCAGTAGACCGCGCCACGCGGGGTCTGCAGGACCTTGCCGGCCCCACAGATCAACTGCCGGGTCACCAGGAACGGGATGAGCACGTCAGCGAGCCGGCCGAACTCGCCGTGCCGCGAGACCAGGTAGTTCTCGTGGCAGCCGTACGAGTTGCCGGCCGAGTCGGTGTTGTTCTTGAACAGGTAGATCTCACCTGCGATGCCCTCGTCGTGCAGCCGCTTCTCCGCATCGACGAGCAGCCCCTCCAGGATCCGCTCGCCGGCCCGGTCGTGGGCCACCAGGTCGGTCACCGAGTCGCACTCCGGTGTCGCGTACTCCGGATGCGACCCGACGTCCAGGTAGAGACGGGCCCCGTTGCGCAGGAACACGTTGCTCGACCGGCCCCAGGACACGACGCGACGGAACAGATACCGCGCGACCTCGTCCGGGGACAGCCGCCGCTGCCCGCGATAGGTGCAGGTGACGCCGTACTCGGTCTCGAGGCCGAAGATTCGCCGCTCCATGATGAGACATTAGCCGCCCGGAGGCCCGGTTCGTCACTGTCACACCACAGGTCGTACTACGGGGGTGTTCACATAACGGTTGAGTGCGACATTCCGTCCGGCCCGAGGCTCGCTCCCGGATCCTCATCGGGTCAACGGCGCGTTCTTCTCGGCCAGCAGACCGAACAGGTAGTCGCCGAAGCCGCTCTTGGTCAGAGGCTCGGCGAGCGCGGCCAGCTGGTCGTCGTCGATGAGGCCCGCCCGCCAGGCCACCTCCTCGACGCAACCGATCTTCAGGCCCTGCCGCTCCTCGATCACCCGGACGAACTCGCCGGCCTGCATCATCGAGGCGAACGTGCCGGTGTCCAGCCAGGCCGTGCCCCGGTCCAGCAGGGTGACGGACAGCTCACCGGTCTCCCGGTACACCTCGTTGACCGCCGTGATCTCCAACTCGCCCCGGGGGCTGGGCGTGATCTTGCGGGCGATGTCCACCACGCGGTTGTCGTAGAAGTACAGGCCGGGCACCGCGTAGCGCGACTTCGGCCGAGCCGGCTTCTCCTCGATCGAGAGCACCCGACCCTCGGCGTCGAAGTCCACCACGCCGTAATCCTGCGGGTTGGACACCGGGTACGCGAACACCCGGCCGCCGACGAGGTCGCTGTGGGTGGCCAACTGCCGACCCAGACCGACGCCGTGGAAGATGTTGTCGCCGAGGATCAGCCCCACCGAATCGTCGCCGATGAAGTCCGCGCCGAGGATGAACGCCTGGGCGATGCCCTCCGGGCGGGCCTGCGTGGCGTACTCCAGCCGCAGTCCGAACTGGCTGCCGTCGCCGAGCAACCGGCGGAACTGGTCCTGGTCCTCCGGCGTGGTGATCATCAGGATCTCCCGCACACCGGACATCACCAGCGTGGAGAGCGGGTAGTAGATCATCGGCTTATCGAAGATCGGCATCAGCTGCTTGGACACCGCCCGCGTGATCGGCCAGAGCCGAGAGCCGGTGCCGCCAGCGAGTACGATTCCGCGCACCCAGGGGAGCTTAGCCGCAACCAACCAGCCCGTCGGCCTGTCGGTTTTTGCCGGACAGCCGGGCCCACCACTTCGCGTACACTCCTGGACACGTGAGGTTCCTCGTCACCGGCGGCGCCGGATTCATCGGTTCAGAATTCGTCCGCATGCTGCTGGGTGTGCCTGGCGGCACCGCCTCGGGTGTGCCCGCGGTCGACCCCGCCGGCGTGACCGTGCTCGACAAGCTCACCTACTCGGGCAACCTGGCGAACCTCGACCCGGTGCGCGACGACCCGCGGCTGCGCTTCGTCCACGGCGACATCTGCGACCCCACCGTCGTCGACGAGGTGGTCCCCGGGCACGACGTGATCGTGCACTTCGCGGCGGAATCGCACGTCGACCGCTCGATCGTCGGCCCCGCGCCGTTCGTCACCACCAACGTGCTCGGCACGCAGACCCTGTTGGACGCCGCGCTGCGCCACGGCACCGGCCGCTTCGTGCACATCTCCACCGACGAGGTGTACGGGTCGATCGACGAGGGCTCCTGGACCGAGACCTGGCCGCTCGCACCGACCTCGCCGTACTCGGCCTCGAAGGCCGGCTCCGACCTGCTCGCCCTGGCCTACCACCGCACCCACGGCATGGACGTGGTGGTCACCCGCTGCTCCAACAACTACGGGCCGTACCAGTTCCCCGAGAAGGTCATCCCGCTGTTCGTCACCAACCTGCTCGACGGCGGCACCGTTCCCCTCTACGGCGACGGCGGCAACATCCGCGACTGGCTGCACGTGCACGACCACTGCCGGGGCATCGCGCTGGTCGCGCAGAAGGGCCGTGGCGGCGAGGTCTACCACATCGGCGGCGGCACGGAACTGACCAACACGGAGCTGACCGGCCTGCTGCTGGATGCCTGCGGCGCCGACTGGGACCGGGTCGTCCCGGTCGCCGACCGCAAGGGCCACGACCGCCGCTACTCGCTGGACATCACCAAGATCAAACAAGAGTTGGGGTACGCCCCGAGCATCGACCTCGCCGACGGCCTGGCGCAAACCGTGCAGTGGTACCGCGAAAACCGGGCCTGGTGGGAGCCGTTGAAGGCCGCACCTGCCGCATGACCCGGTCGTCCGACGCCGACGATCGGGCCGCCGCGAGTCGGCCACTGCTTCCGGGCCGGCACACCACCGTTCGCCTCCGCCATTACCGGCGACCGAAACGGCTTCAACGGCCCCGTCGTCGGTCCCTGCGACCGCACGTACAGATCGGAGCCGAAGCAGGACAGGGCGTTCAACGCCGTCGGCGGGCACCCCGTTCCTCCGGGCCGCCCGCCGACACGACGCGCGCTACTTGCCGTCCGCCGGCTTGTCCTCCAGATCGGCGGAGCCCGCCGACGTCGTCGGCTTGTGCGCCTCCGTGGTCGGCTGCGCCGGCGTGTCCGGCCCACCCGCCTCGGCCGGCTGCTCGGCTGCCGCGACATCACCGTCCAGCAGCGCCGTCAGCGCCGCGCCCGTGATCCGGCGGAACGTACGACCCACCCGCTGACGGTCCAGCACCGCCACCTCGAGCTGGTTGGCGGCGATCGTGCGGGCCGCGCCGCCCTCACCACCGACGCTGCTCAACGCCTGCACCGCCACCCGGGCCGCCTCGCCGAGGGACATGTCCGCCCGGTGCTGGGACTTCAGCACACCGGTGATCGCCTCGGCCTGACCACCCATGGCCATCCGGCCGGGCTCGTCGTTGACCGACCCGTCATAGGTGAGCCGGTACAGCTCGTCGTCGTCCGGAGTCGCCCCGACCTCCGCGACACAGATCTCCACCTCGAACGGCTTCGACTGCTCGGTGAAGATCGCGCCGAGCGTCTGCGCGAACGCGTTGGCGAGCGCCCGCCCGGTGACGTCGCGCCGGTCGTAGCTCAGACCGTTCAGGTCGGCCATCCGCACGCCCGCCCGACGCAGATTCTCGAACTCGTTGTACCGACCGACGGCGGCGAAGCCGATCCGGTCGTAGATCTCGCTGACCTTGTGCAGGGCGCTGGAGAGGTTCTCCGCGACGAAGAGCACCCCGCCGGAGTAGCTCAGGACCACCGCGCTGCGACCCCGAGCGATGCCCTTGCGGGCCAGCTCGGAGCGGTCGCGCATGATCTGTTCGGGCGAGGCGTAGAACTGCATGGCCACGGCGGCGGTTCTCCTTACGGCGCTGTGCTGACGACTGCGGACTGGTGGGGGTGGACGGGGCTCATCCGCCCGGGTTCTCCATCCGGCCGGCGACCACACCCTCGGCGATCGCCGCCGTCTCGGTGTCGGTCAACCGGCGGGTGCCCTCGGCGGTAGCGGTCATCACCACCGGATAGATCCGGCGGGTCAGGTCCGGTCCGCCGGTCGCGGTGTCGTCGTCGGCCGCGTCGTAGAGCGCCTCGACCGCGAGCCGGGTCGCGTCGTCCACGGACAGGCCCGCCCGGAAGCGCTTCTTCAACGCCGACTTCGCAAACAGCGAGCCCGAGCCGATCGCGTCGTACCCGGTCTCCTCGTACGGGCCACCGGTCACGTCGAAGCTGAAGATCCGCCCCGCCCGAGCCGGGTCGGCGGCGGCCAGGTCGAAGCCGGCGAACAGCGGCACCACCGCCAGGCCCTGCATGGCCGCGCCCAGGTTGCCCCGGATCATCGACGCCAGCCGGTTGGCCTTGCCGTCGAGCGAGAGCATCGCGCCCTCGATCTTCTCGTAGTGCTCCAGCTCCACCTGGAACAGTCGCATCAGCTCGATGCCGATGCCCGCGGTGCCCGCGATGCCGACCAGCGAGTACGCGTCGGCGGGGTGCACCTTCTCGATGTCGCGCTGGGCGATCAGGTTGCCCATGGTGGCCCGTCGGTCGCCGGCCATCACCACACCGCCGGCGGCCGAGATCGCCACGATGGTGGTCGCGTGCGGCGCCAGGTCGGCGGCCATGCCCGGCGGCAGCGGCCGACGACCGGGCAGCATCTCGGGCGCCACCCGGCTCAGAAACGTGGTGAAGGAGGACGTCCCCGCGTTGGTGAACACATCTGGTAGACGCCCGGATGGATCAAAGCCCGCTGCCACGTGGTTCCTCTCAGGTACGTGATCGCCCTGGCCAGCCTCGTAGGACTGTCACGGAACTGGCCAAGACCACCGTTGCAGTTGAAGCAGAGTATCCCGCGCACCCACCCGGTGCGATGATCGTGGTCCAGATGTTGCGGGTCCGCGCCGCCGCAGATCGCGCAGACCCCGCCCTGCTCGGCCAGGAGCTCCTGAAACTCCTTTTCTCCGACTCCGTAGCGGCGACGGAGGTGGTACTCGCGGGTCCCGCCGTAGAGCCGCTGCGCAGTCTCCTTGCCCCGCGCGTTGTGGCAGGGCTTGCAGTAACTGTGCCGGCCATTGGCCTTGGTGCTGCTGGTCGGGAAGTCCTCCACCGGCTTGATCTGATCGCAGTCCGGGCACCACTTCAGACCCTCACCGACCGGGGTCCGCGACCTGCGCTGAGGCGAGACCCCACGCTTGCGGCGACTAGCCTCCGACCGGACGTTTGCGCACGACTTGCAGTAGAAGGCGAGCCCGTCCGTTCGTCGGCGGTCGCTGTGGAACTCGGTGCGGGGCAGCGACCGCTTGCAATCTGGGCATACCTTGTCCGACCGGCCTGTCGAATCGGACATATGCCTCATTGACCCCCTTTCTGTACATATCCTCTCACGAATTCTTCGGCATTTTCTTCCAGGACGGAGTCGATCTCGTCGAGCAGGTCGTCGACGTCCTCGGTGATCTCGGCGTGCCGCTCGGCCACCTCGGGGTTGGCCTCCGTGGTGACGTCCTCGATCTCCTCGCCCTGGCGGGACTTGCCGGACTGCGACTGGCCGCCGCTGTCATGAGTGGCCATTGCTGCCTCCTCCACGATCGTCTGCGATGAACTTACCTCGCTCGGACGACGAAAAGCCCGCCGCGCGCCGGCTTGCGACGCACAGCGGGCATTCGGCGGCGCGTTCAGCCGCCGGTCAACGTCTCCAACAGGTCCTTGGCGCTGGCGCAGCGGTCGAACAGGGCGCCGACGTGGGCGCGGGTGCCCCGCTCCGGCTCCATCATCGGCACCCGGACCAGCGACTCGCGACCCACGTCGAAGATCACCGAGTCCCAGCTCGCGGCGACCACCTCGGAGGCGTACTGGGCGAGGCAGCGGCCACGGAAGTAGGCCCGGGTGTCCTCCGGGGGCTCGGTCATGGCGCTGCGGGTCTCCTCGTCGGTGAGCAGCGTCTTCATCGCCCCTCGGGAGACCAGCCGGTTGTAGAGGCCCTTGTCCGGACGTACGTCGGAGTACTGCAGGTCGACGAGTTGGAGCTTGTGCGAGCCCCAGCCGAGCTTCTCCCGCTCGCGGTAGCCCTCCAGCAGCCGCAGCTTGGCCACCCAGTCCAGCTCGTCGGCGCAGAGCATCGGGTCGCGGCCGAGCCGGTCCAGCACGTCCTCCCAGCGGTCCAGCACGTCGGCGGTCTGCTCGTCGACGTCGGTGCCGTAGCGGTCGTCGACAAAGGACCGCACCCGCTCCAGGTACGCCCACTGCACGTCCAGGGCGGTCAGCCGGCGGCCGTCGCGCAGCCTCATGAGGTGCGTGAGCGAGGGGTCGTGGCTGACCGCGCGCAGTTCGCTGACCGGGTCGGCGATGCCGAGGTCGGCGCCGAGCGCCTTCTCCTCGATCATGGTGAGGATCAGCGCGGTGGTGCCGACCTTGAGGTAGGTGGAGATCTCGGAGAGGTTGGCGTCGCCGATGATGACGTGCAGCCGGCGGTACTTGTCGGCGTCGGCGTGCGGCTCGTCGCGGGTGTTGATGATCGGCCGCTTGAGGGTGGTCTCCAGGCCGACCTCGACCTCGAAGAAGTCGGCGCGCTGGGAGATCTGGAAGCCGCTCTGCCCGCCGTCCTGCCCGATGCCGACGCGGCCGGCGCCGCAGACGATCTGTCGGGTCACGAAGAACGGCGTCAGGTACGCCACGATGTCGGCGAACGGGGTCTGCCGGCGCATCAGGTAGTTCTCGTGAGCGCCGTAGCTGGCGCCCTTGTTGTCGGTGTTGTTCTTGTAGAGGTGGATCGGCTGGCTGCCGGGGATGGTGGCGGCCCGGCGGGACGCCTCGGCCATGACCCGCTCGCCGGCCTTGTCCCAGCGCACGATGTCGCGGGGCGTGGTGACCTCGGGGGTGGAGTATTCGGGGTGGGCGTGGTCCACGTAGAGGCGTGCGCCGTTGGTGAGTATCACGTTGGCCAGGCCGAGGTCCTCGTCGGCGAGCGCCTCGGCGGGGTCGTAGGCGGCCCCGGAGTAGGTGAAGCCGCGGGCGTCGCGCAGCGGCGACTCCTCCTCGTAGTCCCAGCGGGCACGTCCGCCCCGGTTGAGCTCGGGCCGGGCCCCGTAGGCGTTGACCACCTGGGACGAGGTGACCATCGGGTTGGCTCCGGCCTGGCCGGGCACGGAGATGCCGTACTCGACCTCGGTGCCCATGATCCGTCTTACGCTCATCGACCTACCCGCTTCGCTCGCCCGACCCGGTCCCCCGTCATGTCGAGCGTAGTCCGACTGTTCGGGGACGGGGGCACGCCGGTGCGGGCGGGTCACCGGGTGTCGGCCCGTGGCGGCGCGCTCAGCACTTGATGATCATCGGCACGGTGGTGACCCACGGGCGTTGGCCCGCAGAGGGTCACGACGGTTGGCCAGCGGTCCGGGCGGGCGGCGGGGTCCCCGGCTCGGCCGCGGCGCGTGGGGCCGGCCGGCGCGACGGGTAGGGGCCCGGGACGCGTCGCGTCCCGGGCCCCTACCGTCACCGTTTGTTCAGAGGTACTGGCCGGTGTTGCTGGCGGTCTCGATGGACCGGCCGGCCTCGGCGCCCTTGCCACCGGAGACGAGCGTGCGGATGTAGACGATCCGCTCGCCCTTCTTGCCGGAGATGCGGGCCCAGTCGTCGGGGTTGGTGGTGTTGGGCAGGTCCTCGTTCTCGCGGAACTCGTCGACGCAGGCGTCGAGCAGGTGCTGCAGGCGCATGCCCTTGCGACCAGAGGTGAGGAATTCCTTGATGGCCATCTTCTTGCTCCGGTCGACGATGTTCTGGATCATCGCGCCGGAGTTGAAGTCCTTGAAGTAGAGGACTTCCTTGTCACCGTTGGCGTAGGTGACCTCGAGGAAGCGGTTCTCCTCGGTTTCGGAGTACATCCGCAGCACCACGGCGTCGATCATCGCGGCGACGGTGGCCTGGGGGTCGGCCCCGTGTTCGGCGAGGTCGTCCGGGTGCAGCGGGAGCCCGGAGAGGATGTACTTGGAGAAGATGTCCTTCGCCGCCTCGGCGTCCGGTCGCTCGATCTTGATTTTCACGTCGAGCCGACCGGGGCGCAGGATCGCCGGGTCGATCATGTCTTCCCGGTTGGAGGCGCCGATGACGATGACGTTCTCCAGACCCTCCACGCCGTCGATCTCACTGAGCAGCTGTGGAACGATCGTGTTCTCCACGTCGGAGGAGACGCCGGAGCCGCGGGTCCGGAAGATCGAGTCCATCTCGTCGAAGAACACGATCACCGGGGTGCCCTCGCCGGCCTTCTCCCGAGCCCGCTGGAAGATCAGCCGGATGTGCCGCTCGGTCTCGCCGACGTACTTGTTGAGCAGCTCCGGGCCCTTGATGTTGAGGAAGAAGCTGGTGTGCTTCTCCTTGCCCTGGCGCTCGGCGATCTTCTTGGCCAGCGAGTTGGCCACCGCCTTGGCGATGAGCGTCTTGCCGCAGCCGGGCGGCCCGTAGAGCAGGATGCCCTTGGGCGGGCGGAGCTGGTGCTCGCGGAACAGGTCCGCGTGCAGGAACGGCAACTCCACCGCGTCGCGGATCTGCTCGATCTGCGACTGGAGGCCACCGATGTCGCCGTAGTCGACGTCGGGCACCTCCTCCAGGACCAGCTCCTCGACCTCGCTCTTCGGGATCCGCTCGTACGCGTACGCCGAGCGGGGCTCGATCATGAGCGAGTCGCCGGCCCGGATCGCCGAGCCGATGAGCGTCTCGGCGAGGTGCACGATGCGCTCCTCGTCGGAGTGGGAGACCACCAGCGCCCGGTCGCCCGGCCCGCCGTTCGGTCCCTCCAGGATCTCCTTGAGCATCACGACCTCACCGACCCGCTCGTACCCGAACGCGTCGACGATGTTGAGCGCGTCGTTGAGCAGGACCTCCTGACCGCGGCGCAACTCGTCCACGTCCAGTGAGGGCGAGACGGCCACCCGCAGCTTGCGGCCGCCGGTGAAGACGTCCACCGTCCCGTCGTCGTGTTTGGCCAGGAAGACTCCGTAGCCACTCGGCGGCTGCGCGAGCCGGTCGATCTCCTCCTTGAGCGTGACGATCTGCGTGCGAGCTTCCTTGAGGGTGCTCACCAGCCGGTCGTTGTTCTCGGTCAGCCGCGCCAACTGTGCCTGGGTGGCCGCCAGCCGCTCTTCGAGCTGCCGGACGTGTCGGGGGCTTTCGGTCAACTTCCGCCGCACCAGGGCGAGTTCCTCCTGAAGGAACGCGACCTGCGTGGAGAGATCGTGGGCTTCCTTCTCCCACCGTGCGGCGCGCGAGTCCGCGTCGTCGCTGCGTGCTGCCACGTCCCACCTCCCCGGGGGGCTTGAACGTTCTGAGCTAACACTAGCCGCTATGAGCCCGATTCGGTCCCACGCAACACCCTCGTCACCGAACCTTGATCGCCAAGGGTGGCCTGCCGGGCCGGTACGGGCGTTCGGGTACCGTCGGAGGCTGGTACGGGAGAACATGGGGGGTGCACCGGTGGCCGAGGTCGCGACCGACCAGTTGCAGGTCTGGGTGGACCAGGATCTCTGCACGGGTGACGGGCTCTGCGTGCAGTACGCGCCGGAGGTGTTCGAGTTCGACATCGACGGCCTGGCGTACGTCAAGGGCGTCGACGGTGAGCTGCGGATGGCGCCGGGCAGCCGGGTGGACGTGCCCGCGCACCTGCGCCTCGAAGTGATCGACTCCGCGAAGGAGTGTCCGGGCGACTGCATCCACGTGGTGCGTGGCGACGGCGTCGAGGTCGCCGGCCCGGACGCCGAGGACGACTGAGCCGAACGGGCGCCGGCGTCGCGCGGACCGCGCGACGCCGGCTCGACCCGAACAGGGGCCGGCTCAGAGCATCGGGCGGCCGACCACCGACGCCACCAGCCGGGCGAACTCCTCCAAGCGGGCGATCTGCCCGGCGCCACCGTCGTCGAGTGTCTTGCCGAAGCGCAGCGCGTCGTGCCGGGGCGTACCCGCCATGTCCTCGCTCGGCGGCGCCTCGTCCAACGAGGTGAGTAGCAGGTAGACGTCGATGCTGTCGACTCGGATCTCGCCGCTGTCGGAGCGGTTGAGTCGCCGCCGGCAGCCCACCTCGGTGACCGTGGAGACCGGTACGACCCGCAGGGACGACGTCATCGATCCCGGCGGCCCCTCCCCCGGCGGCACGTCCTCGCCGTGCCAGAGGATCAGCCGGCTGCCGTCGCAGACGACGACTTCCTGCCACACGCCGTTGACCTCGTTGACGAAGCGTTCCAGGGTGAAGCCGAGCACCGAGGCGCCGCGCAGCACTCCGCCGAGCGCTTCCAGGGCGACGTCCGGGTCGCGCAGATAGGCCCGCGCCGCCGACTCCAGGTCCTGATAGGGCGACCAGTCCGGAAACACGGCGGGCAGGTCGCCGCCGCCGTAACCCGGTCGGCTCATGCCGCCGCCTCCCCCCGCACGCCGATGGTCACGGCCTGTCCATCTCCCCCGTCGCGTCGGGCTGCGCGCCGGCGGCCCTGGCGGCGGCCGCCTGCCGGGCCGCCTCGGCCTCGCGCAGGTCCTGCCGGCGCTGCGCGTACGCCTCGGTGCCCTTGCTGGGCTTGCGGCGGCGCGGCGGCGCGGTGACGCCCGGGGCGAGCTTGCGCGCGGAGACCAGGAACGCGGTGTGCGCGATCATCCGGTGGTCGGGGCGGACGGCGAGGCCTTCGGCATGCCAGTCGCGCACGAGCGACTCCCAGGCGCGGGGCTCGGTCCAGCCGCCGCGCTCGCGCAGTGCCTCGACGAGTTCGGAGAGCTGGGGCGTGGTGGCCACGTAGCCGATGAACACGCCGCCGGGCACCAGCGCCCGCTCGACCATGTCGAGGGTCTCCCAGGGGGTGAGCATGTCCAGGATGATCCGGTCGAAGCCGGTCTCCTGGCACTGTGCGACGTCGCCGACGTGCAGGTTCCAGGAGGGGTGCGGCCCGTTGAAGAACGCCTCGACGTTGCGCTTGGCGATCTGGGCGAAGTCGTCGCGCAGCTCGAACGAGTGCAGCTCCCCCTCGGTGCCTACCGCGCGCAGCAGCGAGCAGCTGAGCGCGCCGGAGCCGGCCCCGGCCTCGAGGACCTTCGCGCCGGGGAAGATGTCGCCCATCGCGACGATCTGCGCCGAGTCCTTCGGGTAGATCACCTGGGCGCCGCGCGGCATGGACAGCACGTAGTCCGAGAGCAGCGGGCGCAGCGCCAAAAAGGCGGTGCCGCCGCCGGAGGTGGTCACCACGCTGCCGTCGGGCAGCCCGATCAGCGCGTCGTGGGCCAGGATGCCGCGGTGGGTGTGGAACTCCTTGCCGGGCTCCAGCGTCACGGTGTGCATCCGCCCCTTGGGGTCGGTCAGCTGCACCCGGTCGCCGGGCCGGAACGGGCCACGGTGCACGGGTGTCAGCGCCGGGTTGGCGGGGTCGGCGGCGACGGTGGAGGGAGTTGCGGTCACGATGTCATCTTCCGGTTGGGTTCGAGGAGCTGTGCCAGGTCCCCGATGTGCAGAATGCCGACGACATCTTCGCCTGACGTCACCACGTACTGCGCGCCCGGGTGGGTCTGCACGGCCTCCATCACCCGTTCGCCGTCCAGCCCGACCGCAAGGGTGGGTAGCGCGGCCAGCGCGCGGGCGACGGCGTCCACCGCCAGCCAGGGGCGGCGCTCGGCGGGGACGGCCGCGGCGGCGGCCGGGTCGACCAGCGCCACGGGGCGGCCGGTGGAGTCGGTGACCAGCAGCGCGGCGGTGGGCTGCCCGCCCTCGGCGCGGCGGCGCTGGGCCTCGGACAGCGGTGTGCCGGTGGGTACCGGCCAGATCGGCCGCGCCAGTCGGGACAGGTCGATGAGCGGGAACCGCCTGCTGACCCGCGCGGCCCGGATCGACTGGCCGGCGCCGCGCCAGAGCGTGACGGCCACCAGCAGCATCAGTGGCAGCGCCACCGGTACGAGGTAGTCGGTCACGGTCAGCAGGCCGACCAGGGCGGCGGTGCCGACGGCGACGACGCGGCCCGCCCAGCCGGCGACCTCGGTGCCGCGGTGCCGGTCGCGGGTCAGGCCCCACACGGCGGCGCGCAGGGCACGCCCGCCGTCCAGCGGCAGCCCGGGGAGGATGTTGAACAGCGCCACGATGACGTTGCTCAGGGCGAGCTGGAAGGCGAGCTGGTGGGCCACTGTGCCCTGGGGAAGGGCCAGGGTGGCGGCGACCGCGAGGACGCCGAGCACCGCGGAGACCGCCGGGCCGGCAAGCGACACCAGCAGGTCGACCTTCGGCGTCGGGGCGTCCCGTTCCATCTCGGTGTACCCGCCGAGCAGTTCCAGGGTGATCCCGCGCACACCGATGCCGTAGCGGCGGGCGGTGAGCGCGTGACCCAGCTCGTGCAGCAGCACCGAGCCGAGCAGTGACACCACGAACCCGAAGCCGATCAGATAGCCGCTGACCTGCGGCAGGTCCAGTTGCCGGCGGGCGAACTCGGCGTAGAGCACGGCGACCAGCACGGCGAGCAGGAGCATCGAGGCGTTGAGGTGCAACGGCACCCCGAGCACACGGCCCACGCTCAGACCGGATCGCCGGTCGGACCGACGTGGTGGCCGGGTTCTCTGCTCCATCGCACCGATGCTACGGACCGGCCCGGCGTGGGGCGGGCGGCGGGCGGTGTCACACCGGTGCCCTAACCTTTGCGGACATGACGGCGGAACCGGTCACCACCCCCCAGTCCTTCACCCCGGCACAGACACCGCCGACGGTGCGGGCCTCGCTGTCCCCGTCGCGGGCGGCGGATTTCAAGACCTGCCCGCTGCTCTACCGGTTCCGCAGTATCGACCGGCTGCCCGAGCGCACGACCGTCGAGCAGGCCCGGGGCACGCTGGTGCACGCGGTGCTGGAGCGGCTGTTCGACCTGCCCGCGCAGGCCCGCACGCCGGCCGCGGCCGGCGACCTGGTGGCCCCCCAGTGGGACCGGCTGGTCACCGAGCAGCCGGAGCTGGCCGGGATCTTCGACGGCGCCGAGCCGGCCGGCCCGGTGGAGTTCCTGCGCTCCGCGGCGGGGCTGCTGGAGGGCTACTTCGCCGTGGAGGATCCGACCCGGCTGGAGCCGGCCGAACGCGAGAGCCTGATCTCGGCGGTCGTCGACGAGGAGCTGCTCATCCGGGGCTATCTCGACCGGCTCGACGTCGCCCCGGACGGCGCGCTGCGGGTGGTCGACTACAAGACCGGCGGCGCACCCCGGGAGGCGTTCGAGGCGCGGGCGCTGTTCCAGCTGAAGTTCTACGCGCTGGTGCTGTGGCGCACCCGGGGGGTGGTGCCCCGGGTGCTGCGTCTGCTCTACCTGCGCGACGCCGAGGTGTTGGATTACACCCCCGACGCCGAGGAGCTGGTCCGCTTCGAGCGCACGGTGGTGGCGTTGTGGCGGGCGATCGAGCAGGCCACCGCCCGGCAGGACTTCCGACCCCGTCCGAGCAGGCTGTGCGACTGGTGCAGTCACCAGGCGATCTGCCCCACCTTCGGTGGCACTCCGCCGCCGTTCCCCGTCGCGGCGGCGAACGCCGATCCGCTGCGTGACGCCCGATCCGCCCCGGTGGTGCCCGGCGCCGACGAGTGACCGTCCGGCCCGGCGGTCCGACCGACCGACCGGCCGTCCGGCCGCCGCGACGGTGACACGCGCGGCGCGGACCCGACCGCAGCGGTGCGGGCTCGGTCGGGACAGGGCGCCCGGCCGACCTCTACCGTGGTCCGCGACGCGTCCGCCGGTGGACGCGAGGGTGACCGGCGACGCGGGACGGGAGACGACATGAGCGATCGGGTGGCCCCGGCACGACCGGTACGGATCCTGCTCGCCGACGACCAGCCGCTGCTGCGCACGGGCTTCCGGATGGTGCTGGGCGCCGCGGGTGACCTGGACGTGGTGGCGGAGGCCGGCGACGGCGTGGAGGCGGTGGAGCTGTCCCGGCGGCTCCTGCCCGACGTCGTGCTGATGGACATCCGGATGCCCCGCATGGACGGGGTGGCGGCGACCCGGGCGATCGTCGACTCCCGCCTGCCGGTGCGGGTGCTGGTGCTGACCACGTTCGACCTCGACGAGTACGTGGTGGGGGCGCTGCGCGCGGGCGCCAGCGGGTTCCTGGCCAAGGACGTACCCGCCGAGGAGCTGATCGCGGCGATCCGCACGGTGGCCGGCGGGGACGCGGTGGTCGCGCCGCGGATCCTGCGGCGGCTGCTGGAGCGCTTCGCCGACCTGCTGCCGGACCCGGCGGCGACGCCGTCGGCGACGCTCAGCGCGCTCACCGACCGGGAGCGCGAGGTGCTGGTGCAGGTGGCCCGGGGGTTGTCCAACGCCGAGATCGCCGCGGTGCTGTCGGTCAGCGAGACCACCGTCAAGACCCACGTCGGGCATGTGCTGACCAAGCTGCGGCTGCGCGACCGGGTGCAGGCGGTCGTGCTGGCGTACGAGTCGGGTCTGGTCCGCCCCCGGGCGTAGCGGACACGCGGCGGCTACCCCACCCGGCGTACTCGAAGATCCCTCCGTGGGGGGACGGTTCTGTTGCCGTGCTCACCTACCGTGACCGTAGACGGCTCGGCGCGGTTGACCCTCCTGTGGCGTACGGGGGAAGTGTCGTGTCCGGCGGTGTTTCGCCGGTCGGGAAACCTGTCGATCGGCGGCCGGGTCAGGGGCAACCCTGATGCGGCATGGGGGTGCACCCGCAGCGAGAAATCCGCGCCGGGTCCCCCCAGGGGCGGACGGGGCGGGCGCGAGCAGCGCCGATGATTGAACGGTCACGCCGGACCATCGGGGGGCGGCGTGAGATTCGGACAGACGGAAGAGGTAGATGACGTGACCGCGACGGTAGGCCAGCAGGCGCAGGCCGCGGCCCGGGCGAACGACGTGTGGAAGGTGTACGGCAGCGGCGAGGCTCAGGTCATCGCGCTGCGGGGGGTCAGCGCGGAGTTCGAACGTGGCCGCTTCACCGCGATCATGGGCCCGTCGGGTTCCGGCAAGTCGACGCTGATGCACTGCCTGGCCGGTCTGGACTCGGTGACCCGGGGGACGGTGTCGATCGGTGCGACGACGGTCACCGGCCTCGGTGACTCGGGGCTGACGAAGCTGCGCCGGGACAAGGTGGGCTTCATCTTCCAGCAGTTCAACCTGCTGCCGACGCTCACCGCGAAGGAGAACATCCTGCTGCCGTTGTCGATCGCCGGTCGCAAGCCGGACCCGGCCTGGTACGACACGGTGATCAAGACGGTGGGCCTGCAGGACCGGTTGGACCACCGGCCGGCGCAGCTCTCCGGCGGTCAGCAGCAGCGGGTGGCGTGTGCGCGGGCGCTGGTCTCCCGCCCCGACGTGATCTTCGCGGACGAGCCGACCGGCAACCTGGACTCGCGCTCCGGCGCGGAGGTGCTCGGCTTCCTGCGCAACTCCGTGCGTGAGCACGGCCAGACCATCGTCATGGTCACCCACGACCCGACCGCCGCGGCGTACGCCGATCGGGTGGTCTTCCTCGCCGACGGGCAGATCGTCTCGGAGTTGATCGAGCCGACCGCCGACACGGTGCTGGACACCATGAAGAAGCTGGACACCCCGGCTGAGGTGGGCAACTGATGTTCCGGGCGACACTCAAGAGTCTGCTGGCCCGCAAGGTCCGGCTGATCCTGTCCGGGCTGGCGGTGGTGCTCGGGGTCATGTTCGTCTCCGGCGCGTTCGTGCTGACCGACACGCTGGGCCGCTCCTTCGACTCGGTCTTCGCCGACGGTTTCTCCGAGATCGACGTGAACGTCGCGGCGAAGCCGAAGGTGCAGGTCGACGAGATGGAGGGCGAGCAGACCGCCGCTCCGCTGCCGGCCGCCGTGGTGGACCGGGTCAAGCAGGTGCCGGGCGTGGCCTCGGCGACCGGCATCGTCAACGCCGACGGTGCCCGGGTGATCGGCAGCAACGGCAAGGTGATCACCTCGTTCGGTCCGCCCCAGTTGGGCGAGAACTGGATCGGCGAGACCGACCTGATGCAGTTGCGGGAGGGGCGCGCGCCGCAGGCCGAGGACGAGATTGTTCTCAACAAGGCGCTGGCCACGGCCGCGAAGGTGCAGGTCGGCCAGAAGGTCGGTGTGCTCACCGCGTTCGAGTCGAAGAAGCGGGACTTCACCCTGGTCGGGATCATGGGTTACAGCGGTGACCGGGACTCGATCGGCGGGGTCAACGAGGTCTTCTTCACCACGCCGGTGGCGCAGCGGCTGATGCTGGGCGAGCCGGACACGTTCAGCAGCATCACGCTGCGCGCCGCCGACGGCGTCTCGGACGAGCGGCTGCGCGACGACGTGGCCCGGACCCTGGGCGCGGACTTCGAGGTCAAGACGGGCAAGCAGGTGGCCGCGGACGCCTCTGCCGGGCTGAAGGAGGGCCTGTCCTTCTTCAACAAGATCCTGCTCGGCTTCGCCGCGGTGGCGCTGCTGGTGGGCACGTTCCTGATCCTCAACACCTTCTCGATCATCGTGGCGCAGCGGACCCGGGAGCTGGCGCTGATGCGCGCGATCGGCGCCAGCGGCCGGCAGATCATCGGTTCGGTGGTGCTGGAGGCCATCGCGGTCGGGTTGATCGCGTCGGTGCTCGGCCTGGCGGCCGGCATCGGTGTGGGCGCGCTGCTGGCGTACCTGTTCGGCAAGTTGGCCGGTGGGTTGACCCTGGCCGGGATCGGCGTGCCGGCGGCAGCGGTGATCGGTTCCTTCGGCGTCGGTCTGGTGATCACCGTGGTGGCGGCGCTTCTGCCGGCCCTGCGGGCATCCCGGATCCCGCCGATCGCCGCCATGCAGGACGTGGCGACCCCGGACCGGCCGCTGACCAAGATCACGGTGGCCGGGTCGGTGGTCACCGGCATCGGCGCGCTGCTGCTCTTCCTTGGGCTCAGCGGCAACGCGGGTGGTCAGACTCTGTCCACCATCCTGGGTGGGGTGCTGTTCGCCTTCATCGGCGTGGCGCTGCTGACCCCGCTGATCAGTCGGCCGGTGGTGAGCCTGCTCGGCGCGATCTTCTCCTGGTCGGTGCCGGGCCAGTTGGGCCGGCTGAACTCGGGGCGCAACCCGCGCCGCACCGCGATCACCGCAGCCGCGCTGATGGTCGGCATCGCGCTGGTCACCGGCGTCACGGTGATCCTCGATTCGGCCAAGGGCAGCATCAGCGCCCTCGCCCAGGACACCATCAAGGCCGAGCTGGTGATCTCCGGCCAGCAGGGCGGGCCGCGTCCGCCGAGCTTCGACCCGGGTGTCCTGGACCGGGCCAAGGCCCTGCCCGGCGTGCAGTTGGTCGACGGCGAGTACGGCGACATGGCCAGGATCAACGGCGAGGGCACCTGGGTGGCGGCGAGCAGCGACGTCGCGTCGCTGCGGCAGATCTTCGGCGCGAAGGCCACCGCCGGTGACATCGACCGGCTCGGACCGACCCAGATGCTCGCCAGCTCCGACACCGCCAAGTCCCGTGGCTGGTCGGTCGGCTCGACAGTGAATGTGCAGCTGACCCGGGGCGAGGCCCGGACGTACACGATCAGCGGCATCTACGAGTCGTCACAGCTGACCAACCCGGTGACGTTGCCGGCGACCGCGGCGAAGGACTTCGCCATCCCGCAGCCCATCCAGGGCTTCATCCAGCTGGCGCCCGGCGCCCGGGTGGCCGACGTGCAGCCGCAGGTGGAGGCGCTGCTCGCGGACAGCCCCGAGGTGTCGGTGGCCGACCGGGACGCGTTCATCAAGCAGCAGACGAGCTCGCTCGACGGGCTGCTCACGATGATCCAGATCCTACTGGCGCTGGCCATCGTGATCGCCGTCCTGGGCATCGTCAACACCCTGGCGCTGTCGGTGCTGGAGCGGACCCGGGAACTGGGCCTGCTGCGGGCCATCGGCCTGCGCCGGGGACAGACCATGGGCATGATCACGGTCGAGGCGGTGGTGATCTCCGTGTTCGGCGCGCTGCTGGGCGTGGCGGTCGGCAGCGGCCTCGGCGCCGCGGTGGTCGAGGCGCTCAAGGACGAGGGCATCACCGACCTGATCCTGCCCTGGGGGCAGATGGGCGTCTTCCTCGGTCTCGCCGCGATCATCGGGGTGGTGGCGGCGGTGCTGCCCGCCGTGCGGGCGGCCCGGATCAACGTCCTGGGCGCGATCGCCCACGACTGACGTCGGGCAGGAAAAAGGGGGATCCCGCACTTGCGGGGTCCCCCTTTTTTCGCCTCAGGCCACGGCGCGGTCGGCCAGCAGGGCCGCGAGCATCTCCAGGTCCACGCCCGTCAGGCTCTCCACCTGGTGTACGCCGGTCCCGTCGGGCAACGGCACCTCGGCGGGTACGGCCAGCACGGCCGCGCCGGAGGCGAGCGCGCTGGCCACCCCGGTCGGTGAGTCCTCGATCGCCACACACCGCTCGATCGGGACGCCGAGCAGCCGCGCGGCTGTCAGGTAGGGCTCCGGGTGGGGCTTGGCCGCGACCACCTCGTCGCCGGCGACCACCACGTCGAAGGTGTCCCGCCCCAGGGTGTCCAGGGCGATCTCGACGAGGGCCCGCGGGCTGGACGTGACCAGCGCCGTGGGGATTCCCGCCGCGCGGACCGCGTGCACCAGGTCGAACGCCCCCGGCCGCCAGGGCAGACCGGCCCGGAACAGGTCCAGGATCCGGGCGTTGATCCACGCCGCGCTGACCTCGGGGTCCCGTTCGGGCTGCCCCAGGTCGTCGTGCAGGATGCGCATCGACTCGGCCATGGCGGTGCCGACGATCGACCGGCGGGCGTCGGCGGAGAGGTCACCGCCGTACTCGCGCGCCAACTCCTGCAGCGCGACGTCCCACAGCTTCTCGCTGTCGACCAGCGTGCCGTCCATGTCGAAGAGCACGGCGGCGGGGTGTTGGCTGCTCAGCGGATCCTCCAGGGTCGTGGGCGACACCGGCGATCCTGCCAGCACGGCCCGTGGCCGGTGGCGGCAACGGGCGTCGGGGTGATCCGGGCAACCCCGCTCAGCCCAGGTCGCACTCGGAGAGCGAACGCTCGTAGCCGCGGAAGAACATGTCGGTGCGCTGCTCGGCGGTGCCGTGCGCGCCCTCGGCGAACCACGGCTGGTCGGGGTCGTCGCCGACGGCCGCCACCCCCTCCCGGAACTCGTCCAGGTCGCCCTCGGCGAGGCTCAGGTCGCCGGAGCGCACCGAATCGCCGAGGTACGCCCCCGCCATGCAGTCGGCCTGCAACTCCTGCTGGATGGTGTAGCTGTAGTTGATGCCGAGGCGCACCTGGATGCCGTGGGCGTACTCGTGGCCGAGCAGGTAGAACACGAACGCGTCACCGACCTCGCGGAACGCCGCCACCGACCAGGCCACGTCGTACGCGATGAAGTCGCCCTGCGAGCAGTAGACCGCGTTGTTGCGGGGCAGCGGCTGCCCGCCGCAGGACACCTCGCCGGCCCGCTGGTACGGGGTGACCCGCCGGATCGGTTGGAAGCGCTTGCCGGACGCCTTGAACTGGGCCGCCCAGTAGCGCTCGGCGACCGCCTGCGCGTCGGCGACGTCCTGCTTGAACTCGGCCACGCTGGTGGTGCTGTCGGCGCGGGTGGTGCTCGGCCCCGGCGAGGCGACCGGCGGGTTCGCTCCCGGGCGTTCGCCCTCCGGCTCGGCCAGTCCACCGCCGGCGCAGGCGAGCGACACCAGCGCGGCGACCACCAGGCCCGCCAGGGGCCCTCGGGCGTCGCGTCCTGACCATGCCCCCACTGTGCCTCCCCAGACCTCGGCGCTCGCACGGCGCAGTACCCCGACGGTACGACCGCCACGCCCATCGGATCCCACGCACCACCGGGCCGGGCGGTTCACGGGCCGGGCGGTTCACGGGCCGGCCGGGCGGCTCGACCCGCAGACCGGCCGGGCGGTTCACGTGGCCGGCGCTGGCCGCCACAATGGCCCGGGGCGGACGTGGCCGTCCGGTGAGGAGGGCGACGTGCACGTGCTGGGCAGCCGCCGACGCAGCCAACCGGCCCCGGCGCATGTCGTGTGGCGGTCGCTGCGTGACCCGTACGCTGCTGGCAGTCGTCAGTGGTTGGAGTTGCGCGACGACGAGGTGCCGCCCCGGGTGGTGGCGGGCTACGCGCCGGTGCTGCTGGTGTGGTCGTCGCTGTGGCCGCACCGGCCGCTGGACCGGATCCGCTTCGATGTGACGCACGGCCTGCCCGGCGGGGACTGCACGCTGCGCTGGACCCTGACCACCGAGGCGGACCTACCGAGCGAGAGCACCCTCGGCTACCTGCGGCACCGCCTCAACTACCTGATCAACAACCGCCTCCGCCTCTCCTACGGCCAGTAAGCCCCGTTGATCATGAAGTTGTTGCCCTCGGACGCGGCGTGTCGGGGCAACAACTTCATGGTCAACGGGTCTGGTGGGGGCGGGAGTGTCCGGGGAGCGGGGTTGGGTTCGACGTTTCCGGTGAGCGGTGCCGGGGCGGCACCGGAGACAGGAGGGCCACCGTGAAGTACATGATTCTGCTCTACGGGTCGCAGCAGGACTACGACGTGCTGTCGGGGCGGGCGTCCGACCGACCGGCCATGTCCGCCGAGCAGATCGCGGCCATGCACCAGCACATGGAGACGTTCCACCAGGCGCTCGCCGAATCCGGGGAACTCGTCGACGCGCGGGGCCTCAGCGAGCCGGTGCACGCCCGTCGCGTCCGGGTACGCGACGGGGCGTCCGTCATCACCGACGGCCCGTACCCGGAGACGCAGGAGGTGCTCGCGGGTTACACGATCGTGGAGTGCGCCAGCTTCGACCGGGCCACCGAGATCGCCGCCGGCCTGGTCGACCCGGACAGCCCCGGCGCGTACGTGGACGTGCGGCCGGTGCTGGACGGCGTCGAGGACCTGGCCGGCTGACCAGGTGCCGGCGACGCCCGTCGAGGATCTGCTGCGCGAGCTGGCGCCGCAGGTCCTCGGCGCGCTGGTCCGCCGCTACGGGCACTTCGACACCGCCGAGGACGCGGTGCAGGAGGCGCTGATCGCGGCGGCGGACGCGTGGCCGCGCGACGGCGTACCGGACAATCCCCGCGCGTGGCTGATCACCGTCGCGTCCCGGCGGCTCACCGACCTGCTCCGGCGCGACCAGGCGCGGACGCGGCGGGAGAAGACGGCGGCGCGCTGGGTGCTGCCGGAGCAGTGGTTGGCGCCGCCCGCCGACCGGTCTCCGGCAGACGCCGACGACACGCTCATCCTGCTGTTCCTGTGCTGCCACCCGGCGCTGACGCCGGCGTCGCAGATCGCGCTGACGCTGCGCGCGGTGGGCGGGTTGAGCACCGCCGAGGTGGCCCGCGCGTTCCTGGTGCCGGAGGCGACGATGAGCCGGCGGATCAGCCGGGGCAAGCAGCGCATCCGCGACAGCGGCCTGCGGTTCGCGCCACCGACCGGGGCCGAGCGCGCCGACCGGGTCGCCGCGGTGCTGCACGTGCTCTACCTGATCTTCACCGAGGGGTACGCGCGGACCGCCGGCCCGGGGCTGCTGCGCGCCGACCTGACCGCCGAGGCGATCCGGCTGACGCGGCTGGTGCACCGGCTGCTGCCCGACGACCCCGAGGTCGCGGGGCTGCTCGCGTTGATGCTGCTCACCGACGCCCGCGCACCGGCGCGGATCGGCGTCCACGGCGAGTTGGTGCCGATGGCCGAGCAGGATCGCGGCCGGTGGCGGGCCGACCAGATCGCCGAGGGGGTCGCCCTGATCACCGGGGCGCTGCCGCGCGGGGTGGTCGGGCCGTACCAGCTCCAGGCGGCGATCGCGGCCGTGCACGACGAGGCGCCGAGCGCGGCGGCCACCGACTGGGCGCAGATCACCGCCCTGTACGAGGTGCTGCTCGGCCTGTCCGACAATCCGGTTGTGGCGCTCAACCACGCGGTGGCGGTGGCCATGAGCCGTGGAGCGCCGGCCGGCCTGACGCTGCTGGCCGACCTGGCCGACGACGTCCGGTTGGCCGACGATCCGCGGCTGCCTGCCGCTCGCGCCCACCTGTGGGAGCTGACCGGTGAGCGGGGCGCGGCGCGGGAGGCGTACCGGATGGCTGCGGCACGCTCGACGAACCTGGCGCAGCAGCGCTACCTGAACGCCCGCGCGGTCCGGCTTGCGGCCGACCCGCCGGCCACCGGCTGAGCCGACCGCCGACTGAGCCGACCGCCGACTGGGTCGGCCACCGGCTGAGCCGGCCACCGGTGACGAATCAGCGCTGAGGGGCGCGACGCCGAGGAGGTCAGGGGCTGGCGGCCAGGAAGACGAACGCGGCCAGCAGCACCAGGTGCACGCCGCCCTGCAACACGTTGGCCCGCCCCGGCACCACGGTCAGCACTGCCGTCACCGCGGTGAGCGCGAGCAGCGCGAGCTGGGTGCCGCCGAGGCCGAGCAGCAGCGGGCCGTCCAGCCAGATCGAGGCGATGGCGATGGCCGGGATGGTCAGGCCGATGCTGGCCATCGCCGAGCCGAGGGCGAGATTGAGGCTGATCTGCACGCGGTCGCGGCGGGCGGCGCGGGCGGCGGCCAGGGTCTCCGGCAGCAGCACCAGCAGGGCGATGATCACGCCGACGAACGCGTGCGGCAGGTTCGCCGCGGCGACGCCGGCCTCGATGGTCGGTGAGACGGTCTTGGCGTCGCCGACCACCGCGACCAGCGCCACCAGCAGCAGCCCCAGGCTGACCAGCGCGGCGCGGGTCGTCGGCGGCTTGGCGTGCTCCTCCGCGTCGATCACCCGACCCTGGCTGTCGACCGGCAGGAAGTAGTCGCGGTGCCGGCCGGTCTGCACCAGCACGAACAACCCGTAGAGCGCCAGCGACGCGACGGCGGCGAAGGTGAGCTGGGCCGGGCTGAACTGCGGGCCGGGCCGGGCCGTGAACGTCGGGATGACCAGGCTCAGGGTGGCCAGGGTGATCACGGTGGCCAGCGCCCCGCCGGTGCCCTCGGGGTTGAACACCGCGACGCGACGACGCAGCGCCCCGAGCAGCAGGGACAGGCCGAGTATCCCGTTACAGGTGATCATGACGGCGGCGAAGACGGTGTCCCGGGCGAGCGACTGGGTCTTCTCCGGCCCGCTGATCATCAGCGTGACGATGAGGGCGACCTCGATCACGGTGACCGCGACGGCGAGCACCAGCGACCCGTACGGCTCCCCCACCCGGTGGGCGACCACCTCCGCGTGGTGCACGGCCGCGAGGACCGCGCCGCCCAGCAACGCGGCGACCACCACGACGATGGGGGCGGGAAGTTCTCGCCCCCAGGTCACGAGCAACACCAGCACCGCGAGTACGGGTACGGCGACGGTCCAATCGAGCAGGCGGGATCGAAGCTGGGCTGGCATGCCGTCAAGAGTGCCAGGTCACCTGATCATGTGCCCACCATCGACGCGACGCCGGGGGCGCAGACCCGTAACCTATGGGTTACCCTTTCGCCGTGGACGAGGTGGCCACCGCGATCGCGGACCCGGTGCGGCGGCGCATCCTGACCATGCTGCGCGACGCGCCGCTGGCCGCCGGTGAGATCGCCCAGCGGTTCGCCATCAGCCGACCCGCGGTCAGTCGCCACCTGCGGGTGCTGCGGGAGAGCGGGCTGGTCCGCGACGAGCTGATCGGCCGCCGCAGGATCTACCGGCTCGACCCCGGCCCGCTCGCCGCGCTGATCAACTGGCTCGCCGGGTTCACCGCGGCGGAGCAGTGGGAGCAGCGCCTCGACGCCCTGGAGACCGAGGTCCATCGCACCCGCCGGGAACGCCGCGCCCGCGGCCCGGCGGCACACCGAACGGAGCACATCGCATGACCCGTACACCCGCTGGCCGCCTGTTCCGCACCGCCACCGGCCACGATCTCGTCCTGACCCGCACCTTCCGCGCCCCGGCGGCGGACGTGTGGGCCAGCCTGACCGAGTCGGAGCGCACGGCCCGCTGGTTCGGCCCGTGGGAGGGCGACGCCGGGCCCGGCCGGACCATCCGGGTCCAAATGGCGTACGAGGAGCAGCAGCCCTGGTGCGAGGTGCGCATCGAGGTGTGTGAGCCGCAGCGGCGCCTCGGCGTCTCGATGATCGACGGCTCGGGCAACTGGCTGCTGGAGTTCGCGCTGACCGAGACCGACGGCAACACCGAGCTGCGCTTCGCCCAGCGCCTCACCAGCCTGGACGGCATCGCGGAGGTGGGCGCCGGCTGGGAGTACTACCTGGACATGCTCGTCGCGTCGCGGGACGGCTCCCGTCGGCCGGAGTTCGACGAGTACCACCCCGCCATGACCCCCTACTACCGGGCGCTGGCCACCGACGGCGTCTAGGAGCTGGCTTCCCGCAGCGCCGCGAACTCGGCCGTCAGCGCCGGCAGCGGGAAGTGCGCGTTCAGGCCGCTGGGGTTGGGCAGCACCCAGACCCGGGCGGGGCCCAGGGGCTCCGGCTGCGGGCCCAGCCCGGCCTTCGGCCTGACGAACGCGATCCGGTACGCGGTCACCCCGAGAATCGCCACCCACCTCGGCCGGTGCCGCTCGGCCTTGACCGCCAGCCCGGTCACCCCGGCCACCAGCTCCGCCGGGGTCAGCTCGTCGGCGCGGGCGGTGGCCCGGTTGCTCAGGCTGGTGATCCCCAGCCCCTGCGCGAGCAGCTCGGCGCGCTCCCACGGGCGCAGCTCCCGGTCGGTGAAGCCGGCGCCGTGCAGGGCCGGCCAGAAGCGACTGCCCCGGCGGGCGAAGTGCTCCCCCACCGCCGCCGAGTACAGGCCCGGGTTGAAGCCGCAGAACAGCACCCGCAGGCCCGGGCCGATCACGTCCACCAGGCCACGACCGGCCGCGGCCGCGACCTCGTGGCGGGTCGGCGGCCGCCAGGGCTGCGCCGCGCCCGCGTCCATCACACCGATCCTTCCGTACGCTCCGGCACCCGTCCCGACCTGCGCGCAACCCGAACGCACCCACCCGGTGCGCGCCGGTGATCACGACTTGACACCCTGGACGGATGCACAGCACCGACCACCTCGCCGCCAGCCGGTACGCGCGGATGCTCTGGAACACGCCGCTCTCGGAGGAGCACGCCGCCCTGCTGCTGCGACGACTCGACGTACGCCCCGGCGCGCGCGTGCTCGACCTGGGCTGCGGCTGGGGTGAGCTGCTGCTGCGCGCCGTCGCCGCCGGCGGCGTGGCGGGCCCCGTCGCGACGAGGGGCGTCGGCGTCGACACCGACGAGGCCGCCCTCGCCCGGGGGCGCCGGCTCGCCGCCGAGAAGTCGCTGAACCGGCACGTCGCCTTCGTCATGGGCGAGGCGGCAGCCTGGCACGAGCCGGCCGACCGGGTCCTGTGCATCGGCTCGGCGCACGTCTTCGGCGGCACCGGCGCGGCTCTCGACGCGCTCGCCAGCGTGGTCCGCCCGGGCGGGCGGCTGCTGCTCGGCGAGGGGTACTGGCAGTCCGAACCCACCGCCGAGGCCACACGGATCTTCGGTGCGGACGTCACCGATCTCGCGGGCCTCGTCGAGGCCGCCCGCACGCGGGGGTGGCGGCTGCTGCACCTGAGCGCCGCCGACCAGCGGGAGTGGGACGACTTCGAGTCCACCTGGCTCGCGGGCCGGCAGGAGTGGCTGCTGACGTACCCCGAGGATCCCCGCGCGGACCAGGTTCGCGCGGAGCTCGACGACCGGCTGCGCCAGTACGTCGGCGGCTACCGGGGCGTCCTGGGCCTCGCGTACCTCGTCCTCGGTCGCTGACGCCACCGGCCACAAGCCTGCCCGTTTCGCCCACCGACCGCGTCCCGATGAGGGAGAGTGCTGGCGAGACCTGTCGTCGACGGCCGGGCCGTGCCTCGGCGTCGTCGTGTGCGGAGGTGCGGATGAGCGGCACGACCCCGACCGGGCCCGTCAACAACGTGGTCCTGGTGCACGGCGCCTACGCCGACGGCTCCTCCTGGTCCGACGTCATTCCGCTCCTGCAGCGGGCCGGGTTGACGGTCACCGCGGTGCAGAACCCGCTGACCTCCCTGGCCGACGACGTGGCGGCCACCAACCGCGCCCTCGACCGGCAGGACGGGCCGACGGTGCTGGTGGGGCACTCCTGGGCGGGCACGGTCATCAGCGAGGCCGGCAACCATCCCAAGGTCACCGCCCTGGTGTACGTCGCCGCCCGCGCGCCGGACGCCGGAGAGGACTTCACGGCGCTCGCGGCGCGGTTCCCCACCCCACCGGCGAACGCCGGGCTCGTGCACAACGACGGCTTCGCGCAACTCAGCGAGAAGGCCTTCCTCGACGACTTCGCCGGCGGCGTCGACGAGACCCGTGCGCGTTCCCTCTTCGCGGCTCAGGGGCCGATCGCAGGGGACCTCTTCGCCGGCCGCACGACTGTCGCGGCCTGGCGGGACCGGCAGTGCTACTACTCCGTCTCCACGGCGGACCGGACCACCGCGCCCGAGCTGGAGCGGTTCCTGGCCGAGCGGATGAACGCGACGACGATCGAGGTCGACTCCTCGCACCTCGCCATGGTCACGCACCCCGAGGCGATCGCCGACCTCATCCTCATGGCGACCAGGGGCACTCGCGACCCGCAGCCGAACACCTGAGGCTGACCACCGCGACGCTGGCGCGCACCGTCAGGTCAGGGCGCACGCGGTGCCGCAGTACGGGCAGTGCGCGCGCTTGGCGTTCGAGGTGACCTCCACATCGCAGCGTGGACACCTGCCGTTCTCCCACAGGCCCTGATCCAGGCCGAGCCCGCCGCCGTAGTAGTCGCGATCGGGCCAGGCGACCAGCTCGACGCCGAGGCCCGGCTCGACGTCGTCCTCGAACCAGGTGACGCTGGCCAGGGTCAGCACCGTTCGCATGCCGTACGCCTCCTGCGTGAACCCCGGCAGGGCACGCCGCAGGACGTCGACCAGCTCACGGACCGGCAGCGCCGCGAGCTGCCCGGCGAGGCGCTCGCGATCTTCGTCGGTGGACATACCGCCGACCCTACGTCCCGCCCCGACTCCGGCGCTGAGGGTGCCGTGGTGCGTCCCAGGCCGGAGCGGGTGGGCTTGACGGGGCGCAGACATCGGAGGTTTACTGCGTCAGCGATGTGAGTCGATGCACCGTGACCGTCCACAGAGGTTGGTCGGAGTCATCGGCTGGCCAATCGCACGTCACCACCGCTCCACATCACCGCTCCACATCAGCCGAGCATCGGCGGCCCGGCTTCCGCACCACCGCCACCCTGGCCCCGGGCGTGCCCTCGCGCACCCCTCGGGGTCGACGCTCAGCTAAGGAGCAGGACCATGCGTTCCCGTCCCCGCCTGTTGGCATTCGTCACCGGCCTGGCCGTGTTGATGGCCGGCCTGATAACCCTTCCCACGACAGCCTCGGCCGCACCGCTGACCAAGGTGCTGGTGTTCAGCAAGACCGCCGGCTTCCGGCACTCGTCCATCCCGACCGGGGTCGCGGCCATCCAGCAGCTCGGCGCTGCCAACGGCTTCAGCGTGACCGCCACCGAGGACGCCGGCCAGTTCACCACCTCCAACCTGGCCCAGTACCAGGCAGTGGTCTTCATGTCGACGACCGGCGACGTCCTCAACTCCAGCCAGCAGACGGCCTTCGAGCAGTACATCGCCGCCGGCGGCGGGTACGTCGGCGTGCACGCCGCGGCCGACACCGAGTACAGCTGGCCGTGGTACGGCCAACTCGTCGGTGCGTGGTTCGACTCGCACCCGGCGATCCAGACCGCGACCGTGAAGATCGAGGACCGGACCAACCCGTCGACCGCGCACCTCGGCGCCACCTGGGTCCGCTCCGACGAGTGGTACAACTACCGCACCAACCCCCGGTCCAGCGCGCGGGTCCTGGCCAGCCTCGACGAGTCGTCCTACAGCGGCGGCAACATGAACGGCGACCACCCGATCACCTGGTGCAAGGCGTACGGCGGTGGGCGGGCCTGGTACACGGGTCTCGGGCACACCGAGGCGTCGTACAGCGACCCGAACTTCACCCGGATGCTGCTCGGTGGCCTGCAGGTCGCCGCGGGTTCGGTGAGCGCCAACTGCTCGCCGGGGTCGACGAACCCGACCACTCCGCCGCCGACCACGGCGCCGCCGACCACCCCGCCGCCGACCACGGCGCCGCCGACCACCCCGCCGCCGACCACGGCCCCGCCGACCACCCCGCCGCCGGCCGCGACCGGTTCCACCCTGCGGGCCCGCGCCAACAACCAGTACGTCAGCGCCCCCAACGCCACCACGCCGCTGATCGCCAACAAGACCTCCGCCGGCACCAGTGAGCGGTTCGAGGTGGTCAACCTCGCCAACGGCAACGTCGCGCTGCGCGCCAAGAGCAACGGACAGTTCGTCGCGGCGGAGAATGCCGGGGCCTCGGCGCTGATCGCCAACCGGGCCACCGCCGGCGCGTGGGAGACGTTCCAGCTGATCCGTAACTCCGACGGCACGGTGAGTCTGCGGGCCACCGTGAACAGCCGGTACGTGGCCGCCGACAACGCTGGCCAGTCCCCGCTGATCGCCAACCGGACCTCCATCGGTCAGTGGGAGAAGTTCGACTTCGTCACCAACTGACCGCTCCGCGGCTAGCTCCCCACCACCCTCACCTGGCCGTGGTGCGCCCCCGCACGCCCCGGCCCTGGTCGTCGAGGAAGGACGATCATGCTTTCGAAATCCCGGCGCTGGTCCCGGGCACTCGTCGCGGCGGTCACCACCGTCGCGAGTGTGACCCTGGCAGTAGTCGCGCCCTCCACCGCCGCGCAGGCGGTGGTGATTCCCGCCAGTGACTACCAGCAGGTCAAACTCGCCACCGGCTCGGCCGAGCTGGGCGAGGCCATGTCCCTGGCCGTTCTGCCCAACCGCTCGGTGCTGCACACCGCCCGCAACGGCGTCCTGCGGGTCACCGACGTGGCCGGCAACACCAAGGTCTCCGGCACCCTGTCCGTCTACACGCACGACGAGGAGGGGTTGCAGGGCGTCGCCGTCGACCCCAACTTCGCCACCAACCGGTGGATCTACCTGTACTACTCGCCCACGTTGAGCACCCCGTCCGGGGACGCCCCCACCACCGGCACGCAGTCGGACTGGGACCGGTGGAAGGGGCACCTGCGGCTGTCCCGGTTCACCCTCAACAGCGACGACACGGTCAACATGAGCAGCGAGAAGATCGTGCTCCAGGTCGCCAACGACCGCGGGCAGTGCTGCCACGTCGGCGGTGACCTGGACTTCGACGCCGCCGGCAACCTGTACCTGACCACCGGTGACGACACCAACCCGTTCGAGTCGTCGGGCTACGCGCCGCTGGACGAGCGGACCAACCGCAACCCGCAGTTCGACGCCCAGCGCTCGGCGGGAAACACCAACGACCTGCGGGGCAAGGTGCTGCGGATCAAGCCGCAGGCGGACGGGACGTACACGATCCCGTCGGGCAACCTGTTCGCGCCCGGCACGGCCAACACCCGTCCGGAGATCTACGCGATGGGTCTGCGCAACCCGTTCCGGATGAGCGTCGACAAGGCGACAGGCGTCGTCTACGTCGGCGACTACGGCCCGGACGCCGGGAGCACCAACACCAGCCGCGGTCCGCAGGGTCAGGTGGAGTTCAACCGCATCACGGCGCCCGGCAACTTCGGCTGGCCGTACTGCACCGGCAGCAACACGAGCACCGAAACATACAATGAATACACCTTCCCGTCCGGGCCGTCGCAGTCGAAGTACAACTGCACGGGCGGGCCGACCAACAACTCGTTCCGCAACACGGGCCTGGGCACGCTGCCCGCGGCGAAGCCGGCCTGGATCAAGTACGCCGGCGACTCCGGGTCTCCGTCGGAGTTCGGCAGCGGCTCCGAGTCGCCGATGGCCGGGCCGGTGTACCGCTACGACGCCTCGCTCAACTCCAGCGTCAAGTTCCCGCAGTCGTTGAACGGCCTGTTCTTCGCGGGCGAGTACGGCCGCCGCTGGATCAAGCCCATCGCCATCAACTCCGACGGCTCCCGCGGCGAGATCTCCTCGTTCCCGTGGAGCGGCACGCAGGTCATGGACATGGCCTTCGGCCCGGACGGCGCGCTGTACGTGCTGGACTACGGCACGGGCTCGAACAACCAGGCGCTGTTCCGGATCGAGTACATCGGCGGCGGCAACCGCAACCCGATCGCGGTCGCCTCGGCGAACCCGACGTCGGGGGCCAACCCGTTGACCGTGAACTTCTCGTCCGCCGGCAGCTCCGACCCCGAGGGCGGGGCGCTGAGCTACCTGTGGACGTTCGGTGACGGCACCACGTCGACGGCGGCCAACCCCACCAAGACGTACACCACCAACGGCACCTACTCCCCCACGTTGAAGGTCACCGACCCGACCGGCCTGTCCGGCACGGCGAGCCTTGTCGTCACCGTGGGCAACACCGCGCCGACGGTGACGCTGACCTCGCCCGTCGACGGGCAGCTGTTCAGCTTCGGTGACACCGTGTCGTACCAGATCAGCGTGAGCGACCCACAGGACGGCACCATCGACTGTTCCAAGGTGAGCATGACGTACGCGCTGGGCCACGACAGCCACGCCCACCAGATCACCTCGAAGAACGGGTGCAGCGGCTCGATCACCGTCCCGACCGACGGTGAGCACGACGCGGCGGCCAACATCTACGGGGTCTTCGACGCCGCCTACACCGACAACGGCGGGCTGACCACGCACAGCATCAAGACCCTGCAACCGAAGCACCGCCAGGGTGAGCACTTCGGCGCCCAGTCGGGTGTGCAGGCGACCGACCACACCAGCGCCGAGGGTGGTCGTACCGCCGGGTTCATCGAGAACAACGACTGGATCTCGTACCAGCCGTACAACCTGACCGGTGCGAACCGCATCACCGTGCGGGCGTCGTCGGCCGGGGCGGGTGGCACGATCGAGGTGCGGACCGGTTCGGCCACCGGCACCCTGCTGGGCACTGTCACGGTGCCGGTGACCGGCAACTGGGAGACCTTCACCGAGGTGTCCGGCACGATCAGCAACCCGCCCAGCGCGTCGACAACGCTGTACCTGGTGTTCAAGGGCGGGTCGGGCTACCTGTTCGACGTCGACGCGTTCACCTTCGCCACCGGCACCGCCAGCACGCCGGTGACCACGCTGCGGGCCCAAATCAACAACCAGTACGTGTCGGCGGTCGGCACCACCGCGTTGATCGCCAACAAGGCCAGCGTCGGTAGCACCGAGCAGTTCGACCGGGTGGACGCCGGCAACGGCAACATCGCGCTGCGGTCGCGCGCCAACGGTCTCTACGTCTCGGCCACGAACGCGGGCGCGGGAGCGCTGGTCGCCAGCGGCACGTCGATCGGGACGTCGGAGACGTTCCAGCTCATCACCAACTCGGATGGGACGGTGAGCCTGCGCGCCACGGTCAACAACCAGATCGTGTGCGCCGAGAACGCCGGGGCGAGCTCGTTGATCGCCAACCGCACGTCGGTGGGAGCCTGGGAGAAGTTCGTCCTGGGCAGTTAGGCGGCGGTACCCGGCCTGGTCGGCGGCTGGGCCGTTGAACGGCGGGAGTCCGGGGCGGGCGGTGCGAACCGTCCGCCCCGGCTCCTTTTCCGGCCGTCGCCTCGGGCCGGCGTGGGTCGGCTCGCACCGTGGCTTGACAAGCACCCTGTTCCAGAGTGGACGATGCAGCGTGCGAATCCTCGTGGTGGGTGGCAGCGGCCTGATCGGCGCGCAGATCGTGGACGTGCTGCGCGAGCGCGGCCACACCACCACCTCGGTGGCGCGGACCGCCCAGCCGGGCGTCGACCACCTGCTCGATGTCGGGTCCGCCTCGATCGAGGAGCTGCGGCCGGTGCTCGCCGGTCACGACGGTGTCGTGTACGGCACCCGCACCGACGAGCAGCGGCCGCTGCCCAAGCCGATCTATCCGCAGTTCCGCCGCGACAACGTCGATCCGGTGGTGCGCCTGTTCACCGCCGCCCGCGCCGAGGGCCTCACCCGCGGCGCCGTGCTGGGCTCCTACTACACCTACTTCGACCGGCGGCATCCACAGTGGCGGCTCGCCGAGCGGCACACGTACATCAGGTGCCGGGTCGAGCAGGCCCGGGAGGGACGCGCGGCGGCCGGCCCGGACCTGCCGGTCGCCGTCCTCGAACTGCCGTTCGTCTTCGGTCGTTCCGGCGACCGGCTGCCGAACTGGGCCGGGCCGCTGGACCGGTGGGCACGGTCGCGTACCCCTCTGGTCGCCCCGAACGGCGGGAGCGCCGCGGCCTCGGCGCGCAGCGTCGCCGAGGTCACTGCGGACGCTCTGGAGCAGGCAAGCGGCGCGGACATCCCGGTCGCCGACGAGAACCTCACCTGGCACGACATGATCGGGCGCATCGCGGAGTCGGTGGGCCGACGCCGCCGGGTCGCCCGGCTGCCGGCCGGCGCGGCGACTGTCGCCCTGCGACTCGGCGGCGCGATGCAGGGCCTCGGCGGCAAGGAGTCGGGCATCAACCCCACCTACCTCGCGGACCTGCTGCTCGCCGAACTGTTCGTCGAGCCGACGACCGGTCGGTCGCTGGACGCCGCGCTGCGCGAGACCTTCCCCGCCTAGCTCGTGGATCGGGGCGGACGGGCGAGGTACGCGGTCTTGACGTCGGCCGAGAACCCGCAGGCGCGGTAGAAGGCGTGGGTCGACGGGTCGCGTGAGCCCGTCATCAGCATCGCCTTGTAACAGCCGGCGTCCCACGCCGCCTGGAGGGTACCGGCCATGATCTGCCGGCCCAGACCGGTGCCGCGCCGGGACTTTTCGACGACGACGTTCTCGATGACGGCGTAGGGCGACGCCGACCGGCTGATGTTGGGGATCACGTTGAGGTACGTCGTGGCGACGACGACCCCGTCCCGTTCCAGGACGAACAGGTGCAGCCCCGGTGAGCCCACGATCTGCGCAAAGGCCGCCTCGTCGGATCCGTCGTCCACCACCGGATCGTCCGGGTTCAGTTGCCGGTAGAGGCGGATGATCTGCGCGAAGTCATCGGGCCGGGCCGCACGGAACATGCCCCGAGCGTAGTCACCAGCCATCCCTGCCCGCGGACCCGCGGCCGGCCGCCTGCGCCTGCCGCGTGGCGAGGTCGACGAACTCCCGCACCAGCGGTGATCGATTGTCCTCGGCCCAGGCCAGGCACACCTGGTTGGGCCCGAGGTCGTCGACGGCCACGTGGGCGACGTCCGGTCGGGTGTAGAACGTCGCGATCGACAGCGGCAGGATCACCATTCCCGCGGCCGCGGCGACGTGTTCCAGCTTCTCCTCGACGGAGGACAGCACGGGCCGAGGGCGGGGATCGCTGTCGCTCGGACGGTTCGGCAGGTCCCGCCACTCGGGCACCACGTCCGGGTCCTGGAGAAGCCGTTCCTCGACCAGCTCGGCGAGGTCGACCGACTCCTTGCCGGCCAGACGGTGCTCGCGAGGCAGGACCACGACCCGCGGTTCGCTGAACAGGGGGCGCAGGCTCAGGCCGCGCTTGTCGACCGGAAGGCGTACGTAGCTGACGTCGGCGCGTCCCTGGCGTACCACGTCGGCCTGATCGCGCGGGGAGGTGCGCACGACATCGACGGACAGGTCGGGGTGCCGCTCGGCGATCGCGCGGGCCTCGGCGGTGACGATGATGCCGGGCATGAACGCGATGGTGAACGTCGACCTGCCGTGCGCGGCCCGTTGCACCCGTCGGTGCAGTGCCTCGGCCGAGGCGAGCAGCGGACGGGCGTCGGTCAACAGTTGACGACCGGCCTCGGTCAGTACGGTGGAGCGGCGGTCCCGGACGAACAGCTCGGCGCGTAGTTCCTGCTCGAACGCCCGGATCTGGCGCGACAGGACCGGCTGGGCGATGTGCAGCCGCGCCGCGGCCCGCCCGAAGTGCAGCTCCTCGGCGACCGCCACGAAGTAGCGGAGCTTGCGCAGATCGACATCCATCCGGTTCCCCCGTCCGCCCCCGCATGCGACCTGTCCCACGATACCCTCCGGGCATCACAGCAGGTGAAAGAGGTCTTGGACGAGGGCGACGGAGTCGGCGCATGGTGGGAACCGTCCCCACCACGGATCCGAAAGGACACGATCATGAGCCTCAGCGACAAGCGCGTCGTCGTACTCGGCGGAACATCGGGAATCGGGCTCGCCACCGCCGTCCGGGCCGCCAGCGAGGGCGCCCAGGTCGTGGTCGCCTCCCGCAACCAGCGCAGCGTGGACCGCGCCCTGGCGACCCTGCCGAGCGGCGCCCAGGGGTACGTGGCCGACCTGACCGACCCCGCCGACGTGGCCCGACTGTTCCAGGACATCGGCCCGTTCGACCACCTCGTCTACACCGCCGGCGAGCCACTCGCGCTGATGTCCGTCGACGCCCTCGACCTCGCCGCCGCTCGTGCCGCCTTCGACCTGCGGTACTTCGGCGCCCTGTCCGCTGTCAACGCGGCGCTGCCGCACCTGCGGCCCGGTGGGTCGATCACCCTCACCACCGGCACCGCCAACCACCGGCCGAGTGCCGGCTGGACGGTCCCGTCCAGCATCACCGGGGCGATCGACGCCCTGGTCCGCGCGCTCGCCGTCGAACTCGCCCCGATCCGGGTCAACGCCGTCTCGGCCGGCGTGATCCGCTCGCCACTGTGGGACTCCCTGACGGAGGAGACCCGAGAGCAGATGTACGCCCAGCTCGGCGAGTCACTTCCGCTGGGTCGGGTGGGCGAGCCGGAGGAGGTCGCCGAGACGTTCGTCTATCTGCTGCGGGCGACCTACAGCACCGGCACGGTGGTGACCATCGACGGCGGCACCCTGGTCTCCTGAGCCCGACCCCGCGGAGTCGACAGTGGACCGGCCCCGCACCACAGTGCCGGGACGCCGCCGGTCAGGAGCCCGACGAGCCCCGGTCCTCGAACTCGTAGGTGGTGGTCAGGGCCTCCGGCAGGTCGGGGACGAGGGCGTTCGTGCCGTCGACGACCTGCACGTAGCGCCTGCCCTGAAGGATCGAGTAGCTGCCGTCGGCGACCCGGTCGATGATGAAGAGCTGCGTCGCCGCGTCCGGGTCACAGCCGCGGGCACGGACGCTGCCCGGCGCGGCGTCGTGCACGACGGTCATGCAGACCTGGCCGGCTCCGGCCGGGGTGGCCGCCTCGATCCGGAACGCCTTTCCCGCCGGCCGCAGGACCCACAGCGCCCGGTCGTCGACGCCCGCCCCGGCGGTGGCCCGTACGCGGTCGCCGTCCGGGTCGGTCGCCAGCGCTGCCCCGCCGAGGCCGGGAACCACGATCCGGACCTGTCGGCGACCGGCGAGGATGTCCTGCGGTCCCGCCGGTGCGGTCTGGCTCGGGGTGGTCTCGGCCGGGGTGGTCTCGCTCGGGGTGGGGGGCGACACCACGCCCGCCGGGCCACCGGTCGGCGTCGTGACGTCGGCGCGTACCCGCAGCACTGTGGTGCCGACGGTCGCGACCAGCACGGCCAGCCCCACGCCGGTGACGGCTGCGCGACGTCGCCGCCGCCGGTCGCTGCGCCCCCGCAGCGTCGAAGCCGGGGGCAGGGTGGTGACGCGTCGGACCTCGTCGACTATCGCCCGCAGGTCGTCGTGCGGATCAGCCATGGGAGGTTCCCTCCTGGTTCGCCTCGGTCAGCAACCCGGCCATCGCGCGGCGACCACGGGCGAGGTACGTCTTGACGGTCCCGACGGGCGCCCGCATCTCGGCTGCCACCTCGGCGACGCTGAGGTCGTTCAGGTGGTGCAGCACGACGGCGCGGCGCTCGTTGGCGCTGAGCCGTTGCAACGCCTGGATCAGCGCCACGTGGTCCTCGCTGAGGCCGGGCACGCTCTGGTCGACGGCGGCCCGGTGGTGGGCACGGATCCGGTTGAACGTCTTACGCCAGCTGCTCACCGCCGCCCGGGAGGCCACCGCGCGGACCCACGCCTCCGGGCTGTCCGCCTCCCGGACGGTGTGCCAGCGCTGCCAGGCCCGCATGAACGCCTCCGCGACGGCGTCCTCGGCCTCGCTGCGGTTGCCGGTCAGCGCGTAGACGTGACCCACGATCCGCCCGGCGCAGGCGGCGTAGAGGGCATCGAACTCCTCAGCATCACGCATCCGACCTGCGCCCCTCCGAAGCCTCGTCCCCCTGGTCACCGCGCATGGAACTCGCCGCGTCGATCCGGCCGCCCCTCGGCGGGGTCGGTTTGTGACCACGGTCACACCCGCGAAGATCAACCGGCGGGCGGGCCCAGGCGTCATCGTGCCGTCCCGGGAGACGCCCGTGGCGGAGAGGACGATGTGCGACGACGTCAACGACGCGCCCTGACGGCCGGGGTGCTCGCGACAGCACTGGTCGCGGCGGGCCTGACGGCCAACCCGGCGAGCGCGCAGGTGCGGCCGGCGGCCACCGTCTCCGGCACGCCCAGCAGGCCCGGCACGCCCGGCACCTTCACGTTGATCACCGGCGACCGGGTGTCCGTCGACGCGGCCGGCCGCCCGGCGATCGAGCGGGGAACGGGACGGACCGCGATGCGGTTCGTGACAAGCCGCGAGGGTGGCCACCAGTTCGTCATCCCGGTGGACGCCATGCCGCTCCTGCGCGACGGGCGGCTCGACCGGCGGCTGTTCGACCTCACCACGCTCGCCGAGTTCGGCTACGACGACCGGGCGGCCGAGTTGCCGCTGCTGGTGGCGTACCCCGCAAAGGGCGCGGCGGGGGCGCGGACCGCTACCCTCGGAGGCGACGGGCGTGTGCGGGCCGACCTGCCCGCCGCCCACGCCCTCGCGGTGCGGGCGGGCCGCGACGACCGGGTGACGCTGTGGTCGTCGCTCACCCGGGGCACGTCGATGGCCCGCACGCTCACCGACGGGGTCAGCGCCATCTGGCTCGACGGCAAGCGGCGGGTGACGCTGGACCGCAGCGTGCCGCAGATCGGCGCCCCGGCGGCCTGGCAGGCCGGCTTCGACGGCACCGGCGTCACCGTCGGCGTGCTGGACACCGGCATCGACGCCACCCACCCCGACTTCGCCGGGCACCTCACCGAGGTCCGGGACTTCACCGGCGGCGGCGACCCCGCCGACGCGGTCGGGCACGGCACCCACGTGGCGTCGACAATCGTGGGCAGCGGCGCCGCGTCCGGTGGCCGGTACCGGGGCGTCGCGCCGGGTGCGAAGCTGCTCGTCGGCAAGGTCTGCGCCACCACCGAGTGCCAGGACTCGGACATCATCACCGGCATGCAGTGGCTCGCCCCGCAGACCAGGGTGGTCAACCTGAGCGTGGGCGGCGACGACGCGCCCGGCCTCGACCCCCTGGAGACGGCGGTGCAGGACCTCAGCCGCCAGTACGGCACGCTTTTCGTGGTCGCCGCCGGAAACGAGGGCAAGCCGAAGTCCGTGTCCTCGCCGGCGTCCGCCGACGACGCGCTCGCCGTGGCGGCCGTCGACGCCGACGACCAGCGGGCGTACTTCTCCAGCCGGGGCCCGCGCGTCGGCGACAATCACATCAAGCCCGAGATCAGCGCGCCGGGCGTCGACATCGTCGCGGCGGCCCCCGGCGGCGACTACGCCACCATGTCGGGCACGTCGATGGCCACCCCGCACGTGGCGGGCAGCGCCGCGATCCTCGCCGGCCAGCACCCGGACTGGACCGGCCCGCAGCTCAAGGCAGCGCTGATGGACTCGGCCAAGCCGACCGGCGCGGACACCCTCTACGAGCAGGGCGCCGGACGGGTCGACATCGCCCGCGCGGTCGCCCAGCCGGTCGCCGCCGACGTGGCCGCCATCGACTTTCCCGTCCAGCGCTGGCCACACGCCGACGACACCCCCGTCACCCGGGTCGTCGGCTACCGCAACACCGGCGCCGCGCCGGTCACCCTGTCGCTGACCGTCGCCCCCGCGCCGGCCGGCATGCTCACCGTCAGCCCGACCACGCTCGTGGTGCCGGCCGGCGGACGGGCCGAGGCCACGATCACCGTGGACACCCGGGTCGACGCCGCCGACGGCGTCTACCAGGGCGCCGTGGTCGCCACCGGCGCCGGCGACCTGCGGGTACGCACGCCGTTCGCCCTCAACCGCGAGATCGAGAGTTACGACGTCGCGCTCCCCCACACGGGTCGGGACGGGAAACCGGCCACCGAGTACACGACAGTCGCGGCGAACCTCACCACCGGCGAGTTCAGCACCCTCACCGCCGAGCCGGGCGGCGGCACGCTGCGGCTGCCCGTCGGCCGCTACGCGCTCTACAGCACCATCCACGAGGGAAGCGCCTCGACGCTGCTCGTCCAGCCGGTCCTGGACGTCCACGGCCCGGTGACCGAGGCCGTCGACGCCCGTACCGCCAGGCCCGTCGCACTGACCGTGCCGCAGCGCGACGCCGCGCCCACCGCGATCAACGTGAGCGCGAACTGGGACGACGGCTTGCGCTACCCGGGCGTCCAGCTCAGCGGGGTGTCGTTCGCGGACGTGTTCTTCGGCCGGATCGGACCCGCCGTCGCCGCCCCCGAGTTCACCGCGACGCTCGGCGTCGGGCTCGCCCGCCCCGGTCGGGACGGGACCTTCCGCAACAGCCCCTACACGTACGACCTCGCCTACGTCCGCCAGGGCGACATGTTCACCGGCCTGTCGACGAAGCTGACGCCGAAGAACCTCGCCACCGTCACCGCTACCTACCGCCGCCAGTCCAGCACGGCGACGGCGGTCCGCTTCCACCGCGCGGCGGCGACCGGTGGATCCGGCCCGATCGGGTCGCACACGCCCATCGACCTGCCCTTTCACGGCACGGAGTACTACAACACCGACGGCGGTCTCACCTGGACCTCCACGTTCGTCGAGGGCGACAACTCCACCATGCAGGAGTCGTCCCTCCAACCGGGACGGACGTACACCCAGACCTGGAATGCGGCACCGTTCGGCCCGTCGGTGACCCAGGCGCCGACCCTGAGCCCCCTGGGGTACGCGGGGCGCGACGGCGACACCATCTCGATCGCGTCGCTGCCGCTGTTCGGTGACGCGACCGGCCGGCCCGCCAGCCGCGACGACCTGCCGGTCGAGGTCCGGCTGTTCCGCAACGGCACCCGGATCGGCACCTCGGACAGTCCGTGGGCGGAGTTCACGGTGCCCGCCGGCAAGGCCGACTACCGGCTGGAGGCGACCGCCCGGCGCGGCGCCCCGGACACGCTGTCGACGTCGGTCGCGGTGGCCTGGACGTTCACCTCCGCGCACACCTCGGCGCCGCAGCGGCTGCCATTGACCACGGCCCGCCCGACGCCGAAGCTCGACGACACCAACACCGCCCGGGCGGGCCGGATCATGGCCATTCCGGTGAGCCTGGACCGGCAGGCCGGCTCCTCGGCCGCGCCCAACCGGAAGCTCGGCGTCTCGGCGTCGTTCGACGACGGCAGGACGTGGGTCGCACTGCCGGTGGTGGGCGGCGCCGCGCTCATCGCGCACCCACGGCGGGCCGGTTTCGTGTCGCTGCGCGTGACGGCCACCGACACCGCCGGCAACACGGTGACGCAGACGGTGCTGCGGGCCTACCGGACCGCGTGAGCTGTGGAGTCCGGGGCGGCAACCGTCGCCCCGGACTCCCCGCTCGTGTCGCCGGCCGCCCGCCGTTCGGTCTCGGCGGCGTCGCCGCCGGCAGTCCGGCGGCTCTCAGGAGTCGGCCGGCACGCCGGCCTCGAGCTGGCCGATCATCGGCGCGAGGAGGTCGTTGAGCTCCCGGGCCAGCACCGTTACCGCCCTGCGCGCCGCGGCCGCCACCTGATCCTGCGGCCCGGCAGGCGCCGGCGGCAGCTCACCGAGCGGAACCGGCGCCTCGACCTGGAGCAGCGCGCGCAGGTGCGGGCGGCGCGTCACGTCCTGCTCCGACGGGGTCGTGTACTGGCCGAACATCCGCGGCCAGTCCTGCCAGCCCCTGTCGCGTTGCCACTGCTTGGTCCAGGTCAGCTCCGCCGGCCAGCGGGAGATCACCGTGACCGCGCACACCATGCCCCCGTCCCACGGGCTGCGCGCGCAGGACGCCGACAGGATCCGCCGGTGCCAGCGGACGTAACCCGGCTCCAGCTCACCCGCGATCCGCCACGCGGTCGCCGCGAAACTCACCGGCGCGATGTCGTCCCAGCTGGGAGCGAACTCGTCGATCCGCCTCAGCACCTCGGCCTCGTAACGGCCACGACCGTCAACGCCGTGCTCCCGGTCGAAGTTCTCGTCGAGCCAGAAAGCGCGCGGTTCCGGCATGGTCATCCCCGTTCACAGCGGCCACCTCTTCGGACATCGTAGGGACCGCACGCTCCGCCGTGGCGCATGTTCGCTCTCAGCGGCACACTCCCGCCACCCGACGCCGGCCGGCTCCTCCACGCGGCTGCTGCTAGCGTGATCGGCTTCCACACCGTGATCACGGGGGAACGACCAGTCGCACGATTACGCCCAGGAGCAGGCCATCGACACCGCCGAGACGATCACCCTGTGGCGGCCCACCGGGCAGGCCGAACTCGACCTCGTGGCGGCGTCCGGGTGGCGTGCCTGGCCACCACGTCTTCCCGACCAGCCGATCTTCTATCCGGTGCTCAACCGCTGGTACGCCACGAAGATCGCGCGGGACTGGAACGTTCCCGCCGGGGGCGTCGGATACGTGACCCGGTTCGACGTCCAGCGGTCGTACCTGGACCGTTACGACGTCCACCAGGTCGGCGGCCGGGACGTCCTGGAGTACTGGATCCCCGCCGAGGAGCTTGACGCCTTCAACGACCACATCGTCGGCGCGATCGTCGAGGAGGCCGACTACCGCGGCCCGGTGGACGACCAGGAGTTCACCGACGCCGAGGTGGCGCTGGGTCGTGCTCTGCCCGCCGCCTGGCGCAGCTATCTGCAGGGTGGGTCGTGGTTACGACGAGGCTGGATGACCACCGGCACCTACGTCTGGCTCAACACGCCCCGCCAGACGATCGAGCTGGGGGACGTGTCGGGCGACGACACCCACCCAGGTATCGCGATCATCGGCGGTGACGGCGCCCGGGAGCAACTCGTGCTCGACCTGCGAAGCGAGACCATGCCGGTGCTGCTGGTGGACCTCACGAGCGGTGGCTGGGACAGCGCCGTCCGGCAGGCCGACGACGTGAGCGAGTTCGTCAGTCGCGTCGAGGCGGGCACCTTCGAATTCACCTTCGCCGTGTAGCGGCGAGTCGGACCGCGCCGTCAGCCGACGAACACACAGAAGGGGTGGCCGGCCAGGTCGGCGTACGCGTGCGAGGCTTGCGCGGTGACCGACTTCGACATCCGCGCGGCCACCCCGGCCGACGCCGACTTCCTGGTGGACATTCTCGTCGAGGCCGTCAACTGGCTACCCGAGCGCGACTGGCCGCGCGAGCGGATCCTCGCCGATCCCGCGCTGGCCCACTACGTCACGGGGTGGATGCGGCCCACCGACGTCGGTGTGGTCGCGGTCGACCCCGCTCACCGGCCGCTCGGCGCCGCCTGGTTCCGCCACCTGAGCGCCGAAGATCCCGGCTACGGGTACGTCGCCGACGACGTGCCGGAGCTGACCATCGGAGTGCTCCGAGCCTGGCGAGGGCGGGGTGTCGGCCGGGCGCTGCTGCGCGCCGTCCTGGACGCCGCCCGGGACCGCGGCATCCGTACCGTGTCGCTGAGCGTGGAGCGGGCGAACGCGGCCGTCCGTCTCTACGCGTCCGAGGGGTTCCGCACGGTCGAGTCGTTCGAGAACGCGGACACCATGGTCGCCGAGGTCGGGGCCTGACTCTCGCGGCTCAGTCGAGGTGTTCGGCCAGCCCGACGATGATGCCCTCCGGGCCACGCACGTAACAGAGCAGGAAGATGTCCTCGTACCGCTCGACGTCGCCGACGAGTTCGGCCCCGTGGGCGCGCAGCCGGGCGATGACGTCCTCGATGTCGTCGACGGCAAACATGATCCGGCGAATCCCCAGCGTGTTCGCGGGCGCGTTCTCCGGTGCCTGGCTGATCGCCTTCGGCGTGTGGAACATCGCCAGCTCGACCTTGCCGTGACCGTCCGGGGTCCGCAGCATCGCCACCTCCTGCCGGACGTCGTCGATGCCGATCACACGCTCCACCCACCGCCCCTCGACCGGCCCCCTGCCCTCCAACTCCATGCCGAGTTCGACGAAGAACGCGATGACAGCGTCAAGGTCGTTGACAACAATGAGGACGTTGTCCATCCGCTGGATCGCCATGGGGGATCTCCTCGCTCTGGTGCGCCGCCGTGGTCGCATCCTCCCCTGAGACGAAGCCGCCAGGGCGTTCTCGACACGCAATGGCGGCCTGGTTGGGTCGCATCGCCGGATCGACCTACCGAGGTGATCTCAGCCCGAGCGCGCTGTGTTCGACGACCCCCGCGGGCAGGTCGGTGCGTCCCGACTCCTGAGTGGTCAGCGCCCCCAGCGCGGAGATGCGCCAACGAACACGTTCCACTTCTCGTCCATGTCGCGGGCCCGGTAACCGAGTGTGATCCGCTTCCACTGCTCGTCGGACCAGGCTCGGACCGGAGGTGTCGCCACCGACATCGGTGCCACTATCGGCGAGACACGGCGCAGCGACGACCGGGTGACCGGCGAAGGTTCGATCATCGGCAGATCCTACGAGTCCACTCGATGGTCGCCGCCAGGACAACCGCCCCCGGAGTTGGGGCGTCCGATGTTAGGTTCGCCGGCATGATTCGGCAGATCACGGCAGGTGAGTTTCACGCAGCCGACGGTGTGGAGGACTGGCGCTGCCTGTATCACCTGGTCTCCGCCCATTTCCCCACCGGATCGTTGACCGAGGGCATCGCTCTCGTCGATGAGATCGGCCGACTCGTCGACGAGGCCGAGCAGCGAATTCTGGCAATCGACCTACGCGGCACCGGGGTCACCGTGTCCCTGTCCCGGCGCGATGCCGGGCTGGCCCGGCGGATCTCGACCGCCGCCAGGGAGCGGGGCCTCTCCGCCGATCCGACCGCCGTGCAGGTCATCAATCTCACCCTCGACGCGCTCGTCGGCGCCGACGTGCTGCCGTTCTGGCGTGCGGTGCTCGGCTACTCCCAGATCGGCGACGACTACCTCTACGACCCGTCGCGCCGCGGCCCCGGCTTCGGCGTACAGCAGATGGACGAGCCCCGCCCGCAGCGCAACCGCATGCATCTCGACATCGCTGTTCCGCACGATCAGGCCGAGGCGCGCATCGCCGCCGCCCTGGCCGCCGGCGGCCACCTGGTCTCCGACGCGCACGCGCCAATGTGGTGGGTTCTGGCCGACGCGGAGGGCAACGAGGTGTGCGTCGCCACCTGGGTCGGCCGCGACCGCGCAGCGCCCTGAGCTGCGGCCCGAAGGCACGGGCCCCACCGCTTCGGGGTGCCCCATAGGGTCGGGGCATGACGCCAGCCCCTGCCGCCACCGCCTTCGACTCGCTCCGCCTCGACGCCGTGCCCGACCAGCAGACGCTGCGCCAGGCCTACGCCCTACCCAGCGAGGCGGCCGTACGGAAACAGATGACCGAACTCACCGCGCAGACCCGAGCGTTGATCGGCTGCGCATCGCTGGTCCTGGTCGCGAGCGTGGACGCCGACGGCAACTGCGACGTCTCCCCGCGCGGCGGCCCCGCCGGGTTCGTGGCCGTCCTGGACGCACGGACGCTGGCGATACCGGACGCGACCGGCAACAAGCGCCTGGACACTCTGCAGAACGTCATCGCCACCGGACGGGCCGGACTGCTGTTCATCATCCCGGGGCGCACCACGACGCTTCGGGTGAACGGCCGGGCCTGCGTCTCCACTCGCCCCGACCTGCTGTCACAGCTGACCGCCGTGGGCAAGCCGCCGGCCAGTGCACTGGTGGTGGGAATCGACGAGGTCTACCCGCACTGCCCCAAGTCGCTCCTGCGCACCGGAGTCTGGGATCCGGAGCGGTGGCTGCCAGCGGACGCGCAGCCGACCTCGGCCGAGGTGACGCTGGCCCAGCTGCGGATGCCGGAGCTGACGATCGCCGACATCGAGCAGGCCGAGGCGGACGCGCTGAAGTACCGGTACGAGTGACAGGCCGCGCGCCGCGCGCCCGACCGTTACGGTGCACTCCCCGCCCACGGCAAGAGGACAACGATGGACAACCGGACGGACCCGATCGAGATCATCGCCCGGGTCTCGGAGAACGACGGCAAGCAACGCGCCTTCGAGGTCTGGCTCTACAAGGCCCAGAAGGAAGGCTGGCCCGTCACGGTGGAGTCGACCGCCGTCGACCAGCCAGGCGACGGGTGCGGAGTCGTCGACATCGAGGGCCTGAAGTACCGGATCCGCCACGCGAAGCGAGTCCGGCAGCGAGTCGCCATCGTGCCGGCAGGGCGACATCTGATCGCCGCCGCCGCCAACCTGGCCACGGGTGACTCCGACGGCATCACCTGGACCTGGGAGTTCGGTCACGCGGCCTGGGCTGAGCCGATGATCGAGGAACACTAACGCGGGCAGCATCGCCACCGAGCCGGCGGTACGCTCCACCCCCTTCGGCTCTGGCGAGTCTGTCGCATCCCTGTGCTCTACTCCCGCCATGCATGTCGTCGTCACGGGCGCACTCGTTGAAAACGGCTCGGTCCTGCTCGTACACCGCAGGCCGACCAAACGGGCCTACCCCGATGTCTGGGACCTGCCCGGCGGGCTGGTCGAAGCGGGTGAGTCGGAACTACAGGCCCTCGGACGCGAGATGCACGAGGAACTCGGTGTGCACATCGTGACGGAGTCCGCCGCACGGCTGGGCGTCGTGCATGACGGCACTGGTGCGGACGCCCTTCACGCGGGCGTCTGGCACATCGGGGACTGGGCCGGCACTCCGACCAACCGCGCACCCGAGGAGCACGACGACATGGCGTGGTTCGCGATCAGCGCGCTGGCCGGCCTTCCGCTCGCGCATGGCATCCTGGCGGCAATGGTCCATGCTTTGCCTGAGTTCGAGTGCGACCGCCGGCAGTCGGATGCCACCGACGGCGACCAGGACGCCCGAGGAACAAGGTCCGCCTGTCGTGCCTGCGCTGGGACGGTTTCGTCAGGCACGCGACAGGCCTAGGGTTTCCCGCGCCGCCGTAGCTGTCCCCGGTGGCTTTCGAGGCGTACGCGTCAGCCCGGTCTACGAGTCGTCCCGGCCCTGCCAGGTCGTCACACACGCCTCGTTACCCTCGATGTCGGCGAGGACCCAGAATGCGGGGGCATGGGACGCGGATACAAGTCGACCGCCGGCGGCCAGCGCGGCTTCGATCCGTCGTGGCGCCTCGTCGTGCGGGACACAGATGTCCAAGTGGATGCGATTCCGGTCCGGGCGTGGCTGATCCATGTGCTGAAACCAGATCGCCGGACCCTGCCCGACCGGGTCGACGATCGGATCCGTGGGACCGTCGGCTCCCGCCTCATCCGTGTAGCCCAGCACGGCCTTCCAGAACGGCCGGACCGCCGCGATGTCGAGCGCGTCGATAGCGATCTCCACCAGCTGGACCGACCGCGGCGCTCCCGTACCAATCTCAGGATCCGTCCGGAGCCCGACGATCCGCATCGCGGCGGAAAGCCGATGCGCGAGGTCGATGTCGCAAGCGGTAAGCGCCGCCTGATCCAACGACTGCAGAGTCAGGACCACCCGGTCCGGCCGGATGTCAGCGCGTAGGTGCCGATCGGCGTCGCTACCGCACGCCGCCACCGCGCGAGCCACCACCTCGGTTGCCTGGACCAATGAACCGACGGGAACCGAGGTGCGCAACGCGCCCAGCAAATACCGCCACCCCTGGTCGCTTACCGCGTCCGAGGCCGCCCGTCGCCCCAGTGTCCGTTCCATGTAGGCATCCTCACATGCGCGCCTGGAGGGGGAGTTCCGCACGCTGGCAAGTGCGGCGCCAGGAAGAAGACCGGCCAGCGTTGCGGGAACGCCACGGGTGGCGGTCGCTGCGCCGCCACCAGAACAGACGTGCGTGGCACGTAATGGGGAGGACGACCGTGAGCGCGCCTGGCAGGGTGAACTGGTGCCGGATATCGACCCAACTGACGCGGAGTACCTCCGCGAGATAGAGCTCCTTGCCAATGACGTCGTCGATCGGGCGCTGGACGAGGGCTGGCTGAGCTTTGATCCCGATCCTGACGATGCGACGCCTCTCCAGCGTGCCGTCAACGCGCTGGGACGCCAGCTGCGGCACTACCACTTCGAGGATGACGGCTGCGTCGAACCGGACGCCCCGCTGGTCGGTCTAGCCGGAGCACTCCTGGTTCGTCCCACGACCGTCCTGAGCGAGCAGGAGTACATCGACATCTGCGAGCGACTCGGCGTTGAGGCACGGCCGCAGGGGTGGGCGTTGTGGCACACCTGGGATCAGAAGGGCCGACGGATCACCATGGTCACGACGAGGATCAGCACCACTGAAGAAATGCTGCTGGTCTGGTCAAAAGGCCGCCATATGGTCCCGATCAAACCGCCACGTGCCGCGGTGGCAGCCACCGTCAGGGGTTGGCTTGGACCGGCGGTCGAATCTCCCGGATACGCGGCCGAGACGGGAGTAACGGAACGGGCCGTCGCTGGTTCCGTGCCACCGCGCGCGACAGGTGGGTCTACAACGGCCCCGTCGAGCCACAGATAGGAGGGCATCCAGCCGAATGTGTCACCCACGTCTTGAGACTGATCTGTCACGCGGGTCCTGAGACACGACATCGCTGACAGCCCGGCCGGCCCGGTCAGAGGCCGAGGCTGACCTGATGCTCGACCGTAATTGCAGGTCAGCGAGGCTGCGGCCGTCACTTGGCGTTGAAGTAGCTCGCCTCCGGGTGGTGGACCACGATGGCGTCGGTGGCCTGCTCCGGCATCAGCTGGAACTCCTCGGACAGCTCCACGCCGATCCGCTCTGACCCCAGCAGGTCCACGATCTTCGCCCGGTCCTCCAGGTCGGGGCAGGCCGGGTAGCCGAACGCGTACCGGCAGCCCCGGTAGTCGTTGCGCAGGATGCCCGCCAGGTCCGTCGGGTCGTCGTGGCCCAGCGGACGCCCGTCGGGCAGGGTCAGCTCGGCGCGGATGCGCCGGTGCCAGTACTCGGCCAGGGCCTCGGTGAGCTGCACGGACAGCCCGTGCACCTCCAGGTAGTCGCGGTACTCGTTGCGGGCGAACAGCTTCGCGGCGTACTCGCTGACGGGTTGCCCGACGGTGACCAGTTGCAGCGCGACCACATCGAGCTGGTCGCCCTTGGGCTTGAAGAAGTCGGCCAGGCAGAGCCGACGCTCCTGGCGCTGGCGGGGGAAGGAGAACCGGGCGCGCTCCGCGTGCCCGTTCTCGTCGAGCACCACCAGGTCATTGCCTTCGGAGTACGCGGGGAAGTAGCCGTACACCACAGCCGCTTCGAGGATCTGGTCGGCGATCAGCCGGTCCAACCAGTACCGCAGGCGCGGGCGACCCTCGGTCTCCACCAGCTCGTCGTACGACGGGCCGTTGCCGCCGCGGGCGCCGTTGAGCCCCCACTGCCCGCGGAACGTGGCCCGCTCGTCGAGCAGCGCCGCGTAGTCGGCCATCGGCACACCCTTGACCACCCGGGTGCCGAAGAACGGCGGGGTGGGCACCTCCACGTCCAGCGCCACATCGGAGCGGACCGACGAGTCGTGCAGCTCCGGCAGGGACTCGGTGACCATGGACCGCTGTCGTTCCCGGCGGGCACGACGGGCCGCCAGGGCCGCCTCGCGCTCCGGGTCGATGACCGGGGCGCCGCCGCGCTTGGCGGTCATCACCTTGTCCATCAGGGACAGACCCTCGAACGCGTCCCGCGCGTAGTGCACCTGCCCGGGGAACATCGACCGCAGGTCGTCCTCGACGTACGCGCGGGTCAGCGCCGCCCCGCCGAGCAGGACCGGCCAGCGCTCCGCGACCCCGCGCGTGGCCATCTCGGCCAGGTTTTCCTTCATGATGACTGTGCTCTTGACCAGCAGCCCGGACATGCCGATCGCGTCGGCGCGGTGCTGCTCGGCGGCGTCGAGGATGGCGCTGATCGGCTGCTTGATGCCGATGTTGACGACCTCGTAGCCGTTGTTGGACAGGATGATGTCCACGAGGTTCTTGCCGATGTCGTGCACGTCGCCGCGCACGGTGGCCAGCACGATCCGGCCCTTGCCGCCGTCCTCGGTGGTTTCCATGTGCGGCTCCAGGTACGCCACAGCGGTCTTCATCACCTCGGCGGACTGGAGCACGAACGGCAGCTGCATCTGCCCGGAGCCGAACAGCTCACCGACGACCTTCATGCCGTCCAGAAGGATGTCGTTGATGATCGACAGCGGGGACCGGCCGCCGGCCATCGCCTCGTCCAGGTCGGCCTCCAGGCCGTTGCGCTCACCGTCGATGATGCGCCGCTTGAGCCGCTCGTCCAGCGGAAGCGCCGCCAGCTCCTGCGCCCGGGTGGCCCGCGCGCTGGTCACGTCGACGCCCTCGAAGAGCTCCAGGAAGCGCTGCACCGGGTCGTACCCCTCGCGACGCCTGTCGTAGACCAGGTCCAGCGCGACCTCGCGCTGCTCGTCGGGGATCTTCGACATCGGCAGGATCTTGCTGGCGTGCACGATTGCCGACGTCAGGCCGGCCTGCACGCACTCGTGCAGGAACACCGAGTTGAGCACCTGGCGGGCCGCCGGGTTGAGGCCGAAGGAGATGTTCGAGATGCCCAGGGTGAAGTTGACCCCCGGGTAGCGGGTGGAGATCTCCCGGATCGCCTCGATCGTCTCGAGGCCGTCGCGGCGGGTCTCCTCCTGACCGGTGGCGATCGGGAACGTCAGCGCGTCGATCAGGATGTCGGCGCGGTCCATGCCCCACCGGCCGGTCAGGTCGTCGATCAGCCGCGCCGCGACCCGGACCTTCCACTCCTTCGTACGCGCCTGGCCCTCCTCGTCGATGAGCAGCGCCACCACGGCGGCGCCGTGCTCGCGCACGACAGGCATTACTCGGGCGTAGCGGGAGTCGGGGCCGTCGCCGTCCTCGAAGTTCACCGAGTTGACCACGCAGCGGCCGCCGAGCATCTCCAACCCGGCCTCCACCACGTTCGGCTCGGTGGAGTCCAGCATGATCGGCAGGGTGGACGCGGTGGCGAACCGGCCGGCCAGCTCGCGCATGTCCTGGGTGCCGTCGCGGCCGACGTAGTCCACGCACAGGTCCAGCAGGTGCGAACCGTCGCGTGCCTGACTGCGGGCGATCTCCACACAGGCCCGCCAGTCACCGGCGAGCATCGCCTCCCGGAACGCCTTGGAACCGTTGGCGTTGGTCCGCTCCCCCACCATCAGCACCGACGCGTCCTGAGCGAACGGCACCGGGTGGTAGACCGACGAGACACCCGCCTCGTGCTGCGGCTCGCGCGCCGGGGCGGTGACGCCGTGCAGACGCTCGGCCAGCACCCGGATGTGCTCCGGCGTGGTGCCGCAGCAGCCGCCGACGAGCCCCACGCCGTACTCGGTGATGAACCGTTCCAGAGCGTCGGCCAGCTCCACGGGAGTCAGCGGGAAGTACGCCCCGTCGGCGGTCAGCACCGGCAGGCCGGCGTTCGGCATCACCGACAGCGGGATCCGGGAGTGCTGCGACAGGAAGCGCAGGTGCTCACTCATCTCGGCCGGGCCGGTGGAGCAGTTGAGGCCGATCAGGTCCACCCCGAGCGGCTCGATCGCAGCCAGGGCCGCGCCGATCTCGCTGCCCACCAGCATCGTGCCGGTGGTCTCCACCGCCACGTGACAGATGATCGGCACCTGCTGCCCCAGCTCGGCCATCGCCCGCTTCGACCCGACGACCGCAGCCTTGACCTGCAACAGGTCCTGGCAGGTCTCGATGATCAACGCGTCCGCGCCGCCGACGATCAGACCGGCGGCGTTCTCCTGGTAGGCGTCGCGCAGGGTCGCGTAGCCGGCGTGCCCGAGGGTGGGCAGCTTGGTGCCCGGCCCGATCGAGCCGAGCACGAACCGGGGCCGGGCCGGGGTGCTGGCCGCGTCGGCCGCCTCCCGGGCGATCCGGGCGCCGGCCTCGGCCAGCTCGCGGATGCGGTGCGGGATGTCGTACTCACCGAGGTTGGCCAGGTTGGCGCCGAAGGTGTTGGTCTCCACGCAGTCCGCGCCGGCGGCCAGATAGGCGTCGTGCACCCCCCGCACCACGTCGGGACGCGTCACGTTGAGGATCTCGTTGCACCCTTCGAGCCCGTCGAAGTCGTCGAGCGTGAGGTCAGCGGCCTGCAACATCGTGCCCATCGCCCCGTCGGCGATGAGGATCCGATCGGCCAGCACATCCAGCAACGAAGTCCGCACCCGTTCAGGTTAGTGCGGTCCTGCGCGAACCCGAGCGCCGTCCGCGCCCGATCCCATATTGTGTCGGGCGGATCACGCTGTCCGGTTCGCCGCCGTATGCCCGGTGGTGGACCGGGCGGACCGGCGCGGCCGACGGGCCGCATCCCTGCCCGGCACGTAGGCTGGCGGACGTGAAGGACAACAGGGACGCCACCGTGCACCACGGCCCGACGACCGGGCGCGGTCCCGGTGTCGGCCGCGACGAGCAGGGTGAGGTGACGGCGTGACCGAGTTCGACGGACTGCCGGTACTGCGGTCCCCCGTGGCCATTGCCGCATTCGAGGGCTGGAACGACGCCGCCGACGCGTCCACCGCGGCCGTCGAGCACCTGGAACAGGTCTGGAACGCGCGGCAGATCGCCGAGCTGGATCCGGAGGACTTCTACGACTTCCAGGTCAGCCGGCCCACCATCACCATGGCCGACGGGGAGACCCGCCGGGTGGAGTGGCCGACGACCCGGTTCATGGTCGCGAGCCCCGAGGGCACCGAGCGCGACGTGGTGCTGATCCGGGGCATCGAGCCGAGCATGCGGTGGCGGACGTTCTGCGAGCAGGTTCTGGAGATCTGCCACAGCCTGGAGGTGGAACGGGTGGTGCTGCTCGGCGCGTTGCTGGCCGACGTGCCGTACACCCGGCCGTTGCCGATCAGCGGCAGCGCCTCCGACGCGCAGGCCGCGGAGCGCTACCAGCTCACCCCGACCCGCTACGACGGGCCGACCGGCATCGTCGGCGTGCTGCACGACGCCTGCGCCCGCGCCGAGGTCGACGCGGTGTCGTTCTGGGTGCACGTGCCGCACTACGCCAACAACCCGCCCTGCCCCAAGGCCACCCTCGCGCTGCTGCACCGCGTCGAGGAGGTCGTCGACCTGCCGGTGCCGATGGCCGACCTGGCCGAGGAGTCCGCCGAGTGGGAGCAGCGGGTGCGCAGCGCCGCCGAGCAGGACGCCGAGCTGGGCGAGTACGTCCGCGAGCTGGAGGAACGGGTCGGCGATGAGGGCATCACCCCGTTGACCGGCGACGAGATCGCGCAGGAGTTCGAGAAGTACCTGCGGCGTCGGGGCGGTTCGGCAGGCCCCACCGCCGGCTCCTGGTAGCACCGTTCACGGCGGGCCCTCGGACCTTTTGTGGTCCCGGGGGCCCGTTTTGGCGTGTCCGGGGTGGCGTCGTCACACCCTCTACGGCATCCTAGGAACCTAGATGTGATCAAGGAGGCGGGTGTGCAGATCAACCCCGGCGCGGCCGAGTTCCCCCACCGGCAGATCGCCGCGCAGCTCAAGGCCCAGGTCCGCCGCGGTGACTGGGCGCCTGGCGAACGCCTACCGTCCATCCCGGCCATCGCCGAGATGTTCGGCGTCGCCAAGCAGACCGTGCAACGCGCCGTCGACCAACTGCGGGTCGAGGGCATCCTGATCACCAAACCCGGCTCCGGTACGTACGTCCGGGGCACCCGCCGCCGACTCAACCGACTCTCCCGGGGCCGGTACGGCGGTTTCCGGGGCTATCACACGGACCTGGCCGCCCGGTACCGCCAACAACTCGTCTCCGTCGGCCGCGCCCCCGCGCCCGCCGAGGTCGCCGACGCGTTCGGCGTCTCCGACGGCACGGATTTGCTCTGCCGCCGCCACCTCGTGCGCACCGACGACTCCCCCGTCGAGGTGGGCGCCTCCTGGTTCCGGCCCGCCGACACCGCCGGCACCTCGCTGGAGCGCGCCGAGGCGTTCGGCCGGCCGCTCTACCAGGAGGCCGAGGAGGCCACCGGCCGGCGGTACGTCTCGGCCACCGACACGATCAGCGCCCGCCAGCCCAGCCGGGAAGAGGCCGAGACCCTCCAGATCCGGCCCGACACTCCGGTCCTGCACCTGCTGCACGTCGCGTACGACGCGAACCGCAAGCCCATCGAGGTGGCCCAGGCCACCTGGCCCGGCCCGATGACCACCCTCACCGAGGAATACAAGATCCCCGGCCCAACCCCCGACCCGGAGCCCGACCCCGGCCTGGTCCTAGGCTGACCCTGCTCCCACCCCACGCCCCGCCCCGCCCCGCCCCGCCCCGCCGATCTTGCACTTTCGGTCGCCACTTTGCCCCGATAGGGAACCTTCGTCACGACAGCAAGTGCAAGATCGACGCAGAGGTGTGGCGGTCGCGTCATCGATCATGGAGTTGTGGTGCTTCGCATAGCGGGCACAGCACCGCACACCGGCCACCACAACTCCATGATCGACGCCCCCACGGGCGCGCGAGGCGCCCCACGGGCGCGCGAGGGCTCGCGGGGGCGGGCTGCTGTTAGAGGTGGATGCCCAGGAGGGCGTCGACCGTCTTGGCGAACAGGGCGGGGGCTTCGGTGTCGTCCGTGGCGCCCGCCAGGGTCGCGTCGGCCCAGCGGTCGGCCACGGCCAGGGCACCCGGGGTGTCCAGGTCGTCGGCCAGGCGTTCGCGTACTCCGGCCAGCAGTTCGGCCCCGGACGGCCCGGCGGGCGCGGCGGCGGCCCGCCGCCAGCGGTCCAGGCGCTCCTGCGCGGCCGTGAGCAGCTCGTCGGTCCACGTGCGGTCGCCGCGGTAGTGCCCGGAGATCAACGCAAGCCGGATCGCCATCGGGTCGACCTTGTCGGCGCGCAGCCGGGACACGAAGACCAGGTTGCCGCGCGACTTGGACATCTTCTCGCCGTCCAGGCCGATCATCCCGGCGTGGACGTAGTGCTCGGCGAACGGCGCCTGGCCGGTGAGCCGCTCGGCGTGCGCGGCGGACGCTTCGTGGTGCGGGAACAGCAGGTCGTTGCCGCCGCCCTGCACGTCGATCCGGTCGCCGAGCAGGTTCAGCGCGATGACCGCGCACTCGATGTGCCAACCGGGGCGGCCCGGGCCGAGCTCCCCGCCGGGCCAGGACGGCTCACCCTCGCGGGCGCCACGCCACAGCAGCGGGTCGAGGGGGTCGCGCTTGCCGGCGCGGTCCGGGTCACCGCCGCGCTCGGGGAAGATCTCCAGCATCTGCTCGCGGGTCAGGTTGGACTCGTAGCCGAACCGGCCGGTGGCGGAGATGTCGAAGTAGACGTCGCCGGTGCCGTCGTCGAGCCGGTACGCGGCGCCGTCCTTGAGCAGCACCTCGACCTTGTCGGCGATGTCCGGGATCGACTCGACGGCGCCCACGTAGTGCTCCGGCGGGATGATCCGCAGCGCCTCCATGTCCTCGCGGAACAGCGCCGTCTCCCGCATCGCCAGGACCACCCAGTCCTCGCCGTCGCGGGCGGCCCGCTCCAGCAGCGGGTCGTCGATGTCGGTGACGTTCTGCACGTAGCGCACCTGACGGCCGGCGTCCCGCCACATCCGCTGCACCAGGTCGAACGTAATCATGGTGGCGGCGTGGCCGAGGTGGGTCGCGTCGTACGGGGTGATGCCGCAGACGTACATGCTTCCCGCGTCGGCCGGCTCGCTCGGGTGGACACCCTGCCGCGCCGAGTCGTACAACGCCAGCGGCTCGCCCCTGCCCGGCAGCCGTGGCACCTCGTGTCCCGCCCAAGACTCCATGGCCTCAGCCTAACCAGCCCTCAGGCGGCACCGGGCCGCCCCACGGGTGATCAAGATGACAGCGGGTCACATGGGCGGCCAGGGCACCGCCGGCCAGTCCTCCGGCGGCTGCGGGAAGCGCCCGGCCTTGCGCAGGACGTCGATGCGAGTGGCCAACTCGGCGATCTCGCTGATCGTCAGGTGATCGGCCAACTCGTCGCCGAGCGCCCCGGCGACCTGCCCGGCGAGCCCGTCGAGCATCTCCACGGCGTCCGGCGGCAACTGCTTGCCCGCCCAGCCCCACAGCACCGTCCGCAGCTTGCCCTCGACGTGGAAGCTCACCCCGTGGTCCACGCCGTAGATCCGGTCGTCCGCGCCGACCAGCACGTGGCCGCCCTTGCGGTCCGCGTTGTTGATCACCGCGTCGAGCACCGCGAGACGGGCCAGCCGCGGGTCGTCGGCGTGGGCGAGGGCGTACGCGACGCCGTCGTCGTCCCGCGCCGCCGCGATGGGGTGCCAGCGGGGCGGCAGCTCGTCGGCCGGCACGAACCCGACGAGCGGCTCGGCGTCGGCCGGCTCGTCGATCCAGAGCTGGCACGAGCCGGGGCCGAACGGACCGTCACGCAGCACGGTGGGTGGCACCAGGCCCCAGCCGGTGGCGTCGGAGACCAGGAACGCCGACACCTCCCGCCCGGCGAGGGTGCCATCCGGGAAGTCCCACAGCGGCCGCTCGCCGCGCACGGGCTTGTAGACACAGCGGGCCGTGACGCCGTCGAGGGTCAGGATGCCCCGCAGGGTGGTGTTCGAGGCGTCGACCAGCCGGCCCTCCAGGTCGAGCGTGCCGTCGCGCAGCAGCCGCAGCGCGGCGTCACCGTCGCGCAGGGGTTCGAGGCCGGACAAGGTCACCGGTGGTAACCGTTGTGCCGCGGGCACAGGTGCCCGGCGGGATCCAACGGCTGGCCGCACAGGGGGCACGGCGGCCGGCCCGCGTTGACCACGCGCCGGGCCCGCTCGATGAACTGGCGGGTGGCCTGCGGGGTGAGCCGGACCCGGAGCCGGTCCAGGTCCTCGTCCGGCTCCTCGTCCTCGTCCTCGTCGTCTTCGTCGTCCTCGTCGCCCAGCTCGACCTCGGGCTCCACCTCGCCGGCGGCGATCGCCTCGATCACCACGGTCGCGGTGTCCACGTCGAAGGCCAGCCCGAGGGTCCCGACCCGGAACTCCTCGTCGACCGGAGTGTCCAGCGGCTCGTTGTCGCCGATCACCGGCGCCAGCTCGGGCAGGTCCACCCCGAAGCGACGCTGCGCCTCGGTGAGCAGCTCCTCCAGCTTCTCGGCGAGCAGGGACACCTGGACCTTCTCCAGCGCGACGCTGACCAGCCTGCCGCCGCCGCGGGCCTGCAGGAAGAACGTGCGCTCCCCCGGCGGCCCGACGGTCCCGGCGACGAACCGCTCCGGCGGTTCGAAGGCGTGCACCTGGTGGGTCATACCCACGACCCTATCCGGCCCGCCATGGCATCGCGCACCCCACCGACCCTAATCACCGTGCTGCTCGCCACGCCCGGCGTACCACCCCTCGCACCCGGGCGTGGCGGACGCCGGCTCACCGGCCGGCCCCCGCGCCGCCGCCCACCGGCGCGTCGGAGTCGGCCGCGCTCGCCGCCGCCCGGCGGCGCTTGCGGGGCGGCGGCGCCAGTGCGCCCAGGTCGCCACCGGTGTCGTTGAGCCGCAGCAGGAACGGCCGCAGCGGGGTGTACCGGATCGCCGTCACCGACGCCGGGTCGGCCACGATCCGCTGAAAAAGATCAAGGTGTACGCCGAGCGCGTCGGCCACGATCGCCTTGATCACGTCGCCGTGGCTGCACGCCAGCCAGACCGCCTCCGGGCCGTGCTCGGCAGTGATCCGGGCATCCCAGGCCCGCACCGCCGCGACCGCCCGAGCGGCCATCGCCGCCATCGCCTCACCCTCGGGGAAGACCGCGGCGCTCGGGTGCTGCTGGACTACCGGCCAGAGCGACTCCTTCGCCAGCTTCTTCAGTGGCTGCCCCTCCCAGGCTCCGTAGCCACACTCGATCAACCCGTCCTCCACGATCGGGGCGGCGTCGGGCAGCGCCAGCTCCAGGGTCTGCCGGCACCGGATGAGCGGGCTGGTCACCACCGCGGCCAGCGGCACCCGCCGCAGGCGCTCGCCGACCGCCGCCGCCTGGGCCCGGCCCGTCTCGTCCAACTCGACCGGCTGGCGGCCGGCCAGGCCGCCGTCGGCGTTCGCGGTCGTCCGGCCGTGTCGCAGAAGCAGAAGGGTCGCCACGGGGACCACCCTATGACCTGCGCCCGACCGGACGTCGCCGTCGGGCGGGGGCGCGTCCGGGCCGCTGCGGTCGGGCTGGACGAAAAGGGGATGAAGCAGCAGCGTGACCGTAAAATACGGGATGCCTGGCGTGTCCGGGTCCGCGCTACCGGAGGTGGGGAACGCGATGGGCGACTCGACCTCCGGACAGCAGTCGGACCCGCAGGACGCGTCCCGGGAGTTCCGGTACCCGCTGCTGGTCCTCGCCCTCACCACCGGGATCGCCGGCTTCGTGGACGCCTTCGCGTTCCTGCGCTACGGCGCGTTCGTCGCCAACCAGTCGGGCAACGCCGTCCTGCTCGGCATCGGCCTGGCCGGGCGGCACGCCGCCTGGCCCGAGTCGGCGGCGTCACTGATCGCGTTCGCCGCCGGGACGGGCGTGGTCTCCCAGGTACGGGCGGCGCGGAGCCGATGGTCGCCGTCCTACCGGGGCCTCGGCTGCGCCGTGGTCGCCCTGGCGCTCTGGGCGGTGCTGAACGTCCTGCTGCACTACGGCCGTCACGGCGGGTGGCCACGGATCGCGCTGGCCGCCGCCGGCGGTCTCGCCATGGGCGCCCTGGCGACCCTGTTCGTCCGCACCGCCGGGATCACCACCGCCATCACCTACCAGTCCGGCACGGTGGACAAGATCGGTGAACGCATCGGTCGTTGGTTGGCCGGACCGGACACCGGCAGGAGGCGGGCCCGCCACGGCACCTTCCTCGGGCTCCTGGCCCTGACCTGTTACGCCGCCGGTGGTGGCCTCGGCACGATGGCGCAGGAACAACCCCTCTGGGTGCCGGCGTGGGGAGCGCTGGGCCTGTCCGCCCTCGCGTTCCTGGTCCGCTCCGGACGGGCCCGCACCTGACCTCAGCGCACGTCGGTCGCGAGCTGGACGTCCTGCACGAAGCCGTCCGACCGCTCGGCGCCGTACCGACCCAGCACGTCCAGCACCGCGGGCACCGCCTCGCGCTCCACCACCACCTCGACCCGGGCCCGGCCCACGAGATCCTGGTCCTGCCAGTAGCCCCGGGGCAGCGAACGGGCTGTCGGTTCGGCGGTGGAGACCGTCGCGTCGGAGAGCACGATGGAGGTGGCTCCCGCGCCGACCAGGGCGTCGCGAAGCTCCCGGGTCGTCGGCAGCAGCGTCGGGTTGACCGTCGCGGTGACCAGCCGGGCGTTCTGGACCGGCCGGGTGGGCCGTTCGGCGGCGCGTCCCGCTCCCGGCTGGCGGCGTTGCGGCGCCCCGCTGCCGTTGAGACCCGCCACGCCGCCCAGGTGGTAGGCGTCGGCGTCCTGTTGGGCGTGGTCGAGGTTGTCCTGCACGTCGGCGGGGGCACGCAGCCCGAGCACGGCCTGCACCGCGGCGGCGATCGCCCAACTGAGCACGAACGAGAACGCCACCACGGTGACCACGCCGACGATCTGGTGCCACAGCAGGGATCCGCCGCCGCCGAAGAACAGGCCGTCCTTGCCGAGCGGGTTGACGCCGCTGTCGCCGAAGAAGCCGACCAGCAGCGAGCCGAGCATTCCGCCGACGAAGTGGACCGCGAGGACGTCCAGCGCGTCGTCGAGCCGCAGCAGGTACTTCAACCGCAGCGCGAAGTGACAGACGAATCCGGCGATCGCGCCGATGGCGATGGCGGACACCGTGTTGACGTACCCGGCGGCGGGGGTGACCGTCGCGAGCCCCGCGACCGCGCCGGAGACGCCACCCACGACGGTGCTGTGGCCGTCCTTCACCCGCTCCGCCACCAGCCAGACGAGCATTCCGGCGGCGGCCGCGAGATGGGTGTTGATCAGCGCCTGGGCGGCCAGACCGTTGGCCTGGAGTCCGTCGCCGCCGTTGAACCCGAACCAGCCGAACCAGAGGATGCCCGCGCCCAGGATGGTCAGCGGGATCGAGTTGGGCGGGGAGGCGGTCCGTGGCCAACCGCGCCGGCGCCCGACGACCAGCAACGTGCCCAGCACGGCGGCGCCCGCCGAGGCGTGCACGACCATCCCACCGGCCCAGTCCTGGGCGCCGAACCTGGCCAGCCAACCGTCGGGGTGCCAGAGCCAGTGCGCGACCGGTGCGTAGACCACGATGGACCAGATCGCCAGGAACGCGACCCAGCCGGCGAACTTGAGCCGGCCCGCCGTCGCGCCGGTGACGAGCGCGGGGGTGATCACCGCGAACATCATCTGGTACGCGACGAACGCCAGGGTCGGTATGGTCACCTGACCGGCGATGACGTGCAGGTGGGGCGCGGGCGGCACCCTGAGGTCGGTCAGGCCGAAGAGTTCGAGGTTGCCGAAGAGGCCGGTGCCGGCGTCGTCACCGAAGGCGATGGTGTAGCCCACCAGGACCCAGGTCAGGCTGACCACGCCGAGCGCGATCATGTTCTGCTGGAGCATGGCGAGCACGTTGCGGGTGCGGACCATCCCGCCGTAGAAGGCGGCCAGGCCGGGAGTCATGAACAACACCAGGCCGGCGCAGACGAGCACCCAGGCGGTGTCGCCCGAGTTCACCGCTTCCTGAGCGAGCATGGGAGCTCACCTCTCCTTTCGGTACGTCAGACGGTGCGTCTCACCTCGGTGAGGATGGACTCCTTGACGCGTTCGTGGTTGGGTACCGGCGCGAAGTGCCGCCTGGGCAGCAGCAGCAGCCAGGTGGCGATGTTGAACGGCCCGGTCAGCACCGGAATGCCCAGCGGGGTGAGGACCGTCGCCAGGGCCAGCTGGACGAAGAGCGTCAGCGCGATGCCGAAGAGGGTGTAGAGGGTGACCATCGCTCCGGGACGGTGCAGCACCGCGCCCACGGCGATCGCCGTCAGCACCGCGTTGAAGCCGAACAGGCCCTTGTCCAGGGAGGACGCGTCGGCGCCGAACCAGAGCGCCAGCAGGGTCGCGCCGACGGCGCCGATCACCGCGAACAGCGCCGACCAGCGGGAGTTGACCAGCAACGCGACCAGGATGAGCAGACCGGTGACCCAGCTGTCGATCAGGTAGACCTGGGACACCCCGCGCAGGAAGGTGGGGATCAGGTCCCAGTCGAAGCGGCCCCCGGTCAGTTGCCCCGCACCGGGGAACATGGGCTTCAGCTTGGTGAGCACGGTGAACCTGTCGAACTGGTAGGCGGCCATCAGCAGGACCCAGGTGGTCAGCACGAACGGCATGGTGAACGCGGTCAGCCCCCAGGTCTTGAAGATCGCGTTCAGGGCCAGGGTGACCACCGTCGTGGCGATCGCGCCGAGCACCAGGTAGAGCCACATGAGCGGCCGGTCGTCGAGGAACGTCGGGACGGCGATGCCGGTCAGGAACGGGCTGAAGCCGAACAGTCCCTTACGTAACGAGGGCTCGTCGACCCGCAGGGCGACGGCCGTGGCGGTGCCGACAACCAGGCCGAGGACCGCTCCCCCGAAAATCCGTGGTTGCCCGTTCTCGACGGCCCCCCAGGCGACCGCCACGAGGACGAGCAGGCCGGTGAGCGGGTTGTTCTGCAGGACGACCTGCGCGGGCCCGCGCAGGCAGGCGTCGACGAACCCGAGGAACGGGTTGCGGTCACTCAGCCTGTCCCAGCCCTGGGTCACGCTCGTCACGACACTCTCCTCGGATGCGTCATCGCCAGCTGAACGTCGGCGGGAAGGTGCGGCCGGTCACCTCTTCACGGGCGGCCACGCAGAAGGCGCGGACCGCGGCACGAACCGGCTCGGTCTCCTGCCCCAGGACCTTGAACATGAGGCCGGCGTCGTTCGGCAGCCGACTGACGGCGCTGGCCAGCGGCGTCTGCTCGTCCCAGACCGGCGTCGCGGTCCGTTCGAAGACGCGGGCGGCCCGCTCGGCGCTGGTGAGCAGCACGACGTTGCCGAAGATGTGGAAGCGGTCCAGGACCCCGAGCCGCGCCACCGGGAACCGGCCGGGGGCCGCCACGAACTTCTCCACGAACAACCGCCGGCCGTCCGGACGCTCGGCCCGCAGACAGGAGGAGAAGAGGTCGTACGCGAAGAGTTCGCCGTCGCGGTAGTACTTCCGGCCGGGTTGCAGGATCTCGCCGTAGAGCATGGTGGCGCTCTCCGGGAGCCGCACCTCGGTGTCGGTGACGAACCGGCTGCCCCGGTACGGGATCGTCGGCTCCGGGAGGTATTCGAGATAGGTGTCCTCGGCCAGGGTGAACCGCTGGATCTGCGAGCCGTAGTTCGCGTCCATCTCCTGGATCTTGGTGGCGGCCTGCGTGACCAGGTGCGCCTGGCTGCCCGGCGCCAGGTCGACGTCCAGGTGCAGGCGGTCGCCCTGGAGCACACCGCCGGAGGTGGTGAGGATCATGACGCAGGGCAGCTGCGGCATCTCCTCGTCCCAGTAGAGGGCCCGCTGGACGAGCAGGGGCGACTGCCGGTAGAGGTCGTGCAGGATCGTCCGGTCGCCGCGCCGCTCGAACCCGAGGCGCAGGATGCCGACCTTGCCGTTGGACGCCGCGGGCAACTGGGCCGGTTGGTCCTGGTACGGCTCCAGTTCCCGCGCGCTGTCCAGTGTGATCATGCGACCACTTCGGCGTCGAAGAGCGCGTTGCGGCGGATCAGCGACACCAGTTCGTCGATGCCCTCGCCGGTCTTGCAGTTGGTGAACACGACGGGCTTGCCGTTGCGCATCAGGTCCGCGTCGCGCGCCATGACGTCGAGGTCCGCCTCCACGTAGGGGGCGAGGTCGGTCTTGTTGATCACGAGGATGTCGGACTTGGAGATCCCCGGACCGTTCTTGCGCGGGATCTTGTCGCCGGCCGCCACGTCGATGACGTAGATGAAGAAGTCGACGAGCGCGGGGCTGAACGTCAGGGTGAGGTTGTCCCCGCCGCTCTCGATGAGCACGACGTCGCTGTCCGGGAAGCGGGATTCCATGTCCTCGACCGCGGCCAGGTTCATGCTCGGGTCCTCCCGCACTGCGGTGTGTGGGCAGGCACCGGTCTCCACTCCGAGGATCCGCTCCTCGACCAGGACCCCGGTCAGGGCGCGGCGCACGTGCTTCGCGTCCTCGGTGGTGACGACGTCGTTGGTGATCACCAGTACGCGCAGTCCGTTGTCCACGAAACGGGGCACGACAGCCTCGATGATCGCGGTCTTGCCGCTGCCCACCGGGCCGCCGACGCCGATACGACTTGCCGACTTCATGATGTGACCTGTCCTTCTCGAAAGGCGTTTCAGGTGCGGGAGAATGCGGATGTTCGGCTCTCAGCTCATGAACATCCGCACGTGGACGTGCTGGTGCGCGGCGGCCAGGACGTCGAGGTGCGGCCCGAAGGTCTGCATGTCGTCGAGGTCGGCCGTGCGCACGTCGCGGTAGTCGTCGGTGACCTTCTCGTTGACCGCGAACAGGATCGACTGCGCGTCGAGATGGTCGACCCGCATCAACCGGATGGCGGCGCTGAGCACCGTCGAGGCCGCGCCGTACTGGTGGGCGGCGAACGCGTCCTCCTCGGGCACGCCGAGGTCGGCGAAGACCACCCCGAGCGCGACCGGGTAGGTGACCGGCACGCCGCCGGCCGACTCGCTGAGGCGCTTCTTGAGCAGGGTCTCCCCGACGATCCGGGTCGCGGCTTCGGCCAGCTTGCGTCCCATGCGTACGGACATCGTCCGCATCTCTTCGTTGATCTTGCGGAGGTGGACGGCCTCGTCGGCCCGCCGGATCCGGTCGAGGTCCCCCGCGCCGGCGGCCCGGTGACCGGCGAGCAGCGCGACCCCGTCCCCGGTGGCGGCGAGCCGGGTGACCGTCCGGACGTAGTCCTGCAGGGTCGTCCGGTCGTGGACGACACCGTGCTCGACGGCCATCTCCAGGCCGCTGGAGAAGGAGAAGGCGCCGACCGGGAAGACGGAGTCGCCGAACTGGAGCAGCTTCAGGGTTTCGGCCATGGTGCGCACCGTGCGGCCCCGCTCAGTTGAGGTCGGCGGGGAGATGGGAGTGCGGCGTCGAGTCGGCGCCGCCGAACAGCCGCCGCGACTCGTGCGGCGCGAGGTACGCGATGACCTCGGTGCCGGGCACGAACTCGTGGGTGATCCCGGTGAAGGCGTGGGTGCGCATCACCGAGTCCATCACCTTGCGGTCCACCGTCAGCGGGACGTACATCTTGGTGCCCTTGACCACGGCGGGCCAGTGCTGGTTGCCGATGGCGTGACCCAGCTCGACGGCCGAGCGGATGAGCAGCTCAGCCGACTCGCCGCGCAGCTGGTCGAGGTGGACCACCATCACCTCGCCCAGCTGCACCCGGGCTACCACCGCCGTGGCGGTGAGGTCGTCCCAGGCCAGGACGTCGCCGTCGCGCAACCGGACCCCACGCGCGAGCGCGACCGACAACTCGGCCCCGGAGCTGGTCATCTTGCGGATGCGGCTCTTCTGGGCGTCCCACTGGTCGAGGACCAGGTCGTCGATGCGCGCTTCCTTCAGGCGGAGCGTCCAGTCCGGCTCGTTCATGTTGCCCAGCACCGTCTCGACGAGCACGGGCCTCTCCTTTCGGTAGGTGTGCCGGGACCAGCCACCCACGAGGCGGTCCCGGCGGGGGGGTCAGCTGAAGAAGTAGAGCTGGCTCAGCGGCAGGTTCCGGGCCGGCGGCACCGTCGCGTGCACGCCGTCCATCTTCACGGCGAAGGTCTCCGGATCGACCTCGAGCTTGGGAAGCCGGTCGTTGCGGACCATGTCCCGCTTCGTGAGCCCTCGGGTGCGGTACACGGGCATGACCTGCCGTTGCAGGCCGAGCTGCTCGGCGATGCCGGCCTCGTGCGCGGCCCGGGACACGAAGGTCACGCAGGTCTTGGCCAGCTGGCTGCCGAACGCGGCGAACGACGGCCGGTAGTAGACCGGCTGCGGTGTCGGCAGTGACGCGTTCGGGTCACCCATGATCGACCAGGCGATCATGCCGCCCTTGAGCACGAGCTTCGGCTTGGCCCCGAAGAACGCCGGCTCCCAGAGCACGAGGTCGGCCATCTTGCCCGGCGTGACCGATCCCAGCACGTGCGAGATCCCCTGGGTGATGGCCGGGTTGATGGTCATCTTGGCGACGTACCGCAGCACCCGGAAGTTGTCGTTGGCGCTGGAGTCCTCGGCGAGCTTGCCGCGGGCGGTCTTCATCTGCCCGGCGAGCTGGATGGTGCGCAGCCAGGTCTCGCCGACGCGCCCCATGGCCTGCGAGTCGCTCTGCATCATCGAGATGACGCCCTCGTCGAGCAGGACGTCCTCGGCCGCGATCGTCTCGGTCCGGATCCGGCTCTCCACGAAGGCCACGTCCGAGGGGACCTGCGGGTTGAAGTTGTGACAGACCATGATCATGTCGTACAGCTCGGACTGGCTGTTGATGCCGTACGGCACCGTCGGCGTGGTCGAGCTGGGCAGCACGTTCATCTGGCCGGCGACCTTGATGACGTCGGGCGCGTGGCCTCCACCGGCGCCCTCGGTGTGGAACGTGTGGATCGTCCGGCCCTCGAACGCGGCGATGCTGTCCTCGAGGTATCCGCTCTCGTTGAGAGTGTCGGTGTGGATGCTGACCTGCACGTCGAACTCGTCGGCGACGTCCAGGCAGGCCCGGATCACCGCCGGCGGGGCGCCCCAGTCCTCATGGATCTTGAAGCTCGGCGCACCGGCCATGATCTGTTCCACGAGCGGCGCGCGGCCGGTGCTGTTGCCCTTCGCCATCAGGCCGATGTTGATCGGGATGCTCTCGAAGGCCCGCATCATCGCGTGGATGTTCCAGGGGCCGGGGGTGATGGTGACGCCGTTGGTGCTGTCGGTCGGGCCGGTGCCGCCGCCCCACAGGGTGGTCACGCCGTTGCTCAGGGCGGCCTGCGCCTGCAGCGGGGTCACCAGGTGCACGTGCGTGTCGATGCCCCCGGCGGTCAGGATGAGGTGCTCGCCGGAGATGGCCTCGGTGCCCGGACCGGTCACCAGCTCGGGGGTGACCCCGTCCATGATGTTCGGGTTACCGGCCTTGCCGATGCCGGCGATCTTGCCGTCCTTGACCCCGACGTCGGCCTTCACCACGCCGAGCGTCGCGTCGAGGATGGTCACGTTGGTGATGACCAGATCCAGGCCACCCTGCGCGTTGGTGTACTGGTTGTTGACCCCCATGCCGTCGCGCAGCGTCTTGCCCCCGCCGTACATCACCTCGTCGCCGAGGACCCGCAGGTCCTTCTCGATCTCGATGTACAGGTCGGTGTCGCCGAGCCTGATCTGGTCACCCGTCGTGGGGCCGTACATGCCGGAATACTCTTGCCGGGAAATCTGGCTCATCGAATCATCTCTCCTGCCCGAGGCGCGCAGCCCTGCGGGTTAATCGATCTACTTCTTCTTGCCCTTGGGGTCGTCCTGCTGCTCCGGGGCGAACTTGAAGCCCCGGGTCTTGGCGTTGTGGATCGCCTCGGTACGGTCCGGCCGGTAACTGGGGGTCGACTCGCTGCCGCTCCACCCCTGCACCAGGCCGTTGAATCCGTAGACGCGCTGCTGCCCGCCGAAGGGGATGAGCTCGACGGTCTTCTTGTCGCCCGGCTCGAAGCGGATGGAGGTCGTCGCCGGGATGTTCAGCCGCCTGCCGAAGGCGGCCTCACGGTCGAAGGCGAGCATCCGGTTGGCCTCGAAGAAGTGGAAGTGGGAGCCGATCTGGATCGGCCGGTCACCGGTGTTGTGGACGACGACCTCGGTGACGGGCCGCCCCGCGTTCAGCTCCAGCGGTTGATCGCTCAGCACGTAGCCCCCGATGGGTCGCACGTGCTTCGAGTTGGGGCCGGGATGTTGCGTGGCCATTTCCTGCTCCACCTTCCTGGAGATCGCCTCTGGGCTGGCTGCGCCTAGCGGATCGGTGAGTGCACGGTGACCAGGCGCGAGCCGTCGGTGAAGACCGCCTCGACCTGGATCATGGGCAGCATGTCCGGCACGCCCGGCATCACGTCGTCGGCGCTGAGGGTGCTGCGGGCGTCGTTCATGACCTCTTCGACGGTCTTGCCCTCCCGGGCCCCCTCCAGGGCCGCGGCGCAGATCACCGCCACGGCCTCGGGGTGGTTCAGCTTGATCCCCCTGGCCTTGCGGGCGTTGGCGACGATGGCCATCGAGAGGATCGTCAGCTTGTCGAATTCCCTTGGTGTCAGATGCACGTCCTGGTCCTTCGCGACGGTCGGTCGGGAGCCGCCAGCCCGCCGAGCGGATTCGCCCCGGGTGGGCACCAACGCTCCACCCGAATGAACTTATTTGTCCACTAAATCCGTTTTGGACGGCTTTACCGGAACCGTACGCCCGATCCCCTGCGTCGCGGGTCAGAAGCCGAGAATCACGCCGTACCGGCCGACCGGTCGTCGCGACGGTGCGGCCGGCGGGCACGCGCGTCGGTCTGCCACATCCGCTGAATCTGTTCGAGGGTCTTGCCCTTGGTCTCCGGCAGGTACCGCCAGACGAACACGAAGCCGAGCACACAGGTGCCGGCGAAGAGCGCGAACACGCCCGACCTTCCCAGGGCGTCGAGCATGCTCAGGAAGAACTGCGTGATCAGGTACTCGGTGCCCCAGTGGGTGGCGGAGGCGATCGCGACGCACCGGCCCCGGATGCGACCCGGGAAGATCTCGTTGATGACCGTCCAGGCGGTGGGCCCGATGGACATCGCGTAGAACGCCACGAACATGACCACGCCGATCAGCAGGAAGATGCCCGCGTCGGTGGGATGGTGCCCGGTCGCTCCGGCGCTCTGCGCCCCCGGGGCCATCCGGGCGAAGCTGAGACTGACCACCACGAGCGAGACCGCCATGCCCAGGAGCCCGACCAGCAGCAGCGGCCGGCGACCGAGCCGATCCAGGAAGGCGACAGCGACAAGCGTGAAGAGTGAGTCGACAGCGCCGATCGCCCAGGTGGTCGCGGCCAGTTGCGCCTGCGGGGTGTGGAACCCGGCGGACGAGAAGATCTCATCGGCGTAGTAGATGATCCCGTTGATCCCGGTCAGTTGCTGGAACAGCGCCATGCCGACACCGAGCACCAGCGGACGCCGCCACTGTGGCGACAGCACCTCCCGCCACCCCGCCTTGCCGGCCGAGAGGCTCTCCTCGATGGCGTGCAGCCGCTGGGGCACCTTCGGCTGCGGCACTGTCGCCCGCAGGGATGCCTCCGCCCGGCGTCGGTCCCCCCGTCCGAAGTACCAGACCGCCGAGTCCGGGATGACCGTGGTGACCAGAGCGAGGGCCACGCCCAGCAGGGAGGCCGCCGCCAGCAGGTAACGCCAGGAGGTGCCGGCCTCGAACAGCTCGTCCGCCAGGTAGCCGATGAAGATGGCGAACGTGGTGGAGAACTGGTAGATCGCCAGGAGACTGCCGCGGATCCGTTCCGGCGCGGCCTCCGCCGCGTACATCGGGCCGGCGACCGAGGCCACGCCGATGCCCAGCCCCAGGATCAACCGCGCACCGAACATGACCCCGATGACCGGCGCCACCGCCTGCACGACGGTGCCCACCGCGAACGTGGCGGCGGCGACCCAGAGCGCCCCCCGCCGACCGATCCGGTCCGCGAGGTGACCACCGAGCAACGCACCCACCAACGCCCCGGGCGTCACCCAGCTCGCCGCCACCTCGACGGCGAAGGTGTCCGCGTGGAAGGTCTGGCGAATGTCGCGGAGCGCGCCGCTGATGATGCCCTGGTCGTAGCCGAAGAACGCGCCGGACAGCACCACGATCGACACGACCGCGACGAGGTTGCGCCTCGGCGGCAGCCCCCGGCCGCGCTTCGGGCCAGCACTGGCAGTCACTGTCGCCCCCTCCGACGCGAGCAGATCCCACCCGGGGAGACAGCCCGATATCAGCAGGATAGGTGCGCTAAGGGGCTTGCGTGCACAACGGGGGAAACGACCAGTTTCGCCGGACCGTGGACAGGGACCGGCCCCCACCCCTTACGCGCGGGATGGGGGCCGGGCGCGGTCGACTCAGGTGGCGCTGATCGTGCCGGTCAGCAGGAGAGCGAGGACCAGGGTGCCCAGCGCCACCCGGTACAGCACGAAGACGTACAGGGTGTGGTGGGCGACGTAGCGCAGCAGCCAGGCGATGGCCGCGTAGCCGATACCGAACGCGATGACGGTGGCCACGATCGTCTGGGCCACGGTGGGCACTGACGTGCCCGGAGCGGACGGTTCGAAGACGTCCCCGAGGCTGAACACGCCGGACATCACGACCGCCGGGATGGCCAGCAGGAACGAGTAGCGCGCCGCCGCCTCCCGCGTCAGGTTGAGCAGCAGGCCCGCGGTGAGCGTGCCGCCGGAGCGGGACACGCCCGGGACCAGCGCCATCGCCTGGGCGAAGCCCATCACGATGCCGTCCTTCATCCGGAAGTTCTCCAGGGTGCGGGTCTGCCGCCCCCAGTACTCCGCGAACGCCAACACGAACGCGAACACGATCAGCGTGGTCGCCACGACCCACAGGTTGCGTCCGGCGGTCTTGATCTGGTCCTTGAACACGAAACCGAACAGCCCGATCGGGATCGAGCCGACGATCACGTACCAGCCCATCCGGTAGTCGAGGCTGGAGCGCACCGACCTGTCGCGTAGCCCCACCAGCCAGGTACGCGTGATCCGCCAGATGTCCTTCGCGAAGTAGATCAGCACGGCCGCCTCGGTGCCGAGCTGGGTGACGGCGGTGAACGACGCGCCCGCGTCGCGGTCGAAGAAGATCGCCGAGGTGATCCGCAGATGCCCCGACGAGCTGACCGGCAGGAACTCGGTCAGCCCCTGGACGACGCCCAGGACGATGGCCTCGATCCAGGTCACTCGCCGACTCCGGAAAGGTCGAGCGCCTCGGCGACCGTACGCAGGGTCTGCACGCCACTGTCCCGGTCGGCCACGAACAGGGTCACCGACAGCGTGGTGACGCCGGAGGCTGCGTACTCTCGCATCCGTTCGGCGATGCGCTCCTTCGGGCCGAGCAGCGAGGTGCGGTCGATGAACTCCATCGGCACCGCGGCGGCCGCGTCGCGCTGCCGCTTGGCCAGGTACAGGTCCTGCACCTCGCGCGCGGCGTCGCCGTAACCCATCCGGGTGGCGAGCTGGTTGTAGAAGTTCTGCGTGCGGCTGCCCATCCCGCCGACGTAGAGCGCGGCGTACCAGCGCACCAGCTCGGCGCAGGAGGCCACGTCGTCGCCGACGACGACCGGCACGGAGGGCACCACGTCGAAGCCGGCCAGTTCCTTGCCGACCTTGGCCCGCCCGGCGGCCACCGCGGCGAGGTGCTCGTCGGCGAACTCCGGGGCGTAGAACACGGCGAGCCAGCCGTCGGCGATCTCGCCGGCCAACTCCAGGTTCTTCGGCCCGACCGCGGCGAGGTAGATCGGGATGTGTTCGCGGGGTGGGTGGAAGCTCAGCCGCAGCGCCTTGCCGGGACCGTCGGGCAGCGGCAGGGTGTAGTGCTCGCCGTCGTACGCCACCTCCTTGCGGGCGACGGCCAGCTTGACGATGTCGACGAACTCGCGGGTCCGGCCCAGCGGCTTGGCGAACCGCACCCCGTGCCAGCCCTCGGAGACCTGCGGGCCGGACACGCCGAGGCCCAGCCGGAACCGGCCGCCGGAGAGCGCGTCGATGGTGGCGGCGGTCATCGCGGTCGCGGCCGGCGTACGGGCGGGAATCTGCATCACCGCCGAGCCCACGTCGATCCGCTGCGTCTGGCCGGCGATCCAGGCGAGCGTGCTCGGCGAGTCGGAGCCGTAGGCTTCCGCCGCCCACACCACCGAGTAGCCGAGGCGATCCGCCTCCTGGGCCAGCGCCAGGTGGTCGGCGGGTGTGCTCCACGCTGTCTGGTATCCAAGGTTGAGCCCGAGTCGCACTGGTCCTCCCCCATCCGTGGCACAGGTCGCACCAGGTTACGCAATGCCGAAAACGGACCCTGTCACCGGCTCACCGCCAATGATCCCCCGCCCGTCACGGTGTCCGCCGGAGGCGGAACCGGCAGAACCGGCAGAGATGACGGGAGCGAGGATATCCGTGGCGGCGGGTTCGAAATAAGGTTCACCCATGCAACAGCGACCGCTCGGCCGAAGCGGGCTGGCGGTTTCGCGGCTCGCGCTCGGCACCATGACCTGGGGCCGGGACACCGACGCCGACGATGCGGCCGCCCAGCTGAAGAGTTACCTGGACGCGGGCGGCAACCTGATCGACACCGCAGACGTGTACGGCGACGGCGACGCCGAGTCGGTGATCGGGTCGCTGCTGGGCACCCTCGTTCCGCGCGATGAGCTGTTGATCGCCACCAAGGCGGGGCTGCGGCCGGGCAGCGGTAGGCGTCGTGACGGCTCCCGGGGCCACCTGTTGCGCACCCTGGAGGCGTCGCTGCGCCGGCTCGGCACGGACCACGTCGACCTGTTCCAGGTGCACGGGTACGACCCGGACACCCCCCTGGAGGAGACCCTGGCCGCCCTGGACCACGCGGTGGCCAGCGGGAAGGTCCGCTACGTGGGGGTGTCGAACTTCTCCGGCTGGCAGACCGCGCGGGCCGCCGCCTGGCAGACGGCCTGGCCGGGCCGGGCGCCGGTGGTCGCCGCCCAGGTCGAGTACTCGCTGCTGGAGCGGGGCGTGGAGCGGGAGGTGCTGCCGGCGTGCGACGCGCTGGGCCTCGGCGTGCTGCCCTGGTCGCCGCTGGGTCGGGGCGTGCTCACCGGCAAGTACCGGCACGGCCGGCCGGCGGACTCGCGGGCCGCCTCGCCGCACTTCGAGCGGTTCGTCTCCACGTACCTGGAGCCGCGCTGCTCGAGCATCGTGGAGGCGGTGGCGACCGCGGCCGGCGGCCTGGGGGTGTCGCCGCTGGAGGTGGCGCTGGCGTGGATCCGGGACCGACCGGGGGTGACCGCGCCGATCCTCGGCGCCCGGACGGTGGGGCAGCTGCTCGGCGCGTTGCAGGTCGAGCGGATCACGCTGCCCGAGGAGATCACCACCGCGCTTGACGACGTCTCGTCGGTGCCCATCGGCTACCCCGAGCGCGACGGCTGACGCACGTGCGCGCGCACCGGGTCGGGCGCTGACCGGGGGCGCCCGCGGACTGCGACGAGGACCACGCGCGGGCACCCGGGACGGCACGAATCAGGCAGGGCAGCGGCGTTGGTCACCCCCGAGGGGGTGGCGGACGGCCGCTGGGCTGGGCAGCATGGACGGCATGGACTACGAGTACGCGCCGCTGCGGCTGCCGCCGAACGTCGACCGGTTGACCGCAGCGGCGCAGTTGGCGATCCAGGCCGAGTTCTCCGGATGGGAGTTGGCTCGGGTGCGGCTGTTCCGTGACGGCACGCGGCAGGTCGTGCTGCGTCGTCGGCGGGTCAACCAACCGCAGCCGGGCCTGTCGTACTGACGCCGGGCCGGGACGGGCGGCGACACGCCCGGGGCCCGAACCGCGAACGGTTCGGGCCCCGGGCCTCACCTGGCCTCGTGCCTGGTCCCCGGTCGCGCGAGGCGCAGGCGCACCGGCGACGGGCGGGACGCCGGCCCTAGTGCTGGTGCCCGGCGTGGTCGTGGTCGTCGTCGAGCTCCAGGAACGGGTGCTCGTCGAGTCGGCCGACGAGCCGGTCGTCACTCGCCGGCTGGAACGGGCCGACGGAGTCGTCATCGTCGAACGACTCCAGGTCCACGGGTGTGCCCACCTCGCTGACCATGACCACCCCGTCCAGGGGTTCCAACTCGGGGACGTCCAGCGCGCCGAGCGAGCCGTCGCCGCTCTGCAGCAGCTCCAGCACCGCCTCGCCGACGCCCTCCACCGGCGCCGGCTCGTCGTCCTCCGGGGTGCCCTCGCGTCGGGCCGCCTCGGCCGCCCGCAGCAGCGCGGCGATGCTCGGCACCCGGTAGTCGCGACGTTGACGAACCGAGATCACCCGCGGGTGGGGGTCGCTGGCCTCGGCGCCCTCACCGCCGAAGCGCTCGTCGGCCTCGTCCGGGTCGATCGAGTCGACGTCCCACGGGGTCACCTCGCCGAAGGCGTCGAGGAGTTGCTCGTCGTAGGCGAAGGACGCGTTGTTCAACGCCACGTACGCCTGCCAGACGTCGTCGTCGTCGACGCGGCCCTGCGCGGCGCGTACGGCGGCCAGGTGGTGGCGGGCCGCTTCGATCACCCGCTCGAGAGCGGCGTCCAGCTCACCGTGCTGGTCGGTCATGTGGGGCAGTCCCTTCACGATGGGGAGATAACGCGCCGGGTGCAGCTACCGGACACGGTTAGCAGGAGCGGAGGAACCGGTCGAGAACCCGCACGCCGAACTGTAGTCCGTCGACCGGAACGCGCTCGTCGATGCCGTGGAACAGCGCCGAGAAGTTCAGGTCGGCGGGCAGGCGCAGCGGCGCGAACCCGAAGCAGCGGATGCCGAGCTGGGAGAACGCCTTCGCGTCGGTGCCGCCGGAGAGCATGTACGGAACCGGCCGCGCGCCCGGGTCCTCGGCACGCAGGGCCGCCGACATGGCCTCGACCAGGTCGCCGTCGAAGGTGGTCTCCAGCGCCGGCTGCCGCTGGACGTACTCGATGGCGATGTCCGGGCCGACCAGCTCGCGCAGCTGCCGCTCCAGCAGCTCGGACTGGCCGGGCAGGCTGCGGCAGTCGATGGTGGCGGTGGCGCGGCCGGGGATGACGTTGTCCTTGTAACCGGCGCTGAGCCGGGTGGGGTTGGCGGTGTTGCGGATGGTCGCCCCGATGATGTTGGCGATCGGGCCGAGCTTGGCGATGGCCGTCTCCGGGTCGTTCGGGTCCAGCTCGATGCCGAGCAGGTCCGAGACCTCCTCCAGGAACGCCCGTACGGTGTCGGTGACCACCACCGGGAAGCGGTGCCGGCCGATGCGGGCCACGGCCTCGGCGAGCGCGGTGACCGCGTTGTCGTCGTGCACCATCGACCCGTGCCCGGGGCGGCCCTTGGCGTGCAGCCGCAGCCAGTCGATGCCCTTCTCGGCGGTCTCGATGAGATAGAGCCGCTGGCTGTCGTTGACCGAGTAGGAGAAGCCGCCGACCTCACCGATCGCCTCGGTGCAGCCGTCGAAGAGGCCGCGGTGGTTCTCCACCAGGAAGCGCGCGCCGTAGTCGCTGCCCGCCTCCTCGTCGGCGGTGTACGCGAGCACGATGTCGCGCGGGGGCCGTACGCCGGTGCGCTGCCAGTGCCGCACCACGGCGAGCACCATCGCGTCGAAGTCCTTCATGTCGATGGCGCCGCGACCCCACAGGTAGCCGTCGCGCTCCTCGCCGGAGAACGGGTGCACGGACCACTCGTCGGCGTCGGCGGGCACCACGTCCAGGTGGCCGTGCACCAGCAGCGCACCCCGGCTCGGGTCGGCGCCGGGGATGCGGGCCACCACGTTGGCCCGGCCGGGCGCGGACTCGTGCAGGACCGATTCGACGCCCACCTCGGCGAGTTTCTCCGCCACGTACTCGGCGGCGCGGCGCTCGCCGACGCTCGTGGCGTTGTCACCCGTGTTGGTGGTGTCGATGCGCAGCAGGTCGCGGCAGAGGTCCACGACCTCCGCGCTGGGGTCCGGTCGGGCGGAGGCGGCGTCGCTCGTCATCGCCCCTTCATACCAGTCCGCGGTGACCGGCGGGCCGGCGCACCGGCGTGCCGGGGCCGGGCATTCACCTCGGCGGATCCGCGTGCCGGTTTCGCGGCGTCCGCGTTCGGGTACCGCCGCCCACGACCGCACATCCCCTGCCGGAGCTTCCGCCCGCCAGTCGAGGAGGGCACCATGTCCGCCGTCCCCCTGCCCCCGTTGCCGCCCGCGCCCGTGTCCGAGGACGGTTACCGGCCCGGTGGCCGCAGCATCGCCGACATCGTGGACCGCGAGCACCGGCAGCTGCTGGCTCTCGTGGACCAGTTGACCGGCCCGGACGCCACGCCGCAGGAGGGGCTGGCGGTGCTCACCGCCGCGCTGTCGCGACACGTCTCCGCCGAGGAGCAGTACCTGCTGCCGGCGGTACGGGCGGCGCTGCCGGCCCGCGCCGACCGGGTGGACGCGGAGATCGACGCTGACGCCGCGCTGCTGGCAGCCCTGAAGGGACTGTCCGACGAGACCCTGACCGAGGTCGCCGAGCGGGTCCGCCGCCACGTCGACGGGGTGGGCGCGCTCGTGGCCGAGTTGCGCGCGGTGGCCACCTCCGAGGAGCTGATCCGCCTGGGCAACCGGTTGGAGATCGCCGAGGAGGCCGCGCCGACCCGGCCGCACCCGGGCACGCCGGCCACGCCACCGTGGAACCGGATCGTCGAGCCGGCGGTGGGCGTGGTGGACAAGGTCCGTGACGCGGTGACGCGGCGGCCGACGTACCTGGCGGACCTGCCGGAGCCGCCGCGCGACTGACAGCGCGGGCCGCGCCACTAAATGCATTCAACGTCACCGATCCGCTTGGCCTCTTCCGCAGGCTGCGGCGTGGTCCTACCGTCACCGTATGAACCTGGAGCTGCGACACCTGCGGGTGGTCTGCGCGATCGCGGAGACAGGGAGTGTGACCAAGGCGGCGTCGGCGCTCGGGCTCGCCCAGCCGGCGCTCACCGCCCAGCTTCAGCGGATCGAGCGGACGCTGGGCGGGCCGCTGTTCGACAGGGATCGGCGCGGCGCCCGGCCCACCGCGCTCGGTGAGCTGGTGCTCGCCCGCGCCCGGGTGCTGCTGCCGGCGATGAAGGGCCTGCAGGACGAGGCGGCCCGGCTCGCCGGCGCGGGCGCGGCGCCCCGCTGCTACCGCCTCGGCGGGGTGAACAGCCCGATCCTGGGCCGGTTGGTGCACCGGCTGGCCGCCGAGCAGCCACCGGCCCAGATCACCACGTACGCCTCCTGGTCGGTGGACGAGCTTGCGCAGTTGGTGGCCGGTGGGCGGTTGGACTTCGCCCTCACCGGTGTGTGCGGCGACGCCACCCCGTCGGCCGCGTTCGGACTGAGCTGGCGGGAGGTGGCCGTCGACCCGGTGCTGGTGCTGCTGCCGGAGACCCACCCGCTCGCGGCGCGGGCCGAGGTGCGCCTGGCGGACCTGGGCCATGAGCAGTGGGTGGCCGCGCCGGGCGACGGTTGCTTCGGCGACTGTTTCGCCGCCGCGTGCGCCCGCGCCGGCTTCACCCCGCGCAAGGTGTACGAGACCGACATCCGTGGCTGCGTCGATCTGGTGGAGGCGGGCGTGGCGGTGGCCCTCTGCCAGGCGACGTTCCGCCCCGTCGGCGGCCTGGTCACCCGCCGGCTGGCCGGTGTCCCGCTGCGCTGGCGGCTGCTGCTGGGGTGGCATCCGGACTCGCCGGCCGCCGGGGACGCGGAGCTGCTGCTGGCCACGGCCAAGGCGGCGTACACCGACTCGCTGGCGCCGCACCCCACCTACCTGGACTGGCTGGTGCGCAATCCGGCTTTCGGCGTCCGGCAGCCCAGCGAGGTGTGAGGGCGCACGAGCGGTCTAGCGGTGCGCGGCGACGGGTTCCTCGTCCCCACCCGACGGCGTGGCGGACCGGGGCGTGAAGAAGCGGACGAGGTCGTCCGCCGCCGTCGGGGACAGCATCATCGCCTGCACTCGCGCGCACATCTCGGCGATCGGCTGGATCCTGGCGAACATCGCCTCCTCGTACGCCCGGATCGCCGCGTCCGGGTCGGCGGGGTTGGCGGCGAGTTCGCGCGCGAGTTCGGCGGCGTCCAGCATGGCCTGGTTGGCGCCCTCGCCGACGGGCGGCATGAGGTGCGCGGCGTCGCCGAGAAGGGTGACTCCCGGCTGGTGGGCCCAGCGCGCGCCGACCGGCATCACCATGACCCGGCGCGGCGTCGGTGGGCCGTCGGCCGCGTCGATCAGGGCGGTGAGGCGGGTGTCCCAGCCGTCGAACAGGCCCAGCAGGGCACGCTTGTCCCGGTAGGTGTCGAGGTCCCGGTCGTCGGCGGGTAGGGAGATCCCGACGCGGATGCTGCCGTCGCCGAGGCGTTGCGCCGCGAGGATCTGGCTCACGCCGACGCACCAGAGGTTTCCCGGGCCGACCAGCTCGGCGAGATCGGGGTGGCGTCGGTCGGCGTCGTCGATGGTCAGGTCCACGTGGCTGGACACGTGGGACAGGCCCGCGTCGGTCAGCAGCGCCCGGACGACGGAGCGTGCGCCGTCCGCGCCGACGAGGATGTCGCAGTCGGCCCGGTGGCCGCCGTCGAAGGTCAACCCGAAGCCCCCGCCCGGTCGGGCTGTGGCCGCGACGAGGCGGCGCCGCCACACCACCGCGTCGGGCGGCAGCGAGTCGAGCAGAAGATCACGCAGGACGGTGCGGTCGATCTCGGGGCGGCCGGCGAACGAGCCGGGTTGGGGCGTGTGGTGCACGAGGGTGCGCCCGGCCGGGTCGAGGATGCGATGCTCCTCGCCCTCGGGCCGGGCCTCGGACCGGAACCGGTCGTCGAGACCCGCCTCGGCGAGGGCCAGTTGCCCGGACTCCGGGTGCAGGTCGAGCATTCCGCCCTGGGAGCGCGCGGTGCGACCGGCCTCGCGTTCGTAGACCACCGCGTCGATGCCGTGCCGGTGCAGGATCCGTGCCAGCGTCAGGCCACCCAGGCCACCACCGGCGATCGCCAGTCGCTTCGTCATGCCCTTACCGTACACTGTATTGCGTGGATACATCGTACGGTAATGAGGTCGTGCCCGTCTGGGAACGCCCCGAGCCCCAACCCCGGGCGACGCCGGTGCCGTTGAGCCGTGCGAAGATCGCCGCCACGGCGATCCGGCTCGCCGACGCGCACGGCCTCGACGGACTGTCGGTGCGCAAGATCGCCAAAGAGCTCGGTGTCGGTCCGATGCGGCTCTACGACTACGTAGCCACCAAATCGGAGCTGCTCGACCTGATGGTCGACACGGTCTACGCCCGGATCGCCGAGACCGGCGAGCAGGCCGGGTGGCGGGCCACCGTGCTTGCCGTCTTTCGGCGGACCCGCGCCGCCGCCCTCGACCACGAGTGGTTCGCCGACCTGCTCGGCGGGCGGCCACACCTGGGCCCGCACGCACTCGCCGTGGGCGAAACGACAGCCGCGGCCCTCAGCCAGGCCCCCGGCATACACGGCATCGACGACCTTCAGCGCGCCCTGGGCGCCCTCAACGCCTTCGTCGGCGGCGCCCTGCGCCGAGAGGTCACCGAGCGACGCACCGCCCGCTCCACCGGCACCGAGTTCAGCGCCTGGCAGACCAGCCTCGGCCCCTACCTGACCCGCATGCTCGACACCGGCCGCTACCCCACCGTCGCCCGGCTCGTCATCGAGGGCGCCCACCTCAGCGCCGAGGAGACCTTCAACCACAACCTGACCACCATCCTGGACGGCATCACCGGCCACCCCCAACCGACCGGCGGTACGGGCGGGTAGTCCCGGCGACGCGACCCGGACGCCGCCTACTGGCAGGTCGGTGGCGGTGCGAACGGCCGCTGTCGGGGTATCTGGCGGACATGACCGATCTCTACCCGCCCGCCGACGACCGGGAACTGCTCCGCCAGGCCGCCGCCGCGCACACCGCCGCCACCCGCCAGGTGGAGGCGTTCCTGCGCCGGCTGCCGGAGGTGCCCGACCCGGCCGACGTCACCGAGTACGCCAACCTGCTCACCCGGGAGGACCAGACCCGGGGCGAGCGCGACGCCGCCGCCGACGCGGCGGGACTGACCATCGGCAGCCTGGAATCCGACCAGGGCCAGTAGCGGCACGCGACGGTGCCGCCCCACACCGGGACGGCACCGCCGCGTACGGCCTCGCTCAGCGTTCGACGAGAGGGTCGTGACCCAGGTCGAGCAGCGAGTGCCGCCACTCGTCGTCGGCGTTGCCCCGTCGGGGCTTGGCGTCCATCAGCTCGCGGATCCGCTCGACCGCCTCCCGCATCACCTCGATGTCCTCCGGGGTCAGATCGACCTTGCGCTTGTTGAGCACCTTGAGGATCTCCCGTCCCGGCTGGGGCAGGTCGAGGTCCGGGTTCGGGCTGAACGACTCCTCGCCGGAGCCCCGGGTCAGCAGCCAGGTGCGCAGCTGCTCCGACGGGACGTTCACCTCGGCGTGGAAGTCCTCCCAGAGCACTTCCACCTCGGGGTCGAGCCGCGTGTCGCGTACCATCAGGTCTCCTCTCGACGATGGTGACCCGACGTCTCCGGGTCGTCCTGGTCGGTCTTCGGATGCAGGCCCTCGGCGGGCACCCGCGTGCGGCGCGGGTTCGCGGTCGGGGGCGCCAGGATCGGGTCGGGATGCTCGTCGTCGTCCTCGTCCCGGGGCTTCGCGGACCCCGCGTGCTCGTGCGGGTCCTCGTGGTCGTCCCGTCGCGCCGGCCCGGTCATCGGGGGTGCGTTGTCGTGGCGGCGGTGTACCCCCGCTCACCTGCGGTCACGTCGAAGGTGAGCTGCCCGTCGCGGGCGTCCACGGTGACCTTCTGCCCGGGCGAGATCGCCGACTCCAGCAGCATCCGCGACAGGTGGTTGTCCACCTCCCGCTGGATCACCCGGCGCAGCGGACGGGCCCCGAACTCCGGCTGGTAGCCGTGCTCGGCCAGCCAGTCGATGCCGGCGTTGGTGAACTCCACCTGGATGTCCTGGGCGTGCATCCGGCGGCGGGTCTCCTCCAGCAGCAGCGCGGTGATGTCGCGCAACTGCTCGGCCTCCAGCCGGCGGAAGATGATGACCTCGTCGATGCGGTTGAGGAACTCGGGCCGGAAGTTCTCCTGGAGGCGGCGCATCAGGCGTTCGCGCAGCTCGTCGTTCTCCTGCTCGCTGCCGGGTGCGCCGGTGCCGAACCCGACGGCCCGCTGCGCCCCGGTGATCAGCTCGGAGCCGAGGTTGCTCGTCATGATCAGGACGGTGTTCTTGAAGTTCACCGTGCGGCCCTGACTGTCGGTGAGCCGCCCGTCGTCGAGCACCTGCAGCAGGATGTTGAACACGTCCGGGTGGGCCTTCTCGATCTCGTCGAGCAGCACCACCGCGTACGGGCGGCGGCGCACCGCCTCGGTGAGCTGACCGGCCTCCTCGTAACCGACGTACCCGGGCGGGGCGCCGACCAGCCGGCTGACCGTGTGCCGCTCCTGGAACTCGCTCATGTCCACCCGGACCATCCGGTCCGCCTCGCCGAACAACGCCTCGGCCAGGGCCCGGGCCAGCTCGGTCTTGCCGACGCCGGTGGGGCCGAGGAACAGGAAGCTGCCCATCGGGCGCTCCGGGTCGGCCAGCCCGGCCCGGGAGCGGCGCACCGCCTCGGCCACCGCGGTGACCGCGTCGTCCTGACCGACCACCCTCTCGTGCAGATGACCCTCCAGGCGCAGCAGCCGGTCGCGTTCCTCCTCGGTGAGCTGGCTGACCGGGATGCCGGTGGCCCGCGAGACCACCTCGGCGATCTCCTGCGGGCCCACCTCGGGCACCTGCGAGGACGAGCCGTCGGCGCCGGTCGCGCGGCGCATCTCCTCCTCCAGCTCGGAGATCCGGTCCCGCAGCGCCGAGGCCCGTTCGTACTGCTCGTCGGTGACTGCCTGCTCCTTGTCCCGGCGTACGTCGTCGAGCTCCTGCTCCAGCTCCCGCACGTCGGAGGCCGGGGTGCGGGTGCGCAGCCGGACCCGGGCGCCGGCCTGGTCGATCAGGTCGATGGCCTTGTCCGGCAGGAACCGGTCGGTGACGTACCGGTCGGACAGCTCGGCGGCGGCGACCAGCGCCTCGTCGGTGAAGCGCACCTGGTGGTGGGCCTCGTACCTGTCGCGCAGGCCGCGCAGGATGGCGATGGTGTCGTCGACGCTGGGCTCGGGCACCAGCACCGGCTGGAACCGCCGGGCCAGCGCGGCGTCCTTCTCGATGCTCTTGCGGTACTCGTCGAGCGTGGTCGCGCCGATCACCCGTAGCTCACCTCGCGCGAGGGCGGGCTTGAGCATGTTGGACGCGTCCATTCCGCCCTCGCTGCCGGCCCCGCCGGCACCGACCAGGGTGTGGATCTCGTCGAGGAAGATGATCAGCTCGTCCCGGTGCGCCCGGATCTCGTCGATCACCTTCTTGAGGCGCTCCTCGAAGTCGCCCCGGTAGCGGGTGCCGGCGACCAGGCCGGCGAGGTCGAGTTGCACCACGCGCTTGCCGAGCAGGGTCTGCGGCACGTCGCCGTCGCAGATCCGCTCGGCCAGACCCTCGACGATCGCGGTCTTGCCGACACCGGCCTCGCCGATCAGCACCGGGTTGTTCTTGGTCCGCCGGGACAGGATCTCCACCGCCTGCTCGATCTCGTCGGCCCGCCCGATCACCGGGTCGATCTGGTCGGCGCGGGCCAGGTCGGTGAGGTCCTGCCCGTACTGGTCCAGGGTGGGGGTGCCGCGGTCCGGCTTCGGCCCGGTCATCGGGCCGCGTTCGGCATTGGCGGCCTGCAACGACTCGGGCTGGATCCGGCCGGCCGCCAGCATCCGTCCGGCCGGCGACTCGGGATTGAGCGGCAGGGCCATCAGGATGTGCTCGGGGCCGATGTAGTTGGCGCCCATCGCCCGGGACAGCTGGTGGGCGTCGAGCAGCGCCCGCTTGGCGGCCGGGGTCAGCGACAGGTTGGGCGGCACCTCCCCGCGCGGTGCGCCGTCGCCCTTGCCGCCCAACGCGTTGAGCAGGGTGTCCGGGTCGGCGCCGGCGCGGCGTACCAGGTCGCGCAGGGGTTCGCGTTGCAGGGCGGCCCAGAGCAGGTGGTCGGTGTCCAGGTCGTTGCTCTGCCGTTGCGCGGCGCGGCGGGCCGCGTCGGCCAGCATCTCGCGCGCGTCGGCCGTCATCAGTCGGGTGATGTCGACCCGGTGCGGCGGTCGGCGTCCTCCCTCACCCCGGCCGAAGTACCGGGCCAGGAATTCGTCCCACGGGTCGGAGCCGAGGTCACCGGGTCCCATCATGTCTGTCCTCCGCAGTCGGGCGCGGCACGGTCGCCAGGGGCTACCCGGCGCTCGGCCCGACAAACGCCGCACGTGGCGGCGCACACCGCGTTGTGGAGTGGCACCCGGCCGGCGCCGGCCACGGGTGGCAGGCTGACGCCATGACTGAGAACCCGCTGCTGATCGTGGACGGCGCCAACGTGGTGGGCTCCCGCCCGAACGGGTGGTGGCGGGACCGGGCCGGGGCCGCCGCCCGGCTGCGGGACTCCCTGGCCCCGGTGGCCGCCACGGGCCTGCCCGCCCGTCTGACCGCCCCGGTCGAGGTGGTGCTCGTGGTCGAGGGCGCCGCCCGGGACGTACCCGGCACCGACGACGTCCGCGTCGTCTCCGCCCCCGGCTCCGGCGACGACACGGTTGTCGAACTGGTCCAGGCGGCGCCGCAGCGCCGTCGGCTGGTGGTCACCGCCGACCGGGAGCTGCGCGAGCGGGTGACCGCCCTCGGCGCGGAGGTGTACGGGCCGCGCTGGCTCCGCGATAATTGAGAAGTTCTCATACTGGGACTCCCACAGAACGGACTCCCGGCACTTCAGGGGGGTTAACGGTCAGTCGGGCAGGAACACCGCCAGGGCGGATGTTCTCCCACCGACGCCAGTAAGCTCTAATGGAGATCTCCCCGCCCCCAGGAGGTTCCGCCGTGGCGAGCGTCGCCGAGCTGAAGGCTGCCATCGATGTCGCCCTCCAACAGATCGGCGACGGGCAGACAGCCGTCCAGGCAGCCGGTGAGAAGCTCGCCGAGGCGCAGCAGACCCTTGCCGGCGCGCTGGAGGGCAGCGGGCACGAGACGGTCGAGGCGGCCCAGGCGTCGCTGACCCAGGCCAGCCAGGAGCTGGAGGAGTGCCTCGCCGCGACACTTGTCGCGGTCGAGCAGGCGCAGCTCTACGTCTCCACCCTGTAGGCCACCGTGTCCATCATCGAGGACATCGGCGGCCAGGTCCGCGCGGCCAGCGAGGAGTTCCCGGTGGGCCTGCTCGGGCAGGCCCTGGAGAAGTTCGGCCTGGCCGCGGAACGGCTGCGCTGGGTCCGACAGGAGTCGGCCAACCCGATGGGGGTGCCCGAGCTGTCCGCCGCGACCGAGCACGCCGAGAGCGCCAACTACGCGCTGCGGGTGGCGCAGGAGCAGCTGTCGGCGTATCTGGCCGCGATCGGGCTGGCCGCCGACGGCGCCCCGGCGCCCCGCCCGCAGCAGCGCGACCCGCGCCACGACGCGCCCCCGCCGCACGGGCCGACCACTGTGGCACCGGAGCAGGCCGAGCAGGTGCGGATGCGTCGCTGGTGGTCGGTACGGGTGGCCGAGTTGACCGGCGGGCGCGACGGCGGCCCCGACGAGCCCGACGAACGGCTGCGCGACTCGCAGGAGCTGCTGCGCCGGGTCGTCGGCGGGGTGCGCGCCGGCGACCGGGACCGGCTGCGCACCGAGCTGCGGCGGGCGTCCGCCGACGTGGGGCTCGGGATGGCCGCGCTCGCGCCGCCGCTGCTGCGGGAGCTGGCCGGCGAGCTGCTGGGTCATCCGCCGCGCGCCGCCGACCTCGGCCGGTTGCGCGGCGAGCTGGACGGGCGGGTCCGGGACCTGCTCCCCGGACTGCCGCCGCCGGTGCTGGAGACGCTGCTGACCCGGGTGTGCCGGATGCCGCCACCCCGCTCCTCGGGGGAACCGCCGCACGCCGCCGACTCCGCGGTCACCGCAGGCGTGGCGACCGGGCTGCTGCTCGCCCGCCTCGGCCGCGACCTGCCCGTTGCCACCGGCACGCCACCGGCCACCGGTGACCAGCGCACCGGCGACGCGGGTGCTCGTCCCGCCGAGCAACGCTCCGGGAACGCGAGTCGTCCACGGCCCCCCGAACCACCACCCTCGGGCGGCGTCGGTCCCCGTCCTGGCGCGGTGAACGGCAGGCAGGCGTCCGGCGGCGTCGTACCGCAGCGGCCCGCCGGGCTGCCGCCGCGGACCGGCAGCCCGTGGCGGGACGCGCCGGCCCGCCGGGGTTCCGATGGCTGACCGGCGGAGCCAGCTCGTCACCCGCATCCGGGACACCCTCTCCGAGGCGCTGGGTGCCACGCGTACCCGACTGTCGGCCGCCCAGGCCGACCTGACGGCTGGTCGCGAACGGCTGACCCGGGTCCGGCGCGCGGCGGCCGCCGTACCGCAGCGGGTGGGCGCCCAACGGGACCGCCGCCTCGCCGAGATCGACGCCCGGCACGCCACCCGGCTCGCCGAGCTGGCACGCCACGCCGCCGACGCCGCCCGCCGGGAGGCACCCGGCTGCGCCGGCGCCGACTGGCCGGGCTGGACGCCCACGCCCACCCGCCGGGCCGAGCCGCCCGGCGCGCTGCGGGTCGGCACGGTCCGGCTCGACGACGTCGACCCGGTGCCCGCGCTGGTGCCGCTGCTCGACGCGGGGCACGTGCACCTGTCCGGGGACGACCGCGCCGGCTGCGACGCGGTCGTGTCCGCGCTGCTGCTGCGGGCCGTCGGCCGCGCCGACCCGGGCGGGGTACGCCTTGTCGGCTACGACCCGGAGCACCTTGGCGGCGGCCTGGCCGGGTTCGCGCCCCTGGGCACCGCGGGGCTGCTCACCTTCGTCGGCCCGGGCGGGTTGGGTCCGCTGCTGGACGACCTGGTCGAGCAGATCCGCCGCATCAACGAGACGGTGCTGGCCGGCGAACACGGCTCGCTGCGGGAGCTGGCCGCGGCGACCGGCCGCCGTCCCGAGCCGTGGCGGGTGGCGGTGCTGCTCGGCGGCGACGAGCTGAGCCGGCACGAACGCGGCCAACTCGAACGCGTGGTCCGCGCCGGCGCCGCCTGCGGGGTGCACCTCGTGGTCCGGGGCATCCCGCTGCCGGACGACCCGACGGTGACCCGGGTGGTGACCGAGGCGTCCGGCGCGTGGATCGGCGGCCCGTCCGGCCTGTCGGTCCGGCTGGACCCGCCGCCACCGGCGACGCTTGTCACCGACACCTGCCGGGAGATCGCGGCCCGCGTCAACGCCGGCCCGCCGCCGACCCCGTTCGCCGACCTGCTGCCCCCGCCGGAGCAGATGTGGCGGGAGGACTCGGCCAGCGGGCTGACCGCCCCGATCGGCGAGGGGCCGCAGGGCCGACCGGTGCGCCTGACCCTGGGCGACTATCCACCGCACGCGCTGATCGGCGGGCCCTCCGGCACCGGCAAGACCAACCTGATCTTCGCGTGGATCGGCGCCCTCGCCGCCCGCTACTCCCCCGCCGAGTTGGAGTTCTATCTGCTCGACTTCAAGGAGGGGGTGTCCTTCGCCCGGTTCGCGCAGGGCCGACGCGACCCGAGCTGGCTGCCGCACATGCGCCTGGTCGGCATCAACGTCAACACCGACCGGGAGTTCGGGTTGGCGCTGCTGCGGTTCCTCACCGAGGAGCTGCGTCGCCGTGCCGACGCCGCCAAGAAGCACGAGGTGACCAAGCTGGCCGAGCTGCGGGCGGTCGACCCGACCGGGCACTGGCCCCGGATCGTCGCCGTTGTCGACGAGTTCCAGATGCTGCTGGCCGGCCGGGACGTGGTCGCCCGGGAGGCCGCCGACCTGCTGGAGGACCTGGCTCGCCGCGGCCGGTCGCAGGGCATCCACCTGGTGCTCGCCTCGCAGGACGTACGGGGCATCGAGGCGCTGTGGGGCCGTCCGGCGCTGGTCGCCCAGTTCACGTTGCGGATCGCGCTGCCCAAGGCGTTGCGGATCCTGGCCGAGCGCAACGACGCGGCGCAGTCGCTGCCCCGCTGGCACGCGGTGGTCAACGCCGAGTCCGGGATGGTGGAGGGCAACGAGGTCGCGCGGATCCCGTCGGCCAGCGACTGGGAGACGTGGAGCGGCCTGCAACACCGGCTGTGGCGGATGCGCCCGCCGGACGCCGCGCCGGCCCGGCTCTTCGACGGTGACGCGATCCCCCGGCTGGACGAGGCCCCGGACTTCCGGAGCCTCGAAGCCCCGACCGACGGCCGCGCGCCGCGCAACCCGGTGGCCCTGCTCGGCGAGATCATCGACGTGCAGTCCCGCTCGGCGGCGCTGCGGCTGCCCCGCGCGCCCGGGCGCAACCTGGCGGTGCTGGGTACGCGGGTGGACGAGGCGTGCGCGGTGCTCGACTCGGCCGCCCGGTCGCTGGCCCGCCAACACCCGCCGGGCACCGCCCGGTTCTCCATCGCCTGCCTCGACCCGGACGCCGATCCGATCGCCCGCGCGCTCTACGACGACCTGGCCGACGACGCCTCCTGGTACGACGAGGAGACCGTCGGCGAGTTGATGGGCGAGACGGCCGACGGGCTGTCCGGCCCCGGCAGCCCGCACTACCTGCTGTTGTTCGCGGTCGACGCGGCGGCCGGCGCCCTCGCCGCGCGCACGGGTCGGCGCACCGGCCTGGAGCATCTGCGCCGGATCCTGCACGACGGTCCGGAGCGGCGCACCCACGTGCTGGCCTGGTGGCGGGGCGTGGCGCGGATGCGCGCGGACCTGGGCGGCCCGGCCGCCCGCACCGACCAGATCGGCGCCTGGGTTGCTCTGGACACGCACGGCGGCGAGCTGGGCGCCTCGCTGTATCCGGGCACCGGCGGCCCGGACTGGTATCCCCGGCCCTGGCGCGGGCTCTTCTTCGACCGGGCGGTGCACCGCACCGGCCAGGTGCTCATCCCCTATGGACCGTCGCGATGAACCAACCGGTGACCAGTGACACGTACACGGCGCAACTGCGGCGACTGGCCGAGCTGAGCGCCCGGGTACGCGAACAGCGCGCCGAGGCGCACACCTGGTACGAGCGGCAGTGCGCGGCGGCCGAGCGGGCCGTCGCCGACGCCGCCGACGACGTACGCCGCGCCGAGCAGGAGCTGGTCGACGCCCGCGAGGAGCAGGAACGCGTCGACGCCGAGGTGGCGCACCTGTGGCAGCAGGTGCGGGCCCGCCTCGGCGCCCGCCGCCTCGGTGCGCCGCCCGCGCCGACCAACGACAGTGCGGCCGGCGAGCCGGTGCTGCTGCTCGGTCGGGTCCGGGACCTGCTCGACCGGGCCGGGCAGCCCGGTGAGCTGCCGGGTTCGGTCAACCCGCTGCTGGCGCTCTGCGGGGTGGCCGGCGCGGTCGTGGCGTACGCGCTGGGCTCCGGCGCACGGGCGCTCGGCGTCGGGTACGGCGGGGACCTGGCAGTCGGGATGCCGGTGCTGGCGCTGGTGGTGACCCTGCTCGGGCCGTTGATCGGTCTCGTGCCGGCGCGGGTGCTCGCCGACCGCCGACACGCGGTGCTCGGCCCTCGACCGATCACCGTGGTGCTCGGCGCCGGGCTGGTCACGACGGTGCTGCTGCTGGTGCTCGGCCGCTGACCTGAGCCGACACCTGCGGCCCGCTGGCCGCGGTCACTGTCAGTCACGTCCGGCGGGGCGAAGGTGGCGGTGAGCGGTATACCCCAGAGTCATATTTATGCCTCTGGGGTATACCGCTCACCGCCACAACCCCCCGGCAGGCCCGGGTGGGACCCGGTCAGGCCGGCACCAGGACGGCCTCGCGCAGCAGCCGGCGGGCCAGGGTGACCCGGTCGGCGTCGTCCGGCAGTCCGGGCAGGTCACCGACGCGGATCGCGGTGCCACCGAGCAACGCCCGGGTCGCCGGCTCGCAGTCGGCGGGCAGCGTGATCGTGCGGTCGAACAACCGCAGCGCCACCTGGCCGTCCCCGTGCGGCACGAGCTGCCAGCGCAGGCCAGGCCGCAGGGTGAGCCGGGAGTCCGCGTTCAGCGCGGCCACGGCCCCGGCCTGGGCGAGGGGGCGGATCGGCGCCGGTCGGGCGGCCGGCCAGGCGCGGTGGCGCAGTCGCGCCGCGACGGCGGCCGGGTCGGCGCGCAGCAGCCAGTCCCGCAGCGCCTCCACCGTCTCGGTCAGCTCCGGCTCGATGGCGTCGGGATCGGCCACGTCGGTGCCGAACGGCAGGCTGGCACGCAGCCGCTGGTCCTCGGAGGCCAGCGCGAGCAGCTCCTCCACCAGGGCGTAGCGCGTCAGCGCGCGGATGCCCACGGTCAGGTGCAGCGAGCTGGCGTCCTGGGCCTGTGCGCTGTGCAGCCAGCCGCGCGGCAGGTAGAGGGCGTCGCCGGGGGCGAGCACCACGTCCAACGCCGCCTCGCCCTGCGCGGTGGCGGAGACCTCGTCGGCGCGGCCACCCCACGGCTGCTTCTCCAGCGGGTCGGGCAGCACCGGCGGGTGGATCCGCCAGTGCTTGCGGCCGTCGACCTGGAGCACGAACACGTCGTGGGTGTCGTAGTGGGTGGCGAAGCCCTGGCTGCCCGCCGGGGTCAGGTAGGCGTTGATCTGCAGCGGCTGGTTCAGCGCGAGGCCCAGGTCACGGGCGAAGTCGACAAGCGGCGGCCAGATCCGGTGCAGGCCCTGCAACACGAGGGTCGCGCCGGCGGCGTACTGCTCCAGGACCCGTTCGTCGAGCACCTGGTCGCCGATCTCCGCGCCGGCGCCGCCGCCGCCGGTCCACCGCGCCGCCGGGACGAGCTGGCCGTCCTTGGCGACCCGCAGGAAGGGGGTACGCAGACCACGCCGGCTGAGCAGCTCGTCAGCGTCGGCGGGGCTGAACAGGTCGGTGAAGCCGGCCGGGTCGGGCAGCTCGGCGGCGCGGGACAGCAGCGGGGTGTGCCCCCAGTGCGCGGCGGCGAACTTGGCCGGCTCGACCGAGACACAGCGGGCCAGCGCCGCAGCGGCGCCCGCGAACGGAACCGCCGGGCGGCCGTGGCCGCCCGGCGGGTCGAGGTGCGTCATGACGGTCCGTTACCGGGCGCTGCCGTCAGCGCCGCCGTCCTGCTGGCCCGGGGTCGCGCCACCGTCGGCCGGACCCTCCGCGCCACCGTCAGCGCCGCCGTCCTGGTGACCCGGGGTCGCGCCGCCATCGGCCGGACCCTCCGCGCCACCGTCAGCGCCGCCGTCCTGCTGGCCCGGGGTCGCGCCGCCATCGGCCGGACCCTCCGCGCCACCGTCAGCGCCGCCGTCCTGGTGACCCGGGGTCGCGCCACCGTCGGCCGGACCCTCCAGGCCGCCGCCGCCCGTGGTCTGCATGTCATCGTCGTTGAGTGCCATCGGTACTCCCTCGGGTGTGCCGCCCCGCCGTACGCCGGGGTCCGTCGTGCTGCGGGTGGTACCCCACGCGCGATCTTCTCTAACCCACACCGTAGACGCCGAACCGGGACGACACGGTCGGTTCGCGGGCGGCGGCGGTCGGTGTCAGGATGAAACGGTGATCCTGGTGGGCACGTCGGGCTGGCAGTACCGGGACTGGCGGGGCCGCTTCTACCCGCAGCGGCTGCCGCAGCGACTCTGGTTGGAGCACTTCGCGGCGGGCTTCGCCACCGTCGAGGTCAACAACGCCTTCTACCGGCTGCCGGAGCGGGAGACGTTCGCGGCGTGGCGGGCGCGGACACCTGCGGACTTCTGCGTGGCGGTGAAGATGAGCCGCTACCTCACCCACATCAAGCGTCTGCGGGACCCGGCCGAGCCGGTGGCCCGGTTCCTCGGCCGGGCCACGGCCCTCGGTGACCGGCTCGGGCCGGTGCTGCTGCAACTGCCACCGAACCTGCGGGCGGACGTCGACGCGCTCGACGCGACGCTGCGGCTGTTCCCGGCGCACGTGCGGGTCGCGGTCGAGCCGCGGCACCCGTCGTGGTGGACCGACGCGACCCGGGCAGTCCTGGAACGGCGGCGGGCCGCGCTGGTCTGGGCGGATCGCCTGGGTCGTCCGGTGGCGCCCCGCTGGCGGACCACCGACTTCGGTTACCTGCGGCTGCACGAGGGGCGGGCCCGGCCGTGGCCGCACTACGGGCGTACCGCGCTCGGCTCGTGGGCCCGCCGGCTCACCGACGCATTCGGTGCGGACGAGCCGGCGTACGTCTATTTCAACAACGACCCCGGCGGCGCGGCCGTCACCGACGCCGTCGCCTTCGCGGCGCTGGCCCGCGGGGCCGGTCATCAGGTGTCCCGGGTGCCGTCGGCCGCCGAGGCGGACACCTCCGAGCACTGAGCCCGCCCGACGGGTCGTCGGGCGGGCTCACGGCGGCGCGGCGTCACGGCATGAACGTGGCGAGATCCTTCGGCATGGTGTCCTTCACGTCCTGCCACTCACCCTGGGTGACGTGCCGACGCAGGGTGTCCAGCACCACCTGCGTCACCCGCTCCGCGCCGCCCTCGACGTCGTACGGGAAGCCCTGGCGGACCTCGTAGAGGAAGTCGTCGCGGTTGAGCTTGATCGGCACGTCGGACGGGTTCCAGCCGTCGAAGTAGATCCCGCGGACCAGCACCGGCAACTGCTGGGCGAACTCGACGCTCTCGTTGACCGCCAACCGGTCGCGCAGCAGGTGCAGCACGGTGCGCAGCGCCGCGTACGACTGGTTACGCCGCTCCTTCGGCCACCCGTAGGCGGCCTCGATGTCCTTGAGGATCAGGTTCGTCTTGTCCAGCGAACTTTCGAACGCGGAGATCATCGCGTCAGCCATCGGTCGACCCCCGTTCCGTGGTGTCCCACCGTCGGTCGTCGGCGCGTCGCGGCGGCCCCACCGGGCCACGGCGGGCCCGCACCGGGGTGCCCTGAGGCGCGCGCCGGGTATCGCCGGCTGTGCCCACGACGTGCAGGACGCCGCCGCGCCGTCGATCCGTCACCAGTCGAACCGTCATCCCCGTCACCTCCGTGTCGTCTGCGGCGTCGGCCGCTCCCGGGCGGCCGTACCCACCGTGTCCACCGTGCCGGTCGGGCGGGTGAGCCGGCCCCACCCGGATCGGGTGAGGTCAGCCCGCGTCGAGGAGACCCGCAAGCGTTGCCGCGTTGGTCTGGGCGTAGTCCCGGTAACAGTTGTTCATGAGGACGTGGGTCTGCCCGGCGGAGTCGGCCAGCTCGCGCAGCTTCGGCGCCCAGTCGGCCAGCTCCCGCTTCGAGTAGTGGTAGCCGAACTTCTCGTGGATGTCCTTGCTGGTCCACTTGTCACTGTGGCCGTGAAAGCGCATCACCGCGAGGTCGCCGGTGGCGGCCAGCACCGGGGGCACCGACGAGCGGTGGCCCTGCGGCATGTCCACGCAGACGTACGACAGTCGGTGCTCGCGCAGGAAGGCGAGTGTCTCCTCGGCGTTGTCGCCGTCGAACCAGGACGCGTGGCGGAACTCGTAGACTCCTCGCAGCGGCGCGCAGCGCTTCGCCACCTCCAGCAGGTACTGCTTGTTGGCCCGCTTGATCGTGAACCAGGGCGGGAACTGGAACAGCAGCGCGCCGAGCTTGCCCGCCTCGACCAGCGGGTCCAGGGCGGACAGAAAACGCGTCCACACCTCCTCGTACGACTGCGCGGGCAGGTCGTCGGGGTAGACGTTCTTCTTGTCCGTCTCCGGTCGCAGGTCCTTGTAGAGCGCGCTGACCCGGGTGGGATGCCCGGTGAGCAGGCTGAACGCCTTGACGTTGAACGTGAAGCCGGCCGGGGTGCGATCGGCCCACAGCCGTGCGGTCGCCTCGGCGGGCGGTGAGTAGTAGGTCGCGTCGACCTCGACCAGCGGAAACTGCCGGGCGTAGTACGCCAGGCGCTTCTCCGGGTTGTCAGCGGTCTGGGGATACCAGCCCGAGTCGAGCAGTGTGCGGTCGGTCCAGGACGCGGTGCCCACCAGGATGTCACCCATGGCGCAAGTCCATCGTGCCGCGGACCGACCGGCAACCGCTGTCGTCGCTCAGGCCGCCCGCCGCTCGCGGGTCTGCTTGCAGGTCACGCAGGTGGTCGCGGCCGGGAAGATCTCCAGGCGTTCCACCGGGATCGCCGCCGAGCAGCCCTCGCACCAACCGTACGTGCCCTCGGCGAGGCGGCCCAGGGCGTGCTCGTACTGGGTGCGCCGGTCGAGGATGGTCCGCAGCAGGGACTGCGCGGTGTCACGCTCGGCCGTCTTGGTGCCGCTGTCGGCCTGGTCGTCGCCGGCGGTGTCGCCGACCTCCACCAGACGCAGCACCTGACTCTGCAGCACGGCCTGCTCGTACTCGGCGGTCAGCTCGTCGTAGCGCGCCTGCAGGGAGTGCCGGATCTGGTCGATCTCCGTCTGCGATCGGCCGGTACCGACCGTGTCGTGGACGAGCATCGCTGCCTGCCTTTCCTGGCCTGATGGCTCAAGGTGAACCGGGTGCCGGCGGCGTGGGCCCCGGTCAACGGTCGCATCCGGTACGCGGGCGGTCACCCGCGCTCTGTGAGCCGGGCGAGTACCCGCGGGGCGTGCCACGCAAACCGGCGAATTTCTCAGCTGTCGCCGGTCTGCACGAGCGCGGGGTGACGGGGATCGTCGGCGCGTACCACCACGTCGGCGAAGCTGGCGGGGACCACCTCGTCGGCGTAGCGGTCGAACGCCGGCAGGGTCCACTCGTCGGCCGGTTCGGTGCGGCGGCGCAGCGCCGCCGGGGACAGCTGAAGGTGGACTGTCACGTCGAAGGGCAGCGCCCCACCGAGCAGGAGCGCGCCGCTGACCAGGACCACGCCGCCGGGTGCCAGGTCGACGTACCGGGCGCGGCTGGCCCGGTCGGCGGTGGCGTCCCACAGCGACGGCAGCACCCGCCCGTCGCCGCCGGGGCCGGCCGGGTCGAGCACCTCGCGGCGCAGGCCGGCCTCGTCGTTCCAGCCCTCGTAGTAGGCGTCCGGGTTGGTGCGGCCAAGCTCGAAGCGCAGCGACGCGGGTCGGAGAAAGTCGGCGGCGCGGACGTGCAGGACCGGGCGGCCCCGGGCGCGCAGCGGGTCGACAAGCGCGGCGGCCAGCTCGTCCGGGCCGGCGGCGGGAGCGCCGTCGATCGCCACGCGCAGCCGGGCGGGCTCGACGGTGCGGGAGGCGTCGTCGAGCCGGTCGGTCAGTTCGGCGACGAGCCGGTCGGGCGAGATGGGACGGATACGCACCGAACCATCCTGCCCCGCGCCACAGGGGCGGTCGTCGGACGGTCAGCCGGTGCGGTCGACGGTGACGCGGGCGTCGTCGGCCAGCCGGTAGCCGACGCCGTAGACGGTGGTGACCAGGGGAACGTCCACGCCGACCTTGCCGCGCAGCCGGCGTACGTGCACGTCGACGGTGCGGACGCCGGCGTGCTCGTAGCCCCAGACGGCGTTGAGCAGTTGCAGCCGGGTGAACACCCGGCGGGGGTGGGCGACCAGATGCAGCAGGAGGTCGAACTCCAGCCGGGTCAGCGGCAGCGGCTCGTCGTCGCGCAGCACCGACCGGGACGACGCGAGGATGTGCAGGGCGGGGATCGTCGGGGTGAGGGCTCGGGCGGGTGCCCGGTTGGCCGGCACCCCGTCGGCGCGACGCTCGGCCGGAACGGAGCTGGTGATCACGCCCTCGCCCCGCTCCAGCATCTCGCGCGCGGCTTCGAGCAGCCGCCGGGCCGGCGGGGTCAGCGACTCCTCACAGGCCAGCGGGATGGACAGCGTCACGGTGAGCATCGGCGCGGCGGTGTTCGCCGGGCGGCGTTGACCGCCGGGAGGTCGACCGGGCACCGCGGGTTGGGACGTATGCCATCCGGCGCGCGACGAGGCGGGGCTGACCGACATGGTCCTCCTTGGGCTGGTCCGGGTATCTCCCCACGGCCCGGGACGCCGCTTCATCGATGCTTCCCGGCACCCGGGCGAGGGTCAAGAGGCGGCTGCGTTGCATGAATGTGACAATTGACGAACACATCGGAGCCAGATGCTCGCTCTGCGTACGAAGCCAGATGATTACAGCAGAGCCGCCAGGATGCCCCGATACGGGGGTCCCCGTCCTGTTCACCATGCCCTTCACGGTCGCCTGCGGACCGCCGCCCGAGTGCTGCTCAGCGGGTGTGGTCGACGCTGATCCGCGCCCCGTCGCCGAGCCGGTAACCCACCCCGTAGACGGTCGTGATCACCTCCGCCCCGGGCAGCTTGGCGCGCAGCCGCCGTACGTGCACGTCCACGGTGCGGGCCACGGCGTGTTCGTAGCCCCACACGTTCGACAGCAGCTGGAGGCGGGTGAAGACCCGGTGCGGGCGCTCGGCGAGAAAGAGCAGCAGGTCGTACTCGATGCGGGTCAGCGCGACCACCCGGTCGCCGCGGCGGACCACCCGCGAGCCGGCCAGGATGCGCACGTCGGTCCCGTCGGTGTCGTCGACGGGCAGCTCGGCGGCGGGGCGCGGCAGCGGACGCGGCGTCGAGGGCACGTCGTCGGCGGGCCGCAGCCGGTCCTCCCCGGCCTCGGCCAGCTCGCCGAGCAGCTGCACCAGCCGGGCCAACCGGGGGCTCACCGGCCCGGGGGCCAGGTCGAGGGTGATGGTCAGGGTCGGGCCGGTACGCGGGCGCACGGCGGCCCGGCCCGGGTGACCCGGCGAGTAGGGACGGGTGGGGATCGCGATGACGGACATCGTGCCTCCTGAGATGGCGGTACGCCCGCCACGCCCGGTGGGGCGTGGGGGTCAGCGGCGTGCCCGGCCGGCGGTGACCGGTGGCGCGAGGGGGGCTGCGCGGTGCAGCGGGGTGGGGCCGAGCGCCGGCAGGCCGGCGATGCGCCAGGCGGCGAACCCGCCGTCGACGTCGGTGGCCCGGTGCAGGCCGATGTCCTGCAACGCGGCGGCGGCCAGCGACGACGTGTAGCCCTCCTGGCAGATGATCACCACCGGCACGTCGTAGTCGACGGCCTCGGGCAGCCGGGCGGGACAACGCGGGTCGAAGCGCCACTCCAGCACGTTGCGCTCGACGGTGAGCGAGCCGGGCACGACGCCGTGCGCGGCGCGCTGGGCGGCGGGCCGGATGTCGACGAGCAACGCGCCGGCCCGGTGCGCGAGGTGCGCCCGCTCCGGGTCCAGTCGGTCGAGGCGGGCTCGCGCGGCGGCGAGGAGCTCGTCGATGCCCCGGGAACCCGGCGGTGGCACGGGTGCCGGACAGGGCGCTGCGGTGACCAGCATTGTCGATTCCTTCCGGTGACGAGAGGGCGGTGCGAACGGGAGGTTCACCAGGACCGACCGGCCTCGGCGACCTCGGCGACCCGCAGGCGCCCGTCGAGCAGGTCGTAGCGGGTCATTCGGCGCAGCGCCGGCCGGTAGACGTGCACGCTTACCGCCGGCGCCGGGCCGCGGTTGGTGACCCGGTGGACGTGGCGGGGGCCGAAGCGGCGGGCGGCGCCGGCGGGCAGCAGCCGAGGGCGCAACGCCGCACGGCTGACCGTCTCCTCGGTGAGGGCGCCGGCGACCACCCGGAACGCGCCGGCGGAGCCGCCATGGTCGTGCAGGTCGGTGCCCTGGCCGGGCAGCCAGCTCAGGGCCCACACCTCGTGGTCGTCGGCGGTGGCGAGCCGGGCGTACCAGCGCTCGGTGGGATCGAAGCGCAGCGGGACCGGCCAGCCGGCCGGGTCGGCCCACCGGGCGGCGACGGCGAGCAGGTCGGGAGCCGGGCGAACGTGGGTCATCGGTGGTTCCTCAGCGGGTCGTTCGGCGGGGTGCTCCCGTACTCTAGCCGGCAAACCCTATAGGTTTAGTAGGTAATTCCACATGCCGGGAGACGAGCACGCCACCGTCTTGGCTCAGCGCAGAACCGGCGGACCCACCCGGTAGCCGGGCAGCGACGGCCACCGCACGGTCAGCACCACCGAGGCGCGCTCCGCGTACCAGGAGTGATCCACTCCCCGGGCCCACACCACGTAGTCGCCGGGTTCGGCCAAGCGGACCGTCCGGTCCGGCAGCTCCACCCGGAAGGACCCGTCCACCAGCACCAGCAGGGTGGTCCGACGCTCACCTGTCGCCCACCGCGCGCGGGCCTCCCCGGGTGGGTGCACGCCCCACTTCACCTCGACGTCGGTGCTGTGCCGGATCTCGTCCGGCGGCGCGAAGTGCCCGAGCAGCCAGCCACCGTTGCCGACGCCGTCGACGCCCGCGTTGCCCACGTAGACCGTCTCACCCATCGGACCCCTCCCCCATCGCGCCGGCCGAGCAACCTATCAGGACCTCGGCGACTACCCTGGACCGGTGACCGACGACCTTGACGCCGAGACCCTGGCGTTCGCGCACCGGATGTTCGACCTGGCCCGCGAGGGCTCCACCGAGGAGCTCGCCGCCCAGGTCGACGCCGGCCTGCCGGTCAACCTGACCAACGACAAGGGCGACACGCTGCTGATCCTGGCCGCCTACCACGCCCACCCCGACACGGTGGCCGCTCTGCTGGCCCGCGGCGCGGACCACACCCGCACCAACGACCGAGGTCAGACCGCGCTCGCCGCCGCCGTCTTTCGCAGCAGCACCGACGCCGTCCGCGCGCTGCTCGCCGCCGGGGCCGACCCGGCGCACGGCACCCCGTCGGCGGCCGAGACCGCGCAGTTCTTCGACCTGCCGGAGATGACCGCGCTGCTGCGGGCCGGCTGACGCGACCCGCGACGGGCCGGTATACAGGGTCGGTGGAAGATCCCCTGCCCGAACAGATGCGTGCCGCCGGCACCGCGCTGCTGGCCGCGCTCGACCCCGCGACCCGCATCGGCGCCGTGTACCCGTTCACCGACGACTCGGCGCGACGCTGGCTGGAATACCGGCCCCGCCCCCGCCCCGGCGTCTGCCTCGCCGAGCTGGACATCGCCGGGCGCAAGGCCGCCCACCGGCTGCTGGCCACCGCGCTCAGCCCCTCGGCGTACGCCCAGGCCATGGCGATCGTCGCGCTGGAGGAGGTCCTCGACCGGGCCGAGGGCTGGCGCCGCGGGCGGCACAGCGGCGACTACTGGGTCGCCGTGTTCGGTGACCCGGCCCGCGACGACCGCTGGGCGTGGCGGCTCGAAGGGCACCACCTGTCGGTGACCATGACCGTGGTCGACGACCAGGTCTCCCCCGCGCCGATCTTCTTCGGCGCCAACCCGGCGGCGGTGCGCCACGCCGGGCACGCCGTCTCCCGACCGCTCGGTGTCGAGGAGGACCTGGCCCGCGCCCTGCTCGACGCGCTCGGGCCGGCCGGGCGGGCCGCCGCGATCATCGCCGACGAGGCGCCGACGGACATCATCAGCGCCACCCGCGCGCGGGTCGACGGGCCTCTCGAACCGCTCGGCGTGCCGGCCGACCGGCTCGGCCCGACCGGCCGCGCGCTGCTCGACCAGGTCGTCGCGCTCTACCTGGACCGGCTGCCTCCCGAACTGGCCGTTCAGGAGGCGACCCGCGTGCAGGGCGGCCAGCTGCACTTCGCCTGGGCCGGCCCGACGAGGCCGGGCCAGCGGCACTACTACCGGGTGCAGGGCGACGACCTGCTGATCGAGTACGACAACACCAGCGACGACGGCAACCACGCGCACACAGTGCTCCGCCGCCCCGCCAGCGACTTCGGCGCCGACATCCTGGCCACCCACCGCCAGGCCCACCCCCACTGACCCGTACCCCCGGGGCGCGACGCCCCGGGGATACGTCAGGGTCACCGCGTGGCGGCGGGGCGGGTGGCCTCGATGAGGAAACGTCGGGCGTGGGCGACGAAGGCGCCCTCGGCGGTGATGCGCCGGTGCAGGGCGAGCAGTTCGGGGCGGTAGCGGTCCACAGTGAAACCCGGCACCGTCCAGACCACCTTGCGCAGGAACCAGACGACCGCCCCGATGTCGTGAAAGGCCGCGCGCAGCGTGGCCCGGCGCAGGTCGACCACCCGCAGCCCGGCGGCCTCGGCCGCGGCGACCGCTGCCTCCGGGTGCCGCCCGTCCGGCGGAGGCAGCGGGCCGAGGATCGCCTCGCTCAGCTCCCGCATGGTGCCCGGACCGATCTGCTGGGACAGGTACGTGCCGCCGGGGCGCAGCACCCGGGCCGTCTGGGCCCAGTCGGTGCGCACCGGGTGCCGGCTGACCACCAGGTCGAAGGACCCGTCCCGGAACGGCAGCGCCGAGTCGGGGGCGACCGCCACCACAGTCGCTCCGAGCGGGCGCAGGGTCCGCCGGGCGAGGTTCACGTTCGGCGGCCACGCCTCGGTCGCCACCAACACCTTCGGCGGGTACGGAATCCCGGCCAGCACCTCGCCGCCGCCGGTGTCCACGTCCAGCGCGGCGTCGGCGCGCGCCATCCGTTCGGCGACCAACCCGGCGTACCCCCAGGGTGGACGTTCCTCGGTGGCCCGACCGGCCAGCCAGTCGAAGCCCCAGCCGTCGACCGGCGCGGCGGCCGCCTCCGCGATCAACTCCTCGGCATCACGTTCGGCGCTCATGGCGGTCAGCCTCGCCGGCCGGCCGGACGGCGGGCAACCGATTTGCGGGCGCGTGCGCCTGGGCCGTCACGGGCGGGGACGGGCGACCTCGACGGTGCCACCCGCGAGGGTGTCCAGGCTGCCGGTGTCGGTCCGACCCGCGTCGAACTGGCGCATGAGCCGCGCGCCGAGGTGCACACCCATCGCACCGGCGGTCAGCGCGACCAGCTCGGTGGCCAGGATCGCGACCGTCGCGCCCCGGTCCGGCGAGTGGGCGCGCACCAGGCAGGTGACCAGGAACAGGCCCGCCATTGCCGCGTTCACCAGGTTGAAGGCGATGGCGGTGCGGCGGGTGCCGTCGACCGGCACGTCCCACAGGTCGACCATGCCCGCGACCGCCGTCATCGCGGCGGCGAACAGGGCGGCGACACCGGTCCAGTAGCCGACCTCACCGAGGAAGGCCGGCCCGCCGATGACGTCCGTGAGGTCGAAGACGGCGGCGCTGACGAAGAGCCCCAGCGGGAACGTCACCAGCATCGGTTGGATGGGATGCCCCTGCACCCGCAGCCGGCTCTGCATCGGTCCTCCCCAGGGTCGGCGCAGCTCACCAGTACCAGAGTGCTACCCGACCCCACGAGGCGCGAAACGACGCCGCCCGACTCGCCGCCGACCGGAAGAACGGGCACGGCGGCACCGCGCGGCGCGGGTCAGCTCTCGCGGGGGCGGGAGACCGTCCGGATGAGGCGTTCGGCCACCTCGCGCAGCGGGATGTCCAGGGACGAGGCGGCGGTCCGCAGCACGTCCAGGGCCTCGGCCGCCGGGCAGCCGCGCTGCGTCATGATCACACCGATGGCCTGCCCGACGACACCGTCGTGCAGGAGCGAGGCGTCCCGCTCACCGGCGAGCGCCTGCTGGCGGCTCCGGTCCCGGACGGCGGCCAGCAGCAGGCCGGCGTGTTCGGCGAGCAGCATCGCTGTCAACTGGTGCTGCGGGGTGAGGACGTCGGGCGCGGCAGCGTACAGGTTGATCGCCCCGATGACCTGGTCGTCGATGTCCAGCGGGGCGGAGATGACCCCTCGGACGCCGAGGTCGCGGGCGCGCGGCGTCCAGGCCGGCCAGCGTGACTCGCCGGTCAGGTCGACCGCGAGGATCATCTCGCGACGCTGGATCGCGCTCATCGCCGGCGAGTCGGGCCCGTAACGCAGGTCGTCGAGGCAGGCCAGCCGCTCGTCGGAGGCGGCCACACTGGCCGGCTCGCCGGCCCGCAGCGCGGTGAAACCGCACCACCGCACCCCGGCCACCGCGTCGCGGGTGACCCGCACCAGCGCCAGCAGCGCCTCATCGAAATCGGTCAACGCGATCAGGCCGGCGGTCAGCTCCCGCAACAGCGCGGCGGTCTCCAGCACACCGAGTCGCTCGACCACCGGTTCCCGCGTGTCCAGGTTCACCGTTCCACTGCCCTCGAACGCCCTCGCGTGCATCCCGCCGACGTCGTCACGTGTGCCATCGTCTGCTCTCTTCCGAGTTGACCGACCCGCCCTACTACCCTCGCAAACCGGGATCGAAACGGCGTAAGCAGGGGCCTCTGCCACACCGTGAGATGTGGCAGAGGCCCCTGACAGTCAGGTCAGCGCGACGCGCCGCTGAGCCGCCGCCCGATCGAGGCGATCAGCCGGTCGAGCTCGGAGCCGAACGGGTTGTCGTGCACCAGGTACGTCCAGGTGGCGGTCGGCCGGATCAGGGTGCCGTCCTCGGGCTCCCAATCCTCATCGAATTCGGTCTCGGTGAACGTGGCGATGGTACGGGCCTCGATCTCCGGGACGAGGTTGTTGAACGCCGGCACCGCCGCCCGGTGGAACTCGTCAAGCGGGTCGAGCCGGCCCAGCGCGCGCAGGTGCACGCCCTCGCGGACCTCCGACAGCTCGGCCAGGTGCTCGGCCCAGAGCCGGTCCAGGTGGAAGAGCGCGATCGACCGGGCCACCCGGGCGAGCAGGTCCTCGTCCATCTCGCCGGCCTTCTCGGGCACCTTGTCCAGCAGCATCAGCGCGGCCACGTCGCTGGTCAGCAGCCGCTCCCGGCGGGCGGCCAGGGCGATGCGCTGCTGCTCGATCACCACGCTGTAGCGCCAGGTGTTGCGGTGGATCTCGTGGTTGACGCCCTCGGCGACCCGCTGGGCGTGCTCGACCGCGTAGTCGACCTGCTCGTCGGTGACGAGACCGTCCGCGTTCATCCGCGGCGACGGCGGCACCGCGTCGGCGGCGTGCCGCACGACCAGGTCGTCCTCCAGGCTGACGAAGAAGACCGAGCCGCCCGGGTCACCCTGCCGGCCGGCGCGGCCCCGCAGCTGGTCGTCGACGCGGCGGCTGTCGTGCCGCCCGCTGCCGATCACGTAGAGGCCGCCCAGCTCGGCCACCCGGTCCCGGTCGGCCTGGTCGCTGCCGCCGAGCCGGATGTCGACGCCCCGGCCGGCCATCTGGGTGGAGACGGTCACCGCGCCGTACGCGCCGGCCTCGGCGATGATCGCCGCCTCCTCGTCGTCGTTCTTGGCGTTGAGCACCACGCAGGACACGCCTGCCGCGTTGAGCCCGGCGGCCAGCCCCTCGGACTCCTTGACGTCGAGGGTGCCGACCAGCACCGGCCGCCCCTTGGCGTGCCAGCGCTGGATCTCGTCGATCAGCGCCTCGTCCTTCTCGGCGCGGGTCGCGTAGATCCGGTCGGGCTCGTCCTCGCGGACGCACGGGGTGTTCGGCGGGATCACCGCGACCTCCAGGCCGAAGAACTCCCGCAACTGGTCGCCGACCAGCACCGCGGTGGCGGTCATGCCGCACACCTTCGGGTAGAGCGCGATGAACGCCTGCACGGCGATGGTGCCCAGCACCTCGCCCTCGGCGGTGGCGTCCAGGCCCTCCTTGGCCTCGACCGCCGCCTGCAGCCCGTCGGGCCAGCGGCGGCGCTGCGCCACCCGGCCGCGCATCTCGTCGATCAGCTCGACCGAGCCGTCCCGGACGATGTAGTCCACGTCACGGTGCAGCAGCGCCTGGGCGTGCAGCGCCACGTGGACCGCGGAGAGCTGCTCGACGTGCTCCTCGTCGTACAGGTCGATGCCGAGCTTGGCCTCGACGGCGGCGAGGCCGGCGGAGGTGAAGGCCACGCTGCGCCCGTCCTCGGCGACCGTGTAGTGCCGGCCCTTGCGCAGGCCGCGCACCAGCGCGGCGGCGGCGTGCACCGGATCCTGCTCGCCGGGCACCGCGCCGGCCAGGACCATCGGCACCCGGGCCTCGTCGATCATGATCGAGTCGGCCTCGTCGATGATCGCGGTGGTCAGGGCGGGCTGCACCCGGTCGGCCACGTCGGTCACCAACTGGTCGCGCAGGTAGTCGAAGCCCGCCTCGCTGACCGAGACGTAGGTGACGTCGCAGTTGTAGGCGTCGCGCCGCTCCTGCGGCGTGGACGCCTCGTTGACCCAGCCGACGGTCAGGCCGAGCAGCGTGTAGATGGGTTCCATCCACTGGGCGTCGCGGCGGGCCAGGTAGTCGTTGACGGTGAGCACGTGCACCGGCCCGTTGCCGAGCCGGACGTGCCCGTACGCGGCGATGGCGGCGGTGAGCGTCTTGCCCTCACCGGTGGCCATCTCGGCGACCTTGCCGGAGAGCAGCGACATCGCGCCGAGCAGCTGCACGTCGTACGGTCGCTGGTCGAGGCCCCGGCGGGCGGCCTCGCGGCCGACGGCGCAGATCTCCTCGTATCCAGCGGCGACGCCGGCGGCCTCGGTCAACTCGGCGTCGTCCAGCGCGGCGAGGTCATCCTCGCGCGCCTCGATCGCCGGCAGCAGCTTCTCCAGCGGAGCAAGATCCACGGTTGATCCCGGGCGCTGGAGGAACCGCCGGAACTTGCTCTTGAACCGTTGCGACACACCCATGAGCGGCAACGGTACGCGATTCCGGCCGCCTTGCGCGGCCCGGCCGGTCGGGTATCCGCCGGCATGTCGATTCCGCGTCGCCGCCGGCTCAGGCGACCAGCAGTTGGTGGGTGGCCAGCTCCCGGTAGAGCGGGTCGGTGGCGGTCAGCTCGGCGTGGGTGCCGACGGCCACCACCCGGCCCCCGTCGAGCACGACGATCTGGTCGGCGTCCACCACGGTGGCGAGTCGGTGCGCCACGATCAGCAGTGTCCGGCGGGCGGCCACCGCGTCGATGGCCCGGCGCAGCGCGGCCTCGTTGCGCGCGTCGAGGTTGCTCGTCGGCTCGTCGAGCAGCAGCACCGGAGGGCCGGCCAGCAGCGCCCGGCCGATGGCCAGCCGCTGCCGCTCACCTCCGGAGAGCAGCACCCCGCCCTCGCCCACCTGCACGTCCAGCCCCTGCGGGGTGCGCTGGACCAGGTGGCTCAGGTTGACCTCGTCGAGGACCTCGCGCAGCCGGTCGTCGGTGGCGTCGGGCGTGGTGATCAGCAGGTTCTCGCGCAGCGTGCCGGCGAGCACGGGAGCCTCCTGCTCCACGTACCCGAGCCGGGCGCGCAGCGCGTCGCGGGGCAGCTCCCGCACATCGACCCCGTCGACGCGGACCGCGCCGGCGCTCACCTCGTAGAAGCGCTCGACCAGGGCCAGCAGCGTCGACTTGCCGGCGCCCGAGGGGCCGACCAGGGCGGTACGGGTGCCGGTCGGCACCGCGAAGCTGACGTCGTGCAGCACCGGCGTGCCGCCCGGGTAGCCGAACCCGACCCGGTCGAACTCGATCATCGGGGCGGGCCGGCGGGGGGTCGCGGTGGCGGTTCCGGCCGCCGGCGAGGGGTCCGCCGCGCCCTCCGCCGGCACGGCCAGGATCTCCTCGATCCGCTGCAACGCGCCCAGACCGGACTGCAACTGGGTGTACGCGCGCAGCACCTGGCCCAGCGGCAACGCCAGGAGGAACAGGTACATGACGAAGGCGACCAGGTCGCCGACGGAGATCGCCCCGGCGGCGACGCGCGCCCCGCCGATCCCCAGCACCAGCAGGAACGCCCCCTGCACGGTGACCGAGCCGATCGGGCCGATCAGCGCCTGCACCCGGGCCACCCGCAGCCCCGCCGCGTACGCCTCGCGGGCACTGCCGGTGACGGTCTCCGTCTCCCGGCCCTCGGCGCGGCTGGCCCGGATGGTCCGGGCCGCCGAGATGGCCCGCTCCACCGCCGAGGTCATCTCGCCGATCCGCTCCTGGGCGAGGCGGGCCAGCGCCCGGACCCGGCGGGCGAAGGTGGCGGCGAAGCCCAGCCCCAGCCCCACCCCGAGCAGGGTGACGCCGAACAGCAGCGGGTCGAGCAGCACCATCGCGGTGCCGGCGCCGACCACCATCACCGCACCGGTGACCGTCTCGAACAGCCCGGAGGTGACGACCGCCCGCAGCAGGGTGGTGTCCGAGCCCACGCGGGAGAGCAGGTCGCCGGTGCGCCGCCTGTCGTACTCGGCGATGGGCAGCCGCAGCAGATGACCGGCCAGCCGTCGGCGGGTGCTCAGCACCAGCCCCTCGGCGGTGCGTTGCAGCAGGTAGTCGCGCAGCCCGCCGATCGCCGCGCCGAGCACCACGAGCGCCACCAGCACCGCCACCAGGGCCGACACCGGGTCCTCGGCGCCGATCCGGTCGAGCACCGACCGGGTGAGCAGCGGCTGGGCCAGCGACGCCGCCGAGCCGAGCAGCGACAGCGCGCCCACCGCGACGAGGGTGCCGCGGTGCTCCCGCAGGTACGGCAGCAGCGCGGCCAGGCCGACCGGTCGGCTCGCGCGAGCGTCGCCGACCGGCCGGTCCTTCGAGTTGCTCATGGGGCGAACGGTAGCCGGCCGGTTCACGCCGCGACGGCTCCTCAGACCGCCAGGACCACCTGCAACTCCTGGCGGCGGCGCTCGGCCAGGTCGGTGAGCAGGGTGGGCGCCTCGTCGAACGGCACCACCGCCGAGACCAGGTGCTTGCGGATCACGTCACCGTGGGCCCGCAGCAGGTCGATGGTCTCGGCGGAGAGCCGTTCCCGGTCCCAGGTGGGCGCGAGCCCGCGCGGCACCCGCCCGATCTGGGCGCAGCGCAACGCCAGCCCGTTGTGGTGGAACTCCTCACCGAGGCGGACCGCGTCCGCGCCGCCCTGGTAGAAGGCCAGGTCGATCACGGTGCCCTGCGGGCGCAACACCCGCAGCGCGAGCTGCAACGCCCACGCCTGCCCCCGGCACTGGAACACGACGTCGGCGCCCCGGTCGCCGGCGGTGTGCGCCCACCGGGTCTTGAGCACCACGGCCGGGTCGTCCGCGTCCGGGTCGAGGGTTTCCAGGCCGAGCGCCTCGGCGACCTCGCGGCGGCGCGGGGTGGGGTCGAGCACCACCACCGAGGCGGCGCCGTGTCGCCGGGCCAGCAGGGCGGTCAGGAGACCCACCACGCCCGCGCCGACCACGGCGACCCGCCGGCCGCGTACGCCCTCGCCGAGCGAGCGGACGTCCGCGCCGTGCAGGTCGGCGGCGGCGTGCAGCAGGCCGTTGGCGCAGATCGGACCCATGTGCGCGACGTAGACGCCGAGCAGCGGGTCGAGGTCGTCGGGCAGCGGCACGAACCGCTCGGCGACCGGGTCGGCCAGCCAGCCCGTGCGGTGCCCGTAGGTCATCGCGCCGACGGCGCCGACCGGGACCGCCGCCGTGGCGCTCTCCACCACCCGACCGACCTGCATGTACCCCAGCCGGGTGACCGGGTACGGGGTGCTGGCCTCGCCGGGCTGAAAGAGCCCCAGGTCGGCGTTCCAGGTGACGTTCACATAGGGGTTCGTGCCCTTGACGTAGCTCAGCTCGGTGCCGGCGGAGACGCCGCTGAACAGCGTCTCGACGCGGAAGGTGCCGGGGCGCAGCGCCGCGGCCTCCTGCTCGACGAGCTCCACCCGACCGGGGGCGGTGACCGTGACCACCCGATCACGCATCGACTGTCACCCCGCTGGACAACTCGACCGGCGCGGCGGGCGTGCCGAGCCGCACCGTCTGGCCGGTGCGGGCCGAGTCGGCCACCGCGAGGGCCAGGCGCTGGGTCCGCAGCGCTTCGGCGTACGGGACGCGGATGTCGTCGCCGACGCCGCGTACCGCATCGACGAAGGCGCGGTCCACCGCCACCCGGGCGGCCTCCGGATCGGCGGGGACGTGTCGCTCGCCATCGGCGTCGCGGATCAGCAGACCGTCCTCGGTCAGCGCCAGGGCCAGCCCGTCGGCGAGGATCTCCAGCCCCGCCCGGTGCTTCCAACCCAGGACGCAGGCCGCGCTGAGCGTGCCGACCGCGCCGCTGGCGAAGCGCAGCGTGGCGGTGGTCACCGAGTCGATGTCGGCGCCCTCGACCGGTGGCGGCGTGCCGTTGCCGTACGCGGTGACCTCGGTGACCTCGCCGGCCAGCACCCGGATCAGGTCCAGCACGTGAGCGGCCTGCTCGACCACCGGGCCCCCGGAGCGGTCGCGGCGCGACCACCAGGCGACCGGCGGCACCTTGTCCAGCCAGGCGCCACTGACCATCCGCACCGGACGGTCGGCGAGCAGCTCGCGGGCCTGGTCGAGCACGCTCAGATAGCGCCAGTGGTGCCCGACGGCGGTGCGCAGCCCACGCCGGGTGACGAGGTCGGCGATGCGCTCGGCGGTGACCAGGTCGACGGCGACGGGCTTCTCCACGAACATCGACACCCCGGCGTCGATCACCGCCTCCTCGGCGGGACCGTGCGCGAAGGGCGGCACGCAGACGTACACCGCGTCCGGGGCGGCGGCCAGCAGTTCGGCGACGTCGCGGAAGGTCCGCCCGCCGTGCTGCTCGGCCAGCGCGGACGCCGCATCTGGCATGACGTCGGTCACGCCGACCAGCTCGACGTCGTCGAATCCGGACAGCACCCGCGCATGGCGTTGTGCCACCCCGCCGGCTCCCACGAGACCCACCCGGCATACACCCATGCGACAACCTCTTTCGAAAACGTTTCGACTTCGGTGGGAGCAGTCCCCTGGGGTGTGCGCAATCAAACGTTCATCCCCCGGGAACGCCACGATGTCACCGTCGTGATCAAGCTGTTGCCCTGGGAACGGTTAGCGCGTGGTGGCGAGTGGGAACTAAAGACTCCGCTTGTTCCACGCACGAAACGGAGGGGTGCCCGTGCGGGATACGACCGTGTCACCGGTGGTGGAGGCGTGGGCCACGTACCGGACCACCTCGGCGGCGGACTGGCCGGCACGCCGGCTGCTGCGCGCCAAGGGAGAGAGCCGGGTCAGCGTGGTGCTGCCGGCACGTAACGAGGAGGCGACGGTCGGCGCGATCGTGTCGACCATCCGGGAACACCTGATGGACCGGGTCGCTCTCGTCGACGAACTGATCGTGGTGGATTCACGGTCGACCGACCGCACCGCGCAGGTGGCGCGCGCCGCCGGCGCGGAGGTCGTCAGCCAGGACGCGATGACCCGGGGTCTGCCCCGGCTCACCGGCAAGGGCGACGCGCTCTGGGCGGGGCTGGCCGCGGCCGAGGGCGACGTGGTGGCGTTCATCGACGCCGACCTGCGGGAGTTCCGTCCGCACTTCGTCAGCGGGCTGCTGGGGCCGCTGCTCACCGACCCGTCGGTGGACTTCGTGAAGGGCTTCTATCACCGGCCCCTGGTCGGTGCCGCGAGCGTGGAGCAGGACGGCGGCGGCCGGGTGACCGAGCTGATGGCCCGACCGCTGCTCAACCTCTTCTGGCCCGAGCTGGCCGGTTTCGTGCAGCCGCTCGCCGGCGAGTACGCCGCTCGCCGCGACGTGCTGGCCCAGGTGCCGTTCGTCTCCGGGTACGGCGTGGAGACGGCGATGATGATCGACCTGCTGGACCTGGTCGGCCTGGACGCGTTGGCGCAGGTCGACCTGGGCGAGCGCAAACACCGCCACCAGGACACGGCCGCGCTCGGTCGGATGTCCGCGCAGATCATGCTGACCGCCTGGTCCCGGCTGCAACGACGCGGCTGGGCCAGCCCCGGCATGATGCCGGAGGCGCTGCTCACGCAGTTCCGCCGGGGCGGGTCGGACACGCTGCCGAACCTCGACCGGGAGATCGTGGTCAGCGACGTGTCCATCGAGGAGCGCCCGCCGCTGGCCGAGCTGCGCCACCGGGTGCCCCGTCGACGGGTGGCCGCGGCGTGAGCGCCGAGGTACGGCCGTACCCGGCCGGTATGCGGGAGCGCGGCCGATGAGCCTCACCGTGCTGATGAACGCGGGCCCGTGGCTGTCGGTGCCCCCGCCCGGCTACGGCGGCATCGAGAACGTGATCGCCACCCTGGTGCCGGAGCTGCGGCGACTCGGCGTGCGGGTGGTGCTCGCCTCGGTGGACAGCAGCAGCCTGCCGGTGGACGAGAAGGTGTCGGTCTTCGCCGACGGGCAGTTCGCGGCGTTGCAGCGGCCGTACAACCAGGTCTGTGGGATCGCCCAGGCGCACCTGGCCGGCGTGGTCCGTGAGCTGCACTCCCGCGACGACATCGACCTGGTCCACGACCACGTGGAGGCGGTCGGGCTGGCCACCCTCACCGCGATGGGGCCGTCCGGGCCGCCGACCCTGCACACCCTGCACTGGGACCTCGCCAAGCACCCCGCGCTGTACGGCAGCCTGGACGGCGGCGACCGGGTCCGGGTCAACGGCGTCTCGGCGTCGCAGCTGGCCCGGGCGCCGTTGGCGCTGCGCGAGCACTCGGTGGGTCACGTGCACCTGTCCACGCCGCTCGCCGTGGACGCCGACCGCCGGCCCCGCCCGGAGAAGGGCGAGCACCTGCTCATCCTCGGTCGGATCAACCCGGGCAAGGGACAGGACGTGGGCGCGCGGCTCGCGCAGCGGATCGGCGTCCCGCTGGTGCTGGCCGGTCCCGTCGGCCCGTACCATCGCCCGGCCGACCTGGCGGCGGCGGGCGACGAGGCCCGGCAGAACCCGGACGTGCGGTTCTTCCTCGACGAGGTGGCCCCGCACGTCGACGGTGATCTGGTGCGCTGGATCGGCACCGTGGCCGGTCAGGAGCGTGACGACCTGCTGGCCAGCGCCCGCGCGTCGCTGTTCCCGCTGCGCTGGGAGGAGCCGGGCGGCACGGCGGTGGTCGAGTCGCTGGCCCTGGGCACGCCGGTGGTGGCCACCGCGCGGGGCTGCCTGCCGGAGTTGATCGAGCACGGTCGCACCGGCCTGCTCACCGCCGACGAGGACGAGCTGGGCGACCTCGTGCTGGCCGCCGACCTGCTCGACCCGGACGAGTGCCGGCGGGTGGCCGCGCAGCGGTTCACGCCAGCGGTGATGGCCGAGCGCTACGTCGAGCTGTACCAGCGGGTCCGCGAGCTCGCCACCGCGCCGCGCCTGCAGCCGGTCTGAGCGCGCCCGTTGCCGTCGGCGCGTTTGCCGCCGGCGGCAACGGGAAGGCGCACCACTCACGCCCGTCGCGCAGCGAGGAGCCGGTGATGGTCGGACCGATGGCGCACTCCCGGGCCCGGGCCAACCCGGCCGACGGCAAGCCGCCGGTACGCCGGGCGGCCAGCGCCGCGTCCGTGCTCTTCCTGCTGGTCGGCGTGCTCGGCTTCGTCCCGGGGATCACCAGCGGTACGGACAATCTGCGGTTCGCCGGGCACGGCTCGGGGGCGTTCCTGTTCGGCGCCTTCCAGGTGTCGGTGCTGCACAACCTCGTCCACCTGCTGTTCGGGGTGGCCGGCCTGGCGCTGGCGCGGACGACCAGCGGCGCCCGCACGTTCCTCATCGGCGGCGGCGCCGTCTACCTGGTGCTCTGGCTCTACGGCGTGGCGGTGGATCACGACACCGGTGCGAACGTCCTGCCGGTCAACGTCGCTGACGACTGGCTGCACCTCGGCCTCGGTCTGGGCCTGATCGCGCTGGGTCTGCTGACCGGCCGGGCACGCCGCTGACCTGCGCGTCGGGACGTGACGCGCGTCCTGAGACCGGCCGGTACGGTTTGGCGCCGCGGGGCCTCGGGTAGTGGGCAGATCCCGACCCGACCAGCGAATCGAGGGCCCGCCGATGCCCAGCCGGATCACCTGCGAGGTGCGCGAGACCGCACCGGTGGCGGTCGTCCAGCTCACCGGCGCCCTCGATCTGGGCACGATGCGGTCGGTGCACCAGGCACTGGACGGGGCCCTGGCCGCCCAGCCGGAGGCGCTGGTGGTCGACCTCGAGCGGGTGACCGTGCGGGACCGGCTGGCGCTGTCGGTGTTCGCGGCGACGGCCCGGCGGGCCGAGGAGTGGCCGGCCGTGCCGGTGGTGCTGTGCGCGCCGCCTCCGGCCGCCGCCCGCTGGCTGGCCGAGTCGACGACCTGCCGGGTGGTGCCGGTGTCGCCGGACTGCGCGGAGGCGACCCGGGTGGCCGGCGCGGCCGGCGCGCTGCGGATGCGGGCCCGGCTGGAGCCGGTCGCCGGGGCCTGCCGGCGGGCCCGGGAGCTGGTCGGCGACGCGTGCGCCCGGTGGAACCTGCCCGACGCGGCGGGCCCCGCAGCGCTGGTGCTCAGCGAGCTGGTCGGCAACGTGGTCCGGCATGCGGGCACCCCCATGCAGGTGACGGTGACCCTGCGCCGGCCGTACCTGCACCTGGCCGTGGTGGACGGCAGCCGGGTCGCCGCGCAGCCCGCCGGCCTGGACCTGCGGGCCGAGGGTGGCCGGGGGCTGCTGCTGGTCCGCGAGCTGGCGCAGCGGTGGGGCAGCGTGCCGGCGGGTCAGGGCAAGGCCGTCTGGGCGATGCTGCCGGCGACCTGAGCGCGCGGCCGGCTTCGACCGGTACCGGCGATCTGACCGAAATTACCGCTTAAGCCTGGTTACATGGTGCGAGGGTCGGGTAGGCACGCCCGTCCTTTCTGCCGTCACGACGGGGTGAGCAACCATGCCCAAGCGGGTAACCACGGAACCCGGTCGCGATCGGGGCCCGGCGATCCTGGCACCGGCCCGCTTCGGGGGCTTCCCCGGAGCCCTGCGGGCGCCGGTCCCCGGCAACTCGTTGATCAAGTTCCTCGCCACGACAGATCACAAGCAGATCGGTCTGCTGTATCTGCTGACCTCCTTCGCCTTCTTCGTGTTCGCCGGCCTGGAGGCGATGGTGATGCGGGCCGAACTGGCCCGCCCAGGTCTGCAGTTCCTGTCCTCGGAGCAGTACAACCAGCTCTTCACCTCGCACGGCGCGGTGATGCTGCTGCTGTTCGCCACGCCCGCCGCGTTCGGTTTCGGCAACTTCATCGTGCCGATCCAGATCGGCGCACCGGATGTGTCGTTCCCCCGCCTCAACGCGCTGGCCTACTGGCTGTACCTGTTCGGCGGGCTGATGGTGGTCGGCGGCTTCCTCACCCCGGGAGGCTCGGCGGACTTCGGCTGGACCGCGTACAGCCCACTCAGCGACGTGGACAACAGCCCCGGGGTGGGCGCGAACATGTGGGTGCTCGGTCTGGTGGTCTCCGGGCTCGGCACCATCCTCGGCGCGGTCAACCTGATCACCACGGTGCTGACCCTGCGCGCGCCCGGCATGACCATGTTCCGGATGCCGATCTTCACGTGGAACATGCTGTTCACCAGCGTGCTGGTGATCCTGGTGTTCCCGCTGCTGGCCGCCGCGCTCCTCGCGCTCACGGCGGACCGATTACTCAACGCGCACGTGTACGACGCGGCCACCGGCGGGCCGATGCTCTGGCAGCATCTCTTCTGGTTCTTCGGACACCCCGAGGTCTACATCATCGCGCTGCCGTTCTTCGGCATCATCACCGAGATCATCCCGGTCTTCTCCCGCAAGCCGATCTTCGGCTACACCGGGCTGGTGCTGGCCACCATCGCGATCACCGTGCTGTCCATGACGGTCTGGGCGCACCACATGTTCGCCACCGGCCAGGTGCTGCTGCCGTTCTTCAGCATCCTGAGCTACCTGATCGCGGTGCCCACCGGCGTGAAGTTCTTCAACTGGATCGGCACCATGTGGAAGGGCCAGCTCACCTTCGAAACGCCCATGCTCTTCGCCATCGGCTTCCTGGTCACCTTCCTGCTTGGCGGCCTCACCGGGGTGCTGCTGGCCAGTCCCCCGGTCGACTGGCACACCACCGACAGCTACTTCGTGGTGGCGCACTTCCACTACGTGGTGTTCGGCACCGTGGTCTTCGCGCTCTTCGGCGGCTTCTACTTCTGGTGGCCGAAGATGACGGGCCGGCTGCTCGACGAGCGGCTCGGCAAGGCGCACTTCTGGACGATGTTCGTCGGCTTCCACGGCACCTTCCTGGTGCACCACTGGCTGGGCAACGAGGGCATGCCCCGCCGGTACGCCGACTACCTGCCCACCGACGGTTTCACCACCCTGAACACCGTCTCCACGATCTTCTCGTTCATCCTCGGCGTGTCGACCCTGTTCTTCATCTACAACGCGTGGAAGTCCTGGCGGTACGGGGCGATCGTGACGGTGGACGACCCGTGGGGCTTCGGCAACTCCCTCGAATGGGCCACCAGCTGCCCGCCGCCGCTGCGCAACTTCGACCAGATGCCACGGATCCGCTCCGAGCGTCCGGCGTTCGACCTGAAGTACGGCCCGCTCGTCGCCGACCTGGGCCGGGACCTGCCGCAGCGCACCACGAAGCCGCCGCAGCAGTTCGCCGACGAGCTGCACATGGAGCACCACAGGCCCGAGTCACCCGCCGCCGAAGGCGCGCACGGCGCGCGGGACGCGGTCGCGTACCAGCCCGCGCCGGAGTCCGGCGCCCGCCCGGTGGACGTGCCGGAGCCCGAAGGCGTGCGCCGGCCGAGCTTCGAGGAGAGTGACGCGCCCAAGGACGCCGAGGACGCGCCGAAGCCGCACGAACGCTGGCGGCACCCGCACAGCGACGGCGAGACCGAGGACCGCTGACCCGCGTACCCGGCCAGGGGCCCACACCACCGGCGGGTGGTGTGGGCCCCTTCCTCGTGTGCGTACGTGCCGGCCGGTCAGTCCCGGGCGGGCGCCAGGCCGGCGGCGGTGAGCGAGCGACGCACCGCGGGCTGCACCCGGGTCAGCCGCAGCGGCACGCCGGTGCGCTCGGCCGCCTCGTGTCCCGCCATCAGCGCGGCGATTCCGCCGGCGTCGAAGCCACCCGCGCCGACCAGGTCGACGACGACCTCGCTCGGTTGGCCGTTGACGGCCTCCAGCATCGCGCGGCGCAACTGGTCCGCGCCGTCCCGGTCCACCTCGCCGCCGACCTCGACGACGACCCCGTCGCCGTTCTGCCGCACCGAGATGCGGGTCTTGCCCGGGTCCGGTTCGGCGGCGCCGTTCTGCCAGGGCGGTGGCGCGTCGGCGAGCATGGCCTGCCGCAGCCAGGTCAGCGCCCGCGACAGCAGCCGGGAGACGTGCATCTGCGAGATGCCGAACCGGGCGGCGATCTCCGCCTGGGTCTGGTTGCCGTAGAAGCGCATGGCGAGGATGCGGCGTTCGCGCCAGGGCAGCCGGTGCAGCAGGCCGCTCACCGTCACCCGGTCGTCGACCGATTCCAGCGCGTTGTCCGACTCGCCGACCAGGTCACCGAACTCCGCGGAACTCTCCCCGCCGACCGGCGCGTTCAGTGACGCCGGGCTGTAGCCGGCCGCCGACTCCAGCGCCGCGAGGATCTCCTCCTGCGGCGTCTCCAGGCGGGCCGACAGCTCGGCCACCGACGGCGCCCGGGACAGCTCGCTGGTCAGCGCGGCGGTGGCCTGGCCCACCTCCAGGATCAGGTCGCGCAGCCGCCGGGGCACGTGCACGCCCCAGGTGCGGTCCCGGAAGTGCCGTTTGATCTCCCCGACGATGGTGATCGCCGCGTACGCGGTGAACGAACCCCGTTCCGGGTCGTACCGGTCGACGGCGTTGACCAGCCCGAGGCGGGCCACCTGCTCCAGGTCCTCCAGCGGCTCCCCCCGGCCCCGGTACCGGCGGGCCAGTCGCCCGGCGAACGGCAGCGCGAAGCGCACCAGGTCGTCGCGCGCCTCCCCCCGCCGCTCCGGCGGCAGCCCCTCGATCCGGGCCGCGTACGCCAGCGCCGCCGCGTCCAGGTCCTCCAGACCACGCTCGGTGGGTGGTGGTGTGGTCGTGGTCGTGCTCGTCTGTCCGAACATCCGCGCCTCCCTCAGGAAGGTCCCCCGCCCGGATCGGGAAACCGGTCGTGCGCGTGGTCGGGCCACGCACCGGGCCGGAAAGTGGGTCAGTGACTGGGATGCCAGCGGGCGACAACGCCTCTACGCGGCGCAATCAGGCCGTCGCAGCCAGCGATGTTCCCGCTCCGTAGGTACTCAATCACGGGACCCCGGGTTCGCGAGGAAGTTTCGGCGTGCTCCCCTCAGGAGACGAGCAACCCCTGGTGGCCGCCGCTCTCGCGGAGCACCGACAGGGCCTCAGCGGCCCCCAGCGGGGGCGGAGCGGGCAGGTCGTACGGCTGGGCGCGCAGGACCTCGGTGGCCCGGCGCGTCGGCACGGACGTCACCGGATAGCCCCGGGCGGAGGTCCGGTCCAGCGCCCGCCGCCGCCGGCCGAAGCCCGCGACGGCCAGCCACTGCGGCAGCCCGGCCAGGGCGGGCGAGCGCATCCCGGGAGGCTCGGGCAGGACGTCCACCGAGCTGAACGTCTCGCTGCCGGCCAGCCACCACTCGGCCTCGTCGACGCTGCGCCGGGTGGCGTTCTCACACCAGTACGGCACCAGCCCCGCCCGTACCACCTGCCACGGATCGAGCAGCCGCCCACACTCCACCACCAACCGGTCACCGGTCTTGCCGGCGGCCCGCAGCCACCGCCGGTACAGGTCGGCCACGCCCGCGCTCAGCGCCGCCGGCCGGGGCGTCAGGACGCGGTGCAGCGGATGCTGCCGGGCCGCGGCCCAGTCCCGCGTGGTCCGCTCGAAGTCCGGGTCCACACCGTGCTCGGCGTCGCCCGACGGCGCCGACACCTCCGGCGGCGTCCACCGGGTCGCGTCCCCGCCCACGGCGCGCAGGACCTGCCGTAGGGCGTGGCTGTCGGGGTGGAAGTCCACCGGGTCCAGCCCGCTGGCCGGGCAGCCGACCTGGAAGCTGTGCCCGGCGCCGCGCTCCACCACCGGCCACGTGCGCGCGTCGCGGACCAGCAGCATCGGGGCGCCCGCGCTCAGCCGGTCGGTCAGGAACTGCGCGTACGCGGGCGGCAGCGCCTTCCAGCGGGCGGCCAGCGACACGGTGGCCCCGGTCAGCGGCCCTCGGCTGGCCGGGCAGTGCACCTGGCGCAGGTGCACGTCGGGGTTGCCGGCGAGCAGCCGTTCGGCGAGCGCGCCGCCGTGCTCCAGCGCCGCCTCCGGGCGGTCCACGGCGCCGTCGCTCCAGTGCGCGGTCATCTCGAAGCCGGCGGGCAGCCACGGCACCCCCAGGGCCACCGCGAGGTGGGCGGCCGCACCGTGCGGCGAGCCGATGAGCACGCCGGGGTAGCTCCGGCGCGGGTACTGGTCGACGAACCAGCGGGCGACCCGGGCCGCGTCCACCTCACCGACCTGCTCGGCGGTGAGGGCGACCCGCCCGGCGGCCCGGCTCACCGCGGCGCGGCGTACCGGCTCCGGGGCGCCCGGGAACCGCGACGTGGGCCCGGTGTGCCCGAGGTCGGCGCAGTCCGCGCCACGCAACGCCCGGGCGGTGGCGGCGACCAGCACCCGGGCGGCGCTGCCCTGGGCCACGACCCGGTCGCCGGCCAGACCGGCGCCGTCGGCCGTCAGCCCCTTGTGCACCTTGTGCACCTTGTGCACCGGGCCCACCTTGCCTCGTTCGCTCACCACGCGGCCCGGCTTCCCGTCCCGATGGGGTTCAAACGGGGCATCACCCACCCGGCGGCACCAATCCACAGGTCAACGCCGTTCGGCGACGATCGGCTCCGGGCGGCTTGAGCGGGCCGGCGGGGACGATCGGACCTGAGGGACCCCGGACGCCCGCACGGGTTTCGTCGCGGCCGGGGCGGGCACTTCCGGGCTCATGCGCACCGAGGACACCGGCGAGTCCGCCGCCACGATCACCCCGTACGAGGACGGCCCGCTGCTGGTCCGCGGCGACTTCGCCCTGCTCACTCCGGACGGTGAGCGGATCGACGCGCGCCGGGGCACCGTCGCTCTGTGCCGGTGCGGCAAGTCGGCGCTCAAGCCGTTCTGCGACGGCACCCACAAGGTGATCAACTTCCGCGCGGGCGTCGCCCGCGAGGGGTGAACCCACCTCGCTCGGCCCCTTTGCTCTGCTTCCACCGACGCAACGGAAAGGGTCCGTCACTGTCGCTTGGGCGGAAGCAGAGCAAAGGACGGAACTGGACCGGGCGGACCCGCCCGCCCGGCCGGCGGTTCAGGTCGGGTCGGGTCGGGTCGGGTCGGGTCAGACCAGCACGCTCGGCGCCAGCGGGACGACAGGCGTCACCGGGGTCGGCCCGACGAGCGGGACGGTCGGTGGCGGGCACGGCGGCGCGGGTGACCGCAGTGAGCTGCGGCCGGCGGCCCAACTGTCCAGCAGGTGCGCCGCGAACAGCCGGTCCACCGCGAGCGCCGCCGCCGCGCCGAAGAGCACGTCCGAGGCGAGCGCCGGCTCGGCACGGACCAGGCCGCCGCACAGGTCGTGCGCGGCGATCTGCTCGTGCACCGCGTCGGCCTCCACGTGCTCGTCGTAGAAGCGGGTCGCCACCTCGTCCAGGCCGAGCCGGCGCAGGCCGTTGCCGTAGCGGCGGTTCGGCAGGGACGAGGTCATCTCGAAGGCCGCCAGGTGCCCGAGCAGCGCGCCGCGCAGCCGTCGGTGCAGCCCGAACAGCGACATCAGGTTGTTCGTCGCCAGCGTCACCGCGGGCACCGCGTCCAGGTGGGCGCCGTAGCCGGTGTCCATACCCAACCGGTCGAGGGTGCGCCGAAACAGCTCGGAGTGCATCCGGTCCAGCCGGCCGTTGCCGTACTCGTCGGTCTGGATCTCGACGAGGGCGGCCTTGGCGGGACCGCCGAGCCGGGGCAGCGCCCAACTGTGCGGGTCCGCCTCGCGCAGGTGGTAGACGGAGCGGTGGGCGACGAACTCGCGGAACTGGGCGAGGTCGGCGTGCCGCTGGAGCGTGGCGGCCAGCGGCGGCCCGTCGTCGGCCGCGACCAGCTCGCCCAGCCCGGCAGCGATACCGCCGGCCGGTACCGCCGGGGCGCCGGCCAGCCGACGCAGAGCCGCCTCGAAGGGCCGCTCGACGCGGGCCCGCAGGGCCAGCAGGGTGGGCTGCCACTCCCAGCTCTCGTCCACCCCGCTCCAGCCGCGGTAGTGCAGCTCGTAGCAGAGGAACAGGGTCAGTTGCAGGTCCTCGTCGCTGAACGCGTCCGCCGGGTCCAGGTCGGCGCCCAGGTCGGGAGGCAGGTCGTGCGGCGGCTGCCGCAGCGCGTCGGTCACCGCCACGGACAGTGGGCCGCGCGGCTGCGGCAGGGGCGCAGGACCGTAGCGGCGGTCGGCGGGCTCCAGCATGTGACCTCCAGCGTCGTCGGGCCGCTACTGATGCCCTGGTGAGGTACGCCTAAACGAGATCCTCGACGGCCACCGCCTGCTCGACCTGCTCGCGTACCCGCCGGGCGGGTTCCCCGTCGGCGTACAGTCCGCGCAGGTCGGCGAAGGCCGGCTCCGGCGGCGCCAACGACACCGCCGGGTCGACCACCGCTTCCAGGACGCACGGGCGGTCCGCGGCGAGCGCCTCGTCCCAGGCGGCGCCGACCAGTTCCGGGCGGTCCACCCGGACACCGTGCAGCCCGAGCAGGCGGGCCCAGCCGGCGTACGGCACGTCCGGGCGGCGGCGGGTGGGGTCGGACGACGGCGCCCGGCCGCCGCCCATGCCGTTCTGGTCGCGGTTGTTGAGCACGAGGACCACCAACCGTGGGTCGGCCCACCGCTGCCAGTGGTGCGACACGGTGATCAGCTCGGCGAGGCCGTTGAGCTGCATGGCCCCGTCGCCGAGCAGGGCGATCACCGGCCGGTCGGGTGCGGCGAGTTTGGCGGCCACGGAGTACGGCAGGGCGCAGCCCAACGAGCCGAGGGTGCCGCACAGTTGCGCGTTCACCCCGGGCGGCAGGACGAGGTGCCGGGCGTACCAGTAGAGGACCGAGCCGACGTCGACAGCTACCGACCCGGTCTGCGGCACCCGGGTGGAGAGCTCCTGGAGCACGAGCTGCGGGTTGATCGGGTCGGCGGGCGCGGCGGCCCGGTCGGCGGCGGTCGCCCGCCAGCGGTCGACGGCGCTCTCCACCGTGGCACGCCACTGCTGGTGGGGCCGCGACGGCACCCGGGCCAGCAGCGCGCGCAGCGTCTCGGCCGCGTCCCCGACCAGGGGCACGTCGGCCGGGTACCGGCTGCCGATGCGGGTGCCGTCGATGTCGATCTGCACGATGCGGGCCTGGTCGGGCATCGGGAAGTAGTCGGTCCACGGGTCGTTGGTGCCGACCAGCAGAAGCGTGTCGCAGCCGCCCATCAGCTCGGCGGCGGCCGGCGTGCCGACCTCGCCCAGCACCCCGGCGTGAAACGGCAGCCGCTCGTCGAGGACCGGCTTGCCCAGCAGCGAGGTGGCCACCCCGGCGCCGAGCCGGTCGGCCAGTTCGACGATCTCGGCGGCGGCGCCCCGGCCCCCCTGTCCCACCAGGATGGCGGTGCGCTGGCCGTTGCCGAGGACCTGCGCGGCGGCGTCGAGGTCCACCTCGTGCGGCAGCACCCGGGCCAGCGGTTCGCCGGGAGTCGCCGTGATCACGCCGACCGCGTGGGTGCCCAGGTCGGGCACCACTGCCTCCTGCAGGTGCCGGGGCAGCACCACGCAGGTCGGGCTGCGCGTCGCCGCCGCGGTGCGGAACGCCTGGTCCAGCAGCGCCGGCACGCTCTCCGGGCTGCGGCCGTACTGCACGAACTGGTTGCACACGTCGCCGAAGAGCCGGCTCAACCCGATCTGCTGGTGCGCGCCGCCCAGGGGGCCGGTGACGTCCTCGCCGACGATCGCCACGACCGGTTTGCTGTCCAGCTTCGCGTCGTAGAGACCGTTGAGCAGTTGCACCGCGCTGGGCCCCTGGGTGGCCAGGCAGACCCCGATGCCGCCGGTGAACTTGGCGTGCCCGGTGGCCATGAACGAGGCGGTCTCCTCGTGGCGGGCCGGGATGAACGCCGGGTCGCCTCCGGAGCGGTCCAGCGCCTCGACCAGCGGGGCGATCGCCGCGCCGGGAAAGCCGAAGGCGCGCGGGACCCGCCAGGCGCGCAGCCGCTCCACCACCAGGTCCGCGACGCGGCGCTCAGCCATTGCCGCGCCCCGGGGTGCCCTCGTCGACGTAGCGCAGCACCGCGCCGACGCCGTCGGTGAGCTGGGGCGCCTCGTCCGCGCCGAGCACCGTCAACGCCGCGTCGGTGCCGACCAGCGCCCGGACCAGCGCCGCGTCGGCGCGTACCCGCTGCGGGTCGTCGACCGACATCGCGCTGAGCTGGGTCGGGTCGACGGCGATCTCGGTCGGCTCGGGGCCGATCCACAGCTCGCCGTTGGCCGACGGGTCGTCGACGATGATCATGGTGTCGACCTGGTTGCGTTGCAGGGCGGAGACGACCGCGTCGAGGCCGGCGCCGACGTCCTCCTGCACGCCGAACCGGTCCAGCGCGGCGGTGATCCGCTGGTCGGCGACCTCCGCGATGGTCTGCACGGTGAGGTCGTCCAGCATCGTCTGGTCGGCGCCGCCGGCCCGGGATCCGGCGTCCGTGCGGACGACCAGGTCCTGCCAGCGCTCCGGCATCTGGGCGGCGATCATCCCGGTGGCCCGGACGTCACCGGCCACCACCACGACGTCGGCGCCCACCTTGTCGGCCAGCTCCACTGTCGCGGCGGTCACGTCGCCGGCGTTCTGGTGCCACGCCTCCATGGCGGCCCGCTGGTAGCGCGACTGGGACCACCCGCCGGGCTGGACGCGCCGCAGCGGGAAGCTGTCCCGGCCGGCGACGTGCGCCCGTCGGGGCACCCCGCCCGCGCTGACCGCCATCGCGTCGCCGCCGGTGCGGTCGGCCACGACCCGGACCCAGGCCACCTGCTCGCCGCGCTGGGCGAGCAGCGGCATCACGTGCGGCAACGGCCCGAAACTGGCCAGGTCGCGCAGCGGTGGCGCGGACAGGTACTCGGAGAGCGCCACCCGCCCGTGGCTGGCGAAGACGGCGAGGCCGTAGTCCCCGACCATCGGGTCGTGACCCCGGATCACCCGGTCCAACGCGGCGATGCTCGCCTCGTCGGCCCCCTGTTCGGCAAGGCGCCGTTCCAGTGCGCGCCAGCGCAGGTCCAGTGCCGGGTGGGCGTCCTCCGTGTCCGCGGAGGCGTCCAGGTACACCGAGCACCACGGCCCGGGTCGGTCGTAGAGCGGGCGCAGGAAGGACAGCTGCATGCTCGACCCCTTTCCAGCTCGGCCCCCCGCTTACCCTGCTCGCCCGGGATGTCACCTCGTGGCCGTGAGCCCGTGACCAGGTTTCATTCACGTCGTTCAACCGGGGACATCGATACGATCAGTGAACACAAGCGGACTCTCGGTGGTGGGGATGGACAGCGGACTCGATACCCGACGGATCGTGCACCCGACGGAGCGGATCGTCACCGGGCGGCTGGTCCGCCTGCTCGACGGCTACACCCGCGAGATACGCGTCGGCCAACCGGTGCTGGTCGCGGTGCTCGCCGCGGCGGCGTTCGCCCGGCTGCCCGCCCTGCTGCTGCGCGCGCTCTTCTCGTTCGGCGGCGGCGGCACCCGGCGGCGCTGGAAGGAGCTGAAGCAGGGCCCGGAATACCTGGTCACCCCGGTGCGCCTGCGCAACACCGCAGGTCAGCTCTGCGAGGTGGAGCTGCACGGGCACCTGCCGCAGAGCGCGCTGCACCCGGCCGACCAGGTGCAGCTCACCCTGCGCCCGCAGCGGGATCCGGAGTTGCCGCCGCGCATCGAGCGGATCGTCAACCTCACCACCGGGCAGTTGCTCACGCCGCGTACCGCGACGCTCTGGTCGCACCTGGGGCCGCCGCTGCTGTTGCAGGCGATGATCGGCGCTCTACTGCTGGCCGGTGTGGTGGCCTGTTCCGCGCTGACCTGAGCGTCGGGGGACGGCCCCCCTCCCGCGGAGGGTTTCCGGGCCGCGACGGGCGGGCACCGGCACCGGCATGTTTCCCGGCTTCACCCTCGACGAGATCGACGTCGGTCCGGTACGCCTTCGGGTCCGCCACGGCGGCTCCGGCCCGCCCGTCGTGCTGCTGCACGGGCATCCCCGTACCCACGCCACCTGGCACCGGGTGGCGCCGTTGCTCGCCCGGCGGCACACCGTGATCTGCCCGGACCTGCGCGGCTACGGCCGTTCGACGAAGCTGGCCGACACCCCCGACCACTCCGCGTACGCCAAGCGAGCCATGGCCCGCGACGTGGTGGCGCTACTCGACGCGCTGGGCCACGAGCGCGCCGCCGTGGTCGGCCACGACCGAGGCTCGTACGCGGCGATGCGCACCGCGCTGGACCACCCGGATCGGGTCAGTCGCCTGGGCGTGCTCGACGGGGTGCCGATCGGCGAGGCGCTGCGCACCTGCGATGCCCGGTTCGCCGCTCGCTGGTGGCACTGGTTCTTCCTGGGGCAGACCGACAAGCCGGCGGAACGGGTGATCAACGCCGATCCGGACGCCTGGTACGGGGGTGACCCCGCCGAGATGGGCGAGGAGGCGTACGAGGACTACCACCGAGCGATCCACGACCCGGCGACCGTGCACGCAATGTGCGAGGACTACCGCGCGGGGCTCGGGCCGGATCGCGCGGCCGACGACGCGGACCGGGCCGCCGGGCACAGGATCGGCTGCCCGGTCCTGTTCGTCTGGTCCGAGCGCGACGACATGGTGGAGTTGCACGGCGACCCGGCGGCCATCTGGCGGGAGTGGGCCGACGACGTACGGGCGGCGTCGGTCGACTCGGGTCACCACATGGCCGAGGAGGCGCCGGAGGCGCTCGCCGCTCTGCTCGCCGACTTCCTGACGGAGTGAGCGGGGGCCCGCACCCCGCATGGCTCCCGCCCCAGCGCGCGGGTTCGGCGGCGGGTCAGCCGACCGGCGTGGGCTCGCGGGTCGGCTGGTCGACGCTGCCGAGCAGGCCCCGGCGGTGTGCCCAGCGCTCGAAGATCACGGTGGCGAACGGCGGCACGGCGCAGGCCAGCGCCACGACGCTCACCGGCAGGCTCCAGCGGCGCAGCCGGGCCACCGCGAGCACCAGCAGCCCGTACGCGACGAACAGGCCGCCGTGGATCGGGCCGAAGATCTTGACGCCCAGCTCATTGCCGGGCGGGCCGTACTTGACGGCCATCCCGACCAGCAGGGCCAGCCAGGAGCAGGCCTCGGCGATCGCCGCCGCGACGAACAGCCGGGTCACCTTCTCGCGCATCCGGCAATGCTAGCGGTGCCGGCCGTTCGCGCCCGCGCCGACCACGCAGCGTGCGACAGGGGTCACGGGGCCCGCTACTGGGTAGGAAAGAACCCTCGGGTCTTCCCCCGCCCGCCGGCTCCGTGCGAGGTTTGGGGGGACCAGCGGTGACAGGGTGGTGACCATGGGCGAGGATGTCGGCGTACGGACCTTCAGTCGGGAGGACCGGGCGCGTTACCGCGAGAAGGTGCGCAACTGCCTGGACGTCTTCGCCGAGATGTTGCGCGAGTCGCGGTTCGACATCGACCGGCCGATGACCGGGCTGGAGATCGAGCTGAACCTCGTCGATGAGGCGTCGAACCCGGCGATGCGCAACGCCGACGTGTTGGCGGCCATCGAGGATCCGAGCTTCCAGACGGAGCTGGGCCAGTTCAACATCGAGATCAACGTGCCGCCGCGGCGGCTGACCGGCACCGGCACCGCCGACTTCGAGGAGCACGTGCGGGCCAGCCTCAACGCCGCGGAGGAGAAGGCGCGCGCGATCGGCGCGCACATGGTCATGATCGGCATCCTGCCGACGTTGCGCCCCGAGCACCTGACCGCCGAGACGCTCTCGGCGAACCCGCGCTACAAGCTGCTCAACGAGCAGATCTTCGCCGCCCGGGGTGAGGACCTGCCGATCGCCATCAGCGGGGTGGAACGCCTGGCGGTCACCGCCGACACGATCACCCCGGAGGCGGCCTGCACGAGCACCCAGTTCCACCTGCAGGTCAGCCCGGCGCAGTTCGCCGACTACTGGAACGCCGCCCAGGTGGTCGCGGGCATCCAGGTGGCGTTGGGCGCGAACGCGCCGCTGTTCTTCGGCAGGGAGTTGTGGCGCGAGACCCGCATCCCGCTGTTCCAGCAGGCCACCGACACCCGGCCGGAAGAGATCAAAGCCCAGGGCGTACGCCCCAGAGTGTGGTTCGGCGAGCGGTGGATCACCAGCGTGTTCGACCTGTTCGAGGAGAACGTCCGCTACTTCCCGGCGCTGCTGCCGGTGTGCGACCCGCAGGACCCGGCGCAGACCCTCGCGGCCGGCGAGGTGCCCAACCTGGCCGAGCTGCGGCTGCACAACGGCACGATCTACCGCTGGAACCGCCCGGTGTACGACGTGTCGCGCGGCCGGCCGCACCTGCGCGTCGAGAACCGGGTGCTGCCGGCCGGGCCGACCGTGCTGGACACCATCGCCAATGGCGCCTTCTACTTCGGACTGGTCCGCGCCCTGGCCGAGTCGGACCGCCCACTGTGGTCACAGATGTCGTTCAGCGCCGCCGAGGAGAACTTCACCAGTTGCGCCCGGCACGGCATCGACGCGCAGGTCTTCTGGCCCGGCCTGGGTTACCTGCCGGTCACCGAGCTGGTGCTGCGCCGGCTGCTGCCGATGGCGCACCACGGCCTGGACCGGTGGGGCCTCGACCCGGCCGAGCGTGACCGGCTGCTGGGCATCATCGAGCAGCGGTGCCTGACCAGCCGCAACGGCGCGACCTGGCAGGTGGAGACGCTGCACCGGTTGGAGTCCGCCGATCACCTGGACCGGCCGGAGGCGCTGCGCGAGGTGGTCCGGCACTACGTGACGCTGATGCACAGCAACCGGCCGGTGCACGAGTGGCCGATCCCCTGAAGCGGGGCGACGGTCAGCCGCGCGGTGTCGGCACGCCGAACAGGTCGGTGATGCCGCCCGGCAGTTGGGCGAGCAGGTCCTGTCGCTCGTCGTCGTTGAGGGCCTCGGCGACGGTCCGCAGCACCGCCTGAGCGTGTTGACGCACCTGGTCCGGGTTCGCGACCTGCTCCCGGTCACCGACGTGCTTGAGGAACTCACCGATGTCCCACCGGCGGCCCTGCGGGTTGCGGGTGACCGACGTGTCCAGCCGATCCGGTAGCTGTGCTGCCAGGTGGTCGGCCTCCTGTCCGGCGAGCCGTTCACCGAGCACCGACAGGACGGCCTGTACGGACCGTACGGCCTCGTTCTCCCCGAGGCCCGCGCGCTGGCGTACCGTGGCGATCATCTGGTCGTACTCCATGACCCGCTCCTTCCGTCGGCTCGGCCGGCCGTGCGGCCCGCCGGGCGAACGGGGCGGTTTCCCCGGCTGGCCGGGCACAAACGGGGTGGCGCGGTGTCCGGTGCCGAGACGCCTGGGTGGCGGTGGACCGGAATCAGCCGGCGAGCGCCGCGGGCGGCGGATCGTCGCGCAGCCGGCTGTAGAGATAGCCGTCGCGCCAGGCGCCGGCCCGGAACTCGCAGGCCCGCACGACACCCTCCAACTGGAAGCCGGCCTTCTGCAGCGCCCGCTGCTCGGCGACGTTCTCCGGGTGGGTGCCGGCCTGGATGCGGTGCGCCGGGGTGTGGGTGAACAGGTAGTCGCAGAGCAGCGCCTGGGCTCGCCAGCCGATGCCCCTCCCCCGCCACTCGGGGAGCAGCACGATCCCGATCTCCCAGTACGACGCCGACCCCGAGTACCGCCTGGACGTGTAGCTGACGATCCCGGCGGCCTGATCCTGCTCCACCTCGACGACGAGCCGCCCGTCGTCGGCGCCCAGCCAGCCGTCGACGGCGAAGCGCCGCGCAGGTGCGCCCGGGTCACGAAAGCCGGCCCAGTCGAGGCCGATCAGCCCGGGCTCGACGCAGAACCGCCGCAGCATCGCCAGGTCGGGCTCGCCCACGGGCCGCAGCCGAACGCCTGTGTCGTCCGTCGTCGGTGTCGACGTGTCCACACTCTCCATCGTCGACACGCTAGCCGCAGGCGCTCCGCTGGTGGGGGCGTCCGGCCGTCCGGCGAGCGCCCCGCCTGCCGGCCGACGCTCAGACCTTCAGCAGCACCTTCGTGCAGTCGTCCTGCTTCTTCTGGAAGATCTTGTAGCCCTTCGGTGCGTCGCGCAGCGGCAGGCGGTGGCTGACGATGAAGCTCGGGTCGATCTCGCCGCGCTGGATGCGCTCCAACAGTGGCCGGGTGTAGCGCTGCACGTGACACTGGCCGGTCCGCATGATCAGTGACCGGTTCATGAACGCGCCCATCGGGAACTTGTCGACGAGTCCCCCGTACGCGCCGATGACCGACACGACCCCGCCGGAGCGGCAGGCCAGGATCGCCTCGCGCAGCGCGAACGGGCGTTCCGTCTCGGTCCGCGTGGCCTGCTTGGCCCGGTCGTACGCGTACAGGGCCGCGTTGCCGTGGTGGCCCTCCAGGCCTACCGCGTCGATGCACGCGTCCGGCCCCCGACCGGCGGTCATCTCGTTGAGGGTGTCGAGCACGTCGGCCTGCTCGTAGTTGATCGTCTCGGCGCCGGCGTGCTCCTCGGCGAGCCGCAGCCGGTACGGGAGCCGGTCGATGACGATCACGCGCTCCGCGCCGAGCAGCCGGGCGCTGGCGGCGGCGAGCAGCCCGACCGGTCCCGCGCCCCAGACCGCGATGACCTGCCCCGGTTTGATGTCGCACATCTCGGCGCCCATGTAGCCGGTCGGGAAGACGTCGGCGAGCGTGACCGCCTGGTCGTCGGGGATGTCGTCGGGCACCTTGAGCGGGCCGACGTCGGCGAACGGCACCCGGGCGTACTCGGCCTGACCGCCCGCGTACCCGCCCAGGAGGTGGGAGTAGCCGAAGATGCCGGCCGGCGAGTGGCCCATGACCTTCTCGGCGATGCCGGCGTTGGGGTTGGAGTTCTCGCACACCGAGTACAGGCCCCGCTGGCACGACGAGCAGTGCCCACAGGCGATCGGGAAGGGCACCACCACCCGGTCACCGGGCTTGAGGTTGCGCACCTGCGGGCCCACCTCGACCACCTCGCCCATGAACTCGTGGCCGAGGATGTCTCCCTTGCGCATGGCCGGGATGTAGCCGTGGTAGAGGTGCAGGTCGGAGCCGCAGATCGCGGTGGTGCTGATCTTCACGATCGCGTCGCGGGCATTCATGATCGTCGGGTCGGGCACGTCGATCACCTTGACGCTGTCGGTGCCCATCCAGGCGGTGGCCTTCATCTCTGGGATCCCTTTCGAAGGCGTGGGTGGTCAACGACGGGACGTCGGCAGCGGCTGCGCGGGCCGCTGCATGGCCTGCTGGCGTACGGAGGTGCCGTTCGGGCTGCCCTCGGAGCGGACCACCTCGCCGGCCTCCAGCACCTGCTTGAACCGGCGCAGGTCGTCGCGGACCTGCTGCTCGGGCTCCTCACCGAAGAGCTTGGCCACCGCCCGGCCCAGTGCGCCGGCCGGGGGCGCGTAGCGCAGTTGCACCCGCACCTCGGTGCCCCGGTCACCCGGGGCGGGCACGAACCGGACCCGCCCGGCGTTGGCGACCCGGGCGCCCGGCAGCGAGCGCCAGGTGAGGGACCTGTTCGGCTGGTCGTCGATGATCTCGGCGTCCCACTCGATGTGGCGACCGGCCGGGCCGCGCGCGACCCAGTGGGAGCGGCGCAGGTCGTCGGCGCGTACCGACTCCAGGTGCGCCATGAACTTCGGCAGGTTCTCCACGTCGCGCCAGAACCGGTACGCCTCCGCGGGCGACCGGTTCACGGTCACCGCGATCTCCATCCGGATCACCCGGGCGCGGGCCCGTCGTGCGCGGCCGGCGCCGATGGCGACTGCCGTGTCCAGGGCGGTGATGCCGGCGATCGCGGCGGTCGTCAACGCCAGGCGGCGTCGGCGTTCACCCCGACGGTCGGCCATCGCCCGGCCCAGCAGGGTGAGGTCGAGCGCGTCACCGGCCACCCGCGTCCACGCCCAGCCGGCGGGGCGGCGGCCGCCGAGCAGACCGGCGGCGTGCACCAGCTCGCGTGCGCCGACGGCCGGGATGACCGCCTGCGCCGCCGGGGAGTCGTCCACCCCGGTCAGTCGCGCGAGGGACCGGGGTACGGCCAGCGCGCCCACGCCCAGGGCCAGGCTCAACAGGCCCAGCGCCCTCGGCAGGGTCGTCGGGACCGGCCCGTCCAGCTCCGGCAGGAGCACCGTCTCGACTCGATCCATGTCGGGTTCCTTCCGCGGGGCCGTGCCCGCCGACGCGCGGCGCCTCGGCGGTGGGTCCGCCTCCGTGACGCTATGCGGTACGCCCACCCCGCGAGACCGATTCGGGACAGAACGCCCCGCACCGCGCCGCATCGATCGCGAAGTCCGGACCTGGCGGAGTTTTTTCCACAGTCGCCGGGTCGGCATGGCGACATCGACTGACGCGAATCCCTCGGGCGCCCGTACCGTCCGGGCTCATGAGCCCTGCTCTCCTTCGTTCGCTGGCCACCACAGTCGTCGTCGGCCTGCTGGTCGTCGAGGCGGCGGCGCCGGCTCTCGCGAGTCCCCCCGAGTCGTTCGCGCCCGCGCCCGGTGGCGTCCGCACCGTGGTCCGCGACGCCGCCACGGGCGCAGCGGCGCCTCGGGCCTGCGCCGCGCTCGTGCCGGCCGACGCAGCGGCCTCGGGCCGTACGACTGGCCGGTGCAGTTCGCCGCCGCCGGGCTGGCGACCGTGTGGTCCGGTGGGGCCGGCGCTCGGCAGCAGGCGCGGACGGTGCGCGTGCGCGCCGGGCGGACGGCGACCCTGGACCAGGCGCTTCCCGCCGGCACGCTGGTCAGCGGTGCGGTACGCGTCGACGAGTTGCTGACCTACGCCCAGGTGCTCGCGTTCGACGCCACCACAGGTGATCTGGCCGGTGTGGCCGACGTGGGCACCGGATACGCCCTGCGCCTGCTGCCCGGCCAGCGGGTGCGGCTGCGGCTGCGCTGCAACTGCGCGTACGCCCCGCCGGTGTGGCACCGGCACGCGGCCGACTTCGACGCGGCGACTCCCGTGCGGGTCCGACGCGCGCCGGTCGTGGTGGACTTCGACCTTTGACCGGCCCGCCGGCTACAGGGCCCAGCGCAGCACGGTGATCAGGCCGACGACGGTGAGCGCCACCAGGACCAGGCCGATCACGGTCGTCACCAGGCAGCCCAGGGCGTCGTGCCACGAATCGGGCTCGCCCGAGCGGGGGCCGAGGTCGGTCCAGACGACCGGGGCAGGACCCTCCCGTTCGGCCTGAGCGACCAGGTGGGCGAGCCGCGCGCCCGCCACCGGACCGAGCCGGTCGGTGGGGTCGGCGACCACCCGCAGCGCGCGCAGACGTGACCAGGCGCCCGGGTAGGCCCTCTCGAACGCGACGATCTCCGGCGCGTCGGCGTCCTCGGTGAGGAAACCCCACCGACCGGCCTCGGCGACGTTGCCCACCTGCCGGTACAGCGCGGCACGCCGGGAGCGCAGCTCCAGGTCGTCGGGGTGCGCGGCGGTCAGGCTCGCCAGCCGCTGCATCGCGGGGTGGACGTGCCCACGCCGCAGGTCGGCCTCGACCCTCGCCAGTACGTGCTCTCTCGCCATGGCGGCCATTGTGAGCGGTACGCCCGCCGCGCCGACATCAGATTTCCGCCGGGCCACATATTCTGGCCGGCCACCGGAACCTTCCTCCCGCCCCGTTGGTGGGAGTGGTGGAGAAGGGGGGTGACGGGTGTCCGACGGCGATCTGATCTCCGAGGTCTACGCCGGCTGCTACCGGCGCCTGGTGGTCCAGCTGTACGCGGTGACCGGCGACCTGAACGAGGCGCAGGAGGCGGTCCAGGAGGCCTTCACGCGAGCGCTGGTGTCGCCGGGGCGCTTCGCGGGGCTGGAGAATCCAGAGGCCTGGTTGCGTCGGGTAGCCGTGAACTGGGCCCGCAGCCGGTACCGCCGTCGCCGCGTCCTCGACGGGCTGCTGCGCCGGATCGGCCCGCCGCCGGCCGTCGCCGACCACTCCCCGGAGCACCTCGCCCTGCTCGCCGCGCTGGGCGTGCTGCCGGAGGGGCAGCGGCACGCCCTGGCGTTGCACTACCTCGTCGACCTGCCGGTGGACGAGGTCGCGGCCACGCTGGGCGTGTCGGCCGGGACGGTGAAGTCCCGGCTGTCGCGCGGTCGACACGCCCTGGCCGCGCTGCTCGCCGACGCCGAGAGCGACGGCACCGCCACCACCACGAACGCCACCAATGCCGGTGCGGACGCTACACAAGTCGGGAGGATCGATGTCCGGTCGTGAGTTCTCTGGATTCGACGCGGACACCCTCACCCGGGCCATTTCCGCGCCGCCCCTCGACGAGCTGCGGTCGGCTGCCCGTTCCCGTCGGCGTCGGTCGGTCACGATGGTGGCGGCCGCTCTGGTCGCGCTGGTCGGTCTGGCGGTCGTGCCGTTGGTGGCGGGGGCGGACGGGGCCGACCGGGTGATTCCCACGCAACCGTCGACCGCGCACGGGGACGCTTTCACGCTGACCGGGCCCGACTCCGGGGTCGACGTGTGGAGGGACGGCTGTGTCGTTCGTTTCACGTACACCGGTGACCGCGGCCGAACCTGGTCGGACTGGGACGCGGCGGTGTTCGACGGCACCAGGTGTGCGACCACCACCACCGGAACAGTGGACACCCGCATCGAGGTCTCCGTGCTCAGCGACCGGACCTACCTGGTGAGCGACGTCGGGGTGCTCTTCCTCTCCACCGACTACGGTCGCACCTGGCGGGACGCGGCTTCCGCGATCCTCGACGTACCCGCGTTCCCGGCAACGGCCCGGCCGGTCTTCTGCTGGTTCGGCTGTGAGCCACTGTCCGAGCCGCTGGCGGTGGACCCGTCGAGCGGGACGGTGTACCGGCTCACCACGGCGCCTTCGTGGCGCCCACTGTTCAGCCTCTATCCGGCCGCCGACGGCAGCATCTGGGCGGCGTACCAGATGGGGAGCGTTTCGGGAGCGACGGTCGCCCGCAGTGTCGACCGGGGCGCGACCTGGACCACCTGGACCGTGCCCGGCGACGCGATGGTGACGGCGGTGGTGGGGCTCGACGACCGGGAGGGGTACGTGCTGACCGAGTCGTCGGCGGTGGGCGGCGGAGCGCGGCTCCTGCGCACCACGGACGGCGCGAAGACCTGGACCGACACCGGCACCGACCTGCCGGACGAGGCGATCTGGGACCTCACGGTCGGGTCGGACGGCTCCCTGCTGGCGATCAGCCCCGGCGGGGGCACCGGGGCCGACCGGCTCGCGCGGCTCCTGGTCAGCCGGGACGACGGGAAGACCTTCACTGTCGTGCGGGAGTACGGCCCGCTCGTCGGAACCGCCAGCGTGGCACCCGGGTACGCCTGGCTCTTCGGGAACGACGCCGATCCGACGAGCCAGCCGGACCACCTCCTCGTCACCTCCGACGCGACCACCTGGACCCGCTTCACGCTCTCGCCCTGAACGAGGCCCGCCCTGGGTGTTAACAGCGCCTCGCACCGGGTAGCCGGCATCCGCTTCTACGAAAGCGGGCCCGGGGAGGTGGGATGACGGCGACCAGCGCCTTCTTCGAGCGGCTGGCCGCTGACTGCCAGGACCCGCGTTTCCGCAAGGTGTGTGGGAGCGTGCGCTTCGACATCGGGGACGGGGATGACCTGGAGCAGTGGTTCCTCGTCATCGACCACGGCGACATGCGGGTGTCCAGGAGCGGCGACCCCGCCACCACCGTGATCAGGGTGTCCGTGCAGGTCGCGGAGGCGATGGCGCGCGGTGAGGTGAACGGCTTGGCGGCGATCACCCGCGGCGAGATCATGGTCGACGGCGACCTCGGCCTGGCGTTGCGCCTCGGACGGCTGTTCCCGCGCGCAGCCGAACCGCGGCGCGCAGCCGAGCCGGCCAGTGGGACGTAGCCGATGAGGGACATCCCCGGCACCGTGTCGTGTATCGACGGGAACACGTTCCTCGTGTCGGACGCCAGTGGGGACGTGCATTCCTCCTCGGCCACCCCGGTCGGGCTGTTCGCCGCCGACACCCGTTACCTGTCCCGCTGGGTGCTCACCGTCAACGGTGAACGCATGGCCGCCCTGTCGGTGGACGACAGCCAGTACTACGAGGTGACGTTCTTCGTCGTGCCGGGCGGGGCCGTCGACTACGTCGAGGCGGACGTGTCCGCCATCCGGCGCCGACACATCGGCCCGGACCTGACCGAGTCGCTGACGATCTTCAACTACGGTCAGTCGGTTGTCGACCTGGACGTCCGCCTGGAGGTGGAGGCCGACTTCGCCGACATCTTCGAGATCAAGTTCGACCTGCACGACAAGGCCGGGACCCGCTACACCCAGGTCGACGCGAACGAGCTGCTGATGGGCTATCGGCGCGGCACGTACCGGCGGGAGGTGGTCGTGTCGACGAGCGAGCCGGCCACCATCGACCCGAGCGGCCTACGGTTCGCCGTGCACCTGGAGCCCGGGCAGCAGTGGACCACCCGGTTGCAGGCCGCCATGCGGGCACTGCGCCCGGACGGCGTCGACCTGCGGGACGCCCTGCGGGCGCAGCGACCGGACGATTCCACCCTGCCGGACAGCGTGCGGGAGTGGGTCGCGCAGGCCCCGACACTGGACACCGACAGCGCGGCGCTGCAGCAGGTCTACCACCGCAGCCTGGTGGACCTGGCGGCGCTGCGCTTCGCGCCGCTCTCGCTCGGCGGCGCGGCCGTACCCGCTGCCGGGTTGCCCTGGTTCATGACCCTGTTCGGCCGCGACAGCCTGCTGACCTGCCTGCAGACCCTGGCCGTCACACCGTCGTTGGCCCCACCGACCCTGCGGATCCTCGCGTCGCTGCAGGGCGCCCGGACCGACGACGTCCTGGAGGAGGACCCCGGGCGGATCCTGCACGAGCTGCGCTACGGGGAGTCGGCCGCGTTCGAGGAGCAGCCACACTCGCCGTACTACGGCACCGTCGACGCGTCGCCGCTGTTCGTGGTGCTGCTCGACGAGTACGAGCGGTGGAGCGGTGACATCGCGCTGGTGATGGAGCTGGAGCAGGAGGCGCGCGCGGCGCTGACCTGGATCGACACGTACGCCGACCTGACGTCGAGTGGCTACGTCTCGTACCAGAAACGCAACCGCGCCACGGGCCTGGACAACCAGTGCTGGAAGGACTCCTGGGACAGCATCTCCTATGTCGACGGCCGGCTGCCCGGGTTCCCGAGGGCCACGTGCGAGACCCAGGGGTACGCCTACGACGCGAAGATCCGCGGGGCGCGGATGGCGCGTGCGTTCTGGGGCGACCCGGACTACGCCGACCGGCTGGAGAGCGAGGCGGCAGCGCTGTTCGACCGCTTCAACCGCGACTTCTGGCTCGACGACCGCGGCTACTACGCCCTCGCCCTGGACCACGACGGGACCCCGGTCGACAGCCTCTCCTCGAACATCGGGCACCTGCTGTGGAGCGGCATCGTGCCACCCGAGCGGGCCGCACGTGTCGTCGAGCACCTGATGGGCCCGGCACTCTTCTCGGGTTGGGGGGTGCGGACCTTCGCGGAGGGGCAGAGCCGCTACAACCCGCTCGGCTATCACAACGGCACCGTCTGGCCGTTCGACAACTCGTTCATCGCCTGGGGCCTGCGCCGGTACGGGTTCGACAGCGAGGCGGGTCGCATCGCCGAGGGGATCCTGTCCGCCGCGACCTTCTTCCAGGGCCGGCTGCCCGAGGCGTTCGGCGGGTACGACCGCGGCACCACCCGGTACCCGGTCCGGTACCCGACCGCCGGCAGCCCGCAGGCGTGGTCCAGCGGGGCGCCCATGCTGCTGCTGCGCACCATGCTCGGCATCGATCCGCACGACGACCATCTCGCCGTGAATCCCGCGTTGCCCGCCGCCTTCTCCCGGATCGCGCTGCTGGACATTCCCGGCCGCTGGGGCCGGGTCGACGCGTTCGCCCGGCACCGGCCGGACCGGCCGCCGTCGACGCACGGAATCGCCTGACGGTCACTCGGGTCGGCTGTGCAGGACGTCGCGGGCCTGTTCGGCGGCGCGGGTGATGCTCTCGCTGATGAAGTCCAGGAAGCGGGCGATGTTCTCCAGGCGGGCGGCGGCGGGGGTCTGCGGACCGAGGACGGCGACGCCCTGGCGGGCCGTCTCGACGAGCTGGTCGTTGGCGCGGGCGCTGGCGATCGTCGCCTGGTAGAAGAGCTCGTTGTCGACGACGTAGCGGTCGCGGCGGCGCTCGTCGCGCTCTCGGCGCACGAGGCTCTGGCTCTCCAGAAAGGCGATCGCCTTGGAGATGGACGCCGGGCTGACCTGGAGGCGCTCGGCAAGCTCCGACGCGGTCAGGCTGCCCGAGTCGGTGGTGAACAGGCAGGTCAGCACCCGCGCCCCCATCTTGTTCAGGCCGGTGGCCATGAGGACGGTCGTGAACGTCTCCGTGTACTCGGCGACGGCCTCGGTGTCTCGGCCGTGCGGCTGCGGGACCGACTCGGCCACTCGGGTGGAGGCGGGCACACGTCGGCGGGCACGGCGTTCGGTGGCGCGGTGGGCCAGGTCGGCGCGGTAGGCGTTGGGACCGCCGTTGCGCAGCACCTCGCGGGTGACCGTCGAGGTCGGACGGTCGAGCCGCCGGGCTATCTCGGCGTACGGCAGGCTGTCGGCCAGCCCCAGCGCGATCTGCTGGCGTTCCTGCTGGGTGAGTCTGCCTCCCGGCATCGCGATCTCCTCGGTGGTGGTGTTTTCGGAGCGCCCCCGCGCGCCCCCACCATAGCGTTCACCGTCATTCGATTGCAATGACACATCGGTGCAGCGTTGCGTTACATTCTGATCCATTGCAACACTTGCAGCCTGTTTACCTGGGCATATGCACTTTGGAAGCAACGAGCTTGTTGCCCTCTTGTGGAAAGCAACGTAGCGTTTCTCATATCAGAAACACCGTTGCGAGCAGCAGGAGAACGACATGCCGAGCTTCCCGACCCCCGCACCCATCTCCGCCGTCCTGGACATCCCCGCCGGGCGCGTCCAGTTCATCGCCGCCGACCGCGCGGACACCACAGTCGAGGTCCGGCCCACCGACGTCGGCCGCAACCGCGACACCCGGGCCGCCGAGCGGACCACCATCGCGTACGCCGACGGCGTCCTGCGAGTCACGACCGCGACCCCCGCCAACCGGTTCCTCGGCCCGTCCGGCTCGGTGGAGGTGACCGTCCAACTCCCCGCCGACTCCCGCGTCGAGGTCCGGGCCGCCAGCGCCGAGCTGCGCGGCGTCGGACGCCTCGGCGACGTCACCGTCGACGGCGCGTACCGCCACATCAAGATCGACGAAGCCGCGAGCGTGCGTCTCACCGCGATCGACGGCGACGTCGAGGTCGGCCGGCTCAACGGCCCGGCCGAGATCAGCACGACGCGGGGCGACATCCACGTCGCCGAGGCCCGACGCGGCGCGGTCGTGCTGCGTACCCAGTCCGGCGACATCTCGATCGCCGCCGCCAACGGCGTCTCGGCCGCCCTGGACGCCGGCACCGACCACGGCCGGGTCAGCAACGCGCTCACCAACACCGGCAGCGCCGACCTCGACATCCACGCCACCACCTCGCACGGCGACATCACCGCCCGCAGCCTCTGAAACCCCCGAACCCCCCAAGGAGTACGACAATGACGACGAACAACCCCTCCTCGACCAGCTCGACGTGGACCGGCATGGTGCCGGTCGACGACACGGCCCTGGCCGTCACCGACACCGGCGGTACGGGCATCCCGGTGGTCTTCCTCAACGGCCAGTTCGCCACCCAGGGGTACTGGCGACGCGTGATCGCCGACCTGGGCACCGGTTGGCGGCACATCACCTACGACGAGCGAGCCCGCGGCAGAAAGTCGGGACGTTCGGCGGACTACTCCTTCGAGGCCGCCGTCCGGGACGTCGACGCCGTTCTCGCCGCCCGGGGCGTGGACCGTGCGGTGCTCGTGGGTTGGTCGTACGGCGCGGTGGTCGGCGCGCACTGGGCCAGCCGGAACCCGGACCGTACCGTCGGGGCGGTGCTGGTGGACGGCGCGTTCCCGCACGACTGGCTGGACGAGGCCATGGAGCAGCGCATCCGCAAGCTGTTCCGGCGGATGAACCTGTTCATGCCACTGCTGCGTCCGACGGGCCTGACCCCACGAATGAACGCCGCTCAGATGGCGGAGAGCAACATCGAGCTGGGCAGGCTCTCCCGCGAACGGGAGCTGGGCCCGGTGCTGGACGCCATCACCGTTCCGGTGCGGTACGTGGTCGCGTCGGGGACGTCCCTGGGCAGCAAGGGCGACGAGCAGGAGCGCATCCGCGCCAGCCTCGACGCGGTAACCGTCCGCAACCCGAACATCCGGGTCGGCGCGAAGGTCGCCAGCAACCACGGCGCGATCCTCAAGAAGGACTTCGCAGCGGTCGCCACCGCCGTACGCGAGGTCGCCGCCCTCGACCACGAGGCCCGCTGACGACACCGGGCCCACCGGCGCCCCGGTCGCCTCGCGCGACCGGGGTCGCCCGGTGGGCGCAGTAGCGGTCGTAGCCGTCGAGTTCGCCATGCAGGAATTCGGCAGCCTGCCGATCGTCGTCCTCGGGCACGAACGCTGCGGCGTCCGTCCGACGCGGGCGGCGGGGGCAGCCGTGGCTGGACGTGACCCGGCAGGGCATTGCGGTGGGCACGAACCATCGGCGTTCGTGAAACCACTCACCGCCCCCGGCCGGCAGCCTCCCCATCGGTTGCGAGGGCTGTCGTGATGGCGCGCAAGGGCAGAGAGTTCGTCGATCGTCTGTATCCTGACGTCGTGCATGTTCCGGCTGCAGACATCTACCTGACCTACCGCTGCAACATGCGATGTCGACATTGCTTTGTGGGGCCCGCCCTCGACCGGGGTACAGATCTTCCGAAAGCTGCTCTCATCAGCTTTCTCCAAACCGCCCGCCCGGAATGGGAAACTCGTGAGATCTCTTTCCTAGGGGGCGAACCAACACTCTATCCCCACATAGATTTTGCTATTCAGCTCGGCCGGGAGCTCGGCTATCACATGAGGGTCGTGTCGAACGGTGGGTCCTCGCTGCTCCGTCTCATGAAGCGTCACGGCGCGGAGGATTTCGATCTCGCGGTGAGCCTGGACGCTGCCTCGCCGGCTCGACACGACGCGCTGCGGCGGCGTGGCTCCTTCCGCACGGCGGTCGAGTCCATCACTGTTGGTCGACAACAGGGCCGCCGGGTTTCTGCGATCCTGTCGGTAGGGCGGCACAACCTTGATCAGGCACTCGACACCTTGCTCCTACTGGGCAGACTCGGCGTCGATCACGTCAATGTCCATTACGTCACCGACCGAGGCTTCGCCTCGGCGGACATGCTCGCCAGTCCGGAGGAGTGGCGTCACCTCCGAGACCAGATCATCGGTTCGTCGGGGCTTCCCGACGTGCGTTTCGAAGGAACCTTCCGGCCGGCCGGCCGTTCCCTGTCCTGCGCGGCGGAACAAGAGTCGATGCTGATGCTCTTCCCGGATCAACGGATCTACTCCTGCACGATGTTCGTGGGCCTTCCCGATGGCAATGCGCACCGGTGGCGTGATGGTTCTCTGATACGCAATGAAAGATTTCGTTCCCGATACCGCCCCACCGGCGAACCGTCGGGGCACTGCCCCGCCGCCTCATTCGTGAACGAGGGGCTCCCGAGGTCGGCCGAAGCCGCGGGCTGCACGATCGGTTGCATCTTCGACAAGGAATTCATCACCGCCAGGCAGGCGGGCCACGCGGCAGTAACCCAAAAAATCGACAGGAGAGCGCAGTGACCTCGAACCGGCCGGTGGAATACTTTCGCCAGCACTCGGCGCTGGCGGACTGGTTGAGAGCTGTCCGGGCCGAGGCGCGGAACACTATTCTCGCCGAAGACTCCACCCGCTCCAGCCGTCTCGAGTTGCTGTCTCAGCTCATGGGCCTGCCCATCATCGAGGCGATCACATTCGACGGCAGCGAGGTGGCGAGCAGGTCCGAGAGATTCACGAGCTTCGCCAGGTCCGCCCAGGGCCGCTACGCCGTGCGCGCCTTCCCGCGGCGGGAGGATGGCGGACAGGTGCACCGCAACCGCAACCTCCCTTTGCCCGCGCTCGTCGACTGGCTGACCCAGCAGGATCTCGACCTCGACTCCTACGAGATCGAGATCAGTCAGCACCTACCCAACCATTGGGCCACCATCTTCGTGGTCAACAGCGACGGGGTGATCGGCGAGATCGTCCGGGGCAGCCTGCGCCAGCTGACGCAGGGCGGGCCCGGCACGGCACCGTCGGTCAGCTACGTCCACGACTTCCAGAACTGGAAGACGGAGGCGCCGACCCCGGAGTGGCAGCAGACCGCAGCCGCCGCAGTGGCCTACACGGCGGTGCCCGACGCTGACGTTCGCGCGCGACTGCACGACGCCCTGAACTGCGATTTCGCGCGCGATCTCCACTTGTGCGGATACTTCGAGGCGATCGTCACCCCAGAGGGCGACATCCGGTTCATCGACTACAACATCTCCCTCGGCGACCAGGTCCCCGCAGCGTTCGTGCACCTGATGATGGACCAGCACGGCAGCGGCGGTGACGTTCGCGGCCGGACCGCCAGTCGCGGCAGCGTCACCGGCAGGGCACGGGTCGTGGTCTTCGAGGACGTCGCTTCGGCCCACCTCACCGACGGCGAGGTGCTCGTCTGCGTCGAACCCACTCCGGACATGGTGCCCCTACTCGCCAAAGCCGGCGGGTTGGTCGCCGACCGTGGCGGGGTCCTGAGTCACGCCTCGATCGTGTGCCGTGAGCTGGCCATTCCGTGCCTCGTCGGTACCACCAACGCCACGGAGATCATTCCCGACGGCGCGATGATCGAAGTCAATGCAGACGCTGGGCTGGTCCGGGTGCTGCCCTGATCCATATTATTCAATCGCAGACCCGGAGGAGCCCAGCGGCGAGGAGACACCCATGCACCTGTGCAGCCGGGAGGACTTCGCACGGCTGAGGCAATCCGGTGAGCTGAGCCTGTCGGCGCCCGACGGGGCCGAGCCGGTCTTCCTCGACGAACACCGACTCGCACTGCACATCGCGGATATTCACCGGCTCACCGACGACGTAGATCTACGTAACACGAATGCCGCGTCATCCGACCTGCTGGACCCCACCGATCTCTGCCTCGATCCAGGGTCCTTCTATCTCGGCATCACGAGGGAGAGATTCGCTCTCGGCGGCGGCCTCGCCGCGTCGTTGCACACCCGGTCACGCTACGCGCGGCTCGGCCTCGAGCTGCTCGGGTCGTCGAACTTCGTCGTCCCCGGTTTCGGCTCCACCGGCGCGGCACCGCTTGTCTTCGAGATCTCTGTCAAGAAACTGACAAGGGGCTTCTCCACCACCACGCCATACTGCTTCCTTCTCCTATATCGCCTCTCCTCGCCCCGCAAGGCGCCAAACCCAATGGATTATCGTCGGCGATTTCCGCTACACCACCCAGCACAGGTGGGGGACCTAACAGCGTGACAACACACCCCTATACCGGCGCCTGGTCACCGGACCAGTTCCGCGGCAAGACACTCGTCGGCGTGGATTTTTCCAACCGATGCCTGGTAGGCGTCGACTTCACGGGGGCAGTCCTCAAGGACTGCGACTTCTCGAACAGCGACCTCAGTCATGCGAAGTTCACCGGGGCGGACCTCTACCGATGCAACTTCTCGCGCTCCGTGCTGTACGCCGCGGAGCTGGACAACGCCAACCTGACCCGGGCGAACTTCACGCACAGCTTCATCTACGGATGGCTGCTGAACTCGACCGCCAACGTCACGTATGCGCAGCTCCTGAATTTCTCCATCGAGGAGCACCGGCGAGCGGTCCTCATCAGCGAAACCCACCCCGAGTACATCAGGGCCATTACCTTCGGTCAGCAGATCGGCCCGACAACCGAGCTATGCCGGCAGGACTACCAGGTGGGAAACTATCGGTACACGTTCACCGAGCTGGAACCGCAGGAAGCAGCGCTCCAAAAGTCGCAGGTCTACAATCGCCTCAAGCGGCTGTACCGGGAGAATCAGAACGGCGAAACCGCCCTGCACTGCCTCTACCAGGAGCGGTACTGGTTAACCCGCTCCTACTACCGGCTCAGTCCACTGACACTCGGCCGCTTCCGCGAGAGCATGGTGAAGACGGCCGTCCGCACCGCCGGTGCGTACCTCGCCGAGGTGATCAGCGGATACGGTGTACGGCCCGGCAGGATCGTGCGCAATCTTCTGTTGCTGTGGCTGATCTTCACCATCGCGACCACCATCATCGGTGCTACGTCAAGCTCGAACGGGGTGCTCTACACGACGCCCACCCGTCCACCAGTGACCGTGGCCGGCCGCGTTGAGGCCCCGCAGACGGCGCCGCCCGTCGTGGACATCGGTAAACCTGACCTCCAGTACGGACGTACGCTGCACTACACCCTGCTGTCCACCGTCACTCCCGACCCGCAGCGCTACACCGCGTACGGAATCATGGATCTGGTCTCGCTGGTCTATTTCTTCCTCGCCGCGATGCTGCTCGCGCTGCTCTTCTCGTCGGTGTTCATCCGCCTTTTGAGCGAGTGAGCGCGTCAGGTCGGCGTTAGGTGAGGGATGAGATGGGTCTGCTCTGCAGGATCCACAGGTCGCCGTCGCGCGCGGCCCACTCGATGTCCTGCCCCTCACCGAGAACCTCGTCGCAGGTTCGTGCCACGCGGGCGAGTTCGGGGAGCAGCGAGGCGAGGGCGGGCGCCACGTCCTCGACATCGGGGGTGACAAGGGCCCCGCCCGGCTCCAGAACGACGTAGTCGGCCGCACCGGAGCCGGCACCGGGCACGATCGCTTCGATGACGAGTTGCCGGGCACCGGTTACCGGGTCGCGGGTGAACATGACGCCGGCACAGTCACCTTCGATCATCGGCTGGACGATCGCGGACATGCTCGATGGTGCGAGGCCCATCGCCTGGCGGTAGGAGTTGGCCGGCGCCTCGTGCAGCGACCGCTGCACCGCGTACAGCGCCTGACGGACGCCGTCCGGCTCCGGTGCCACGTCGAGAACGGTGCGGAATATCCCTGCGTACGACTCGTGCTTGCCGTCCTCGGCGACGGCGGACGAGCGCACGGCGACCTTGCCCTCGCCGAGCACGGTGAGAGCCTCGGCAAGGCCGGCCGCGACCTGGGCGGACTCCAGCCGTTCCATACCCCGCACGGTGACGCAGAAGCCCGGCGGTACCCGAACATCGTGCTGCATCAACCTGGCGAGGGCGAAAGCCTTGCCGCCTACCGTCTCGACGCCAACCGCCGTCGCGGCCTCCAACGAAACGATCTCCACGTCAGCCCTCATCGCACTCATCTCGCACCGTACCCAGCCGGCAGTTCGGTCCAGACTCGGGCGACCGGCGGCCAATCGGCCCGCAGTCTCTCAGTGGAAGCATCAGCGACAGTCTAGAGAGACACCCGTCGTTCACCGTGCACGGGCGATCAGCGTCCATCGACGAAAGGGCCGAAATTCGGTGGGTGACCGCGGTGGCCCCAGCGTCACGGCGACGCGAGCAGAGGCAGCGCGGGCCGCAGACAGCCGGGAACACCAATCGGCGCCCGCGCCCGGGCAAACCCGCACGCCATTCATGTTCTCCAATAGACTGCGGGTCGAAAACACCCGGGCGACGGAAGGACCCCCGATGGACGATCGAATCCTCACCCGGCTCCTCTCCGTCCTGCTGGCCGCCGTCGTCGGCACCGGGCTGTCCGTGCCCGCCGCCGGGCCGGCGGAGGCCGCGCGGACAGGTCTGCGGGCCGCCGACCCGAGCGTGATCCGCGTCGGCGGCACGTACATCTCCGCGCAGTCGGCCAACGGTGGGATCGCCGTCCGGCAGGCGTCCTCGACCGACGCGCTCGCCGGGGCCACCGCCCGTCAGGTCTGGTCGGACACCCGCGACCTGGGCGAGGTCTGGGCACCGGAGATCGTCACCGACGGTGGCCGCTACCACATCTACTTCTCGGCGGGGCGCGGCGCGGCGCACCGCATGTACGTGATCAGTTCGGCGTCACCGGCCAGCGGCTACACGGCCGAGCGGCAACTCGCGCTGCCCGGCGGCAAGTGGGCCATCGACGGCAGCCTGTTCACCTTCAACGGGCAGCGGTGGTTCGTCTGGTCGGGGTGGGCCGGCGACACCAACGTCGAACAGAACATCTACCTCAGCCGGATGAGCGACCCGCTCACCCCGACCGGCAACCGGTTCATCATCTCCCAGCCCCGGGAGAGCTGGGAGCGCGTCGTCGGCAACCCGTACATCAACGAGGCCCCCGAGGCGATCCGGGACCCGAACGGGCAGCTCCACATCGTCTACTCCGCCAACGGCAGTTGGAGTGACCAGTACTGCCTGGCCGACCTGCGCCTGCGGGCCGGCGGTGACCCGACGTACGTGTGGGACTGGTACAAGTCCAACGGCTGCCTGTTCGGCTCGAACCCGGCCACCATGATGGCCGGCTGGGACCCGACCCTGCATGTCAACGGCCCCGGCCACCACAGCTTCGTCCTGCTCAACGGCGACATCGCCACGAGCCCACCGGCCGGGCCGCGGTTCCCGCTGATGTTCCACGCCGTCCCCAAGGGCACCCCGTACTCCTGGGCCAACCGCTACTGGTACACCGGGACGTTCTGCTGGTGGGGCAACACCACCTACCGCCGCGCCAACGTGCCCGGCCCCACGGCCGACACCGGGTTCGGCATCAAGTTCTTCGAGTGATCCGCGCGCGGCCGCACCGCGTCCGCGCGCGGACCGGTCAGCGCGACACACGGGTACGGCGGTAGTAGGACCAGCCGGCCAGCGGCAACGCGATCGCCCAGGCCAGCAGCAGTGGAAGGCCGATCAGGACGCCCGTCGGTGTGAAGATGTCCTGCGCGTCGGACTCGGACAGGTCGGCGGCGAACTGCCAGGGCAGGGTCGCCGAATATCCGATCATCACGGCGGATCCGAGGACCGTCGGGGTCAGCGGCACCCACGGCGGCACCCGGCGTCCGCGCAACCACGGCACCCACCGGGGAAAGGTCAGTCCCCAGTCGCGGATCAGGCCGAGCGCCAGGACGCCGCCGAGCCCGGCGAGGACGCACAGCAGGCCCAGATAGAACGCGCCGGCCGGCAGGCCCAGGAAGCCGTCGACCGGGTGATCCCCGACGCCGGGCCCGCGACCGTGGTACCACTGCGCGAACGGGTCGGGATTGGCGAACAGCGGGATGCCGAGGATCCAGGGCACGTGCAGCGGGATGAACCCCAGCACGGGCGCGATCCACGCCACGTGACCGGCACGGCGGGCCCATCGCGGTGGCGGTGGTGTCGTCGAGGCGTCGACGGTCCGGGTCTGCGTCACGGTCGTAACCCCCATCGGTGGGAAGCGTCGGTTCCTTCCGCGATGACGCTGCCCGAACGGCACGACCAGCGAATCCCCGCTCCGAGGGAGCCACGTCCCCGCCCCCGGGGAGCGGGACCGTCGGGGGCGGGACGCGCGGCCCGCGTCGCGTCACCCGCCGTTGAGCGGGCGGTACTTCATGAGGACGACGCCGGACTCGAAGGGTTCGGCGGACACCAGCGCCAGTCGTGCGGGCGGTCGCCCGCCGTCGAACAACGCCTTGCCCTGGCGCAGGAACAGGGGGTGCACCAGGAGGTGGAGTTCGTCGATGAGCCGGAGATCGGCAAGGGACCGGATAACCGCCAGACTGCCGTAGACCACGATGTCGCCGCCGGACGCGCGCTTGGTCTCGGCGATCTCGTCTGGGTCGACGCGCGTGATCCTGCGGGTGCCCTTCCAGTCCGCGATGTTTCCCGAGGCGGAGACGACGATCTTCTCCAGGGCGTCGAGTCGCTGGGCGTAGCCACGGACGGCGGCCGGTTCGTCGGGGTTGCGGGCGGCGACCGGCCAGTAGCCGGCGAAGTCGGCGTGGGTGATCCGGCCCAGCAGCAGGCTGCCGGCGCTCTCCACCAGATCCCGCTCGTACGTCTGCAGCTGGTCGTCGGCCAGCAGCCAGTCCATCTCGTCGTCCGGGCCGGCGACGAATCCGTCCAGGGTGATCCACATCGACACGACGATCTTCGACATGCGCTCCTCCATCATGGTGCCTTGATGCTGGTCAGCGACCGCCGGCGAGCGCGGCTCGGACGGGTTCCGGGGTCCGGTCGGGAAAGCGCTCCTGGAAGTCGACGACGCCGACCCACGTCGGGCGCAGGCCGATCCGGACCATCCGCAGGCCCGGTTTGTCGATCGCCGCGAGGTAGGCGTCGCCCACCTCGTCGCCCATCCCCGCACGCTGGATGACGGCGTACTCCGGCAGGACGCCCTCGACCTCCGTCAGGGTGACCTTCCCGCGCAGCATGAGCACCTCGGGTAGCCCGTCGGCGGTGTCGATGCAGATCGCCACGTCCGGCCGGGCCCGCAGGTCGCGGATCTTGTACGTGCCGGCGAACGCGCCGACGACCAGCTCGTCGCCGGTCCACAGGAAGTTCACCGGGATCAGTCGCGGCGTCCCGTCCCTGCTGGTCCAGGCGAGCCGCGCCACGGGGGCCGCGAGCAGGCGCCGCGCCACGGGGGTGTCGAGCAGCTTCACATCACCCTGCGGCAGGCTCGCCGTCTCGGTCTTGGGCAGGCTCATGAGAGTCAAGCTAGAGGCACAACTCCTACAAAACAAGCGTCACTCCTAAATTAGGAGCCGTGTAGTGTGGAGATCGTGAGCGGCGGGCGTAACTACGGGGATCCGTGCGGTGTCGCACGTGGACTGGACATCATCGGCGAGCGGTGGGCGCTGCTGGTGGTCCGCAACCTGCTGCTCGGCCCCCGGCGCTTCAACGACCTGCTCGGCGGGCTCCCCGGGGTGAGCCCCAACGTGCTGAGCCAGCGACTGCGCGAGCTGACCGAGCACGGCGTGGTGCGACGGCGGGACCTGGGGCCGCCGGCGCGGGTCCACCTCTACGAGCTGACCGCATGGGGGCGCGCGCTGGAGCCCATCCTGCTGGAGTTCGGCCGCTGGGGAAGCCAGTCCCCGCAGCTACCCGAGGGCGCTCTCGGCATCGACTCCCTGCTGCTCACCATCAAGGTGGGGTTCGATCCGGCGCGGGCGGGCGATCTCCGCGGCGTCTACGCCTTCCACATCGACGCCGACACCTACCTCGCCGAGGTCGCCGACGACTCGGTGCAGCTGCGCCGCGGCACGACAGCCGAACCCGACGCGACACTCACCACCGACATCGACACCCTCCGAGCCGTCTGCGGGCAGCAGATGACCATGGCGGCGGCAGCGGACGCGGGCGTGCTCGCGCTGACCGGTGACACGGACGCCACACGGCGCCTCACCGATCTCCTCCTGACCCCGTTCACACCCCGCGACCTCGCCGACGACGAGACCTAGCGGCGCGGGTGACGCCGGCGCTGCCCCGCCAGCCGGGCCAGCAGGTCCTGGTACGCCCGGGCCCGGTCGGCCGCTCGCGGTGACAACACGTCGGCGCTCATTCCCGCGTACGCCTCCCGCTCGGCCGCGACGGCCGCCTCGTCGACGAGTGCCCGGGACGCTCGTTCCCGCTCCCGGTGCTGCTCGTACCAGGGTCGGACGGCTCTCGCGGCGAGGTACAGGCCGGCCGCGACGCAGCCGACCGCGATGAGCAGCAGGAACAGGAACGCCACCACCTCGTCGAAGGAGGGCAGAGCCCCGGCCCGGCCGACGGACCGCTCCAGCTGCCGGTCGTCGCGGGCGTCGAGGTAGTCGGCCGCGCCAGCGCCGCCCAGGACGACGAACACCACAAAGGCGAGCACCTGCACCAGCAGGCCGTACCGGGATCGATCGATCCAGGCCACCGCCGAGGCCGGCCTGGGCGCGTACGCCGCGCCGAGTCGCAACGCCGACGGTACGAGCACGATCGCCGCGGCCAGCCCGCCCGCCACGAGCTGGGCGCTCAGGACGCCCGCGACCCGCGGATCGGGCCAGCCCCGGGCCAACCAGGTGAGCAGCACGAGGAGCCCCGTCCACCCGGCGACGAACGTCAGCGCCCGGCGTACGGCTGCCGCCCGCGCCGCCGGCCTGGCCCGTTCCACCTCGGCGGCCCGCCACTTGTCGATCTGCCGCTGCACGGCTCGGCGCTCATCGGCGGCCTGGTGTCGCTCCGCCTCCCGCCGGACCCGCTCGTCGGCATTGCGGGCGTCCCGCGCCTCCCGTCGGGCCTGCTCGTCGGGGCCGACGAACGGCGCCAGCAGGTGGGGCCGGTGCGACTCCCGCAGCGGGTGCCGTGGTGGCAGGTCGGCCGGGACCCGCCACCCGAAGTCGGTGCCGAGGACCACCCGCATTCCACCGACCAGCCGGTCGGGCAGGAGCGTCGCGACACCGGCGGCGTCCCGCCGGTCGTCGAGGCCGTCGACGACGAGCACCAGCCGCTCGCCCCGCCGTTCGCACGCCTGGGCCGCGTCGAGGTACCCGCCCAGCAGGTGCGCCTCCCGGGTGGACCCGGTGAGATGACCCGGCATGGACCCGTCGGTCAGCTCGACCAACTGCTCCAACACGACGTCGATGAACGCGTCGCGGGTCTGCCGCTCGGTGCGGCCGGCGACGACGAAGTACGACACGACCCGTACGCCCGGCGGCGGGTGCAGCACGAACCAGGACAGCAGCGCGGTCATCCCGGCGCCCCGGCCAGCCTCCCACCGCAGGTACGCGCCCGACCCGTCACCCGTGCAGAAGGCCGTGAGCCGCGCCAGCTCGTCCTCCCGGTCGAGCAGGTCGGCCGGGGCGATCCGGTGCACCTCCGCCAGGTACGCCGACCGTACGACCGGGCCGAAGATGTTGTACTGGCGGCTGTGGGGGCCGAACTGCACGCCCCGGGCGTGGCGGGCGTCGACGCCGCGAGACGGGTCGTCCTCCGGCTGCCGACTGTCGCCCATCTGCCGGTTGCCTCAGTTGAAGGTGATGTGCTGGGTGCTGTAACTGCCGAACTGGACGCCCTTCGCCCCGCGCAGGTCGACCTGGCCGATCTCGGTGCGCACGTCGGCCGTCTCGGCCTGCGCCAGCAGCTCCCGCGCGAGGCTGAGGATCTGCTCGTCCCGGTCGACGCCCGCGCGGGTGAGGTCGTCGGCGAGGCGTACCTGCCAGACGCCCGAGTCGGCGCCCTCGGCCTCGAACGCCCGCAGCGCCTCCTGGCCCTCGCCGGTCAGCCGGCGACGCACCAGGCCCCGGAAACTGTCGGCGGCATCGCGGACCACGGCGCTTGTCGCGTCGGTGACGCCCGTCGACGCACCGAGCGCCAGCGCGGCGAGAAGCAGTTCCACACCGTCCACACGCACCTCCGTCATCAATGCCAGCATCGTGCCCCCATTGCACCATCCGGGCACCGCTCGCGGACACCCCGTCGGGATCAGCGGGTGCGACGCCGACTGTCCACGCAGGTCGCGCCGGGCGCGTCCGGCGATTGTCCGGATCACGACAGCCCGGCCACCGCACCATTCAGGACGGCGGAACGCCGCCGCCCCAGCGCGACGGTGACGACGCATGGCGGCGCGTTCGGGCCAGAGGCGGGGGGTGACCGTGCGCTTTGTCGACGCCGCCCACTCCGGGCGGACACTGGACGGGTGGTTCGAACGACGCGGACATCTCCATCTGCGTACGCCGGAGCTCACCTGCGGAGCCGCAGACCGCCGCGACGGCCGCTAGCGCGACATGAGGCGGCGCAACGCGTCCGGCACCTCGATGATCTCGGCGTCGCTCGGCTTGCCGATGGTGACCGGCTTGGCGAAGTCGGAGAACGTGGCCGTGGTGGCGAAGGTCGGCAACGAGACGGTCAGCGACGTGAGGTAGCCGTGAGCGTCCACCGACGCCTCGTACGGCACGGACTGCGACACACCGCCGTGGCGTTCCAAACTCTCTGCCTTCGCGGGGAGGAGGCCCCGAGACACCCCTGCCGGCGCCACGCCGAAGTCGAGCTTGCCGGAGTAGGTGCCCTCCCCCGTACGCGTGGCGGCCGTCATGGCTGCGGCGAAGCCCTTGATCCCGGCCGGATCGAACGCGTCCCCCAGGTGCACCACTGACGCCGAGGCGAACTCCGCCGTCGGGAACCAGATGAACTTCGTCGGGTCGAGGTTCGGCATGTAGGTGCTGCCCAGCGTCATCCACGCGTCGTCGCCGACCACCCGCACCCGGGACTCGACAGCCTCGCCGCCGGTGCCCGTGGTGACGGTCAGGGTCAGCGCCCGGCCCGCCGGGTCGGTGTCGCCCGCCACCTCGACGTTCGGCGCGCTCAACGTGACGTGCGCGGGCACCCCGGCGGTCTTGGCGGCCGCGGCACGCACCTGCGCGAGCGGGTCGGTGGGGGCAGGTTCGGGCGTTCCCTTTCCGCCCGACTCGCAGCCTGCCACCAGCACCAACAGCCCGACGAGCAGCCAGCTACGAATTGCCATTTCCGAACCCCCGTTGATCGACAGCCGGGGCAGACTACCGCGCACCAGGGATCGACGTGGCCCTCGGCGTTCCGCCTCGGCGCGCACCGCTTCGCCGCTCTCGCCAGGGTGGCCGAGAAGGGCGCGTCACGGCGCTTCGCGGGTCGTGGGCGCTGGAGAACTGGCGAGTCTCGCTGGTGGCCCGACGACGGAAGCGCCGCCCGTGGCTAGGGTGCAGGCATGGTTGATCGGCGCCAGGTGATGAACTTCCGCGTCCGGGCCCAGCAGCTCGACCGGGATCAGGGCACGCTCGCCGACACCGCCCTGCTGGACATCGGGGTGCAGAACACCGGCCCGGACGGCGCCCGGTGGGCCCTCGCTGCCCGTGGGGTCGACGTGACCGCGCTGTCCGACGCCGACGTGGTCCTGCTCTGGACGGTGCGGGGCGCACCGCACCTCTACCGCCGGGCGGACGTCGGGCACGTGGTGGCCGCGGTCGAGCCCTTCTCCGACGCCGACGCGGGCAAGCGCATCTACGACGCCGCCAAGCCGTTGAAGGCCGCCGGCATCGGCAACCTCGCCGCCCTCGACGAGGTTGCCGGCCGGATGCGGGAGATCGTCGCCACGCCGACGGTCAAGGGAGACGTCTCCGGCCGTCTGGCCACGGTGCTGCCCGAGCCGTACCTGCGGTTCTGCCGGGTCTGCGACGCCACACACCTGTACGAGATGCCGTTCCGGCTCGCCGCCGCGCGGGCGGGGTTGGAGTTGCAGCTCGACACGTCACCTCCGGTCCTGCGGCGCATCACCGGGTTCGGCAAGGCGTCCGCCCCGGCTGACCGGTTCGACGTCATCCGCGCGTACCTGCGCCTGCTCGGCCCGGCCACCCCGAAGCAGGTGGCCGGCTATCTCGACGCCCCGGTCAAGGACGTGAAGGCGCGCTGGCCCGACGACGTGGTCGAGGTGACTGTCGACGGCGAGTCCCGTTCGCTGCTGGCCGCCGACGAGGAGGCGTTGACGTCGGCCGGCGGCGGCGTGACCCGCCTGCTCGGCCCGTTCGACCTGTTCCTTCAGGCGAAGGACCGGGCGACCGTGGCACCCGACGCCGCCCGCGCGAAGGAGTTGTGGCCGGTGCTGGGCCGCCCCGGCGCGGTCCTGGTCGACGGCGACCTGGTCGGCACCTGGCGTCCCCGCAAGTCCGGCCGGACGCTCACGGTCGCGGTCCAGCCCTGGCAGAGGCTGTCAACCGGCACGCGCGAGGCCATCACCGCACAGGCCGAACGCCTCGCCGCGCACCGCGAGGTGTCGCTCGCCGGCGTCGACTTCGACAGTTAGCGGGCGCGGGGGCCAGACCGACGCGCGGCGGCCGTGCGCGACCGCGGCCAGCAGGACGCCCGATCCGCCGGTACGCACGGGTACGGCGTGACAGACTGTGGGGCGTCCTCGGCCGTCGACACCGGTCAGCGAACCCCCTCCACGTTCGGCCGCGGCAGGCACCGGCGCCCGGCGCGTGGAAGGGGCGGGGATGCAGCCAACCTGGCTCCTGGCGCTCTCCTGGGCCTCGCTCGCGGTCGGCGTCGTCAGCTTCGCGATCGTCCTCGCCGACACCTACCTGCGCGGGCATCGTCAGCCGGTCAAGGTCATGGAGATCGTCTGGCTGGTGACCGTCCTCTACGTCGGCCCGGCGGCCGTCCGCCTCTACTGGAACTGGGGCAGGCCGCAGGCGCTTGAGCCACGACGGCGGGACGACAAGCCTCGACGGCCGCACCGGGGCGTCATCCTGACGCAGGTGTCACGTTGTGGCGCGCACTGCGCTCTCGGCTTCATCGTCGCCGAGGTCGCCCTGTACGCGCTCAGGTTCGATCCGGCTCGCAACGGGCTGTGGATCGCCTACGTCGGCGACTATCTGGCGGCGGTGACGATCGCTGTTCTCTTTCGGTTCTTCGAGGGGCCGGCTCGCCGCGTCGCGCAGATCTGGCGCGCGCTGACGGCAGTCGTGAAGGCGGAACTGCTGACCATCACGGTGTTCGAGTCGGCGCTGTTCGCGTGGCTGACGCTGGCGCACCACATGGTCTTTCCCGAGCCGCCCCTACGGCCCGACAGCCCCACCTTCTGGTTCGCCGGTCAGATCGGGCTGATCGCCGGCTTCGTCACGGCCTGGCCCGCCGCCTCCTGGCAGGTCGGCCGAGGGCTGCGCGTCGGGCCACGCTGACGGTCGCGGCGGGACCCGTCCGGGTCCCGCCGCGACCGATCACCTGCCTCGTGGCACGGTCACGCCGCGAAGGCCGCCTGGCCGACCGGGAACCGGACGCCGGTGAGGTCTTCCGAGACGGCCCAGAGGCGTTGTTGCACCGTCAGGTCGTAGGAGTCGGGGCTGGACGTGACGAGCTTCGGGTAGCCGCGCGTCTCGCCCAGGCCGTCGGGGCCGTAGTACTGCCCGCCGAGGACGGCCGGGTCGGTGGCGGCGCGCAGGGTGGGCAGCGCGCCCGCCGCCGCGGGCTGGGTGATCACCGGGGCGAACCAGGTGATCGGTGCGCGCACGACCGCCGGGGCGTTGCGGACCAGTTCGGTGTTGGAGACGCCGGGGTGCGCGGCCACCGCGACGGTGGTGCTGTGCGGGGCGAGCCGGCGCTGCAACTCGTAGGTGAACATCAGGTTGGCGAGCTTCGACTGGCCGTAGGCGGCGACCCGACTGTACGAACGCTCCCACTGCAGGTCGTCGAATCCGATGGCGGCGCGGATGCGGTGCCCGACGCTGCTGACGGTTACCACGCGGGAGCCGGGCACGGGCAGCAGCACGTCGAGCAGCAGGCCGGTGAGCGCGAAGTGGCCCAGGTGGTTGGTGCCGAACTGCATCTCGAAGCCGTCGCGGGTGGTCTGCTTCGGGGTGTACATCACGCCGGCGTTGTTGATCAGCAGGTCGATCCGCGGGTGGGCGGTACGCAGGTCGGCCGCGGCGGCGCGCACGGATTCCAGCGAGGTCAGATCCAGTTCCTGGACGGAGACGTCGCCGTTGATCCGGGCGGCGGCCCGCCTGCCCTTCTCGGTGTCGCGTACGGCCAGCACGACCGACGCCCCGCGCTCGGCGAGCAGCCGGGCGGTCTCGAAGCCCAGCCCGGTGTTGGCGCCGGTGACCACTGCCACCCGGCCGTCCTGGCGCGGAATCTGCTGCTCGGTCCAGTTCATCTCAGGCTCCTAATGTACCGCCGGTAAGTTATGCCTGAACGGTAATGTACCGCCGGTACACTGTCAAGAGACCGGCGGTACCTAAGTTAGGGTTGGCGTCATGACGTTCCAGCGGGCACGCAGCGAGGAGCAGCGTGCGGTCCGGCGCCAGGCGATCCTGGAGACGACCTCGGCGATGCTCGACGAGATGTCGGTGGCCGAGGTGACCCTGAACGAGCTGAGCCGGCGGGTGGGCCTGGCCAAGACGGCGGTGCTGCGCTATTTCGAGTCCCGCGAAGCGGTGCTGCTCGACCTGCTGGACGACCGGACGGCGACCTGGCTGACCGAGCTGGAGCAGGAACTGGGCCAGGGCGTCGACCCGAGCCGGTCCGCGCGGGAACGGGCCGAGCAGGCGGCGGACGTGCTCAGCCGGTCGCTCGCCGCCCAGACGGTGCTCTGCGATCTCTTCGGCGCACAGGGCGGAGTGCTCGAGCACAACGTCTCGGTCGAGGCGGTCCGCCGCCACAAGCGCGCCTCACTCGCCAACCTCGCACGGATGGCCGACCTCATCCGGCGGCACCTGCCCGAGGTCGGCGAACGCGCCGAACTGTTCTGCCTGCAAGCCCTGCTCGTGGCGGGCGCGGTGTCCGCCTACACGTCGCCGCCGCCGAGCCTGCTCGCCGTCTACGAGTCCGAGCCGGCGCTCGCGGTCTACCACATCGACCTGCGGACAGCCCTGCGGCTCGCGATCAGCACGTCGCTCGTGGGCTTCCTGCCGCGCCCCTGAGCCCGCTGCGCCGCAAGGCTTGGAGGCTCAGCACCTGGCGCCGCGCGGAATTCGATGGCCATGAGGCTGCGCGCGGTCTACCCTGGCCCGCCGTGCCCTCCAACGAACAGATAATCCGACAGGCCCTGGACCGGATCGAGGCGGGATACGTCTTTCCCGCGAAGGTCGCCGACATCGACGCCGCGATCCGGCGTCGTCTCGCTGCCGGCGAGTACGACGACCTGGACGGGCCGGCGCTCTGCACGACGGTGACCGCCCACCTTCAGCAGGCGTGCCCGGACAGGCATCTGCGGCTGCTCTGGACGGACCAGCCGCAGTCGCTCGATCCGGCGGACGAGGACGGCGGGCGGGCCGCGTTCCGCGCGCTGCTCAGGGCGGAGAACCAGGGGATCCGCCGGGTCGAGCACCTGGAGGGGAACGTCGGGCTCATCGACGTGCGGCGCATCGCGTACGCCGACGAGGGCGCCGCCGCGATCGGCGCGGCCATGCAACTGGTCGCCCTCAGCTCCGCGCTCATCCTCGACCTGCGGGCGTGCACCGGCGGAACACCGGAGGGCGCCGCGATGTGGTGCAGCTACTTCTTCCGCGACGACCAGGTGCATCTCAACGACTTCTACGAGCGGTCCACCGGCGCCACCCGCCAGTTCTGGACGACAGCGCACCTTCCCGCGCCGCGCTACGCGGACCGCCCGGTTCAGGTGCTCACCAGCGCGACGACGTTCTCCGGGGGCGAGGACGTGGCGTACACCCTTCAGGCGCACGGCCGGGCGGTCGTCGTCGGGGAGACGACCCGCGGCGGCGCGCACCCGACGGCCCGCCACCCGGTCACCGAACACATCCTCGTGACCGTGCCGACCGCCCGGACCATCAACAGCGTCACCGGCACCAACTGGGAGGGCGTCGGCGTGGTCCCCGACGTACCCGTCCCGGCCGACCAGGCGCTCGACACGGCGCTCAAGGCCATCTCGGGCGCATAGACGCGCACGCGGCGGGACCGCACCGGGTCCCGCCTCGGCCCGTGTTCCCGGCCGGTCGGTTGCCGACCGGCCGGGAACATCGCGTCAGGCGGTCGTCATCCCGCGGGTCGCCAGCTCGCTGAGCGACACAGCGCCGCTCGCGCCGAACGCCGCCCGAGCCACCGCCGGTTTGCGCAGCTCGAACACCTCGACGAGGATCGTCGGCGCTTCGGACCGGCGGCGGATCCCGTCGATCTCCTGCCGGTCCGGATTGAACGGCAACGTCTGCCACTGGTTCGCGGCCTGGTGCCAGTCGGACGAGATGGCCGCGGCCAGGCCGTCGAGCAGGCTCTCGTAGTTCTCCTTGCTGATCGCCCGACCCAACCCGTACCGCTCGCGCAGGGCGAGAATCTCGCGCGAAGCCTCTCCGGAGTAGCTGTCGTTGATGCCGAGCCACCAGTGCGCGAAGTAGGTGCCCTGGTAGCCCTGGGCCAGGTAACGCGAGCCGTCGTGGTGCACCTCGATGACGAAGTTGTGCACCTGCGGGAACTGGCAGTCGAGCAGCAGGACGGTCTGGGCGGTGGCGGGCTGGACGCGCAGCGCCTGCTTGAGCGCGGCGCCCTTGCCCTTGCCGTAGGTCTGGCTGGACAGGCGGACAGGCTCGCCGCCCCTGTCGCGCAACTGCTCGCGAATCTGGAACGCGGCTATTCCGCAGTTCGCCCACCTGCGGCTCTCGTCGCGCCGGGTGATCTGCGGGTCGCCGGTGCGTCCCGTGCTCCCCACCGCCGCGTTGAGCTTCGCCAGGTCGCCGTCGCCGACAGCCTCGTCACGCTGGCGTTGGCCGTCGTCGGTGGCACGGGCCATGTCGTTGCGCGCGTAGCTGGTCGCGGCGGTGATGGCTTCGGCCCAGGTCCCGAAGGTGCGGTGCTCCAGCAACGTGCTCGCCGACCAGTCCACCAACGCCCCGACCACCTCGCCCCTGAGGTCGCTGGGCAAGAGCGGTGTGATCCGGGCCAGGATGTCGCCGCACGCCTTCTCGTCGGTCTCCAGGTTGGGGATCTGACCCTTCGGCGGGTAGGTGTCCCGCTCCTCCGCGATGATCAGCATCCGAACCTCCACTGTCCGCTGTGTACGGCCGCCCCACGGCGGGCCGGGTTCCAGATTGGACTGTGCGTGAGCAGGCGAACACGGAACGTCGGACTTCCGTCCCGAACCGCGACGTCACCGCCCGGTCGGCGAGGACCCACGCGCGCGCCGTCGGGAGAGAGGCCTGGCGGTGATCCGCCGCTGTCCGAGACCAGGCCGCCGCGCCGCGGCCTGGGCCCAGACGGTCATCGAGGCAGCCGAACGCCGACATTAAGAAAGTTAAGGTCCGACTCTTGGAAGTTGAGGATTCTTAAGGTAGAAATTTAGGTATGACAGATCAGGCGATGGACTGGCAGGAACTCACCAGCCTGACGCGGGGGCAGCCGTTCGTCGTCGAGCGGGTGCGCCTGGCGGGCAACGGCGTCGCGATCGAGGGCGAGTTCGAGCTGCCGCAGCTGGCTCAGCTCAACGTCGAGGATCAGGTTTTCGTCACGGCGTTCGTGCGCTGCCACGGCTCGATCAAGGAGATGGAACGCATCTTCGGGGTGAGCTACCCGACGATCAAGTCACGGCTCAACCGGATCACGCAGATGCTCGACTTCGTCGAGACCGACCCGGCGCCGTCGCGGGCCGACGTCATCGACCGGTTGCGCCGCGGTGAGATCAACGCCCAGCAGGCGTTGGCCGAGCTGGAAGGCCGGTCGTGATGCCGCAGTTGGTGACCGTGAAGGTCGATCGCCCGGGCCACCGACCCATCCGCCTGTGGGTTCCGGTGCTCCCGGTGGTGCTCCTGCTCTTCCCGGTCGTGGTCCTGGTCGCGCTCGCGGCGATCGTGGCCTGCCTGGTGTTCCGCATCGGCGCGGTGCGGGCACTCGGCGCCGGTTGGCGCGTCATCTCCGCGCTGCCCGGCGCCCGTTTCGACATCGAGCAGGGCCGCACGGCCGTGCTCGTGGCCATCCGATAGGAGAGGTTCGACATGACCGAACAACGCAAGGACATCCTCGACATGCTGGCCGCCGGCAAGATCACCGCAGAGGAGGCGGAGCAGCTCATCGCCGCACTCGAACGGGACCAGGCACCGGCGGCGGCAGGTCTCGACGCCCGACCGAAGGGCAAGCTGAAGTACCTGCGGGTGGTGGTGGACGCCACCGACAACGGCGAGCCGTCGCGGGTCAACGTGCGGGTGCCGCTGCAACTGCTGCGGGCCGGCGTACGGCTGGCGGCGCTGGTCCCGCCGCAGGCGCTGGTCAAGGCCAACGCCTCACTCAGCGACTCGGGCGTGCCGATCGACCTGACGCAGCTCAAGCCCGAGCAGTTGGAGGCGCTCGTGGAGCACCTCGACGACATGACGGTGGAGGTGGACTCCCCCGATGCCACCGTGCGGGTCTTCTGCGAGTAGGCGCCGTCCGACCGGACGGCCCCTCGAGAGGGTGCTGCAACACCCTCCCGAGGTCTGCGTCCGCCGCAGCAGAGCACAGGTGAACTGCCAACCTGAAGTCTAGCCACGCGACCCAGCGGAGGGACCACTCGTGCGAGTGGTCCCTCCGCTGCGGTTCTCGGCGCTGCGCGCCCGCCCGCCCGCCCGCTCGCTCGCCAAGATCCGCGCAACTTCCCTGATACTGCTGCCTCCGCCATGCGGGAGACAGCAACATCCCTGATGTTGTGCGGATCTTGAGAGCGAATCAGTGTGACGGGGGCACGCTGATCGGGGAGCGGGGATCCGCCGACCTCGTCAGCCCACCCGGCGGAAAGATCGCGATCACGATTCGCGCTTGGCCCTGGTGCGACGGACGCGCCGGCGAGGGGTCTCATCGCCGCCGGCAAGCCGGGTGAAGGTCAGCATGTTCGCCAGTGCCACGGCGATGATCGCGAGGCCGACCTGGATCGCGAGCACGATCCAGTCCCAGCGCAGCACCCACACCTTCACGCCGGCGTCATCGTCGACGTGCAGCGCCCTGGCGACCACGGTGCCCAACACCGCCGAGCCGACGCCGAGAACGAACGTGGCGAAGATGCCGATCCGCTGCCTCCCCGGCAGGATGAGCCGGCCGAGCAGGCCGACGAGAGCGCCGATGAGCACCGCGCCGAGATAACCAGTCACCAGCATTGCCGTCTCCCCTCCAGCAGTGCCGGGGTACATGCCCGCTTTTCACGTTCCCGGAAACCCCGGTCGGGTTCGCCCGTGACATCAGCGGCGGAGGGACGTTCGTGGGTGGATCCCCACCACGCGACTAGCAGGAACCGTGCCAGTTCACCTTGGTCACGATCACCTGAAGGTAGAAGATGTTGCCGCGCGGGGTGGCACAGTGCGTGATGACCGTCGAGGCGTCCTGCCACGTGTGGTGGTATTCCAATTCGACGTTCGCGGTCGTGTAGTTGTAGAAGGTCTTCGTCGGGGCGCTGCCGGTCCACGGGCCGGTGGTCACCAGGGACGGGGTCTCCGTGGGGCCGGTGTTCACCGGAGCCCAGTTGGGCCAGGCGCAGAAGGTGCCCTGCTGGCAGTTGCCGGGCGGCCACGGCTCCTCGTCCGGCCACGGGCCGGCGGCGGACGCCGACGCGGCGGGGACGGTGGCCAGCAGGCCGGCGGTGGACAGGGCAAGGGCGAGGGACTTCAGTAGCACAGATCTCTCTCTTCCCAGAGGCGTCGATCGATCGATGAAAGTTACCACCGGGAAAATTGAGAGGTCAAGCATTCAATTCACCGACGTCTACGTCCAGAATCGCGGAAATTGCTGGTCAGCGTGGATTTGTCGCGGCCCGTCAACGGGTGAGGCCGACCAGCGTGGCCAGTCGCGCCACGCCGGCCGGCGCCGGCTGCGCGCGGGCGACATCGGCGATGGCCGTACGCGCCGACGGCAGTGCCCGGGATACCTGCCCGGATCTCACGTTCCCGGAAACGCCGCCGGCGTCGAACCCCGGGATCACCGGTCCTTGCGGAGCAGGACGGTCAGCGCCTGTCCGTCGGTCGTGCCGAAGGTGCCGTCGGTGGGATGTCCCAGCGCGGCGGCGAGGGTGCGGACGTGCAGATCCACCACCGCCTCCACCAGGTCGGCCAGCACGGAGACGGTGCCACGCCCCCGTCGCCAGCCCGCCACGCACAGGCCGAGGCCGACGAGCGCCGCGGGCCACCACAGCAGGCCGAGCGCCAGGTACAGCAGCCCCCAGCCCACCCGTCGGGCGGCGGCGGCGAAGTCGGCCTGCGCGAGGGCGAGCGGGCCCCGGGTCTCCTCGGGCAGCAGCAGCCACAGTCGGGGCCAGGCGGCGGCCAGGTCCAGGCCGTAGCAGGCCCGCACGCGTACGGCCGTGGCGAGCATGCGGTCACCGATCCACGTCGGCCGGTCCGGCTCGGTCACCGCGATCCGGTCGCAGGCGCGGGCGAGCGCCTGGGTGTCCGGCAGCGGTCCGGTGGTGTGGTCGGCGGACCGCAGCCGGCGTGCCTTGTCCCGCAGGGCGTTCTCGTACCGGTCCATCGCGGCGTTCCACAGGCGTCGCCGCCTGCGGGTCAGTGCCTCGCCGGCCCGCCCCCAGTCCTGGGTCCACAGGGCCAGGACCAGGCGTTCCAGGCTCTGGGCGGCCAGCGCGGCGACGACGCTGCCCAGCACGACACCGAGCACGATCAGCAGCGCGGACCCGGTGCTGCGGGCCGGTGGCCCGAGGGCGAGCCGGTCCACCTCCTGACCCAGCAGCGGCAGGTCCCACCAGTGTGCGTGGCCGAGGCGCACCGCCGCGGCGGCGATCGCCACGAACACCAGACCGGGCAGCGCCAGGGCGGCGAGCCACCGCTCGGCCAGCTTGCCGCCGAGCGAGGCGATGACCGCGTTCACCGGTCCATCCGGAACGTCGGCAGCGGGCAGTCCCACACGGCGCAGCGCGGCGGCGAGCCGGCGTCCGGCCGGGGGATCTCGACCCGGTCGCACAGGTCGCCGGGGCACACCTGCACGATTTCCGGGCGGCGGCCGTGGATGCCGGCCAGCGGCAGGTATCGGTCTCCCCGGACCGTCGTGTCGCCGCCGACCAGCCCGCCGACGCGCATCAACTCGGTCACCTCGGCGAGCACCGCGTCCACGGCCTGGTCGGACAGCGACAGGTCCCGCAGCCGCGCGAGGGCCCGCGCCGGTTCGGGGCCGAGCAGGTCGCCCACCTGCGCGATGTCCGTGCAGACCCGGGCCAGCCGGGTGGCCCGGTCGTCGTCGAGCTGCCGGTCCGGCGCCGATTGACTCATCGGCTGATTATCTCCTGTCGATGTGGCGTGCGGCTGGCAGGCTGGGGAGCAACCGCGACGGGGAGGTGCGCTGGTGAGTCGCTCCGCAAGGGACGTTGTCGACCACTGGCGTCGTGCCGCGGCCGGGCAGCCGCGCGGCGACCGGCGGTGGGCCGAGGCCCAGGTGGAGCTGGGGGCCGCGCTGCTCGACAGGTACGACACGGACCGGGCGCGGGAGGACCTGATCGAGGCCACCGTCGTGCTGGAGGCCGCGATCCGCACGATGGCCGACTCCTTTCTGGCCCAGGAGTTGGGTACGCCGCACGGCGTCCGCGCGCTGGCCACGTACACCGACGTGCTGCTGGCCCGGGCCCGGATCGAGAGCGAGCCGCAGCTCCTGGACATCGCCGAGCAGTATCTGCGGTTCGCCGAGGACGCCTCGGCCGACCTCGCCAACAGCGCGGTGCTGATGCTCAAGACCTGTCAGGTCTACCGGGTCCGGCACGACTTCGACGGCTCGGTCGACACGCTCTACCGGCTCACCGCGATCGCGAAGATGGCCGAGACGTGGATCAGCGCGGAGCACCGGCCCGCGTTGCGGGGCATCCACGCGGAGGCGCTGCTGCGGGCCTACCAGCTCACCGGTGTGGAGGACTACGTCGACGAGGCGTTGGAGCTGGTGTCCTCGGTGGACGCCACCGGGCCCAACCAGGACCAGATCGTCATGCTGCGAGCGCGGTGCCTGCTGGCCAGGGCGGCCGGGACCACCCACGTCGCCGATGTCGAACGGGCCATCGCGGTCCTGCGGGACCACACGCCGCAGGGCGTCGATCCGCGTTTCCTGCTCGGGCAGACGTTGCTCACCCTTGTCGACCGCACCGGCCGCGCCGAGGTGCTCGGCCAGGCCTGGGAGGAGTTCGCCGCCGCGCTGAACACCGTTCCCGAGCGGCATCCGCACCATCGGACGGCGCTGGCCAGCCTCTCCACCGTCGGCATGAAGACGCACCAACTGACCGGCGACATCTCGGCCCTGGAGATGGCGATCGGCCTGCTGCGCCGGGCGCTCGCGCTCTCCGTACGCGGCGAGGCCAACCACGCGTTGTACCTGGACCAGTTGGGCTACAGCCTCCGGTTGCTCTACGACGCGACCGGGGAGCCCGCCTACCTCGAGGAGTCGCTCGTCCTGCTGCGCGGGGCGCTGGACGCCCTGCCCGCGCGGCATCCGCAGCGTGTGGAGACCGGGTTGTCCATCGCCCAGGGGTTGCGGGCGACCTATCTGCGTACCGGTGAGAAGGCCCTGCTCACCGAGGCCGCCGAACGGGCGCGCGTCGCCGGCCGCATCGACTCCGGGGCCGTGCCGGTCCGGATCCAGGCCTTCGACAAGGCGGCGTACACGCTCACCGCGCTGGGCCGGTGGGAGGAGGCGACGGATGCCTTCGACGAGGCCGTCACGTTGCTGCCCCGGCTGGCGTCGCGGGGGCGTACCCGGCACGACCAGTACGCCGACCTCGGCTCGACGGCCGGGGTGGCGGCGACCGCCGCCTCCTGCGCGATCGGCGCCGGGCAGCCGGAGCGGGCTCTGGAGCTGTTGGAGCGCGGGCGGGGCCTGCTGCTGCACCAGCGGTTGACGGCCGACGGCGAGTGGGCGGCGCTGCAACGCGCCGACGGGCGTCTGGCGGCCGACTTCCAGCGGATGCGCCGGGACTTCGAAGCGCCCGTCCCCGAGTCGCCCCGACCCACCACCTTCGGCCGGGACCGGGAGACCGAGTGGAACGTGCTGCTGGACACGATCCGTAAGCTGCCCGGCCTGGGCGATTTCCTGCGCCCGCCCAGCGCCCGGCAGCTGCTCGACCGGGTCGACGGGCCCGTGATCGTGCCGATCGCCAGCGAGTTGCGCTGCGACGCGCTCATCCTGCGCCAGCACCGCGTCACGGTGCTGCCGCTGCCGGATCTGTCGCTCACCGACGCGATGACGCAGTTACGGCGGCTCCAGGAGGCGACCACCACGGCGTACGATCCGGCGGCGGACGCGCGGAGCCGGCTAGGCGCCCAGTCGGCGCTCACCGGCGTGCTCGAATGGTTGTGGCACGCCCTGGTCGGGCCGGTGCTGGACCATATCGACCCGCCCGGGGCGGCCGGCGAGCTGCCGCGCGTCTGGTGGTGCCCGGTCGGCCCGCTGGCGTTCTTTCCCCTGCACGCCGCGCAGGCCGGCGCCGGCCGGTCCGCCCTCGACCGGGTGGTCTCCTCCTACACCCCGACCGTGACCGCGCTCGCCCGCAAACGCACCGCGCCGCGGCAGTCCCGGCCCGACGCCCGGTCCTGCGTGGTGGCGATGCGCGCCACCCCCGGCGGCCCGGGGGCGCTGCCCAGCGCCGAACGCGAGGCCGCGTCGGCGGCGCGGGCGCTGCCCGGAGCGTGGCTCGGGCTGGACGCGCAGGCTACCCGGGAGCAGGTCCTGGACCGGTTGGCCGACTCGGCGTACGCGCACTTCGCGTGCCACGCGGTGGCCGATCCGAACGACCCGGCGCAGGGCCGGCTGCTCGTACACGATCACCAGGACAGCCCGCTCACCGTGGCCGACGTGTCCCGGCTGGACCTGGACGCGGAGTTCGCCTTCCTGTCGGCCTGCGCGACAGCCCAGGCCCCGCCGACGCTCGTCGACGAGTCGCTGCACATCACCGGCGCCTTCCAGCTCGCCGGGTTCCGGCATGTCATCGGCACCCTGTGGGAGGTCGACGACGCGGTCTCCCTCGCCCTGACCACCGCCTTCTACGCGCACCGCGACACGACCGGGTCGGCGACGTACGCGCTGCACTCGGCCGTACGCGGGCTGCGGGACCGCTACCCGCTGGCGCCGACGCTGTGGGCGGCGCACATCCACACCGGAGGCTGACCTTTCAACGCCCGTCGATGAGCCGGACCAGTGCCCGCGCCTTCTCCGTGTCGGGATGACCGGGGCCGTGCACGCGTTCGCACCCGGCCAGCGCGGCGCGCGCCTCCGGGCCGGCCCGCCGGTCACCGTCCTCGACAAGCAGTTGGGCGAAGAGCGTCCGCATCTCCAGGGTCGCGGGATGGTCGACGCCGCGGCCCCGTTCGCTGTCCGGCAGCGTGTCGGCAAGCAACCGGATCGCCTCGGTTCGCCGGCCCACCCCGGCGAGGGCTCTGGCCAGGGAGTGCCGGGCGTGCAGACGTACCCCGTCGGTGTTGCTGAGAGCGCGCCCGGCGTCGTCGGCGAGCGCCCGGGCGGCCTTGACCGCCTCGGCCGCCCGGCCGTTGTCGAGCAGGACGACGAGCAGGTTGCTGCGGGCCTGGAGGGACACCGGGCTGGTGGGGCCGACCGTCCGGGTCAGCCGCTGGACCACGTCCCGTAGCGCCCGCTCGGCCTGCTGGCTGCTGCCCTGCAGGTGCTGGAGACCGGCCAGCTTCATCTGGCAGGCCAGGGTCTCGGCGTCGTCGCGGCCCAGCGTCCGCGCCATGCCGTCGGCGACCCGACGCAGCAGCGGCTCGGCCTCGCCGAGGCGACGCAGCTCGATCAGCAACCAGCCCAGGTTGTTGCCGCTGCGCAACGTCTCGGCGTCGGCGTCGCCCAGCACCCGACGCCGCGCCTCGTAGACGTCCCGTTGCACCCGTTCGGCCTCGGCGTGCGAGCCGCGCTGCCAGAGCGCGAAGGCCAGGCTGTGTTTGCTGCGCAGGGTGTCCGGATGCTCCGGCCCGAGCGCCGAGCTGCGCAACGCGACGACCTCCTGATAGACGGCCACGGCCTCGGCGACCTCGTTGGTGCGCATCAACTCCCGCGCGTACTGGGTCCCCGCCGCCAAGGTCCGCGGATCGGTCGCGCCGTACTCCTCGTGAAAGGCGCGGTACTGCAGCCCGTAGGCGGTCGGACCACCGACCGTCTTGGTGGTCGAGCGCCCGCCGTGGGTGACGGTGATCTCGATGACCGGCTCGGACGACGTCGATTCGCGCGGTGGCTCGTCGTCGCGTTTACGGTCGCGGTTGAACCATCTGCCCACTGCGCGCACCCCCTGCGGTGTCGACGACCTCACGGCCGTCACGAGGAGCAGACTATCGACCCTGGCTGATTCCGTCGCCACAGCGGCCGCCGTGCGGAGCGCCCGGTTGGGACAGGTCAAACCGGTACGGCAGACCCAGGAACCCCGAGGCGGGACGTTCCTCGCAGTGAGGCCAATCGGCTGCAGGCACCGACGGTCCGACCACGCCAGCGTCAGCCACTGACTCGTTGCTCATCGGATGCTCATCGGTCTGCGGCAAGGTCGAGAGGAACGCCTGCCGACGTCCGGCAGGTGCACCGTTCTGGCACCAATCGGCGACCACTCACCAGGAGAACAGCACGTGGACCTGCAGCTCAGCGGCAAGACCGCATTCATCAGCGGATCCAGTCAAGGCATCGGTTACGCGACCGCGAAGGCCCTGGCCGGCGAGGGTGTCAACGTGGTCCTCAACGGCCGCGACCCGGCAAAGCTGGCCGAGGCTGTCGACGTGTTGCGTCGGGAGGCGCCCGGCGTATCCGTCACTGGTATCCCCGCCGACTTCTCGGTTGTCGATGACGTCGACAGGCTGTGCGACGAACTGCCAAGCGTCGACATTCTCATCAACAACGTCGGACTCTTCGAGCTCAAGCCTTTCGACCTCATCTCCGACGAGGAGTGGCGGCGCTACTTCGAGGTGAACGTGCTCAGCGGCGTCCGGCTCGCGCGGCACCTCATGCCGGCAATGCTCGATCGGGATTGGGGCCGGATCGTGTTCGTGAGCAGCGAGTCGGGCGTCAACATCCCCGCCGACATGATTCACTACGGCACGTCCAAGACGGCGATGCTCGCAGTGGGCAACGGCCTGGCGAAGCTGACGAAGGGCACCGCGGTGACCGTCAACTCGGTGCTGGGCGGCCCGACCTATTCCACAGGCGTCGCCGAAACGGTCAGGTCGCTGGCCGATGCCCAATCCCTCCTCGAGGACGACCTGAAAGTGGCGATCATCGGCGCCAACCAGACCTCCCTCCTGGGACGCTTCATCGAACCGAGCGAGATCGCCAACACCGTGACCTTCCTCGCCAGTCCCGCCGCGTCCGCAATCAACGGATCGGCGGTACGCGTCGATGGAGGTGTGCTGACAACGATCCTGTGAGTCCGCGGCGGGATTGACCCGCCGTGGCCGGCACCGGTGGCAGGTCGTGGGCTCGCCGGGGCGGCGATGCTGCTTCCGTCGCCGGTCGAGCAGGACCCCGGCTGCGGTCCTGATCGCGATGCCGGGCATCGGGGTCAGGACCGCGCATCATGACACCCCGGCGTAGCCACCGCACGATCGTCCTGGGCCGGAGCAGCCGGCCAGTCAGCGGGTGAGGCCGACGAGCGTCGCCAGTCGCGCCACGCCGGCCGGCGCCGGCTGCGCACGGGCGACATCGGCGATGAGAGTACGCGCCAACGGCCGGCACCGAACCTCAGCCGGCGCGACACTGTCCGCGTCGACAAGCGCGCGGGCCGCCCCGCGCAGGTCACCCACCTGGAGGTACGCCCGAGCGGCATCCACCAGGTACGCGCCCCGATACTCGGCCGGCAACCGCCGCCACCCCTCCCGCCGCACCACAGTCGAGTGCCGTCGCAGTGCCTCGACGGCGTCACCTTGCGACGCCGCCACCAGCACCCGCGCCAGCTCGACGGCGACCGGGCCGAAGCTGGTGCGGTGCTGATCGTCGTACCCCCGAAGGTTTGCGGCGACGCCCGCGGCTTGGTCGGCCAGCTCGTCGGCGCGATGGTGCTCGCCGCAGCCGGCGGCGGCCAGGGCGGCCTGGAGCAGCAGAGTCCCACCCACCGCCCACTCCCCAGCCGGCCTTTCATCGCGTCGATCATGAGGTTGACGGGCGAATTGATCTCTATCTAGCCCGCCAACCTCATGATCGACGCGGTGGAGCGGGGGCGGGAGGACGCGGTTGGCCGCCTTTTGGGTTGCGGTTAGGGCCAGGTGGTCGCGGTTGGCGGCGCGGAGCGCCTGGGCTACCGAGATGGCTGCTGTTGCCGCGAGCGCCGGGTTGTCGGCGGCGACGGTCATCGCGCGGTCGGCGGCCAGCCAGCCGAGGTCGGCCTCGCCGAGCTTGACCAGCAGCGACGAGGTGATGCGGTACGCCTCCACCAGCAGCTCCGCCGACCGCGCGCCCTGGGCGGCGTCGAGCAGACCCGGCAACACCCGCGTCAACTGCCCGTAGTGCGCGTGCTGGTAGGTCAACCAGGCGTACCCGACCTGCCGCCTCAGCTCGTCCGTCTCCTGTGGGGCCTGCGGAGTGTCGTAGCGGGCGAGCGCGGCCCGGATGTCGTCCACCCCGTCCGGCGGGCCGGCAGGAGTGCCCCGCGGCTGGCCGAGCAGCACCTCCGGGTCGACGCGCAGGACGTGGGCCAGCTCCTGGATCACCGAGTACCGGTCCAGGGGGCGGACGCCCCGCTCGATCTTGTCGACCCAGCTCTTCGACCTGCGCAGTCGGTCGGCGAGCATCTGTTGGGTCATCTGCCGCCGCACCCGCCAGCGGGCGACCCGGCGGCCGATCGGGAGGTCATCGCTGGTCACGCCGCCACCGCCGGTCCGGGACCGCGCGAGTCGTGTCCTCCAGGGGTACGCGCTCCGCCTCGGCCTGAGCGAGGAGACGCTGTTTGGCCGCCTCCCGCTCGGCCGCTTCGGATTGCTCGCCTTTGCTCGCTGACTCGTCACCTTGCATGCCCACCTCCGTCAACCCGGGGCGCGACGATCAGCTCGCCATCACCCACGACTCCTCCGATCAGCGAAGCGGGCGGCCGGTTGACGGACCAGATGGCAAGCAATGCGCTCCATTGCGCTGCTCAGGACGTGGGTTGCGCAGGGTTGCGCGGGTCCCCATCGGACCGAAGCAGCCCATAGGCTCGTCACTACTAGTAGTTGGCTGATGCCTGGAGGCGGAACCATGGCGCGACCGGTGACGAACTCGGCGTTCGAAGGGCTGCTACTTGCCGCCGGCTACGGCAACGCCCATGCCGCCTTCGCTCGCCAGCTCAATCACGCCGGCCGCAACGAGGGCACCTGGCGCTACGACGCTGCAAGCGTCTACTGGTGGCTGCGCGGTCGCCGGCCTGGCGATCACGTACAGGCCGCGATGGCCGAAACACTTGCTCGCAAGCTCGGTCGCTCAGTCGCTGTCACGGAGCTGGGGTTCGGCGCACCCGACAGCATCGGAATCTGTGTCTACCCCGCGTCCGTCGACGGAGCGATCGATACCGCCGAGCAGATCTGGACCAGGTTGGCCAGGCACCTCAACCAACAGGCCAGCGGGGTGTTCGACAGCGGCAAGGCGTTAGAGGCGGCGCTCGGCTGGCGGTATGACCTGTCCGACGAGGCGGTTAGCCGGAACGGCCTGCAACAGGTTACTTCGACCGATGTTCAATCGCTATACGCGCTGGCGGACCACTTCACCGATCTCGACCGACGTCATGGCAGCGGCTCTCCGCGCACACGGGCTGTCATGGCCGACCTCCTGGTGCGTCAGGTCGCGCCGATGCTGCACGGCACCTACACCGATGTCGTGGGGCGTGACCTTATGCGCGCAGCGGCCACACTCTCCGGGCAACTCGCGTTCATGTCGTATGACGCGGGCGAACATGCGATGGCGCAGCATCATGTGACGCTCGGCCTGCGGCTCGCAAAGGCCGCCGGCGACCGCCTCTACGGTGCTCACCTGCTGGCGAACCTCGCTACACAGGCTGTGTTCTTGGGGCACGCTCGGGAGGCGGCCCGGCTCGTCGAAGCAGCCATCGATGGTGCCGGCCGTGCACCCGCCGCAGTCCTCGCTCGTCTGCACGCCACAGCAGCTACCGCTTACGGACAGTCGGGCGAGCGACGTGCCTGCCAGCTCGCTCTAACTAAGGCTGAGCGTGCTCTCGATCGGACGGGCACAGACCACGGCCCGCGGTGGGTCGCCTACTTCAGCCCTGCCCACTTGGCCGGGGCAGCAGTGAGGTGTCTGGGAGACCTCCACCTGCACGCTGAAGCCCTCGGGCACGCCACCGAGGCGCTCAACCTCGGTAGCAAGAACACGCGAACGCGTGCCCTTCACACCGCCCTCATCGCCGTGACTCACGCCCGCGCTGGGGACACCGACGCCGCCTGCATCTGGGCCTCGAAGACTGGGCAACGCGCTGCGGGCATCCAGTCGGCGCGTGTTCAACAACGGGTCCGCGAACTCGCTAAAACGCTCGGCTCGCAGCAGGCGTCACCCCAGGTGAACGAAGTCCTGCACACCCTCGCGGCCTTGCCAGCAGCCCCCTAAAACCAGAGCACACCTAGACATGTCCGCTAGCGTCTCCGAGGTGACCTGGACGGAGCCCGCCACGTGGTACGCGAACTTGGCTTCTTTCTACGCCGCCGCCGCGGCCTTCATCACCGATCCGGCCGACAACGTGCTGCTGGTCAAACCCACCTACCGCGACTACTGGGCGTTTCCTGGCGGCTACGTGGACGAGGGTGAATACCCGCATGATGCGTGCGCTCGGGAGATTCGAGAAGAACTTGGCCTCGATCTAGTGGTGGGCGACCTCTTGGTGGTGGATTGGGCACCGCCGAGCGGGCAACGGCCGCGCGCAATCATCAGCCTGACGTTTGACTGCGGTTATGTCACAAGTCTCGACGGCTTGAATCTGCCGGGAGAAGAGCTAGCGGAAGCAGCCTTCTTTCAGCACCCAGAGGCCGAGCGGCGCCTTCCCACCAACGTCGCCTCCCGGTTATCGGCGGCGAGGTGCGCCCGAGCCCGCAACGTCCCGCTGTACCTCGCCGGCGGCTCGGCCACACGGCCGCCCTACTGCGCTGAGGCGGACGAGCAGGCTGGGACCACTGCGGAGGCCACGTGATCAAGGTTCCCGAAAAGGTCGACCCGTCCTCACCCCGGCCAGCCACCACTCAGCAGGGGCCGACCTTGGAACCCGGATGCTCGTGGTCCCCCCGATCGTCTGGGCCGTTTTGCGGCTCGGACGGCCCATGCGGCTGCTATTGCCGGGTGTCGCCGAGCGCGGCAGTTGCGTTAGGCCTGCCTACCGGTAACCTCTGGGGTTCAGCTACTCAAGGAGCAACGGGATGCCCTCTGCCGCCGCCACCGATGCTGTCAAGCGGCTAGCGTCACGCGCTGCAGGTCGGACCGAAGCGGACCTCCAGGCCGACGTCTACCTCCTCTTAACCACCGGCGATCTCGCCCTGGACCCTACTCAAGTCGCTCGGCTCGAGGTGCAGACTGGCGATGGCACCAGGCGACGGCTAGATGTAGAAATCGGCCACGCCGTCATTGAGGTCAAGAGGGATCTCCGCGTCAGCGGTATTCGGAATGACGCCGAAAGGCAACTCGCCGGGTACGTCGCTTCTCGCTCCCGACTACTGGGGACGCGGTACGTTGGCATCCTGACCGACGGGGCGGAGTGGCACCTTTACAACCTCGCTAACGAACAGTTCGGACACGTTGCGAAGCTTGAGCTCAGCAACAGCGAGCCGGACATTGAAAAGCTTCTCGTCTGGCTTGAAGCAATTCTGGCCACTCAAGAACTCGTAAAGCCAACACCCATAGAGATCCACCGCCGACTCGGAGCCGAGTCCCCTGCGCACCAGCTCGATCACGCAACGCTGCAGAACCTATACCGACAAGCACGAAACATCCCCGAGGTTGAACTCAAGCGTGAGCTATGGGCCAAACTACTGAGGACCGCGTTCGGCAAGGAATTCAGGGACTACGAAGAGCTTTTCGTCGATCATACGCTCCTCGTGTTGACCTCTGAGATCATCGCACACGCGGTGGTTGGATTTAATATTTCACGCACAGGAACCTTAACTCCCGCGATGCTCGCCCAGGGGTCCGCATTCACCACCTCGAAGGTACACGGAGCAGTCGAAGCCGACTTTTTTGACTGGGTGCTACATGCTGACGGTGGTTCGGAATTCGTTAGCGAATTGGCGCACCGAATCGCTCGATTCGACTGGAACCAGGTCGAGCACGACGTACTTAAGGTTCTTTACGAGTCAGTCATTAGCCAGGATGAGCGCCGAAGTCTCGGCGAATACTACACTCCCGACTGGCTTGCCGAGAAAATGGTAGAGGAATCAGTATCTAGACCTCTGGAGCAGAGGGTTCTGGACCCTTCCTGCGGCTCAGGAACTTTTCTGTTTCACGCTATCCGCCGTTATCTCGCAGAAGCAGAGTCGGTCGGCATGCCTCATGGAGCACAAGTTGCGGGTGTGGTTGAACGGGTATACGGGATGGACGTGCACCCGGTATCAGTAACGCTCGCCCGGGTGACCTACCTCCTTGCCATCGGGAACGAGCGCCTTTCAGCCAAGGACCGTGGACCAATCTCGATTCCTGTTTACCTTGGAGACTCCCTGCAGTGGGAGCAGCGGCGGGACCTCTTCGGGGGTGCTGAGGATATCCGTATTGCGACTTCGGGGGACGATCTCGTCGAAACGGGCCAGGGCACCCTGATCGACGATGATTTAAACTTCCCCGCCCGAGTCCTCCACGATGCCGGAGATTTCGATCGGCTGGTTGATGCGATGGCGAATCGCGCAGTCATGGAATCAAACAAGTCAAGCGCCGACCTAATGCGGCCCATCCTTCGTCAATTCGGGATCCACCAAGGCGACGTTTCGATGCTAACCACAACCTTCGCTACGATGAGGCGGTTGCACCAGGATAAACGGAATCACATTTGGGGCTACTACGTCAGAAACCTGATTCGCCCCCTGTGGCTATCGCAGCGAGATCATCGCGTCGATGTTCTCATAGGAAATCCTCCCTGGCTCCGCTACTCCTCGATGACCAGCGGCATGCAGGCGCGCTACAAGGCCCTGGCAAAGGAGCGAGGACTACTGACAGGTGCTCTTGGAGCGTCTAGTCGTGACCTTGCAACACTTTTCGTGGCGCGCAGCGTTGAACTTTACTTAAATGATTCCGGCTGCTTTTCATTCGTTATGCCGTACGGAACTTTGACCCGAAAACCCGCTGATGGGTTCCGTTCGGGGCGGTGGGGCGCAAATCTGTCGGTCCGGTTCGGGCCATCCTGGGACCTGGAAAAAACACCCACCGGATTTCCTATGGTGTCGTGTGTCATTCACGGCTCTGTCACTGCCGGCAAGCCCACCCACATGCCTGCGGAGGTGCAGGTGTGGAGGTCAAAGGTTAGGACCCCTAATATCACCTGGTCCAAGCTTCGCGACAAAATGTCGATCGAAGCCGGGGCTGTCCACCAGTTGAGCTCGCAAGCGAAACCAGCGGAGTCGCCATACAAGTCACGTTTTCGAAATGGTGCAATCCTTTATCCTCGCGTGCTGCTGTTTATTGATGAAGAGCCCACGAGCCCTCTCGGAAGCAGTGCGGGCCGAGCAATGGTGCGCACCCGACGCTCGGTGAAGGCTCAGTGGGTTGGTGTCGAGTCGCTCAGAGGGCCGGTAGAGCAATCTTTCATTCGATCCGTGTTCCTGGGTGAGAACATTCTTCCGTTCCGTACGCTCGACCCACTGAAAGCGGTTCTGCCAGTAACCGATTCAACCGTGTTAGACGCCGATCAGATCGAGGGGCACCCTGATCTTTCTGATTGGTGGGCTATCGTCGAGCAGACCTGGGAAGCCCATAAGGCGAAGAACGACATTTCACCATTCCTGCGCCGGATCGACTACCACGGCCAGCTTAGCTCGCAGCTCCCCTCTGCGCGGCACCGAGTCGTTTACAGCAAATCGGGCAACCAGCTAGCGGCGGCTCGGACGGAACAACCAGATGTAATCATAGAAAACCGCCTTTACTGGGCGGCAGTGAGCGGCATTCGCGAAGCCCGCTATTTGACCGCCATTCTCAACTCGGAGATGGTTCTTGAGCGGGTCAAGCCCCTGCAGGCCCTAGGTTTATTCGGCGGACGAGATTTCGATAAGAATGTTTTCTCGGTGCCCATCCCGCCGTTCGATGAAAACAACCTCGCGCATCAAGAGTTGGTGGACTTGGCGGGCGATGCCGAGGAAATGGCAAGCGCCCTGGATATATCGGCAGCACGTGACTTTAAGATTGCAAGGGGAATAATTCGACGGCAATTGATCGACAGTGGCCTGAATTCAAAGATCGAAGCTGTAGTAGCCGAGGTAGTTCCTCCGGCGGCAATCGATAAGGTATAGCGGCTTTGAAGATGCGAGATCAAACGGTTATCATAGCGCCACGATCGCCGCAGTCTCCGCCGGCAACTCGATCCGGTCCCGCATCACGGTGACTCCCTCGCCGGTCGCCAGCAGCACCCGCCGAGCCACCCCAGGCAGCGAGACCCCCTGCCCCCGCCCAGCCAGGTTTGCCACCACAAGCGTGTCCCCCCGTCGCATGAGCAGGAACTGGTCCCCGTGCTGCACGGAAACCGCGTGCAGCCGAGGATCCGACAGGTCCGGCACCGACCGCCGCAGCCCAATCAACCGCTGGTAGAACGCCAGCATCGAAGCATGCTCAGGCTTGTCCAGCTCGGCCCAGTCCAGCCGGGACCGTACGAACGTCTGCGGGTCCTGCGGATCGGGCACGTCCCCCTCGGGCCACCCGTGCGCCGCGAACTCCCGCCGCCGCCCGGTCCGCACCGCAGAGGCCAGCTCCGGCTCCGGATGCGACGTGAAGAACTGCCACGGCGTAGAGGCGGCCCACTCCTCCCCCATGAACAGCATGGGAGTGAACGGCGCGGTCAACAGCAACGTGGCCCCAACGCGGAGCAGCGAAGGCGACAACGAAGCCGAGATCCGGTCCCCGGTGGCCCGGTTACCAATCTGGTCGTGGTTCTGCAAATAGGCCACCATCCGGTGCCCAGGAATTCGTGGATCGACAGGCCGCCCGTGGTGCCGGTTCCGGAAGCTCGACCAGGTGCCCGCGTGGAAGAACCCACCCGTCAGCACGTCAGCAAGCGTCTCCAGCGAGCCGAAGTCGCCGTAGTACCCCTGCCGCTCCCCCGTCAGCAACGTGTGCAGGGCGTGGTGGGCGTCGTCGTTCCACTGCGCGTGCAGCCCGAACCCACCCGCCTCCCGGGGCGTGATGAGCCGAGGATCGTTGAGGTCGGACTCGGCGATCAGCGACAACGGCCGGCCCAGGTGCGTCGACAGCGACTCGACGGCGATGGTCAGCTCTTCCAGGATGGGCACCGCCCGCGAGTCGAGCAGGGCGTGCACGGCATCCAGACGCAGCCCGTCGACGTGGTAGTCGCGCAGCCACATGAGGACGCTGTCGATGATGTAGCGGCGTACCTCGTCGGAGTGCGGGCCGTCCAGGTTGACCGAGCGGCCCCAACTGTTGCTCTGCTCGGCGAGGTAGGGCCCGAACCGCGGCGCGTAGGCCCCGGAGGGCCCGAAATGGTTGTAGACGACGTCGAGGATCACCCCCAGGCCGCGAGCGTGGGCGGCGTCGACGAACCGTTTCAGGCCGTCGGGGCCGCCGTAGGGCTGGTGCGGGGCATACCAGCAGACGCCGTCGTACCCCCAGTTGTGTTCGCCGTTGAAGGCGTTGACCGGGAGCAGTTCGATCAGGTCGACGCCCAACGACACCAGGTGGTCGAGGCGGTCGATGGCCGCGTCGAAGGTGCCCTCCGGGGTGAAGGTGCCGATGTGCAGCTCGTAGAGGATGCTGCCCGGCAACTGCCGGCCGGTCCACAGGCTGTCGGACCACTCGAAGGCGGAGTGGTCGTAGCTGCGGCTCGGCCCGTGCACCCCCGCAGGCTGCCACGGCGAGCGGGGGTCGGGCAGCGGGGTCTCGTCGTCGTTCAGCAGAAAGGAGTAGTCGGTGCCGGGGCCGGCGTCGGGCACCTCGACCTGCCACCAGCCGTCGGCGGCGGCGCGCATCTCGTGGTCGGTGTCGCCGGCCAGGCGCAGCCGCACCCGGGCGGCGTCCGGCGCCCAGACGGAAAACTCGGTCATGAAACGGCCTCCTCGGCAGCGGTGAGAGGAGCCAGCAGAGCGACGGGAAAGTCGGCCAGAAGAGTGTCCAGCGACGTCTCCCCGCCACTGTAGACCCGGCCGGTGAACAGGTCCTTCACCTCGTTAACACCAAGCGACAGGGCTGTGTCGCACCAGCCGCCGGCGCGCGCCAGACCCAGCGGCAGGCGGGTCGCCACGGCGATCGCGCCACCCCTGTCGAACGCCACCACGTGCCGGCCGACCGGCCCGTGCGCCGGCACCGGCCGGTAGCCGGTGAACAGCTCCGGGTGCGCCCGGCGCAGACGCAGCGTCCGCGACACGACGAGCAGCTTCGCCGCGCCGTCGGTGTCGACCGGGGGACGCCAGCCGCCGTCGAGCCGTGCCAGCATCTCCCGGCGTACGTCGAAGTCGACAGGCCGGCGATTGTCCGGATCGACGAGGGAGTTGTCCCACAACTCGGTGCCCTGGTAGGTGTCCGGCACACCGGGCATGGTGAGTTGGATCAGCTTCTGCCCGAGCGAGTTGCACCAGCCGGCCGGGGTGATGGCGGCAGCGAGTTCGGTCAGCTCGTCGTGCAGGCTCGGGTCGTCGTACATCCGGTCGATGACCGCGTGCATGGCCTGCTCGAAGACCGGGTCCGGGTCCGCCCAACCGGTCGAGGCCGCAGCCTCCCGGGCGGCCTTCTCGGCGTACGCGTGCAGCCGCTCCCGCTCGATCGGCCACGCACCGACGGCGGTCTGCCAGAGCAGGTGGGCGAACGACGCATCGGGCAGCGGCGCGTACTCCATCCAGCTCTTGACCTGCTCCGCCCAACGGCCCGGCAGCTCACTGAGCACGGCGAGGCGGGCGCGCACGTCCTCGCCGCGCTTGGTGTCGTGGGTGGAGAGGGTTGTCATGCTGGCGGGCCAGCGGACCTGCTGGGCGGCGGCGAAGCGGTGGAACTCCGCAGGTGGCACACCGAAGTGGGCGGGGCTGCCGCCGACCTCGTTGAGCGCCACGAACCGGGTCCAGCGGTAGAACGCGGTGTCCTCCACGCCCTTGGCCATCACCGCGCCGGTGAGCTGCGGGAAGCGCATCGCCAGCTCGTCGTCGCTGTCGCGCAGCCGGCGGGTGATCGCGTCCAGGGCGCCGGTCAGGTCGGGGCGGCGGCGGCCGGCCTCGGAGCGGGCGGCCGCGAGGTGGCGGGCGCCGTGCGGCGGGTAGCCGCGGTACACCGGGAAGGCTGCGGCCAGCTCGGCGAGCGCCGCGCGGGCCTCTTCGGTCGGCACCTCGGGGGCGAGCGCGGCCAGGCGGGTCAGCTCGGCCGCGAGCAGCGTCGTCGCGGCGGCCAGCTTCGTGGTGTGGGTCAGGTCCTGCCACGAGGTGTGGTGCCCGGTGAGGTGGGTGTCCAGCACGGTGAAGTCGCCCTCGGCGTCGGTGTCGACGAACAGGCCGTTCACGGCGGCGAGGGCGTCGTAGCCGGTGGTGCCGTCCACCGGCCAGTCCGGCAGTTCCTCGCCGTACTCCAGGATCTTCTCCACCACGAGCCAGGCCTCCGGCGCGGCCTCGCGCAGCCGGGCGAGATAGCCGGCGGGGTCGCGCAGGCCGTCCGGGTGGTCGACGCGGATGCCGACGACCTCGCCCGCGGCGGCCCAGGCCAGGATCAGCTCGTGGGTGGCGGCGAACACCGCCGGGTCCTCCACGCGCAGGCCCGCCAGGCCCGCGATGGCGAAGAACCGGCGGTACGTCAGCTCGGCGTCACCGCGCCGCCAGGAGACCAGCTCGTAGTGCTGCCTGTCGTGCACCTCGCGGGCGCTGCCGTCGCCGGTGCCGTCGGCGATCGGGAAGCGGTGCTCGTGGTAGCGCAGCTCCCCGTCGACGACCTTGAGGTCGTCCAGGGCGGCCGGGTCGTCGGCAAGCACCGGCAGCAGCAGCCGGCCCCGGTCCCAGTCGATGTCGAACCAGTCGGCGTACGACGAGTCACGCCCCCGGCGCAGCACGTCCCACCAGGGCGGGTTGGCCGGCGGTACGGCGACCCCGGCGTGGTTGGGCACGATGTCGACGACCAGGCCGAGCCGCTTCTCGCGCAGCGCCCGCAGCAGCCGCCGCCGGGCGGCCTCACCGCCCAGCTCCGGGTTGACCGTGCGGTGGTCGACAACGTCGTACCCGTGCGCCGAACCGGGCGTCGCGGCCAGCAGCGGGGCCGTGTAGAGGTGACTGACGCCCAGGTCGACGAGGTAGTCGAGGATGCCCGCGGTGGCGTCCAGGTCGAAGCCGGGACGGACCTGGACGCGGTAGGTGGCCTGCGGAGGGGTGGAGGCCATGTCAGATCGTCCTTTCCAGCACCACCAGGGAGCGGTCCGGCACCCGGATGGTGCCGCCCGCGCTGATCACCGTGGCGTCGTCGGGCTCGGGCTCGGCCGTGCTGATCACCCGTTCCCACTTCTGGCCGTACTCGCTGCCGGGCATCGTGAAGTCCAACGGCGCGTCGTGGGCGTTGAAACAGAGCAGGAACGAGGCGTCGTGGTGTTTCTGGCCGTACTGGCCGCGCTCGCGGATGCCCTCACCGTTGACGAACAGCGCCACCGAGCGGCCGAAGTCGTTGCCCCAGTCCTCGCCGGTCATCTCCCGCCCGTCGGGCGTGTGCCAGGCCAGGTCGGGCAACGGCTCGTCGATGCCGCGCCCGCCCACCGGCAGGCCGGTGAAGAACCGGCGACGGCGGAACACCTGGTGCCGCTTGCGGAAATCGGTGAGCGTACGGACGAAGTCCAACAGCTGCTCGTCGACGTTGTCCCAGTCGATCCAGGCCAGCTCGCTGTCCTGGCAGTAGGCGTTGTTGTTGCCGTGCTGCGTGCGGCCCAGCTCGTCGCCGTGGCCGATCATCGGGACGCCCTGCGAGAGCATCAGGGTGGCCAGGAAGTTGCGCCGCTGCTTGGCCCGCAGGGCGAGCACCGCGTCGTCGTCGGTGTCGCCCTCCACGCCGCAGTTCCACGACCGGTTGTGGCTCTCGCCGTCCCGGTTGTCCTCGCCGTTGGCCTCGTTGTGCTTGTCGTTGTACGACACCAGGTCGTTGAGCGTGAACCCGTCGTGGACGGTGACGAAGTTGATGCTGTGGAACGGGCGGCGGCCGTCGTCCTGGTACAGGTCGGCGGAGCCGGAGATCCGCGACGCGAACTCGGCGAGGGTGGCCGGCTCACCGCGCCAGAAGTCCCGCACCGTGTCGCGGTACTTGCCGTTCCACTCGGTCCACAACGGCGGGAAGTTGCCCACCTGGTAGCCGCCGGGGCCGACGTCCCACGGCTCGGCGATCAGCTTGACCTGGCTGACCACCGGGTCCTGCTGCACCACCTCGAAGAACGTCGACAGCCGGTCCACCTCGTAGAACTCGCGGGCCAGGGTGGCCGCCAGGTCGAACCGGAAGCCGTCGACGTGCATCTCGGTCACCCAGTACCGCAGCGAATCCATGATCAGTTGCAGCGAGTGCGGGCTCCGGACGTTGAGGCTGTTGCCGGTGCCCGTGTAGTCGACGAAGTAGCGCCGGTCCTCCTCGCTGAGCCGGTAGTAGCTCGGCGCGTCCACGCCCTTGAAGCTCAACGTCGGCCCGAGGTGGTTGCCCTCGGCGGTGTGGTTGTAGACCACGTCGAGGATGACCTCGATGCCCGCCGCGTGCAGCGCCTTGACCATGCCCCGGAACTCCTGCACCTGCTGCCCGAGGTGGCCCAGCGCCGAGTAGCCGTGGTGCGGCGCGAAGAACCCGATCGTGTTGTAACCCCAGTAGTTGCGCAGACCCAGGTCGACGAGGCGGTGGTCGTGCACGAACTCGTGCACCGGCATCAGCTCGATCGCCGTCACCCCGAGCCGGGTCAGGTGCTCGATCATCGGCGGGGAGGCGATGCCCGCGTACGTGCCGCGCAGCTCCTCCGGGATGTCCGGGTGGCGCATCGTCAGCCCGCGCACGTGCGCCTCGTAGATCACCGAGTGGTGGTACGGCGTACGCGGCGGCTTGTCGTTGCCCCAGTCGAAGTACGGGTTGACCACCACCGACTTCGGCATGAACGGCGCCGAGTCGCTCTCGTTCATCCGCTCCGGGTCACCCATGTCGTAGTCGTACACCGCCGGGTCCCACGCCACGTCACCGTCGATGGCCTTGGCGTACGGGTCGAGCAGCAGCTTGTGCGGGTTGCAGCGCAGCCCGTTCGCCGGGTCGTACGGCCCGTGCACCCGGTAGCCGTAACGCTGCCCCGGCTCGATGCCCGGCAGGTACGCGTGCCAGACGTAGGCGTCCACCTCGCGCAGCTCGACGCGGCGCTCGGCGCCGGTGTCCCACTCGTCGAAGAGGCAGAGTTCGATCCGCTCGGCCACCTCGGAGAAGATGGCGAAGTTGGTGCCCATCCCGTCGTAGGTGGCGCCCAGGGGATACCGCTCGCCCGGCCAGACCTGCATGTCGCTCCTTCAGACCATGGTCATGTGCGCACCGCGCCACGAGCGCGCCGACGACAGGTCGCCCGCGCGCACGCCGGTATTGCCCTGCGCCCCGGTGCGCCAATCCATCCTTTCAGGCGATGACCGGAATCCACCTGTCTGATGCGTGCTACACCCTCAGGTGTCCTCCGTCACCATGGACGGTTTCAAGGTGCGTTCCGGGGCTCGATGCCTTTTGCTTGTCGGGGGGCACGCGTCCGCGCGCGACCCCACTCGGCCCTCGGCCACCCTTTCCACCTCTCGCTCCGCCGCCACTGACGCCGGCGCGCACCACCATGCATGGACGGAGATTGATGTGACGACCCTGCGGGTCGATGAGCAGCTCGCTGCCACCAAGGACCGGGCCCACCGGCCCACCCTGACCTCCCGGCCGCAGCTTCCCGCGCAGCCCGGCCCGACCGCGCAGCCCGGCGCGATCGTGCCCGCGCACTCCGGCCCCGGGGTGCCGCCGCAGACCCGTCGCATCCTCATGTTGTCGTGGGAGTACCCGCCGGTGCTCGTCGGTGGCCTCGGCCGCCACGTCCACGCCCTCTCCGTCGCCCTCGCCGCCGCCGGCCACGACGTCACAGTCGTCACCCGCCACGCCGACGGCGCACCCCTGGAGGAATACGCCGACGGCGTACGCATCCTGCGCGCCCCCGAAGACCCCGTCACCTTCCCCCTCGCCACCAGCAGCCTCCTGGCCTGGACCATGGCCTTCAACCACACCCTCACCCGCACCGCCCTACGCGCCACCCAGGCCGGCAGCTACGACGTCATCCACGCCCACGACTGGCTCGTCGCCCACACCGCGATGACGTTGCGCGACCACCTGGACATCCCCCTCGTGAGCACCATCCACGCGACCGAGGCGGGTCGGCACCAGGGCTGGCTGCCCGAGGAGATGAACCGCACCATCCACGGTGTCGAGCAGTGGCTCAGCAGCGAGTCCGGTCGGGTGATCGTCTGCTCCGGCTACATGCGCGACGAGGTGGGCGCGCTGTTCGGCGTACCGGCCGGCCGCGTCGACGTGGTCGCCAACGGTGTCGAGTCGCACCGCTGGAAGGTGCCGGCGCGGGACGTGGCCGCGGCGCGGGCCCGGTTCGCCGGGGACGGCCCGCTGGTCACCTTCGCCGGCCGGCTCGTCTACGAGAAGGGCGTGCAGCACCTGATCGCCGCCCTCCCCCGCCTGCGCGAGCGGCACCCGGGGCTGCGCGCGGTGATCGCCGGCGACGGCCCGTACCGCGCCGAGTTGGAGGCCGAGGTGCACCGCCGTGGCCTGGGCGGCATGGTCACCATGCCGGGCTTCCTGGGCGGCAACGACCTGCCGGCGCTGATGGCCGCGTCCGACTGCTTCGCGGTGCCGAGCATCTACGAGCCGTTCGGCATGGTCGCCCTGGAGGGCGCCGCCGCCGGAGCGCCCCTGGCCGTCGCGGCCACCGGCGGTCTCGCCGAGATCGTGGAGCCGGGAGCGACCGGGATGACGTTCCGACCGCACGACCCGGACGGGCTCGGCGACGCCGTCGACGCGCTGCTGTCCGACCGTGAGCGGGCCCGCGCCATGGCCCGTCGCGCCCGCCGGATGGTCAACGACCAGTACGGCTGGTCGGCCATCGCCCAGCGCACCGCCGCCAGCTACGCCGCGGCCATCGCCAACGACGCCACGTTCACGGCCGAGCGCGCCGAGCAGCGGATGTCCCAGGGCCGGGCCCTCCCGGCGCTGCCCGAGGGCAACCTGCTCGCCGCCGCCGGCCTGCGCTGACGCTGACCTGATCGACCCGGTCTTCGGGACGTCGGGGTGCCCCGGCGCCGGGGACACCCCGACATCCCGCAAGCCGAGCCGATCCCGCAGCGCCGGCCGTGCCTCGCTCCGCAGCGCGGGACGGTCTCGCTGCTCGGCGCTTGCTGCGACGTCGGCCCTGTCTCGGTGCTCGGCGCCAGGCGGTCGGGCCTGCCAGAATATGCGGATGTCTCGTCCTGTTGACGCCCTCGATTCCGCCTTTCCGGTCGCCGCCGCCATCGCGCTTGACCTGATCCGGCGCCCCGAGGTGTCCGCACAGTGGTCGAAGCCGAGCGCCCTGCCGCACCTGTCCGCGGGCGCCCTGGCGTGCCACCTCGGGCATCAGGCCATACGGGCCGCCGAGCTGCTGCCGACGCCCGCCGACCTGCCCACGCTGGAGTCGGCCGACAGCCACTACGAGCGGGCCGCCTGGGTCACCGAGGGCACTCCGGCCGCCGACGCGGTCGCCGCTGGCTCGGACGAGGCCGACGCGCTCCACGGCCCGGAAGACCTGCACGCCCGCTCCGGTGAGGCGCTGGCGAAGGTCAGGGACCTGCTGTCGCGGGGCGCCGCCCTCGACGTCGTGCCGATCCCGTGGCAGGGCTGGTCCCTGCGCCGCGCCGACTTCCTGCTCACGCGCCAACTGGAGATCGTCGTGCACTCCGACGACCTCGCGGTCAGCGTCGGCGTACCCACGCCGGAGTTCCCGGCGGATGTCTTCGACCCCGTACGCGACCTGCTGGTCCGCCTGGCCGTCCGCCGGCACGGCCAGGCGGCGCTGGTCGGGGCGTTGAGCCGCAGCGAGCGAGCCCGGGACATCTCCGCCTTCTGACCCTCAACGTGCGGCGCGGCCCGCACCCGGCGCCGCGCCGCCGGGCCCGGTGTCCCCGGCCCTCCGGGTGCCTTGTTCGCGTCCTGTCGACCTGCCCCATAAGTGGGGCGGACGCTGAAAGCCAAAAGCGCGGATCCGCGCCACCGAAGGGGCGGATGAGCGTCACCGAAGCGCGGATGAGCGCCACCGATAAGCCGAAGGTCGGAGACCGCTCCCTGACCTACCCCCCCACTTCACCGAGATTGGCCGGGACCGCGCCTTGATCGACTCCACCTCGCCGAGGTTGTGGTGTCCCGACGCCGTGGATACCGCGATATCGGCGAACTGGAGTCGATCATCGGTGGGTCCAGTCCGATCAACCCGCCAAGCCGTCCGTCAGCGTGGCCAGCCGGAATCGGGCGCTTGAAGCCTCCCCCGCCCTGCCCTGCCCCGCCCCTCGCCTCGCCTCGCACCGCGTCGCCTCGCACCGCCCGCACCGCACCGCCCTGCCAGCCTCGCACGGCCCCGCCTCGCCCCGCCCCGCCTCGCACCGCCGTGCCCGCCTCGCACCGCGTCGCCTCGCACCGCCCGCACCGCACCGCCCTGCCAGCCTCGCACCGCCGCGCCCCGCCCCGCCTCGCACCGCCCTGCCCCGCCCCGCCCCGCCTCGCACCGCCCTGCCCGCCTCGCCTCGCCTCGCACCGACCCGCGTCGCACCACCCCGCCTCCCGCACCGCCCCGCACCGCCTCGCCCCATAAATGGGGCAGCTCGACAGGGGCCGAACCAGGCGCTCGGGGTATCGGTAGGAGGGTAGGAGGGCCACCGGCCGGTGCGGGCCCGGTCGGCCCGCCAAGCCCGAAGCGCCCAGTCCGCCAAGCCAATGCGCCGCAAGGCCGCCACGCCGCAAGGCCCGGCGGAAGCCGCACGGGCCGCCACGCGAGACAGCGCAGCCAAAGCCCCACGTACAGCCACGCCGCAAGGCCCGGCGGAAGCCCCACGGGCCGCCGCGGGCGGGCGGCCGGGTACGGCGCAGGCCGCCGGCCCGGATCGGGTCGGCGGCCTGCGGGTGGTGCGGAAGAACGGAGGTCAGCGCTCGGCGAAGGGGAGGTAGTCCCGCTCGGCGGCGCCGACGTAGACCTGCCGCGGACGGCCGATCTTCGTCTCCGGGTCGTTGATCATCTCGCGCCACTGGGCGATCCAGCCGGGCAGCCGGCCGAGCGCGAACAGCACCGTGAACATCTTCGTGGGGAAGCCCATGGCCTTGTAGATCAGGCCGGTGTAGAAGTCCACGTTCGGGTAGAGCCGGCGGGAGACGAAGAAGTCGTCGGCGAGCGCGATCTCCTCCAGCTCCATGGCGATGTCCAGCAGCGGGTCCGGCTTGGCCATCCGGCCCAGCACGTCCTGCGCGGCCTTCTTGACGATCGCCGCCCGCGGGTCGTAGTTCTTGTAGACCCGGTGGCCGAAGCCCATGAGCTTGACGCCGTCCTGCTTGTCCTTGACCTTGCGGACGAAGGACCGGACGTCGCCGTCGCCGGCGTGGATCTGCTGGAGCATCTCCAGCACCGCCTGGTTGGCGCCGCCGTGCAGCGGGCCGAACAGCGCGTTCACGCCCGCCGAGACGGAGGCGAACAGGTTGGCGTTGCTGGAGCCGACCAGCCGGACGGTCGACGTGGAGCAGTTCTGCTCGTGGTCGGCGTGCAGGACGAAGAGCATGTCCAGCACCTTCGACATCACCGGGTCGACCTCGTACGGCTCCGCCGGCACACCGAAGGTCATGCGCAGCAGGTTGTCCACGTACCCGAGGGAGTTGTCCGGGTAGAGCAGCGGCTGCCCGATGGACTTCTTGTACGCGTACGAGGCGATGGTGGGGACCTTCGCCATGAGCCGGACCGTGGAGATCTCCACGTGCTCGGAGTCGAACGGGTCCAGGCTGTCCTGGTAGAAGGTCGACAAGGCGCTGACCGCCGACGACAGCACCGCCATCGGGTGCGCGTCGCGGGGGAAGCCGTCGAAGAAGCGGCGCATCTCCTCGTGCAGCAGCGAGTGCCGCCGGATCCACTCGGTGAACTCGGTCAGCTGCTGCTCGGTGGGCAGCTCACCGTAGATGAGCAGGTAAGAGACCTCCAGGAAGGAGGACTTCTCGGCCAGCTGCTCGATCGGGTATCCCCGGTAACGCAGGATCCCCGCGTCGCCGTCGATGTAGGTGATCGCGGATGAGGCAGCTGCGGTGTTGACGAAACCGGGGTCGTACGTCGTCATCCCGGTTTCCTTCAGCAGCTTGCTCACCCCGATGCCAGCGGGGCCCTCGACCGCGGCGTGTACCGGCATCGACAGCTGCCCACCGGGGTGATCGAGCTTGACTTCCGTCATGTGGTTCCTCGCTTCGCCGGCAGATCTACGTTGAATTGCCTTCGCTTCTACCGTAATTGCGGCTCGGGGGACACTGCCCGCCGTGGTTCGGCGGTGAGGTATGCGTCACCCGATTCCCGACTGGGCCGCCGGGAAACCCACCGTCCCGCCAGGCGGGAGCCGAAGAAACCCCGCCGGGAGGCCGGCAGATCAGGACAACGCGAGGCGTCGTAGCGTACCGTCCGCTGCGACCTGGTAGACGTCGAGCTGATTCGTGCCGGCGCGGAACAGCCGGTCGTCGGTGAGCAGCGCGGCGAAGCGCCGGCCGCCGGGGTCGGTCGGCACTACCGGGACCACCGCGCCGATCCGGCCGTTGACGGCGACGGCCAGGAGCGTGCCGTCCGGTATCGCGTCCGGCACGTCACCCCAGACCAGCGCCGGGAGGGTGCCGGTGTCCGGGTCGGTGGCCCGGAAGGCGGCCAGGTCGGCGACCTGGGCGCTGCCCCCGGTCGGGCCGGCGCGGACCTCGGTGCCCACCAGGGGGTGCGGTGTCGGCAGCGGCGGCGGGGTGGGCACGCCGCCTCCGAAGGTGACCACCTGCCCGGGGGTGTCGTAGAAGTGTTTCGTGGCGTCGGCGCGGGGGGCCTGCCGGGCGGAGTGGCCGTCGACGTGCCAGGGCAGGCGGATGCCGGCTTCGTCGGCGACGGTGGGCAGCAGGTCGACGTGTTCCCAGTTGCGGTCGTCCACCCGGCCGGTCTGCTGCCCGGGTTCCTTGACGAACATGGGCACCCACGCGACCTCGCCGGCGGCGGCCTTGATGGCGTCCATGCCCCGGCCCTGCGCCCCCGGATGGAAGCTCACCCCGTGGTCGGCGGTGACGACGACGAGGGCCTGGTCGTAGAGGCCGCTGGCACGCAGCGTCCGCAGGGTCTCCCCGATCAGCCGGTCGGTGTAGCCGAGCTGGGCGAGGTGCCGCTGGCGGGCCAGCTCGACCCAGCCCGCGCCGTCGTTCGGCAGGTCGTCCGGTGCGTCGTAGCGGGCGCCGGACGGCAGGTACGCCCACGGGGAGTGCGGCATCAGCAGGTGCAGGAAGTGCAGGGCGGGTCGGGGCTGCGGCTTCAGGCCGGCCAGGAAGCTGGTGAACCGGGCCGGCTGGTTGTCGTCGAGGCTGTCCCAGCGGAACTTCGGATCGGCGGGGACCGGCTCGGCGGCGTCCAGGCCGGCCTCGACGCGGGTCTGCTCCCGGTACGAGTCCTCCGGATCGACGCGGGTGTTCGTCGGCCCGGCGACCTGGCCGAGCAGCTTGCCGGTCTCGCGGACCAGCACACCGAGGCCCTGTTCGGGTGCGACGGGCTGCTCGCACCGGCTGGGTGGGCAGAGTCGGGTGATGCTCTCCTGGGCCTGGATGTCGTACAGGCCGCCGAAGGCGGTGAACAGGTTGTCCGGGTACTGCGAGTAGTGCGGCGCGACCGCCCGCGCCGGGTAGCGGCCGGTGAGCATCGCCGGCAACGCGTTCGGCGTCCAGCCGCTGACTCCGGTGGCGTTGCGGTACCAGGTCGAGCCTGCGGCCAGCTCGGCGAAGTGCGGGAACCGCGCCGCGTCGATCCGGCCGTCGCCGCCGAGGAGGCTGACCAGCGGTAGCTCGTCGAGGATCAGCATGACCACCGGCGGGTGCACGGCCGCGCCCTGCGCGGTGCCGACCGCGCCGCCGTCGCCGCGCGGCAGCACGACCGCCGAGGTGGGCGAGACGAACAGGAACAGCGCCACGAAGGCCACCGGTCCGGCGGCGGCCAGTCGCAGCGCGCGGCCGGGCGAGCGCCACCGATGGTGCGCGGCCGCGCCGCCCAGACCGGCCAGACCGGCAAGCACCAGCAGGGGTACGCCCCGAAGCGGCGTCGTGTGCCGGCCCACCTGCACGGCGAGGGCGGCGAGCAGCAGCCCGACAAGCGTCGTGTGGGTGAGTGCGCGGGCGGTGCGGCCGGCCAGTCGGCTCAGTGCGCCGAGCAGCGCCACGGGCACGGTGGGCGCGAGGGCCACCAGGGCGACCAGCAGGAGGATCTGGCCGACGTCGGCGCGGTGAAAGAGGAAGAAGTCGGGGCTGCGGCCGAGTACGTCCAGCAGCGGCTGGGTGATGACCAGCCCGACCAGCGCCACGATCTCCAGCAGCCGGCCCAGCTCGCCGCGCCAGCCCCGGTCCCAGCGCCCGGGTGCCGGCGGGCCGGCGACGGGTCCCGACGGGTCGGCGACGGGTCCCGACGGGTCGGCGACTGCCGGTTCAGCCACCCATCACCGCCCGGTAGAGCGTGCGGGTGCCCGAGGGCAGTTCCAGTCGGTCGGTGATCCGGCCCCGGGTCGCGAGGAGCCGTTCGAAGGTGTCGCGCCGGTAGTCCGGGAAGAGGCCGTCGGGCTTGTTGGCCAGCAGGCGGGTGGCCATCGGGTCGTCCGGGTGGACGAACTCCACCACCACGGCGCCGCCGGGTGCGCTCAGCCCGGCCAGCCAGTCGACGACCTCCGGCAGTGGCACGTTGCGGCCGATCGCCAGGTGGTGCACCAGGGCCAGGGCGAGCACGACGTCCGCCGACGCCCGCTGCGCGAAGCCGGCACGTTCGACGCCGCGCCAACCCCCGCCGGGCGACGGGTCGGCCAGGTCGACGACCAGCGGCAGGATCCGTTGCTGCCCCTCGGAGCGCAACGCCCGGTACAGCTCGTCGACCACCGCCGGGTCCTGCTCGACGGCGACCACGTAGTCCGCGTGTCCGGCGGCCAGTCGGGCGTACCGGCCGTCGTTGGCGCCCAGGTCGAGCACCAGGCGCGGACGGGCGGCGGCGGCCACCGCGGTGACCACGAACTGCTCCTTGGCGACCCGGTCGCGCGCCGAGTAGCCGCAGGTGCGCTGGTAGTCCGACCAGTGGCTGCCCGTCGGGCGGTGCTCCAGCCGGCGGACGAGCTTCTCGATGCCGCGTACGGTGGCCACCTGCAGGTCCCGGGAGTAGCCGGCGGCGCGCAGTTGGGCCTTCACGTCGCTGGTGCTGGCTGCGGCGTTGCGCTGCTGCATGGCGCCGTGCAGGTGCAGGTGGGTCAGGACGCCGGGGCGCAGCCGGCGGGTTCCGCCGAAGAGCGGGCGCAGCTGGTCGGCTTCGATGCCGTCGACCTGGGCGCGCAACCAGGGCTGGAAGTCCACGCCCAGGTGGGCGGTGAGCAGCAGCGGGTAGAGCACGGTCTGGCAGAACTGCCGGTAGCCGGCCCACGGCTCCCCGTCGCGCACCGGCTCGAAGGAGCCGATGTCGATGAAGACCGGTTTCGCGCCGCGCCACTGCAGGTTGTAGGCGGAGCCGTCCTTGGTGGTGAAGCCGTTCGCGAGGGCGGTGCGCAGGATCTCCAGGTGCAGCAGCGCGGCGTCGCGCAGCATGCCGAAGGACCACTCGTACGGGTGGGAGACGAACGGGATGCGCTCGTGGCGCAGCACCGCAGCCCACGGGGTGCCGGCCGCGGCGGGCACCAGCGTGGGCGGCGCGTCCTCGGTGGCGCAGACCTTGCCCGCCGAGACGAGCGTGGGAAAGAACGGGCTGGCCGCGAGGGTCCGCCAGTGCTCGGCGGCCTGGGCGTCGAGCCCACGCAGCACCTCGTCGCCGACGTGGAACACCCGGTTGGCGGGGTCGCGGAAGGAGGCGGGCTCGGGGCGTACCCCGGTGGGTGAGGTCGTCATCGTCGCGGCGACCGCTACCGCTGGTCGGTGGGTTGCCGGCGGAACCGGTCGACCAGCCGTCGCCAGTAGAGCTTGGCGGCGACCGCGGCGCCGGCCACCCCGCCGACGACGGCCTGCACGATCAGGCTGCCGGATCCCGCGTCCAGGTAGGCCAGATGGATCACCGACCGCTCCTTCCCCTCGCCCGTCTCGACACCGGCGTCCCGGGAATGCAGCGGTGAGGCTTTTAACCCAGAAAGCCGGACTTGTCCATCACCGTACGCTGCTCGTTCCCGCCGTCGCGGCCACATCGGAGGACTCCCAGCCTGGCCACAGAAAGCGCCAGCCGTCGGTACGCTGCGAAGGTGCGCTGGACAGTCGTGGACGCGCCACTGGACTCCTCCGGCGCGCGACGCGGCGAGGAGCGGGCCCCGGCCGCCCTGCGCCGGGCCGGCCTGCTGGACGCGCTCACCGCTGACGACGACGGGCAGGTGGACGAGGCATGGCTCCGCGACCTGGCCCGTGACCCGGCGAGCGGGGTGATCGGGGCCGCCGGCCTGGTCCGGGCCGGCGCGGCGCTGAGCAGCCGGGTCGCCGCACTGATCTCCGACGGTCGTCGGCCGCTCGTGCTCGGCGGGGACTGCGCGATCCTGCCCGGCATCTGCCGGGGCCTGCCGCGCACGACCGAGCTGTGGTTCGTCGACGCCCATCCCGACTTCCTCGACGGCGCGACCTCGCCGACCGGCGAGGCCGCCGACATGGACCTTTCGGTGGTAACCGGGCACGGCCCGACCGCCGCGATCGGCGTCGACGAGGCCCTGGTCGACCCCGCACGGGTACACCTGCTCGGGCACCGCCCGCCGTCCGACGACGACGGCCGGGTCGAGGCGTCCCGGATCGATCCGGCGATCCACCAGGTGCCCGCAGCCGACCTGCTGCGCCGGGGCGCGGCTGTGGTCGGGGCGGCCCTGGCGGCCGGCGGCGACGAGCCGGCCTGGCTGCACCTCGACCTGGACGTGGTGGACCCGCGGGACCTGCCGGCGGTGACCTACCCCGAGCCGGACGGGCTGCGCTGGCCCGACCTGGCGGCGCTGGTGACCCCGCTGGCCCGCGCCGATCGGCTGCTCGGGATGAGCGTGACCGACCTGAACGCCGACGAGGACCCCGACGGACGCCACGCGCGACGCGTCGTCGAGGTCCTCGCGGACGTGCTGGGCGGCTGACCGCCGGCTGTCTCAGCTCCGCCGGTGGTGCATGCCGAGGCGCAGCAGCACGAAGCGCAGCACTGTCGCGGCCAGGTTCGCGGCCACCAGGACGGCCAGCTCCACCGGTCTGGCGGGCACGGCGACGAGCGCGTGCAGCACCGCCAGCGCCCCGCTGGTCAGCGCCAGGCCGAGCGCGAACGCCAGCAGCCCCTGCGCGTGGTGGCGACCGGCGTGCCGGGTGCCGGTGATGCCGAACGTCAGCCGCCGGTTCGCCGCCGTGTTCGCCACCGCTGTCACCAGCAGGGCCAGCAGGTTCGCCGGCTGCGCCCCGAGCGCGCCCCGGGTGGCCACGAAGAGCAGCAGGTACGCCAGCGTGCTGGCCACCCCGACGGCGGCGAACCGGGTCAGCTGCCGGGGCAGCCCGACCGGCACCTGCGCCGGCGGTTCGGCCAGCGGCGCCCGGCCGAGCTGCGAGCGCAGCTCGGCCAGCGGCAGCGCGCCGGTCATCAGCGCCCGACCGAGGCGGCCCATCCCCCGCAGGTCGGCCAGGGCGGTGGCGACGATGTCGACGCGGCTGTCCGGGTCGTCGACCCAGTCCACCGGCACCTCGTGGATGCGCAGCCCGGCCCGTTGGGCGAGCACCAGCAGCTCGGTGTCGAAGAACCAGCCGGTGTCGCGTACGTGCGGGAGCAGCCCGGCGGCAACGTCCGCGCGGATGGCCTTGAACCCGCACTGCGCGTCGGAGAACCGCGCCGCCAGCGCGCCCCGCAGCAGCAGGTTGTAGGCCCGGGAGATCACCTCCCGCTTGGTGCCGCGCACCACCCGGGACGTGCGCGCCAGCCGGGTGCCGATCGCCAGGTCGGAGTGGCCGGAGATGAGCGGCGCGACCAGCGGCAGCAGCGCCGCCAGGTCGGTGGACAGGTCCACGTCCATGTACGCAAGCACCGGCGCCGACGACGCGGACCAGGCGGCGGACAGCGCCCGCCCCCGCCCCTTGGCGTCCAGGTGGCGTACGCCGACGCCGGGCAGCTCGGCGGCGAGCGCCTCGGCCACGGCGAGGGTCCCGTCCACGCTGGCGTTGTCGGCGACGGTGATCTGGAACGGGTACGGGAAGTGCTCGGTCAGGTGCGCGTGCAACCGGCGTACGCACGGCCCGAGGTCGGCCTCCTCGTTGTAGACGGGGATCACCACGTCCAGCACCGCGCCGTCGCTGGTGGATCGGGTCCGGACGGCGGCACGGGGGCCGCCGAGCGCGGTCACGACGCCTCCGCGCCGGCGCTCAGGTCGTAGACGGTGATCCCGTCCACTGTCTGCGCCGTGAAGGTCTCCCCGACCCAGGCGGAGATCTCCTGCGAGGCGGAGCTGCCACCGTTGGCCCGGAAGCCGCCACCCCCCACGAAGTAGTGGATTTTGTGTTCGGCGACGTGGCGCTGGAACTGCGCGAGCGTCGGTGACGGGTCGCTGCCGTTGAATCCGCCGATCGGCATCACCGGCTCGCCGGTGGCCAACTGGTAGCCGGAGGCGTTGTTGGAACCGATAGTGGCCGCCACCCAGGTGTAGTCCTCGCTGTCGCGCTCCAGCAGCTCGCGCAGCGCGGCGCTGGGCTCGCGGGCGTCGAGCAGACCGCCCATGCCGCCCCCGGCCTCCCGGGCCCCACCGCCGCCGGGGAAACCGCCCGGGAAGCCCGGCGCCTGCCCGCCGCCCGGAGCACCGGGCGCCTGCGCACCGCCGGGTGCGCCCGGCGCCTGCCCGCCGCCCGGGAAGCCGGGGAACTGCCCGCCGTTCCGGTCGCCGGTGCGGCCGTCGCCAGGGACCTGCCCACCGCCGGGGAACGCCATGCCGCCAGGCGGTCGCCCGCCGGGGAAGCCACCGCGACCGAAACCGCCCGCCACCGCCGGGCCGGCGCTCGGGATCGAGCCGGTGTGCGGGGTCGCGGCGGTCTGCGCCGCGTACGCCGCCGGCCCCGCCAGGGCCGCCGCCGCGCCGACGCCCAGCACCACTGACACCAGCCGGCGCGGCAGTCGGGCGGCCAGCAGGATCAGGGCCGCGCCGAGCAGGCCGGCGACCAGCACGGCGGTACGCAACCACGGGTACCAGTCGGGGCTGCGCCCGAGCAGCACCCACGCCCACCACACGGTGACCGCGAGGGTGGCCGCGAGCGTCGCCGTGGCGGCCAGTGGACGCCACCGCCGCCAGCGGGACGCGGCAACCGGATCGTCAACCGGGTCGGCCTGCGGGCGGCGTTCGCGCCAGAGCAGGGTGACGCCGATGCCGACGAGCGCGCCGACGGCCGGGGCGAGCGCCACCGTGTAGTAGGCGTGGAAGATCCCGGACATGAAGCTGAAGATCAGACCGGTGACCAGCAGCCAGCCGCCCCACAGCAGCAGGCCAGCCCGGGTGCGGTCGGTCCGCGCGGTCCGCCCGGCCACCACCAGACCCGCGACCAGCAGGATCAGCGCGGCCGGCAGCAGCCAGGAGATCTGACCGCCGACCTCGCCGTCGAACATCCGCAGCAGGCCGGTCTGCCCGGAGAACGGGCCGCCGCCACCGCCCATCCGCCCGGCGCCGCCGCCGACGCTGCCCACCTCGTCGCCGGTGATCCGGCCGAGGCCGTTGTAGCCGAGGGTCAACTCCAGGATGCTGTTGCCCTGCGACCCGCCGATGTACGGGCGGGAGCTGGCCGGGACGAGTTCGACGACGGCCACCCACCAGCCGGCGGACACCACCACCGCGAGACCGGCCAGCAGCAGTTGCCGCACCCGCCGCCACAGCCCGGTCGGCGCGGCCAGCAGGTAGACACCCGCGAACACCGGCACCAGCAGGAACGCCTGGAGCATCTTGGTCAGAAAGCCGAAGCCGACAAGCGCGCCGGCCAGCACGATCCACCGGGTGCTGGCCGTCTCCAGCGCGCGCACGACGGCGTACGCGCCGCCGACCAGCAAGAGCACGAGCAGCGCGTCCGGGTTGTTGAAGCGGAACATCAGCGTCGCCACCGGGGTGAGGGCGAGGACGGCGCCGGCGATCAGGCCGGCGACCGGCCCGTACCAGCGCCTGACGCCCGCGTAGAGCACGCCGACGGAGGCGACCCCGCACAGTGCCTGCGGGACGAGCATCGCCCAGCTGTTGAGCCCGAAGACGCGCACCGACAGGGCCATCAACCACAGCGAGGCGGGCGTCTTGTCCACGGTGATCGAGTTGGCCGCGTCCGACGAGCCGTAGAAGAACGCCTTCGCGCTCACCGAGCCGGCCTGCACGGCTGCCGCGTAGAACGAGTTGGCCCAGCCGGAGGCGCCCAGGCCCCAGAGATAGAGCAGGCCGGTGCCCAGGAGCAGGACCACCAGGGCGAGCCGGGTCCAGGTCGCCGCACGGCCCGCCGGCGGCGAGTGTTCCCCGGGGCGCGTGGTCGTGCGGGGCGGTCCCACCGGTTCGGCGGGCGTCGTCGGCAGGGTGTCTGTTCTGTCCATGCGGCAAGCCTCGGCGGCCGGACTGGCGGGACCCCGTGCGCCGACTATGCGTCAGCTGTGGGATTGGGCAGGCGGACGACGAACACGGTCCGCCCCGGCCGACTGTCGACGGCGACGGTGCCGTGGTGGGCCTCCACCACCGCCGCCACGATCGCCAGGCCGAGGCCGGTGCTGCCGTGCGCCCGCGACCGGGAGCTGTCGCCCCGGGCGAACCGCTCGAACATCTCCGGCCGTAGCTCCGCCGGCACCCCCGGCCCGTCGTCGGCGACGGTGAGCACGGCGGCGTCCGCCTCGACGGCCAGCGTGGTGGTGACAGTCGTGCCGGGCGGGGTGTGCACGCGGGCGTTGGCCAGCAGGTTCGCCACCACCTGGTGCAGGCGGGCGACGTCGCCGGGCACCCGGATGACCACCTCGGGCAGGTCGAGCTGCCAGCGGTGCTCGGGCCCGGCCACGTGCGCGTCGCTCACCGCGTCCACCACCAGGGCGGACAGGTCGACCGGGTCCACGGCGAGCGGCCGGCCGGTGTCGAGCCGCGCCAGCAGCAGCAGGTCGTCGACGAGACGTGTCATCCGGGTGCTCTCCGACTCGACGCGGCGCAGCGCGTGCGCCACGTCGGCGGGGACCTCGTCGCGGCCGCGCCGGGCCACCTCGGCGTACCCCCGGATCGCCGCGAGGGGCGTGCGCAGTTCGTGGCTGGCGTCGGCGACGAACTGGCGTACCCGGGTCTCGCTGGCCTGCCGCGCGGACAGCGCGTCGGCGACGTGGCCGAGCATCCGGTTGAGCGCCGCGCCGACCTGACCGACCTCGGTCCGCGGGTCGGTGTCCCCGGCCGGCACCCGGACGGCGAGCGCGACCTCGCCCCGGTCCAGCGGCAGCTCGGTGACCCGGGTGGCGGTGGCGGCGACCCGGTTCAGCGGGCGCAGCGTGGCGCGCACGATCAGCGCGCCGGCCGCGCCCGCGAGCAGCAGCCCGACGGCGGCCACACCGGCCTGCGCGGCGACCAGCGCCCAGACGGTGTCCCGCACGCCCGACAGCGGGATCGCCACGGCCAGCACGTCTCCGTTGGGGAGCTGCCGCGCCACCGCCCGGACATCACCGCCCCCGCCGAGGCCGACGGTGCGCGGCCGACCGTCGGTGGGCAGCGCGACCAGCCGCGCGGCGTCCGCGGCTGGCACGTCGGCGAGGCTGCCGTTCTCGGTACTCCTCGTCGCCGTGGTGACGCCGTCGGCGAGGCGCACGGCCAGCGAGCCCGGCGGAAAACCGCGCGGAGGCTCCGGCGGGGGCGGGTCGACGCCGCCCGGACGTGAGGCGGGCCGCCCGGGGTCGCTGCCCTGGCGGAACCACGGCGGCACGTCGGCGCGCGGCCGGTCGCCCATCGTCAACTGGGCGTCGACCTGGCCGACCAGGAAGTGCCGCAGGGCGACAGTGGTGAGCCCGCCGATCGCCACGCTGACCAGGGCGAGCAGTGCCACCAGGGCGAGTACCAGGCGGGTCCGCAGCGACCGGCCCGCAAGCCAGCGCCGGGCGACGCGCAGCGGCCGGCGGCGCGGCCCCCGGTCAGTCGGCGGGCTTGAGGACATAGCCCGCGCCGCGCAGCGTGTGGATCATCGGCGGTCGGCCGGCGTCGATCTTCTTACGCAGGTACGAGATGTACAGCTCCACCACGTTGGCCTGGCCACCGAAGTCGTAGTTCCACACCCGGTCGAGGATCTGCGCCTTGCTCAGCACCCGGCGCGGGTTGCGCATCAGGTAGCGCAACAGCTCGAACTCGGTGGCGGTCAGCGTGATGAGCTGGCCGGCGCGGCGGACCTCGTGGCTGTCCTCGTCGAGGCTGAGGTCGCCGACGGTCAGCAGCGCCTCCCCCTGGGCGGCGACCGCGAAGCCGGAGCGGCGCAGCAGCGCGCGCAGCCGGGCGATCACCTCCTCCAGACTGAACGGCTTGGTCACGTAGTCGTCGCCGCCCACGGTCAGCCCGGCGATGCGCTCCTCGACCGCGTCGCGGGCGGTCAGGAACAACACCGGCACGGTGGGGGCGTGCTCGCGCAGCCGGCGCAGCACCTGGAAGCCGTCCAGGTCGGGCAGCATCACGTCGAGCACGACGGCATCCGGCTGGAACTGCCGCGCGGCGCTCAGCGCCGCCATCCCGTTGCCGGCGCTGCGCACCTGCCAACCCTCGTAGCGCAGCGCCATCGCCAGCAGGTCGGTGAGCGTCGCCTCGTCGTCGACCACCAGCACCCGGACCGGTTCGCCGTCGGGGCGGCGAAGCTCGATCCGGCCCGGCACGGTCTGCCCCTGGATGACCATGGCCCCCATCGTGGGCGGGTCCGCTGTGTCGCGGCTCTGCCCCACCTGTGCGCCAGCTGTGCGGCCGGGCCGCCGGACCACCGCTCAGCCCTCGCCCGTGCTCACTCGGACACCCCGTAGGCGTCGGTCCGCACGAACCGCATGCTCCACCCGCCCAGGCCGTCCGGCCTGTCGCGCTCGTAGAGGTGGTCGGGACCGGGCTGCGTCGGGCCGGTGCCGTCCGGGTGCCGCATGATCCAACGCCGTGGCGGGGCCCCGTCCGCATCGGCCGGAACCTCGCGGACCAGGCCGTCCGCGGGACCGCCCACGAAGCGTACGGTGACCTCGCTCATCGCGGTGTCCCCCTGGTGACCATGCCGGCACGCTCGGTGCGCCCAGCCCTGGATCGCAAGCTACCGCACCCGCCACCGGGCCGCGCCGGTGTACGCCCGGATCGGCCGCGCCCGATCAGCGCACGGTTTGCCCAGCTCGGACCCCGGGTACCGCGTTCGGAGGCACCCGCCGTCGGCGGGCGAGAGCGAGGAGTGGTCGATGCGCACGCTGGACGGGCGTTACCAGCTCGAACAGCGTATCGGCGTGGGCGGGATGTCCGAGGTGTGGCGGGCCCACGACCGGGTGCTGGACCGGCCGGTCGCGGTGAAGCTCATCTCGCCCGGCCCGGGGGATGTGCACGACCTGGTGGACCGCATCCGCACGGAGGCCCGCTCCGCCGCGCGGCTGGTGCACCCGAACGTCGCGAGCGTGCACGACTTCGGCACGTCCTCGACGCTCCCCGGCCGCCGGACGCCCTACATCGTGATGGAGCTGGCCGAGGGCGAGACGCTCGCCGCGCACCTGCGGGCCGGCCCGCTGGACTGGCGCATCTCGGTACGCGTCTGCGCGGAGGTCGCCGCCGCGCTGTCCGCCGCCCACGCGAGCGGCATCGTGCACCGCGACGTGAAGCCGGCCAACGTCATGCTCACCCCGGTCGGGGTGAAGGTCCTCGACTTCGGCATCGCCACCCCGGCCGGCGTCGCGGACCCGATGCCGGACGGCATGGTGCTCGGCACCCCGGCGTACCTGGCGCCCGAGCAGCTCGACGGCACGCCCCCGACCCCGGCGGCCGACATGTACGCCCTCGGTGTGCTGCTCTACTACTGCCTGACCAGTCGGCTGCCCTACCAGGCGAGCAATGCGGCGGAGCTGCTGACGCAGCGTCGGACCCGGCCTCCGGAGCCGCTGCCCGAGATCGACGGGCTGCCGCCGGAGGTGTCCGAGCTGTGCCGCTCCTGCCTGGCCGACGACCCGGCGGAGCGTCCGACCAGCCTGGTCGCCGCGCTGCTGCTGGCCGAGGCCGTGGACGCCCGGGTGTACGTGCCGATGATGATCCCCACGCCGCGCCGATCCGCGTCGACGTCGCCGTGGACCGAACGGGCCGCCGCGGAGGCCACCGAGGCGCTGTCGATGGTCGACGGGCCCTGAACCCGGGTGGCCCGGCGTTTCGCCAGCCCTCGGCCGGGTAGCCGGGCTGGTGAGTGACGGGAGGAACGCGATGCCGAGTCCCAGTTCCTGGCTGCATGAGGCCACCGCGACGGCCGAGGGCGGCCACGTACGCACCGACGACGGGGGGCTCAGCACGCCGCTGGCGTCGCCGCTGGCGGCGCACTGCACCGGCCTGAGACCGGAGCAGTTGTTGGCCGCGGCCTTCGCGTCCTGCCTGCACCACGCGGCGGTGGAGGCGGCCGGGGAGATCACGAACGAGGCGCACACGGTCCAGGTACGCGCCGAGGCGAAGCTGGGCCGCGACGACGACGGCCGTTACCGCGCCGATGTGCACGCCTCGATCTCGTCGGCCGGCCTGAGCCGCGCGCAGTTGGCCGATCTGGTCGAGTACGCCGATCGGCTCTGGCCGTTCTCCAGCGGAGACAACACGCGGCACCGACTGACCGTGACGCCGGCGGAGAACGGCCGACACTGATCAGTGCCGGTCTGCGGGCTGTCACAGGCCCATCCGCCGGACGACCACCGTGGGCCTCCACCGTCCGGTGGCGCGGACACCCTCCGAAGAGTGGATGCTCGGGGAGCGGCCGGAGTCGGTGCGGGATCCGGCAGCGGTGACCGGGTTAGCCGGGCTAATCGGGAATAACCGGCTCGCCTGATCAGCGAGGTTTCACCATTTCCACCGATCTTCGCCCGATATGACAGCCATGATCCGGGCAAATTGTGGCGCATGCCACCGTACGGGCCGATGGCAGCGGGCCGTCGACTATCTAGCCTCGGCGGGTGCATCCCGTCGACCCCGCCGCCCAGAAGCTGACCGACGCGCTCCCGACCACCCGTTCGGGCGACGCCGCATCAACCGAACGGACGATCGGCCGTCACCGGGCCCCTGACCCGCCGCGCCGCCCCCGACTGGGCTCCACCCCCGTCCGGGTCGCCCTGGCCACCGGCGTCACCTGCTGTCTCGGCCTGGGCGCGTTCGCCGCCGCCCGGGGCGCCGAGGACACCCCGCGGCCCGTACGACCGATGGCCGACGCGCTGGCCGACCGCGCCGCCATCGCCGACGAGCGCGCCTCCCGGTCGCTGGACCGCGACGCCGCCCCCGCCCGGGTCATTCCCACCACCCCCACGGCGTCGCCGACGCCCACCCCCACCGCCACCCGCAAGGCGCCCAAGAAGCCGGTCAAGCCCCGCCGGCCGCGCCCGGTGGCCGGGCTCGACCAGACCCAGATGGACAACGCCAAGATCATCGTGGATGTCGGCCTGGAGCTGAAGATGCCGCGCCGCGCCCTGGTGGTGGCGCTGGCCACCGCGATGCAGGAGAGCAACCTCTACAACCTGGCCAGCGACGTGCTGCCGGAGTCGACGCAGTATCCGCACCAGGGCAGCGGCGCCGACCACGACTCGGTCGGGCTGTTCCAGCAGCGGCCCAGCAGCGGCTGGGGCACGGTGGCCGAACTGATGCGCCCCTCGTACGCCGCCCGGGCCTTCTACACCGCGCTGGCCGAGATCCCCGGCTGGGAGGACATGAGCGTCACCGCCGCCGCCCAGGCAGTGCAGATCTCCGCCTTCCCCGACGCGTACGCCCAGCACGAGGAGCGCGCCAGCACCGTGGCGGCGGCGCTCGCCGTCTGAGCCTGCGCTCAGCGGGCCGGACGCCCGCTGGGCGGTTCGGCGCCCGCGTCCCGGCCGCCGGCCGCCACCCGGGTCGCCGGTACGCCCGTTCCGGCCGCCGCCGTGGGCGTGTCGGCCGGCACCGGCTCGACGCTCACGCCGGTGAGGATCTCGTCGACCAGCGCCGCCCGGCGACGCCGCGCCTGCAACGCCTCCTCGAAGTCCCGCCGGGCCTGCACGGCGTCCGCGTACGCCTGCTCGCGCACGCGCCGGGCCTCCTCGCGGGCCTCGTCCAGCTCGCAGCGGGCCTGCGCCAGGATCTCGGCCGCCTCCCGCCGCACGGCGTCGCCGGCCTGCCGGGTCGTCCCCGCGTCGCCCAGGTCGAGCCGCTGGAGCAGCCCGCTGAGCCAGGTCGCCTCCTGGCGGATCTCGTCCCACTCGCGGGTCGCCCCGGCGGCGCCCTCCGCCCGCGCCGCGAGTCGGGACAACCGGATCCCCAGCTCATCCAGGCAGGAATCCACCTGCCGCTGGTCGTAGCCGGTCTTCACGACGGAGAACCTCATACTGTCGCCCCCAGGCAGCCGCTGTTACATCCCCACCTGGATCCTCGGACGCGGCGACGACGACCGAGGCGGTTCGGGAAAATTGTTCAGCATGCGTGCGCGTCAGGCGGGCGCGGCGCGGCGACGGGCCACGTCGGGCCGGCGGCGGGGACAATGCCGACCGGCCGCGCCGGGCGGATCACTGGCGCTTGGGCAGCACGACCACGCGGCCGAAGAACTCGTCGATGCGGCGCACCACGTCGTTGAAGTCGTCGAGGTCGATCGGCTTGGTGACGTACGCGTTTGCCTGCAACGTGTAGCTGCCCACGATGTCGGTGTCGGCGTTCGAGGTGGTCAGCACCACGATCGGAATCGTCCGCAGATCCTCGTCCTGCTTGACCGCGCCGAGCACCTGGCGCCCGTCCATCCGCGGCATGTTCAGGTCCAGCAGGATGACGTCCGGTCGGCGTGCCTGCACGTGCCGGCCCTCGGCGCGCAGGAACTCCATCGCCTCCTCGCCGTCGCTGACCACGTCAATGATCTTCTCGACGTCGGAGTCGGCCAACGCCTCCTCGATCATCAGCACGTCACCCGGATCGTCGTCGACCACCAAGATGCGTACCGGCTGCGGGCTGTCGCCCATCACTACCTGCCTCGGGTCGGCGGAGAAAGGAGACCGGAACGGTCACCGTGCTGGCGGGGAAATCTAGCTGATCAGGAGGCGCTCTTGAACGCCGGGTCGACCGTGTCCGGAAGGTATCGCAGCACGTCCGCCAGACCGGTGACCCGCAACACACGCTCGACCCGCCCGGTGGCGCCCGTGATCCGCAACCAACCCCCGTCGGCGGCGACCTGGTTGTCGCCGCGGACGAACACGGCCATCCCGGTGGAGTCGCAGAAAGTCAGGTCGGTGAGGTCGAGCAGCACCCGCCGCTCGCCCGCCGCGGTGAGCTTGTCGATGGCGGCAGCCAGCTCGCCGGCGGTGCTCAGGTCCAGCTCACCGGCGAGCCGCAGGCAGGCCGCACCGCCGTCGCGCTCGGCGTGGCTGACGCTGAACGTCACCGTTCTCCCCCTCGCTCCACCCGTCGGGTGGGACGTTTGCAGTCCGGCAAGTATACGCAGGGGGGTACGACGGTCCGCAGCGCGTGGTGATCGTCCGGGCGATCCGTCAGAGCGCGGGACGGGACGCCGCGGGCAGCCCGGCACGGCTGAGCGCGAGCGTGTGTGACGCGCGGGGGAAGTCGCGCAGCACGGCGGCGTAGTGCTCCAGGGTCAGGGCAACCGCACCGGCCGGCACCCCCCGACTCGTCAGGATCTCCACCAGCCACTGGACGAACTCGGTGAACAGCGAGGCGTCGTCGACGTAGAGCGAGGCGGCCAGCGAGTCCAGGACGTGCCCCAGGTCGCTCGCTGTCGAGTCGAGCTGAGCGGCCGTGTAGTCGCGGGTCGCCGGCACCCGTTCGCGCAGGTCCGTCAGCGCGCTGTCGATCAGCTCACCCCTGCGGCGCACGAGACTCGCGTACTCGTCGTCGGCCAGGTGACCGAGCTGCGCCGGGGGCACCCGCCGCAGCGCCCGCTCGTCGGCGATCAACTCGGCCGCCGCCGGCGCGTTCGGCGCCCAGGCTGCGCCGAGCCGGGCCGCCCACCGGCCGTCCGCGCCGAAGCCCCGCCCGCCGACCACGACCGGCACGTCCGAACGCCGGCACGCCTCGATCATCCGGTGGGCGTGCGGCAGCCGCATCGGCAGCGCGCAGGCCAACGCGACCGCCTGCGCGTCATGCCGGTGCAGGTACGACACCAGGTGCGCCGCCGGCACGCTGGCGCCCAGGAAGGTCACCTGCCAGCCGCGCAGACGCAGCACCTCGGCCACCAGCCGGGGCGGCAGCGCGTGCCACTCGCCGTCCATGCAGGCCACCACGATCCGCCCGCCGGTCGGGCGCGGGTTGGCGTGCGTTGCCACCGCGGCCACCACCCGCTCGCTGATGTGGGTCGCCGCGTGCTCCTGGGCCACGCTCCACTCGTTGCGGGCCCACCGCTCCCCCACCTCGGCCTGGGCCGGCGCGACCAGGTCGAGCAGCACCCGCTCCGGCGGCACGCCCGCGTCGAGCAGGCCGAGCGCCACGTCGATCGCGGCGTACTCGTCGGCGTCGGCGAGGCAGGCCAGGTAGCCGGGGTAGGCGCCGGTCAGGTCCGTGGTCGTGGCGGGGGCGGTCACGCGGGGCTCTCCCTCTGCTCGTCGGCGCTCGTCGAGGGGGGCACCGAGTGCAGGTGCCGCGCACCCCGCCCGCCCGGGCTGACCGCCCGCAACGCCAGCACCGCGATGTCGTCGTGGTCGCCGTGCCCCAGCCAGTCACAGGTGACCTGCTCGACACGTTCGGCCAGGGCCGGCGCCGGCATCCGCTGGCAGCCGGTCAGGGCCGTGACCAACCGCTCGGCGCCGAACAGCTCGTCGCCGCGGCGGCCCCCACGGGCCTCGGTCACACCGTCGCTGTAGAGCAGGCACGTCTCACCCGGCGCCAACCGCACGGTCACCTCACCGACGCGCGGGTCGGGCACCACGCCGATCAGCATGCCGCGCAGCGGCACCGACTCGACCTCGCCCGAGTTGCGCAGCACCAGCGGCGGCAGGTGCCCACCCCCGGCCATCGTGAGGGTGACGCCGCCGTCGCGCTGCGGACGGGCCACACCGAGCACGATGGTGGCGAAGCGGCCCTGGCCGTGCGCCTGGGTCGTCTCCAGCAGCGCGTCGTTGAGCAGTCGCAGCAGGCGCCCCGGGTTCGACTCCACCCGGTGCAGCGCCTGGAGACACTGGCGGAGCTGGCCGGTGAAGACCGCCGCCTCGACGCCCTTGCCGGAGACATCGCCGAGGAAGAACACGGAACCGCCGTCGGCGAGCCGGTGTGAGCCGTAGAAGTCGCCACCGATCCGCAGCCCCGCCTGGGCCGGACGGTACGCGGTGCCCCACTGCACACCGGCGGTCTCGACCGGCTCGACCGGCAGCAGGCTGGCCTGCAGGGTGTCGGCGACCTCGGCCTGGTCGCGGTAGAGCAGGGCGGTGGTCAGCGCCGCGCCGGCCCGGGCGGCGAAGGCACGAATCAACCCGACGTCGTCCTCGTCGTACCACCGGCTGGACCCTCGGGCGACCAGCAGCACCCCGACCGGAGCGTCCCGGCCGGGCAGCGGAACGACCCGGGCGACGCTGTCGGCGCCCGTCAGGCCGGGCAGCCAGCCGGCGTCGACAGCCTGCTCCACCAGCCAGTCGAGGGCGTGCGGCTCGACGCCGGTCAGCGCTTCGGCGATCGCGGCCGGCAGGGCGGGGCCGGCCAGCACACCGCTGTCGACAATCGGCGACTCGTCGTCCGCCCGGGAGGCCCGCCACCACCGGGCTCGCCCCGCACGCGGCGCCAGCACCAGCACGGCCACCTCGGCGAGGGTCGGCACGGCGAGGCGGACCACCGCCGCGGCGGCCCGGTCCGGGTGCAGCGGGTTGCCCAGCTTGTCGCCCACCACTGCCAGGAACGCCGAGCGGGCCCGTTCGGCGAGCAGCGCGTCGGCGCGGCTGACGCTCTCGGTGACGTCCTCCACGTACCAGCAGCAGCGACCGGCGGACAGGGGCACCTGGCGGGCGGTGAGCCGACGACCGTGGTGGGTGAAGCCGCCGGGGCGCCCCTCGCCCAGACCGGCGACGCCGGACGCGGCCAGCGCGACACCGGGGACCACCTCGGGCAGCAACCGCTCGGCCACCGGGCTGACGTGTTCGACGACACCGTCGGCGTCGCAGACCGCCAGGCCCTCGCGGAAGTGCTCGACCACCTCGGACCAGTCGGGCGCGGCCCGATCACGGTCGGGGGCCAGCGGCGGCAGCGTGGGAGTCGGCCAGGACGGCGCGTCGGCGGACCACGCCGGGGGCCGTGTGGTGCTCGGCGTGGAGATCCGTCCGTCGCCCGGGTCGGTGTCCCTGACGTCGGAAGCAGTCACCAGCTGAGCCTCACTCCTTGTCGTCCACCCGAACCCGCACCGGAACCGGCGTCTGTGGTCAAATCTCTCCGACCACCCTACGCCGGTCCACCGCGACCGGCATCCCACGGCAGGTCGCGGGGCCTCGGTCGCGTACCGGGCGGACCCGCCCGACGGTTGTTACGATCCCCTCGCACCGGCTGGAACGTCGCGTGCGGAAAGGCGTGATCGTGGCATCGGAAGGGCGCGGCCCCGAAGCGACCCAGCTGTGCATGTCCGTCGATCGATCCGATCCCGACATGCCCCTGATCCGCGTGGGCGGCGAACTGGCGTACCTGACCGTGGCGCCGCTGCGCGCCGAGGTCGACCGGGTCCTCGCCGACGCGCCACGGGCCATCGTGCTGGATTTCGCCGACCTGCACTTCATCGACAGCAGCGGCCTGGGCGTGATCGTGCACGCGTGGCGGGAGGGCCAGGAGGTCGGCACGACCCTGCGGCTGCGGGCGGTCCCCCGCTTTCTGGCGACGATCCTGGACATCACCGGGGTGGCGGCGCTGCTCGACCGGCCGCTGCCGACGACACGTGCGATCGGCCCCGGCTCGCCGCGGTCCGCCGCCAGCGCGTGATCCGGCGGGTCGCGGCCCCGGGGTTTGCGTTCCGCCGCCTGACTGGGAACGATGGTGGAATGTCTCACCAGCTGTTGACCATCGAGGTGACCCGGCTCGACGCCGGTCACGTCCGGCTACGGCTGACCGGTGAGCTGGACTACGACACCGCCCCGGAGCTGATGGCTGCCGCAGCTGAGCTGCACGGCGAGCAGCACGTGACGATCGACCTGGCCGGTGTCGGCCTCTGCGACTCGTCGGGCCTCAGCGCCCTGCTGATGGTGCACCGGGGCGCCGGGGCGATCCGGCTGACCGGGGTCAGCGCCCGCCTCCAGCAGCTGCTGGACCGCACCGGGCTCACCGACCTGCTGGCCGTGGAGCACACCGTCGCCGACGACGACGCCACCCACCTGCGCGCCCTGGGCTGACGACCGCACCCACCCACCGCTTGGTCGCCACCCCTAACCAAAGGGGGGTGGCCCCCGACCCTGGGACCTGGGGTCGGGGGCCGGAGGAATGTCTAGGGCGCGGTCATCGGCTGGAGCCGGGGGCCGCCGTCGCGCAGTTCGACGGCCGACGGAGGTTCGATGTCGTCGGGTTCCCCCGAGTCGGGCGTCTGGTACAGGTAGCGGACAAACTCCCCACCCGCCTCGTTGTCGTCCGCACCCGGCCACTGGCCGATGCAGTCCATTCCGACCACTTCCCGGCCGGTTCCGTCGGCCTCCTCCAGCAACGCCCACAGGCTCACCGGATAGCACCGGGTGGCGTCGGGCGCGAGTTGCCAGCGGGCGTACCAGCCGGGTCGAGCGGGAACGATCTCGACGATCCGTTTCATGACGACCTTCCTTCCGCGTACCTCGGAAGAACTGCGGTCCTGCCCCGATCCTGCGGGCCGCACGGGTGAGCACCCCTCACCCCGGGCGGATGAAGCCTCATCGACGCTCCGCCCTACCGGGCCGGCGGCGTCCGTTTCGGCTCCCGGGGCGGCGGGAACGCGACGGGCGCAGGATCGATCCCCAGCGGAAGGGGCGTCACCATGCGCAAGCAGATGGAGGGCGACAACCAGCGGCGCCGGGCGCTGGCCCGGCAGGCCCGCGAACAGGGCGGTCAGCCCAGTGAGTTCGGCGCGAGCCTGAGCGCCTCCAAGCAGCTCACCAGCCTGGACCAGGGCAAGCGGGCCGGCCCACCACCGGCCGGACGGCACAAGTCGGACACCACGCGCGGTGGACCGGCCCCGCCGTCGAAGGGCACCGCGGACAATCCGCGCCCGCAGCCGCCACCCGGTGGCGCGGCCGGAGTGAACAGTGTCGGCTACCAGGATCTGGTCGACGACGTCCGACGCCGCTCGGGCGTCGACTTCTCGACGGCCAAGGTGGGCGCCGAGGCGACGGTGCTGGTGCTGGCCTTCGCACTGGACGCCGCGGAGCGGCAACGCCTGCTCGCCGCCGTGCCGAACTCGCTGCACGACGTCGTGCCCGTCGACGGCATCGAGCGGCACCGCGACCTGCCCGGCTTCCTGGCCGAGGTGGGCCGGATCAGCGGACGTACCCCGGAGCAGGCCCGCTACCAGGTCGAGGCGACACTCGCCGCGCTCGCCGACCAGGACGGCGACCTGGTCGAGTCGCTGCACGTCCCCGACGGCCTGCGGGAGCTGCTGAACCCGCCGGCGGCCGGCGGCGGCATCGTGGGCGCCTCCACCACCACACCCACCCTGGACGAGGCCCAGCTCCGGGCGGCGCTGGACGACCTGCCGTACTGGGCCGGCGACAGTGGCGGCCTGTACCGCGTGATCGCCCTGCCGCCGGACAACCTGGACCGGGTGCTCGCCCGGCTGGACCGGCTGCGCGAGGAGACCGGGCGCGGCCCGAGCATCGGACGTCCGGGCGGCACGGCCGCCGTGCTGACCGTGCGCACCAACCAGGCCGACGGGGTGACCGCGCTCGACGTGGACCTCGCCCACACGATCGACGACGCCATCGACGAGGTGGGCGCGGGGATGGCCGGCGGCTGACCGTCGCCGACGGCGCACGCGGGCCGGCGGACGCGGGTACCTCCCGCGCCGCCGGCCCGTCCGCTGTGCCGCGCGCGGCCCGTCGACCACCGGCCCGTCGGGTCCGCGAGCCGCTCGGTTAGCGTGCCGTCATGAACCGTGCCGCCGACCGGTTGGAGCTGGTAGCCGATCCGGTCCGCCGAACCGGACGAACGCTGCTCTCCGCCGGCGTCGAGCAGTCGTACGTCGATGTCGAGGATCCCCGGCACCTGCACTTCGAGTACGTCCGGCGGATCGCCTCGGCCGTGGAGCTGGCCGCCCCGGCGGGCGTACCGCTGAGCGTGCTGCACCTCGGCGGCGGCGCGTTGACGCTGCCGCGCTGGTTGGCCGCGACCCGGCCGGGCTCCGCGCAGCGGGTGGTCGAGCGGGACCGGGCGGTGGTCGAGCTGGTCGCCCGGGAGCTGCCGCCGCTGCCGCCCGAGGTGCGGGTGGAGGTCGCCGACGCCCGGGACGCCGTCACCGCCACCACGCCCGGCGCGTACGACCTGGTGATCGCCGACATCTACCGGGCGGCCCGGATGCCCCGCCACGTACGCACCGTGGAGTTCGCGGCCGAGGTGGCCCGTGCCCTGCGCCCGGGCGGGCTCTACCTGGTCAACGTCACGGACCTGCCGCCACTGGTCGGCACCCGGGTGCAGGTGGCAACGTTGCGCGCGGTCTTCGGCGACGTCTGCGTGTTCGGGGACCGCCGGATGCTGCGCGGCCGGCGCTACGGCAACCTGGTGCTCGCCGCGACGCACCGCCCGGGCGGTCTACCGGTCGGCCGGCTCGCGGCGGCAGCCCTGCGCGACCCGATCCCCGGCGGGCTGCTGCACGCCGCGGCGCTGGACACGTTCGTCGCCGGCGCCCACCCGTTCACCGACGACTAGGCCGTGCCTTCCCCCGGGGCCCTTTCAGCGGTGGCCATGAGCGGGGGGCGTGGGCTGGCCGAGGACCGCTTTCGACTCGTCGACGAGTCCGGTCAGGCGCGCGACCTCGGTGTCGGTCAACTGTTCGGCAACGTCGGAAGCTGCGATGTTGGACCGCAGGTGGTCGGTACTGCTCGTGCCGGGGATGACGACCATGGAGGGCGAACGGCGCAGCAGCCAGGCCAGTGCGATCTGGGCCGGTGTGGCACCCAGGCGCTCTGCCGGGCCGGTCAGCTCGTGGTGGCCGCTGAGCCGCCCGGCGGCCAGCGGGAAGTAGGGGATGAAGAGGATGCCCTGGGTCTCGCAGTCGGCGAGGACCTGGACGCCGCTGCGGTCAAGCAGGTTGAAGCGGTTCTGCACCGCCGCGATGGGGGTCATCTGCTGGGCGCGGGCCAGCAGCTGCGGGGACGCGCCGGACAGGCCGATGCGGCGGATCAGCCCCTGGTCTCGCAGCTGGACGAGTGCGCCGAGCGACTCCTCCAGGGGTACGTCCTGGTGCGCGCCGGGGGTGTCGCCGACGAGTCGGAGGTAGGTCAGCTCGCTCGCGTCGGTTCCCATGTCGGTGAGGGCCTCGTGAACCTGCCGCCGGACCGTCTCCGGGCGACCGTCGACGATCCAGGACTTGTCCGGGCCGCGCTCTGCGCCGACCTTGTTGCCCACGATCACGCCCTCGGGGATCGGTCCCAGCGCCTGCCCGATCAGCTGGTTCACCGTTCGTGGCCCGTAGGCGTTCGCGGTGTCGAAGAAGGTCACGCCCAGCTCGACAGCCAGGCGCAACACCCGCCGCGCCGCCTCCGGGTCGTCCGGGAATCCCCAGACGTCAGGGCCCGCAAGCTGCATGGCGCCGTATCCCACACGATTCATCGACCTCTCCTGCCCGTATCACTGCGACGGTATTTTCCGTATCGCTGTCCGAACCAGTGATACGCCTTATGCCGTAGCATTGCAACCGTGGATGATGCGAAGACCCGCAGTCGCCGGCAGATCCTGGAAGTCGCGGCCGAGCTCTTGGAACGGGAGGGCGCCCAGGCGCTCTCCACCCGCGCCGTCGCAGCGGCGGCAGGCATCCGTGCCGCCTCCCTGTACCAGCTCTTCGGCGACAAGGACGGGCTCCTTTCGTCGCTGGCCATCCACGCCTTCGACCTCTACCTGGCGCAGAAGCACACCTTGCCGTCGAGCGGCAACCCGGTCGACGACATTCGCCGCGGATGGGACATGCACGTCGACTTCGGCCTGAAACACCCCGCCCTCTACCTGCTGATGTACGGCACCGACCGCCCCGGCCGGCGCCCACCTGCCGCGCGGCAGGCTCAAGAACTCCTCATGACGTTCCTCGGCCGCGCCGCCTCCGACGGCCGCCTACGGGTGCCGCCCGTCCTTGCCGCCCACCTCACGCTGGCAGCGGTAACCGGCACCACGCTCTCCCTGATCGGCATCCCCGAGAGCGAACGCGACCCGGAGGTCTCACCGCGCATGCGGGAAGCACTCATCGACACCCTGACCACCGACACGAGCCCAGCCCCGGACTCCACCCTCGCCGCTCGCGCCCTCGCGCTCGATGCCGCCCTCGGCGGGGCGGATCCAACTGACGTTCCGCTCCGCCCCGTCGAGACCGCACTCCTGCAGGACTGGCTCCAGCAACTCGCCCACTAGGACGAGCCGGGCCCCTCGAAGACCATTTGTCAGCCACGGCCCAGGACGCGCCCGCGCGTCCGCATTGCCGGGTTTCCGAGGGTGCGCGCGGGGAAGGCCCGCCGGGTGAGCAACGCCGACGATCGGACCACCGCCCGCCGGGCCCTGGTCGTGATCGGCCTGGTGCTGGCGACCGCGCTCGCCCTGGCCTTCGTGTACGCGACCCGCCGGGTGCTGGTCTGGGCAGTGGTGGCCGCCTTCTTCGCGGTCGCGCTCAAACCGGCGGTGGACTGGCTGCAACGTCGCTTCGTGCGGCGGCGGGCGGTGGCCACGCTGCTCGTCTTCCTCGCCGCGTTCGTCGTGCTGGCGGTCCTCGCCACGGTCATCCTGGTGCCGCTGCTGGACGAGCTGGGCCGGTTCGCCGATCGGGGGCCCGAGCTGCTGCGCGACGCGCGCGCCGGCCGCGGCCCGGTGGGCCAGCTCCTGGAACGCACCGGGGCACGCCGCTACGTCAGCGAGCACTCCGACCAGCTGCGCGACGCCGGCAGCCGGCTGCGTCAACCCGCCGTCGGCGTGCTGCGCGGTGTCCTGGAGACCGTCGCGGGGCTGGTCACGGTCGTCGTGCTGGCGTACCTCATGGTGTTGGAGTCGCCGCGGATCACCGGCAGCCTCCTCGCGGCGGTCGGGGACGGTGCTGGCGAGCGACTGCGCCGGGTCGGCCGGGAGGTGTCGCGCACGGTCAACGGCTACCTCACCGGCAACCTGCTGATCAGCGTGATCTGCGGGTTGTTGACGTTTCTGGTGCTGGCCCTGACCGGGGTGCCGTTCGCGGGCGTGATCGCGCTGCTGGTGGCGGTGGCCGACCTGATACCGCTGGTGGGGGCGACGATCGGCGCGGTGCTCGCCGCCGGCGCCGGGTTCCTGCACTCCTCCACCGCCGGGATCATCGTGCTGGTCTTCTTCGTCGTCTACCAGCAGGTGGAGAACCATCTGCTCCAGCCGCTCATCCTGTCCCGCGCGGTCCGGCTCAACCCGCTGACCGTGCTGCTGAGCGTGCTGCTCGCGGCGGAGCTGGCCGGGCTGCTCGGCGCGCTGCTGGCCATCCCCGCGGCCGGCATCGTGCAGATCCTGCTGCGCGAGTACGGGCCGCGACGACTGAACCCACCCCCACCGGCGGACCCCGGCGAACCGCCGCCGCCTGCTGTGCCACCGCGCGGACCGGCCGGTCCCGCCACCTCGCGGGGCTGACCGGCCGGAATCGACACGTTGCGCTCAGCGGCCGTGCATTGCGACCTCCGGCGACGTGCTCTCCAGCGGGACCGCGTTCGCCGGGACCAGCCCCAGCTGCACGGCCGAGCGGGTCAGCGCGGCGTCGAGCACCCAGTCGGCCCCCACGCGGGTGCGGTTGCCCGGCATCGCCATCAGGTGGTACGCCCGGGTGACGGCCTTGGCCGGCAGCCCGGCCAGGTTGACGTGCAACGGGTTGGCGGCGGCGTCCTTGCCACCCAGGTCGACGACCCAACCCAGATCGTGGTGCTTGTACGGCTTGCGCTGCCCGAAGCCGTACGACGCGGCGATGTTGTGCGCCACGCGCTTGCCCTGCCGCTGCGCGTGCTGTGCCGTCATGCCGCAGATCTGCCCCGGGTTGACCAGGTCGGGCACTGCGGCGGCATCGCCGCAGGCGAAGACCTCCGGGTAGCCGGGGACGTTGAGGAACTCGTCGGTGACCAGCCGGCCCCGCTCGGTGCGCAGACCCAGCTCGTTGACGAACGGGTCCGGCCGCACCCCCACGCACCACACCAGCGTGCAGGTCGGCACGTACTCGCCGTCGGTGAGCTTGACCCCGTCGCAGGTCGCCTCGGCCACCGAGGTGCCCATCCGCACGTCCACCCCGCGCCGGTTGAGCACCTTGTGCGAGGTCTCGGACATCCGCTTGTCCAACTCGGGCAGCACCCGGGGGGCGACGTCCAGCAGCATCCAGCGGGGCCGGACGGTCAGCCGGGGCCGCTGCGCGTGCAGCGCGTCGGTGAACAGCTGCCCGTGCGCGGCGACCTCGGTGCCGGTGTAGCCCGCCCCGACGACCACGAACGTGGAGCGGGCCTGCTGCTCCGCCGGGTCCTCGGCCTGCTCGGCCAGCTCGACCTGGCGGACGATGTGGTCGTGCAGGTAGACGGCCTCGGGCAGACCGCGGAAGCCGTGCGCGTACTCGGTGACACCCGGGATGGGCAGCAGTTTGTTGACGCTGCCCACGGCGAGCACCAGCCGGTCGTACGCCAGGCGGTTCTTGTCCCCCTCGGGCTGGGTGAAGCCGACCCAGCGGTTCTGCAGGTCGACGTGGTCCGCCTCGCCGATCACCACCCGGACACCCTTGAGGGTCCCGGTCAGCGGCACCGCGATGCGCCGGGGCTCGACCACGCCGGCCGCCACCTCGGGCAGCAGCGGCAGGTACAGGAAGTAGTCGGTGGAGTTCAGCACCACGATCTCGGCCCGGTCCCGGGCGATCCGGCTCAACGTCTTCGCCGCGTGGTAACCGGCGAACCCGGCCCCCACGATCACCACACGAGGTTTCGTCATTGCGGGCCGTTTCCCGTCGCAGCCCGGGACAAACGTCGACGCGCTCAGCGCGCGTCGAGCCGGACGTTACCGCTGGTGCCCACGGCCTCCACGCCCCACTCCTGACCGAAGGCCCGCACCCGGTGAGCAGTTATCCGGCCGAACTCGGGCGGGATGTCCGGGTCGAGCGTGAGCCGGCCGTCGACCGGGTTGATGCCCAGCATCGCGCGGATCAGGGCCAGCGGCGCCCCGGCCGCCCACGCCTGCGGGCTGCACGCGGTGGGATACGGGACGGCGAACAGCAACCGTTGCCGGTCGTACCCGCTGAGCGCCTCGGGCAGCCGGTGGCCGAACTGCTCGGCAGCGTCGATCATCGCCAGGCTGATCCGGTTCGCCTCCGCCCCCACGAAGCCGTCGCCGTCACGGTCGCCGTACTCGTCGATCCACCGCAGCGCGGCCAGCGCGTTGTCGTGCAGGTGCCGGACGGTCTCGTCGTCGCAGGTCCACCGCCAGTACTCCGACAGCAGGATCAGCCAGAGCTGGGTGGCGTCGGCGGTGCCGTAGTAGGGGCTGTACGGTTTCTGGCCGGTGCGGGTCAGCTCGCCGCTGCGGACCTCGTGCAGGATCTTGCCGGGTTCCTCGTCGGTGAAGTCGTCGCAGGTCTCGCCCTGCAGCCGGGCGAGCGTGAGCAGCGCGCCCTTGGCGAGCGCCGGCCCGGCCACCAACGTCTGGTACGCGGTGATCAGCGTGTCCCGCCCGAAGACGGTGAGGAACCAGGGCAGTCCCGCGCCGGGCAGCAGGATCCGCTGACCCTTGACCTCCAGGTCGAGCCGCAGCGCCGCCAGGTCGTCGCGGGACTGGCGGATGGTGCGCTCCAGCGTCTGGTTGTCGCTGCGCAGCACCGCCCGGTCCTCGGTCCACCGGCGCAGCGGGTCGTCGGCGCGGCCGTGGATGACGTCGGCGATGTCGCCCCGCACCGGCTCGACCACGCCCATGCCCGGCGGCAGCGGCACGTGCAGGTCCAGCTGCCGCCCCTCGCGCGGAAGCAGCCACAGGTCCCAGACCAGGTCGTCACCGTCGATCCGGTCCGCCGCCGTCGCGCACCGCACCCGCGTCTCGGCAAAGAAGTCGCCGTTGCGGTAGGAGAAGCACAGCTCGGAGCCGTCGGCGGCGTGGTCGCGGACGATCTTCGCGGAGCGGTCCCGGACCACCGACTTGACCTCGAACAGGTCGGCGAAGTCCACGCCGACGGCCAGGCGCACCTCCACCCGGACCGGCTCGGTCTGGAACGACAGCAGCTCCAGCCGCTCGTGGAAGCCGTCGCCGACGTAGCGCAACCGCCGCATGGCGAGACTGTTCGGCGGCAGCCCCGGCAGCTCGGGGTTGGTGAGCACGTACTGCGCGGAGTAGTGCTCGAGGGTTTCGGCCCGCAACAGCAGCAGCTCACTGCCGTTGACGGTGAGCGTCCAGCCGCTGATCAGGCGGGTGTCCAGGTGCACGAGCCCACCGATGCTGCCCGGCGGCACGTCGCCGCGCGCGTCGGAGTACAGGAACGTGGGGCCGCTGAGCACGGCGAGCGAGTCGGGGCCCAACTCGGGCGGTATCGCCCGCTGGTCGCCGCTCACGCCCGTCACGGAGGCCATGCCGACGGTCGGGTCGGCGGGGGTCGCGCGCACGACAGCCATGACACCCACCGTAGGAACGACGGCAACTGAGTGTCATCACCCGGTGCGGGTGAAAGCTCCCGCACCATCCACGTCCAACGATATGGACAAACGTCACCATCGATGGGCAGGATGCCGGAATGGGATCAGACGACATCGGCGAGCGGCCCACGAGGCCCACCCGCCGCACCTTCCTGTCCGCCTCCGCCGCCGCCACCGCGGCGACCGCCGCCACCGTCGCGGTGCCCTCGCTGGCCGCGCCCGCGGCCGCTGACGCCGGCCCCGCCGGCCCCGGGCGCCCCGCCCGCGCGCAGCGCCCCGAGCGCGAGCTGCGCGAGCTGCTCCGCCAGGTCGACCCACGCCGGATCGAGGCGATCGTGCGCCGGCTGGCCGCCTTCGGCACCCGGCACACCCTCTCCAGCCAGGACGACCCCGAGCGGGGCATCGGCGCCGCCCGGGACTGGATCCACGCCCGCCTGCAGGAGTACGCGGCCACCTCCGGCGGCCGGATGACAGTCGAACTCCAGTCGTACGTGCAGCAGCCCGCCTCGCGGATCCCCACCGCCACCCGGATCACCAACGTGGTGGCCACCCTGCGTGGTGTCACCTCGCCGAACCGCACCTACGTCGTGACGGGCCACTACGACTCCCGGGTCACCGACGTGATGGACGCCGTCAGCGACGCGCCCGGCGCCGACGACGACGCCTCGGGCGTGGCAGTGGTGCTGGAGCTGGCGCGGCTGATGGCCACCCGGCCCACTGCCGCCACCATCGTGTTCGCCGCGGTCGCCGCCGAGGAGCAGGGCCTGTACGGCTCGGCGTACCTGGCCGCCCAGCTCAAGGCGGCCGGCGCGGACGTGCAGGGCATGTTCAGCGACGACATCGTGGGCAGCAGCACCGCCGACGACGGCACCCGCGACCCGTACGCGGTGCGGCTGTTCGCCGAGGGGGTGCCGACCGCCGAGACACCGGCGGAGGCGACGACCCGCCAGTCCGTCGGCGGCGAGAACGACTCACCGTCGCGGCAGCTCGCCCGGTTCGTCCGGGACGTGGCGGACAACGACGCGACAGGCATGCGGGTGCGGGTGATCTACCGGCGGGACCGCTACCTGCGCGGCAGCGACCACATCTCGTTCCTGCGCGAGGGCTGGCCGGCGGCCCGGTTCACCGAACCGAACGAGGACTTCGCCCACCAGCACCAGGACGTCCGCGTGCAGGACGGACAGCAGTTCGGTGACCTGCCGGAGTTCTGCGACTTCGGGTACATCGCCCGGGTGGCGAGGGTCAACGGCGCGGCGCTGTGGTCGCTGGCCCAGGCGCCCGGCACGCCCAAGGGCGCCATCATCGTGACCACCGACCTGACCAACAACACGACACTGCGCTGGCAGCACGGCGACGAGCCGGACCTGGCCGGCTACGAGGTGGTGTGGCGCGAGACCACGGCCGCCGAGTGGCAACGGGTGATCCCCGTCGGCGACGTCACCGAGGTCAGCATCGACCTGTCCAAGGACAACGTCTTCTTCGGCATCCGCGCGGTCAACCGATCCGGCCTCCGCAGCCCGGTGGCCTTCCCCCGCCCCGGCAGCTGACCGCCCACTCCCGCCCTGCCCTGTTGATCAAGAGGTTCGCGTCACGACACGCCGCTGTCGGTGACGCGAACCTCTTGATCACGCGGGAGGTGGGGTGGGAGTGGGAGGTGGGGTGGGGGCGGTTATGGCCCAGCGTTCGTGGTCGCGCCACGCGCCGTCGATGAACAGGTAGTCCGGGGAGAAGCCCTCCAGGCGGAAGCCGAGCTTGCGGGCCACCCGCCGCGAGGGCTCGTTGCCCGGCTGGATGTTCGCCTCCAGGCGGTGCAGGCCGGCCGTCGTGAACGCGTGGTCGATCACCAGCGCGATGCCCGCCGAGGCGTGCCCGGTGCCGCTGTACGGCTCGAACGCCGCGTACCCCAGGTAGCCGCCGCGCAGCGCGCCCAGCACGATGCCGCTGATGTTCACGTAGCCGGCGATCGCACCGCTGGCCCGGTCGCAGATCAGGTAGCCGGCGCTGTCCCGGCGGCGGATGCGGCGCAGGTAGTTATCGTACTCCTGCGGGGTCGCCGGCGCGGCCAGCCACGGGTGGTGCAGGTCCCGGCTACGCCTCGCGGCCGCCACGAACTCGTCGACGTCGGCGGGCCGGGGTCGCCGGATGGCGGCCGGACCACCGCTGCGCAGGTATCTCACGGCGGACCACTCTGACCGACCGGCGCGGCAGTTGTCCAACCGGCCCGCCGCGCCCGACCGCCTCAACCAGGCCCGCCGCTGGTGCTCGATGGCCGGCTGCGGAACCACATCACAATCAAGCGGGCGTACGCCGTCTGCACCGGCCGCGCGCGTCCGCCTAGCATCGTCGGCATGGCAACGCGGCTTGTGCAGATCAACATGAAGGCCCGGGACGACGCCGCCCTGGGCGGTTTCTGGGCGAAGGCGCTCGGCTGGGGCATCTCCAGCGAGGGACCGGGTGTCACCAACCTCGAACCCGAGGGCTTCGTCTATCCCGACCCCGTCGCCGTCTGCGTCGACCTCGTCGTCTCGGCGGAACCCAAGACGGTGAAGAACCGCGTGCACGTCGACCTGGCCACCACCTCGGCGGCCCACCAGTCGGAGCTGGTGGCGCGGCTGCAGGGTCTCGGCGCGACGCTCGCCGACGTGGGCCAGGGCGACGTGCCGTGGACGGTCATGGCCGACCCGGAGGGCAACGAGTTCTGCGTCCTGGACTCGCTCTACGACGAGACCGGACCGATCGCCTCGGTGATCGTCGACTGCGCGGATCCGCAGGTCATGGCCCGCTTCTGGGGTGAGGCGACGGACTGGGCCGTGCACCGGGTGACCGACGACAGCGCGGTGCTGCGCTCCGCCAAGGGTGTGGGCCCCTATCTGCAGTTTCTCCGTACACCCGACGTGAAGACGGTGTGGAATCGCGTCCATCTCGACGTGCGCCCCTACCCGGGTGACGACCTGCAGGCCGAGGCGGCCCGACTGCTGTCGCTCGGCGCCACCGCCGTCGACCTGGGCGACATCGACATCCCGTGGACCGTCCTCGCCGACCCGGAGGGCAACGAGTTCTGCCTCCTCACGCCGGGCTGACCCACACCCCGGCCTCCGTCGTGCTCAGTGCGCGGCACGAACCGCCGAGACGAGGCCACCCACGCCCTCGTCCTGCTCCGGCGGGGTGAGCACCGGACGCCCGTAGGCTGCGGCACGCTCACGCAGGGTGAAGGTCTCCGCCTCCCAGCCGAGGCCGTGCAGCCAGCCGACCGGGTCCTCCGGCATCTCCCAGACCCACATCGACGCTGCCGATCCCGCGGCGGCGTCGTCGCGGAAGCGTTCGACCACACCGCGCGAGCCCAGGGTGAGGCCCATCCTGCTGCCTGCGGCGGACAGCGCGCCGACCCGTTCGAGCAGCGACTCCACCGCGTCCCCGGGTAGATAGATCAGCAGTCCCTCGGCGATCCACACGGTCGGCTGCGCCGGGTCGTGCCCGGCCGCGGCCAGGGCGCCGGGCCAGTCCTCGCGCAGGTCGACAGGAACGGTGATCCGCTGGCAGCGCGCAACGGCACGCTCCTGCCGCAGCACCGCGGCCTTGAAGTCGAGCGGTTCGGCCGTGTCGACCTCGAACAACCGGGTGCCCGCCGGCCAGTCCATCCGGAAGGCTCTGCTGTCCATCCCGGCTCCGAGCAGCACGACCTGCCGGACGCCGGACGCGACAGCCCGATCCAGCAGGTCGTCCAGGAACTTCGTCCGGATGACGATCGAGAAGGCCACACCGAGCCAGCGGCGCCGTGCCACCTCGTCCGCGTGCGCGCGCGGCGGCGTCCCGGGGCCTCGCCCGCCGGCCGTGGCGAAGGCCAGCGCCAGCGGGTCCCGGAACAACGGCTGTTCGCGTGCCGTCTCCATCGCCCGCACCCGGGCCACGCCCACGGCGGTGGCCCACACCCCCGACGGCTCGATCGGCCCCGCCGCGTCAGTCACGCGTCCAGCCTAACCAGCGCCCGTGTCACGCCACCTCGTGCGCGTTCCTGATCACCGCACTACCGGGGCATCAGCAGCCGGAACTCGGTGCCGTCGGGGTCGGCCAGCACCACCGCGCCCTGCCCGTCGGTGCCGACCACTGTGGCGCCGAGGGAGAGCAGACGGTCGACCTCCGCCTGCGGGTCGTCGCCGTCGTCGACGGCGAGGTCGAGCGTCACCCGGTCCCGGTCACCCTTCGGCATCAACGGTGGACCACCCCAGGTGATCTTCGGGCCGCCCAGGGGTGACTGGATGGCGGTCTCCTCGTCCTGGTCCCAGACCAGCGGCCAGCCGAGCGCCGCGCTCCAGAAGTAGCCGACGGCCTGTGTTCCGTCGCAGGCCAGATCACCGAGGAAACCGCAGCCGGCGAGGAACGTGTTACCCGGACCGAGGACGCAGAACTCGTTGCCCTCGGGGTCGGCGAGCACGATGTGGCTCTCCTCGGGGAGCTGGCCGACGTCGGTGTGCCGCGCGCCCAGCTCCAACGCCCTGGCCACCGTCTGCCGCTGGTGTTCCGGCGAGTCGCTGGTCAGTTCGAGGTGTGCCGGGTTCTGCAGGACCTTCGGCTCCGGGATCTGCGGAAAGCGGAGCCGGAAGCCGGACTTGTCGTCGGGCAGCACGAGGACGCCGTCGCGGGGGTCGTCGACCAGTTCCCGACCCAGGATCTCGGACCAGAAGCGTGCGACACGCAGGGGCTCGTTCGCACCGAAACACACCGCGAAGAGGTGACTGGCCATCGCTGCGCTCAGCTCCGATCCTTGGACGGGGGCAGCCCGGACGGGCCGGAGATCGGAGCCTACGGATCCGGCCGCGCCGCCCGCACCCGAGTTTCCGACGCGTTCGCCGCGACGGCGGTTGATCGACTCGACTTCGCTGAAATCGGGGTGTCCCGGGTGCTCGGACACCCCGATTTCGGTGAAACGGAGTCGATCATCGCGCGCTGCGGCGGATAAGCCGGGACGCCCCGGCGGATGCCGCATACAGTTGGCGCGGAACTTCGTATCCCTGGTTCGAGAAACACGTCGCAGATGAACTCGGGACCTCGCCGCGAGCGAGGAGAAGGTGGCGGCTTCAGTTCACGCTGCCCACCCTACGGAGATCGACATGGACATCGGCCTCGGCCTGCCCATCAGCGCACCGGCCCGTCTGCTCGACTGGGCCACGACCGCCGAAGCACTCGGCTTCGACAGCCTCGCTCTGCTGGACCGCCTCACCTTCGACAATCCCGAACCGTTGACCGCCCTGGCGGTCCTCGCCGGCGCCACGACGCGCATCCGCCTCCAGACGGAAGTCCTGCTGGGCCCGCTGCGCGAGACCGCCCTGCTGGCCAAGCAGGTCGCCACCCTGGACCGCATGTCCGCTGGCCGCTTCGTCCTCGGCATCGGCGTCGGTGGTCGCGACGACGACCACGTCGCCGCCGGCACGCCGATCGGGCAGCGAGGTCGACTGCTCGACGGGCAACTCGCCGCCCTGCGCGAGATCTGGCGGGGCGAGCCGTACCGCGGCACGACGATCGGGCCCCGCCCCACCACGCCCGGGGGGCCACCGATGCTGATCGGTGGGTTCGCCGCGCCGGCACTGCGGCGGGTCGGACGGTACGCCGACGGGTTCGTCTGCGCGGCGCCCCTGGCCTGGGCCGGCCCCCTGGTCCGCACCGTGCGGGAGGGGTGGGAGGCGGCGGGCCGTCCCGGTCGGCCGCGCCTCGTGTGCCAGGTCAACGTCGCGGTCGGGTCGGCCGCCACGATCGACGAGGCCCGCGGCGCCATCGCCGCCTACTACGCGTTCACCGGCCGGCCCGGTTGGGGCGAGCCGTTGAGCGACCCGGCGCAGATCGTCGACACCGTGGCCGCGTACCGGGAGTTCGGCGCGGACGAGCTGGTGTTGTACTGCTACGCCCCGGACCCGGGGCAGGTGGACATCCTCGCGGAGATCGTGCGTTGAGCCGGAGCACCCGGATCGGGGTCGCCGCAGAGGCAGCACGCCGCGTCGACACGGTGGCCCCGGTCCTGCCCCGTCCGGTCAGCTGACTGTCCGCTGTGGTGGACGCGGTCCGCGCCATCCGGGCCGAGGCGGATGCGGAAGCGCCGTAGCGGCGGCTCCGCTCAGTGGCGCTGTGTCGCGGGCCGGACGAACCACCGGGCCAGCCACGGGGTGGACCCGACGAAGGCGACCGCGAGGGCGGTGATGACGGCCTGCCCGATCCGGCCCGGTGTGACGCCACCGGCGGGGTCGAGCACGTAGTTGGCGTACCCGTTCGCGGCGGCGTCCGTCACCAGCACGGCGCAGCCCAGCGCGAGCCCCGCCCGACGGCGAGCCGCCAGCAGCAGCGCCGCCAACGGATCCCACAGGGTCAGGGACACGAAGTAGGCGGCGAGCCACCCGGGCAGGGCGAGCGGCGGCCGGAGCCCGGGGACGAACACCTGCAGCACGTGCACGACGGTGCCGTAGGCGAAGACCAGGACGGCCGCCGACACGACAAGCCGGGCCCGCGGTGGAACGCCGTGCCACCGACCGGTGCTCATCCGGCCAGTCTGCCGCAGCGGCGTGGGCGCCGGGTGACCCGTCAGAGCGGCTCGGGAAGCGGCCGTTCCATCGGCATCGGCACCTGGAGGTAGGTGACGCCGCGCATGTCCAGCCAGGCCCGGTCCGGTGCGCGGACCAGGCGCACCATCACCGACTCGCAGGACGGGCAGCGCGCGACCAGGCCCGGCGCGTGCGAGTAGACGTGCAGACTGGCCATCGAGCCGGTCATCCCGCAGTTCTCGCAGCGGCCCATCGCGGTGCTCAGGTCGACGGTGAACAGCTCGCGCATCGGGCCGTCGAGCATGTTGCCGTCCAGGTACGACATCTCGGTCATCGGGTCTCCTCGACGTTGCGTCGGCGGGCGGGACAGGCGGCGGGCGGGACAGGCAGCGGGCGGGCTCTCAGCCGGTGGGGCCGAAGCGTTCGGTCTTGATCCGCCGCGACGGGTGGCCCAGCCCGACCAGCAGATCGGCCACGGCCTCCACGAACCCGGTCGGCCCGCACACGTACGTCTGCGGTTCCAGGTCCGGCGGCCAACCGTGGGTGTTCACGTCGGCCAGGCCGATCCGGTGCGGCTCGCCGCGCCAACCGTCGGGCGCCTCGCGCGTGTAGACGTACGCCACATCGAGGCCGAAGTCGTCGCGGACCCGGCGGCGCAGCTCGTCGGCGTAGATCACGTCCTCCGCGGTACGCACCGAGTAGATCAGCCGGAACGGCACCCTGCTGCCGATCGCCCGCCGCGCCCGGATCATCGCCATCAGCGGCACGATGCCGGAGCCACCCGCGACCAGCTGCACCGGCGCGGTGTCCTCCGACCGCCAGATGAACCAGCCGCCGAGCGGTCCGCGGACCTCCACCGGGTCGCCGGCGCCGAAGACATCGATGAGGTACGGCGACACCTCACCGTCGGGCACCCGCTGGACGGTCACCTCGATGCGCGGGCCGCCGGGGCCGTCCACCGCCGGCCCGGCGATCGAGTACGACCGGGCGGCCTGGTAGCCGTCCGGCGCGGTCAACCGCACGTCGACGTGCTGCCCGGGAAGGTGCCCCGGCCAGTCCGGCACCTCCAGGACCAGCGTCTGCGCCGTCGCCGTCTCGACCCGGCGCTCCACCAGCCGCGCCACCTGCCACTTGATCGGCGCCCGGGCCGGGGTGCCCGTCGCCACGGCCCGCTCAGTCACCCTGGTACCGCTGTTCGCGCCACGGGTCGCCGTAGTCGTGGTAGCCGGCCGTCTCCCAGAACCCCGGCTCGTCCATCGTCTTGAGCCGGATGCCACGCACCCACTTGGCGGACTTCCAGAAGTACAGGTGCGGCACCAGCAGCCGCGCCGGGCCGCCGTGCTCGGCCGGCAGCGGCGCCCCGTCGAAGGTGTGCGCCACCCAGGCCCGGCCACCGCGCAGATCGTCAAGCGGCAGGTTGGTGGTGTACCCGCCGTACGAGTGGGCGAGCGCGAAGTGCGCGCCGGTGTCCACGCCGTCGAGCAGGGTGTCCAGGGAGACGCCCTGCCAGGTGGTGCCGAGCTTCGACCAGTGGGTGACGCAGTGGATGTCGACCATCGGGGTCTCCTGCGGCAGCGCCATCAGCTCCTGCCACGACCACCGGTACTCGGTGCCGTTCTCGGCGGAGATGACGAACTCCCAGGTGTCCAGGGAGACCCGGGGTGTCGGGCCGGCCGACAGCACCGGAAAGTCCTCGGTCAGGTACTGACCGGGTGGCAGGGCCGGCTCCTGTGAGCGGGGCCGACCCTGAAAGCCCGGTGACACGATTCCCATTGCACAGTCGTACCACCCGGGCCGGCCGGGTCGGAGGCTTTCTGGCGTACGCCCTCGTCGACCCGGCGCGGCGCGGTCAGTGCCGCTCCGTGACGACCTCGCGCTGCTCGGGCGTGCCGCCCCGGGTGGCCCGCAGGCTGGTCAGGGTGACCACCGCCAGCACGCCGATGATCACGCCGAGCGAGGCCAGGGTGGGGATCTGCGGCACGCCGGGCCAGATGCCGTGCGCCCAGTGCAGGCCCAGCTTGAGGCCGATGAACGCCAGGATGGTCGCCAGGCCGTAGCTGAGGTGCACCAGCCGGCTCAGCGCCGCGTGCAGGACGAAGTAGAGCGCCCGCAGGCCGAGCAGCGCGAACGCGTTGGTGGCGAAGACCAGGTACGGGTCCTCGGTGATGCCGTACACCGCGGGCACCGAGTCGACAGCGAACACGATGTCGGTGGCCAGCACCGCGACGACCACCAGGGCGAACGGGGTGAGTGCCCGCTTCGCGCCCTGCCGAACGGTCATCCGGGTGCCGTGGTACTCGTCGACCACTGGCATGATCTTGCGCAGCAGCTTCACCGAGCGCATCTTGTTGATGTCGACTTCCTGCTGATGCCCGGAGAGAGCGTCGCGCAGCAGCTTCACCGCCGTGGCGACGAGGATGATCGCGAAGAGCAGGAAGGCGAAGTCGAGGGTCTGCAGGGCCGCCGCGCCGAGGGCGATGAAGACCGCCCGCAGCACCAGAGCGCCGGCGATGCCGTAGAGCAGCACGCGCTGGGCGAGCACGGCCGGCACCGCGAATGCGGCCAGCAGCAGCATGAAGACGAAGAGGTTGTCGACCGAGAGGGACTTCTCGACGAGGTAACCGGTCAGGTACTGCACGCCCTGCTCGGAGCCGTAGCGGGACCAGACCCAGCCGCCGAACGCGAGCGGCAGCGCGACGTAGAACGCCGACCAGCCGATCGCCTCGCGCATGGACACCTCGTGCGGCTTGCGCGTCACCAGGAAGTCCAGCACCAGCAGGAGCACCACGCCGGCGATGGTCACCGCCCAGAGGGTGGGCGTACCCACCGACGACAGATCACTCGCAGCGGCTAGATATGACAATTCGGTCATGGGGTCTCCTCGAACACCGTGTCATGTTCGAGGTCTCCTTCACCCATCACCAGATGGGCAACCACCCGAGGCACGCCGGGCGTGCCGTACTGACCGGAATGGTTCGTGGGAAGTACTCCCCTCGCACGACAAGGTTAGGCCAGGGCCGATCGACACGCCAAGCCGGACGTCGATGGTTGCCCTGGCCAACCGCTGTGCGTCTCGATTTCTGGCACTGTCGTCAGGCGCGGCGCAACGTGGCGCCCGGCGCCATCGCCTGCTCCACGAGGCCCCGGTAGTCGCGCGGCAACTGGGTCGCCACGTCGTCGAACTCCCCGCCGGTGATCGCCTCACGCAGGGTGGTGAACACCGCCCGGACGGCGTCCCGCGCGGCCGGCTCCTCCACGCGGGCGCGCAGCGCCACGCGCGCCACGAACTCGGCCGCTCCGAACCGGTCCGCCTGCTCGGTGCTCGGGCTGGGCTTGAGCACCAGTTGCAACGGCTGCGGAAGCTGCGCGGCCAGGTCCAGCACCTCCCCGCCGGTCAGCCGCTCGGCGAACGTCTCCAGCACGGCCCGGGTCAACTCGACCGCCTGCTCGGACGACGTCCGAGTGCGCTGGGAAACCTGGTCGACGAAGGTGTCGTAGTTCATCGCGTACTCCCTCGGGCTTGTCGGCGGCGCCTGCGGGTACCCGCCGCGCCGTCGTGGAAACGACGCCGGATCTCCCGCGACGACCAGCGCGACCTCCTGCGCCCAGCCGGGCGATTTCCTGCGCCGAGCCGGGCGTGACCGGACGGCGGACGGGTAACCGCCGCCGGTCGTGACCACATCGATGCCCCGAGGGAGCCCCAGACATGGCGAGCTACGCGGACGTCCTGCAGTACCTGTCGAGCCTGGACTACCCGGCCGAGAAGGACGACGTGGTCCGCGAGGCCGAACGCGAGGGTGCCCCGCCGGACGTGCTCAAGGCGCTGCGCGCCCTGCCGCCCGTCGACTACGCCAACGGCACCGAGGTGGCCCGGTCCGCAGGCATCGAGGCCGCCCCGGAGGTGGGCCCCTCGCAACGCGCCGCGCAGGCCCGGGACAAGAAGCACAACCGGGTGTCGCAGCATCTGCGCGGCATCTGACCCGGCGGTGGTGGCGTCCGCCGCGACGGGCGGGCGGCGCGGATGAGCCGCACCGGTCCGCTGTCCCGCCCCCCGGACGGGCACACCCCGGCGGCGGGGCAGCTCGTCGTCGTGGCGGTGGTCGGCGCCATCGCCGGCTGCGTCTTCGCGCTGACACTGTCGCCATCGCTCGCCCCGCTGGCCGGCTGGGACGCCGCCGCGCTGAGCTGGCTGGTGCTGGTGTGGCGCAAACTCTGGCCGATGGACGCGACCCGCACCGCCCGACTCGCCGTACACGAAGATCCCAACCGGGCCATCCGGGACGTGGTGCTGCTGATCGCCTGCCTCGCCAGCCTGCTGGCTGTCGGCCTCGTCGTGGCCAGCGCCCACGCGGCGCCACCCGGCCCGCGCCGGGACCTGTACGGCGGCCTCGGCGTCTTCAGCGTGGTGCTGTCCTGGCTGGTGGTGCACACCGTGTTCGCCGCCCGGTACGCCCGGATCTACTACACGGGCCCCGACGGCGGGGTGAACTTCAATCAGCCCGAGCCGCCCCGGTACTCGGACTTCGCGTACGTGGCCTTCACCATCGGGACGACGTTCCAGGTCTCCGACACCAACCTCACCAGCAACGAGATGCGTCGTACGGTGCTGCGGCACTCGATGGTGTCGTACCTGTTCGGCGCGTTCATCATCGCCGTCACGGTGAACCTGCTGGCGGGTCTGGCCCGCTGAGCGCTCACGCCCGGCTGCGTCACGGGCGGCGGCGGTTGTGTGTCACGGGCGGCGGCCCGTGCGTCACGGCGGCGCCTCGCCGGGACAGGCGGGCGCCCCTTGGCCACGAACCGCGACCGGGGGCGCCACACAAACCTGTCCAGGCGGTGAACCGCGTCCGAACCGGTCGCGGGTCACCAGGCGGTGGATGGCCGCTCGAACCGAGCGGTCAGCACTGCCGGGTACAACCATACGACAGACCATCCTCCGTACGGTCAGTTTTTGGCGAAGTGTGGGCCAGGGCACGTCAGGGACGCCCGGTCAGCTCCGCGTACCGGTGCTCCAGATCGACCCGGGCCAGGGCCCCCACCAGCCATGCCAGCCGCTCGGACTCGCCGCTTGCCAAGCCGGCCAGGTCATCCGCCGAGCGGCCCAACCCCAGCCGACGGGCCGCCGCCAGCGCCCGCCGGTCCGCGACCGGCGCCACCTCCCGCCACAGCGCCTGTGCCTCGCGCAGAAACAGGTCGACCACCTGGTCGTCCACCCCGGGCAGGTCGGCGAGGAGCGCACGCTCGGCAGCCGGCTCGTGGTGGGCGACCGCACGCAACCGGCGCAGGTCGCCCCGGTACCGCTCGACGACCGTCCGGGCCAGATCACCCAGCACGTCGGCCAACGCGTCGACGTCCCCGCGCTGACCACTGTCGCGCAACACCCGCACCCGGTCCCGGTGCAGCGACCGGGCCAGCCGGGCGGCGCTGTCCCACCCCTCGTCGCGCAGCGCCCGCGCGCCGTCCACCGCCCGCCGGAAGTCACCCCGGCGGGCGAGCAGGACCGCGAGGTAGAGCACCTGGAACAGGCTCGCCGGATTGTTGGTCACGCGGAAGCCGTACTGCTCGGCGAAGCCCCGTCCGCTCCCGGCCAGCCGGCGGGCCAGACGTTTGCGGTCCTCCACGGGCGTGATCAGAGTGGTCGCCATGCCGGCGACTACCCACGCCACCGTCGGCCAACCGCCGCCCCAGCCCGCCCAGGCGCGGCGTGTCCCGATCCGGCCCGCGTCCCGGCCCGGCGCGCGTCCCGGCCCGGCGCGCATCCCGTCCCGGCGCGCGTCCCGGCCCGGCGCGCATCCCGGCCCGGCGCGCATCCCGTCCCGGCGCGCGTCCCGGCCCGGCGTGCGTCCTGACCCGGCGTGCGTCCTGACCCGGCCTGTGCCGGTCAGCCGTGCAGGCCGCCGGTGCGGTCGCGCGCCTTGAGCCGGGTGGTGGGCAGGGCGGGCGCCGGCAGCGGCGACGCCGCGTCGTCGGCCACCACTCCGAATCGCCGGCCGGCCATCCAGTCCTGACGAGCGGCGGCGACCTCCTCGTGCGAGCGGCCCACGAAGTTCCACCACATGACCAGCGGCTCCTCGAACGGCGTGCCCCCCAGCAGCAACAGCCGGGCCCCCGCCCCACCGCGCACGGTCACCTCGCGCCGACCCGAACCCAGGTAGAGCAACGCGCCCGGCTCGAAGCCCACCCCGGCGGCCTCGGCGGAGCCGGACATCGCCAGCAGGGCGTACTCGAAATCGGGCCGCAACGACAGCGTGGTCGGCGCAGCCCCACCCAGCTCGAGTTGCACGCCCACCAGCGGGGTGTGCACCACCGCCGGGGACCGCTGGCCGGCGAACTCGCCGACCAGCAGGGTCGCGTCCAGGTCGCCGTCGCGCCACCGTGGCAGGTCGGCGTGGTGGGCGAAGTCCGCGGAGCCGGCCCGCGCCGGGTCCGGCAGCGCCACCCAGAGCTGCACACCGTGCATGACCGGCGGGTGCGTGGCCGGCGACCGCTCCGAGTGGGCGATGCCGTGCCCGGAGGTCATCACGTTCAACTGGCCGGGCCGGATCGCCTGGACGTTGCCGAGGCTGTCGCGGTGAATGATCTCGCCGTCGAGGAGCCAGGTCACCGTCTGCAGACCCGTGTGCGGGTGCGGTGGCACCTCCATGCCGGGGCGCTGCGCCACGTCGTCCGGGCCGAAATGGTCCACGAAGCACCACGCGCCGACCATCCGCCGAGGCCGCTGCGGCAACAACCGCCGGACGGTCGTGTACCGCCCCAACGGCACGTCGTGGCCCGGCAGCAGCACGCTGCCGGGATCGACGTCGGCCACGCCGGGCGGTCGGGTCTCTGCCAGCATCGATTCGGTACGCTCCACCGCCCGACTGTACGCTCGCGCCCTCCCCGGGCAGCGGCGCTTCCCAGCAGGGGTGACCTCCGACCCAGCACGTCACGGGCGGGCCGGTCGGCGTCCCACGCAGCGGCCCGAAGTCCCGCCCGACATCCGGCCCGCTCCCCGGCCCGCTCCCCGGTGGCCCCGCGTTCAGCCCGCTGCCCCGGTGACCCCGCATTCAGCCCGCCCCGCGTTCGGCCCGCTCCGCCGGCGGCCCCGCATTCGGCCCGCTCCCCCGGCCACACCGGCTGACGTCGCCGTCTTTGGCCGCTGCCCCGCCCGGGCCACTGCGCGACGGCCCCAACCAGCACCCCGACGTCACCGCCCGGCGACACCGGCCGGCGCCCGACGGACCTGGTCGGCGTCCGACGAACCTCGTCGGCGTCCGACGGACCTGGTCGGCGCCCGACGGACCTGGTCGGCGTCCGAGTCGCGGGACGGTCACCGAGACTCGGTCACCGTCACGGTGCCGGCACCTGCGACCAGGTCAAGGAAGAGCCGGTTGGCCGAGCGGTCCCACCCTGGCGTACTCAGCAACGCACCCGCGGCGACCCCGGCCCAACGCTCGTCGCGGACCGCGACCGAACCGGCCCCGGCTCCCGCCCGCACCCGTACCGGTGGAGTGCCCGGCACCCGGATGTCGAACTGGTTGACGCCACCGGTCAGCCGCACGGTCGTCGTGCCGCCGTTCACCGGCGGCAGGATGAGGTCGGTGCGGGCGGAGCCGCCGACGAAGTCCACGCCCAGAAGTCGCGCCTGCGCCAGGTCAAGCACCTGTTCGCCCACCCCGCCCTCCAGGCGCAGACGCCAGGCGACCCGCTCGCTGAGCAGCACCCGCGCGGCCCGCCCCTCGGACGTGCCGGTGGCCACCACCCCGAGCCGGACGGTCTCACCCTGCACCACGGGACGGACTGCCACGCCCGAGCCGGCCGGGCTGCTGATCCGATAGAGGTCGTCGCCCAGGTCGCCCACCCGAAGGTCGAACGACGACAACCCGTCCGCCAGCACGAAGGTGGCCTTCTGTCGCCCAGCCAGCGGCGTCGTCATCGTCTGCTCGGCGGCCGCTGCCGCATCCGGCCGGGTAGCGTCCCGTCGGCTGCCGTCCGGGTGGACGCCGTCGGGTACGCCAGAGTAGGTCTGGCCGAGACGGTAGGGGTCGGCGACGATGACCACCACCGCCGAGGCCCCGAGAACCAGCACCACAGCCGCGGCGGCCAACAGCAGCCGGGCACCGACCGACCAGCGCCCCGGTGCGGCGTCGGCCTCCGGTGGTCGCGGCTCCGTCTCCGACCGGCGCCCTGCGTCGGAGGCGGGCCGAGCCGAGCCGCCCTCGCACTCCGGCTGAGCTGCGGCCGAACGCTCCACCCCCGACCGCGCCGCCGGTTGCGCCACCGCCGAGCGCGCCGCCGCCGGGTGGGTTGGTTGCTGCCCCGGTTCGTGTTCTGCCTGGTGCTCGGTGCCGTCACCCACTGCGGCCATGCCTCTGCCCTTCCGCCGGTCCCCGCCGGGAGGTACGTACCCGCCCGCCGATCGGATCACTCCGCGCCAACCACGCCGCTCCGCTACGTCGCATCGGTGAATCTTGGACAGTTTCCGTTAGCAGCTAACGGAAACTGTCCAAGATTCACCGTCACGCAGGCCGACAACGCCGTTCATCGGAACTGCAGCGGTGGATGTGCGGGGGCGGCCGGTCACTCTGGCGAAGCTGGCTATGCCGCTGGCCGGCCCCCGGTTTCGAGGTGGCGGCCAGGTCAGTGGGCGGGGTTGGGTGTGCCGATGGCCGGCACCCCGGTTTCGGGGTGCCGGGCGGGTATGCCGATGGCCGGCGCCCCGGTTTTGGGGTGCCGGCCATCGGTTGGTGCGGTGGGTCAGCTGTTCCAGTGCTGGGCGACCAGGTCGGTGGCCTGCTGCTCCCACTGGGCGTACGCGTCCGGG